>CAVOHI010000073.1:0-14663 GCA_963695605.1 uncultured Alphaproteobacteria bacterium | reverse complement strand
CGTGTTTGACGCGGTCGTCAAGCACGCGCGCTGGCTGGCAATGCTCGGCTACGATGCGTACACGGCTGTGCTTGGGCTCAACCGTTATTTCAATATCATGCGGCGCCGCCTGGGATATCAGTATTGGTCGCTGTCCGCCTATCTCAAGCACCGGGTCAAGAACGCGATGCAGTACATCGGCTCGTTCGCCGATGCTGTGGCCACCAAGGCAACCCGCCGTGGGGTCGACGGCGTGGTCTGCGGCCACATCCATCACGCTGAGATTCGCGAAATGAACGGCATACTCTATTGCAATGACGGCGATTGGTGGAAGCTGCACCGCTGCGTCGAGCACTTCGATGGGCGACTCGAGCTGATCCATTGGATCGAAGATTGGATGCACCACCCTTAGAGGCCGCGTCGTTGATGAACTGGACATAGAGTGGAGGCTCGGCCCCGCGAGCTCTGTCGACACGGGCAATGAAATTCGCGCTCGTCTCGGACGCGTGGAGGCCACAGGTCAACGGCGTCGCGCGCACGCTCGCGGCCTTGCATGACGGGCTGAACGCAGCCGGGCATGACGTTGTTCCGCTGACCCCGGAGCTTTTTCGCACCGTACCGTGCCCGACGGACCGGGAAGTGCGTTTGGCGATTGCTGCGGGGCCGCGCCTCACGCGACTGCTGGATGTGTTGGCGCCCGATGCGATCCACATCGCGACTGAAGGACCACTCGGTACCGCCGCGCGGAAGTATTGCATAAAGCGGAACTTGCACTTCACCACCGCCTATCACACAAAATATCCGGAGTATCTAGAGGCCCGTTTCGGGGTGCCTAAGGCATGGACTTACGCGATATTGCGCCGCTTTCATTGCCGTTCGAGCGCGATCATGGTCGCCACGGAAACGGTCCGCCGTCAGCTCGCGCAAAACGGTTTCGAACAGCTCGCCCTGTGGACGCGAGGCGTCGACATTGGGCTGTTCCGGCCGGGATGTACCCCCGCCGTCGATCTGCCTCCACCAGTATTTCTATGCGTTTCGCGCATTGCGGCAGAGAAAGATCTGCCGCTTTTCCTCGACCTCGATTTGCCCGGCTCGAAGTTGGTTGTGGGCGACGGCCACTTATTGCCGGAAATGAAGCGCCGCTATCCCAATGTGCATTTTGCCGGATGTCTGCAGGGCGAAGCGTTGGTCCAGCACTACGCATCGGCTGACGTGTTCGTATTGCCGAGCCGCACCGAGACATTCGGCTGGTGATGCTCGAAGCGCTGGCCTGCGGGGTTCCGGTCGCGGCATTGCCGGTCCCTGGGCCCATGGACGTCATCGGCGACAGCGGCGCCGGAGTTCTCGATTGGGATCTCCGGGCTGCCGCCTTGGCAGCGCTGAACATTCGTCGAGAGATCTGCCGCTCGCGGGCCGAGCGCTTCAGCTGGCAAACCTCGGTCGAGCAGTTTCTCGGCAACGTCGTCCCGGTCCGAGCTCCCTCGGTCAATAATATCTACGCCGAGCCCGCTCATTATGCGGGCTTGGTATAGCGGTGTTCGACGGTTTCTTTGATTCGCGAGCACGCCCCGTTCTCGACCACCGCCGCGTCGAACAGGTCGGGATGCGGGAAAACGCGCCGCAGGTCTGGCAGCTCCCGCCCGGAGACGAGGATCAGCTTACGGCCGGATTGCCGGAACGAACGCAGCGCCGCGATCGTCTCTTCGGCAACCAAGCCGTCTTCGGCCAGGGTGCCGTCGTAATCGGTCGCGAGGGCGACGAAATACATCCGCGGCCGTCAGGATTGGGAGCAGTACCTTTCGAACGCCGCCTAACGATGGCTGTTCCGGCGTCATAAAATCTTAACGGCGGCTAAGTGATGGCGAGACGAGGCTCGACCGCTCGGCTGCGCCGGCGCGGCGGGCCCCCCGCGAGGATCTGGACGACGCCGGCGCCAAAGCCGATCAGCACGCCGGTCTGCCAGGCCCGGTCATAGGACCCGGTCATGTCGAAGATCAGCCCGCCGCCCCACGCGCCGAGCGACGAGCCCACCTGATGCATCACAAAGGAGATGCCGAGCAAAGTGGCCATGTAGCGGGTTCCGAACATCTCGGCGACGAGGCCGCTGACGAGCGGCGCCACGCTGAGCCATAGCATGCCCATCGCGGCTGCAAAAAGCAGGGTGCTCGCCGGTGTCGGCGGCATCACGAAATAGGCGGTAAAAACGAAGGCGCGCAGAATGTAGAGGAGCCCGAGGAGAACATGCTTCGGGTACCGCCCGCCGAGCCAGCCGGCGAGTAGCGAGCCGACACAGTTCATCCCGCCGATAACGGCGAGGGCCTCGGCGCTCAGCATCGGGTCCTGGCCGCAGATCGCCAGATAGGTCGGCAGATGGGTGGTCAGGAATACAAGGTTCAGGCCGCAGACGAAATATGCTCCCGACATGACGAGAAACGGTCGGTGCCGCGCCGCCTGACCGATCATTGCGCGCATCGTGGTCCTCGGCGCGCCCAACCCCGGCAACCGGTCGGCGCCGCCGGCGTAAAATCCTGCCGGCAGCATCGTGACGGCGAGGATCAGAAAAAACAGCACCCCGATCTGCCAGGCTTGGTGGGCGAGCAGTGTTTGGGTCGTCAGCGGGATAAGCAACGTACCGAGTGACCCGGCGGCGGAGACGACGCCGAGCACCTTGCTCCTGCGCTGCTCCGGGATCGCGCGGGCGGTGGCGGTCAATGCCAAGGACGAGGCGGTGCACGACAGGCCATGCCGATCAGCACGCCAGATGCGATCAGCGCCGGCGCGCCGCCGGCCGCAGCCATGACCGCAAGCCCGATAACATAGATCCCGGCGCCGGCCACCATTGTCGAACGCAGACCGAAACGATCGGCAATCGCTCCGACTGGAGCCTGCGACAGGCCCCAGACGATGTTTTGGACTGCCACGGCCAACGTGAAATCGGCCGCACTCAACGCGAGGTCGCGGGTCACCGGCGTCAGGAAGAGACCGAGGCTCTGGCGTATTCCCATCCCCAGGCTGAGGAGCACGCCCGCTCCGATCAAAATCAGCTTTGCCTGGCTCATCTCTTCCGGCGTTCCCGTTTTGGCGACCGGATCATTGCAGCTCGTCCTCGGGTATCAAGAACTTCCTCGGCTGCGCCGATCTGCCCTGCTCGCCGCGAATAGGCGGCCGGCCGTTCCACGGAAAAATCGCTGCGTTAACCAAATTTACTCACAAATTCGCTCTCCGCTTCTACCTAGGCAGAGGTTTAGTAGTAGCGCGGACAATGTGCGATAACGGCCGTTGCGGCTCGCCGGGAGGGACATGTCTAGGACCGATAGGCAGCCGAAATTGTGTCCGCACCCGCGATGCGGTCCGAGCTTGATGCGGCGAGTTGCGTACGTAGGGCCGTACAAGCGAGCAGCCTCGATCAATGGTTGATCTGCCGCCGGCGAACACCAATAGGTGGGTGGCTCGCCGCAAGGCTGCCGTCGTCGCAGCCCTGAGCAGCGGCGCCATTACTATGGAGGAGGCTTGCCGCCGGTACGCACTTTCCGAGGAAGAACTGCTCGACTGGCAGCGCGCGTTCGAGGCCCACGGCCTTCGCGGGCTGCGCGCCACCAGCCTTCGGGCTCGCCGCACCCGTCGATCAAAGCCCGACGATCCACAGCGATGACGGGCGTTGCGCGCCGAGTCGATTTTGACGCGTTTTGGACGGTCAAGTTGCAACACTGAGGACTAATCTTGATCCGGGGGCATCGGCGAGGAAGATCGGCTGTGAGCCAAGGCGTGCATGCTACAATTTCCGAGCTGCACGAGTTTTGGGCGAGCCTCGAGAACGAGCGCCACCGGCTCGCCATGATAATAGAGCAGGCACGTAACGGCGGCGCCGATGTGACGCTGCTGCGCGATCGGGAGGCCCGCCTGTTGCTCGACATCAGTGCGGTCGTGGCCGGGATCCGCGAAGCGCCGGCGACCACGCTGCACGACCATCTCGCCTTGCTCGACGTCGCCATCGAGCATGAAATCGATCTTGCGGCTGACATTGCCTACTACGGCGCAAGGGATTTTCCGATGATCACGCGTCTGCTGCGAGCCCTGGCGCGAACTGTGCCGGGGTTCGAATTCAATTCGCTCCGGCGCGCTTTGTCGTCGCCCGGCCAGTTCGAGCAATTGATGGACGATGGTATCGAGGCGGGCGGACCAGTTGGGTTTGGCCGGCGGTAATTGGCGCTGGATTACTGGGGCGATGCAGAGCGCTCAACCGCTGGGGCCGGCTCGAATACGATATTGCCGCTTTCGCTGAGGCCGACGCCCGCGATCGGGGTTTCCGCGAAGATGACGTTGCCGAACACCGACTCACCTTGTCGCGCTGGGCTGCCGAACTCAATGCCGATATGCGGCGAATAGATCTTGTTGTCGAACACCTCGGCCAGTTTCAGCGGCAAATCGTGATCGCGAAAAACCGCAGCAGCCGGCTCTCCCCCGATCAGAACGTTGTCATGGAAACTGATGCGGCCGGAGCCCTGGAAAAGTGCCTCGCGCGGGTTGTCGACCAACAGATTGCCGTAGATCTGATAGAGATCGTTCGAGCCCGCGCCCTTTTCGGGAAAGCCCCCCACCAACAAATTCGGCCGATTGCCGTCAGGTGACGGGCGCCCGCTTTTCTTGAATACGTTATATCTGATGATGGTAGACTGTGGTACGTCCGGCATGCCAGGAAGTTCCGGCCGCGCGATCTGGTACTTGATCTGCATGCCATAGCCGATCGGGTCGACGACCAAATTGTTCTCAATCAATCCTGCAATAAACGGAGCGGTGCCGTCCGAGTTCTCCGAGATAAAGCGCCGTGCCGGCTGAAAGGATCGTGTTTCGCCGGATGACCCAGTTCCAGGTCGCGGTCTTGGTCGTAATGCCGTCCGTCTGCTGGTTCGCTCCGGCGCCAATGATCAGGTTGCCGTCGAGAACGATGTGATGTGTGGCGGGGTGAGCTGACGCCACGGCCTTGATGCCGTCCGCGCCGGGGAGCCCACGGCCGTCGATTACCAGGTTGGTGATCACGATATAGCTGGAATCGATGATCTGGACTGTCCTGTTGCCAATCTCCCCAAAAATGACGGCGGGCCGGTCTCCGGCTGGTCCCGTAATGGTGATGCAACGGCCGGGTACACCCGCGAGGTTCGCTATAATGAGGCGGGGGTACTCTCCCGCCGCCAGGACCAGCGTGTCCCCGGGAACGAGGCCGCCGATCATCCTCCGATAATTGGACGGATCGGCATGGAGAATTCGCCTTGGTTTGTGCCCGGCGCAAAAATCCGAGGGCGGCGCGCCGCTCGGCTCATTGCCCACCGCGGCCATTGTTTCGCCGCCGCCTTGGCAGGCGGAGAGGGCGGAGGCGGCGGCAGCAAAACACAATGCGACGAGCCTCTCTCGCATTCTCTGCGCGCACTCCCCACCCCCCTTGCCTGAGCCGGCAGTCGCCGCTCGGCTACTCCGCGGCGGCTCTAACCGGTTCGATGAACTGTGCGATCCACTTGTTGCGTCGCTTCAAGTTTTCCCGATACATCGCCTCGAACTCGGCGGGCGCGAAGGAGTGCGTCGAGGGGCGATTGAGCAACGCTTCGCACCAGGCTTTGAGCCGCGGGAATTTCTCTATGTGGCCGAGCTTTTTTACCCGGTCGAGGAACACATAGCGCTGCAGGAATGGGGCATAGGCCGCGTCGACCAGCGAATACTTTGCGCCATTGAACAACGGGCCGCTGCCCTGCTTTTCCAAGGCCCTTTCGAGGCGCTCGAAGGGCACCGGGATCTGCTCGGCAGCCTTGTTGTACTCCGCCTCGGTATCCGCATAAGCCGTTGCCGTGACCGTACTGGCAAAGGTGGGCACATAATCGGTCCAGGCCCGGTTTATCGCGCGCTCGACCGGGTCCTCCGGATGCAAGCGCGGCGCGATGGTCTCGTCGAGGTACTCGTTGATCGCGTTGGATTCGAACAGCGATATCTTGTCGTCGATCCGCAGCACCGGCACTTTTTTGTGCGGAGACATGGCGAGGAACCAGTCCGGCCGGTTGTCGGGCTCGATATGGCGGAGCTCGAACTCAGTGTTTTTCTCCCGCAGCACAATCGCCGAACGCTGCACCCAAGGGCAGGTCTTGAAGCTGACCAGCATGTATTTTGCCATGGCGACCTCTGTGCTTACTATTGGGACTACCGCATGATTGCACGCTCCGCCGGTTCGTTAAACACAAAACGAGGAGCCGGCGTTCTTAATGATCCGGCTGATTAGGCGTGAAACAACCCGCCGTCGACGGGGATCAGCGCACCGGTCACGGAATCGGACAAATCGGTGGGGAGGAACTCGACGACCTTGGCACAGTCCTCGACCGTCCCGAGCCGGCGCGAGCAACCTGTTCCGACCGATCGCGATGGGCGTTGATGCCTCGCGAGATGACCGTCTGCATGATCCTGCCCGTGGCGCTGAGCCCGGGAGCGATACAGTTGCGGTAACGCGGATCGTTTTTACGCTCTCTTATGGCCCCCCAACGCTGGCCGGTATCGGCACCCCCGTGCACGTAGTAGCACGCGCTGAACGTTTATTGACCGATGATCAGGCCGTCGCTGATCCTCTCCGACTGCCATTCCGGCACGCTTATGCTTGGCTGATAAGACCCAATGCCTGGGAGAGCGCGATATCCACCCGCGGCGGCACTGAGGGCGGAATATAGAGCGTCGAAATCGCCGAGACGCCCGAACTCGGCAGCGAATAAAGCGGCACTTTCCGAATCACCGGTTCGACCCCAGGAAACAACGGTGCCTCGTAGATGTACACGTCGTGATAGGGGCTATAATACGAGTAAAGCTTCTGCATCAGTTGAGGCATACCACGCATATCATAAAGATGTGGCTTGAACGTTGAATTGCCGAGTACGCCGATCTGCCAGAGGATCAGGTTCGACGAAGGGTCGATTGTCCGCCCATTTACGAGGAAGTCAGTGGCCTCAAAAGACTGACACCCGGCCATGGCTGGATCAACGTTCAGATCGGCGAACAAGCAATCTTCCGCCGAGATGCCTGGTAGCATGCGTGCCTTGAAGCCCTCAGCCCGTGCCCGGCGCACCGATTCGTGTGTGGGATAAGCAAATACGCCTGGATGCCCATAAGCTGCCATGCACACCATTTCGCCCGCCCGGAGGCAATCTAGCGTACGGTCGATCATCTCATGGTACGTTTTCAGCCGCAGCTTGTTCTCTGCATAGAACGGCTGTAACGACTCGGCTCCCGATGGATTCAGCGTTTTGATCATTTCCTCGGCGATCGGATCGCTTGTGATGTAAAGCACCCGGTCTGCCTTCTTAATCCAGGCAATTGACTCCATGGTCATCTGGCCGACTGTGCGAATGCCGGTACCGACAACCACCAATCTTTCGTCATTCATCGCCATCGCCTTGAATTTGCCCCTGGGTTGAGCAGGGCGGGGGCACTCGGTGCGTGCCGGCTATTTAAGAGCCAACGGGGCGCGCGGCCGCGCTTGATGGTGAGATGCCTCACTCATCTCGACCCGGGATAGCCGGGGGGCCACGTTGGTGGTGGAGGGTAGCTAGCCGGACCACTAACGCTCGCCCACCAGCGCGCCACCCAATCCATGATCCATGGCGGGACAGAGCTACTGCCCGCCTGAGGCGGATACGGTTGTTGCGAATAAGGCGGAGCCGGGTAGACCGGAGAATGACAGGGCGGAGTGGGATAGGCTGGGGCTGGGTATGCCGATGGCGAACCGGCTGGCGGAGTATTGGCTGGAGGAGGATTACCGGCGGGCTGTGCCGTCGCGCCGCTCCAACCTACCACCACCGGGTAAGCAGGACTTGGCTGCTGAATGGCAGAGGCGGATGCAGGCTGGGGTGACAGTGCATTCTGTTCCGCAGCCGGTTGCGTCGCGACCGGCAGCTTGATGCCAGAAAGAGCAACATATATCCTCGTCTGGTCGCCGGACGTCAGCACCGTCGCGTCTTCTTCCGTCAGCCCCGCCGCCTTGATGGCCTTGATTGGATCCATAACGAAGGCCGCGAGTGCGTCGACATCGGTCGCTAAGGTCACCATGAAGTGCTTGAGACTATCGCTCATCAGGCGCGCTCGGTTGGCTTATTGAGGCCTTCAATGTGCGTATAGTGGTTCCACGTACAACACTCGTCTCACTCGCGCGCCCCCAAGACCGGGCTGCGGCGCTACACGCGCCAAGCCTCCGGTTTTACGTCGACGTCCTAGACCTGCCCGGTGAAGCCGCGGTCTCCTCAGATTGAGGCAGGGGGGTAACCACAGTTGGTTGGACCAGCGGAAAAACGATCTGCGGTGGTGGCACGATCGGGTGCACGATGGGATGGACGATCGGGTGCACGATGGGATGGACGATCGGGTGCACGATGGGATGGACGATCGGGTGCACGATGGGATGCACGATCGGGCTGCACGATGGGATGGACGATCGGGTGCACGATGGGATGGACGATCGGGTGCACGACCGGTGGAAAGATTGGGTGCACGACGAGGGGCACTTGTATCGGCGGTACAGGCGGAACTGCTGGTTGCTCTTCGGCGGTTCGCTGTGGCTGGTGGGACTCTGACATTGTTCACCACCTTTCTAAACGAGCGTCGATCCATACGGCGGAATCGGCATATGATATTTACCATAATGGACGTCGGTGCATCAACCTGAAAGGATGCAGGGTGATGTTCGGAGATTCGTGCCAGGGGCGCTTAGAGGGGATTGCTCCGCGGAGCGCTGAATTCCGCGAGCAGGAGCATCCCCAATGCTGCCGGCCGTGACGCGTGCTCCATTACAGCCTCGACAACCAGCTTTGCTCCCAATCCGGCGAGCCGACTCGCGTAAGCGCGGCCGAGCCCGCGTGCCGCCCCCCTTACGATCGTAAACTTTCCAAAGAAGGCTGATCAAGGCCAGCCCCAGGGGCCCCAATCCCAGTCGTCCTGGTTCATAATCGCGGTCATCTGGGCCTCGTCCGCGAGTTGCTGGGCGAAAACCTCCTGCCGATATGCCGCCCAGTTCTGCTGTGTGCCGAAATAGACGCAACGGCAGACCAGAGGGTCGGCATACAAGTACACCGGCTGACCGTTCACGACGCGGGTGACGAATTTGTTGGGCGGAAGTTTGCGCATCGCCGCCAGGCGATGCGGAGTATCGGAGACCCTTATCTGAAACCCGGCCGCGGCGAGGAGGTCTTCCTTTTGTCCGACCAGCTGTTGCTGGGTGGCGCAGCCGGCGACGGCCAGCAAACCGGTCAAGGCGAAGAACGTGATCAATTTGGTCACAGCGATGCTCCCCCGAAAGATTACGGACCTTAGCCGACCGAAACCGCGTCGCGCAACCAGTCGGCCCCTAGACATTCAGTCCGTAAATTGCGCGGAGTTCGCGAACCCCGCGCAGCCGATGACGGCCGAGGGGCTGGAGTCCATTGCAGGCGCCGGCCGCGGCGGCAAACTCGGCCGAGACCAGGACCTTGCGGCCCAAAGGTTCGCACAGGGTTTCAATGCGCGCCGCCTCGTTGACGGCGCGGCCCGATCACCGTGAAATCGAGGCGATCGGCGGCGCCGACATTGCCGTACAACACTTCCCCGATATGGAGCGCGAGGTCGACCTCGGCGACCGGCCTGCGACGCCTCGGCCCGCGCGCGATTGATCCGGTCCAGCGTGTGCATTGCCTCTCTCGCGGCATCGATCGCATCGCGGCAGGTCTCGGCTTGCGTTTCCGCCGGCAGCGGGAAGATCGCGAGCATGCCGTCGCCCATAAATTTCAACACCTCCCCGCCGCGCGAACGCAGTGGGGCGGTCAGTGTCTCGAACACCTCGTCGAGCAGCTCGATGACCTCCAGCCCCGCGGTGCCGTCGGCGAGTTTCGTGAACCCCCGCATGTCGGCGAACCACAGCACGGCGCGGATGCTCTCGACAGAACCGCGCTCCACTGCTCCGGCATGGACCCGCCGCCCGGCATCGCCGCCGAGATAGGCTTCGAGGAGCCCCGAAGCGATCGTGTGGCCGGCATGCGCCATAATCGCCAGCGACAGGGCCGGCAATACGGCCCGCAGCAAGGTGAGGTCATCCTCGCTGAAACCCTCCCGGCGGTCGGTCGTAAAAGAATAGGCGATGCCGGTTCCGCGCGAGGCGTCGCCCTCCGGCCCGAAACGGACGATTTGGGCGAAATAGTCGGTGCCGCCCGCCCTGGCGAGCTCTTCGAGCAGCGGAAAATCGAGGAGCGCCTCGGGTCCGCAGAGATGCCGGCGCAGGTGCCGCCAAGGATCGCCGCTTCCGCCCTCGGCCCGTGCTTGGCCAACCAGATAGGCGAACGGGCTCGTCAGCCAAACCTGACTATTCTCGTTGTCGCGTTCGAACTGTGAGGGCTCGATCGCATTGAGATCGCGACGCCAGAGATAGCTGTACCCGCCCCATTGCGGATGCAACGTCCGCATTGCCGCCGAGGCCCGCCACAGCGGCAGCCCCCCGAGAACAAGTCGCTGACAGAAACCGTCGAACAGCTCGGCAGCTGCCGTGCCGAGCAATCCTTGTCGCACCGCCCAGACATGCAGCTCGATGATGCGCTGCCCGAGCGGGGCGTCAAAGCTGATCGGCCGCGGCTCCGACATCGGCTAAGCGCGGCGCCGCGCGCCGGCCTTTTCGATCAGCTGCTCCAGCACCTCATAGGGCTGCGCGCCGACGACCCCGTAGCGGGCAGCGACGAAGGTCGGGACGCCGGTCACGCCCCATTGGCGCGATTTCGCCCAATCGGCGTCGACCGCGTCCTTGAAGCGGCGCTCGGCCAGGACTTGGTGTGCTTCCTCCGCCGGCAAACCGACCGATTGCGCGATGTCGACCAATACATCGGGGTCGCCGATATTGCGGGCATCGACAAAATAGGCCCGGTAGAAGGCTGTCGTGGATTGCCTCGCCGCCCGGTTGGGTATCGGCCCATTTGCCGAGCTCCTGCGCCAGCCGGCTGTTGTAGGTGTGGGTGCGCCGGCCATAAGGCAGCCCTTCGGCGTCCATCAGCCCCTTCATGCGCTGATACATCGCCTCGGGGTCGACGTTGCGCCCGGCATAGAGCTCCGCCATCGAGCGGCCTTCCGCGGGCGTCTCCGGATGCAATGGGAAATGCACCAGGACAGTGTCGATGTCGAACGTCTGCTTCAGCTTTTCAATACGCACGGTACTGAGATAGCACCAGGGTCAGACGTAGTCGGTGAAGATCTCCAGATGTGATCGGCTCGTCCATCATGCTGTTCTCCTTGTCCAGTCGTCGCCCCCGCGGAAGCGGGGGTCCAGAGCGGCAACACCCGATCCCTGCCACCCTGGATTCCCGCTTTCGCGGGAAAGACGGCGTCAAGTGTGCAATGTGTTGATTCGTGATCCCTTCCCAATCCGCTCTTTCAAAGGGTCAGGCCGCCGTCGACGATGATCGTCTGGCCGGTGATCATCGCCCCGCCGGCGCACAGGAAAAAGATCGTCTCGGCGATGTCCTCGGGCTTGCAGGCGCGCTTGAGCGGCGTCCGCTCGATCGAGGCCTCCTTGCGGTCCGCCGGCCAGTCCTTGTTCCATGGGCTGTCGACAAAGCCCGGCGCCACCGCGTTGACCCGGATCTCCGGCGCCAAGGTGCGCGCCAGGCTGCGCGTCAGATTGATGAGGCCCGCCTTGCTCGTCGCATAGGGAATGCTGCTGCCCGAGCCCTGAACGCCGGCGATCGAGGCGGTGTTGCAGATCGCGCCATGCGCCGCCTTCAACGCCGGCACCGCGGCATGGGCGCAGCGGAACGGGCCGATCAGGTTCGTCGTCAGAATCTCGCGACCAGAAATCCTCGGTCAGCGCATCGAGGTCGGAGAACGGGATCGGCGTCGGGGTGTTCGGCGTCCCGGCATTGTTGACGAGAAAATCGAGCCGGCCGAGCGCCTCGATCGCGCTCGTCACCATCCGCTCGGCCTCGCCCGGCCGCGACACGTCGCCGGGGGCGGCGACGATCCGCCGGCCCTCGGCCTTGAGCCGTTCGACCTGATCCGGCCCGCGCCGGTCGTCGGGCAAATGGTTGAGCGCCACCGTCGCGCCGCAACGTGAAAAGATGTCGGCCGCGGCGAGCCCGATCCCCGAAGCCGCCCCGGTCACCAGCACCGCCTTGCCGGCCAGATCCGCACTGATCATGTCGCGCGCCTCGGCTGAGATCGAAACCGTGGAGCAAGCATGCGCCGACCGCGCCGGCTGTCAAGCCGCCCAGCTGCGCGACCTCGTTCGAGCTCTTCGAGAACGCCGTAATGGGAGACCAGCAGAACCTCGTCGAAGCCCAGCTGCTCCATCCGCTTCAACCGGCGGCGCGCCTCGTCCGGCGGGCAGACCAACGCCACGTTGGTGGCCGCGGCGAGGTCCGCGGATCCGGGCCGGTCGGCGAGGTCGACGGCGACGTTGGCGAGGACGGCGTTGGTGCCGCCCGCTTCGCGATAGATGCGCATGCCGGCTTCGAGATCCTCCCAGCTGCTGTAGCGGCCGGACGGGGTCCAGCCCTGACAATCTTTCGCGGCATAGGTGATCCAGCGCGGGCTGCGCCAGGCGCCCATCAGGATCGGCGGCCCGCCCTCGCAGCCGGGCCAGATCGACAAGGCGCCGCCGTTGACCGGCTCGCCGCGCCACACCCGATGCATCGTCTCGAGCGAATTCCGCAAGGTACGGAAACGGTGGTCGTAATCGCCGCCGAGCAATTCGAAATCCGCCCGCGTCGAGCCGCTGCCGACGCCGAGGCGCAGCCGGCCGCCGGACAAGGCCTGCACCGACTGCACGCGATGGGCGAGCTCGATCGGGTGGCGCAACGACACTTGCAGCACCCCGATGCCGAGCTCGACGCGCTCGGTCACCGCGGCGAGCGCCGCCAGCGCGGTGAGCGGATCGAGCGTCGGCCGGCCGCGGCCCATCGAGTCCCCAACCCAGATCCCGGGAAACCCGCTGGCCTCGATGCGGCGGGCGTAGTCGGCCATACGGCTCAGCAATCGAGTGTGCGGCTCGGCGCCGGGGCTGAGCCGGATCATTGCGCTGACTTTCACGATCTTTCCCTTAGCTGCGGGACGGAAGGTTCGCGCGAGCATGCATCATTTTTTGTGATATCGTCGCTGAAAATTCGCATCGGCAAACCACCGGAGGGTTGAAATGGATACGATCGAGGCCGTCCGCGCAACGGAAAGCCAGGGGCTGTTGTCCAAGCTGCCGTCGCGCCTGCATCACAACGCCTTTGTGGTGAAGGACCATGAGGTCAACCGCCGGTTTTTCGAAGACCTCCTCGGGATTCCTCTGGTCGCGACCTGGTGCGAGAAGAACTTCAGTGCGGAACTGCAGCGGGAGGTCGAATTCTGCCATACCTTCTTCGCGATGGCCGACGGCGGCGCGCTCGCCTTCTTCCAATTCGCCGATCCCGAGCTCTACGAGATGACCCAGGCCGAGAAGCCGGCCAAGATCGGCCGCTACGACCACATCGCCTTCAAGGCCGAGCCCGAGACCTACGAGGAGCTGAAGCAGCGCCTCGAACGGGCCGGCGAAAAATACCGCGAGACCAATCACGGCTATTGCAAATCGATCTATGTCGCCTCGCCCGACGGGCTGATCGTCGAATTCACCCAGGACCCGGAAGACGTCGCCGAGATCGACGCGATCCGCCGCGCCGACGCCCACAGCGAACTTGCGCGCTGGCTCATCCGGCGACCGTCGCACCAACAACGAACTGCGCGGCCGCGCCTTCTGATCGGCAATTTCTGATTGTGTGCACCGAGGCTCGCTGCTGTACCTGCAGCGGATCAGCAGCGAGATTCCCTCGCCGGTTGTAGCAAGCATGAGTCTCCCTTTTCGCGGCGCCTAAGAGCATGCCAGACGGATGTGGCGATCTTATGTCGCCGTGTTAACCAAAAACCGGCCTCGCTTGCTGTCGCAGAGGAACCCAAGGATTTAAGCCTCCGCTGTCCAGTCCTGCCAGATCAAGCCGCTGACGCGAGCGAATTCAGACTCATTCGCCGTGACCAGGGTCGTTCGGCTTCGCAGAGCCTGGGCGGCGATCAACAGATCATAGGGGCCGATTGGCGTTCCCACCGATTCCAGCGCCGCGCGCAGATCGCCGGCAGCCGCGGCATCGTCTTCGTCAAATGGAACAATAAAGACGTTGCCCGACAGAAAGACCCGCAATCGCTCGGCATTCTCGCGCTGGCGTGCACTGCGCGCCACGCCATACCACAGCTCGTAGAGCGCGACCGAAGGGACGGCGATCGAAGCGCCTTCCGACACGACCCGCCGCAATCGGTTGCGCACGCCGGGGGGATTGTTCTTGAGCAGTGCGATGACGGCGTTGGTGTCGAGGAGGTAATTCACTCGAACAAATCCTCGGCCGCGGACATAGGCGGCTGCAGCCGCCCCTCCTCCATGAACGGCACGTCGGCAAAGCGGTCCATTGCCGCGAACCAAGCGTCGATGTCCGTCACCATCGGCTCGAGCAGAATGCCCCCTTCGACGCGGCGCACGCGCACGCGGTCGCCGGGCAAACGGAACGCCAAAGGCAAGCGCACGGCTTGGCTGCGGCCGTGCATAAAGATTTTCGCTACGCCGACATCAGACATGAGCTCACCTTGCATGATATACATCAGAAATATATACCCTAATGAGCGCTCTAAGACAAGGACCGTCGGCG
>CAVOHI010000072.1:0-121843 GCA_963695605.1 uncultured Alphaproteobacteria bacterium | reverse complement strand
ACCAAGGTCCAGCTGGCTTTGGCTCGTTCGCATACTGCCGAAGTGGCCGCCCGGCTCGGCCAGATGCAGTCTGCCCCTTTCTCATCCAATCAGCTTGCGTCTACGGCAGGCGCGGCATCTCCGGCTTCGGCCTCAGAATCTCCCGCCCTTGCCCGCCTGCGTGAGCAGGAGGTAAAGCTACAGGGAGAACTGGCCGCGACCAGAGCCCCGCTTGGTCCGAACCACCCCAGGACGCTGCAGTTGGAGGCTCAGACTCAAAGACCTCGGCAGCGAGATCAGGCCCGCAGACCGCTGGTCGTCTGAAGGCAGAACTCGCGGCTGCTCAGGCGACGGAAGCAGCGCTTAACCGTAAGATGGTAGAGTTTACCCACGATTTCGCTGAAGTTAATGGAGGCGACAGCAGGCTCCAGACGTTGATCGCCGAGGCTGACGCAGATAGGAAGGCGTACGAGCGGTATCTGGCGCGCGCCGAGATCCTTCACGGCAGCATTGGGCGCGCGGACCCGGGCGCGAGCCTCCTGTCACCAGCGGATCCGCCGCTTAAACCCTCATTCCCCAATACTAAGCTAATGGTGATTGCCGGTATCACGATTGGTGCGGGCGCGGGCGCGGTTCTGGCAGCCGTCATTGACCTGCTTTTCGGGGGCTGCGGAGCAAAGAGCAGGTCGAGGACGCTCTCGGGGTGAAATGCTTAGGCTTGGTGCCGAGCTTTAGGCGAGGTCGTCTTAGTCGGCTCCGCGCCAGCGAGCTGCCAAAGGCAATCTGGGCCTCGTCATTGCCGAAGCCGCGAGACGCGATGTTCAGGCGATCCGTGCGCAGCGTCGAGTTCAAATTACTAAGTTCCGATCGTCGCAGCGACTCGCGAAGTGGTAATGGTGACCGCTGCGCTTCCGCAAGAGGGCAAAACCTGGATCGCAGTCAGTCTCGCGGCGTCTTTGGCCGCGGACGGGTTTGGCGTAGTGCTGGTCGATTGCGACATGCACCGACCCGCCGTGCATCGGATGTTCAACGGCGCTCGGGGACCGGGTCTCTCCGATTACTTCATCGACGGCATCGAATTTGATCAGATCATCCACCGGGATCGCAGTTCCGGGGTGGATTACGTTCCCGTCGGCACAGCCCGTTCGAAAGAAGCCTGGCTCTTCACCCCCGATCGCCTGCGCCCACTGATCGATCGGCTGGGAGAACAATATGCATTCGTAATCCTAGATTCAGCTCCTGTGTTGGCAGTACCAGAGACGGTGGTACTGTCGCAAATGGCGCACAAGACAATTTTAGTCGTTCGGTGGGGGCGTACGCCTGCAAGGATTGCCGGGCATGCAGTAACGCAATTGCTGGAGGCTGGTGCCGAAACCGCGGCGGTTCTGTCGATGGTAGACATGAAGGGTGCCGCGAAGTACGGTGATCCCGTAGCCCGGATGTCGAAGCAATTAGGACGTTATTACAATAGCTGAGCATCCGCGAGACGCCTAGCAGGGGTGCCGAAAAGGTTGGCCGAATTTGCGCATTGTGATCCCTTAGGGTGGGGAATGGGGGTGACGATGCGCGGCAACGATGGGATTTGCGCGAGCCGTTTCAGCTACATAGACCTTTAGAAGCGGGTTCGGGCGGATCATCCGCTCCGAGTTATTGAGGTGAACAGTGGCAGTTTGCCCGCACTGGTCGATTCACTGGCCGCGATCGGTGCCGACCGCAAACCATGCGAGCTGGGCGTCTCCTGCCGTCGCACAAACAGGATCCGCCGCAGAGCGCCCGCGACCACTCCCGCACTTTACACCAATACCGCTCAATGGAGGTGATTTTGATACCCAGAGCTACAACAAGTCAACTAAGACCGCTGGCTCCGACGTAAAGACTGACCTGCCGCGGTACCCTGAAACTCGCCTCTTGCGGCGTATCCAGCACGTGACGCGGTTCACCCAGAGAGCGGGTTGGAATCATGGTTCTCATTGACCCAGAATTTCGATCCCATTTATTTCCGGGCTCTGCTTATGAGGCGTAAAGGTGATGACCAGGACACCGTTGCTCACAGGGATGTTGGTAAAGCTTTTGACCAACGCGGTATTTTTGCCGCCAGCTTGCGCAAAAACATCCAGGTTGGCTAGAGTTTGCCCGCCGACGGCGACATCGAAGACCCGCTGACCGGCCGCCGAAAGGTAGGTTTCGGCGAATTCCAGGTTGACGTTGTACGTGCCGTTCGCCACCGGCACACGGTAGCTCGACATACCATAGTGCTCCGTCTGATAGATGCGGGGATCGGTGGTATTGGCTATGGTAATTGCTCCGCGGTTCACCGTCGCCCCGCCTACGGAATCGGTGTCGGCGCTCCAAACCTGACCCTTGCTGTCGGTGTAACTCACGGCGCTCCCAGCATCTATGCGGACGACGGTGCCGCCAGGCGGGGTCGTGCCTCCGCTCGGGTACTTTGCCAACGTCGCCATCTGCGGCGCATCTTTGCCGCCGCAGGGCTCGACAGCAAGGCTATCGGAGCACCAATTCCACCAAGGGCCACCGGCCCAATAGGTGCCGAAAACGTTGTTGGTATTGAGGGTATTGAGAAAGTTGTCGAGCACCGTAAGCCAGCGAGCATCGCTGTGTGGCACGCCGTACTCGCCGACATAGCCGCCGACGCGATGTGACGCTAGCCATTGTATGAACGGCATCACTCGGTCGACGCCGATCGTCGGGTAGGCGCCCTGCGCGTCGTAGGACTGCGAGTAGTTGCCCGAGCTG
Organism: uncultured Alphaproteobacteria bacterium; assembly: GCA_963695605.1. GTDB lineage: Bacteria > Pseudomonadota > Alphaproteobacteria > ATCC43930 > CGMCC-115725 > AP-15. The sequence continues at coordinate 119,110 of CAVOHI010000072.1, read as the reverse complement.
TTGCTGTCGAAATACAGGTGTGCCTCATAGACTACGTGATTATATGGATCGTTGAGAGGAAAACTCGGATTGTTTGACGCCCAATACTGCGCGCCAGACCACCCGTCTCCTTCTATGATGATGTTCGACTCGGCATCTACCGATCTGATCCCGTTGATGGCGGCCTGGGCGTCCCCCGCCCAAAGTCCGTTCATATCGTGTGGTTCGTTTGACAGGTCGTAACCAAAGACGCCGGCATTGCCCTTGAATGTCGAAGCCATCTTTGTCCAGAAATCGGCGAAGGCGCTCGCAGGGACCGCTGACGAGCCGATGACATTGCCGTGAGACGTGACGTCGCCGAACGTTCCGAGCCCGTATCGCCCGTAGTTGTGGGCGTCGAGGACGACGTACATGCCCCTGGAGGCAGCGGCGGACACGACGGACTGGATGCGACCGATCTCGACTGAATTCAGATTGCCGTAGAGCGTCGATTGCACCCGCTCCCAGAGGAAGGGCAGGCGAATCAGGGTCAAGCCCTTGGATTTGTAGTAGTCGAGTTCGCTTGCTGTGGGATACGTGTAATCAGTCCCGAATGTGCCGGGATACCTGTTGCTCCATTCCGCGCCCGAAAGATTAACCCCGAATAGTTGCTCGGAATGTGCGTCGAATATGGTACAACAAACCACAACAACCATGATAATTATTGTATAACTCCAGCGTAGATTTCGCCTCACCATTTCTTTGCTCCTGTTTTTGCACACATTGCCGTCGTTACCAGAAAAGGCACTCCTCGCCGTATTGCAGCCGGAGGTCTCAATATTGTGTGAAATTTTGTATTGAACGGATTCAGCCGCCGAGCGCCGGTGGAGATCATTAGAAACGCGAGCGAAATACCGATCGTTTGACGCATTGGCATTGCGTTGCCTCCTTTTGCTGGTCACCCCCGTGTCGCAGACAATAGCGATCGGGCCGCCATGCCAATCGTATTGGGATGGGCGAGGGAATGCAGATCGGTGTCTTCCCGGATTGTCCCCGACAAACCGGGTAGGACAGGCAGGGCGATGTGAGGCTAAACAGGCTAAAACGCCGGTGTCAACCCTGCGATTTCTTTTTTTGCACATTGCAAGCGGACTGCGGTGTTCACGTCATAGGGTCAAAGCCCACCGAATTACTATAATTTACTCTTTCAAAAGCATCGATTTTATTGCTTCATTAACACTTTGCGTGGGGGCAGTCGAAACTAGGACGGCCCGCTCAAAAGTGCGACGGGCCGGTTTTGCTCGTAAAGTGTGTAACGGGGCGAAAACCCGCGTGCAGGTTTATTTACGGGGATTGGCACTCGATGATCAGCTCGGGGACGGCCTCAGTGCAAAGTCCCGCACCCGATCGCCGCGCCGTTGCCGTGTCAATACTGTGTCAGTCGACAACCGAACACTCAACGCCGCTTTCCCGCTGACACTGGCCGGAGTCCAGGTTATGACGTTCGGTCGAGAGTGAGGATGAGAGGCGATAATGGGCGTCAAGTTACCACTCACGGCAGCTGTTCGTGACCGGCAGGCGATCGCCAAAAGAGATCTCTCGACCCGGCTGACACATGTCATTTGTGTGGAAGACCGTGTTAGATTTGCAGATCGCGTTGAAGGAATCGAATGGTGCCGGGCGAGGCCTGGCGTAAAATCCTCTCTGGCACGCGGACGTTATGAGGTTGGCCCCCGAACGTGCGACAGCTGGAGCCGCTTGTTAAGGTGTAGCCCTACAGGCTTCGAGATCGGCTCCGGTCGCGGTCGTCACGCTGGCTGGTGCAGCGATTGTACCGCCCTCAGGGGCCGCGGCTGCGCTTGGATACTTCATCAGTGTCGGCATCTGCGGCGCATCTTTGCCGTTACAAGGCTCGACGGCGAGGGTGTCGGAGCACCAATTCCACAAAGGGCCACCTGCCCAATAGGTGCCGGAAACGTTGTGGTTCTTGAGGGTATTGAGAAAGTTGTCGAGAACTGTAAACCAGCGAGCATCGCTGTGCGGCACGCCGTACTCGCCGACATACCCGCCAACGCGATGTGATGCTAGCCATTGTATGAACGGCATCACTCGGTCGACGCCGATCGTCGGGTAGGCACCCTGCGCGTCGTAGGACTGCGAGTAGTTGCCCGAGCTGTTGCCGCCGAAATACAGGTGTGCCTCATAGACTACGTGATTATATGGATCGTTGAGAGGGAAATTCGGATTGTTTGACGCCCAATACTGCGCGCCAGACCATCCGTCTCCTTCTACAATAATCTTCGTCTCGGCATCTACCGATCTGATCCCGTTGATAGCGGCCTGCGCGTCCTCCGCCCAAAGGCCGTTCATATCGTGTGGTTCATTTGACAGGTCGTAACCAAAGACGCCGGCACTGTCCTTGAATGTCGACGCCATCTTTGTCCAGAAATCGGCGAAGGCGCTCGCAGGGACGCGCTGACGAGCCGATTATATTGCCGTGAAAGGGGACGTCCTTGAACGTTCCGAGCCCGTATCGCCCGTAGTTGTGGGCGTCGAGGACGACGTACATTCCCCTGGAAGCAGCGGCGAAGACGACGGATTGGATGCGACCGATCTCGACTGAGTTCAGACTGCCATAGAGCGTCGATTGCACCCGCTCCCAGAGGAAGGGCAGGCAAATCAGGGTCAAGCCCTTGGATTTGTAGTAGTCGAGTTCGCTTGCTGTGGGATACGTGTAATCAGTCCCGAATGTGCCGGGATACCTGTTGCCCCATTCCGCGCCCGAAAGATTAACGCCAAATAGTTGCTCGGAATACGCTTCTCGATGATATCCGTCGAATATGTTGCAACACACCACCACAACCATGACAATTATCGAATAACTCCCGCCTAAATTTCGTCTCACCATTACTTACCTCTGCTTTGTAGGGCCCGGCCGTGGTCACTAACAAAGGTTCCTTCTCGTAGTGCAGCCAGAGTTCTTAATTACTGTGCGAAATTTTGTATCGAGCGGATTCAGCCGTGGCGTATGACGCGTTACATCCGGCATGACGCGCCTCTCGGGTCACGATCGATCCCATGAACTCCCGCTCCGGGGCGCCGATATACTCGAAACGGAAAATTACTGGCATGTAGTCCAATGGCTCAAGCTCGGCGAAGTTCAAGCCATCGAGAAGGACCATTATCGCGCATCCGCAGGCTAAGGGCAATCCTCGCTGGGTCGATAGTATCTTGGTTGTAGATTGATGGAAGATTGCTCTATTATGGTCGCAAGACACACACATATTCACGGAGGTTTCGATGTATAAGGCGCTCACGGCCGTTGTCGTGACCTTGTTAGCGATCAGCTCGGCTCAAGCTCAGGCCTTCAGGCACACGGAATCCCTGCTCGATAATGGACAAGCGGCATCCCGCGGCAACATGAAAGCCAAACCCTACGACCAAAACAGCGCCGCCAATCCACCTGACCAAAACGCGCCGCCAATCCCTATTCGCCGGATAGCATCAACAACCCATACCGTGCTGGAAGTCAGCATCGGCAGGATAGCCCAAGCCATTTCGGTTTTCGATGGGCGCCCGACGACGAATGACCCGGGAAAGCCGGCGGTTGCACGCTTCGCGCGTCTTCCTCGGGCTCGCCAATCCCTCCAACGCCTCCGACACCGGCCGGCCGGTTTTGTTTGGCGACTTCCCCGGTACTATGACGGAGTTTGACTTCTCACTTCCGTGCATCATCGGTTTCGGCTCCTCGCCTTCCCGATCCGGACCAGTCGACTCAGAGCGAGGTCGCGGTTAGGCTGGGGTGATGACTGAAATCGTTTTTCCTATCGGCGGATCCCGACATGGCCTCTGGTTATGTCGCCCGTCGGAGCCTGATGGTGCTTGCGATCCTGGCGGTCGTTGCGGCGAATGGCCGAGCAGTCTTCGGTGGGTCGGCGAGCCTGGACGAGACGGGATCGAGGCTCGACAGGACTTTGATCGCCGAGATCACGCAGAAGTCATCCGCGCCGACCTTCAGCCCGACGACGCCGCTTGCCGCCATCTATCGCTCTTCGGATGACCTGGATCTGTTCGGGGTCGGCCTCGATGGCGCGGTGAACCGGGCCAGATGGGATGGCAGGTGGCACGAATGGTCGCCCGTGTTCCGGGGGAAATTCGCACAGAACACGCCGATCGCGGCCGTCTCACGTACAGCCAACCACATCGATCTCTTCGCCGTCGGGCTCGACGGTGCCGTCTACTCCACCTGGCTCGACAAGCACGAACATGAGTGGTTCCGCCTCGGCCAGAACACCTTCCCCCAGAACACCTCGATCGCAGCGATCTCGCGCAAGCCAAATAGCATCGATCTCTTCGCCGTCGGCGCCGATGGCGGCGTGTACACGGCGTGGTGGAACGAGGGCTGGCAAGACTGGTCGCAGCTTGGCGAAGCCAGGTTTGCCGAACACACACCCATTACAGCGCTTGCCCGCGAAGCGAACCACATCGACCTCTTCGCGGTCGGCCGCGATGGCGGGGTCTATACGACCTGGTGGGACGGTTCGTGGCATGACTGGTTCCGCATCTTCGAGACCGTCTTCGCGCAAAGGACGCCGATTACGGCGATCGCGCGCTCCCCGGACCATATCGACCTCTTTGCGGTCGGCCGCGATGGCAGCGTGAATACGGCCTCGTGGAACGAGGGCTGGCACGACTGGTCACGGATTTCCGAGCGCGGCTTCGCGCAGAGGACGCCCGTCGCCGCGCTCGCCCGCACGGCCAACCACATCGATCTGTTCGCCGTCGGCCTCGATCGCGGCACCTACTCTGCCTGGTGGGATGGCGAATGGCATGAGTGGTTCCGCCTCGCCGAGCGCAGCTTCGAGCCCAATGCGCCGATCACGGCTGTCTCCCGCGAGCCCAATCATATGGATCTCTTCGCGGTCGGTCCCGATGGCGGCGCCTACTCCACCTGGTGGGACAATGGCTGGCGCGACTGGTTCCCGATCGAATGAGCGGTTCGCCTAGGACCACATCGTCGATTTCGACGCTGCAATAACCAACATTTGTCGCTGCGGTGCCTGCGTCCGCAGCGCGATCGATCGTACAGCCGCGTTGTGAGGAGGAGCGCCTTGACCAACGCCCGAGTGATCGCGCGGAAGCTCAGCCGCCGCCTTGTCCTCCAGATCGGCGCAGCTGCTGCCGGGGGGCTGCTGATTAGCACCGGCCTGCCGCGGCTTCGCGCCCGCGCCGCACATCCGATGCTGACGCCCTGGTTGCGGATCGCTCCCGATGATTCCGTCACGATGATGATCCCGAGCGCGGAGATGGGCCAGGGCATCACCACTTCGCTGCCGATGTTGATAGCAGAGGAGCTGGAAGTCGATTGGCGCGAAGTGCAGTTCGAGTTCGCGCCGGTCAATCCAGCTTATGCAAACCCGATATTCCATGTGCAGGCGACCGGCGGCAGTACCAGCATCCGGGCCTTCTACAGCCCGTTGCGTCAGGTCGGCGCTGTCGCCCGCACCCTGCTGTGCCAGGCGGCTGCGGCAAAGTGGGGTGTGCCGATTTCCGAATGCAGTGCCGCCAATGGCCGCATCAGCCATTCTAGCGGCCAGAGCGAGAACTACGGCGCGCTGGCAGACGCCGCCGCCAAACTGCCGTTACCGGCCAACGTAGAGCTCAAGGCTCGCAGCAACTGGCGCATCCTCGGGAAATCTACTGCCCGGCTCGACACGCTCCCGAAGGTCGATGGCAGTGCTCAGTTCGGCATCGACGTGCTCGTGCCCGAGATGCTGGTCGGGACCATCGCGGCATGCCCAGTATTTGGCGGCAAGCTCGAGGCGGTCGACGACAAGCCGGCTCTGGCGGTGAGGGGCGTCAAAGCGGTGGTCAAGCTGCCTGATGCAGTCGCCGTTGTCGGCGACGGCTATTGGCCTTGCAAAAAAGGACTAGAGGCGCTGAGCCCGCAATGGGATGAGGGACCCAACGCAACGCTCGACAGCGAGCGCATTGCTACAGCGCTCAACGACGGTTTTGGTAATGAGGGCGCGGTCGCGGAGGCCTATGGCGACCCGGCGGCAGCGCTGCAGAAGGCGGCGAAGACGGTCGAGGCGATCTATACGTTGCCGTTTTTGGCTCACGCGACTATGGAACCGATGAACGCCACCGCCTGGGTAACGACGGACGGCTGTGCAATCTGGGCTCCCACGCAGGTCCCGCAGTGGGCGCAGAAAGTGGTGGCCGCGACCCTGGGCCTCGAGCCCGAGCGGGTGAAGATTAACACGACCTATTTGGGCGGCGGCTTTGGTCGCAAATTCGAGATCGACTTCATCATTCAAGCGGTAATGGTCGCCAAATCCGTGGCGAAGCCGGTCAAGCTGATCTGGGCACGCGAGGAGGACATTCAGCACGACTTCTATCGGCCCGTATCAACCGCCCGGTTGCGCGCGGGCCTCGACGCTGCTGGCAAGATGACGGCCTGGGACTTCAAGATCGTCGCGCCCTCGATCATGACTCGGGTATTTCCGCGCGGAGTGAAAAACGGCATCGACCCGAGCTCGGTCGAAGGTGCCGTCGCGTCGCCTTACGCCCCGCCGAATCGCCGTATTGAATATGTGTTGAAGGACGTCGCCGTCCCGGTTGGCTTCTGGCGCTCCGTTGGCAACAGCATTACTAGCTTTTACGTAGAGGGTATCGTCGACGAGTTGGCACACGCCGCCGGACAGGATCCTTACGTGTTCCGCCTCGACCATCTGGCTGAGAAGCCGCGGCATCGAGCGGTGCTGGAAAGGGCGGCCAAGATGGCCAATTGGAACCAACCGCCGCCGCCCGGCCATTTCCGCGGCATCGCGATGCATCAGGCCTTCGGTTCAATCGTCGCCGAGGTAGCTGAGATCTCGATCGAAATTGACGGTTTGCGAGTGCATCGCGTGGACTGTGCGGTCGATTGCGGTCTCGCGATCAATCCCGACACCATCGTAGCCCAGATGGAGAGCGGGATCGTCTACGGTCTGACCGCGGCCCTCTATGGGGAGATCACACTCAAGCGAGGGCGGGTGGAGCAGGCCAATTTCGATACTTATCCGATGCTGCGTCTGGCGCAGATGCCCAAGATCTCGGTGTCGATCATTGAGGGTGCGGAGCTACCTGCTGGCATCGGCGAAGCCGGTACACCGCCCATCGCGCCGGCGGTCGCCAATGCCGTCTTCGCCGCGACTGGAAAGCGGTTACATTCTCTGCCAATCGTCAAACAGGGCTTCAACGTCACTTGAGACCCACGGAGAGGATGCAGCGTCGCGAGTGATCGTCCATCTCAGCCTCGGTAAGACTGACGGTTTGCAAAGTATCCGGCCCGGGTTTGTAGATATCTGCCACCGTCCCAAATCGGCCGCATGGTAATCGGTGAAGCAGCCGGCAAAGCGCTCGATCATTCGGATCTGCCGATCGGTGGCGCCGAGCAGCATCGCCCGGCCTCCGAGGTCATCCTCTGACCGTCGAACACCGCCACTACCTTCCGGCCTTCGACGGGTGCAAAACCAAACAGACCCGCGCTACACTCTGTCTGCATCGGGACTCCCCTTTGTCCTGAGATAAACCGCTTTCCCAATTCGATTTTCTCAGATCCACGGCCCGATGCACCTACCCGCTTTGAGAAATGCGGGCTTGCTGGCAGCTTGCCACAGCCGCGCCCCATCGCGCCAATCTTCCGAGACGAAACACGAAGGCGGAGGCGACCTCGCGATCCGGTCGGTCTTTCACCAGCTCAAGGCCCGCGTCGCCTATCCCGCTGTAGTGCCGACCTTCGGGGGTCGACTCCAGTGATCTCACATACTTATATAATTAAAAGTGCTCGAATTGGCGAAGTTGGGCTAGGGAAGGTGAAAGGTTGTAGACCTTAATTAGCCAGGGAGTATTAACCTTAATCGGGTGAGGGATTATTAACTTTATAATTTTCTGGCCTTTTCCTAAAATCCAGGGCAAAATTGGATTGCTCTCCAATACCTGGGTAGAACAGTATCGTAACAGCTGCAAATAGTTGCCCCATGGCAGGCATTTGTTTCCATGCAAAAAGAAGCCGCATCCCGACCGACCGCCAAAGTGTCGCACTATCAGAACCCCGCACGGCGGGGCTTGGACTGAGTTGAAGACTTGACCCAGTCCGTTGGGCTCAACCGCGAGTTAACGCTCGGGCAGCGTAAGCTGCGAGCAAAATTTGAAAATGCATCACCGCAATTCCGAAAGGCTGGCGAATTACTGCCGGGCGGTGAGATCTACCATCTTCAGACTGGATGGGCGTGTCAGTTTGGAAGTTTATCAAACGGCAGTCGAGCGATCGTTGACGTGTTTCTTCCGGGTGACATGATTGGCCTCGACAGTGCCCTACACACCGAGCGGCCGGAAGGGATGGTAACGCTGACTGCGGTTACGATGCGCGCGATCATGGCGGAGGACGCACTGTTGGACTTGATGGCGTATCGCCCCGCCGCGCTGTACGTTGCTTGGGTGTTGGGTAAACGCCAGCAACGCGCCGACCTGCGTCTCGCTGCGATATCGTGCCTTGATGCATCAGGGCGGCTGGCGATGATGCTGCTCGACTTCTACACCCGACTGAGGCGCAAGGAACTAGTTACTGGTTCCACATACAACCTGCCTTTGACCCAAGTACAAATTGGAAATTACCTTGGATTGACTGTAGTGTATATCAACCGTGTATTGCGGTCATTACGTGAAGCAGGGATTGTCAATTTGGAGAAACACTGCGTTACGATATTAGACCTTGAGCGCCTCACGCGCTTGGCGGTAACGGAGGAATAGTAAGCTCGTCAGGCGCGGGAGTTGGCGAACGTTCCTAAATAGAAATCGTGACTCCGGCGAGCGAAATCGGCTCTGCGGCACCGATTGGCATCGCCGAGAATTGATATGCCGGGGATCGGAACGTGACACAGCAGTCTCGCACGCTCACGGGGCCTGTTGTGCGAGCGTCCGGACAGAACTTCCGCAACGGTCCGTGAGCGTCAGGGATGTTCGACGTGGCTCAATGGCTCGCTATACACCATTGGGGAAGTTGCCGCGAAGATCGACTTCACCCCCGCCCGACGCCTCCCTCTTGGCGCGCCGATTTCAGGCCACCGAGCGGTTCCTGCCGGGCAGTTGGCTCGATCCGTATCAATTCTAGTAATTTTGTTCAGAGGCTTAGTGTCCGAATCTTAATCGCGTAGGTTGTATTGTACTCATGATGGTAGTGCGCGGTTCAAGCTGATCTCCTTGCGAACAACTGCACTGAGGCGATGTAAACCCACGCTTTGGCGCTGGCAATCGTAGCCTCGAAATCCTTTGCCGGCGGCGATTTCGATTGAGCCGAGCCAGGGTTCGTTCGACGACCCAGCGGCGCGCAGCACTACAAAGCCGGCAGCGTCAGCGGCGCGTTTGACGATCTCGATGGTCCACTTGCCAAATTCGGCGAGTGCCTCACGCAGGTTCGGGCCATTGTCGACGCTGTCGGCGAACAGGTGGCGCAACCAGGAAACAACTGATGGATGGCCTCGATCACCGCCCGGCACCATCGCGATCTTGGACATCGGCGGGGTGCACCTCGGCACCGACGAGCGACCGCCGGTCTCGGTCGCGGTGGGCGCTTGCGGCCCTTGACCTTCTCGGCCGCATCGTAACCCCGCGCCCGCCGCCTTCGGTGGTCTTGACCGATTGACTGTCGATCACCCCGGCCGACGGGCTCGCTTCGCGGCCCGCCGCTTCGCGCGCTTGCAGCAGCAGCTCAAAATTGATCCTCTCAAACAAGCCGTCGTCTCGCCAGTCGTAGAAATAGCCTTGCACGGTGGTAAACGGAGGAAAGTCCTTCGGCAGCATCCGCCACTGACAGCCGGTCCGCGCGATATACAAGATCGCATCCCACACGGCCCGCAGCTCGGTCTCGCGCCGCGCCGACCCAACGCTTTACTGCCGGCATGTGAGGCTCGATCAGCGCCCATTCGGCATCCGTCAGGTCGCTTGCGTAGCGCTCTCCGTCTCGTTCATACTTTAGCCGAGTGATTTTGGTCCGACATTTTGTGCCTCGATGATTGTTTTGCCACAACCATCATGCCACAACCGACTGAAATCACTCAATTCATTTTCGGTCGGCCTCTTAGGTATTCAAATAGTAGCAATTATCCTGTTGAGGAAGCCGGATGAGTGATGCAGTTAGTGTTCGCAAACGCGACGTTGTTGCCTATACCTCACCCGAGAGGCTGATCGGGCTCAAAACTCTCTCCCCCGCCCGGACCCTCTCCCAGCAACCGGCTTCCCAAAAATTTCCCAAAACTTGTAGTTACGACACCCCTGGCCGGGCTGCGGTCCATCCAGGCACGATTTTGTTGGGCTCTCGAGATGTGGCTGCAGTGGCGCCACAAATTATCTATCTACGGTAGCAAGTTCACCAATAACGATTGTAAATTGCAAATCCGAAGTCGTTGATTGTTGGCGTCCCCAAGGGGATTCGAACCCCTGTTACCGCCGTGAAAGGGCGATGTCCTAGGCCTCTAGACGATGGGGACACAGCGGCCGCTCGGCCAGGGATCTAGAGCGGCAGGCGAGAAATTGCAACCGGCGCGCTCTCCCGTCGCCCGCCTAACCTCTCGGCATTACGTCGAGGCGGACCACCACGCCTTCGAGCTCCGGCCGCGGCGCCGGGTATTGCCGCATGACCAGCGGGTCGTGGCCCGGGGATGATGTGATGCGGGCTCGGCGCATGAGCGCGCAATGCGTCGTAGGCGTCGAGCATGTCGCCGATGTTGAAGGCCGCGGTGAAGGGCCGGCCCGTCTCCATGTTCTCGTAATAATGCGTGACGTCGGAAGCCAGCACGACCCAGCCGCGGCTGGTATGGACGCGGACGAACTGCATGCCCGGCGTATGCCCGCCGACCGGATGCAAGGTGATGCCCGGAGAGAGCTCTGCCGGGCCGTCGTAGAGTTTGACGCGCTGCGCAAAATTGAGCCGCACGATCCCGACCACGTCCTCGACCTCGAACGAGCGGGCGAGGAACGGATGGCGCATGTGGCGGCCGGTCGTGTAGTGCAATTCGACCTCTTGCAGATGGAACTGCGCATTGGGGAGGCGGTGAAAATTGCCGACATGGTCGTAGTGCATGTGCGTCAGCACGACGTCCTTGACGGCATTGCCGTCGACGCCGACCAGCGAGAGCGCCTCGATCGGGCAGCGCAGAAACCGCCGCTTGCGCGCCGCTGCGACCTCGGCGGTAAAGCCGGTGTCGATGACGACGGTATGATGCGGCGCGATCGCGACCCACACGAAATAGTCCATCGGCATCGGGCCGTCATGCGGGTCGCCGCCGATGAAATGATCGGAACGCCGGGCATCGCGCTCGGCGTAACGGATCGCGTAGAGCTCGTATTCCGGGAGATGGGTGTCCATGAGCGACCTCGGGGACCGACTAGCGACCTTGGGATTGCGAAAGCGCAGCGGCGGTGCGAGCCTTCTGCCGCTGCTTATAACCGACGCGAGGAACCCGAACCATGACCGAATTGCATCGAGAATCCTATTTGGGCCCGTACCGCGTCGAAGCCTTCAACGCGTCGAAAGAGTCGGAGAACAAGATCCACGACGACGCGGTCGCCCGGCGGTTCGGGTTCCGGGGCGGCCTCGTGCCGGGTGTCGATGTCTATGCCTATATGACGCACCTGCCGGTGCTGACGCTGGGGCCGCGCCTGGCTCGAACGCGGCACCGCCGAGTGCCGCCTCCTAAAGCCGGTCTATGACGGCGACACCGCGGTCGTGACCGCCGTCGAGGCGGCGGCGGAGCTCGATCTGCAGATCGAAAGCCATGGAGAGCTCTGCGTCACCGGCCGCGCCGGACTGCCTTCCGAACGGGTCGCACCTCCGCCTGCCTTCGGCGAAGCGCCGTTGCCCCGCCCGCCGAGCGCCCGCCGGCCGACGAGACGACGCTCGCAATCGGCACCCGCCTCGCGATCAACCCGTTTCGCGTGACCGACGAGTATGCCGAGGAATATCTGCGCACCGTGCGCGAGACCGAGCCGCTCTATGCCCGGGAGAACCTCGTCCATCCCGGCACCATTCTGCACATCGGCAACTGGGTATTGCGCCACAACGTCGTATTGGGCCCGTGGATGCATGTCGGCAGCACGGTGCAGCACTTCGCCGCCGCCCATATCGGCGATGAACTCTCGGCCCGCGCCGTCGTCACCGCCAATTACGAGCGCAAGGGCCACCGCTTCGTCGAGCTCGACGTCCTGGTGTATGCCGGGCAGAAAACGCCGATCGCCCGCCTCGGCCACATCGCGATCTACCGCCCGCGCCAGCTGGCCGACGCCGCGTAAGGCAGAGCGGGATAGGCGTGCGCCCGGACGTCAGCCGAGCTGCTTCTCCAGCAGGTCGAGGGCGGCGACGGAGAAGGCGCGCATGTTGTCGACCCGGTCGCTGTTGCCGGTTTCGACCGTGATCGAGCGCTCGCCATTGGGGCCGATGACGGCGATGCAGGAATGACCGGCGGCGTGGCCGTAGCGGCTGCCGGTCGGCCCGGCGGTCCCGGTCTCGCCGACCGACCAGGTCGTGGCGAGCTTGCCGCGGATCTTGCGGGCGAAGAGCAGCGCGTAAGCCTCGGTCGAGGGGGTAATGCCGGTCAATTCCTGCTCGGTGACTTCGAGCAATGCGGTCCGCGACTGCCGGGTATAGACGACCGCCCCTCCCATGAAATAGGCCGAGGCGCCGGCGATCGCCAGCAATGCCGCCGAGATCAGCCCCGCCGTCGAGGATTTGGCGATGCTGATCGTCTCGCCGCGCGCTTTCAGCCGGGCTGCGATCCGTTCCGCTTGCGGCAACAATTCGTCGATCATGGCTTGGTTCTCCTCATGCCGGAACAGCACCGGCCGGGTAGGGCGGCCGGTGCAGGCCGGCCGGCGATATCGTAAAGATCTCGTAGCCGGTCGCGGTCACCCCGATCGTATGCTCGAACTGCGCCGACAACGAGCGGTCCTTGGTGACCGCGGTCCAGCCGTCGCTGAGAATTTTGACTTCGTACCGGCCGGCGTTGATCATCGGCTCGACCGTGAAGAACATGCCTTCGCGCAATGCCGGTCCATCTCCGGGCCGGCCGTAATGCAGGACCGAGGGGGCGTCGTGAAAGACCCGCCCGACGCCGTGACCGCAGAAATCGCGGACCACCGAATAACGGTGGCTCTCGGCATAGCGCTGGATGGCGTCGCCGATCGCGCCGAGGTGGACGCCGGGCCGCACCACGGCAATGCCGCGCATCATCGCCTCGTAGGTGACGTCGACCAGCCGCCTCGCCTTCAACGGGATGCGCTCGCCGACAAAAAACATCCGGCTCGTATCGCCGTGCCAGCCGTCGAGGATCACGGTGACGTCGATGTTGAGGATGTCGCCCTCCATCAGCCGCCGGTCGCCGGGGATGCCGTGGCAGACGACGTGGTTGATCGAGGTGCAGATCGACTTCGGAAAGCCGCGGTAGTTGAGCGGCGCCGGGATCGCGTCGTGATCGACGATGAACCCGTGGCACAGCCGGTCGAGCTCGCCGGTGGTGATCCCGGGCCGGACATGGGGCGTGATGAAGTCGAGCGTCTCGGCGGCGAGCATCCCGGCCCGCCGCATGCCCTCGAAGGCTTCCGGACCGTGGATTTTGATCGCGCGGTCGCGCGCCTCGGAGGGCGCGAGCCCCATCATCACATCCTGTTGCATGCCACTGTCGTTCGCATCCTATCCGCGCAGAGGGCGCGGCTTCCGTGATAATCCGATAATGGGAGTCGGGCAATAACCGCGGAAGTCTCGGCGCCGCAACTCGCAGGTAGGCATGCAGTCGACCGGCGGCAATCCTCGGGGACGGCGGTGATTGTGCCGGCGCAGGCAATTGCCTATGAAGGCCCCCGGCCGAGGACATAACGAGGAGATGATGCCGAGCAGCGACACAGCACCCAAGATCGTCACCGCCTGCGTCCTGATCATCGGGAACGAGATCCTGTCCGGCCGCACCCAGGATGCGAACCTGGCTTTTCTTGCACAGGGGCTGGGCGAGGCCGGCATCCGGCTGCGCGAGGCGCGGGTCATTCCGGACGACCACGACGTGATCGTATCCACGGTCAACGAGGTGCGGCGCGGGTTCGATTATGTCTTTACGACCGGCGGGATCGGCCCGACCCATGACGACATCACCGCGCAGTGCATCGCCGATGCCTTTGGCGTGGCGCTGATCGTGCACCCCGAAGCGAGGCGGCTCCTCGAAAGCCATTACCCGCCGGGCCATCTGAACGAGGCGCGGCTGCGCATGGCGATGGTGCCGGAGGGAGCAGCGCTGCTGCCCAACCCGATCTCGCGCGCCCCCGGTTTCCAGATCGGCAACGTCTATGTTCTGCCCGGCGTGCCGAGCATCATGCAGGGGATATTCGAGCAGCTGAAATACCGCCTCGTCGGCGGCGACAAGGTGCTGAGCCGCAGCGTCAGCTGCCACCTCGCCGAAGGCACTCTGGCAAAAGATCTCGCCGAGTTGCAGGAGCGCTATCCGGATGTCGAGATCGGCTCCTACCCCTATTTCCGCCGCGGCGATTTCGGCGTGACCTTGGTGTTGCGCGGCACCGACCGGGAGCGGCTCGCCGCCGCGACCGACGAGCTCAAGGAATTGGTTCGCCGCCTCGGCGGCGATCCGCAGGAAGGGCTCAGCGAGGGCTAGGCCATCGCCGATCGACCTGATTGGATGTAGACTGGCGCGCAAAATCGGAGGATTGCATGCCGTCGGCTGATGGAACCATCGGCTACCCGCTCGAAACCGGCGCCGAAAACTTCGCCGGGCGCAGATGGCCTGAGGCCGGACCCTCGCGCATCCCGAATTGGGTCTACACCGATCCCGAGATCTTCGCGCGCGAGCAGGAGCGCATCTTTGCGGGCCCGGGCTGGCTCTATGTCTGTCTCGAGGCCGAGATCGCCAATCCCGGAGACTTCAAGCGCAGCCGGCTCGGAACAAGGGAGGTGGTCGCGGTCCGCGACCCTTCCGGCGAGGTCAATGTCCTCCTCAATCGTTGCGCCCACCGCAGCGCGCAATTCTGCTCGGCCACCCGCGGCACGGCCAAGGAGTTCGTCTGCCCCTATCACCAATGGACCTATGATCTCGGCGGCAAATTGCTCGGCGTGCCGTTCCGCCGCGGCTATCACGGCCAAGGCGGCATGCCGGCCGATTTTCGCCCGGAGGAGCACGGGCTGCAGCGCCTCGCGGTGACGCGCCGCCACGGCGTCGTGTTCGCCAGCTTCTCGGAGGAAACCGAACCGCTCGAGCGCTATCTCGGCGAGACGATGCTCGGCTATTTCGACCGCGTGTTCGACGGCCGCGAGCTCGTCGTGCTCGGGCTATCTGCGGCAACGGATCCCGAGCAATTGGAAGCTGATGTTCGAGAACATCAAGGATCCCGTATCACGCCAGCCTGCTGCACGTTTTCCTGGTGACCTTCGGGCTGTTCCGCCTCGACCAGAAATCGGCGATCGAGATGGACACGACAGGGCGCCATGCGGTTCTCGTCAGCCGCAGGGGCGAGCAACAGGAGAATGACGCGACCCGGCAGATGCGCGCCTTCAAGGCGAATTTCGCGCTGCGCGATCCGCGCCTCTTGGAGCCGGTGCGCGAATTTGCCGGCGACGCCACGGTGGTGATGCAGACCCTGTGGCCGAACATGATCGTGCAGCAGCAATCGAACACCTTGGCGACGCGCCAGATCGTGCCGATCGACCCCGGCAACTTCGATCTCGCCTGGACTTTTTTCGGCTATGCCGACGACACGCCGGAGATGCGGCAGCGCCGGCTGCGCCAAGCCAATCTGATGGGGCCGGCCGGGCTGGTCTCGCTCGACGACAGCGAGGCGATGCTGCTCTCGCAAGCCGGGATCGACGGCAACGAGGCGGCCGAATGCATCGCCGAGATGGGCGGCCGCGCCATCCATGACGAGCCGCACATGGTGACCGAGACCGCGATCCGCGGCTTCTATCAGCACTACCGCCGGGTCATGGGACTTTGAGACGACTGGTCCGAAGTGAATGCGCTCGAATACTCTCCCCCGCCGCGGAAGGCGGGGGTCGCAGGATGTCCGACACCGCACTCCCACGCCGCTGGGTTCCCCCTCTCGCGGAGAGGGACGGACTGAGATCGGGTAACACCGTGATTGCCGCACCCGGTCTCGATGTGCCATTGGAGCTGCGCGCGCGTCTGGCCGATCTCTATTGCGCTTACAGTGACGCCCTCGACGAGGGCGAGCTCGAGCGCTGGCCCGATTTCTTCACCGAGGATTGCCTTTACAAGGTGATGCCGCGCGAGAATTTCGAGCAAGGCCTGCCGATCGCGCTGATCTACTGCGAGAGCCGGAACATGCTCGCCGACCGCGTCGTCGCCTTGCGCGAGACGGCACTCTTCGTGCCCCGGACGGTGCGCCACTTGACCGGCAACATCCGGCTGCGGGCAGTGGAGCCGGAGGGTCTGCGACTGACGGCAAATTTCGCGCTGTTTCAGACGATGACCGACCAGCCGTCCGAGGTATTCCTGTGCGGCCGGTACCATGATCGCGTGGTCGATGATGGCGGCTGCCTGCGCTTTGCCGAGAGAATCTGCGTTTATGATTCGACGATTGTTCCGACCTCGCTTGTTTACCCCGTATAGGGAAATGAAAGGAGGCCTGAGCATGGTGAAACCGATCCCCGAGGGCTATCACAGCGTGACGCCCTATCTGATCCTGAACGCCGCCAGCGATGCGATCGCCTTTTACAAGAAGGCGCTCGGCGCCGCCGAGGTGATGCGCATGGACGACCCCAGCGGCAAGATCCATCATGCCGAGATCAGCATCGGCGGCTCTCGCATCATGATGGCCGACGAGCACCCCGAGATCCAGGCGCTCAGCCCAAAGACGATCGGCGGCTCGCCGGTCTCGATCCATCTCTACGTCGATGATGTCGATGCCGCGGTCGAGCGCGCCGTCGCGGCCGGAGCAAAGCTGATCCGGCCGGTGGCGGATCAATTCTACGGCGACCGCGTCGGCGGGATCGAGGACCCGTTCGGCTACCGCTGGTTCATCGCGACCCACAAGGAGGATCTGACGATGGACGAGATCCGCCGACGCGCTGCGGCGCAGGCGAGCTGACGCTTCAATCGGGCCGGTCGCAGGGCTAAATAGAATCCGGCAATACCGAGGAGATCGCGATGGACGACAAGACCCGCACCGAGCTCGAAGCCGCAACCTTCCGCCGGCTCGTGGAACATCTGCGCGAGCGGACCGATGTGCAGAACATCGATCTGATGAACCTGGCCGGCTTCTGCCGCAACTGCCTGTCGAAATGGTATCGCGCCGAAGCCGAAGACCGCGGCCTCGCGCTGTCCGATCCCGAATCGCGCGAGATCGTCTATGGCATGCCCTACGACGAATGGCGGGCGAAATATCAGAAGGAAGCCAGCGCCGAGCAAAAGGCCGCCTTCGCCGCCTCGCAGAAGCATTGATCCCCGATTGGGGCGCCGCTATCGTCGGCGCCGCCGCCGGGGGGCGGCATCGCAACGGGGATGAGGGGGATCTATGGCCGATTTCGGGGGCATTGCGGGTGAGCAGCTCAAATCATTGATCGAGCGCATCGAGCGGCTCGAAGACGAAAAGCGCGCGCTCGGCGAAGACATCAAGGAAGTCTACGCCGAGGCCAAAGGCACCGGCTTCGAGCCGAAAATCATGCGCCAGCTCATCAAGATCCGCAAAATGGACAAGGACGAGCACGACGAGCAGGAGAGCCTGCTCGACCTCTACAAGCGCGCGCTCGGAATGTTGCCGGACGCCGGCCCGAGCGCTCGGGCAGCCGCGGAGTAAGCGCGCCGCCTAAGCCGCCTGCGAGGGCGAGCCGGCTAGCCGAGTGCATAGTCGGAACGCAATGAATAGCACATGATGTAAATAGAAGCAATAGCATTGCTTGCTTATTCCGCAATAAAGGGTTCCGCTTGCATCGATCCAGGAATACGACTATGTGACTACAGTAGTCATATATTTCCTGGCGAGGCCTCATGCGAGTGCTCGGTTTGCGCGATGCGAAAGCCTCGCTCTCAGCTGTGGTCGAGGCGGCGGAGCGAGGCGAAGCCACAACAATCACCAAACACGGCAAGCCGGCCGCTGTCGTCGTCCCGGTGGAGGAAGCCAAACGGTTGTACCCGACCGAGCGGCCAAGTTTTGCGGCTCTGCTGATGGCAATCCCGCACGCCGTCGAGACGGAGCGAGACACTTCGGCACTCCGCGAAGCCGACCTGTGACGGGTTGGTTGCTCGACACGAACGTGTTGAGCATGTTTGCGCCCGGCAAGCCGGCAATCGCGCTCAAACTCGTCACATGGTTTGAAGACCGCAGCGACGCACTGTACCTGTCGTCAATCACCGCCGCAGAGATCGAAGCCGGGATTTCGAAGGCTCATCGAACCGGCCCCCCGCGTCGGGCAGATGAACTGCGCGCCTGGTTCGAGCGCATGCTCAGTTTTTATGCCGATCGGGTGCTCCCATTCGATCTAACCGCAGCGCGGATCGCCGGGGCATTGAGCGATGCGGCTAGCGCCAAGGGGCGGCATCCCGGATTCGCAGACGTCGCCATCGCAGCGATCGCGAAGTCTCGGGAACTCGTGATGCTCACTTTGAATCTGCGCCATTTCGACCACCTCGGCGTCGAAACGCTGAACCCCTTACACGTGCTTTGACAATCCGCCCGGGCGGATTGTCGCAGCGGGCGAGTTATGGTGTATGATTGCGCCCGTCGATAGCCCTTGAGCAGGGTGGGCTGCCGCAGCCATGGCCCCGACCCGCCGTCTCGCCGCGATCCTCGCCGCCGATGTGGCGGGCTACTCGCGCCTGATGGGAGCGGACGAGGAAGCCACGCACGAACGCCTCAAGGCGCATCGCCGCGAGCTCGTCGACCCGAAGATCAGCGAGCATTCCGGCCGCATCGTTAAGACGACCGGCGACGGGATGCGCTGGGCAGGCTTTTTATGTTGCGGCGGACCGCCGCGGCGACCAGCTCGATCCGTTCGTTCTCCAGAAACGAGAAGGTGACTCTGGCGCCGGGTACCACGCCGAGATGGTCCAGCACCGCGCGCCGCAGGGTGACTTGGCCCTTCGCCGTGACTGTCAGTTCGAGCGCCATCGATAGAGGCCTCTCACCCCGACCCTCGCCCCGCAAGCGTGGCAAGGGAGACTACATTCTGTTCTGCATCGCGGCTTCCATTGATCCTAAAGATCCCAGACCCCGATGCGCCTCCCGAGGTGAGAAATTCGGACTGATCTAGAGCTGGTCGGCGACCGCCGAATGATAACGGCGCAGCGCGGCGAGATGATCGCTCATTGTGTGGCCGGGGATGCGCTTGTGGTGACGGCGGTTAAAGGTCGTCGTCAGGCAAAGGTGCGAGGCGCCGGCGTGTTTCCAGAACCGCGTTTCCTTTGCCCAGTCGGCTTCCGTGCCGGTGCCCATCGACACCCAGACCTCGATCCCGACCTTGGCGGGATCGCGGCCGGCCTCCTCGGTCATCCGGTGCAATTGCGCGAAGATGTCGAGGGCGCTCTGGTCCGGCGGATAGGCGTTCGGCATCCAGCCATCGCCCCATTTGGCGATGCGCGGCAAGGTGCGCTCGTGGTGGCCGCCGAACCACACCGGCACCCTACCGCGAGGCGGGCCGCGGGTTGATCCCGGCATCCTCGATCGTGTGCCATTTGCCCTTGAAATTCACGTGCGGCTCGGCCCACAGCGCCTGCATGACCTGCACCTGCTCCTCGGAGCGGCGGCCGCGATTGTGAAAATTCTCGTTGAGCCCGGTGAACTCGACCTCGTTCCAGCCGACCCCGATGCCGAGCCGGAAGCGGCCGCCGCACAGCACATCGAGACAGGCCGCCTGTTTCGCCACGAGAACGGTCTGACGCTGCGGCAGGATCAGGACGCCGGTCGAAAACCCGAGCTTGTTTGTGCAGCCGGCAAGATATCCGAACAACACGAACGGGTCGTGGTATAGCCCGGCCCCGGTGCGACCCGCCTCCAATGCGCTGGCCTCGCTCGCGCCGAGCACATGGTCGGGCGCCTCGACAAACCCGTAGCCGATCGCTTCCGCGGTCCGTGCGTATTCCCTGACAGTGGCGGGATCGCCGCCGATATCGCCGAGCGGCAATAATGCGCCCAGTTCCATTTCCTAGCTCCCTACATGACGTTCTGCGCCAACCTACACCGCCGGTGAGCGGCCGACCACCGCAGTCATCGGGTCGCTGACGTCCTCGACCCATTCCGCCAGCTGGTGGGTCTCGATCCGCTCGAACCCGGCGTGGCCGAGGTAGCGCTTGACGAGCCGGGCATGGCCGTCGTCATCGAGTGCCCGCCAGATCGCGACGGCTTTGGTCCAGAAGCAGCGGTTCGAGAAACTGATGACGAGCGGTGCGCCGGGCCGCAGCACCCGCCGCACCTCGCGCAGTACCGTCACAGGCTGCTGCAGATACTGGATCGACACGCAGACCATCGCTGCGTCGACGCTGGTGTCTGCCAGAGGCAGCTTCGTGTCGCGATTGAGGTTCTGGACGAACCAGCGGGTGAGCCGCGGGTTGGCCGCGAGCTCGGTCGCATTCATGCCGTGGCCGATCACCTCGGCATAATCGATCTCAGGCGGCAGATGGCTGACCCAGCTGCTCATCAAGTCGAGCAGAACGCCGCCCGCGGGCAGCGCAACCCGATAGAACTCGGTCAGCGCGGCGATCGCGCCCTCGTCGATATGGCAGACCAGCCGCGGCGGCTCGTAGAAGAGCTCATCCTCCTCTGCGTCGATCTTCGCAAACGCGCCCTGCGGCAATCCGAGCCCGTCATCCATCCGAGCCGCTCACTTGAACTGATACTTCACTCTTCCTGAGCGGGAAGTGGTCCGCATGTTATGGGCCATAATCCGAAGTAGGCAACCCGTGATGATCGACCGAGGAAATGATGGCAACGCGGCGGATGAAAAGTCGATCGGGGTAGCCCCCTTCAAGGCACGCTGTGTCGGCTGGTCGAGAAACCTTTAGGTTGAAGCGCACGTTGCGCCGTCTTTACCATTCCGATATGATTGCTCGGCACCCCCAACGCCGGCGCGCCCGAATGCGAGCGAGACAGTGGCGAGGCAGGATCTGGGCCGCGCGACTCGGCCTCCTTGCGCTCGCGCTCAACGCGCTGGTGCCGGTCCACCTTGCCTTCGATCTCGCCGAGGCGGTCGAGCCGCCGCAGCATTGCGGCGCGCACGTCGAGATCGGCGGCGCCGAGCAGCGTCTGCTGGCGTTGCTCAGCGGACATCGTGAAACGGACGGCACATCCGGCGAACACGGCAAACATCACGCATGCCCGGTGTGCAGCGCGCTCGGCGCCCTGGCCGGCTTTGCCCCGCCCGCGCCGACGGCGCCGTTGGCACTGTCCCCCATGGGGCTCCCGACGGCGCATTTCGTAACCCAGGCCGAACGCGCCGGCGTTCCGGCCGCTTACCGTTCCCGCGCTCCTCCCGTCGCCTAAGCCTGCCGTCCTGTTGAGCTGCCGGGCCGCCTCTGCGCGGCCGCGGCCTATTGGCATTTTCCTTGGGGAGCCTCCGCATGAACCCTATTCGGTCGGGGGCGGTCGTTGCTGCGGCCGCCGCCTTTCTGTCCGCGAATTCCGCCGCGCTGGCGCACGGCTGGGCCGGGCAGCGTTTTTTCCCGGCGACGATCCTGACGGACGACCCGTTCGTCGCCGACGAAATGTCGATCCCACAGGTTACCGTCAACCCGCCCACGCCCGACGGCTCGCGAGAGACCGATGTCGAAATCGACCTCTCGAAGCGCATCACGCCCGATACCGACGTGATAATCGGCGATTCGTGGCAACGCCTGAAGCCGACGGGCCTACCGGCGGTCACCGGGCTCGGCGCGCTGCACACCGCCGCGCAATATCAGCTCTTCGTCAACGGGCCGCACGAGGCGCTCGGCCTGGTTGGGCTCAACGTGACCTGGGCCCATACCGGACGGGTCCAGGCGTTGGGGGCGCCCGATTTTACGACATTGTCGCCGACCTTCGATTTCGGCAAAGGATTGGGCGACCTCCCGCGGTCGCTCCCCTACCTGCGGCCCTTTGCGATCACCGGCAATCTCGGCTTCGACTTCCCGACAAAGGTGGAGAGTGCCGGCGTGCCGAACCCGAACAGCTTCAATTACGGCTTCGCCTTCGAATATAGCTTCCCCTATCTGCAATGCTGTGTGAAGGACATCGGGCTCCGTGAGCCGTTCAACCGGCTGATCCCGTTGGTCGAGGTGGCCTTTACGACCCCGATCAACCGGGTGCCGGCCACTCAGACGATCGGCACGATCCAGCCCGGGGTCATCTGGGCCGGGGATTATTTCCAGATCGGCGCGGAGGCGATCTTGCCGGCGAATCACTTCACGGGGCACGGCTACGGCGGTGTCGTCCAGTTCCACGTGTACCTCGACGATCTGTTCCCGCACAGCATCGGCCGGCCGATTTCGGAGTGGTGGTGATGCGCAAGATTATCGTGGCGCTCGTTGCCGGCGCGGCGGTGTTCGACGCCGCGCCGTTGGCCCGGGCGCACGCCTTCCTCGACCATGCGAGCCCGGCGGTCGGCAGCTCGGTGCCGGCCTCGCCGCCGGTCGTCACCCTGTGGTTCACGCAGGACCTCGAACCGGCGTTCAGCGGCGTGACGGTGACGAACGAAGCGGGACAGCGGGTCGATCTCGGCAACGCCCAGATCCCGCAGGGCAGTCCGGCCGAGCTGCAGATCGGGCTGAAGCCGCTGCCGCCGGGGACGTACCTCGTCAGCTGGCACGTCGTCTCGGTCGATACCCACCCGACCGAAGGTACCTTCACCTTCGAGGTCGGGCGCGGATGAGCCTCGATCGCGAAGCGAGGAGGCGGCGATGGAAGATTTTCTGATCGCGGCGCGGACCCTCCATTTCGCCGCTGCCATAACCTTGACCGGAGTGTTGGCCTTTGAGCGCCTCGTCGCGGGCCCGGCTTTCCGGCACTCGGGCGCCGTAGCCGCAACCGGGCTGCGCCGGCGGCTCGGGTGGCTAGCGTGGGCGAGTTTGGTGCTGGCGTTGGTTTCGGGTGCCGCCTGGCTCGTTGCGGTGGCGGCGGGCATGAGCGGGAAGCCGCTCGGCGTCGCGCTGACGCAAGGCGCCGTACCGGTCGTGTTGACCCGTACGCGGTTCGGCGAGGATTGGCTGCTGCGGTTCGCCGTGGCCGTGCTGCTCGGCTTTTGTCTGCTTGGGCAGCGCTGGCGGGCTGGCGGAGCGATCGGCTGGACGGCGCTCATCCTCGCCGCGCTGATGCTGGCGAGCCTCGCCTGGGCCGGCCACGGTGCGGCGACGCCCGGGCCACCCGGGGATCTGCACCTGACTGCGGACATCTTCCACCTGCTCGGTGCCGGGCCTGTGGCTGGGGACGCTCCCGCCCTTGATTCTGCTCCTCGCCGAGGCGCGGCGGACCAGGCGATGCCGATTGGGCGGCGGTCGCGCGGACCGCGACCCGGCGCTATTCGGCATTGGCCGTGGCGAGTGTGACGGTTCTGCTCGCCGGCGGCGTGGTCAACACCTGGTTTCTCGCCGGCACCGTCCCGGCCCTGGTCGGGACCGAGTATGGCCATCTGCTGCTCGCCAAGATCGGGCTCTTTATCGCCATGCTGCTGGTTGCCGCGGTCAATCTGCTGCGCCTCGCGCCGCGGCTCGCCGGGGCCGCCGGCGACCGTAATGTCATTTGGCGGACCGTCACCCGCTTGCAGAGCAACGCGCGTATCGAGACGGCGCTCGGGCTCGGCGTCCTCGCCATCGTCGGCGCCCTCGGCACCTTGCCGCCGGGCTTGCACAGCGAACCCGGTTGGCCGTTCCCGTTCCGGCTCGACATCGACGCGCTGACGGTCGGATCGCAAATCCTGCTGGCGATCCTGGCTGTAGCCATTTGCCTTTGCGCGGTTGCCGGCGTAGCCGCGGCTGCGGCCGGACATTATCGGCGAATGGCGTCCTTTGCCGCCTCCCTCGCGCTGTGCCTGGCCGTCGGCTGGATCCCGCTGCGGCGGGCGGTCGAGCGCGCCTATCCCACCAGCTATTACGCCTCCGCCGAGCCCTACGCCACGGCATCCGTCGTCCGCGGGGCCGCTGTGTATGCCGAGAACTGCGCCCTCTGCCACGGCGCAACGGGCCGGGGCGACGGCCCCGCCGCCGCCAGCTTGCCGAGCCGGCCCGCCGATCTGACGGAGCCGCATCTCTTCGCGCACAGCCCGGGTGACCTCTTCTGGTGGGTCAGCCGCGGGATGGACGAAGGCGTGATGCCCGGCTTTGCCGGCGTGCTGAACTCACACCAGCGTTGGGATGTGATCAATTTCATCCGCGCCCGCGCCGCCGGCGTGCTCGCCAGGGAGATCGGGCCGGAGGTCACCACCGCCGCGGCGCCTGAGGTGCCCGATTTCACTTTGGAAGCCGGCGGGGTGCAACAGACCCTGAGGCAAGTGCTCCAAACCGGGCCGGTGCTGCTCGTGCTGTTCGCGCCGCCTGTTCCGGTCGAGCGCCTGCAGCAGCTGGCGGCGGCGCAACCGCGCCTCGGTACAACCGGCCTGCAGGTGCTTGCGGTTGGGGTCGGCACCTCCCCGGACGTAACCTCCGAGAGTAACCGTGCGGCGCCCTTTGTCGTTGGCGTGTCATCCGAAGCGAGCTCTGCGCTGGCGCTGTTTCGCGCGGCCGAGGATGGCGGCGAGACGGAACTACTACTCGATCGTGCCGGAAACCTCCGCGCCCGCTGGACCAGCGACATGCCGGGAGGTCTCGCTCCGAGCGATGTACTGGTTGCCGATGCCGGGCGGGTCGATCGGATCGCCGCGGCCACACCCAGCCACGCCGGTCACAGCCACTGACGGTCACGATTTTGTTGACTGCATCGTCGCTGTCGCAATAGAGCAAGAATGTTCCCGTCACAGCAAAGTCGTCCAAGAGCGGTTCCGCCGCTGCAGACAATATGGTCATCGCTAAGTTCGATGACCGCACGCTCAGAGGAGGGACGGGGTCATGCAGCCACAATCGATCGTACCAGGAGAGAAGAGCGAGCCAAGGCGCCAAGATAGTTCGGGAATGCTCGCGGATCAGGCGGACCCGTCGGTGGCCGACACGACGCTGGAGTTCGGCCGTTTCCGTATATTGACGCGGCGCCGGCAGTTGCTTGCCGATGGCGTTCCGGTGGAACTGGGCACTCGTGCCTTCGATCTCCTGATGGCTCTCATCGATGCCGATGGGGCTCTTGTTACAAGGGACGAGCTCCTGGCCCTTATTTGGCCGGGCATTTTTGTCGAAGTGGCTAATCTCAAGGTTCAGGTCTCGGCGTTGCGCAAGGCTCTCGCGGAGGACCGCGACTTGATCCGGACCGAATTCGGCCGCGGTTATCGTTTCACCGCCGCCGTGAGCTCGGTCGCCGCGGTTCCCGAAAATTCGCGTCCGATGCGATGCAAGCACCGGTCGCGTCGAGAGGCGTGCCGCAAACGGACCGCTCGGGTGTCACCGCAAAATTGGTGTGCTGCGCGGTCAAATTGGCCGAGGCGTGCGACCTGCTCATCACGCATCGGATAGAAAACCGGCTCAACGCCGTTTAAGGCGTTGAGCGTCCCCTGTCGCGCCTGCTGCCGACGATTACTCGCCGGTGGTTCTCGGTGCGGCTGTACGACCACCTTGCGCAACCGCTCCCTCAGCCCATAATTTTACGATCGATTAAGAGGACCTGCCGAGGTTCTTTAGGAGGTCCCTTAACCTAGCGCTCGGGCTTCCGAGCGTTTCGGCTTTAAGCGGTCAGGGGGCAAAATGAAGAGCTCGGTACGCCCCGCAGGCCCGAGCGACACGCCCGCACAGCACGTCGAGGACGTCTATTCTGTTGCGCAGGGCAACGCGCCCCCAATCGGCATCGAGCCGGTATCGGCTTCGTGGCGGCGCTCGGCAACAGAGCATCGCATCGATCCGCTCAGCGGCGAGGCGCCGCGCATCCTTTTGCCGCACGAGCTCAAAGATTTTCGTGAACCGCTCGACGAGCTGATATTCAGCGCACAGGAGGAGATCGATCGACTGTACCGAGTGGTTCGCGAGGCCGGATACACCGTCTTATTCTGCGACACCGCCGGTGTCGCGGTCGAGCACCGCGGCGACGATACCGACGCGAGCCGATTTAGATATTGGGGAACTTGGCTCGGCGGTATGTGGTCCGAGGCGATGGAGGGTACCAATGGCATCGGCACCTGCATCGCCGAGGAGCGGGCTGTTACCGTCCACCGAGGCCAGCATTTTCGATCGCGGCACATCGACCTGAGCTGTTCCGGTGCGCCCGTCTTCGACGTCGACGGAAGACTGATGGCGGTCTTGGACGTGTCGGCGATCGATCCCCAGCTCTCAGAACGAGCGCATGCGCTGACTGGTGTCCTCACCGCGACGGCCGCGCGCGCCATAACACGCCGATTGTTCCGGGAGCGGTTTCGTCGAGAATGGATCGTCGCGGTTTCGCCGCTCGAGGATGGCGAGCCAGAGATGCTGCTTGCCGTGGACGGTCATCAGCGGATCGTCGGGGCAAACCGAGCCGCGCGTACCTCGCTTTTGCTCGACGATCAAAGGCTGCGAACTGGTGTCAGCCTGTGGACTTTGTTCGAGCGCGACCCCGTGCTTTTTCGGCGCAGGGACACGGACGATTTTGCGACGGGATTGATAATCGCGGGCAGCGACGAGACTTGGCCTGCGCTGGTGACGCCGCCCGAGAGTGCTTTGGGTGCTCAGCGGAGCACAACGAGCGCCGCCCTGCATACGCGCCCGCCCCTGAATGCGCTTGCCAGTCTGAGGCAGCAAGGGCCGGCCGCGCAAGCGCGCGGCGGTCTGCCGCCGGGCGCAATGCGCCGGGTGCGCGAATACGTCGACGCACACCTCGGCGAAAGCATGGATCTCGCGGAGCTGGCTGCTGTTGCGGGACTATCGGTGTTTCACTTCGCCCGGCAATTCAAGCAAACGGTAGGCGTCACACCGCACTCCTACCTCATACAGAGACGCGTCGAGCGAGCCCAGGACATGTTGGCGCGCACCGATCTCGCACTTTCGGAAATTGCCGTCGCAGCAGGCTTCTCCGACCAGAGTCATCTGGCGCGCCATTTCCGTCAAATGCTCGGCACGACCCCGAGAGAGTTTCGCTGGTCGCAACGTTAGCCTGGCCCCAGGCGGGGTGCCGGGGGATGCTTCAGCCGCGCACATGTTCGCTTCCAAGCCGATCTAATCATCCGCTGGCGCGGTTATGAAGGGCAGTTATGGCTCGGAAGGCTTGGCACCGGGTCCGCTCAGGACCCGATGCCGAGCAGCTTTGCAGCGGTGCCGCCGAGGATCGCGATGCGATCGTCGTCGCTGAGGCCCGGTATCGACATGACGTGATCCACGGGGACCTTGTTCCACGGGAATGGGTAGTCGGTGCCGATCATGATCTGGTGTACACCGGTCTCGGCGATCAGGTGGCGCATCGCTTCGCCAGTGAACATGATCGAGTTGAAATAGAGCTGGCCGTCCTTGAGATACTGAGTAGGCTTCTTCTTCGGTAAGGGGCCGACGCGGTTCGGGAAGGTCGTGATCACCGCGTCAGAGCGGTTGGCGTAGGACGGCAGGAAGCCGCCGCCATGCGCGGCGCAGATCTTCAGGCCCGGGAAGCGGTCGAGCGTGCCCTCGAAGATCAGATGCGACAATGCGATCGTGGTTTCGAGCGGGTTGCCGATCGTGTTGGTCAAGAGGCCGCTGCCGGCGAGCCGGCCGCTCGGCTCCAATTCCCGGGTGCCGAGCGGGTGCATAAAAATGAGGATGCCGAGCTCTTCGGCCTTGGCCCAGACCGGGTGGAATTTCGGGTCGGCCAATTCCTGCCCGGCGACGCTGCCGCCGATCGACAGGCCGCGCAGCCCCAATCTCTTGATCGCATGTTCGAGCTGCTCGACCGCGAGCTGGGGATGCTGCAAGGCCACCGTCGCGAAGGCGACAAAGCGGTCCGGCGTCGCGGCGCAGAACTCGGCCAGCTTTTCGTTCTGGATGCGGATCAGCTCGGCCGCCGCGTCGCGCTCGGCGCGATACCAAAAGGGGTTGATGCTGAGCGCTTCGACATCGATCCCCTCCGCGTCCATCTCCTGGATGCGGTCGGAAACATTGGACCACAACAGCCCCGGCGCCTCCAGCGGGTGGTTGATCACCGCCGCCGCCTCGGGAACGATCGTATGGGCGTGGATATCGACGGTCTTGACCCGCTTGCCGTTGACGACCACCTCGCGCCGCCTCGCCTGCCGCGCTCCGGGACCCGGCGTTCCCGAAGCATTCGACAGGCTGCATCCGACAAACGCGAGGCCGGCCAACGCGCCGGCGATCAATTCCCCTGAAATCGGCATTTCCGTCCTCCTCCAACCATCAAGGCATTGGTCAGCGGCAGCCTACTACGGCTTCGTTGGGTGTCAAACTTGCCTTAGCGCGTGCTCGATGCGCCGATCCGGGATCAGCCAGATCAGCGCGACGAGCGTGTACAGCGACACCGAGATCCAAGGGCTGACGGAAAAGGATGCGTTACGTTATATCATACGCTACCACTTGTCGGCAGGACCGGGATGAGACAGCTCTGCGCGATCGCTGCACTCGCCGCGCTGCTGATCGCGTCAACCTTGGCGTCGGCCGGGAAGCCCACCGCTGTTCTGGCTGCCGAAAACTTTTATGGCGACATCGCGCAGCAGATCGGCGGGCCCGATGTCAAGGTGATAAGCATTCTCACCAATCCCGATCAGGACCCGCACCTGTTCGAGGCGAGCCCCTCGGTCGCACGAGCCCTCTCCGCGGCAAGGATCGTCATCTATAACGGCCTCGACTACGATCCTTGGATGGCGAAGCTGCTGAGCGCTGTCGCGAACTCTGACCGAGCGGCGATCAACGTCGGCGAGCTGGTGGGCAAACGACCGGGCGACAACCCGCATATCTGGTACGACCCCAATACCGTGTTGGCGCTCGCCGCGAGATTGGCCGACGAACTAAGTGTCGCCGATCCGGCTCATGAGGCAGATTACCGGCAGCGTCTTGCACAGTTTCGGCGGTCGCTGCAGCCGATCCAGGAGCAGATCGCAGCATTGCGCGCACGTCTGGCCGGCACACCCGTCGCCGCGACCGAGCCGGTTTTCAATTACCTGCTCGACGCCATTGGAATGCAAATCCATGGCCGCCGGTTCCAGCTCGCTGTGATGAATGATACCGAGCCGGGTGCGTCTGATGTTGTCACATTCGAGAAAGATCTGGAGAGCCATCGCGTTCGGATGCTCGTTTACAATAGCCAAGCGTCAGATCCGACAGTCGAACGTATGGTGAAGCTCGCACGGGCGGCGCATATCCCGGTTGTGGCGGTGACGGAGACCGAGCCGCCGGGAAAGAACTACCAAGAATGGCTGTCGAGTGAACTCGATGCGGTCGATCAGTCGCTCCCGAAACAGCAGCCATGAACGCCATCGAGTTTCGCGACGTCTGCTTGATGCTCGGCGGTCGCGTCGTGCTCGACCGCGTGAACCTGGATATAGCGTCGCGCGAGTTTGTCGGCGTGCTGGGACCGAACGGCTCCGGGAAAACCACGCTGATGCGCGCTGTCCTCGGTCTGGTGCCGCCCAGCCGAGGTGCGGTTCGCGTCCTCGGCCAGCCGGCGACGCGGGGAAATCCTGCTGTCGGTTATATGCCGCAAGTCCGCGGCAGAGTCGCGGAAATGCGGCTGAGCGGCTGGGATTTCGTGGCTGCTGTCGTGAACGGCCACCACCTCGGCCTGCCAATTGCGGGCAAGGCGGGCCGGGTGGAAGTGGACCGCGTGCTCGATTTGGTTGGTTCACGCGGATTGGCACGGCGCCCGATCGCAGAGATCTCGGGTGGCGAGCGTCAGCGCTTGCTGCTGGCCCAGGCATTGATCGGTCGTCCGCGGCTGCTGCTACTCGACGAGCCGCTCATCAGCCTCGATCCGTACCATCAGCGCGAGGTGGTGGAGTTGGCGCAGTCGCTTCAGAGCGAGCTCGGGATCGCGGTGCTGTTCAGCGCTCACGAGCTGAACCCGCTGCTCGGCGCTCTCGACCGGGTGCTTTATCTGGGAAATGGCCATGCCGCCCTCGGCACGGTGGACGAGGTGATTACCGGACCCGTGTTGTCGGAGCTTTATGGATCCGAAATCGACGTCGTGCGCCTCAAGGACCGGATCTTCATCATGTCCGGCAGTCACGATGTGGAACGCGACGCCCATCAGCACGATCATGCGCATTCGTACCAATCCACTCCCCGCTAGCTGCGCCCGGGCAATGTTCGAGTACGATTTCATGCGCAATGCCTTCGCGGCAGCGACTGTGGTCGCGATCGTCGCGGGGATCGTCGGCTACTTTTTGGTGCTGCGCGGCCAGACATTTGCCGGACATGCCCTGGCGCATGTCGGATTCACCGGCGCCACCGGGGCCGTCCTCGTCGGCATTGCGCCGCTCTGGGGCTTGGTGCTGATGACATTGGCGGCGGGGATCGGCATGGGGTCCTTGGGCGAGCGGCTGGCGCAGCGAGACGTGGCGATTGGTCTGGTCCTCGCCTTGTCGCTTGGTCTCGGGCTGCTGTTCCTGCATTTCTATACGGCCTTCGCGACGCAGGCGACGACACTGCTGTTCGGGAACGTATTGGCCGTCGATCTCCGTACGGTCTGGACATTGCTTGCGCTCGGTGCGGTGAGCCTCGGAACCCTCGCAATCATCTCCCGCCCCCTGCTCTTCGCGACCTTGCAACCCGAGGTCGCCGAAGCAAAGGGCGTCTCGCTGCGCCTCTATTCCGTGCTGTTTCTGGCAATCGTGGCGTTGACGACGGCCGAATGCGCGCAAATCGTCGGAGTGTTGCTGGTATTCGCGCTGATGGTCGGCCCCGCCGCGGCAGCTCAGCGATTGACCAGCGGTGTGGCAACCGGCATCCTGCTCTCGGGAATTCTGGCGCTCTTCGAGGCTTGGCTCGGCATCTCGCTCTCCTTCTATACCGACTGGCCGACCAGCTTCTGGATCACCACGCTGAGTGCCGCCGTCTATCTCCTCACCACTCTTACACGGTAGCGGCCGCGCCTCAGTCGGCGAGCCTCGGCCGCGCCGCGGCGGATGCCGCGGACCTCGCCGATCGGGGTGCGCGCGAGACCCAGAGTCACGACCGCACCGATCAGCGCCAGGGCCCCCGCCAAAATGAAGGCGGAGTTGAAGCTGCCGGTCGCCTCGACCAGATAGCCGGTCACGATCGGCGCGAGCAGCCCAAAGGTGTTCCCGCCGAGCACCAGGAACGCAAAGGCGCGGCCGGCATCGGCAGGCGACCGTAAGAGATCGCCGACGAGGGCGCCATTGGCAGCGGGCCCGACATTGCCGAACGACGCCGCGATCGAGACTAGAACGATGACGGCGGTAAGCGATTGCACGATCGGGATCAGCAAGCCGGCCGCCGTCAACACCAGGCACAGAGCAACCAGATACCGGCGCTTGCCGGCGCGGACGGCCTGCGCGGACAGCAATCTATCGCCGCACCAGTTGGCGATGATGTTAACGACCGAGGCGGCGAAGAACGGGATGGACGTGAAGATGCCGGACCCGACCAGCGACAGTCCGCGCGCGGTCTGCAGGTAGTTCGGCAGCCAGGTCATGTAGAGATAGACCGAGTAGACGAGGCAGCCCTGGGAGATGAAGAGGCCCCACATCGCCGGGCAGCGAATGAGGCCGAGATACCCGACCCCGTCATGGCTCGGCGGTTCAACCCCGGCGTCGCGCTCGGCGAAGATCCGCTGCCGCTCCGCCTGCGGCAGCCACCGCGTCCTTTCCGGCGTCGATACGACAGCCGACCAGAGCGCAACCCAGCCGAACCCGACCGCCCCGGTGATGATGAAAGACCAGCGCCATGACGCCACGTCGATGAGCCACGCCACAAAGGGGGCGCCGAGCGCCAGCCCCAAGCTGGAGCCGGCCGAAATGGCGCCGATCGCGGTGCCCCGCTCGGTATAGGGCGCCCAAGCTCGCACACTGCGGTAGGTGACCGGGGCAAACGGGGCTTCGCCGACGCCGAGCCCCAGCCGCGTCAGCAGCATCGTCGCAAGGCTCGAGGCCACGCCGGTCGCCATCTGCGCCGCCGACCATACTGCGGTCGCGACAGACGCGATCACATGCGCGCCCCAACGGTCGATCAGCCCACCGCCCGGCAGCATCATCAGCACGTAAGCCCACAGGAACGAGGAGAACAGATAGCCGAGCGCTACCGGCGACAGCCCGAATTCCTGCGCGATCGGCTTGCCGGCAACCGACATATTGACGCGATCGACATAGGCGATGAGGTTGAACAGAAATAAGAGGAAAAAGACCCAATACCGGCGTCGCGTCGTCTTCATCTTCCTCTCCACATTGTCAGTGACGGCATTGGCGGCGCAGATGCGACGGTTGGTTTTACGACCCTCGTCCAGCCGTTCGACCGTTTTTCAGCAATCTCGCGTATCGGCCTGGGGTAATGCCGAAGCGGGCTTTGAAATGCCGCGTCATATGGCTCTGATCGGCGAAGCCTGCGGCGACGGCGGCCTCGGCAAGAACAAGCCCGCCGACGATCCCAGCGCGAACCCGAAGGACACGCCGGCCGATGAGATAGCGATGCGGCGAAGTACCGATTTGCGCGCGGAAGCTGCGAGCGAGGCTGAAGCGGTCGATACCGGTCTCGCGGTCCAAATCCTCCGCGGTCACCGAACTCTCGATCGCAGTGTCGAGAAAGGCACGCGCACGGTTTACGGCAGTGTTGTCGTCTGGGCGACGTGGCTGGCCGATCTTGCGATCGCAGCGGGCGCCACAGCGCGTCCGACAGCCCTGCGACGACCGCCGGGAGGGCAAGCGGATCGAGAGCGCCGGGGAACGTCTCGAACGCCTCGGCCAGCACGGCGGCGAGAGCGGGGTCCTCCGCGACTGCGTCGGCGACGAACGGCGTGATCGCGCAGACGCCGAGCGCGAAACGGACCAACATCGGGACGATATAAAGCATCCGGTAGGCGAAGCCCGCCGCCTCCCTAGCATGGCCGTCATGCAACTCCGTCGGGGTGTGATAAGCAGCGCTCTTTACGGCAGCGTGTCGTCTGGGCGACGCGGCTGGCCGATCTTGCGATCGCAGCGGGCGCCACAGCGCGTCCGACAGCCCTGCGATGACCGCCGGGAGGGCAAGCGGATCGAGAGCGCCGGGGAACGTCTCGAACGCCTCGGCCAGCACGGCGGCGAGAGCGGGGTCCTCCGCGACTGCGTCGGCGACGAACCGCGTGATCGCGCAGACGCCGAGCGCGAAACGGACCAACATCGGGACGATATAAAGCATCCGGTAGGCGAAGCCCGTCGCCTCCCTAGCATGGCCGTCATGCAACCCGTCGGGGTGGATAACGAGTGCTCCCGCTGGTACTGACCCGCTCGGCGCCGCGATAGCGGAACGCCTGGCCCCGGACTTCGTCATGCCGATCGCGTATGTCTCGTGCCGGTAGGGGTCGTAGGCATGCCCGTGAAACCTTGCCTTCAGCCGCTCGAGCCCGGGATATGGCTGGTCGGTGAGAAGAAGGTCCGGACAAGTCATCCACAAACGTTCGCGTTGCTTTGCCAACATGAAATTTGTTGACAAGTTAGCAATAATCTGCTAGTGTCAGCGGTTGCCAATGATTTGGAAGTTATCGCGGTGGGCATGGCTGATGATCGACGCCCTATTATCGGGTCCTCAGGCCCCGCCCACGGTTCTTCAACCTATGGCGGGAACCGAGCCTGATCTTGACCTGATAAAACAAGTGGAACAGGTGACAAGGTTGGCTTTGGAAGGACCGCCCGCGCTTTGCCGGGATTCCGAGCGTGGGGATCACAGGCGCGGTAGAAGTCCTCGTATTTCTGATTTCGCAACTACTGCATTGGCTGTTATTTGGCTGCAAAAACAGCCAGGAGAGGCCGAGACCTGTCTGCGAAGGGGCAGTCCGGCAATGCTACCGGC
This sequence comes from uncultured Alphaproteobacteria bacterium, assembly GCA_963695605.1. Classification (GTDB taxonomy): domain Bacteria; phylum Pseudomonadota; class Alphaproteobacteria; order ATCC43930; family CGMCC-115725; genus AP-15. Next base: position 85,109 of record CAVOHI010000072.1, on the reverse strand, counting down.
CCCACGCGGCGGTTTCACGAACCGGGGCCACATGGGCTGCCGAGCCGTTGCTCTGCCAAATTCGGTGAGACTGATCCATAACCGCGGAAATTTGGCTTGCTGCCGAGATTTCAAAGTGAGTCACTACTCAGGAATGAGTCACTACCCGGGGAAGAAGCGATATGGCGGATAAGATTCGGCTGGGGCTGATCGGGGCGAGCGTCAAGGGTACTTGGTCGGCGCGGTCCCACTTGCCGGCGCTGCAGGCCAGTTCGGATGTCGAATTGACGGCGGTCTGCACTACCAGAGCCGACAGCGCCGAGGCGGCGCGCCGGACTTGGGGCGCCCGGCTGGCCTTCGACGACTGGCGCAAGATGGTCGCTTCGCCCGAAATCGAGGCGGTCGCAGTCGTCGTGCGGGTGCCGTCGCACTACGCGCCGACCAAGGCCGCGCTGGAGGCGGGCAAGCACGTCTATTGCGAATGGCCGCTCGGGCGGACGACGGCGGAAGCGGTGGAACTGGCGGCGCTCGCCGAGGCCAATGGGCTCGTCACCGCGGTCGGCCTGCAGGCCCGCGTCAATCCCGCCTTGATGCACATGAAGGAACTGGTCGCGTCCGGCTTTGTCGGCGAGGTGATGGCCGTCCATGTCAGCCTGATGCGCGAAGGCGTTCTGTCCCGACCGTCGCACCGCACCTGGCAGCGCGACGCCGAACTCGGGGCCAACACCTTGACCATCGCCAACGGCCACACGGTGGATGCAATGCGCTTCGTCGCCGGCGACTTCGGCCGGCTGTCCGCCGTGGTCGCGACCCAGGCGAAGCAGTGGCTCGACACCGGCACAAACACCCTGCTGGACGTCACCTCGCCCGACAATGTGCTGATCAGCGGCCGGCTGGCGAACGGCGCCGTGGCATCGGTCCATATCGGCGCCATCCCGTTCGCCGGCAGTGGCTACCGCATGGAAATCTACGGCCGCGACGGGACCTTGGTCGCAACCGGCGAGGATTCGCCTCAATTGAGCGCGGTTTCCCTCCACGGAGTCGTGGGCAGCAACACACTCGCGCCAATGCCTGTGCCGGATCGCTTCACGTTCGCCGCACCCGGTACGCCTTCAGGCGAAGCCCTCAACGTCGGCCAAATGTACACGCAGTTCGCCCGCGCTATTCGAGACCAGGCAATCCGCGCTGGCGAAAGCCGCTTGCCGACCTTCGCGACCGCGGTCGACCTGCACCGGTTGGTCGATGGCATCAAGCAGGCGTCAGATAACCGTCGCGATGTGACGATGGAGTAGTGCACTGGCGCCACGGCCCGAGGGCGACCGATCGCGAAAGGAGACGTATTCCGGCTCGCAAGCGAAGCTTATTTTGGGCTCGCGTATTCCCGATGGAGTTGGCCGACGACATCGAGAACGGTGCGGCCGTCGTTGACGGTGATCGCGCAGGTTCCGCCGACGCCTTGGCTCACGGTCCGCGCCCAGCCGGCCGGCAGTTCGCTGAGCCCGGAACGGCCGGCATAGTACCCGTCCAGCCATAAAATCGCGGCGCCGGCGGTCCGTTTGTCACCGGCCTTGAATAAAGCCTTGAGCTCTGCACAAGTAATGGTCAACGCGACGGGCTGATTGGGTGTCGGGGCATCGCCGGGCTGCGGTGTCGGTTCCTGCGTGGCCGTCGGCGCCTGCGCCATGCACCCGCCAGCGGCCAACCCGCAAACCACCGCCGCGCGCCAAGCCGCGGGTAGAACCGCCCTCATTGAACCTCCTCCCGACGCGCATTGGTGCGGCCCTTAGCGGGGCGGGAGGGCTCAGTAGCCCTCGCGCTCCAGGCGTTTGCGCAGCAGTTTGCGGTAGCGGCGCACCGCTTCGGCCTTTTCGCGCGCCCGCCGCTCCGAGGGTTTCTCGTAATTGCGGCGGAGCTTCATTTCTCGAAATACCCCTTCGCGTTGCATTTTTTTCTTCAGGGCGCGGAGCGCCTGGTCGACGTTATTGTCGCGAACGAGGACTTGCACGGTGGCTCTTCTCCGTGAATGGCTGCCCAATTAAGCCGGGCCGCGGCGGCGGTCCGTCTGCGGCAATATTTAGCACTTTCACGCGGTCCTGTGAAGCCAGCCAGTCGGTTCTTTACCCCGATCCCTTGCCGTCACATATTGGCGTCATGGCTCTATTGAAAATCGCCCGGATGGGGCATCCCGTCTTGCGCGGCGTCGCCGGCGCGGTCGACGACCCGACCGCACCCTGGGTGCGCCGCCTCGTCGACGACATGGTCGAGACCATGGAGGATGCCGGCGGCACCGGCATTGCCGCTCCGCAGGTGCATCAGCCCTGCCGAATCGTGGTATTTCAGGTATTGGGCGATCGTCTCAGCGACATGCCGGGCGACGTCGCGCAGGATCTGACGGTGCTGATCAACCCGGTGGTCGAGACCATCGGACGGGAGCGTGCGCTCGGCTGGGAGGGCTGCCTGTCGGTTCCCGGGTTGCGCGGTGTCGTGCCGCGTCACCTGCATGTCCATTATCGCGGAACCGGCCTCGACGGCGAAATGATCGAGCGCGAGGTCGCGGGGTTCCATGCCCGTGTCGTCCAGCACGAATGCGACCATCTCGACGGCATACTCTATCCGCAGCGCATGACGGACCACCGGCTGCTGGTCTTTGTCGAGGAACTGCAGCGGTACCCAATCGACCTCGCCGCCTTCCTCGCCGAAAACCGCGCGTCATGAAGAGCCCGCTCGCCGAGAGCCAACGCGATGCGCTGATCGAGGCGATGCTGCCGGATGTGCCGTTCGACGGCTGGTCGCGGGCGGCTTTGCGCGCGGCGGCGCGGCGCGTCGGCGTGCCGGCGCCGGAAGCACTGGCCCTCTTCCCCGACGGTCCGACCGATTTCGTTGCCTGTTTCAGCCGCTGGGCGGATCGCCGCATGCTCGACCGGCTCGAGAGGCTGCCGCTCGACCAGCTGCGGGTGCCGGAGCGAGTCGCGCTCGCGGTCAACATCCGGCTGGAGATTGTCGAGCCGTGGCGCGAGGCGGTGCGCCGCGCGCTGGCCATTCTGTCATTGCCGCAAAACGCACCGTTGGCGATCCGTCTGCTGTACGAGACGGTCGACGGCATCTGGTACGCCGCCGGAGACAGCGCGACCGATTTCAGTTTCTACACCAAGCGCGCCACCCTCGCGGGGATTTACGCTGCAACATTGCTCTACTGGCTGGAGGACCGCTCGCCGGGATTTGCCGACACCCGCGCTTTTCTCGATCGTCGCCTGGCCGAAGTGGCGCGCATTGGCCAAGCGCGCCACCGGCTCCAGACGGCCCTCGACCGGCTGCCCAACCCGTTACGGCTGCTGCGGGCTTCGAGCTGAGCCGGCGCACATCCCCCTTTCGTGCTTTTTCTTCGGCTGTTAGCATCCTCCTATAAGCCATAACGGGCGCTTCGTTCGCCCCAGCCCTGGGAGGGAACCAATGACAGCAGCCGACATCGACGCCACCAGCCTTTCGGACGTCGAGCATCGCACGCAATTGCACCGCGCACTGGTCGCCAGCACGGTCGGCACCACGATCGAATGGTATGATTTCCTGCTCTACGGCCAGGTGAGCGCGCTGGTCTTCGGACCGCTCTTCTTCCCCCAATCCACTCCGTTGGTCGGCGTTCTCCAAGCGTTCGGCATTTTCTTTATCGGGTTTGTCGGGCGGCCGATCGGCGCGGCGATATTCGGCCATTGGGGCGATCGGATCGGGCGCAAGGCGACCTTGATCGCGACCTTGCTGGTGTCCGGCATCGCGACGGTTGCCGTGGGTCTCGTCCCGACCTACGCGAGCATCGGCATCTGGGGCCCGGTTCTGCTGACGGTCATTCGCTTGATCCAGGGGATCGGCGTCGGCGGCGAATGGGGCGGCTCGGTACTGCTGGCCATGGAATGGGCGCGAACCACCAAGCATCGCGGCTTCATCTCGTCCTGGCCGCAATTCGGCGCGCCGGCCGGGTTCTTCCTGGCCAATCTGGCGGTGCTGGTGTTCAGCTGGCTTTCGGGCGACCAGTTCCTGGTGTGGGGCTGGCGCATCCCGTTTCTGATCAGCATCGTCATGGTCGGGGTCGGGTTGTGGATCCGGCTCGGCATCCTCGAAACCCCGGTCTTCCAGAAGGTAATCGCCGAAGAGCGCGTCGAACGCGTGCCGGTGCTCGAAGTGCTCAAGCGCCAGCCCAAGCAGGTCGCGCTGACTGCGCTGTTGCGGCTGCCGGAGCAGGCGCCGGGCTATATCTTTGGCGCTTTCGTCTTCACCTACGGCACGACAGTCCTGGGCGCCTCGCGCAATTTCCTGTTGATCGGCGTGCTCCTCCAAGCCGTCCTGGGATTCCTCTGGGTGACGGTCGCCGGGCATCTGTCCGACCGCATCGGCCGCAAGCGCATGTACATGATCGGCTGCGTGGTCATGGCGGTGTTCGGGTTCATTTATTTCGCGTTGCTCGATACCAAGGTGCCGGGATTGATCTTCCTCGCCGTCGCGCTGTCGGGGCTGCCGGTCATGACGCTTGTACGGCCCCGAAGCGGCGCTGATCGCGGAAAGCTTCTCGCCGCGCCTGCGCTACAGCGGCTGCTCGCTCGGCTATCAGCTGGCCTCGATCATTGCCGGCGGCCCGTCGCCGTTCATCGCGACGGCCCTGTTCGCCGCCTTCGCTTCGAGCTTGCCGATTGCGTTTTACATCCTCGGCTGTGCCGTCATCGGCATCGTCGCGACAGCGCTGCTGACGGACTACACCAATAAGGACATCTCGGAGGAATACGACAAAGTCCGGGACTGTTCGGGCAAGAGCCGATTAGGCGTCCACGGCAATCGGCCAGGGGAGGAAATTTGATGACGGCAACCGGTATGGCCGCGAACGACCTTTCCGAAGCCGAGCACAGCCGGCAGTTGCGCCGCGCGGTCGTCGCCGGCACGGTCGGCACGATCATCGAGGCGTATGATTTCCTGCTTTATGTGATCGTTGCCCCGCTGGTCTTCGCGAATTTGTATTTCCCATCATCCGAGCCGCTCGCCGGGACGTTGCAGGCTTTCGGCATTTACGCCGTCGGCTTTGTCGCCCGCCCGGTCGGCGCGGCGCTGTTCGGCCATTATGGAGACCGCATCGGCCGCAAGGTGACTCTGATCGCGACCTTGCTGCTGACCGGGCTGTCGACTTTTGCCGTCGGCTTTGTCCCCGGCTACGCATCGATCGGCATCTGGGGCGCGGTCATTCTGACCGTTGTCCGTTTTATTCAGGGTCTCGGCATCGGCGGCGAATGGGGCGGCGCCACCTTGATCGCGATGGAATGGGCGAGAACCAACGCCCATCGCGGCTTCATCACCTCATGGCCGCAATGGGGCGGCCCGGCGGGGTTGTTCTTCGCCAACCTCGCGGTGCTCGCGTTCAGCGCGATTTCAGGCGACCAGTTCCTCAGCTGGGGCTGGCGCGTCCCGTTCTGGCTCTCGATCGTCATGGTCGGGGTTGGGCTTTACATCCGCCTCGGCATCCTCGAAACGCCGATTTTTACGCGAATCCTCGAACAGCGCCGGGTCGAGCGCACGCCGGTGATCGAAGTGATTAAGCGCCAACCCAAGCAGATCATTCTGACCGCGCTGTGCCGGATGGCCGAGCAAGGGCCCTTTTATGTTTATGCCGCCTTTGTCTTTGTCTATGGAACCAAGGTCTCCGGCGTTTCGCGCGATTTCCTGCTCACCGCCGTTTTGACTCGCGACGCTACTCTCGGGCGTAACGACGCCCCTGGCCGGGCACATCTCGGATCGCATCGGCCGCAAACGGATGTACCTGATCGGCGCGGTCTCCGTCGGGGTATTCGCCTTCATCTATTTCGCGATGATGAACAGCATGGTTCCCGGGCTGATCTTTCTCGCGATCGTGCTGTCGTTTATCCCGCACGACATGATGTACGGCCCGCAGGCGGCACTGATCGCCGAATGCTTCACCCCGCGGCTGCGCTACAGCGGCTCCTCGCTCGGCTATCATCTCTCGTCGGTCATCGCCGGCGGCCCGGCGCCGCTGATCGCGACGGCGCTGTTTGCGGCGACCGGATCGGGCTACGCGGTTGCGCTCTACATCCTGTTCTGCGCGGTCGTCAGCATCACCGCCACGGCGTTTCTGCCCGATTACACCAACCGCGACATCTCGCAGGAGCACGACATCGCCTCTGCAGCATCAACAGCCGCATAGGACCCGGCTATTTTGCGTCGCACGGTCCGAGATAGCGACCGCTTATACGGCCGGGGGTGTCGACCGGCTGGCCGTTGGGGCCCGGAACGCGCGCCGTCAAGGTCGCCTCCATCGTGTCGCCGGCGTAACGCCCCGAGCCGGCGGAGAGGATCGGGCCTCGGGGTGAGTTGCAGGTCATCGCCCAGGTGACGACACTGCCGTGACGATCCACCCGGTCGAGCTTGCATTGTGCTTCGGCCGGGATCGGGTTGGCGGCATCGATGCAGGCGGTGCGGATCATCGGGGCGTTGCCGCCCGCTGACGGCTGAACGCCGGGCGGCGACTGGGCGGCGCCGGGCAACTGCATCTCGGTCGTGAACTGCCATTTGCCGGCCTTGATCTCGTCAGCCGCTCGCGACGGGACGGAACCGGCGCTGGCGAGGACTATGGTCAGCAGAATACCTCCCGCGGCTCTGGTCATCATTTCGGCCTCCTTGGTTCCCCTTTGGCGAACAAGCACCGCGCCATCGCATTCCAGGGGGCGCAAAGACGCTCTGGCAAATCATGTCATGGAACCGTAGCCTAGCGGGATGTTCACCGGCATCATCACCGACCTCGGTCGGGTAAAACGGGTGCGCCGCGGCGATCTCGTCGATTTGACGATCGCCACGGCGTTCGACACCTCGGCTATCGCGCTCGGGGCCTCGATCGCATGTTCCGGGGCCTGTCTGACGGTGGTCGCGACCGCGGCCGGGGAATTTTCGGTCCAGGCATCGGCCGAGACGCTGGCGTGCACGACGATCGGCGAGTGGGACGAGGGTACTCCGGTGAACCTCGAAAAATCGTTGCGGGTCGGCGACGAACTGGGCGGGCATCTCGTCTCGGGCCATGTGGACGGCATCGCGCAGATCGTCGAGCGGCGACCCGAAGCCGAATCGGTGCGGTTCGTTTTCGAGGTGCCCGACGGTTTGGAAAGGTTTATCGCTCCGAAGGGCTCGGTCGCCCTCGACGGGGTGAGCCTGACCGTCAACGAAGTGTCGGGAACTTGTTTCGGTGTGAACATCATTCCTCATACGCTGGCATGCACCAACTTTGATGAGGCGAGGCCCGGCCAGCGGATGAACCTCGAAATCGATCTGATTGCGCGTTATGTCGCCCGGCTTCTCGGCGCACGCGCTGAGGGGGTGCCATGAACCGATCGCCGCATCTTCTCCTCGTCGAGGCGCCCTATTACGCCCACATTGCCGACCATCTGCGCAAAGGTGCCGAGCGTGCAATGGCGGCGGCCGGCGCCACCCACGAGGTCATCTCGGTGCCCGGAGCGTTCGAAATACCGGCGGCCATCGGAATGGTCGCCCGGTCCACCGATCGCTTCGACGGCTTTGTCGCGCTCGGCTGCGTGATCAGGGGCGAGACGACGCATTACGATCACATCTGCGCCGAGAGCGCGCGCGGCTTGCAGGATCTGGCGGTGCGCGACGGGCTCGCCATCGGGTACGGCATTCTGACCGTGGAGAACGAGGCGCAGGCCGTGGCCCGCGCTTCGGCTGAGCACAGGGACAAGGGCGGCGAAGCGGTGCGCGCCTGCCTGGCGTTAGTGGATCTGAAGCGCCGTCTTGCCGGGGAGGAAAATGACTATACCGATAGAGTGGCCGCCCGGCGGTCTTCAGCCGGAAAGGCCTGAAGCAGGGGCGGGCGGACCGCGGGCCGGCGGCCGGCGGCGCAGCGTCGCCCGGCTGGCGGCGGTGCAGGCGCTGTACCAGCTGGAGCTGAATCGCGAGGTCGACCCGGAAGCGGTCGTGCGCGAGTTCGCCCGGCACCGTCTTGGCCATGAGATCGACGGCGATCGGTATGGCGAGGCGGATCCCGCGCTGTTCTCCGACATAGTCCGGGGCGTCGCGGCCGATCTGGACCGGCTCGACGCGACGATTTCCGAGGTGCTCACCGAAGAATGGCCGTTGCCGCGGTTCGATGCGGTTCTGCGCGCGATCCTGCGAGCCGGCGCCTACGAGCTCGTGCATCGGCGCGACGTTCCGCCACGCGTCTCGATCAACGAATACACGACCATTGCTCACGCTTTTTTCTCCGGCAAAGAGCCGGGGCTCGCGAACGGCGTCCTCGACAAGCTGGGTCGCACCTTGCGTGCGGCCGAGATGTAACAGCCGATGGCCAGCAGACGAGCTTGGAGAATTTGAGCGGATCCGGCGTTTCTTCGCACCGCTCGCAGGGCCGGGCGGGCTCGGGCTAGTCGACGACGCCGCCCTCCTCGACTGCGCCGCCGGGGAAGCGTCTCGTCGTAACGGCGGACGCGATCGTCGCCGGAGTGCACTACTTGCCGGACGACCCGCCGGACCTGGTCGCGCGCAAGCTGTTGCGCGTCAATCTGTCGGATCTCGCGGCGATGGGGGCGCGGCCGCTTCATTACGTCCTTACGACGGCCCTCCCGGCCGAGCTCGGGCCGGAATGGCTCGCCCGCTTTGCCGAAGGTCTCGGCGAAGATCAACGCCGCTACGGCATCGACCTGTTGGGCGGCGATTCGGTCGGCACACGCGGCCCGGCCGTCCTGTCGCTGACCGCGATCGGCGAGGTCGCGGCAGGTCAGGAAATTCGGCGCAGCGGCGCCCAGCCGGGCGATCTCGTATGGGTTTCCGGCACGATCGGCGATGCGTTCCTTGGGCTCGATCTGCTGCGCGGGGCTCATCCCGATCTCGCGCCCGAGCACCGCGATTATCTGGTCCGGCGGTTCCGCCTGCCGGAGCCGCGCACGGAACTCGGTCCCCGACTGTGCGGCATCGCGCGTGCCATGATCGACGTCTCCGACGGCCTCCTCGCCGATCTCGGTCACATCTGCGAGACTTCTCGAGCCGCGGCCATCGTCGAACTGGATCTGCTGCCCCTGTCGCTTGCGGCGCGAGCCGTCGTCGAGCATGACCCGGGTATCCGCGCGCGGCTCGCCGCTGCGGGAGACGATTATGAACTGCTGTTTGCAGCGCCGGCCGACGCGGCCGAAGCGATCGCAACTTTGTCGCTCCGCCTCGGTCTCCCGGTTACCAGGATTGGCAGGATCGATGTCGGAACAGGTGTGCGGCTGCTAAATGCCGACGGGCATCAGATCCCACTGGAGGCTACCGGCTACCGCCATTTCTGAGCGATCCTGAAGCCGGAACGCTCGGCCAGTTCGAGTGGTAAGCAGATCACAGTATGCTTGCCTGCCGGCCACTATTCTGGCATGTTTCGGTACTGGACCTGCTTCCGCGGCGCCGGGCATGTTGAGGGCAGGCGTTTTTATTTCTGGGGACTTTGAGGATGACTTCCGCATACTTTCTGGTCATCGCGTGCGGCCTGCTGGCCTTGGCCTATGGCTGGTACACCAGCCGTCAAGTATTGACCGCCAATGCCGGGACTGCCCGAATGCAGGAAATCTCGGGCGCTGTGCAGGTCGGCGCGAAGGCCTATCTCAATCGCCAATACCGCACGATCGCGATCGTCGGGGTGGTCGTTCTCATCATACTCGGGGTCACCCTCGGGCTGCGCGTCGCGATCGGCTACCTGATCGGGGCGGTGTTGTCGGCGGCTGCCGGCTATGTCGGCATGAACGTCTCGGTGCGCGCCAATGTCAGAACCGCGCAGGCCGCGCGCAGCAGTCTCAAGGCCGGTCTGGCAATCGCCTTCAAGGCTGGCGCCGTCACCGGCTTGCTGGTGGTCGGGCTCGGTCTGCTCGGAGTCGGGATCTACTACTTCATCCTTCGCGCGACATCGCCGGGCGACGATCTGCGTCCGGTGCTCGAAGCGATGGTGGGGCTGAGCTTTGGCGCATCGCTGATCTCGATTTTCGCGCGTCTCGGCGGCGGCATCTTCACAAAGGGGGCCGATGTCGGCGCCGACCTCGTCGGCAAAGTCGAGGCGGGAATCCCGGAGGACGATCCGCGCAACCCGGCCGTCATTGCCGACAATGTCGGCGACAATGTCGGCGATTGCGCCGGGATGGCCGCAGACCTGTTCGAGACCTACGCCGTGACGATCGTCGCCACGATGCTGCTCGCCGCGATCTTTTTTGCGCCGCCGCTGCGCGACAAGATGCTGATGCTGCCGCTGGTCATCGGCGCGGTGTGCATCGCAACTTCGGTGATCGGCACGTTCTTCGTCCGGCTCGGCGCCGACAATGGCATCATGAAGGCGCTCTACAAGGGGTTGCTCGCCACCGGCATCCTGTCGATCGTCGCGATCGCGCTGCTGATCTACCTGCTCCTCGGCTTTTCGGATGCGCTGCCGATGACCACCGGCGCCTCGGTGACCGGGTTGGGATTGTGGCTGTGCGCGATCGTCGGTCTGGGTGTCACCGGCTTCATCGTGTGGATCACCGAATACTACACCGGGACCGATTATCGGCCGGTGCGCAGCATTGCGCGAAGCTCGACCACCGGCCACGGCACAAATGTGATCCAGGGCCTCGCCGTCTCGATGGAGGCGACGGCACTGCCGGTCATCGTGATCTGTGTCGGGATTATCGTGTCATACCTGATTGCCGGTCTGTTCGGCATCGCGATCGCCGCGACGACGATGCTGGCGCTCGCCGGCATGATCGTTGCGCTCGACGCCTATGGACCGGTCACCGACAATGCCGGCGGCATCGCCGAGATGGCCGACCTGCCGCGCGACGTGCGCCGGACGACCGACGCGCTCGACGCCGTCGGCAACACGACCAAGGCCGTCACCAAGGGCTATGCGATCGGCTCGGCCGGACTCGCCTCGCTGGTGCTGTTCGCGGCCTATACCGAGGATCTGAGGCACTATTTCCCCAATCTCGACGTGCACTTCAACCTTCAGGACCCCTACGTCGTGATCGGGCTGTTTATCGGCGGATTGTTGCCCTACCTGTTCGCCTCTATGGGCATGACGGCGGTCGGCAGGGCGGCGGCCGCGGTCGTCATCGAGGTGCGGCGCCAATTCCGCGAGATTCCCGGCATCATGCAGGGCAACGCCAAACCCGACTACGGGCTCGCCGTCGACATGCTGACGCGCGCGGCGATACGCGAGATGATCGTGCCGTCTCTGCTTCCGGTCGTGGCGCCGATTGCCCTTTGGGTCGTGATTACGATCATCGCGGGGCGCGCAGCGGCCTTCAGCGCGCTCGGGGCGATGTTGCTCGGAACCATCGTGACGGGAATTTTCGTCGCGATCTCGATGACCTCGGGCGGCGGGGCCTGGGACAACGCGAAGAAATACATCGAGGAAGGCCATCACGGCGGCAAGGGCTCCGAGCCGCACAAGGCAGCGGTGACCGGAGATACGGTCGGCGACCCCTACAAGGACACCGCCGGTCCCGGCGGTCAACCCGATGATCAAGATCACCAATATTGTCGCGCTGCTGCTGCTGGCGATCCTTGCGAAATGGGCGAGCTGATCCGGACGGCAATCATTAATGGGTCCCGTTGTCGTTCGGTTTGGGACCCTGGGTACCGCCGCCGCCCCCGCCGCCACTCCCGCCGCCAGCTGCTGCCGTTAAACTTCCCGAGATTGCCGATCAGCTGCTCGAGAAACGACAACTCGCGGCCGGGCGCCGGGGTTGCCCGGGCAACCGGCGTGATCTCCTTGCCGTCTTCCAAAGCCTTATGGTCGACCGCCTTAACCACCCCTTGGTCGTCGAAGTTGACGATGTAGACCTGCTGGTCGAGCACATCCGGGTCGAAAAAAGCGGTCTGGGAGGTTCGCCGGCTGATGTAATACCAGGACTTGTCGTTGTTGAAGACGCTGACGCTCGACGGCGTGCCGAGGATTTTCGCAACCTCGTCCTTGGTCGTGCTGCCGGCATGAATTTCGGCCATTTTATCCGGGTTGGGCAGATTGCCGCGCTGGTCCACGGCTGGCGCGCAGCTCACAAATGCAGCGGCACCGGAAACGGTGGCGAGAAGAACCAACAATCGGCGTATCGAGATGGCTTGGGGAGCGAACATGGGATCACGCAACCGGCATTCCGTTGAAACCGACCAGGGCCACGCCCATTTTTTCGGCAAGCAGGTTTAACCGCGAGTCGTTGGTTGTCAACGTCCGCGGCGTTTGCGAGCGGCTGCAGTGTTTTCTTTCTCCGGACGCAATTCGGCCCGCGAGGCTGCAGACATCGCGTACCGGCGGGTCGTCGAGCAGGCCCGCCAAACGGTTTTCTTCGCTGACTATGGCGTACCGGACACGCTCGACGGGCGCTTTGAGCTGATTTGCCTTCACGCGTTTCTTTATCTTCATCGCCTCAAGGCGGATCGGCCGCAGGCGAGCCCGTTCTGCCAAAGCTTTTTCGACCGAATGTTCGCCGATTTCGACCGCTCGCTGCGCGAGATGGGGGTCGGTGATCTCAGCGTCGGCAAGCATGTGAAGCGCATGGCTCGAGCCTTCTACGGCCGCATACTCTCCTATGAAGCCGGGCTCGCCGGCGATGATTCGGCGCTCGCTGTAGCCCTCGCTCGGAACGTCTTCGGCACTGTTTCTGCGCCGGAATGCGCTGCGGATGACATGGCGGCTTACGTTCGCTGCGCGGTTCGAGACACTGCGCAGCCAGTCGGCGGCCGACCTTCTCGCCGGTGATATATCGTTCGAGGTTCCGTCGGGTCGCTTGTCGAAAACCGCTCTCCTACCTGCATGGAGAGGCACGATGAGCCCTCCGGCACCGGAATTCTCCCGGCTCGTGGCGCTCGCCCAACTGAGCACACGACCGTTCCGGCAGCGAATCGAAGCGACCGCGGAGGAACGGGAAAAGCTTTCGCGGCGGTTCGACCTCATATCCCTCGACCGCCTCGTGGCCGAAGTGGAACTGCGGCGTCAGAGCCCCGAGGTGATCCTTCTGGAGGCCGAATTTGCGGCGGAGTTCGAGCAGTGCTGCGCGGTTACCCTCGAACCGGTTCGCGGGCGGTTTCCGACCGCTTCTCGCTGGTTTACGGCCCGGCTCCGGAAGAGGAGCAGGAAATCGCGCTGACCACCGACGAACCGGCGTTCGAACCCCTTAATGGTGATTCGATCGATGTCGGCGAGGCGGTGGCGCAGGAACTCTCCCTGGCGCTCCCGATCTTTCCGCGCGATCCCGAGGCGAGGATCGATCAGGCGGCAACCGCGGAACCGTTGGAAGGGCCTTTCGCCACGCTGACGCGGATGCGCAAGGATGCAGAATGTTGAGATCCGGTTTAAGCCGCTTACCGGCGCCTCAGCTGCCTCTATCGGTCGGCTGCATCCATAGTTGCCGTCGCCTCTGTTTTTGGCTAATTACGCACCCTGGGCTCAGCCCCACCCCCCAATCACCGAGCTTCTCATGGCCGTTCCCAAAAAGAAAACTTCGCCATCGCGGCGCAATATGCGGCGATCGCATCATGCGCTGAAGCCGGCCGCCTATGCCGAGTGCCCGAACTGCGGCGAGCTGAAGCGTCCGCATCACCTGTGTGGATCCTGCGGCTACTATGACGGGCGGGAGGTCACCAAGACAGCTTCGGAGACCGGCTGACGACAAGACCGGGGCCAGAGGCACCAAGGTGAGCGACGGCGTCACGATCGCCCTCGATGCGATGGGCGGCGACCACGCTCCCCGCATGGTCGTCAAGGGGGCCGATATCGCGCTGCAGCGGCATCCCGATATTCGCTTCTTGCTGTTCGGCGCCGAAGAAAAGGTTCGCCCGCTTCTCGCGAAACGTCCGCGTCTCGCCAGCGCGGTGACCTTGCACCACACCGGCGAGGTGGTCGCCGATGATGCGAGGCCGTCCCTGGCATTGCGGACGGGACGGCCATCCAGCATGCGGTTAGCGATCGAGGCGGTTGCCGATGGACGGGCCGACGGGGTGGTTTCCGCCGGCAATACCGGCGCCTTGATGGCGATCGCCAAATTCGTCCTGAAGATGCTGCCGGGCATCGACCGGCCGGCAATCGCGTCATTCTTTCCCACCCGCCGCGGCGAAAGCGTGATGCTGGACCTCGGCGCCAATGTCGAATGCGACGAGGAGAACCTCGTCCAATTCGCTCTGATGGGCGATGTTTTCGCGCGGACGGTTCTTGGATTGGTAGAACCGACAGTCGGGCTACTGAACGTCGGCTCGGAAGATATGAAGGGAAACGACGCCGTTCGCGGCGCGAGCGCGCGCTTGCGGGACACCGTCACGCCCATCCATTTTTACGGCTTTATCGAAGGAGACGATATTGCCGCGGGTACCGTCGATGTCGTCGTCACCGACGGGTTCACCGGCAATGTCGCCGTCAAGACAGCGGAGGGAACCGCCAAGCTGTTCAGCGAATTTCTCGAGGCGGCCTTCCGCCACTCGCTGTCGGCGCGGATCGGATACCTGTTTGCCCGCCGCGCGGTCCGGAAGCTTCGGATGCGCAGCGACCCGCGCCGATACAACGGTGCGATATTTCTCGGGTTGGGCGGTATCGCGGTCAAGAGCCACGGTTCGACCGACGCGTTCGGTTTTGCCAATGCCATTGGCGTCGCCGTCGACATGAAGGTGAATGGCGTTCTCGACAAGATTCGGGTCGAGCTGGCGCGCCTCAGCGAGGCGTCCTCCGCCCCGGAACCTGTCCTGTAAGCGCCTCGTATATGGTCCTGCGATCCCAGGTGGCTGGCTGCGGCGCCTACCTTCCCGAGCGCGTTATCACCAATCGCGAGCTGGCCGACCGTCTCGACACTTCGGACGAATGGATCCGCCAACGCACCGGGATCGGCGAACGCCGGGTCGCCGCCCCCGGCGAGCTGACTTCCGATCTGGCCTTTCGCGCGGCCCAGCGGGCACTGGCGAGCGCGGGGATGAGCGGCGGTGACCTCGATCTGGTCGTGCTGGCGACCGCGACGCCCGACCACACCTTTCCGGCGACGGCGGCCAAGGTCCAAGCCCGGCTCGGGATGATCCGAGGCGCCGCCTTCGATGTTCAGGCGGTGTGCGCGGGTTTCATTTTTGCCCTGTCGATCGCCGACAACGCACTGCGTCTCGGTCAAGCCCGGACCGCGCTGGTGATCGGGGCGGAGACGTTCTCACGCATTCTCGATTGGGAGGATCGCGGGACCTGCGTGCTGTTCGGCGACGGGGCCGGCGCGCTGGTGCTGAAGTCGGTGAGCGACACATCGCCCAGCGGGCGGTTCATCCTCTCGAACCACCTGCACTCGGACGGGAGGCAGCACGATATTCTCTATGTCGACGGCGGCCCCTCGTCGACGCAAGCGACGGGTTTCCTGCGGATGCAAGGCCGCGAGGTCTTCCGTCAGGCTGTGCAGCGCTTGAGCGAAGTCATCGACGAGACGTTGCACGCCAACAAACTTACCGGCGCGGATATCGACTGGCTGGTTCCGCATCAGGCCAACAGCCGCATCATCGATGCTATGGGGCGAAAACTCGGATTGTCGCCGGACAAGATCGTCATGACCATTGAACGGCACGCCAACACTTCTGCGGCCTCGATCCCGCTCGCCCTCGAGGCCGCAGTCGATGATGGGCGGATCAAGCCCGGGCACCTCGTCTTGATGGAGGCGCTCGGCGGCGGGCTCAGCTGGGGAGCCAGCCTGGTGCGGTGGTAATGACCTGAATAGGTCAAAGCTTTGAATTTGACGTTATTTTTCCGCGGGTTTAACCTTCCACAAAAGAATGGGAGGACGGCATGAGCGGAGAAACCATTACTCGCGCCAGGCTCAGCGAGGCGGTTTATCAAGAGGTCGGCTTATCGCGCAACGAATCGGCGGAACTCGTCGAATCGGTGATTGCCGAGATTTCCGAGGCCCTCGAGCGTGGAGAAATGGTCAAAATCTCCTCGTTCGGGAGCTTTGCGGTCCGGCAGAAGGGACAGCGCGTCGGCCGCAATCCCAAAACCGGCCAGGAAGTGCCGATCAGCCCGCGCCGCGTTCTCGTCTTCCGCGCCTCGCACGCGCTCAAGGATCAGATCAACCATGGTCTGGCAGATCCCGTCGGCAGCAAGCGCAGGAGGGGGGCAGCCTGAGGACATGGAGGCCCGTTGCGCCGCTTCGGGCGGAGCATTATGATCGGTCTCGTCGGCAGAGCCGCCCGGTCGGAGCGTAGCGCAGCCTGGTAGCGCATCAGCATGGGGTGCTGAGGGTCGTGAGTTCGAATCTCACCGCTCCGACCATCTTTTCGCCTTCTCCGCCGGCCAGATTCCGATGTGGAGGAGGAATAGATGAACACTCCCGAGATCCAACCTCGAACCGTGGCAATGGCCCGAGGAACACTGGCGCAAGCTCGTCAACCGCGTCCGTGCGGGACGTAAGCTGCGGCCGGCCGAATGGCCGGGCGGCGCGCGATGCGCCGTCGCGCTGTCCTTCGACAGCGACCACGAGACCAGCGATCTGCGCGACGGCGGCAAGTCGATCGGGCGCTTGGCGTGGGGCCAATACGGCAATCGGGTAGGCGTGCCGCGGATTTCGAAAGTCTTGGAGAAGCACGGGGTCAGGGCGAGCTTCTATGTCCCCGCCGTCACCGCGCTGCTCCACCCCGACGAACAGCGCCGGGTCGTGGCCGAAGGGCATGAAATCGGCATTCACGGGTGGATCCACGAGCTGAATTCCGTCCTGCCGCTGGAGGCCGAGCGCGATCTGATGAATCGGTCGGCCGATACCCTCGAGCGGATCACCGGCATCCGGCCAGTGGGTCTGCGCACGCCTTCCTGGGATTTCAGCCAGCACACGCTGGAGCTCGAGAAGGAGATGGGGCTGCTCTACGATTCGTCGCTGATGAGCGACGAAGATTGCTACGAGCTGTTGCTCGACGGCGAGCCGACCGGGGTCGTCGAATTTCCGGTCGAATGGGTCCGCGACGACGCGGTTTATTTCATGATGAACCGATTTCAGTCGCTCCGCCCCTACACGCCGCCGAACGACGTGTTCGATATTTTCCGGCGCGAGTTCGATGCGGCGTACGACGAGGGCGGTGTCTTTCAGCTCACGATGCACCCGCACATCATCGGCTATCGCTCGCGTATCTGGATCCTCGACGAGATCATCCGGCACGCCAAATCGCGCCGGGGCTGTCTGGTTCGGGACTCATGCCGAGGTCGTCGACTGGGCCAAACACCACGCCGCCTGACGCGGTGGCCGAGTCGGAGCCGACACGCTGCGGCTATGTAGCGCTGATCGGGGCGCCGAATTCCGGCAAGTCGACCCTGCTCAACCGGCTCGTCGGCCATAAGCTGGCGATCGTCACACCGAAGGCGCAGACGACGCGCAACCGGCTGCTCGGCATCGCCATCGAGGGCGCGACGCAGATCATTTATGTGGATACGCCCGGCATCTTTGCGCCGCGGCGCCGGCTCGACCGGGCGATGGTCGCCGCGGCATGGTCGGGCGCCGCGGATGCCGACGAAACCTTGTTGCTGGTTGATGCCTCTCGCGGCATCGGCGAGGACACCCGCAGCATCCTCGGCGCGCTGAGTGAACGCGGCCGCCGATCGATCCTCGCCTTGAACAAGATCGATCTGGTCCGCCGCGACCGGCTGCTCGGCCTGGCAGACGCGCTCTCGCGGCAAGGCCGTTTCGATCCCATATTCATGATTTCCGGCCTTCAGGGAGATGGCGTGGAGGACGTGAAACGGCACCTCGCCGCCAGCTTGCCGATGGGGCCTTGGCTCTTTCCGGAGGATCAGCTGTCGGATGCTCCCGAGCGTCTGATCGCGGCGGAGGTGACGCGCGAGCAGGTCTTCCTGCAATTGCATGACGAGATTCCCTACGCCTCGACGGTCGAGACCGAGCAATGGGAAGACAGACCGGACGGCAGCGTCCGGATCGAGCAGGTCATCTACGTGCAACGTCCGGGTCAGCGCGCAATCGTGCTCGGCGAAGGCGGGAAAAGGATCAAGAGCATCGGTGCGCGGGCCCGCGCCGAGCTCGAACACATGCTCGACCGGCGCGTTCACTTGTTCCTGTTCGTCAAGGTGCGCGAGAATTGGGTCGAGGATCGAGAGCGGTTTGAGGCGCTTGGGCTCGATTACGACACCTGATGGAATGGCATGACAGAGCGTTTGTCCTGAATGCTCGCCGCCACGGCGAAAGCGCGGCGATCGTCGAACTTCTGACCGGAGAGCACGGGCGGCATGCCGGCCTTGTTCGCGGCGGGCAATCGCCAAAGCTGCGGGCCGTGCTGCAGCCCGGCAACGAGATTGCGGCGGTGTGGCGCGGACGCCTCAGCGAGCACCTCGGCACTATAGCCTGCGAACTGGTGCGGCCGCATGCTGCGGCGCTGCTCGACGATCCCGACCGGCTGGCCGGTCTGACGGCGGCGGCTGCCTTGGTTACTGCTGCGCTGCCCGAACGAGAACCGTATCCCGATGTATTTGCGTCGTTCGGCAGCTTGCTCCGGGCTCTCGATTCGGCAGCCGATTGGTTGGCGCGTTATGTCATCTGGGAGCGAGACCTGCTCGCCGATTTGGGTTTCGGTTTGGATCTCGGCCGCTGCGCGGTCTCGGGGGTCACGACCGACCTAGCCTATGTTTCACCTCGTACGGGGCGGGCGGTATCGCGAGCGGCAGGCCTTCCCTATCGTGATAAGCTCTTGGTATTGCCCGGGTTTCTGTGGTGCGACGAAACTGCCGACCGGCGTCAGATCGAGCTCGGTATGAAGTTGACCGAGCATTTCTTGGTCCATCACGTGTTCGTACCACAAGGCCGGACCCTGCCGGCGGCGCGGTCGCGGCTGGCCGAACGCATGCGGCGCGCGGCGTCGGCTAGTACGATGGACGCTTAGCGTTTTATACCGTCGTCATTCCCGCAGATTCCAGCGGCTACCCTGGACCCCCGCTTGCGCGGCGGTGACGGTCCTATGTTGAGGTTTCCTTATGGCCGTAACAACTCTCTCCGGCGAGATCCGCAATGTCGATTTCGCCGATGCGCTCGGCGAGCGCTATCTGTCGTATGCGCTGTCGACGATCATGTCGCGCTCCCTGCCGGATGTGCGCGACGGCCTCAAGCCGGTGCACCGCCGAATCGTGCACGCGATGCATCAGCTTCGTCTGGACCCCGCGTCCGGATACAAGAAATGCGCGCGGGTGGTCGGCGACGTCATCGGCAAGTTCCATCCCCATGGCGAGCTGGCGGTCTATGACGCGCTGGTGCGTCTCGCACAGGATTTTTCGCAGCGCTATCCGCTGGTCGACGGACAGGGAAATTTCGGCAATATCGACGGCGATAATGCTGCCGCGATGCGTTACACCGAAAGCCGGCTGTCGGCGGTGGCGCAAGCGATGCTCGACGGGATCGACGAGGATGCCGTCGATTTCCGGCCGACCTATGACGGCGAGGACAGCGAGCCCGTCATCCTTCCCGCCCGCTTTCCGAACCTGCTCGCCAACGGCGCATCGGGCATTGCCGTCGGGATGGCGACCAGCGTCCCGCCGCATAATGTCGGCGAGCTCTGCGCCGCGCTTTTGCATCTGATCGAGCAGCCCGCCTGCGCGGTCGGCGAACTCCATGCCCATATTCCCGGACCCGATTTCCCGACCGGCGGCGTCCTGGTCGAGCCGCCGGACAGCATTCGGCAAGGGTATGAAACCGGCCGCGGCAGCTTCCGCCTGCGGGCGCGCTGGACGACGGAGGCGCTGGGCCACGGCCTCTACCAGATCGTCGTCACCGAAGTGCCGTTTCAGGTGCAGAAGGCGCGGCTGATCGAGAAGATCGCGGCCCTGCTCGAAGAAAAGAAGCTGCCGCTGCTCGCCGACATCCGCGACGAATCGACCGAGGACGTGCGGCTCGTTCTCGAACCCAAGACGCGCAACGTCGAGGCCGAGATGCTGATGGAGCAGCTCTTCCGGCTGACCGAGCTCGAAGTCCGGGTGCCGCTCAACCTCAATGTGCTCGACCCGCTCGGCGTGCCGCGGGTGATGAACCTGAAGGAGGCGCTGCAGGCCTTTCTCGACCACCGCCGGGTCGTGCTGCAGCGGAAGAGCCGCCACCGCCTCGCGGCGGTTGCCCGCCGCATGGAGATCCTGCGCGGCCAGATCATCGTCTACGTCAATCTCGACGAGGTGATCCGCATCATCCGCGAAGGCGACGACCCCAAAGCCGAGATGATGGCCCGCTGGGAACTGACCGAGGTGCAGGCCGAGGCGATCCTCAATATGCGGCTGCGCGCGTTGCGCCGGCTCGAGGAGATCGAGATCCGCAAGGAGATCGACCAGCTCTCGGCCGAGGAAACCAAGCTCACGGCGCTGCTGTCGAGCGAGAAGCGGCAATGGCGCGCGATCGCCAACGAGGTCAAAGCGACCGCGGCCGAATTTGGCGGCGAGACGCCGCTGGGCCGCCGCCGCACCGAGATCGCCGCCGCGCCGGCGCCGATCGAGATCCCGGCCGAGGCGCTGGTCGAACGCGAGCCGGTGACGGTGCTGTGCTCGGCCAAGGGGTGGATCCGCGCGGTCAAGGGGCACAATGTCTCGGCTGGCGAGCAAAAATACAAAGAGGGCGACGCGCCGCGCTTTGCCGTGGCCGCCGAAACGACTGACCGCCTGATCGTCTTCGGCACCAACGGCCGCTTTTATACGCATCGGGGTCGACCGGCTGCCCGGCGGGCGCGGGCATGGCGAGCCGCTGCGGCTGATGATCGACCTGCCGAACGAGCACGACATCGTCGCGATGTTCCCCTACCGGCTCGGGCATGGAGCTGCTGGTCGTCGCCAATGACGGGCGCGGCTTTGTCGTCGACGGCGAGGAGGCCGTCGCGCAAACCCGCGCCGGCAAGCAGGTGCTGACGCCGGCGGAAGGTGCGGTCGCTCGGGTGTGCGTGCAGGCGGAGACCGGCGACGCGGTCGCCTTTGTCGGCGACAACCGCAAGATGCTGATCGTCAAGCTCGACGAGATCCCGCTGATGACGCGCGGCCGCGGCGTCATCCTGCAGCGCTACAAATCGGGCGGGCTCGCCGATTGCAAGGTGTTCCGCCTCGCCGACGGCCTGTCCTGGCGGCAAGGCGAAAACCGCATCCGCACCGAAACCAACCTCGCCCCCTGGCTCGGCTCCCGCGGCTCCGCCGGCCGGCTCGTCCCGAGCGGCTTCCCGCGCTCCAACCGCTTCGGGTGACGCCGTCAGCACTTCGCTGCTCCAGAGGAGCGATACTTCCGACGAGGTTCGAAGCGCGCCATCAAAAGGCCCGTCTGCGCCTATGTTCACTGGAGGTCGGCTCGATCGAGCCTCTTCTCCAAGACCGCACTGCTGGATATAGGCCTCGACCCGCTGCACCGCGCGCATCGCGTCGGGCGCCGCCTACGTACGCGTTCAAACTGTCCAGCTTCGCATGGTGGGCCCTCAGTATCTGCGCGAATTGCTGTGCTTAAGTAGCATAGTCGGCCTTATAGTAGATAGTCGGCGGGCCTTCCCCAGGGGCGTGGAATGAGATCTGTGATCCGCGTCTCGTTAACCGCCCGCGCGGTCGAAATCGACCGCCGCGGTGTTGGCGCCGCACAACAGTACCGCGATGCGCTCGCCGCGCGCTGGCTGGTAGGCGGTTGAAAGCAACGCCGCCAGCGCCACCGCGCCGCCGGGTTCGGCGACCACCCGAAGCATCGACCACAATGCGCGCTGGGCGCTGCGGATCGCTTCGTCCGAGACCAGCACCGAGCGCTCGACAAAACTCCGGGCGATCGGGAACATCAGTTCGCCAACGCGACGCGGCGCCAGCGAGTCGGCCGCGATGCCTCCTGCCGGCGCATCGATCGGGCGACCCGCGGCCAGCGCATCGTGTAGGGTCGGCGACAGTTCCGGCTCGACTCCAACGATGCGGATGCGGCCCGCATACCAGGCTGCGATGCCACCGATCAGCCCGCCGCCGCCTACGGCGACGAGGAGCGTATCGATCTTCGGTGCATCGCCCTCTATCTCGAGCCCGACCGTGCCCTGGCCGATCATGGTCTCGGGTTGATCGTATGCGTGAATGGCGAGCGCACCGGTGCGGGTGACAAAATCTTCGCTGGCCGCCAACGCATCCGCGTATCGGTCGCCGGCGACGACAAGCTCGGCGCCATAGCCTCGAATGCGTTCGATCTTTGCCGGTGAGGTGATGTGCGGCACAAAGATCGTCGCGCGAATACCGAGCCGCATCGCCGCATAGGCGACGGCAGCGCCGTGATTTCCGCCCGATGCGGCTGCTACGCCGGCCGCCGGAGAAGGACGAGTCAGCAGATTGGCGAAGGCGCCGCGCGGCTTGAACGAGCCGGTGTGCTGTAAGAACTCGAGCTTCATTACGAGCGGTAGCGCGTCGAGGCCGAAATCGTGCGCGTCGACCGTGATGATCGGCGTATGCCGCACGTAAGGTCGGATCAGCGGTTCGACGGCGGCGATCTGTTCGCGGTCGACCGGCCTTTGCGTTTCTGGGACCGCGGAGGAAGCCTGCATTGCGCCAGCACGATCGAACGCGGAGCGGTGCAGGTCAAGCGCATCACGCGATGCACATTCGACAAGGGCGGCGAGGAGCGTATCCGCGCGATCGAAGCGGATATCGTCGAGGAGGTGTGACCGATTGTCGAACCCGCAGAGCCCGGGGCCGAAGCGGCCGATGCTAAGACCGCACCCGACCGGAAGGCGATCTCGGCCGGTTGCTCCGAGGTGCCGTAGGTGGCCCATCCAATAGATTCCCGCGCTCGAACCAGACAGCCTCGCGTTCGACGGATTTGCTCTGAATTTCCCGACACCCCGTCGCCTAATGATCGTATCGCAATTTACTATACTACGTTTTTTTCGAAATGTTTCCAAAATGTCTCTTGTCGGTTCGGCCAGTTGGTCGCGCGGAAACTGCGCCCGTCAACAATTACCCAGCGGATTTTGAGATCATTTCAGAACGTCTTAGGACACGGCGCGGCTGGACTTGCGAAAGCTGTGATCGGAGTTTCGCCGCCTTATCAGATCGGAAGTTTCTTCATGTACATCATAAAGAGGAAGGAAGAACAACAGCAGCGACCTAAACCTCCGCGTATTGTGCCTCGGCTGCCATGCCAAGGAACCGCTGCATGCGCACATGAAACGACTTCCCGAATACCGCGATTTCGTGCGCAGATTCGGTGTCTAACGATATTGAAGGACGGCCCTCAAGTGGCGCCCGGTCTCGAGTCGCCGTCTTATTGGGGGTGTGGATGTCCCGAATGGCGTCCATGCTGCGAGATCCTCAAATTGCCTTTATCGTATTGCATACTTCCTTCGCGGCGGATTCTGAGCTGACCGCCGAATAGAACATGGAGGCGGCGATGCGTGACGGGCTTTCCCCAAGAGCTCTTGGATCTGGGCCGAGGATGGTCTCAACCTATAAGGGTAATTTCGCTGTAGACTGGCTGCAGATACAGCGATGAGTGATCGACGGCGCAATGTTTGGTTGTAGCTCACGTCGACTTAAGAGGGATCCTTGTATCGGGCTGCATTGTTGTAACGGGCTACACACCATTCCTGCCAAGCGGAGGCTATTTGTTTGGGTCATGCCCCCCGAGATGAGGGACCGACTGATGGTGTTCGACACAGCGGCGTTTTGCACGATGGGAGTTGACAGGCTACCCGGCCTGATTGCAGTGATGACGGTTTTCTTACACCGCAGAATGACGCATGCTAACGCCGCAGCCAAACGGGGGCCAGCATGCGCGCGCAACGACTGACGACGATCATCTTCATCGGGATGCTGCTCGGCATCGGGGTCGGCTATGCCTGCCACCAGTTGTGGCCGGATCCGCAGACGGCGAAGACGGTCGCCGGCTACATCTCCTTGTTCACCGACGTCTTCCTGCGCCTGATCAAGATGATCATCGCGCCGCTGGTCTTCACGACCTTGGTGGTCGGGGTCGCGCATATGGGCGACACCAAGGCGGTCGGCCGGATCGGCGGCAAGGCGATGCTGTGGTTCGTCAGCGCCTCGCTGGTCTCGCTGCTGCTGGGCCTCATCATGGTCAACATCCTGCGGCCGGGCGACAATCTCAACCTGCCGCTCCCGGATGCCGGCGCTTCGACCAATCTCAACGCCGCCTCGCTGTCGTTGAAGGATTTCGTGACGCACCTCGTGCCGAAAAGCGCGGTCGAGGCGATGGCCAACAACGAGATCCTGCAGATCGTCGTATTTTCGCTGTTCTTTGGGGTCGCGGCAGCGGCCCTGGGTGAGCGGGCGGCGGGCGTCATCAAGATCATCGACGAGACCTCGCAGATCATCCTGAAGATAACCGGGTACATCATGGGGTTGGCGCCGATCGCCGTGTTCGCGGCAATGGCGGCGACCGTGACGACGCAGGGCGTCGGGATATTGGTGACCTACGGCAAGTACCTGGTCGAATTTTATCTGAGCCTCGGCGTCTTGTGGCTGGTGCTGATCGGCGCCGGGTTCTTGTTTCTCGGCCGCAATGTGTTTCGGCTGATCTCGCTGATCCGCGAGCCTTTCCTGTTGGGCTTCAGCACGGCCAGCAGCGAGGCTGCCTATCCCGTGACGATGGCGCAGCTCGAAAAGCTGCCGGTCAGCAAAAAGATCATCAGTTTCGTGCTGCCGATGGGCTACTCGTTCAACCTCGACGGCTCGATGATGTACTGCACCTTTGCGGTAATTTTCATCTCGCAGGCCTACAACATCCCGCTGTCGATCCCACAGCAGGTCACGATGCTGCTGGTTCTGATGCTGACCAGCAAGGGCATGGCCGGCGTGCCGCGCGCCTCGCTCGTCGTCATCGCCGCCACTCTGGTGACCTTCAACCTTCCCGAAGCGGGCCTGCTGTTGATCATCGGCATCGACCAGTTCCTCGACATGGGCCGCACCGCGACCAATGTGATCGGCAACAGTCTGGCGACCGCCGTCATCGGCCGCTGGGAGGGGGAGACAGCGGAGACGCTCGGCATGCCGGCGGAGGCGCAAGCGGCTTGATGCTGCGCTTCCTGCTCGCCGTCGCGCTGATCGCGCCGCTGCTGGCGATTCCTGCCGCACGCGCCCAAGAGCTGACCGGAACCTTAAAGAAAATCAAGGACAGCAAGACAGTGACCCTCGGGTATCGCGAGAGTTCGATCCCGTTCTCCTATCGTCAACAAGGTTGGTGAGCCGATCGGCTATTCGATCGACCTGTGCAACGCAGTCGTCGATGAGGTCTCGAAAGAACTCGAAGGGGTCGAGATCGCGGTCAAATATAAGAAAGTCACCGCAGAGACGCGCATCCCCGCCGTGCAATCGGGTGAGGTCGATCTCGAATGCGGCTCGACGACAGCCAATTTCGAGCGCAAGAAGGAGGTCGCCTTCTCGCCGATCTTCTTCGTCGCCGGCACCAAGCTCTTGGTCCCGCGCTCCTCCGGCATAAGCTCCTATCGCGATCTGCGCGACAAGACAGTCGTCGTGACTGCCGGCACCACCAACGAGGCGGCGGTGCGGGCGATCTCGGACAAACAGCATCTCGGCATCAAGCTTCTGGTCGGCAAGGACCATGCCGAATCCTTTGCCATGCTGAAGGAAGGCAAGGCCGACGCCTTTGCCACCGACGACGTACTGCTCTACGGCCTGGTGGCAACGGCCAGGCTGGGCGACCAGTACCATGTCGTCGGCGAATATCTGTCCTACGACCCGTATGGGCTGATGTACCGCAAGGACGATCCCGATTTCGCCGCTATCGTCGACCGCACCTTCAGCCGCCTCGCCCAGAGCCGCGAGCTGGTGCAGCTCTACAACAAATGGTTTCAGCAGCGCCTGCCGACCGGCGAGACCCTCGACCTACCGATGAGCCCGCAGCTCGAGGAGATCTTCCGCGTCGAGGGTGTGCCCGATTGACCAGCGTAGATTTCGATCAGATGGAACCCCCACCATCGGACTGTCATTGCGAGCGAAGCGAAGCAATCTCGGGCCGCCGAGCGCTCGTCCGCTCCAGATTGCTTCGTCGCGCGAGGCGCTCCTCGCAATGACACGCCAGCCTAATGCTTGACGGAGGAATAGGGCAGGATCGGCTCGCCGGCTTTGTACTCATCCGGCCACAGCACGACTTCGCCCTTGCCGTCGCGGAAGTCATCGACACTGGTGCCGGCGATGCCCTGGAACTGGATGGTCAGGACGCGTGCCTTTTTCCACTCGCCCTTCTCGCCAAAGGCGACGTCGCCCACCACAGTCTTGAACGTATGGGAGCGGATGTAATCGGCAATCTTGTCCTGGTCGAGGCTCTTGGTCTGCTCGACCGCCTCCCCCATTACCTGCAAATCGGCATAGGCCCAAGGCGCGAGATAATAGCCGAGCGGATCGACACCCTTGCCGGCCGCCTGCTTCTGGTAACGCTCCAGAAACTCCATCACGCCGGGGAACCGCAGTTTCGGCGCCGGCAGCCACCAGTCGAAGGTGATGATGCCATTGAGCATTGGACCGAGTGAGGTCTTGAGCGACGTGCTCTGCGGCCCGGTCATCGTACCGCAGCATATCTTGGTGTTGAGCCCGATCTCGTGCATTGCGCGGATCAAGCCGACGCTGTCGGGCGGATAGGATGCGAAATAAACGATGTCGGGGCTAGTCGCCTGGATGGCCCGGATGATCGGGCTGAAGTCGGTCGTCGTGGGCGGGTAGGTCTTGTCGTAGACGACATTGAGACCGGCCTTCTTGATGTTGACCCGCGCGCCGTCGGCGGTATTGCGCGTCGCCTCGCCGTCATCGACCGCCAATGCGATCGTCTTCAGGCCGAGCTTTTCCTTATTGGCCTTGACGATCTCGAAAAAGCCCTCGGAGATCGCCGCCCGCGGATCCGGCCCCACCGGCAGCATCGAGAAGTATTTCGGGTAGTGGAACTCCTCGTTGACGTCCATTGCGAACAGACCCATGAACGTCTTGTTGTGCTGGATCACGACCGGCAATGCCGGGGCCGTGACATTGGTGCCGTAGGCCGAAACGACGAGATCGACCTTGTCGACGTCGAGCAGTTTTGTGTAGATGCCGGGCACCAAAGACGGGTTGGTCTGATCGTCGTAATAGACGAGCTTCACCGGGCGGCCGAGCAGCCCGCCCTTTTCGTTGGTGTCCTCGGCCCAGATCTGCATCGCGAGCAGCCCCGAGGTGCCATTGACCGCGAGCCCACCGGTCAACGGCATGCTGAACCCGATCATGATCGGCGGTCCCGAAGGCGCCTCGGCCAGAACCGGTACCAGGCTGCCAGCAGCATTGCAAGTGCCGACGCAAGCCATCGCGCGGTCTGTCCCAGCATCTGCTTCTCCCAATAGATTGTCTCTCGTCATTTCCGCGAAAGCGGGAATCCAGGCGCCGTCTGCAGCGGTCGCCTCTGGGCTTCCGCGCTAGGCATGCACACTTCATGGCAAACCTGTAGCGACAGACGAAGCGCATCTCCCTCTCCGCCTCGGGGGGCGGAGAGGGCTGGGGTGAGGTGGGGGAATTTCCGACCGGTCGCCGTCGCCCACCTCACCTTCCCACGCCTGCGGCGCGGGCCCCTCGCTCTCCCCTGAAGGGCGGAGAGGGATTCTCCATCGGCCCGCCGATATGTGTGCATGCCCTGCGCTTCCGCGGGGGCGACGATTTGCGTTCACCGCGGCAACAGGCTCGTGCCCATCAGGAATTCGTCGATGGCGCGGGCGCATTGGCGGCCTTCGCGGATGGCCCAGACGACCAGCGACTGGCCGCGCCGCATATCACCGGCGGCGAATATTTTGGGGACCGAGGTGCGGTAGTCGACGGTATTGGCGCGGACATTGCCCCGCGGGTCGAGCTCGACACCGGACTGCTCGATCATCCCCGGCCGGCGGGGGCCGAGGAACCCCATTGCCAGCAGCACGAGATCGGCCTTCAAGGTGAAGGTGCTGTGCGGGACTTCTTGCATGACGAAGCGGCCGTCGGTGTTCTTTTGCCACTCGACGCGGACACATTCGAGTGCCGTCACGCGCCCGTCCTGCCCAATCGCTTGCTTGGTAAGCACCGACCAGTCGCGCTCGCAGCCTTCTTCCTGCGACGACGAAGTGCGCAGTTTCATCGGCCAGTCGGGCCAGGTCAGCGCCTTGTTTTCGCGCTCCGGCGGCTTCGGCAGAATTTCCAGCTGGGTGATCGAAGCGGCCCCCTGCCGCACCGAGGTGCCGATGCAGTCGGACCCGGTATCGCCGCCGCCGATCACGATAACGTGCTTGCCTTCGGCGGTGATCGTACCGTGCGGCGCGACGCGATCCTCACTGTCGCCAGCCCCGCGCTTGTTCTGCTGCGGCAGAAAATCCATCGCGAAGTGAATTCCGTCGAGCTCACGGCCCGGAACTTCCAGATCGCGTGGATGCTCGGCGCCGCCAGTCATTGCAATGGCGTCGAATTCGTCGAGCAGCGCCGTCATCGGCATATCGGCGCCGACCTCGATCTCGGTGCGGAAGCTGACGCCTTCAGCCGCCATCTGCGTGACGCGGCGGTCGATCAGCCATTTCTCCATCTTGAAATCGGGGATGCCGTAACGCAACAGACCGCCGATGCGGTCGGCCTTTTCGAACACTGTCACCCAATGCCCGGCGCGCGTCAATTGCTGCGCACAAGCGAGCCCCGCCGGACCCGAACCGACCACTGCGACGCGTTTGCCCGTGCGCCGCGCCGGCACGACCGGCTCGATCCACCGCTCCCGCCAGCCGCGGTCGACAATCGCACATTCGATTGTCTTTATCGTGACCGGATTGTCGTCGATGTTGAGCGTGCAGGCCGCCTCGCACGGCGCCGGGCAGATCCGGCCGGTGAATTCCGGGAAGTTGTTGGTCGAATGCAATGTCTTCAGCGCTGCGCGCCACTGGTCGCGATGGACGAGATTGTTCCAGTCCGGGATCAGGTTGTTGACCGGACAACCCTCGTGGCAGAACGGGATGCCGCAATCCATGCAGCGCGCCGCCTGCTTGCGGTTCTCGCCATCGGGCAGCGGCTTGACGAATTCCTTCCAACTGCGGCTGCGGATGTCCGGCTTCTCATATGGGCGATCGCGCCGCTCGATTTCGAGAAAGCCGGTCGGCTTACCCATGACGCGGCGTCCAGGGGAGAGGCCGGCAAGCCCCCACTCTAACCCTCCCCCGCGCGCGGGGGAGGGAATGGGCGGGGGCTGTCATTCGGCCGCCTCGATGCGGGCGGACTGCCGCTCGGCCTGCAATTCGAGAAGCGCGCGCCGGTAATCCTTCGGCGTAATCTTCACGAACGAGGCGACTGTGTCTTCCCAATCTTCGAGGAGGGTGCGCGCGCGGGTGCTGCCGGTGAACAGGTGATGGCGCTCGAGCAGGATGCGCAATCTCGCCGCGTCGAAGCGCAGCGGGTCGCCCATGCCGTTGTCATGAACGCTCGGCGCGCGCTGCCGCGGCCGCTCGTCGCGGTCGGCATCGTCGTCGGTCTCGGTTGAGGCGATCGGCTCGAGGTCGACCTCGCTCTGATTGCACAGGCTCGCGAAGCGGCTCTTCGGGTCCCAAACGTAAGCAATGCCGCCGGACATACCGGCAGCGAAATTGCGCCCGGTATCGCCGATCACCACGACCACGCCGCCGGTCATGTATTCGCAGCCATGATCGCCGGTGCCCTCGACGACGGCGGCAACGCCCGAATTGCGCACCGCGAAGCGTTCGCCCGCGACACCCTCGAAATAGGCCTCGCCGGCGATAGCGCCGTACAGCACGGTATTGCCGATGATGATGTTTTCGGTCGGCTCGCGCAGTGCCTGGGGTGGCTGGCGCACGATAAGGCGGCCGCCCGACAGGCCCTTGCCCGTGTAGTCGTTGGCGTCGCCAAAGAGCTCCAATGTCACGCCGTGCGCAAGGAACGCGCCGAAGCTCTGCCCGGCATTGCCGCGGAACGTCGCCCAGATCGTGTCCTGCGGCAAACCGGCATGGCCGTAGCGGCGCGCGACCTCGCCCGACAGCATCGCGCCGACAGTGCGATGAACGTTCCTGATCGGGCGCTCGATGCGCACCGGTTGGCGCTCGGCGAGCGCCGGCTGCGCCTCGGCGATCAGCTCGTTGTCGAGCGCCTTGTCGAGATGGTGCTGCTGGCCCTCGCAATTGTAGATCGCGATCCCGGGCTTCGCCGGCTCCTGGTACAGCAGACGCGAGAGGTCGATCCCCTTGGCCTTCCAGTGGTCGATCGCCGGCACCATGTCGAGCTTGTCGACGCGGCCCACCATTTCGTTGAACGTGCGGAAGCCGAGTTGCGCCATCAGCTCGCGGACTTCCTCGGCGACAAAGAAGAAATAATTGATGACGTGCTCGGGCTCGCCGGTGAAGCGCTTGCGCAATACCGGGTCCTGTGTCGCAATGCCGACCGGGCAGGTATTGAGATGGCACTTGCGCATCATGATGCAGCCGGCGGCGATCAACGGTGCGGTCGCGAACCCGAATTCGTCGGCGCCGAGCATTGCCCCGACGACGACGTCGCGGCCGGTCCTGAGCCCGCCATCGACCTGCACGGCAATGCGGCCGCGCAGCCCATTGCGCACCAATGTCTGCTGCGTCTCGGCGAGCCCGATCTCCCAGGGCGAGCCGGCATGGGTCAGCGAGGTGAGCGGGCTGGCGCCGGTCCCGCCCTCAAACCCGGCGATCGTGACATGGTCGGAGCGCGCCTTGCTGACCCCGGCCGCGACGGTGCCGACGCCGACCTCGGAGACGAGCTTCACTGAAATGCGCGCCCGCGGATTGGCGTTCTTCAGATCGTGGATCAGCTGCGCCAGATCCTCGATCGAGTAGATGTCGTGATGCGGCGGGGGTGAGATGAGGCCGACCCCGGGGGTCGAGTAGCGCACCCCGGCGATGATCTTGTCGACCTTGCGGCCGGGCAACTGGCCGCCCTCGCCGGGCTTGGCGCCCTGCGCCATCTTGATCTGCAGGTCGTCGGCATTGACCAGGTACTCGGTCGTGACGCCAAAGCGGCCCGAGGCGACCTGCTTGATCGCCGAGCGCATCGAGTCGCCATTGGGCAATGGCTTGAAGCGCTGCGCCTCCTCGCCGCCCTCGCCGGTATTGGATTTGCCGCCGATGCGGTTCATCGCGATCGCGAGCGTCGTATGCGCCTCGCGGCTGATCGAGCCGAAGCTCATTGCGCCGGTCGCAAACCGCTTGACGATCTCGCTCGCCGGCTCGACCTCGTCGAGCGGCACCGGTTCATCGGCCAATTTGAACGACATGAGTCCGCGGATCGTCAGGTGCCGCTCGCTCTGCTCGTTGATCGTCGCCGCAAAGGCCCGGTAATCGGCGAGCGAGTTGCCGCGCACCGCATGCTGCAGTTTGGCGACCGATTGCGGGGTCCAGGCATGGTCCTCGCCGCGTAGTCGAAAGGCGTAATCGCCTCCGAGATCGAGCATGTCCTGGTACAGCGGGTTGTCGCCATAAGCATTCTTGTGCCGCGCGACCGCTTCCTGCGCGATCTCGCGTAGACCCACGCCTTCGATCGTCGTCGCCGTGCCGGTGAAGTATTTCTCGACAAAATCGCTGGCGAGACCGACGGCGTCGAAGATCTGCGCCCCGCAATATGACTGGTAGGTCGAGATCCCCATCTTGGAGATGACTTTGAGGATCCCCTTGCCGACCGCCTTGATGTAGTTCTTCTGCACCTGCTCGGCGCTGAGCGGCAGATCGTTCTCGACGCGCATCTGCTCGAGCGTGGCAAAGGCGAGGTAGGGGTTGATCGCCTCCGCGCCGTAGCCGGCCAGCGCGCAAAAATGATGCACCTCGCGCGCCTCGCCGGTCTCGACGACGATGCCGGTCAAGGTGCGCAGACCCTGGCGGATCAGGTGATGGTGCACCGCCGATGTCGCGAGCAAAGCCGGGATCGGCACCCGCTCGGCCGAAGTCGCGCGGTCGGACAAGATCAGGATGTTGTGCCCGGCTTCCACCGCCAGGGTCGCCTCATAGCACAGCCGCTCGAGCGCCCGCGCCATACCATCCGCACCCTCGACCGCCGCCCAGGTCGTGTCGAGCGTATCGGTGCGGAAGGCGCTGACCAGCTTCTCGATCGCGTGGATCTTCTTCAGATCGCCGTTGGTCAGGATCGGCTGCGACACTTCCAGCCGGTAATGCGTGCCGGCCTCGTGTCCCAACAGGTTCGGCCGCGGCCCGATCATCGAGACCAGCGACATGACCAGTTGTTCGCGGATCGGGTCGATCGGCGGGTTGGTGACCTGCGCAAAATTCTGCTTGAAGTAGTTGTAGAGCAGCTTCGGGTTGTTCGACAGCGCGGCAATCGGCGTGTCGGTGCCCATCGAACCGACCGGATCGTCCCCGTCGCGCGCCATCGGCTCGAGGAAGAACTGGATGTCCTCCTGCGTGTACCCGAAAGCCTGCTGCTGCGTGAGCTGCGTCGTCGGGTCGTTGGGCAGGGTCGGCACCGTCGCCCGAGCGAACTCCTCCTCGGTGCTCCTCCGCGAGGTCCGGCAGTCTCGATGAATTTGAATTGGGTCGCTTCGAGCCACGCTGCGTAAGGATGCTCGGCGGCCAGTTTGCGTTTGATCTCGTCGTCGTCGACGATGCGGCCTTCTTCAAAGTCGATCAGCAGCATCTTGCCCGGCTGCAGCCGCCACTTGCGGGTGATCTTCTCCTCCGGGACCGGCAGTACCCCGGCCTCCGACGCCATGATCACGTGATCGTCGTCGGTGACGATGTAGCGCGCCGGCCGCAGCCCGTTGCGGTCGAGCGTGGCGCCGATCTGGCGGCCGTCGGTGAAGGCGATCGCCGCCGGCCCGTCCCACGGCTCCATCAGCGCGGCGTGGTATTCGTAAAACGCCCGCCGCTGCGCGTCCATCAGCGGGTTGCCGGCCCAGGCTTCGGGGATCAGCATCATCATCGAATGGGCGAGCGAATAGCCGCCGCCGATGACGAGAAGCTCGAGCGCATTGTCGATGCAGGCGGTGTCCGACTGTCCCGGCCCGATCAGCGGCACCATCTTCGCGAGATCGGGGCCGAGCAGCTCGGAGGTCATCGCCTGCCGGCGCGCCGCCATCCAATTGACGTTGCCGCGCACCGTGTTGATTTCGCCGTTATGGCACAGGAACCGGTACGGGTGGGCGAGCCGCCACGATGGGAAGGTGTTGGTCGAAAACCGCTGATGGACGAGGGCCAGCGCCGAAACCGTCAGCGGGTTGCGCAGATCCTCGTAAAAGCTTCCGACCTGCGGAGCCAAGAGCAAGCCCTTGTAGACGAGGGTGCGGGTTGAGAAGGACGGCATATAGAGGTCGCGCAACGCCGGCATCCCGTGGTACTCGGCCAACGCCGTGACGCTGTTCAGGGTCTGCTTGCGGATCGTCAGGATCTTGCGCTCGAAGGCGTCCTGGTCGGCAATTTCGGGGCTGCAGGCGACGATCGCCTGGCTGATCCACGGCATCGTCTCGATGACTGTCGCGCCGAGCCCGGTCGTATCGGTCGGCACGGCGCGCCAACCGACGAGGGTTTGTCCTTCAGCCTTGACGAACCCCTCGACGTGCTCGATCGCGATGGCGCGCGCCCGCTCCTCCCAGGGCAGAAAGCACATCGCGACCGCGTACCGGCCGGGCTCGGGAAGGGTCAGCCCGTGGCGCGTCGCCCAATCGCGCAGCAGAGCATCCGGCATCTGAATGAGGCAGCCGGAGCCGTCGCCGACCAGCGGGTCCGCCCCGACCGCGCCGCGATGGTCGAGATTGACCAGGATCTGCAAACCGCGCGTGATGATGTCGTGCGATTTTCGCCCCTTGATGTTGGCGACGAAACCGATGCCGCACGAATCATGCTCGTTGCGCGGGTCGTAGAGTCCCGGTCCCTCAGGCAATGTCATCGCGTATGCTCTTCACCCAAAGCTGTTGGCGCAAGGGCCGCCGCGCGCCAGCGCGCGGTTCGGCGCAAGTGCCATAATATGCACAAGATTGGCGAGGACGCGAATCGCTTTAACGCTGGGTTAAATTCCGCATCAATCGCTTAGCGACCCGAGCTGCAGCGCCTTCGATCA
The DNA here is from genome assembly GCA_963695605.1 of uncultured Alphaproteobacteria bacterium. Classification (GTDB taxonomy): domain Bacteria; phylum Pseudomonadota; class Alphaproteobacteria; order ATCC43930; family CGMCC-115725; genus AP-15. The sequence goes on along the minus strand of CAVOHI010000072.1, from coordinate 51,118 downwards.
AATGCCCCCGCGGCCTCGCGGTGTCCAATTCCTGTGGCATAATGGCGCGGAAGCCGCGCCGCCGGAGCCGGCATACGCGGTCAGGTGACGTCAGGCGAGCTGGTGAAGCCGTCAATGAGCCGGAGCCGCGATATGAGGCGGCGCGATGTTATAGCACTTCTCGGCGGCGTGGCGGTCGCGTTGCCGCTCAATGCCGGAGCGCAGCCGCTCGACCAGATGCGACGGATCGGTGTGCTGATGGGTCTTGCCGAGGATGATCCAGAAGCACAATCCGACATCGCGGCGCTTCGGGAAGGGCTCAAAGAGCCGGGCTGGAACGAAGGTCGCAACGCCAGGATCGACCTTCGCTGGAGTGCCGGCGACGCCAATCGGATGCGGGCGTTCGCGGCGGAGCTTGTCGGCCTGCGGCCGGAAGTGATTGTGGCCCACACCACGGGGCCGACGATCGCGCTCCGCAAGGCGACCGACACAATTCCAATAGTGTTCATCCAGATCTCGGATCCAATAGGTAGCGGCTTCATCACGAGCCTAGCACGCCCGGGCGGTAACCTGACCGGGTTCAGCATGTATGAGCCTTCGATGGGGGGCAAATGGCTCGAGTTCCTCAAGGAAATCGCGCCGGCGGTCACGCGGGTGGTGCTGATGTTCAATCCGCAAACGGCGCCATATGTTCCCCGGTATTACCTGAGTTCTTTCCAAGCGGCCGCACCGCAGTTCAAGGTGGAGCTGGTCTCGATGCGGGTCCAGTCTGCTGCCGAGATCGAAGACGCGATCAATGGTCTCGCGCAGCGGGTGGACGTAGGCCTGGCGGTCATGCCGGACAGTTTCGGGCTGGCTCATCGCGAGCTGATCGTTGCGCTCGCGACCAAGCAGCGCTTGCCATTGATCTCTCCCTATCGCTCCTTTACGGCGGACGGCGGTTTGATTTCGTACGGAGTTGATGTCCCCGACCTGTTCCGGCGGTCGGCGGTATATGTCGATCGTATTCTCAAAGGCGAAAAGCCGGCCGATTTGCCTGTGCAGCAACCGACCAAATTCCAACTGGTCATCAATATGAAGACCGCCAAGGCACTCGGCCTTACCATTCCACCCGCACTGCTCGCGTTGGCGGACGAGCTGATCGAATAAGGCGGATCAAGCCCGGTTTTCAGATCTAACGAAAGATGCGGTGTCTAGCTCATCGGCCCGAACGAACCATTCGTCACCCAGCAGCGACGGCCGGCTGGCAATGGTAAAATCGTATTTATCAAATTGACAATGGCTTATTCTCATGATACCTTTCGGGACATGGGGACTCTACCAAAGGGACTCTGGAACCATTTACAATGATGGTGCCGGCTTCCGCGAAGCTTGCTGCTTTTCACAACAACAGCGGCAAACAGCGACAGAACAGCCAGCATCTGGCTGTTCTGTCGTTCGCCAAACCGACGAAGGTGCAGGAGTTCCGCGAAAAACGAGATGTCGATGGCTGATAATTCGCTGCAAAAAACAGCAAAACAGCCAGCGTCGCATGCATCGCCGGACAGCGGCGGCTGGCTGGGCCGCTATGAACTCGGCCGATTGTGGGAGCGGCCGGGCGGCGGCACCAGCGCGTCGATGAGGGCCTGGATGTAGCCGTAGCAATAGGCGAAGGCGACGCCGGAGGGGTCGCGGCCGTCGATCTGCGGCACGTGGTCGGGCATCAGCATGTAGGGGTAGGCGACATCGCGGTAGGCGGCGAGCGAGCGCGGCATGTCCATGTCGCCCTCGTCCGGGAACGCCTCCATGAAGTCGAGCTTCTTCCCCTTGATGTTGCGGAAATGCACGTTGAAGATCTTGCCGCGCTCGCCGAACCAGCGGATCACGTCGAAGATCTCGCGGGCCGGGTCGTCGAGCATCTCGGCGATCGTGCCCTGGCAGAAATTGAGCCCGTGATAAGGGCTCTCGTGCATCTGCACGAACCGCTTCAGCCCCTCGACCGTGCCGAGCACGCGCGTCACGCCGCGATAGCCGGGCGGCGTGTAGGGGTCGTGCGGATGGCAGGCGAGGCGGACCTTTGCGGCAGTGGCGACCGGGACGATCGCGGCTAGGAAACGGTCGATCCGCTCCCAGTTCTCCTCTTCCGACACGATGCCGGCCTGGGTCGGCGGCGCGTTCTGGTCGGCGCGGCTCCAGCGGAAGGCGGCGTTGCGCGACCCGCCGCGCCCCGGCTCGCGCTCGGTGCGCGGGATGCCGATGATGCAGAGATTGTATTTGGCAGCGGGGATGCCGGCGGCGGCGAGCCGCTCGATCAGCCCGCAGATGCTGTCGATCTCGCGCTGCCGCTCGGGATCCTTGCCCATCAGGATATGCGGGCTTTCCGCCTCTTCGATCGGCCGGGACGACAGGGGCAATTGCACCATGTCGAGCGAGAGGCCGAACGACTCGACATGCTCGCGATGCCGGTTCAGATCATCGAGGCTCCAGTGGTGCGGATTGCCGGGCGGGTCGACGCAGACATGGGTAACCCCGAGCTGCGCCCAGACCTTGTAGTCGGAATCGTCCCGCGCCCGGATCTGCGTCCCGACGTACACGACGCGCTCAGAAAAACGCGAGGGTACGGATTTCGATGCTCTCGCGCGGCCGGGCGTGCGGCGGAGTGGTCGGGTCGTCGAAGGCGGTGTGAGCGGTGAACCGGGCGCGGCCGTCTTTCATCGAGTCGTAGACCTTGAAGACCAGCGCCTCGTCGGGGCGCATCTGCGGGAACCAATACCAGCGGTGCGCCGGGTTGTAGGTGATCGCGGAGGTCTGCCCGATGCGGTCCTGATAGCGCCGCTCGGTCACCACCATGTCGGCGGGCGAGAGGCTCTGCGCGTCGGCGATCGCCAAGGCCAGCACTCGACCGGGTGGCGGATCGGCCGCCATACCTGCACGATCGCAAAACGGCGCTCCAACAGCTCGTCGGCTTCGTCCGGCAGCAAGTCGCGCACCCGCTTCGGCGCCGACCATTCGGTATAGTCGTTGTGCACGCGGCGCACGACCTCGCGGATCTTGGCGGCTTCGCGCAAATCCTGGTCCGGCGTGCGCAAGGTGTGGTCGAAGACGACGACGCGCTTGGCGCCGCTCTCGGCTTTTACCAGCGCTTCCATCTCCGGGTAGTAGACCCGGCGGATCTCGTCCTCGTTGTAGAAGTCGGCGACCTTGGTGTCGTGATGCACAAAACGGAAGCCGTCGCGCTCGAGCGCGAAACGGTCGGCATGAGGGCCGGCCATTGTGCAATACGACGCGCCGCGGGTCCGACTGGCCACCGCCAACCCGTGTATCGGAGCCGCCCGGCGCGCCGACCAGCGAGACGGGCATGGCGCCGGTATCGACAAAATAGTTGAGCGTCGCTTCGATCGTTTCCGGAACAGTGTCGAGTTCGGCGATCTGAACCATGAGGGCTCCTTCTCGCTGCAGCTCGCGATGATGATAGGGGTTTCGGCCGGCACAACTACTGCCCGGCGAGATGCCAACCGTGGTAGTACGGATGATCGGGCGCAATCGGCAGATGCACGACGGTGCCGGTCGCGGCCGAATGATAGAGCGCAGTGACGAGCTCCACTGACCGGCGGGCGTCGGCGAGGGTCACCGGCAACGCGCCGCCGGTCGTCAGCGCTGCGTGATACGCGTCCATCAGGCCCGTCGAAGCGGGACGGCACGAAACGGTGACCCGCCAATGCGTCGGCAATGCGATCGGCGGCTTCGGGTGATGCCGGAATGATCTGCCACGGTTCGTCGCCGGGAGCATAGGGCTTTTGCGAGCTCTCGAACGTCACATGCTCGAAGCACAGGCGCAGCCGGCTGATCTCCTTGTGCGAACCGAGCGTCGCGGCGAGCGAGACGAGCGCGCCGCTGCGCATCACGAGGCTGGCGACGGCGCAGTCCTCGACCTCGACCGGATTGACCCGCGTCGCCGTGCGCGCAAACACCGACGCGACCGGGCCCATCAGATAAGTCAGCAAATCGTGCGAATGGATCGCGTGCGTCAGCAACACGCCGCCGAGCTCGGTTGCCAGCCGTCCGCGCCACGGCGTCTCGTAATATTCGAGCGGTGCGTCGCCAGGCTGTCTCGACCGTCGCGAGATAAGGTTTTCCGGCAATACCGAGCTCGATGATCCGCTTGGCCTTTTGCAGGCCGTTGCCATAGCGGTATTGAAAGACCGGCATAACTCGCCCCGCCGCCTCCGCTTCGGCGGCAATGATGCGGTCGATTTCGGCGAGCGAGCCGGCCAGAGGCTTTTCGCAGACGACTTCCTTGCCGGCCGCCAATGCAGCGAGCGTCTGCGCGACGTGCAGCGCGGGCGGCGTGCAGATGTCGACGATATCGACATCCTCCATGCGCAGCACATCGTCGATCGACTTGGTGCGGCGGCAATGGAGAATTCGTCGCCGACCGCGGCGAGCGCCTTTTCGTCTATATCGCAGAGCGCCAACACCTGAAATTTGTCGGGGTGGCTTCTGTATCCCGCGATGTGAGCGCGGCCGATGCCGCAGCCGACGACGGCGACGCTCCAGATCCTGCTCGTCGCGCACCGTCCCCTAAAGCCACTTCTTGTAGCCGCGGCGCAGCACCTTCCCGAGGCGAAAGGCGTTGTCCGTCCAGTCTCCCTTGGGGGACCCCGGCGACACGGCCTTCGTCAGCTCCTTCACCTGTTTGCCGAGGCGAAAGGCGTTGTCTGTCCAGTCGCCCGCAGGCTCACCGGCCTCTTTGAGCCGTTGCTGGAGGCGCGCTTTCAGGGCCGCCGCATTGGCCCGCTCGTGCTCGGTGGCGCCGGCATTCTCGGCCAATGCGCTCACCGCCCGAAGCTTACGGCGCACATCCGCGGCCGAGAAGATCAGTCTGGCGACCCGCATCACGGCAGTGCGTCGGACCGGGTGTAGCGGCGCCACGCGCTCATCTGGATCGCCGAGGTCAGGCAGTGGACCACGACGGGCCTGGTTTTGACCGCAAAGGCGCGGGCGATGCCGTCGGCGACTTCTGCCTCGGTGCGGATCGTGATGCCCTCGGCGCCGAAGGAACGGCCCCATTGCGCGAAATCCGGGTTGGTCAGCTTTGTGCCTTCCATGAACGCGCGCTCGGGGTAGCGCACATAGGAGTGCATGCCGATCGTGCCGTACATGCCATTGTCGGAGATGATCATGATCGGGTTCGCGCCGTATTGGCAGGCGGTGGCGATCTCGTTGCCCATCATCAGCGCGCCGCCGTCGCCGAGAAAGGCGACCACCTGGGTTCCCGGCCGGCGCAATGCCGCCGCGACCGCCATCGGCATGCCGGAGCCCATCGCGCCAACCACCGAGGAAAGAAAGATCTGCCCCTGGCGGAAGCCGATGTAGCGATGCACAAAACTGCCGAAATTGCCGGCGTCGGTCGTGACTGTGGCGTCGGGCGCCAGGTGTTTGTCGACCTCGCAGACGATCGCGGCGAAATTCACCCCGTCGTCGGTCGGCTCCCATTCCTTGGCCAGCAGCTTGCGATGGATAGCGTGCAGCCCGTCGACCCAGCCGCGGCGCTTCGCGGCATCCATAGGCGCGCCACGCCGCAACAGGGCTTTGATGACCTCGTACGGACTGCAGGGAATGCCGAGATCGGGCCGCCACACGCGGCCCACCTCATTGGGGTCCGGCCAGATGTGCACAAGGGGCAATTGCGGCTGCGGCGCCGTCGGGAAGCTGTAGGACTGGCTGACCGTGTCGGTCATGCGTTCGCCCAACGCGACCATCAGATCGGCGCGCTTCATCTCGCCGATCAGCGCCGGCGGCACGCGGATTCCCATATAGCCGCCGTAATTCGGATGCGTCGCGTCGAAAAGTTGCGGCCGGCGATGGGTCGGGCTGATCGGCAATACCCATTCCTCGGAGAACCGGTTGAGATCGGCGAAGACGGCCTTGTCATGGACAGCGTCGGCCAATAGCGCGCCGCCGACCAGCACCAATGGCCGCTCTGCCTCGGCGAGCATCCCGGCGAGCCGGTCGAGATCCTCGGCGCGCGGTCCGGCGACGACGCGAGGCCGTGCCGGATCGAGCTCGGCCTCGGTCTCCTCGTCGAAGATGTCCTCGGGCACGACCACCGCGACCGGACCCGGCGTGCCGCTCTCGGCAAGATGGAAGGCGCGGGCGATCGCCTCCGAGGCCTGCTCCGGCTCATTGACCTCGATGACCAGCTTGGTGACGTCGGACAACAGGCGCGAATAGTTCTGCTCCTGCAACGCCAGCCGGCCGAAATCCTTGCGCTCGACCTGGCCCGACCAGCATCACGACCGGTGTCGCGTCGTGATAGGCCGAGTGCAACGAAACCATCGCGTTCGACAGCCCCGGCCCGCGCGAGACCATCGCCACCCCGGCGCGATCGCGCAGCCGCCCGTCCGCCACCGCCATATAGCCGGCGCCGCCCTCGTGCCGGCAGACGATGACGCGGATCGAATTGCGTTCGATCAACGCGCTGGTCAGCCCGACATAGCTCTCCCCCGGAACGCAATAGACCTGGTCCACGTCATGCGCTTCGAGGCTTTCGGCCAGCAGTCGAGCAACGGTTCGTGCCATCGATGAATTCCTCGCGATTAGCCCCTCTCCCACACCGCGGGAGCGGGGCTACTATGCTACAGGTATTGCGCCGAAGAGGAGACGCTTATGACAACTCAGCAAGACCAGATCCAGGCCGACTTCATCGTGGTCGGGCGCGGGGTCGGCCGGGTGCGCGGTCGCGGCGCGGCTCAGCGAGGACCCGGCGACGCGGGTCCTGCTGCTCGAGGCCGGCGGCGAGGACCGCAACCGCTGGATCCACATCCCGCTCGGCTTTGGCAAGACGTTTGCCGACCCCTCGGTCAACTGGTGCTACGAGACCGAGCCCGACCCCGGCGCCGGGGATCGCCGCGTGTTCTGGCCGCGCGGCAAGGTGCTCGGCGGCTCCTCGTCGATCAACGGCATGGTCTATATCCGCGGCCAGGCCGAAGATTTCGACCATTGGCGCCAGCTCGGCAATACCGGCTGGTCGTTCGACGATGTGCTGCCCTATTTCAGACGCTCGGAGCACCAGATGCGCGGCGCCGATAGGTTCCACGGCACCGACGGACCGCTCTGCGTGTCGGATGTCGCGCAACACCCGATCTGTGAGGCTTTTATCGCGGCGACGACCGGGCTCGGCTTTCCCCGCAATGACGATTTCAACGGCGCCAGCCAGGACGGCGTCGGCTACCACCAGACGACGACACGCAACGGAAAGCGCTGCTCTACCGCCGTCGGCTATCTCCGCCCGGCAATGCAACGCGCCAATCTCAATGTCGTCACCGGGGCCTTGACCGAGAAGATTCTGTTCGAAGGCCGCCGTGCGGTCGGCGTGACATTTCGCCGAGATGGCACGCTCTGCACCGCCCGCGCCGCGCGCGAGGTCATCCTGTGCGGCGGAGCCGTCAACTCGCCGCAACTGCTGATGCTCTCCGGCATTGGGCCGCAGGAGCACCTGGCCGGGTTTGGCATTCCGGTCGTGCATCACCTGCCCGGTGTCGGGCAAAGCTTACAGGACCACTACTCGGCCGCGATAAAGCTCCGCTGCAAATTGCCGATCACCGTCAACGACGTAATGCTGAGCAATGCGCGCAAACTGAAGGCCGGTCTCGAATATTACATGTTCCACCGTGGCCCGCTGTCGATGATCAGCTCGCCGGCGGCGTTGTTCGCGCGCACCCGCCCCGAGCTCGCCTCGCCCGACATTAAATGCTCGATCTCGCCGTTCAGCGCGGAGCGGCCGCAGGACGGGCTGCATCGGTTTTCCGGGTTCACGATGATCGCCTACCAGCTCCGCCCGGAAAGCCGCGGCGAGATCAAGTTGAAGAGCCCCGACCCGTTCGACGCCCCGGCGGTCTACCCGAATTATCTCGCGACCGAGACCGACCAGCGCACGATCGTCGCCGGTCTAAAGCTGTGCCGGCAGATTTTGGCGACCCCGCAGATGCAAAGCTTCATCGAGGCGGAATTCCAGCCCGGTTCGGCGGTCGAAAGCGATGAGGAGCTCTTGGATTATGCCCGGCGCCGCGGCGGGACGGTCTATCATCCGACCAGCACCTGCAAGATGGGCAACGACCCGATGGCGGTCGTCGATCCGGAACTGCGGGTGCACGGGGTCGACGGGCTGCGCGTCGCCGACGCCTCGATCATGCCGACGGTCGTCTCCGGCAACACCAACGCCGCGACAATCATGATCGGCGAGAAGGCTGCCGACATGGTCCGCCGGCCGGCCGCCCGGATGGCCGCGTGAGGCTCCGCCGGCTGAATCGACTTGCGGATACCGTTGTGGAAAGATGCCGCATGCCGTTGCAAGCCAGCAGGGAGCGCGCCCGATGATCGAGAAGACCACGCAATCCGTCGCGAATCTGGGCTATCACGCCCACATCTATTACGACCCGACAAGGACGCGCGCCGTCGCCGAGCGAGTGTGCGCCGCGATCGACGAGAAGTTCCCGGTCGAGATCGACGGCTTCCGCGACACGCCGGTCGGGCCGCACCCGATCGCCAACGTTCTGGTCATTTTCAAGCCCGACCAGTTCGAACATGTCGTGCCCTATCTGATGCTGAACCGCGACGGGCTCGACGTACTGGTCCACCCGCTGACCGAGGACGCGGTGGAGGACCACAGCAGTTTTGCGATCTGGCTCGGCAACCCGGTCGAACTAAAACTTCACACGCTGCCCCGCGGCCGCGGTGGGCGGCTGCCGAGCGGGGTAAGCGCGTAGGCCCGGATCGCGCAGGAGGACATAACCATGCAGTCTGACATCGATGACGCAGCCTTGGCATTTCTGCTCGCCCGTGCCGGACTTCATCTGACCGACGAGCAGAAGGCCGAGCTGAAGGCGGTCTATGCCGGCATTGCCGCAATGGCGGAGCGGGTGCGCAAGCCGCGCGGCCGTATGGCCGAGCCGGCGCATGTCTATGACTTCACCGAAGAGGATCTCGCATGAGCGGCGCGATCCCGACGATTGCCGAAGCCGCCCGGGCGATCGCGGCAAAGCAGCTCTCGCCGGTCGAGCTGACGCGCGCCTGTCTCGATCGCGTGCACAAGCTCGACGGCGAACTGAACGCCTTTGTGCATTTGACCGAGGAGCGGGCGTTGGCCGACGCGCGCGCCGCCGAAGCGGCGATCATGGCGCAGGGTCCGAAGGGGCCGCTGCACGGCATCCCGATCGGCCTCAAGGACATCGTCGACACCAAAGGAATACCGACGACCTGCCAGTCGAAGCTGCTGCAGGACAACATCCCGGACGCCGACGCCACCTGCGCCGAGAAGCTGGCTGCCGCCGGCACGGTGCTGATCGGCAAAACGACGACGCATGAATTCGCCGATGGCGGCCCGTCGTTCGATCTGCCCAAGCCGCCGGCGCGCAACCCGTGGAACACCGAGCACTTCACCGCCGGCAGCAGCAGCGGCACCGGCGCCGGAGTGGCGGCGGGGCTGATCCTCGGCGGGATCGGCACCGACACCGGCGGCTCGATCCGCGGTCCGGCGGCGCTATGCGGCATTGCCGGCATCAAGCCGACCTATGGCCTCGTCAGCCGCGCCGGGGTCGCGCCGGCCGCGTTCAGCCTCGACCATATCGGGCCGATGGCGTGGACGGCCGAGGATTGCGCGCTGATGCTGCAGGCCCTCGCCGGCCACGATCCGCGCGATCCAGCCAGCGCCTCGCGGCCTATTCCGAACTACACCGCGCAGCTCGGCAGCGGCATCAAAGGCCTCAAGATCGGCGTCATTCACCATTTCCACGAGACCGATCACAAGGTCAGCGACGGCACGCAGCGCGGCATCACCGCAGCGATCGGCACCTTGCGCGATCTCGGCGCCGAGATCCGTGAAGTCCAATTGTCGCCGTTGCAGGACTGGCTGGCCTGCGGCTCGTTGATCTCGATCACCGAGCGTGCAGCGGCCTATGAGGAATGGGCGCGCACCCGGCTCGGCGATTTCAGCGAGCGGCTGCGCAGCCGGCTGATGCTCGGCGCCTTTGTCACCGGGGTCGATTATGTGCAAGCGGTGCGGCGGCGGCGCGAGCTTCGTGCCGAACTGCAGGCCGCGATGCGGGGGCTCGATGTCGTGCTGACGGCAACCCAGCCGGCCGAGGCGGCGAAAATCGATGCCGTGCCGAAATGGGACCTGTTCGGCCCGCCGAACTTTACGATGCCGTTCAATGTCGCCGGCTACCCGGCGATCTCGGTATGCGCCGGGTTTGGTGAAGGCGGCCTGCCGGTGGCGATCCAGCTGGTCGGCAAGCCCTTCCAGGAGGCGACCTTGTTTCGCGTCGCCGACGCTTTCGAAAAAACCACCCCGTTCCGCGACCGCCGCCCGGCGCTGGTGGGCGGCTGAGCAAGCCCCCTCCCCATTCCCTCCCCCGCATGCGGGGGAGGGTTAGGGTGGGGGCGGCGGGTGAGGGCGTCACGCTTTACTCAAACCCCGGCGTTGCCAGCATCGGCGGGTCGCCGACCTCTACCAGGTCAACCCGGCCGAAGCCGTTGAAACCGGTGCGCAGGCAGGCGCCGTAGGCGCCGAGCTGGCCGAGCTCGACCCAATCGCCCTCGCGCATATCGGCGGGCAGCCGAAACGGCCCGCGCATCCGGTCGGCGCTGTCGCAAGTCGGCCCGAACAGCGAGAAATCCGCGAGCCCCTCTTCCGGATCGTCGGCGTCGCCGAGGCGAATGCGGCGCGCCGGAAAGCGAAAGCCGAGGGCGCCGGCGTCGCTGAGATTACCGTAGACGCCATCATTGACGTAGAGCGCGTCGCCGCGCCGCAGCTGCACCTGCACCACGATCGAGCCGCCTCCCGCGACGAGCGCCCGACCGGGCTCGGCCCACAGCCGCACACCGGCCGGCAGAGCGGCGGCGCCAGCCTCGATCGCCGCGATGTAGTGGGCGAGCGGCGGCGGCGTCATGTCGGGGTAGCTCACCGGAAAGCCGCCGCCGACATCGACGATGTCGACCGGAACGCCGCAATTCGCGATAGCCTCGCCGGCCAATGCCATTGCGCGCGCATAGGCATCGGGCTCCAGGCACTGCGAGCCGACATGGAAAGCGATGCCGAGCCGGGCGGCATGCGGGCGGGCCGCCCGTAGCAGCTCGACCGCCTCGTCGAGCGGCGCGCCGAACTTGCCGGACAGATCGTAGACCGCGCCGCCCTTGGGCAAGGCGAGACGCACGAACAAACCCAACACCGGCGGATCGCCGACCAGCCCGACCGGCACCGTCTCCTGCAGGATCTTCGCCAGCTCGTCGGCGCTGTCGAACGCGAAATCCGTAACGCCATAGACATCGAAGGCGTCGCGGATTGCCGGCCGTGACTTGACCGGGTGCATGAAATGGACCTCGGCGGCTGGCAACAGCTTGCGGACGAGCGCCACCTCGGCGAGCGAGGCGCAATCGAAATGGCGAACGCCGCCGGCCCACAGCGCGCGCAGCACGCGCGGCTCGGGGTTGCACTTGACGGCATAGAGAACATCGCCCGGAAAGAGTTCGACAAACCGCCGTGCGGCGCCGGCTATCGCCGCCGGGCGCAGGCACAGCAACGGATCGCTCGGCCGCGTCTGGGCGACGACCGCATCGATCGAGGGGAAAACAGCGCGCCCCTGCGGGCGGGAAGGGAAAAGACGGGCTTTCGCCATCGCACGATCCTCCAAAACCAGGAGGCGACATGCCGGTCCGCACGCCAGAAGCGCCGGACGCGGAATGACCGATCAGGGTGAAGCGCCGCGCCGGGCGAAATCGCCCGGAGGACGTCAGACGATGGTGCGAGGACTTCGCATCGCGTGCCGGAACATATCCGTTTCCCTTAAGGACACCGGCCCACGGGTGACCGGCTCGACCGAAAAGGACGCGTTACGTCGTAGCAGCACCCCTTGCGAAACGGGGTTCTAGGCACGTGCGATTGCGTCGGCGTCTAAAATAGCAAAAACGCCAGCCGATTCAAGGTTTTTTCGAAATCTTCAGCATGCCGGCGATCAATGCGCGTTGACAGGCCGGAATGAGCCGGCCTGCCTCACACGGATGAGAGAGCAGCCTGAGTCGGGCCCAGGAGCAGTCGGCCGGCGGACGTCTCGTCGCCGACTACCTCCGTAGTATAGGCGATATGCGCCGCCGCGTCTATCGCATAGCGTGTGGCGCGAGCAGGGCGATGTAGTCCCAGGCCATTGTCGCCGCCGCGAGCGCGGTGATCTCGGCGACATCGTAGGGGGGAGAGACCTCCACCACATCCATCCCGGCGAAATTCAGGCCGGCGAGGCGGCGCAGGATCGCCCGAGCCTGCCAGGTCGCGAGCCCGCCGACTTCCGGTGTGCCGGTCCCCGGCGCGAAGGCGGGGTCGAGCGCGTCGACGTCAAAGCTCAAATATGCCGGATTCGATCCCGAACAACCGAGCGGATCCGTTCGGCGACAGCTTGGGGACCCGTTTCGTGCACCTCCTCGGCAGCGACGATCGTCACGCCCTTGCCGACGGTCCAGTCGAAGATGTCGCGGTGCAGCGGCGAGCGGATGCCGATCTGGATCGTGCGGCGCGGGTCGATCAGTCCCTCCTCGATCGCATGGTAAAACGGCGAGCCATGCCCGAAGACGAGCCCGAAGCTCTCCGGCCAGGTATCGACATGGCCGTCGAAATGCACCAGCCCGACCGGGCCCTGGCGGCGCGCGAGGGCGCGCAATAAGGCGAGCGTGATCGTGTGATCGCCGCCGAGCGCAACGAGGTGCCGAAATCCGGCCGCCTGCTCCTCGATCTTGGTGAGCGTGCCTTCGATGTCGCCATGCGCGATGCGGAAATCGCCGACATCGGCGAGGTCCAGCTTTTCGATCTCGGCCCAGGACGCCGGATGATCGCCATCGACCAGCATGCGGCTAGCCTGCCGGATTGAGGCGGGCCCGAACCGCGCGCCCGGCCGGTTTGAGGTGCCGAGATCAAAGGGAATGCCGGCGACGCAGATTGCGGCGTCGGCACTTGAGCGCTCGAGGCCGAGAAAGCTCGGCCGCGTCGCAAAGGTCGGAATGGAGGTCATGGCCTCCTATCTGGGGAGGCCATGCTCGCCTGGAAGGATCTCAGACCCGTTCGAGCACCGCGGCGATGCCCTGGCCGACGCCGACGCACATCGTGACCAGCGCATAGCGGCCACCGGTGCGTTGCAATTGGCGGGCGGCGGTCAGCGCGATGCGGGGGCCCGAGGCGCCGAGCGGGTGGCCGACCGCGATCGCCCCGCCGTTCATGTTGACCCGGCTGTCGTCGAACGGCAGTTCGAGGCCGCGCAGGCAAGACAGCACCTGGGCGGCGAAGGCCTCGTTGATCTCGATCACGTCAATGTCGGAGAGGCTGAGGCCGGCGCGCGCGAGGGCCTTTTTCGAAGCTTCGACCGGGCCGATGCCCATGATTCGGGGCGGCACGCCTGCCACACCGCTGGCAAGAACGCGGGCGAGCGGCTCGGCCCCGGCAGCGTCGCCCGCCTTGCGGCTGGCGACGATCATCGCCACCGCGCCATCATTGATGCCGGAGGCGTTCCCGGCGGTGGTGACGCCGCCCTCCTGCAGCGGCTGCAGCCGGGCGAGCGCGGCCAGATCGGTCTGCGGCCGCGGGTGCTCGTCTTCGGCCACCTTGACCGGCCCCGCCCGGCCGCCCGGCACCTCGACGGCGAGGATCTCGCCCTCGAAGAACCCGTCGGCCTTGGCGGCGGCGTATTTCCGCTGCGAGGCGGCGGCGAAGACGTCGCAGGCCTCGCGCGTGATCTGGTAATCCCGCGCCAGATTGTCGGCGGTCTCGGGCATCGTGTCGGCGCCGAACTGGCGCTCGATCTTTGGGTTCGGGAAGCGCGCGCCGATCGTCGAATCGAAGACCCGGCCGTCGCGGCTGAACGGGGTCTCCGCCTTGTTCATGACAAAAGGCGCGCGGCTCATGCTCTCGACGCCGCCGGCGACCATGACCTCGCCTTCGCCGCAAGTCACCGCCTGAGCCGCCATGACGATCGCGTTGAGCCCGCTGCCGCAATTGCGCTGCAATACCGAGCCGGCGACCTCGATCGGCAGCCCGGCCAACAGCCCGGCGTGCCGTGCGACGCAGCGGCTATCCTCGCCCGCCTGGTTGGCGCAGCCGACGACGACGTCCTCGATCTTTTCCGGGTCGAACGGGCTTTGCTTGACGACCTCGGAGACGACCGCGGCCAGCATGTCGTCCGGCCGCATTCGGGCGAGGGCGCCGGCGTGGCGGCCAAAGGGTGTGCGCAGGGCGTTATAGATATAGCCGTCGAGCATGGTCGGTTCCTCCTCAGGGGCACTTCCGCCTTCGGGGCATCTCCGCGTGCCGGCCGGCCGCTGTCAAGCCCCAACTAGGGCAAGGGCAGGGCCGGCAGCCGCCTACTGTTTTGGGACGGACAGCGCAATACCCTGGCGCTTCATCTGGTCGACCACGGCCTTGGCGCCCTCGTCGCCATCGGCGGCAAGTTGCGCGGTCTTGCCGGCGAGACCCTCGAGCTTTTGACGCAGCTTGATCGCCTCCTGCACGGTCGGTTCCTGCAGCCGCTGCTGTTCGGCCAACCCGTCGCGGTCGTGGATCGCATAGCCCGTCTCGAACGCCATCAGCACGAAAAACGACACGGCGAAAATGACGACAGGCAGCCACCATCCGCCCGGCTCCGGAAAGCTGGAACCGCTCCGGGTCATCATCACTGCGACTTTCCGGTTGCTGCCGGGGCGGCATTTTCGGCGGGACCGCTTGCCGAGGGCACTGGCTCCCCCGCCGCATTGATCGTTATCCCGTTATCGGCCAGCAAATCGCGCAGCTTGTCGTCCTTGTTGCTCACCGCGGCCGCCGCGAGCGCACGAATCAGCGCCTCGTTGATGCGGCCGAGCTGGAGGCTCTGATTGATGAATTGTTGCCGCCGGTTGACGTCCGCCTGCACCGTCCGGTTGTTCTGTACGAGGATAATGTAGGCCACGACGAGGGCGCCGGCCGCCGCGGCCAGTCCCACCGTCATCCAATAAAGCCATCCCTCAGCCCGCATCGCACCGCACCTCTCGTCGCCTCCCCGCCGCCGGCGAAGCTGCAGTATAGCACAGGGCTTTCGGAAGCGGCCGCAGCTTGTCGAAGGCGACCTTATTCGGTAAAATTCACGCGCAACGAAGGCTCGGGGTCAACCTGCGCCACAGGAGCAGAGGGAGGATCGAATGCAACATGTCGATCGGATGATCGTCGTTGCCATAGCCGCGTGGAGCGTTTTCGGGTTGGCGGCCTGCTCAGCGCCCCCGGACCCGCCCGCAGAGGCGGCACGCGCCGCTTCGGACGAGGCGCGAACCCCCGTGGTCGCCGCCCCGCATCCTCCGCCGCCCAGACGCGCCGAAATTCCGCCGCCGGCACCCTCGCCACATGCCCTCTGGGAATTCGGGCACTGGCGTTGGAACGGGCAGCAGTATGTCTGGGTACCGGGGTACTATGCTGAACGCCCGTCGCCGACCGTCAATTGGATCCCCGGCTATTGGGAGCAGGGACCCAGCGGCTGGTTGTGGGTCGAAGGGCAGTGGACCTCGTAACCACGGTCCCGGATTTTCTCGCGAGGAGGACGAGACGCGCAGCCGGCGCTCGGGCTCGTTCGGCACTCGATCAATTCGGTTAGGCTGAACTCGCCCCGCGACTAACGCCGCCGCGGGGAGGCGTCCTTGGCCAATTGCGAGGTGATGTCGGCGAAGGTGACTTCGAGCGAGGTCATCACGTCGATGACGGTCGGCGCGCGCGCGGCGAGCGCCTCGCGCAAGGCCGGTCCGAGTGCCGCCGGATCGGTGACCCGGACGCCGCGGCAGCCCATCGCCTTGGCGATCTCGGCATGGTTGAAGTCGTTGAATTCGGCGGCGAACCGGCCCGAGCCGTGCAATACCCACCCCAGCGCCTTGTTGTTGAAGACGACGGTGATGATCGGGATGTCCTGCTCGATCGCCGTCATCAGCCCGTTCATCGTCATCGCGAACCCGCCGTCGCCGCATACCGCGACGACCGGCCGGTCGGGATGCACGAGCTTGGCGCCGAGCGCCGCCGGGATGCCGAAGCCCATCGGTCCGGAGCCGGCCGCCTGCAGAAAGCCCTCGTGCCGCTTCGTCTGATAGAAATGCGTCATCATGATGCGGTTCTCGCCGGCGTCGCAGGTGACGATCGCATCATCCGGCAGGTTGCGCTGCAATTCGCCGATCACGCGCTGCGGCAGGATCGGCTGGTCGTCGGCGAAATAGGCGCGGTCGTTGAAGTAGCCGAGGCGCTCGCGATGGGCGGCGACGCGCCGCTCCGCCTGCTGCCGGCGGTCGCCGCTGCGCGAGCGGACTTCGTCGATCAGCTGGTCGAGGACGATTGCGGCGTCGCCGATAAGCACATGCTCGGCCGGGTAGTTCCACGACGCGTTGCGCGGCTCGATGTCGAGCTGCACGAAACTCTGCCGCGTCGGGTCGAGCAAGCGCGCGGTTCTCCCACGCCGTATCGCTCGGCGACAGTTTCGAGCCGATGACGAGGACGAGATCGGCCTCGGCGATGCAGGCATTCGCCGCCGCGGTGCCGAACGTGCCGAACACGCCGAGCGCCAAGGGATGGGTCTCGGCGAAGCAGCCCTTGCCGGCCGCCGTCGTCGCGACCGGCAAGCCGGCCGTCTCGGCGAGCTGGCGCAGCTGGTCATAGGCCTGCGCGATGCGGACGCCATTGCCGGCGATCAGCACCGGCTTTTGCGCACGCCAGCAGTGCCGCCGCGGCCGCCTCGACCTGCCGCGTCTCGGCCGGCGGGGGCGGGGAGGGGAGGTAGTGCCGGGTCGGGTAGAGCATCGGCTGCGAATCGGGTGCCACCGAGCCGGCCAGTGAATCATGGCTGTAGAGCACCGCGACCGGCCCCGGTTGGCCGGCGAGCGCATGCTTTATCGCGAGCTGCGTGGCCTGGACTGCGGCGACCGGGTCGTGCGCCTGCATGACGTGCTTGGTGACGCCGCTGAAGGCGCGGCGCGCGTCCCAGCTGCCCCAGTCGCCGGTCGCCTGCTGGTAGGGCGCGTGCAACGCAAAGCGCGGCGCGTCGCTGAAATCGGTCAACAGCAGCATCGGCGAGCTCGACAGATAAGCCTCGATCGTGCCGAGAAGGCCGTTGCCGAGCACCCATGGGCCTTGCCCAAGCAATACACCCGGCCGCCGCGTCAGCCGGCCATAAACCTCCGCCATGACGCCGCCCAGCGATTCCTCGCGCACCAGCACGGTGCGGACCGAGTTCTGATACTGGCTGAGCCCCGAGACGATCCGGCCGGTGTGTCCGCCGGAAATGCCGAAGACCATCTCGATCCCGGCCTCTTCGAGGACCCGCGCGACCAGCGCGTTCGCCGGCGTCTCTTCGGTCAGCATCGGCTCGATCGTCATCGCATCCTCCCATGGCGCTGTGCATGCCTCGTGCTACAGCTTGCCTTCTCGATGGCGCGAAGACAACGCGCATCCGACAAGCGCTGGTGCTCATTCTCATCCGGGCCTGGCCGTGCTGGGTGCACGCTCACGACCAATCATCTGCATCGCTGCGAGTGAACGGTGCAAAACTCGAGTTGTGCAATGAAGGTCGGTTTTGTGCGGCCCGACTAACATTTTTATCCTGTGCGATCAGTGTATGCCTGGGGCCGGTAATGCACCCAATGTTCATAGCTGGAACCGCGCAACTCGAATGTGCGTTCGCAAACCGCGCCAAGCCGTCTCCGCGACGCGCTTTGAGGCCTGATTGTCGGGTCGAATGAAGCTGGCAGCTCGCGGCAAGGGAAAGTGCCCGAACAGCCAGTCGCGAGCCGCCCTCGCCGCCTCGGTCGCGAAACCCTGCCGCCAGAAGGGGCGGTCGAGCGAATAGGCGATCTCCGGTTCAGGCCAGTCGAGTGGCTCGAAGATGCCGACACTTCCGACGAATACGCCGTCGTCAATTTTTTCGCAGGCCCACATGCCGTAGCCGCGCAACGCCCAAGCCCCAATAGACGTGGCCATCGTCCGCCAGACTTCGGCTCGGGCAGACGTGCGGCCCGTTACCAGGTATCGCATCACTTCCGGGTTCGCCTGCATCGCCGCATAGGCATCGAGGTCGTTGGCCTCAAAGGCGCGTAGCCGCAGCCGATCCGTATTCAGTGTCGGGATTTTGAATGTCGCCACTTTCATGCCTCTAAGGACGTCGATCTCGTCTATTTCTACGCCGCCAACCTGTCGGCGGAAGCGGAGGCCGACCTTGAGAGACGGCTGCGTCTTTATTTCAAGCGTCTTCGGGTCAAGCTCGATGTCAAGAACGAGCAAGGGTACGCTGCGGCGGACCCGAAAATCGCCGTAATTGCATGGCATGCTAATCGCTTCTGCCCACGTGTCACATCGTCGTGACGGTCGCGAGCTGTACAACCCATAGGAGAATTCCGCTGCAGACCCGCTGCAGATGCAGCGGCGTGGAATTCCTGACACAATCTAAGATTGTAGGCTCAAGAGCGAGATAAAGGAGCACGGAAAATGGAATTGAGCCTGATCGTACGTGGCCAGCATCCCGCGGGGGACGACATGCGCGCCCGTCTCGCAGACGACATCGACCTCGTCATGCGGGCCGAGGAACTCGGCTTCAATGCACTGGTCAAAGGCTCTCATTACAGCGCGCACCCGCTGCAATCCTTGCAGCAAATCCCGTTTCTGGCGCAAGCGGCGGTCTTGGCGCCGAGCCTGCGGCTCGTCTGCGGGCTCGTGCTATTGCCGTTGCATAAACCGCTCGAGATCGCCGAGCAGCTGGCGACATTGGACATCATGTGCGGCGGCAAATTGGTATTTGGCTGCGGCATCGGCTACCGCGACGTCGAATTCAAGGCCTTTGGCCTGACGCGGAAAGAGGCGGCGAAGCGCTTCGAGGAGTGCCTCCTCGCCGTGAAGCGGCTGTGGACCGAGGATTTCGTCGACATGACGGGCTCGCATTTCGTGCTCGACCACGCCAACTCCACGGTCAAGCCATTGCAGAAGCCGATGCCGCCGGTGTGGATCGGCGCCAATGCCGATGCCGCGATCCGGCGTGCGGCGCGGCTCGGCGATTGCTGGTACATCAACCCGCACAGCACCTTGACGACCCTGGCGCGGCAGCTGGATCTCTACAAGCGGGCATTGGACGAGTACGGCAAGCCGTTCCCGGCCGAATTGCCGATGCGGCGCGAAGTCTTCATCGCCGGCACCCGCGAAGAGGCGATCCGGTTGGCGCAGCCCTACCTCGAGGTCAAGTACAAGACCTACCGCGAATGGGGCCAGGACAAGGTCATGCCGGCGGGGGACGATTTCGACCACGGTTTCGACGAGCTGCTCGACGATCGTTTCTCTGATCGGCTCTCCAGCCGAAGTCGCCGAGCGGCTGATCGACCTGCAACGGCGCTTCGGGGTCAACCACCTCGTCGCCTCGCTCCATTGGCCCGGAATGCCCAACAGCCTCGCCCTCGAGCAGATGCAGATCCTCGCCGAGGAGGTCATGCCCGCGGTCCGCAGCGGCGCCTAGTCTCCCCCGCAGTGGGGAAGGAGGCGTTCACCCTTCCAACGCGGGCGGGTCCTCGCGGACGATTTCCTCTGCCAGAGTGTTGTCGACCGCTTGCTCGAACGGGGCGGCCTGTTTGACGAAGCGGGCGGATATCAGCCCGGCCCGGAGGCGTTCATAGCCGGCGCGCGGCAGGATCGGGTTGCGGCCCCAGATGCCGAGCTCGAGATAGCGGGCGATCGCGGCCTGCAGCAGGGAGGCCGGGATCGCCGGGAAGAAGGGCTGTATTACCTCGGCGATGGCCTCGGGCGGGCTGGCGTGGAGCCATTTCTGCGTCCGATAGAGGCCTCGAACGACTTTCTTCAGCTCCTCACGCCGCGCGGTGAGCGTCGTGCGGCGGGTGTAGAAGCTCGTGTACGAGGTCGGCCCGCGGGTGGCGGCGGCATACCAGACGTGGCCGTCGCCGGCAGCGATCAGTTCCTCGGCGAACGGCTGGAACAGCTGCACGACATCGAACTCGCCGCGGCGCAGCGCCGCCGCATTGTCGGCCATCGTTCGATCGGCGACCCGCGGCAATGCGTCCGGGTCGAGGCCGGCGCGGCGCAGATCCTCCTGGAGACAGAGCCACGGGGTCGGCACCTCGCTGACCGTCGCGACACGCTTGCCGTAGAGGTCGGCGAAGGTGAAATCGGGGCGCGGCTCGCGGCCGATCAGAAAGAACGGGTCCCGCGTCACCGCCTCGCCAAAGCACACGAGGTCGCAATCCGCCCGGCGGTCATAGGTCTGCATGACGCGCATCGGCCCGCCCCAGGCGACATCGACCGTGCCGGCGAACAGGCCGTCGACCGCCCGCGCCGGTTCGGGTGCGCTGACAAACCCGACCTCCACCCCTTCGCGACGATACGCGCCCAGCGCCAGCGCCGCGTAAAACGGGGTGTACAAGATGCCCCGCAGGTTTTCTTGCAGAGTAATCGGCATGGCGTCACCCTGCGGCGCGCAGGATGCGCTCGGCAGCATCGGCGAAGACTTGCGCGCCGAGCACGATGTCCTCCTCCCTGCTGTCCTCGGACCAGTGGTGGCTGATGCCGCGCAGGCTCGGGATGAACATCATACCCGACGGCATCCGGTACGACAGCACGGCTGCATCGTGCCCCGCTGCGCTCGGCATGCGCATGTGCATACCGGGGGCATGCCGTTCCGCCGCCGCTTCGATCTGTTCCTGAAATCCGGGATCCATCGGACGCGGCTCGGTGCGGGCGATGGCTTCGATTTCGCAAGCGCAAGGCCCCGCCCGGTCGGTTTCGCCGACCAGCTCCCGGAGGGTTTTCTCCAAGGCGGCCAGCCGGTCGATGTCGGCGTCGCGGAACTGAACCTGCATCTCGGCGCGACCGGGAACGACCGAAGGCGCATTCGGGTCGAGCAGCATCCGGCCGATCGTCCACACCGTGCGCGGGCCGGCAACTTCGGGAAACCGATCATGGATGCGCGTCGCGAGCCGCACCATTGCGACACCGGCATCCCGGCGCCGCACCATGCGCGTCGTGCCGGCATGGTTCTGTTCGCCCATCAGCACGACCCGGTAATTCCAGATGCCGACGATGGTCTCGACGACGCCGATGCGCAATCCGGTCGTGTCGAGCGTGTCGCCCTGCTCGATATGGGCTTCGAGATAGCCGACGTAGCGCGACGGATCCACCCGCTCGCGCGGCCGTCCGGCAAAACCGGCGCGCTGCAGCGCCTCGCGCAGCGGCGTCCCGTCGTCGCGCCCCAGGGTCTGGTCGATCTCGTCTTCGGGGAGCGCGTCGGTGAAGGAACGGCTGCCGAGATAGTTGCCGTAATGGCCTTCCTCGTCCGCCCATGCGGCGACCTCGATGCCGCAATCCGCATCGTCGGCAAAAGCGCGGGCGAGCTCCAGCCCGTAGATCACGCCCAGAGAGCCGTCGAGCCAGCCGCCATAGGGCTGGGTCTCGCTGTGCGAACCGACCAACACCCGGCGCCGCCCTCGGTGATTGCGGCCGATCACATTGCCGATCCCGTCGATTACCGTCTCGAGGCCGGCCTCGCAGAATTTGTCCGCGAGCCAATGCCGTGACTCGACATCGACGGGTGAATAGGTCGGGCGATGGACCCCGGTCTTGTAACGGCCGAATTCGGCAAGGCGCTTCAGATCCGCGACCACGCGCTGTCCGTCGATCTTCGGCATATCTCCATTCCTTTCAGCGGTCGTGGCGATCGGGCCAACACTAGCCTAGGATGGCGGGAGACGGAAACAGCCCTGTGGATAACTCGCATGGCCGATCGCTCGCCACCGCGCGTCGCGCTGCTCGGTTTCTCAATCGAATGCAATAAATTCGCGCCGCCCGCTACCAAGGCGCACTTCCTCGCCCGCACCTATCTCGAAGGCGATGCGATCGTCGCGGAGGCGCGGTCGGCGAACCCGACCATGCTACCGGAGACGCCGGGTTTTGTCGCGGCGATGGACGCGTCAGGCCCGTGGACGCCGATCGGCATAGCGCTGGCGATGACCGAGCCGAACGGGCCGGTCGAGCACGCCTACTTTGCCGAGCTGCTCGACACGATCAGCAGGCGGCTGAGGGCCGCGCTGCCGGTCGATGCCGTCTACATCTGCTCGCACGGCGCGGGGCTGACGACGGAGGAGGACGACCCCGACGGGATCCTGTTCGAGATGGTCCGGCAGATCGTCGGCCCCAATGTGCCGATCGCGGCGACTTTGGACCTGCACGCCAATGTATCGGAGCGCATGGTGCAGTCGATCGACGTGTTCATCGGCTACCGGACCAACCCGCATCTCGACATGCGCGAGCGGGGGGCCGAGGCGGCTGCAGCTGTCCGCGAGATGCTGGGCGGCGTCAAGCCGCAGCGCGCCTTCGTTCGCTTGCCGATCGTGCCGCCGACGGTAACGATGCTGACCGCCGCCGGTCCCTACGCGGAGATGATCGATTTCGGCCAGCGCCGCATGACCCCCGAGATCATGAACGTCTCTGTAATGGGCGGTTTGCTTTTGCCGACACCGCCAAAAACGGCCTGACCGTGGTGGTTACGGCGCGCCACGACCGGCGCGCTGCTGAAACATTGGCGCGCGAGATCGCTGAACTCGGCTGGGCCAACCGGCAACGTTTCTATCCACGGCTGACCTCGCTCGACGAGGCCGTCGAGAAAGCCCTCGCCGTCGGCCGAGATCTTTCCTTACCGGCCCTCGCCTTTGCCGATGTCGCCGACAATCCGGGCGGCGGCGGGCGAGGGAACACGACATTCCTGCTGCGTGCCTTTCACGAGGCGCGCGTGGCCGGCGCGCTGCTCGGCGTCTTTTTCGACCCCGATCTCGCCGCCGAGGCGCATCGCCACGGGGTCGGCATACATTTCGAGGCGCGATTCAACCGGTCGGAGACCACCAAATTCTCCGAACCCTACGCCGCTCCGGCCACGGTCCGCGCTCTAACCGACGGCAACTGTGTCGGCCGTCGCGGGATCTATGCCGGACTTCGGCTGGAGCTCGGGCCCTGCGCCGCGCTCGAGGTCGGCGGCGTCACCGTCGTCGTGATTTCGCATCGCGTGCAATGCGCCGATCCGATCTTTTTCGAGATGATGGGGCTCGATATCGCCCGGGCCCGCGCGGTCGTCGTCAAGTCGCGCGGGCATTTCCGCGGCGGCTTCGACGAATTCTTTGGCCCCAACCAGATCGTCGAAGTCGACCTCCCCGGCCTGACCTCGCCGATGCTGAACCGCTTCGACTGGCAGCGCCTGCCCCGCCCGGTCATCCCACTCGACGACAATGTCGAATGGGTCAGACCCTAGCTGGCGCGACGGGCGATTTCGATTGAAGCCCGTGAGAACCTGCCGAGGACTGCATCACCGGACACTGCACTTATGTCGTGGAAGAGATCTACACTTATGTCGTGGAAGAGATCTACGCCTTGGAGCACGGCAAGCTGCGGCTTATCCGCAAGGTACGGGAAGGCGTGTACTGACGGTCTCGCGGCCGATAAAAGCGACCCGTTTAGAGAGCGGCGGGGTTCGACGCTGGAACAAGCCGGCATGTCCGTGCTAATTTATAACACGATAATAATGGAGGGATGAGATGTGGGCAGGGCGATATTTGGTAATAGTGGCTTTGAGCATGCTTCTTGCGATGCCAGTTGTTGCTCAGACTGCATCGCCGTCGAAATCGCCACCGTCGGCAGCCACCGGCGGGGGTAAGACCGCGGAACCGTCCAGGACCACCGGGTCTCAAGCGCAGGGCGGATTGGTGGATATAAACTCGGCCTCCGCCGAGGAACTCGATAAGCTGCCGGGCGTCGGGCCCGCGCGTGTCAAGGCGATTATCGCCAATCGGCCATATAACGGCAAGGATGACCTCACCCAACGCAAGATCATCCCACCGAACGTCTACAACCAGATCAAGGACAAGATCATCGCTCGGCAGGGGCCAACGAAATAGCCAACGTCCGCAACCTCATCACGCTGGCCCGCTGCGCGGCGGCAAACATTATTGCCGACCGGGGACGAGGGTGAGCCGACCATCATAAAGCGCGAAGCAGCTCCGTGGCTTGTCAAGCAACTCTCGTGGAGGGAGGGGCAGCGACTGGGGCTCTGCAGCTCGGCTGACCTGCACAGATGACAGCTAGCCGCAGGACACTCAAGGGTCAATTCTGTTGTCCAAGGGTGCGGCTCGCAAGAGCCCATTCCGGAAATCCCCGGTTGGTTGCGCGGTCCCGAAGATTTTGTTAACCTTTCTCGTAGCGGGCGCCGCCGAACGCCGTGATCCAGAAACGAAGCAGCATCGTTAGAAGGCGAACAATGGGAGGAAGTTAAGATGTGGGGTGGGATCGTCGGGCTTATCATACAACTGATCGCCGGCGCGGTGGGTGGAAACATCGCCGGCTCGGCGCTGAAGCAGTATAATTTGGGGGCTGTCGGCAACACGATCGCAGGAATTGTCGGTGGAGGCGTCGGGGCGCAGATTATCGGGGCGCTCGTCGGCGGGGGAGCAGAAGCCACCGCCGCCGGGCCCGGTGGCCTCGATATCGGCTCGATCATCGGTCAGATCGCATCCGGTGGAGTCGGCGGGGGCATCCTGATGGTGGTCGTGGGACTGATCAAACAGGCGATGGGTAGTCAGAAGGCCGTCTGAACAGACCGGCAAGCCTTGCTTGCCAAAGCGTCTAGCGGTGCCTCAGCGGTGAACCGTTGACACCGCTGCAGGAACTGGTGAAGTCGTCCCTGCCGTAATCCCATGCGCAGTGCTGACAGACCCCGTGTCGCCTCCAAAGTGCATTAGTCGGAAGAAGGGTGACCCTGCGTCACCTCGGCTTCGGTTCTGGCGGAAAGCATTATTTTGCCTTCTAGCCCTCATCGTAGCCGTGGATGCGCCCGAGCGCGCCTGGGGTCAGTACAGCAGCGGCGGATACAGCCGGCCGGGCGGCGGATCCACGTCCAGCTATTCGGCCCCGAGTCGTCGGGCGCCAGTCAGCAGCAGCGGCGGGTACAGTCGACGATCGTATGCTGGCTCCGGCTATACCACCGGCTCGCTCGGAGACCAGGCCGTTTCCCGCAGCTTATCGTCGCAGGCGCTGCGCGACTATCGGGCGGCGCAGCGGCCCGCAGAGACATATGCCCGCCGACCGCCCTCTTATGCCGGCGGCTCCGACTGGACAACCGAAGCGCCGCGTCGGCCACCGATCTGGGGAGGCGAAGAGCCGACACGAAGGGTAAGCGAGAAGGCCGGCACTGCCGGGTTCGGGACCGTTGACGGCAGTGGCATTGTGGGCGGCGCTGAATTCCCTGTCGTCGCCTGGCTCTGTCCAGTATTTCCATAATTACCAAAACGATCCCGGCTATGTGCAATGGCGTCGGGAGGCCGATCGCGAGGCGGGCCACAATCCCACCGTCGCGGGCAAGCTCGACCAGCTCGACACCCAGCTCGCCCAAATGGAGGGTCAGCCGCGCAACGCATCCACGGCATCCCCCGCTCAGACATCGCCCGCACCGAGGGGCGAGTCAGGGTTTATCTGGCCCGTCCTTTTCATTGGCATCGTCTTCTTGCTGTTGCTGTGGTTGTGGCGGCGACGCATGTCTCGGCCGGCTGTTGCCACGGCAGCCGTCCCCGGTCTCACCGGCAGCGCAGCGACGCGGTTTCGTGTCGGCATGACCATGCCTGTCGATCCGTCCCCGTTTGTGCTCGCCGCCGGATTGACCAAGGTGCAGCCGCCAGAGGGCGGTGGAATGGTCAGTGTCGAGGTGGTGGGCGTGCTCCGCGACGGTGCGGTCATGCTGCATCGGCTTTATCTGCCGGGAGGCAAGGCTTTCTTTCAGCTCCATCTCGGCGGCGATGGCCGGCCGGACGAGTGCCGATACTTTTCGCGACTGGACGAGGTCACCCCGGCGGATCGCCAAGAGTGGGCGCTGTGGCTTGATCCCGCGGAAGGCATGATCGGATGGCCCTCCTTTCAGACCAAGGATGGCAAGATGTACGGACGAGTTTGGGCGCCGAGCGACAGCCGCGTCCCGCCGCGAAAAATGGAGGAAATGCTGCAGTTCGTCGACCACGCCGAACAACGTCAATTGCAGATGATGCTTTATGGCGGCCCTACCGGTGGCGCGCCGCCCGCCCCCCAGACCGAGTACATCCTCGTCAGCGCCATCGAGGCGACAGGCCAGGCGTGGGTCGAGATATACGCCGGCATAGATATCAACCCGGCCGCACTGACGCTGCCGAGCGTTCCGCTGGCCGCCTGAAAAGAGGCGCGCATGAGCCCCGCATCCGACAGTACCCGCTCCGCCATTCTCGACGCGCTCGGCAGTGGTTTGCCGATGCTTTTGCTCCAGTTCGTTTTGGTGCTGGCCCTGCTGGTCGCCGGTATCTTCATCTACATGGCGATCACCCCGTTTCACGAGCGCGAGTTGTTGCGCAACGGCAACCCGGCTGCGGCGACGGTGCTCGGAGGCGCCCTCGTAGCATTGGCGATCCCGCTTGCCGCGCTGCTGGCGACCACCGGGGCGCTGCTCGACATCTTGGTGTGGGGAGTGGTGGCGGTCCTGCTTCAGCTATTGACGGTCGCGATCGTATCGCATTTGTTTCGCGCGATGCGCGTGATGATCGAAGCGGGTCAGGTTGCCGGGGCGATCCCACTGGTCGCGGCCCAACTTTCCATAGGTCTGCTAAATGCAGCGGCAATGGTGCCGGCTTGATCGCAACTAACGAGGAGGAGGCTCATGCTCACTTTCATCAGCAATCTGGTCGGTGTGAAGGCCGACAAGGCGATGCAGGCCGGGGTCGAGGCGCTCGTGCGCTGGGACCCGCAATCAGCCAGCGAGGCGGAGCTGCGCACGATGGAGCAGCATCTCGACGATCTCGGCCGGCAGGTCGCAATCGCGCGACAGAGCTATGACAAGGAGCAAAAGGAGGCCGACGCGATCCAAGCGCTGTCGCGACAGCGCATGGCCGCGGCGGAGCAACTGCAGCGACAGATCGCGGCGGAACCCGACGCGACACGCAAGGCGCAGCTTGGGCACAGTCTCGAGACACTGGTCACCATGCTGGAGCAGATGACACCGGAGATCGAACAAGAAAAGAAGGATGCCGTCGACGCCAAGGATTTCCTTGAAATGCTCGAGAAGACTTATGCGGAGGCGGGCGGCAAGCTGCGACAAGGTCGGTCCGAGCTGGAACGCGCGCGCCGCGACATGGCGCGGGCCGGGCAACAGCGCACAGTGGCCGAGCAGCAGGCCGAGGCGGCACGCCGTGCGGCGGGGCTGACCAGCGCGACGAGCAGCATGACAGTCGCGTTGAAGGCCATGCACGAAGCCGCGGCTAAAGACCTCGCCTCGGCCGACGCGGCTACGGCGAAGGCAAAGCTTCTGCGCCCGACACAGCCGGAGCACGATGATCCGAATATCGCCGCCGCCCTCGACGCGGTGTCCGGCAAATCCCCGGCACCGCAGAGTTTGAGCGACCGGCTGGCCGCCCTCAAGGCGCGAGCTGGGGGCTGAATATTTTCCGGTGACAGGTGAACAGCGTGCGCCGTTGGATGTCGAGCGGGTCAGGCCCCTAAGCTGCATCGTGAAAGATGATGCCGAGCGTGTAGCGCTGGCCGGAGCGCAGGCGGCTGACGCCGTGGCGCATCGTTACCCGGTAGGGTCCGCGGGTGCCTTCGACCGGTCGGTGGTGGACCGGGAAGATCACCGCCTCGCCCTGCTGCAACGGCACGACTTCGCCCCGCGATTGCGCCCGAGGCCGCTGCTCGACGAGCAGGAACTCACCACCGGTAAAATCCGCCTCCGGCTCACTGAGCAGCACCGTCAATTGCAGCGGGAACACCAGATCGCCGTATAGGTCCTGGTGCAGACAGTTGTAATCGCCGGGCCCGTATTTGAGCAGCAGCGGCGTCGGCCGCTCCTGGCCGGCTTTGTGGCATTGCTCGAGATAAGCGGCGAGCGATGGCGGAAACCGCCCCTCCTCGTTGAGCCGTTCCCGCCAGCGGTTGGCGATTGGTGCCAGGTGCGGGTAGATCGCCTGACGCAGCCCCTCGATCACGCTCGGCAGAGGGTACTTGAAATACTGATACTCGCCGCGGCCGAAGGCGTGACGCTGCATGATCACGCGACTGCGAAAAACCTCCTCCCGGGGGTAGAGCGCGGCGATTTCGCCGCACTCTCCCCTGGTCAGCAATTGCGGAGTGACCGCGTAACCCTGCTCGTCGAGCGACCCGTCGATTGCACGCCAATTGACCGGATCGGCGACAGGTTTCGCGTTAAGCTGCCGCCTCATCGGCCGTCTCCGGCGCGACTGCGGCGCGCTCCCGCGCGAGCAGCGCGCGTTTGCGCTCCAACCCCCAACGATAGCCGCCGAGCTCGCCGTCGCTGCGGATCACCCGATGGCACGGCACGATCAGGGCGAGCTTGTTCGCGGCGCAAGCCTGAGCGACCGCGCGCACCGCCTTGGGCTGGCCGAGCGCCGCGGCGATTTCGGTATAGCTCGCGGTCTTGCCGAGCGGGATCTTTTGCAGTGCGCGCCACACCCGTGCCTGGAACGCGGTGCCCTGGATGTCGAGCGGCAGATCGAGGTTGCGATCGGGCGCGGTGATGAACCGCACGATCCGGTCCGCCCAGTCCTTGAGCCCGCCGTCTTCGGCAATGACCTTCGCGGCAGGGAAACGCTGCCGCAAGCTGGCCTCCAAGCTCTCGCGATTGTCGGCGAGCGCGGTCATGCAGATGCCGCGCTCGGTCGCGGCGACCAATGCCCAGCCGATTGGGGTCTCGACCGTCACAAAGCGGATCGTCTGCCCAATGCCGCCGCGTCGCCGCGCTCCGAGTGTCATGCCCAATCCCGCCGCGGCCGAATCATAGGCGCGCGAGCTCGAGCCGAAGCCCGACGCATAGATCGCCTCAGTGACCGGCTCACCGGTTTCGAGCTTGTCGGCGAGACGGCCGAGCCGGTGGGTGCGCGCATAGTCGCGCGGCGTCGCGCCGGTGATCTGCTTGAAGACCCGGTGGAAATGGAAGGGGCTGATGCCTGCGGCGTCGGCGAGTTCGGCGAGGCTCGGGATGGCGTCGCTGTTGCGCAACAGCGCGCAGGCCCTCTCGACCGCCGCGACATGCCGCGAAGCAGAGGTGCCGTCAGTCGGCCGGCAGCGCTTGCAGGGCCGCAGCCCGGCCGCCTCGGCCGCTGCCGTCGTTTCGAAGAACATGGTGTTCTTGCGGAGCGGCAGCCGAGATGTGCAGCCCGCCCGGCAATAAACCCCAGTCGTGCGGACACCGTAAAAGAACTGGCCGTCCGCGCCGGCGTCGCGCCGCTCGAGCGCCGCCCAGCATTGCTCGAAGTCCAACATCATCACCTCCTCCGCATATCGATAGAGCCAAGATGGAGGAGAGGAGTGTCTTGCTCTATCCGCTGCTTGCTTTTTAATTCGGTTGGTTCGCGTAACGCTTCGGTAGCATCGCGTGGATGCCTTTGTTGCCGTCGACCAATTGGGTCACGCGCATGTCGACGGCAAGGCTGCAGAACATGTAGGCGTCTTCGGGCGAGAGGCCGAGGCGCTCGCCGATCAGCGCGATCATCTCGCGCAGCGCCGTCTTAGCCGCGTCGTCGAGATCCTCGTTGAAACCCATCGTGATGTGATGCGACGGCGTCTCGGCGCGCGGGAGATCGAATTTCAGGTCCTTGCGCAACACTAGGCGGAAGGTACCGCAGAGAGCGGTTTCCAGCGCCGTCACACAGACCTCGCCGTCGCCCTGCACGCCGTGGCCGTCGCCGGCGGAAAACAATGCTCCCGCCGCCCACACCGGCAGGTACAAGGTCGTGCCGGCGACCAGTTCCTTCAAATCCATATTGCCGCCGAACTCGCGCGGCACGATCGAGGTCACCGCGCCATAAACCGGTGGCGGCGCTACACCCATGACCCCGAAAAACGGCGCCAGCTCGATCTCCGCCCCCCAAGGCACAGTGGCGATCCCGCGCTGGCGGTCGATCGCGGTGTGCCAGATCCGGCGGATCGGGAAATCCTCCGGCAGGGTGCCGGAGAGCGGCCTGATGCGCGTGTACCCCCAATTTTGCCGAGGATCGATCGAGAGGATCTGGATTTCGAGGACATCGCCCGGCTCGGCTCCTTCGACCGCGATCGGCCCGGTCAGGATATGGGCGCCGAGACGCGGCTCGAGCGCGCGCTGAATCGCCAAGTGGTCGGGTAGAATTTCGAATTTGCCTTCCTGCGGCAGCACATCGGGCCCGCCCGAGACGCAATCCATAGTCACCGTGTCACCCGACGCGACGCTGAGCACGGGCTTCAGCCCGGCATCGAAAAACCCCCAGTGACAAGTCTCGGGGCTCGCCCGTAATTCATGGTGCTGCGACATCGGCTGGCTCCTGCATCCTTTGTTTTCACATCACCTTAGCCCGAATGGCCGCGAGATGCGAACCGGAGAACGGCGGCGAGTTTGTCGGTATGAATCTCAGGCAGTGCGCGTCCGCCCTTGTTGCAACCTTGACTCGAATCGATTGTTTTCGTTTGCTGCACCTGCAGCAAATCTGCAGCAAAATCTCTCCTTAAAGTTGCGGCCGCTTCGCTACTGGCGATGACTTGTGTGCGGGGGTCAGTCGCGAGAGTGCGCATCCGGTACCGTTCTCGAACTGCCGTCCGCGCAGCCACACCGCCAACCTTCGTAAAACCCATCAATAACCGGTACCTTCTTGCGTACAACGGCGATGCGTCACCGATATTATCGCCTTCCGCGACTATGCCACACGAATCAGGCGACATTGCGGACGGAGCATCACCGGAGCAACTATTCCAGGACCGGGGCTCACAGCGCTCGCGCTTAGAGGGCTTAAATGACAATCTGGAACCGGCGACAGCTCGGCTGGCTAGGCAATCAAGCCGTCATGTGACGGGGGAGGTCGTTTTTTACAACATCATCCAAGACTTTCAGCAAAAGTGAATGCCACCAGCCGCTTGATGCTGGCGGTACTCGGCGGCTTGCCGATGTCGAGCGTGGCCTAATGCACCCGCACCGCTGAAGGCAGGAGCCGCGCCAAGGCCCAAGGAAAGCCTATGGGCCGACCTCTTCCCTGAACCGGCACAGATCAAAGAAGCCACCAGACGACGCGCGCAGGGCGCGACGTCGCAGGAATTGGCCGATAGCTGCGACCGCACCATTTCCACCATGCGCCGCGCCACACGCGCCGCCTGATTTCCGTTTCTTTGCGCCTCGACCCTCGCGCCGCCGTATGCGCTGTGGAACGAGCGAACGTGGTGACGATGAAGTTTTCGCCACTATCTCAGTGTGTCCCAGCAGCAAGCTTGTTTACGAGTGCAGCGATTTTATTGAAGGCAGGCTCAATGACTCCGGTGCCGCCGAGAGGAATGGATTGTCTGAGATGCAGCGGCAATGGATACCCAGGAACCGTGAGTGAAACGTCCTGATCGAGGCCCGGTGCCTGCGAAACGATGCCCAATACAGCGAGCTTGCCACCACCAAGCTGCACCGTGCCAAACTTGTCAACTCCTATAGGGATCCGTATAACCGGTCCGCCGCTATTTCCTGGATAAATATTAGCGTCAATAAGAAATGGTTTTTCATAGGGGTGTTCTGGATTTATCCAAGCAATTGCGCCGTACCGTACAATCGAACGAACAAGATATTCATTGCCGACGATACCCGGATAACCGACAACAAGTACATTTGCGCCTTCAAATAAATCATCCGGAGATGCAGCAATGTTTGATAAACTAATGCCATGAGGGGTCACGCCAGGCGTCAATCCCAATTCTGCGGTAGTTATCGGAATTGCTGACAAGATCGAGTATGCACGATGCCGGGGCATACGATATGTTCCCTCCTAGGGATCCGACCCGGCGATGCCGCCCGGAACGCTACAGTTCCCGGGTGCGGCGGGCCATTGCGTCCTCCCAGAGTTTCTCGCGGTCGTCGTCGAAGACGAGCTTCGGCTCCTCGGGAGTGGTGAACCAGTTGTGACGTGCGAGCTCGCCCTCAAGCTGACCGGGTCCCCAGCCGGCATAGCCGAGCGCGAAGAGGCTCTTCTCGGGGCCCTGATTATGGCCGATGTCGAGCAAGACCTGACGGCTCGCCGTCATCGCCACGCGGCCGTCGACATCGACGGTCTCGGCGCGCCGATATTCGGTGCTGTGGACGACAAAACCGAGTTCCGGCTGCACCGGGCCGCCGGCGAAGACGCGCAGAATGCCGGCTACGTCGGGGTCATTATGACCGGTCGCCTCCAGCAGGGCCGCAATCGAGCGCTCGCCGACCGGGCGGTTTATCACGATCCCCAAGGCGCCTTCGTTGTCATGCCGTACCATCAGAATGACGGTGTGAGCAAAACGCGGATCGCCGATCGTCGGTGCCGCAATCAGCAATTGCCCGGCGAGCGACGTCGTATCGGAATGCTCGGGTGGAGCTACCCCGAGCACAACCAACGCGGCCAACAGCGACGCGGCTGCAGTCAACGTACGGCGAAGCGAGATGCCGAGAACAGACATGCCGCAACTCTACTCGCCCGTCGGCGGCCCGGAAAGAGCATCGCAGAAATGCCGATTTCCGGTGGCTTGAGCGCCCCCTCGGCAGTGCTAAGATCGAGTTACGCAGCGGGGGAGTTTTGAGCCGATGCCGGAGCAGTCCTGGATCATTACGACAGAGGTTGGGACTGGCGAGAAAGGCTATGCCGGCGATGGCGGGCCGGCGGCGCGGGCGCTTCTCAACGGCCCGTTCGATGTCGGGTTCGACGCACACGGCAACCTCTATTTTTCCGACACTTTCAACCATTGCATTCGGCGCGTCGACGCACGCACGGGTGTGATCACGACCTGTGCGGGCTGTGGCGAGGCCGGCTATTCCGGGGATGGCGGTCCTGCCACCCGCGCCCGCTTCAACGAGCCCTACGGCATCGCTGTCGACAATGCCGGAAACATCTATGTCGCCGACCGGCATAATCATTGTGTTCGCCGGATCGACGGCAGCTCGGGCGTCGTCTCGACCTTCGCCGGCAACGGCTCTTCCGGGTTCGGCGGCGATGACGGACCGGCCTCGCGCGCGGGCATGGTCGAACCGAACGGCCTGGCGGTCGACCCCGCACAGAAGCGGCTCTACATCGCCGATGTCGCGGACCACCGCGTGCGGGTTGTCGATCTCGCCTCGGGGGTCATCTCGACCTTTGCCGGCACCGGCGAGCCCGAGCACAGCGGCGACGGTGGTCCGGCATCAGCCGCCGGCATTTACGGCGCCCGCGCCGTCAAGGTTGCAGCCGACCGGACCGTCTACATCCTGGAGCGACAGGGCAGCACCTTGCGGGCTGTCGACCCGCACAGCGGCATCATCACCACGATAGCCGGCACCGGCGAGAGGGCCTATGGCGGCGATGACGGGCCGGCCCTCGCCGCTTCTTTCAATGCGCCAAAGGAGTTGGCGATCGACCGCGAGGGCAACCTCTTGATTGTCGATACCGAAAATCACGCGATCCGCCGCGTCGACCTCCGCACCCGAACAGTCGCCACTATCGCCGGCAGCGGCCGGCAAGGCGGCGACGGCGACGGCGGTCCGGCCCGCGCCGCCGCGCTCGACCGGCCGCACGGCGCAGCCGTCGCCGCCGACGGCTCGATCTATATCGGTGACACCAACAACCACCGCATCCGCAAAGTCGCGCCAGCCTGAGGGGCGTGGCGGCGCAGCCTACCGTTCAATCGGTTGCGCCCCACTGGCAAACTTCGCGGTCATTCGCGCTGCGACAGGACCTCTGCAAAGCCCTGCCGCCATGAGCTATGTACCGGCTGCCAAGAGTCGATCGCGCTTCTTAGCCGAAGCGCGGGTCAGGCCGACCACGGAAAGCCGGCCGACAAAGGCAACGGCACAAGCGGCTTCCGACAGCGCCGCTGGCGCCGGCAAGAAAGACACCATGTCGTTTGCACGGGCTAACTACCGGCACAACGCCAGCCGGCGTGATCGGGACGCTAGCGGGGCAGCGGGTTGCCCTTGGTCTCGCGGCCGAGCAGCATCGCGAGGATGCTGAGCAGAGCGAAGCAGGTCATGAAGGCCGTCACCCGGTTGAAGCTGCCGCCGAAGGCGCCGACCAGGAGCCCCGCGACGAGCGGGCCGAAGCTGGTGATGATGCGGGCGCTGCCGGTGCAGAACCCGACCGCCGTCGAGCGGATGTGGGTCGGGAACAGCTCCGGCAGATAGACCGCGTAGCCGGAGAACACGCCAAACACGAAGAAGCCGAAGATCGGCAGCACCACCGGGTACCACGGCTCGTAGGCGGGAAGGGCAAGATAGAGGATGAGGCCGAAGACGATCGTGCCGGCGCTGTAGAGGATCACGGTCAGGCGACGGCCGATGATGTCGCAGATGAAGCCGAAGGCGATGTAGCCGCAGATGCCGCCGAGGCTCCACAGCATGATGCCGCGGCTGACGAACGGCACTGCGGCGGTGGCGTCGGCGGCGCCGCTCTTCTGCGCCATCAAGGACAGGATCGTCGGCAGCCAGATGTTGGTGGTCCAGATCGCCAGCAGCGAGCCGAGGCCGAACAATACCCCGACCATCGTGTTGTAGCGATGCTCCCTGGAGAACAGCTGCAACGGCACAAAGCGCATGAACTCGCGGTCGGCGGCTTCGCTGCGCGAGCCCGCGACAACGGCGCGGCGGCGCTCCCGGACATCGGCGAAGCGCTCCGGTTCCAGCATTCGGCCGCGCATGATCGCGAGAATGATCGCCGGCACGACGCCGACAAAGAACACGTAGCGCCAGCCGTACGGGCCGACGAGGCCGTAGGCCCAGGCGCCGATGAACGTGCCGACGCGCCGCCGGTCATCATCGTTGCGGCGATCTTCGCCCGGTGGGTCTCGGCCAAGCGTCTCGGCGAGCAACGGGATCCCGACCATCAACTCGGCGCCGGTGCCGAGCCCGGCGATAAACCGGTAAATGGCAAAGTCGAAAATGCCTTGCGAGAGGCCTTGCAGCGCCGTGAAAACGCTGTAGAGCGCAATGCTGAAGGCGAGCGTGCGCACCCGGCCGATATAGTCGGCGAGGATGCCGAACAGAAACCCGCCAAAAGCCCAGCCCAACAGCCCCGCCATGCTGAGGAGGCCGCCATATTTGCCGATATCGGCCAGTGGCGGGTTGCCGCCCAGCAGTTCGGTCATCGCCGGCTTCAGCACCAGCGAGTAGAGCCCGAAATCGGCCGCGTCGAGCGTCCAGCCGAGCCACACGACGAGAAAAACCAGCCATTGATACCGGCTGACCGCTCGCAGCCCGCCAAATTGCGCTACGGCTACCCCGCCCTTGTCCACCGGCCACCTCCCTCGTGTTCAGGTTCGTATCACAGGTTGATGGCACCTACTATGGGGGGAGTAGCGGGTCAAGCGCTTCCCGTAATGCGGCTAGGATCGGAACCTTTGCTGCCGCCCGGCATTTCGTGATTGGAATGAAGTGGAGGATGCCATGAACGAAAGGCCGAAAGCGCTGATCGTCGGGGCGGGTCCGACCGGATTGGTCATGGCCCATGAACTCGCGCGCGACGGGATCCAATGCCGCCTGATCGACAAGGCGCCGCACCGCGCCACGGAGTCGCGAGCGATCGCGATCCACTCGCGAACCGTCGAGACGTTCGAACTGATGGGACTCGCCGACGCTTTCCTCGGCGCCGGTCATCGCATCGCCGGGGTCAACGTATACGGCGAGAGCGGACGCATCGCCCATGCCGCGTTCGGGATGCTGGACACGCGATATCCGTTTGTTCTCGGGGTGCCGCAAGACGAAACCGAACGAATCCTCGAGGAGCGTCTGGCCAGGCTCGGGGTGCGGGTCGAGCGCAACACCGAGCTGATCTCGCTGGCGCAGCGCGAATCCGGCGTCTCGGCCCGGCTGCGCACCGGCGACCGGGTCGAAGAGGTCGAGACCGACTGGCTCCTGGGCTGTGACGGGGCGCACAGCACAGTTCGCGAGCAGCTGGGAATTTCCTTCTCGGGCGCGACTTATCCGGAGCTCTTCGTTCTAGCCGACGTGAAGGTTGCCGGCGACCTCGACCATGCCGAGGCACAGGTCTGGCTGCACCGCGAGGGTGCGCTGGCGTTTTTTCCGCTGCCGGAGGATCGCTGGCGGCTCATCATCACCAACTCGCCGCCCGACTGGCACGGCGAGCCCGGCCTTGCGCAATGCCAGGCATTGGTCGACGAGCGCGGCCTCGAGCGTCTGCGGCTCGGCGATCCGCGATGGACGTCGGTGTTCCGCATCCACCGGCGGGAGGCTGCGCGCTTTCGCAAGGAACGGGTGTTTCTGCTCGGCGACGCCGCGCACATCCATAGCCCGGTCGGCGGCCAAGGCATGAATATGGGCATTCAGGACGCGTTCAACCTCGCCTGGAAACTGAGCCTGGTTTTGCGGAACGGGGGTGATCCGCAGCTGCTCGACAGCTACGAGGCAGAGCGCAAACCGGTCGACGAAGCGGTGATCCGGCAGACCGATCGAGCGACCCGCCTCGTGTCATTACACGGGACAATCGCCCGCTTCATCCGCGATCACATGATGTCGCTGCTGACGCAGATCCCCGCGGTGGCGGAAAAGCTCGGCGAGACACTTTCTGGGCTTGCGGTGAATTATCGGCGCAGCCCGATCGTCGAGGAACAACGCGCTGGAATGGCCGGTCCCGCCGCGGGTGACCGGGCGCCTGACGCGCCGCTCGTCGCAGCGAAGGACGGGGCATCGCTGCGGCTCTACAATCTCTTCGCCGAGCACCGCCACGTGCTGCTGCTATTGGGTGACAGCCCCGAGGCCGTGCCGCCCACTCTGCCGCGCTTTCCGGAAACGGTCTTCGCGGCGTATCGCATCGCCCCGCCCGGGACAGCCGGCGGCGATTTTATCGACCGCGAAGGAGTGGTCGCAAAGCGCTATGGGTCGTCGCCGGCCGCATATCTGATACGCCCGGACGGCTATGTCGGTTTTCGCTGCGACGGGCGCACGGTCTCCACAAACCTATCCGGCTACCTTGCCAAGATCTTTTCGTCGGCCGGCTCCGGTTGAGCGGGCGGCTCACGCGCCGGTGCCGGACGTCGGGTCCGAGGATCTGTTGGACTGCTCGGGTACCGGCGCTCGCCGCTGCGCCATCGAGGGGCCGGTGACGACATCGAAATCAGTTTGGGACATGGGGTTGACCTCCGTTTGAGAGGCCGCTCCACACTCGACGA
Source organism: uncultured Alphaproteobacteria bacterium (assembly GCA_963695605.1). Classification (GTDB taxonomy): domain Bacteria; phylum Pseudomonadota; class Alphaproteobacteria; order ATCC43930; family CGMCC-115725; genus AP-15. The sequence goes on along the minus strand of CAVOHI010000072.1, from coordinate 13,944 downwards.
CGTTCGGGTAACGAGAAGCTGAAACACGAAAGCCGCCTTAAGTGGGGCGGCTTTGGTTGATGACGCGAATGCGCGATCCTAGGCCGCCGACATATACCGGCGGTACCAAAATCGCGCGACTGGGACTGGCGTTCTCGGTGCCATGGGCGGCATAGTAGGTGCGCCTCGACGACGATGCAAGGGGAGCCTGCGATGAGCCGAGCGCGTAAATTGGTGGGCAGCGCATTGGTGGCGGCGCTCTCGCTGGCGACCTTCGAGGTAAGCGGCGAGGCCGAAACAGGAAACAAGAAGGCGCTGTGCGTAGGGCAGCCCGGTGGGCTGCCATTGACCGTGGGGCAATGGGCGGAGGGCGCCCGGCTGTTCGGTGGATTGGCCGATTTCCACCGCGCGGTCAGCACCAATTCGCCGCAGGCACAAGCCTATTTCGATCAGGGGACGCGGTTCCTTTGGGCCTTCAACCATGACGAGGCGACGCGTTCCTTCGCCAATTCCACGCAGCTCGATCCGCAATGCGCGAGCTGCTGGTGGGGCGTGGCACTCACTGTGGGCCCGAACTACAACCTGCCGATGATGGCCGAGCCTCGAGCCGCAGTCGCGCGGGATGCCCTGCAACAGGCGGAGAAATATGCCGGCCGGGGGACCCCAGTCGAGCAGGCGCTGATCGGGGCTCTCGCCAAGCGCTACCCGAATGCGCAGCCGCTCGACCCGTCCAATGAAGGACCGATCCTCGTCGCCTACGCACAGGCCATGAAAGCCGTCGCCGAGCAGTTTCCCGACGATACCGATGTCCAGGTGATGACCGCAGAAGCGATGATGAACATCAACGCCTGGAAGCTGTGGACCTTGGACGGCGCGCCGGCGCCGGGGACGGAAGAGATCCTGGCGATATTGGAGAAGGCGCTGGCGAAGGACCCGAAGCATCCTGGCGCCAATCACTATTACATCCACTCGGTGGAAGCCTCTCCCAACCCGGGTAAGGGGGTCGTCGCGGCGGAACGGCTGCCCAGCATGATGCCCGCGGCGGGGCATCTCGAACATATGCCCGCTCACATCATGCAGCGGGTCGGCCGTTATGAAGGTGCGGCCGAGGCCAACCGCAGGGGTGTCGCGGCGGACCTCGCCTATTACGCCGCGACCAAGCCGCTGGACTATTACGTCATGTACACCGCCCACAATTACCAATTCCTGGCCTTTTCAGCGGCGATGGAGGGCCGGAAAGCGGAGACGATCGAGGCGGCGCGCAAGTCGCGCGCTATCATCTCCGACGATCTGCTGGCGGCGATGCCCGGGATCGACTGGTATGTGGGGCAGCTCTATACCGCCATGACACGGTTCGGCCTGTGGGACGAGATCCTCGCCGAGCCCGCGCCCAATACACAACTCACTGGATTGACCGGTGCGTTTTTATACGCCAAGGCGGTGGCGCTGGCCGCCAAAAGCCGGATCGACGACGCGAAAATGCAGCTCGCCGAGCTGGAGAAGTTGGCTGCGGCGTTAGGCCCCGACGATGGCGCCGGCCTAACCGGCTACAGGATGTGCTCGCAGTGGCCATCCTCACCGCCCGAGCCCGAGTTGCTCTCGCGGAGGGCGCGGAGAACGACGCGATCGGCGTATTACGCCAGGCCGTGACAACGAGGACCAGCTCGCCTATGACGAACCGGCCGATTGGTTTTTCCCCACCCGCCATCTGCTCGGCGCGGTACTGATCAAAGCGGGCAAGGCAGCAGATGCGGAGGTGGTTTACCGGGACGATCTCAACCGTCACCCGAACAATGGCTGGGCCCTGCACGGGCTTGCGCAGTCATTGAAGCTGCAGGGCCGCACCGCCGACGCCTCGGCGGCGCAACAGCAATACGACGCGGTGTGGAAAAACGCGGACGTGACCCTGGTCGCGTCCGCGTTTTAGGCGGCCGCCCTCTCCCCGCAAGCGGGAGCAACCGGGGAGAGGGAGGCCAACGCGAGGTACTATGAGGGCATCTGGCCCATGAAGTCGCGCTTGCCGATCTCGATGCCGAGACTGCGCAGGATGTTGTAGGCCGTCGTCGTGTGGAAATAGAAATTCGGCATCGCGAGGTGGTAGAGGTAGTTCTGGGCGCGGAAATTGCGCGGCTGACCGCCTTGGGTGATCGTGACCTGCGCGTCTTCCCTTCCGTCGAGCTGGTCGGCCTTCAGGCCCTTCAGGAAATCGATCGTCTTGTCGATCCGCGCCTTCATCTCGGCAAAGCTGTTGTCGATCGCCGGAAGTTCGGGCACCGCGACACCGGCGGCGCGCCCGGCGCCGAAGGCGTGCTCGCTCGCCTGCCGCACCTGGCGGGCGAAGGTGAACATGTCGGGATAGAGCCGCCAATTCAGCAGCGCGTTCTCTTCCCACTTATGTGCGGTGGCGTGCGCCTCGGCCTTTTCGATCACTCCCTTCAGGCCGCCGAGCAGCTGCAGAAATACCGGCACGGACGCGTGGTACATCGAGATCGGCATGAAACGGTCCTCCTCGTCGATGATGACGTTGATGCCGCGCGGATCTTAACGGGCAGCGAGAAGCGCGTGAAGACCCCCTGCCGACCGAACGCATGCTCGAATTCAGAGGAATCTTAACCTCGCTGTGCCTCGATGCTCCGTCCTCCTCGGAGCCTGGAAGTTTGTCCACCCTGTTCCCTACCGATCCCCGTCGCCGCTGCCGAGCCACCACAATCGAGATCGTCGCCGTCGGCATCATCGTCATTCTGGCGATGTGGACGACAGTTGCGGCCTCGATCACGACCGCAAGAGAGGCGGCGATGGATCGCACGCGGTCAGAAGGGCGTAACCTCGCGGCTGCTTTCGCCGACGAATTGACCCAAATTCTCGGCGGCGTCGCCGGCGCGATGGAGATCGTCGCCCAACGCATGCGCACCGCGCACGGGGCCTTCGATATCCATGCCTGGGCGCGCGAGATCCCGCTGCTGTCAAACGCGACAATTCAAGCGGGAATCATAGGGCCCGACGGCAGGCTCGTCTCGACCACGCTCGACCCCGCGCCGGAGCCGATCGACCTCAGCGACCGCGAGCACTTCCGCATCCATCTCGATGGCCGGTTTCAGGGTATCTTCATCGGCAAGCCGGTGACCGGGCGCGTCTCGCACCAGATCACGATCAACGTGACGCGGCGCGTCGACGCCGAGGACGGCAGCTTTCTCGGCGTCATCATGTTCGCGCTCTCGCCGGCTAATCTCACCACCCTCAACACATCGATCGATCTGGGTCCGCACGGCAGCATCGCTCTGATCGGGCTGGACGACATTGTCCGGGCCCGTTTTACGCGGGAAGATCCGAACGGGCTGGCCGGCATCGGTCAGCGGGTCGAACATCCCTGGGCAGCCGCCATCCCCGCGAATGGCGAGGGGACGTTCATCAAGGAAAGCGTTATCGATCACATCACGCGGCTCTTCAGCTATCGCCGCGTCGGGAATTATCCGCTGGTCGTCACCGTCGGTTCCGACCTCCGCGAGGCGCTTGCGTCATCTCGTGAGCATGCGAGGGTGATCGCTGCGATCGCCGGCTTGGCAACATTTTTGCTGGCAGGCCTCGCAGCGTATCTCATTCGCGAGATCCGCCACCGCACCTCGCACGAGATCGCGTTGGCTGACGAGCGCGACAAGCTTCAGGCCGCCAGTGACCGCCTGAAAGCCGATATTGCCCTCCGAAAGGAGGTCGAACAGAAGCTCCGGGAGATCACAAGCGACCTTGCGCGACGCCGTCGACAGCATTTCCGAGGGGTTCGTCATCTACGATCGCGATGATTGTTTTGTCATGTGCAATGAACCCTATCGGCGACTGTATCCGAAAGCGGCGCGCCTGATGGTGCCGGGAACGCCCTTTGAGGAACTCGTGTGGGCCGGTCTCGACGCCGGCTGGTATGCCGATGCGGTCGGGTGCGAACCGGAGTGGCTCGCCAATCGGATGAACACGTTCAATCGGCCGTCCGGGGTGATAGAGCAGCCGCTCGCCGACGGCCGCTATGTGATGATCTCCTTGCGTCGCATGCAAAATGGCGGGATCGCCGCGTTGCACATCGATATCACCCAGATGAAACTCACCGAAGACCAGCTTCGGCAAAGCCGGGACAACCTAAATCGGGCTCAGCGGCTCGCCAAGATCGGCAGCTTCAACCGCGATTTCCGGACCGGAGAGGTGAGCGGGTCGGAGGAGTTCTACCGAATATTCGGGTTCGATCCGCAAATGCCGGCGCCGACGAAGCAAGAGTTCCTGCCCCTCATTCATCCGGACGACCGCGCAGGATACGAAGCCTCGATGACTGCTTCCGAGCAAGGCCTCCAAGCTCCCCCGCTGACATACCGCTTTCGGTGTCACGACGGGTCGATCAAATGGATTTACACAGAGATCGAAACGATTTTCGACGACAACGGCAATCCCGTCCGGCGGATTGGGACGATCAGGGACGTGACCGAAACGCGTATGGCCGAGGAGCGCCAAAGAGAGCTGGAGCGCCAGCTGCTTCATTCGCAGAAGCTCGACGCGCTCGGCACCCTCGCCGGGGGCATCGCGCACGATCTCAACAATACTCTGATGCCGATCCTTGCGCTCTCGCAGCTGCTGATGCAGCAAATGCCGGAAGGAAGCAGCGAAAGGGAGGATCTTGAAACAGTCGTGCAGGCGAGCCGCCACGGCCGCGACCTCGTGCAGCGCATTCTCGCCTTTAGCCGGAATCAGAAAGCGGCGAAGACGAGGGTTGATCTCGCTGCGATCATCGGCCAGGCCCTGCAGATGCTGCGCCCGACCATCCCTGCGACCGTGCTGATCAATCAACAGATCGAGGACGTTCCGCCCATTCTGGCGGATGCCGGTCAGCTTCAGCAGATCATCGTGAATTTGGTCACCAATGCCCGGCAGGCCATCGGGAACGATCTGGGGACGATCACCATCGGGGTTTCGCCGGCAAGCAGGCATTCAAAACGCCAACGCGGCGGCGATTTCGTTCGTCTTTGGGTCGCCGATACCGGCTGTGGCATGGATGCCGAAACCAAGGATCGGATATTCGAGCCCTTCTTTACGACAAAAAACGTCGGCGAGGGCACCGGGCTCGGACTCTCTGTCGTCCACGGCATCATCGCCGACCATGGCGGGCGGATCGAGGTGAAAAGCCAACCAGGCAAAGGGACCGAGTTTACCATTCTCCTGCCGGCAGCTCAGTTTGATGCGTCAGTGGACGGAGCGGCAGCAGCGTAAAGCTGAGAAACCGTTCGTTTCGGTTGCCGTCACAGGGAAGGCTCCGTTAAATCATTATTACCGGGTTTCCGGTCAAGTGGGAGTATCGCGCTACACGAGGCCGACCCCATGAAGGTTTTAGTAATCGATGACGACGATCTGGTCCGGTACACGCTTTCCAAGATCCTACAGCGCAACGGGTACCATGTGGCGACCGCCTCGGACGGTAAGCGCGCGATGGCTGTCTTCCGCGACGAGCGCCCCGATGTCGTGATCACCGACATCATCATGCCGGAGCAGGAAGGTATTGAAACCATCCTCAAGATCCGCAGCGAGCGTCCGGAGGTCAAAATCATCGCTATTTCGGGCGGTGCGCGGAGCCATAACCTCGATTATTTGGGGATGGCGGAGGCGTTTGGGGCAGACGACGTTATTGCAAAGCCCTTCGAGGCGGAGGAGCTGCTGAGCCGACTGGCGCGGTTTGACCTCGGGGCTTCCAGCGTCGGAGAAGTTACGACCTAGTCCGGAAGCGGGCGGACGGGGGCCGCTCCGCCGTTCTTCGCCGGTAGGTTAGCGACCGCTGCCGAGCGACTTGCTCCATCGTCTTTTCGTCGCCGTTGACAGTCCCTGCCGCGGCCGATACCACAACGCACCCCAACAAGAAGACGATCCCTTGCAGAGCGTACGGGAGGAAGATGCGGGTGTTTTGCCGCCACTCTTAGAAATCAGGGACCTGCACACCGAGTTTCGCACCGGGGCCGGTGTCGTGCCCGCGGTCGACGGCATCTCCTACACCGTCGAGCGCGGCGAGACGGTGGCGATTGTCGGCGAAAGCGGGTCGGGCAAGACCGCCGGGGCGCTCTCGATCCTCCGCCTGATCCCGGATCCGCCAGGACGGATCACGCAGGGCGAGATCGTCTTTGCCGGCTGCGACCTGAGGCGTTTGTCCGACGAGGAGATCCGCCAGGTTCGCGGTGGCGAGATCGGCATGATCTTCCAGGAGCCGATGACTTCGCTGAACCCGGTGCTGACGATCGGCCGCCAGATCACAGAGACGATCGAGCAGCATCGCGGGGCGGACCGCACCGCAGCGCAGAATCGGGCGATGGAGCTGCTGGGCATGGTCGGCATTGCCGATCCGGCGCGGCGGCTGAAGCAGTATCCGCATCAGCTGTCTGGCGGCATGCGGCAGCGCGTCATGATCGCGATCGCGTTGGCGTGCGACCCTAAGCTGATCATTGCCGACGAGCCGACGACGGCGCTCGACGTGACGATCCAGGCGCAGATCCTCGAGCTGATGAAGCAGCTGACGCACCGGCTCGAAGTGGCGCTGATTATCATCACACATAATCTCGGCGTCGTCGCACGCTACGCCAATCGCGTGAACGTGATGTATGCTGGCCGTATCGTGGAGAGCGGCCCGGCCGCGGAGATCTACCACGACCCGAGGCATCCTTACACGATGGCGCTGCTGCGCTCGGTGCCGCGCCTGGATCGTCCGCGCCAGGCGCGCCTCGACCCGGTCGAGGGACAGCCGCCCGACCTGACCCGGCTCGACGCCGGCTGCTCGTTCCGGCCGCGCTGCCGCTTTGCTGTGGATGCTTGCGCGATGTCGCGACCGGCGCTGCAGCAGGCGGGTGAAGGACCCCATTTCGCAGCGTGCTTCCGCAGCCGCGAGATAGCGGCCGAGACAGCAACGCCGGCTCGGCGGCTTCAGCCCGCGGGAGCCTCGCCGCTTCCTGACCGGAGTTTTCTTAACGAGAGGCGATTATGAGCATCGGCGCTTGGTGGTTGGCGGCAGGGTTGGGCGTCGTCGCGCTCGGGGCCGCGGCTCTGGCAGCAGCGCCTGGCGAAGAGGAAGCAGGCAAGCGCGGCGGAACCCTTACGTACGTGATCCCGGAGGACGCGCCGCCCAGTTTTGACGGCCATCGCGAGGGCACCTTTGCGACCCTGCATTCGGTGGCCCCGTTTTACAGCGTGCTGATCCGGGTCAACCCCGAAAACCCATCCTCGACGACCGACTTTGTCTGCGACATCTGCGCGGCGATGCCGCAACCGACCGACGGCGGCAAGACTTATACATTCAAGATCCGCGGCGACGTCAAATTCCACGATGGCTCGCCGCTCACGGCTGGGGATGTCGCGAAAAGCTGGCAGATGATCATCGACCCGCCCGCAGGTGTGCTGAGCGCGCGCCAGAGCTGGTATGAAATGGTCGACAAGGTCGAGGCACCCGATCCGTCGACTGTCGTCTTCCATCTTAAATTCGCGACCGATGCCTTCTTGCCAGCGCTCGCCGACCCCTTCACATTCATCTACAAGAAGGACATTCTCGACAAGGACCCGCGCTGGTACGAAAAGAATATTCTCGGCTCGGGTCCGTTCAAATTCGCCGAATTCGAAACAGGCCAGTCGATCAAGGGGGTTCGCAACCCCGATTATTATCGCAAAGGGTTGCCCTACCTCGACGGTTTCAGCGGCATTTATGCGCCGAAGCAGGCGGTTCGGGTCGAAGCCATTCGCAGCGATCGCGCTGCCATCGAGTTCCGCGGCTTTCCACCCTCGACCTTAGACGAGCTTAAGAGAGCCCTCGACGGTCAGCTCGCCGTTCAGGAGAGCGATTGGAATTGCGGCAACCTGGTAACTCCGAACCATAAGAAAAAACCGTTCGACGACCCCCGGGTGCGGCGCGCGCTGACCCTTGCGATCGACCGTTGGCACGGCGCACCGGCGCTATCGAAGATCGCCAATGTACGCACCGTCGGGGGGATCGTGTTTCCCGCCTCGCCGCTGGCGGCGACGAAGGAGGAGCTGCAGCAGATCGCCGGTTTCTGGCCCGATATCGAAAAATCGCGCGCGGAGGCAAAACGCCTGCTGAAAGAGGCAGGAGCCGAGGGATTGAGTTTCGAGCTTTTGAACCGCAATGTCGACCAGCCGTACAAATATGTCGGCACCTGGCTGGTGGACGAGTGGAGCAAGATCGGATTGCACGTTACGCAGCGCGTGCTCCCCGGAGGTCCGGAACTGGACGCGCTGCGCACCGGCAATTTCGAGGTCGCGCTGATCGCCAATTGCCATGGCGTGCCCAACCCGTTGTTGGACGTTCAGACATTCCTGCCGACCTACGCTGCGGCATACGGCTATTACCAGGATCAGGCCGAACTCGATCTTTACGACAAGATGCTGCGCGAGACAGATTTCGCAAGACAGCGCGATTTGATGCGCCAATTCGAGAGATACGTCGTTGATGAACAGGCCCATCAGATCTGGGTGTTGTGGTGGTACCGTATCGTCCCCTATCGGTCTTATGTGAAGGGCTGGAAGATCAGCCCCAGCCATTACATCAACCAGGATCTGGCGACCGTGTGGCTCGATAAATAACAACAAGCTCGTGAACAGGATGCTTTACTGGGAGGAGTTGCAATGGAGGCGAGAGCAGCGGGATTGGCGGCGGGCCTTGGCGTCCTCTTGACGGGGGCGCCCATTGCCGCGCCGGCACAGGACGTCCCGAAGAATGGCGGCACACTGAATTACGTCATCCCGGCGGATGCGCCGCCCAGCTTCGACGCGCACCGCGAGACGACTTTTGCGACGATACACTCGGCGGCGCCGTTCTACAGCGTGCTGATCCGCGTCGATCCGAACAATCCGGGTTCAACGACGTATTTTGTCTGCGATCTGTGCACGGCAATGCCCCAGCCGACCGATAATGGCAAGACCTACACCTTCAAGATCCACAGCGGCGTCAAATTCCATGACGGCTCGCCGCTGACAGCCGCCGACGTGGCGGCGAGCTGGGAGCACATCATTCACCCGCCCGAGGGCGTGCTGAGCCCGCGCGAAAGCCATTATGTGATGGTCGACACCGTCGAGGCGCCCGATCCAGGTACCGTGGTCTTCCACTTGAAGTTTGCTACGAGCGCATTCCTGCCGGCGCTCGCCGACCCGTATAGCTGGATCTACAAGAAGGAAACCCTCGACAAAGACCCGCGCTGGTACGAAAAGAACATTCTCGGCTCGGGCCCGTTCAAATTGGCCAGCTACGAAATCGGACAGTCGATCAAGGGAGTGAAAAACTCCGACTATTATCATGAGGGGTTGCCCTTCCTCGATGGCTTCACCGCCATTTACGCGCCGAAGCAGGCGGTGAGGATCGACGCAATCCGCAGCGATCGTGCCGCCATCGAGTTCCGCGGATTTCCGCCATCGGTGCGCGACGAGCTCGTCGGCGCGCTCGGTGACAAGATCACGGTTCAGCAAAGCGACTGGAACTGCGGCAGCTTCGTGGAGCCCAACCACAGGAGAAAGCCGTTCGACGACGCTCGAGTGCGCCGGGCGCTGACCCTGGCGATCGACCGGTGGGGCGGCGCACCGCAGCTCGCCAAGGTCGCCAATGTGCACACCGTCGGCGGCATTGTCTTCCCAGCCTCCCCGTTGGCGGCGCACAAAGAGGAATTGCAGACCCTCGCCGGGTTCTCTCCCGACATCGACAAGTCGCGGGCCGAGGCGAAGCGGCTGTTGAAGGAGGCCGGGGCAGAGGGGCTCACGTTTGAGCTTTTGAACCGCAATGTCGACCAGCCCTACAAGTACAATGGGACCTGGGTCATCGACGAATGGAGCAAGATCGGATTGCACGTCACGCAGCGCGTGGTACCTACTGGCCCATGGTTCGACGCTATGCGGCAAGGCAATTTCGATGTCGTGCTGGCCGGGAATTGCCAAAGCGTGGTCAACCCGCTGCTCGACGTACAGAGGTATTTACCGAATTACGCCGCGAACTACGGACAGTTCGAGGACGAGCAGGAGCTCGCTCTCTACGACAGGATGCTGCACGAGACCGACTTCGCGAAGCAGCGCGCGCTGATGCGCGATTTCGAGAAACGTGTGCTCGACGACCAGGCTCACGAGATCTTTCTGCTGTGGTGGTACCGGATGGTGCCCTACCGGTCCTATGTCAAAGGCTGGAAGATCAGCCCCAGTCATTACCTCAACCAGGATCTAGCGACCGTATGGCTCGACAAGTAGGCTCCTCCCCAGAATGAGAACTCTGTTCGCCCCCTTTCCGTCGCCCCCGCGAAAGCGGGGGCCCAGGGGCCGGCGCTGCGGTCTTGCCGCCCTGGGTTCCCGCTTTCGCGGGAACGACGATGTTGCTGAGGACCTTTGCGGTGCTGCTCGGCGTCGCGACATTCGCTATGTCAGGACTCGCGCAGGACGAGCCAAAAGAGGGCGGCACCCTTACCTATATGATCCCGGCGGACGCGCCGCCGAGTTTTGACGGCCACCGCGAAAGCACCTACGCGACGGTACATTCGGTGGCGCCGTTCTACAGCGTGCTGATCCGCGTCGACCCCGACAACCCGGCGGACATAACCCATTTCGTCTGCGATCTTTGCACCGAGATGCCGCAGCCGACCGACGACGGCAAGACTTACGCATTCAAGATACGCCAGGACGTCAAATTCCACGACGGCTCGCCACTGACCGCCGCCGACGTGGCTGCGAGCTACAACAAGATCGTCTTTCCCACCCATGACCAATTGAGCGCGCGCTCGAGCAATTATCTGATGGTCGACAGAGTCGAGGCGCCTGACCCGGAGACTGTCGTTTTCCACCTCAAATTTGCGACCAGCGCGTTTCTGCCGGCGCTCGCCGACCCGTTCAACTTCATCTATCAGAAGGCAATCCTCGACAAGGACCCGCGCTGGTACGAGAGGAACATCCTCGGTACCGGCCCCTTTAAATTTGTCGATTACCAAGTAGGCCAGTCGATAAAGGGCGAAAAGTATCGGGACTATTATCATAAGGGGCGGCCCTATCTCGACGGCTTTACCGGCATCTACGCCGACAAGCAGGCGGTGCGGGTCGAGGCGATCCGCAGCGACCGCGCCGCGATCGAGTTCCGCAGCATGCCGCCGGCGGCGCGCGACGAGCTGGTCAAGGCACTGGGAGACAAGATCACGGTGCAGGAGGGTGATTGGAACGTCGCCAGCGGCGTCACGCCCAATCACAAGCGCAAGCCGTTCGACGATCCGCGTGTCCGCCGGGCATTGACCCTGGCGATCGACCGATGGGGCGGCGCGCCGGGGCTGTCGAAGGTCGCGATCGTCAAGACCGTCGGCGGGATCGTTTATCCCGGCTCGCCACTGGCGGCGAACCAGCGGGAGCTGGAGCAGATCGCCGGTTTCTGGCCCGACATTGAAATGTCACGCGCTGAAGCGCGTCGGCTGCTGAAAGAAGCGGGCGCGGAGGGGCTCTCTTTCGAGCTTCTCAACCGCAATGTCGACCAGCCCTTCAAATACGTCGCGACTTGGCTCATCGACGAGTGGAGCAAGATCGGATTGCATGTAAAACAGCGCGTTCTGCCGACGGGACCCTGGTTCGAGGCGATGCGCAACGGCGATTTCGATGTCGTTCTCGAAGCCCCGGGGCATGGCATGGTCAATCCGCTGCTCGACGTGCAGAAGGCTCTGCCCGCCACGGTCGATAGCGAGAACTACGGAAATTACGACGATCCGCAGGAGGTAGAGCTATACGACAAGATGCTGCGCGAGACCGATCCGGCGCGGCAGCGGGCGCTGATGCGCCAGTTCGAAAAGCTCGTACTGGACGACCAGGCGCATATGATCTGGGTATTGTGGTGGCACCGCATAGTGCCGTACCGGTCCTATGTGAAGGGCTTCAAGATCGCCCCGACGCATTTCATCAATCAGGATTTGGCGACGATCTGGCTCGACAAATGACGCCGCATGCCGAACCACGCTAAGGATACTGGATCAACTGCCATGCGTCCTTCGAGACGCGGCCTGGAGGGCCGCTCCTCAGGATGAGGGATTTTCTGAATGCCATTAAAGATTTCTCTCATGCTGAGGAGCCGCCGCAGGCGGCATCTCGAAGCACGCACGGCGTCCTTGCAGCCCGTTCCTCTTGCACGGTTCGGCGGAAACTCAATGTAATGCATCAGCACTTTTATTCGTTGGTTCTGATCGCGGCTGTCGCCGCCACCGCGTGGACGGCCCCGGGCGCTGCAGAGGAAGAGCCGAAGCGCGGCGGCACTTTGACTTACATGATCCCGGCCGATGCTCCGCCGAGCTTTGACGCCCATCGCGAGGAGACCTATGCGACGATCCACTCGGCGGCACCGTTCTACAGCGTCTTGATCCGCGCCAACCCCTACGATCCGGGCAAGACCGACGATCTCGTCTGCGATCTGTGCACGGTAATGCCGAAGCCGACCGACGACGGCAAGACTTACACCTTCAAGATCCGCGAAGGGGTCAAATTCACCGACGGATCGCCATTGACAGCGGAGGATGTCGCGGCGAGCTGGAATGAGATCATCTTCCCGCCGGAGGGCGTCATCAGCGCCCGACAGAGTAACTTCGTCATGGTGGACAAAGTCGAGGCCACCGATCCGACCACCGTGGTTTTCCGGCTGAAATTCGCCACCGACGCGTTTCTGCCGGCATTGGCCGACCCCTATGCCTGGATCTACAAAAAGGCGATCCTCGACAAGGACCCGCACTGGTACGAAAAGAACATTCTCGGCTCCGGCCCGTTCAAGTTCGTCAGCTACGATACCGGCCAATCGATCAAGGGTGAGCGCAATCCCGACTACTTCCGTAAGGGCCTGCCTTACCTCGACGGCTTTACCGGCATTTATGCCGACAAGCAGGCGGTCCGGGTCGAGGCGATCCGCGCCGACCGCGCCGCAATCGAATTTCGCGGCTTTCCGCCCGCCACAGTCGACGAGCTGAAAAAAGCGCTCGGCGACAAGATTACCGTCCAGACCAGCGACTGGAACTGTGGCGGCGTGATAACCCCGAACCACAAGAAAAAGCCGTTTGACGATGTCCGCGTCCGGCGCGCCCTGACCTTGGCCATCGACCGCTGGGGCAGCGCACCGGAGCTGTCCAAGATCGCGATCGTGCACACCGTCGGCGGCCTCACTTTCCCGGATTCGCCGCTCGCCCCGACCAAAGAAGAGCTGCAGCAGATTGCCGGCTATTGGCCCGACATCGAAAAGTCGCGGGCCGAGGCGCGGCGCTTGCTGAAGGAGGCCGGAGCCGAGGGGCTCCAGTTCGAACTGCTGAACCGCAATGTCGATCAACCCTATAAATATTACGGGATCTGGGTCGTCGACCAGTGGAGCAAGATCGGACTGCACGTCACCCAGCGGGTGTTGCCGACCGGGCCGTGGTTCGAGGCGATGCGCAGCGGCAATTTCGAAGTCACCACCGAGGGTAATTGCCAGAACGTCGTCAATCCGCTCGCCGATGTCGGCAAATACCTGCCGCATTCGGTGTCCGACTCGAATTACGGGCAGTTTGACGATCCGAAAGAAATCGAGATGTACGACCGGCAGCTGCGCGAACTCGACAAAGCCAAACAGCACGCCGATTTGCTCGAGTTCAATAAATATGTTCTCGATGAGCAGGCGCATGCGATCTACCTGCTGTGGTGGCAGCGGGTCGTGCCATACCGCTCCTATGTCAAAGGCTGGAAGATCGGCCCCAGTCATTACGTCAACCAGGACCTCGGCACGATCTGGCTCGACAAATGACGATGACCCCCGACCTCCAAGCCGCTCCTAGAAGTCAGGGGATTGCAGATGCATTTCCCGGTTACTGAAGGGATCGTCATCAATCGCAAAGTCGGTGAGGTGAAAGCCGTCGACGGCATCGATTTCACGGTGCGCCGCGGCGAGACCTTGGGGCTGGTCGGCGAGAGCGGCTGCGGCAAGAC
>CAVOHI010000071.1:0-44599 GCA_963695605.1 uncultured Alphaproteobacteria bacterium | reverse complement strand
CCCCAGGTGGCTTGGCCGCCGACGGCGGTGATCGTGATGTGGCCCATTGTCGTATTGGCCTTGGCGCCGTGCCAATGGCGTTCGCCGGCCTTGATGTGCACGACGTCGCCGACATTGATCTCGCGCTGTTCGTGCTCCGTCGCCACCATGCCGGAGCCCGAGGTCACGACCAGGATCTGGTCGCAGCTATGGGTATGCCAGCCCGTCGTGCAGCCTTGGCTGAAGTTCACGACGCTGCAGTTGTAGTTCGCGGAATCGCCGGGCTCGATGATGGTCTGACGCGACCGCGAAACCGGCCCGGTCCAGCCTTCGATCCGCTCGGCGCCTTCGACTGGGACGTTCGGTATGTCTTTGAGCGTGACGACCTTCATGATGACTGTCTCCTCGTGTTGACGGGTGCTCAAGGTATCCGAAATCCGCCTCGACGCAAAATTGCCAACTTCCTATCGTATCCTCCGAAACGTGCAGGCGGCCGCCGGATATGGCGTGATTGCAACCAATGAGAGAGTTTTCGCTGTAGACTTGCTGCAGAAACAGCCAAGTGTCATAAACTACTCGATCCAGGGTTGTACTAATTGCATCTGCTCAGGCTCGCGAGCGCGGCTTCGGCGGCGGTGAGGCCGGAGAGATAAGCGCCGTGCGCGGTCGAGAAGAAATTGGGCGAGGTGGCCTCGCCGGCGAAGAACAGGCGGTTGTCGACCGGTGCGGCGAGCACCGCGCGGTCCTCGGCGTGGCCCGGCAATGCATAGGAGTAGGAGCCGCGCGACCAGGGATCTTGCAGCCAGGCGGTCGAGGCGAGTGGCGCTATCTTGCCGGCGGATGTCGTTGCCGAAGAGGCCCGCGAGCTCGTCGGCGGCGAAGGAGAACATCGCCCCCTGCCCTTCCCGCTCGAGCGCCGCCGCGAACCGCCCGCCGAAAAAGGTGTAGATCGCCGGCCGATCGAGGGGCCGCACCTGGTAGGTCATCGTTTCGCGCGAATTCGTCGAGCCGACGAGAAACATGTCCGGCTCGATCCCGGGAAGCGAGCCCGACAGCGAGATGAAGAGCTTGTCGTCGACCCCGAGCGGCAAGCCGGCCGCGGCGGCGAGCTTGTCGGGCAGCGGCGGGTCGAAGCGCAGCACTTCGGCGGCAAGGATCGAGGTCGGCACGGTGACGATGACCCGCCGCGCGGTGACCGTGCCGCGCGTCGTTTCGAGCCGGATCGCCCGGCCGCCATGGTCGATGCGCGAGACCGCCGCGCCGAGCGCGACCGGGAGACCCTCCGCGAGCCTCTCGAAGAGCCGGCCATAGCCCTCGCGCAGCCGCCAGTTGGTCCCGCTGTCTTCGTAACGGACGTAGTCCTTGACCGAGACGCGGTCGAGCTCGGCGCCGTTTCCCCAGGTGCTGGTCGCGTCGAGCAATTCGTTCCAGCGCCCGCCCGGCGGCACCAGGCTCGCCAATGGCCGATCGGCCGGTTCGGCGGCGGCTTTCCGGCGCGCCCGGCCTTGCGCTTCGCGGGTCGCGAGCCAATCGGCTTCGGCCTCGACCGTCTCGCCGCTGCGGCGCAATCGGGTCGTCCATTCGGGCGGCCGGCGGTGGATCGCGAAGCCGAGTTCCCGGGCGATCGGCGACAGCGGGTTGCGGTCGGCCGAATGCAGCCATTCGGCGCCGCGGTCGAGCGGAAACCCGGCCGGCTCGATCGTGTGCACGCGGCCGCCGACCCGGTCGCGCGCTTCGAGCACGAGGACCGAGACCGAGCCGTTATCGACCAGCCGCCGTGCCGCGCCGATCCCGGCGGCGCCGGCGCCGATCACTGCGACATCGACCTCCGATCGAAACCCCGCCATAGCTCAGCGGCGCGCCGAGCGGATCTCGGGGGCGGCCGCGGCGATTTCGCTGACCAGCTTGTTGGTCATCGCGTCGGCAAAGGAATGGAAATCCTCGACGACCCGGAGAAAAGCGCCCGGACCGCCGATGACGTTCTGCCGGTACCACTCGGGCAGACCGCCCGGCGGCTGGGTGTGGAACGCATAGCCCGGGTTCGGCTTGTCGTTGACGATGGCGAGCCCGTTGATCGTCACCCCCTTCCCTACCGCCTCGTCACGCGCATCGGTGACCGACCGGCCGGAATTGTTGGTGCCGTCGCCGGAGATGTCGATGATGTGCCGGTTGGCGCGCGGCTGCGCCGCCGCAAAGCGCTCCATCGCAAAGTCGATGGCGCCGCTGATCGAGGTGCGCCCGATGAACGAGCGCGGCGCGGCGAGGATCGCCGCCGCGAGCCCGCCGGCATCCTCTTCGTCGTGGATCACCGTCCAGTCGGCGACGACATTCTGCTCGCCGGCGCCGGACCATTCGACAAAGCAGATCGCGATCGTGCCGGTAGTCCCGCCGCGGATCGCCGCGAGCACGCGCGGGTCGGTCAATGCCGCGGAGTAACCCTTGCGCTGCAGCGCGAACTCGCTTTCGTCGATGCTGCGCGACACATCGGCGGCGAGCACGAGCAGCAGATCGGTGGTCTGCGCGCCCACCCCTCCGCCGAAGGCCAGCAGGGCAGCCAGGAAGACCGCAGCCGAGACAGCAGATCGCATCGGAAGAACCCTCGTGATCGGAGGGCGAGGATAGGCCGACCGGCAGCGCCGCGGAAGGGTGTCGCCGGACCCGTAGCGGAACCCCACATCTCCGGTCGGAGATTACCGACGATGCATATCGCCCAGACCCGCCTGTCGATCGACACCGCGCCGCGCGAGATCAAGGAGATCACCGCCGAGGTCGCGCAATGGACCGAGCGCCAGCGCTTCTCGGTCGGCCTCTTGACCCTCTATATCCCGCACACTTCGGCTTCGCTGCTGATCCAAGAGAATGCATCGCCCGACGTGCGGCGCGACCTCGACGCCTTTCTGCGCCGCATCGTGCCGGAGGATGTCGCGCTCTACCGCCACAACGACGAAGGGCCGGACGACATGCCGGCCCACATCAAGAGCGCGCTGACCCAGACGCAGCTCAGCATCCCCGTCACTGGCGGGCGGCTGCAGCTCGGCACCTGGCAGGGCATCTTCCTGCTCGAGCACCGCGCCTCGCCGCACCGCCGCGCGCTCGTCCTGACCCTGATCGGCGAGGAGGAGTAGCGCCGCCTCAGCTCTGCATCGCCTGGGTCACCGCGCCGCCGGTGGCGGTGCGGCCGCCGTCGATGACGTATTGCGCGCCGGTGATCGCGGAGGCGAGGTCGGAGCACAGGAACAGCACGGTGTTGGCGATCTCCTCCGGGTTGACGTAGCGGCCCATCGGGATGGCCGACTGGTAGCGGCGGCTGACGCTCGCCGGATCGGACGGGTTGAGCTGGGCTTCGAGCGAGTGGATCATCCGCGTGTCGACCGGGCCGGGGCAGACGGCGTTGACGCGGATCCCTTGCCGGGCGACCTCGCCGGCGGCGGTCTTGGTCAGCCCGATCACCGCATGCTTCGAGGCGACATAGGCCGGCATGCCGGGTGTCGCCACCAGCCCCGCGACCGAGGCGGTATTGACGATCGCGCCGCGCTTCTGCTGCAGCATGACCGGCAAGACGTGGCGCAGGCCGAGAAAGACGCCCTTGACGTTGACGCCAATAACCGCGTCGAACATGTCCTCGTCATATTCGGCGGTGTGCGCCCATTTACCTTCGATCCCGGCATTGTTGAAGAAGCAATCGATCGTGCCATAAGCGTCGAGCGCCGCCTTCACATAATCACGCACCTCGGCCGATTTGGTCACGTCGGCGGCGACGAACCGCGCCTCGCCGCCCTGCTGCCGGATGACCCCGGCGGTCGCCTCGCCGGCCGCCGCGTCGCGGTCGACGAGAACGACCTTGGCGCCGCCCTGCGCGAAGCCGAGCGCGGTGGCGCGGCCGATGCCGTTGGCGCCGCCGGTGATCAGCGCGATTTTGCCGGTAAAGTCCAGGTCCATGGCGTTCCTCCCCTCATGGTCAATTCTTGCGGCCGATCAGCCGGGTCCATTTCTCGAGGTTGACGAGCATGTCGCGGATGAACCCGCGCGCCGCGTCGTCGGTCAGGCGCCCCGAAGCGTCGAATTTGGTCTGCGCCTGGCCGATCAGCACCTCGGGCTTGTTCAACGGGTGCATGTCGAGAAAGACGCAGCTGCGGCGCAGATCGTACTGGGCGCGTGCCGTGCCGGCCATCCCGGCGCCGGCGCCCATCATCGCCACCGGCTTGCCGGCGAAGGGCTGGTCGGGTGGGCGCGAGGCCCAGTCGATCGCGTTCTTCAAGACGCCCGACATCGAGTAGTTGTATTCGGGTGTGACGAAGAGCAGCGCGTCCGCCGCGGCGATCTGGGCCCTGAGCTTTTCGACTGGCGGCGGGAAGCCGAGAGCGCGCACGTCTTCGTTATAGAGCGGGATCGAGCCGATATCGGCGGTCTCGATCGTCATGCCCGGCGGCTTCTCCTCGATCGCGGCGCGCAACGCCGCTTTGTTGTACGAGCCTTGGCGCAAACTGCCGCAAATCGCCAGAACGGTGATCCCTTTTGCCTCGCTCATATGCCCTCTCCGATCATCTCGGCTGGCCCCGAACCGACTTGTGCCGCGCTCCCGATGGATTTAAACAACGCAATAGGCGGCAAAACCCGTTGGGGTTGCCAGGGAGGAAAGATCATGGCGCGAATCGACCGGCGGAGCCTACTGAAACTTTCGGGCGCCGGCGCGATCGCGGCGAGCACTGGCGGGATCGCCGGGATCCTTGCCTCCGGGCGCGCGCCCGCCTATGCGCAGGCGACCACGGTGCATTGGTTGCGGTGGTCCGATTTCGTGCCGGCCTCCGACCAGCTGCTCCGGCAGACGATCGCGCCCGAATGCGAAAAAGCGCTCGGCATCAAGCTCAACCTCGAGATGGTCAACGCCAACGACATTCAGGCGCGCATTACTTC
Source organism: uncultured Alphaproteobacteria bacterium (assembly GCA_963695605.1). GTDB lineage: Bacteria > Pseudomonadota > Alphaproteobacteria > ATCC43930 > CGMCC-115725 > AP-15. Next base: position 39,706 of record CAVOHI010000071.1, on the reverse strand, counting down.
GGCAATCCAATCGGGTTCGGGGCCGGACATCATCCTGGGACTCAACAACTGGCCGCAGCTCTACACCGACAGCCTCGCCGACGTCAGCGATGTGGCCGACGACCTCGGCAAGGCGCAGGGCGGCTATTACGACATCTCGAAGGCGGTCGCGACCGCCGGGAACAAATGGATCGGCGTCCCTTGGTGCATCGGCGGCGGGCTCGTCGCCTACCGCAAGTCGTGGTTCGAGGAGATCGGTCTCGACAAGTTCCCAGATACTTGGGAGGCGCTGCGCGACGCCGGCAAGAAACTCAAGGCCAAAGGGCGTCCGATAGGCCAGACGCTCGGCCACACCTTCGGCGACGCGCCCGGGTTCTGGTACCCCTATTTGTGGTCGTGGGGCGGGAAAGAGGTCGAAGCGGACGGCAAGACCGTCGCGCTCAACAGCAAACAGACCGTCGACTCGGTCAAGTTCGCCGTGGGGTTTTGGAAGGACGCCTGCGACGAGGGCGGTCTCGCCTGGGACGATTCGAGCAACAACCGCGCGTTCCTATCGGGCAGCATCAGCGCCACGAACAACGGCGCATCGATTTATCTCGAGGCCAAAAAGAAGCCGGACACCTATCAGACCGAGAAGGGGACGCCGATGTTCAAGGACATCCTGCACGCGCCTCTTCCCAAGGGCGCCGGCGGCCAGTTTAACCTCCCCGGCCCGTTCACCAGCATGCTGATGGGCTATTCGAAGAACCAGAAACCGGCCAAGGATTTCCTGCGCTGGGTTTCGTCGAAGCCGATCTTCGAGCAATGGTTTACCTCGCAGCAGGGCTATACCGTCGGGGCCACCCTGGTGTGGGAAGAGGACAAAGTATGGACTCTCGACCCGGTGCTGTTGCCGTTCCGCGATCTGCCGCGCAAGGGCAGGTTGATGGGCTATGCCGGTCCGCCCAATCGCGCCTCGGCCGAGGCGCAGACGAAGTACATCATCGTCGACATGTACGCCAAAGCCGTGCAGGGCACGCCAGCCGAGGATGCGGTCAAGGGAGCGCATGAGGAGCTGGTAAAGATCTACGCCTGACCCCGGAGAACTTCGAGTGACCTTTACCTATGCAGCCGTCCGACCTTATGCGGGTACACCCAGACGCGGCCCGCTGACCCGGCTTCTCGAGGACGAACGCTGGTTGGCGGCCACGTTGCTGTTGCCGACCGTCGTGCTGTTGGGACTGTTTATCGCCTACCCCTTCGTCAAGGGCGTCGAGTTGTCGGTTACCGACGCCAAGGTGGGGGTCCCGGGGCATTTTGTCGGACTGCAGAATTTCGCCGATGTGTGGAATGACGGCATCTTCCGCGTCGCCGTTTGGAACACCTGCCTCTACACGGTCGTCACGACAATCTTCAAGCTCGCGCTTGGTTTGTGGCTGGCCTTGCTGCTGAACAACAATTTCAAGGGGAAAGCCTTTACCCGCGCCTTTATCCTCTTGCCGTTCATTATCCCGACCGTGCTGTCCACCCTCGCCTGGAAGTGGATGTTCGACCCCACCTTCAGCGTCATCAATTACCTGTTGTTTCAGCTCGGGATCATCCACAGCCGGATCAACTGGCTCGGCGACCCGCACCTGGCATTGATCTCGGTGATCATCGTCAATGTCTGGCGCGGCGTGCCGTTCTACGCGATCAGTCTGCTCGCCGGCTTGCAGACGATCAGCCCCGAACTACACGAAGCCGCGGCCATTGACGGGGCCCGCGCCTGGCAGCGCTTCCGGCACGTCACCTGGCCATTGCTGTTGCCGGTCACCCTAGTGATCGTGCTGTTCTCGGTGATCCAGACTTTCGCCGATTTCCAGCTGGTCTATGTCTTGACCGGCGGCGGACCGGCAAATGCGACGCAGCTCTTTGCCACCTACGCCTATCAGATCGGCATCGGCACGGGCCTGTTGAGCCAGGGCGCCACGATCTCGCTCGCCGTCTTCCCGGTGCTGTTGCTCGTCGTCATCGTCCAATTGCTCTACATCCGCCGGGTGGAGACCCATTAGGATGCCCCGTGTCTCGTCGGTTGCCCAAAGTCCCCGTGGGCTCTCGCGATCATTCAGGTCGAGCATGGAACAATGATCGAAGGGGCGATTTGGCGACGGTGGGTATTCTTTTATTTCCCGCTGACCGCTTTCATCGTCGCGCTGCTGTTTCCGTTCTATTGGATGCTGGTCACGACGGTCCGACCGGACAGTGAGCTTTACCGGCCGTGGAACGCGCCCAACTACACGCCTTTCTGGACATTGCATCCGACCCTGGAGCACGTCAGGGACTTGCTGACAGAAACTCTGTTCGGCACATGGATGCTGAACACGATGATCATCTCGCTCGCCGCCACGGCAATCTCGCTGTTCTGCGGGTTGCTGGCGGGCTACGCGCTGTCGCGGTTGAAGTTTCCGTTTGCCGGCAGTTTGGGGACGATGATCTTCATCACCTACCTGGTGCCGCAGACGCTATTGTTTATTCCGCTTGCAGACATCATCCGCAATTTCAGGCTCGGCGATTCCCCGTGGGCGTTGATCCTGACCTACCCGACCTTTTTGATCCCGTTCTGCACTTGGCTGATGATGGGCTATTTCAAATCCATCCCCAAAGAGCTTGAGGAGTGCGCCCGCATCGATGGCGCGACGCGCTGGAGGGCAATGGTCTATATTATTTTCCCAATCGCCGTGCCGGGGATCCTGTCGGCCGGAATCTTCGCCTTCACCTTGTCCTGGAACGAGTTCATCTACGCCCTCGTCTTTCTGTCCTCGCCGGACGAGAAGACGGTGCCGGTTGGCGTTACCTCCGAGCTGGTCCGGGGTGATGTCTTCTATTGGGGTGAATTGATGGCGGGGGCGCTGTTGGGCTCGATCCCGGTCGCGTTCGTCTATTCATTCTTTGTCGAGCACTATGTCGCCAGCTTGACCGGCTCAGTCAAGGGATAAGTGATAAAGTAATGGCTCAGGTCGTCATCCGCAGCTTGAACAAAAAGTTCGATGAGGTTCATGCCGTCAAGGACGTTAACCTCGATATTCGAGACAAAGAGTTCATGGTCTTTGTCGGCCCGTCCGGCTGCGGCAAAACCACGACGCTCCGGATGGTGGCCGGGCTCGAATCGATAACGTCGGGGCGGATCTTGATCGACGACAAGGTGATCAACGAGCTGCCGCCGATGGACCGCGACATCGCCATGGTGTTCCAGAACTACGCGCTCTACCCGCATATGAGCGTCTACGACAACATGGCCTTCGGCCTGAAGATGCGGAAATTCGACCGCGGCGATATTGCCAAGCGCGTGCAGGAGGCGGCCGAGATCCTCGGCATACAGCAGCTACTCCAACGCAAGCCGCGGCAGCTTTCGGGCGGCCAGCGCCAGCGCGTCGCGCTCGGACGGGCGATCGTGCGCCACCCCCAGGTGTTCCTGTTCGACGAGCCGTTGTCGAACCTCGACGCCAAGCTGCGCGTGCAGATGCGTGTGGAGCTCAAGAAATTGCACGACCGCCTCGGCACCACCGCGATATACGTGACACACGATCAGGTCGAGGCGATGACCCTCGGCGACCGTGTCGTCGTCATGAGAGACGGGGTCGTGCAGCAGGTCGGCGAGCCGCTCGAGCTCTACAACGAGCCGGCCAACCGGTTCGTCGCCGGCTTTCTCGGGTCGCCGGCAATGAATTTTGCGACGGTCAAGGTTAATCGAGACAATGGGGCGATCTGGGCCGCCAACACCGGCCTGCAGATCAAGGCGCCGCCCGAATATACGGACCGGCTCGGTCGGTATGTGGGACAAGAGGTCACTCTGGGGATCCGACCCGAAGATCTGCACGTGGCCTCGGCGGCCGACCCGACCGAGCTCGGCTTCGACGTCGTAGTCGAGGTCGTCGAGAAGCTCGGCTCGGAGATCCTGCTGGATGTAGCGGCAGGATCGGACACGATGGTCGCTTCCGTCGAGCCCAACGTGCGCGCCAAGATCCACGACCATTTGCGTCTCGCGCTGAACCCAGAGCGCCTGCACTTCTTCGACATGCACTCCGAAGCGGCGATCTGAACCCGGGAAATGGGAGGGCAGGCGCATGCAAAAGAGCGTTGGCTGGGCGTGGATCGTCGGATTTCTCGGCTTGCTTGCTGCCGCGGATGCGCAGACCCCACCGCCTCCGACCTCCGGCACGCAATTCGATGGCACATACGTGTTCGTCTCTGCGGCGAGGGTGAATGAAACCTACACGACGACAAGAACACACCGGATAGGCCAATGCGCGGAGAACCTGAAAGTGGGGCCGCTCACCGTTGTCAATGGTCAGACCCGATATTCCAGCCCCGGCCGCCTCACAGCGGCGGGTTTTGAGGGAACGGTTGGGTCGCAGGGTGAGCTCGCGATGCGATTAGCCTCCACGCCTGGGACAAGAGGAGCAGGAGCATCGCCCGGCATCGAGATCACCACTCGCGGCAGAATAGATGGTAACGGCACGGTAAGCGCACGCCAGATGGGTTACTTGTGCAGTTATGATGTGATCTGGCGTAAACAATCCAAGTAGAGGAAGGGATGATGACCGAGGAACACCTGAGGTGGCGCATGCAAAACCACATCGGATGGGTTTGGGTCGTCGGACTGTGCGGCTCGCTCGCTGTCGCGAATGCGCAAGCGCCGCCGCCTGCCCCGGTCGGATCATCCTATGACGGTACATATCGGTTGGTCTCCTCGGCGAACGTAAATGCAACTTACACGTCGAGAAAAGGGCAGACCGGGCAATGTCCGAGCCGGCGAGCGGGGCCGCTCCACATCGTGAACGGCCGGGCGCGGTATACCAGCGCCACAGGCTATCGGGTCAGAGGAACCGTCGGGCCCCAGGGCGAGTTGGCGATGCGAGCGGAGGGGCCCAGCAGCTGGGCCAACCAGCCCATCGACCTGAGCGTCAGCGGGACCGTGGACGGCAACGGCACCGCACACGTCCGCCAGCTCAGCCATTCGTGCAGTTATGATTTCGTATGGCAAAAAGCAGCCAGGTAGGGAAACTCGCGCTCGCAGCGGTAGAAGCCGATGCTGTCTGCGGGTTTCCGAGACAGCGGATCCCGGCCGCCATCGTCATCCCGGCGCCGGCGCTTGTGAAGGAATTGGGATTGAGCTGTAGATCAGCGACGTGCGTCCTTCGAGACAGCTGCTTCGCAGCTTCCTCAGGATGAGGAATTTTCTTAATGCTATCAAGGGCTTTCCTCATCCTGAGGAACGCCCGGAGGGCGCATCTCGAAGCACGCACGACCATCACGCAGCCAATTTCTTTAACTGGCTCGCAGGCCGGGATCCTGCCAACTCGGCCCGCTTTGTAGTTATGATTTGATTTGGCAAAAAGTATCCAAGTAAGAATCCAGACAGAGAGGAAATGATGAAATACATCGGTCGCCGCCGCCTCTTGCGGCTTTCCGGCATCGGCGCGCTGACCGCCGCGAGCGGCGGGCTGGCCGGTATCCTCGCCTCGGGGCGGGCGCCGGTTTTCGCGCAAGGGACGACGCTCCACTGGGTCAGGGGGTCCGATTATGTGCCGGTCTCCGACCAGACGCTCAGAACGAAAATCCTCGAGCAGTGCCAAAAGGATCTCGGCATCAAGTTTAACCTCGAAACCGTAGACGGCCTGACGATACAGGCACGGGTCACTTCCGCGGTCTCGTCCGGCACCGGTCCCGACATCATCAGCGCGATCAACAATTGGGCGCAGCTCTACGCCGACAGCGTCGCCGACGTCAGCGACGTCGCCGAGGAAATCGGCAAGGCGCAAGGCGGCTATTACGAAACCTCGAAGGCGATCGCCTATGACGGCAAAAAGTGGATTGCCGTCCCGAATACGATTGTCGGCCTGCAGATCGCCAACCGCGCCTCGTGGTGGAACGAGATCGGCTACGGGCCGGAAAAATATCCGGAAACCTGGGAGGAATGGCGCCAAGCCGGCAAAAAGCTGAAGGCCAAGGGGCATCCGATCGGCCAGACATTGGCGCACGCCTTTGGCGACGCGAACGCGTTCTGGTACCCGTACCTCTGGTCGTGGGGCGGCAAGGAGGTCGAAGCCGACGGCAAGACCGTTGTACTGAACAGCCCCGCAACGATCGAATTGGTGAAATTCGCCGTCGGTTTCTGGAAGGACGCCTGCGACGATGGTGCTTTTGCCTGGGACGATTCAGGCAACAACCGCGCCTTCCTCGCCGGCACGATCAGCGCCACCAACAACGGCGCCTCGATCTATATCGAAGCCAAGAAGAAGCCCGACACGTACAAAACCGAGGACGGCAAGCCGCTCAAGGACGACATTTTTCACACCCCGCTGCCCAAGGGACCTGCCGGCCAGTTAAGCTGGCACGTGCCGTTCGCCGACATGGTCATGGGCTATGGCAAGAACCAAAAAGCCGCGAAGGATTTCCTGCGGTGGTTCCACAGCGAGAAGATTTACGAGCAATGGTGGGTCACGCAGCAAGGCTTCTCGGTCGGTCCCACCAAAATGTGGGAGAACCACAAGCTGTGGCAGGAAGACCCCATCATGCTGCCGTTCCGCACCGCAGCCGAGAGCGGCCGGTTTGCCGGCTATGCCGGGCCGGCCAACCGCAAGGCCGCCGAGGTCATCTCGAAATACATCATTTCCGACATGTATGCCAAGGCGGTGCAAGGCATGGCACCGGAAGACGCCGTCAAGTGGGCGCACGGCGAACTCTTAAAGATCTACGCCTAACCCTGCCGACGCCCGTCTTGCGGAGTCTTGGTCCCGCGCGCCGATGCGGTCAAAGCAGACGATCTTGCGCGAGACGCCATCGTAGCATCGCGGCCCGGATACGGATCGTATCCGAACCGTACATAACGCGGCTCCCAGTAGTTGGCCCATGCCGTGATCCCAACCGCTATGACAGCGCATCAGGATGGGCTCCGCGCCGTCCCGGGCTGATCGAGGAGGTCAGGGCGATGAGGGCAACGGCTGAACCATCGATAACTTGCGGGCTGATTTCTCGCCAACCAGAGACCGATGCGGTCTAGGTGACTGTAGGTGATGAGCATGGCGTCGACGGCGATGACCAGAAGGGATTGGCCTCTCAAGTGTAGTTCGTGTACTTCATAGCGGCGACCGGCTGAGTTGCAAAGGTGTTCAAGAAATGGACCTGATCGTACGCAATGTGCGGCTTGCGCACCGGCCCGGCGAAGCGCCGGTCGACATCGGCGTCGCGGACGGGCAAGTTGTCGCGATCGAAACGGGCCTCGCGGCGGAGGCGGAAACCTACGATGCCGGCGGGCGGCTGGCCTGTGGCGGGCTGATCGAGACGCACATCCATCTCGACAAATCCCGCATCATCGACCGCACGCCGCCCGAAGCCGGGCGCAAGATAAGCCCGATGAAGCAGGTCGCGGCGCTGAAAAGCAGCTTTACCGTCGAGGATGTGCGCACCCGGGCGGAACGTACGCTCACCGAGTGCATTCTCCACGGCGCGACGCGGATGCGCACCCAGGTCGAGGTCGACCCCGCTATCGGGTTGCGCGGATTCGAAGCGGTGCAGTCGCTGGTTGCCGATTACCGGTGGGCCATCGACATCGAAATCTGCGTTTTTCCGCAGGACGGGCTGACCAATTATCCCGGCACCGACGAGTTGTTGGTCGAAGCGCTGAAACGCGGGGCCCGAGTTATCGGCGGCGCGCCGCGATACGACACCGACCATGCCGGTCAGATCCGGCGGATCTTTGAGCTCGCTCGCGAATTTGACGTCGACATCGATATCCACCTCGATGTCGGCGACACGCCCGAGGCAATGGACATTCATCTCGTCTGCGAACTGACCGAGCAATACCGCCGCGGCGGCCGGGTTGCGGTCGGCCATATGGCCAAACTGTCGACGATGCCGCCGAGCGAGGTCGCAGCCCTGGCGCGCCGTCTCGCGGATACCGGGGTAGCGGTTACCGTCCTGCCGTTGACCGACCTTTTCGTCATGGGGCGGGACCAGGACCACAATGTCCGCCGCGGCGTAGCCGACGCCAATTTTCTCGTCGAGCATGGCGTCAACTGTTCACTGTCGACCAACAATGTGCTCAATCCGGTGACGCCCTATGGCGATTGCTCACTGATCCGCATGGCCAATCTTCATGCCAATGTGCTGCAGATCGCACAGCCGGCACAGTTGCGCGAAATTTTCGCGATGCTGACAGAGCGCTCGGCACGGCTCCTCAACCTGACGGATTACGGGATCGCCGTCGGCAACCCGGCCGATATCGTCGTCATCGATGCCGGGTCACCGGAACAGGCAGTGGCGGAGATCCGCCAGCCGCTCGCGGTCTTCAAGCGCGGGCGACGGACGGTCAAGCGCGAGCCGGCCGAACTCGTCCGGCCGGTCTAGCCGATCCATGCACCTAATCTGCTTCGGTGGTCACTTCATTGACGGCGCCGCAGGAAGGGCATTCTGTCTCGATCGAGGCGATGCGCTGTGCCGAACCGATACTCGCGGCAATGACAAACTCGCAAACGCCGCAGACATAATCCGTGTCGCCGCTTCCGGTAAACAGCGGTCCCGCTCCCGGTGGTGCGATCCAGGGCGGCGGTAAAATCGCGTCGCGAACAACTTTCAACTTGATCTGCGGCATTTCTGATGGATCACCAACGGTCCATAAACCATCATGACCATAGCATTTCCGTGCCGAGTTGTATGCTCCAGGCGAGCTAGGCGCCAGGCTCGACGCGGAGCGAAGTCATGAACAGAGTGGTCTTGGCGTTCGCTGTCTTGATGCTTAGCAGCGCGGCATCGCCCGCTGCGCCGCAAGAATTGACCAGGTGCGTCGCCGGTCAGCAGGTCATCGACAAAGAGGGCAAGTCCGGTGTAATCGTCGCCGACGACAGTAAGCTGTGCCAAGTAAAATATGCAGATGGTCAGATTTACGCCTGGATATTCTGGAATCTTCATCCTACAGCGGCTCCTGCCCAATCCGGGCTGGTGACCCCCGATGCGAGAGTGCCCGACCCGACCGGCACACCGCCGTCGGCCAACGCTCCTACGGCGCTGACCGTCCTCAGACCGTCTTCCAACCGCTCACTGGTTTACCGCGCCGATCGGCGCGGCCATTTCACGCTGACAGCCACAGTCGACGGCGCCCCAACTCGCTTCGTCGTCGATACCGGCGCGAGCCTTGTCGCCCTAACTCTAGACGATGCTCGCACCGCAGGGATCGGACGCAGCGAGCTGAGCTTCAATCAGCTCACCCAAACCGCCAATGGCTGGGTGCATTTCGCTCCGGTGATGCTGCGCGAGGTCCGCATCGGCCAGCTCTCGATCGAGAACGTGCCAGCCGCAGTGATCGAAAATCTCGATCAGTCGCTGCTCGGGATGAGTTTTCTAAAGCGTCTGAAGAGCTTCGAGATGCGCGAGGGCTCGCTGACGATCAGCTGGTAGTCCATTGTCCCGCTTCGGCCGAGAATCAGCGTTCGAGGATGATGTCGACCCGGCGGTTGTACACCGACGGATCGCTCGATCCGGTCTGGCCTATCGGCTCCTGCTGTATCATCGTCCGAGCTATGCCGTCCTCCTCCAGTTGGTCCGCGACAATGGAACTCCGCGTCTGCGCTAGATATTTGTTGGTCTCCGGTCTGCCAGTGGCGCTCGCGCGTGCCTGGACGACAATAGCCTTCGCACCAGTGTCCCGCGCCCGCTTTGCGGCATCGGCGATCGTCGCTTTTGCTTCATCGGACAGGTTCGCGCTGAATTCGTCAAAATACACCAGGAAGCGAGGGATCTCGCGGGTCTGGGTATTAGATGGCGTCTGCGCGTTCGCTACAGTCGCGCCTGCCAGTGCGACGAACAGAAAACTCAACCGGCAGAAATTTGCGATATTACGAATCATGGCGTCCATCGCCCCCTCACGATGAATTGCACTGTCTACTGAAAGCATTGGCGAATGATCATCTCCCTTAGCACCCTGGGCACAACGCGACAAGTCGGCTCGCGGCAGGCACAGCCCTCATCGGCGAGGCGCGCCAATTTCGTCGTCGGATCTATTCGCCTCCGCCATCCACGACAGCAGCAAGGTGTATGCCACCGCCAGCACCACCGGCCCGAGGAAGATACCGACCAGACCAAAAGCAATCAGACCACCGATCACCCCGGCGAGCAGCAGAAGCAACGGCAGATGGGCCCCCCTGCGGATCAGCAATGGGCGGACGACGCTGTCTGTCGTGCTGAGCAGCACGCTCCAGACGACAAGGACGGTACCCCACACCGATTCACCGCTCCAATAGAGCCAGACCACCGCCGGCACCAGCACCGGCAAGGGTCCGAGCTGGGCGATGCAGAGCATGAACATCACCGCGGTCAGCACCGCAGCGAATGGCACGCCCGCCAAGGCCAAACCAAGGCCACCCAGCACCGATTGTCCGACCGCAGTAACGACCACGCCGAGAGCGACGCTGCGGATGGCTTGACCTGCCAGACGGACTGATTGCTCGCCCCGCTCGCCGGCGAGACGACGACCGAAACGGCGCGCGAGGCTGGCCGCGTGCTCGCCGCTTCCATAGAGGATCACGGCGATAATGACGGTCAGGAGGAACTGTACGAACAGAACCCCAAACCCGCCCAATGCGCTGACGAACCACGCCGCGGCGCTGCCCGCGTAAGGCGCCGCCTTCGCCATCAATGGCTCGATCCCGCTCGCCGCAGCGCTTGCCCAAAGCGAGGCGGCATACGCCCCAAAGAACGGCAAACCGGCCAGCCAATGCGGGGGCGGCGGCAGCTCAAAGGATGTCAAAGAGGCTGCCCAGCCGGCGATGCGGTCGAAATGCTGCGTGATCGTTGTGATCGCCAGCCAGAACGGCAAAACAAAGATCACCAGCAGTGCGATGGTCATAACCGCAACCGCCAGCCCGCGCTTGTGCCAGAGCCGCTGCTGGACATGCAGCATGATGGGCCAAGTGGCAACAACCAGGGTCGTCGCCCAGATGACCGCCGGAAGAAACGGCCATAATATCCAGAACGAGGCGGCGATCAGGCCGCCGACGAAGAGGACCGCAAGTGTGGTACGGGTAAGTTCGGAATGCTCTTGCATACCGCGGTCGGCCAGGCCTCACCTCGGGCGCGCTCGGGTCAGGCGCGCACTATCAGCTGCAGGCGATGCCCGTCAGGGTCGCGGAAGTAGATGCAGCCATCCTGGCCGGGACGCCCGCTGACCGGGACCCCGCGCTGCTCCAGTTCGGCTTTCAGCGTCTCGTAGGTCCCCGCCGCCACGTTGAACGCCAGATGATTGAGGTCCTGTCCAGCGGCCAAAGGCGCATCGCCCGGGTTCTTGAACAGGGCGAGACCCTGTTGTCCGGCACGCAAGAAGACCTGTCCCTCGTCTTCCCGGTATACAGTCATCCCGAGTATTTCAGTGTAAAACAACTTCGACCGCTCCACGTCATTGACGTGGAGCACGACGTGGTCGACTCCGCTCGCTTCGATCATTGGTCACCCCTGGGGTTTGTCGGCTACGGTCCCGTGCAGTGGCTCGGTCACGGCGAACCGGCCCAGCCGGCCCACTGTCTTTCGGCCGCGTCGGCAATACCGATCAAAGCCGCCGCAGATAACCAATTGCCCCTAAGATGCGAAGCGGAAGCCCGCAAATGAAGTTGCCAGATCACCCCGATGCCCTGCCGGGCGAGCAGCCGCCTCGCGATGGTTTCAACCATTGTCGGCTGTTTCATTCAGCGGCCCACCTTCTGTCACGCTTTCTTTGGACCAGATGGTGCCCCGAGTCGGATTTGAACCAACGACCTACCGCTTACGAAGCGGGTGCTCTACCGCTGAGCTACCGGGGCAGCGACCGATAGGCGACCGCGGCGCCTACCGGGATGAGCTTTTAGCGTCTAATCCTGCCCTCGCCAAGCCGTTTCGCGACATTAACCGCTGGTCAAGGTCCTGGGCCCAGTTTCTGGGTGGGCTCGCGATCCGCTGTCGGGCTCGGGAGGCATAGGGAGAGGGCAGGTGAGTGAAATCCGGGCGGATTCCCCGCAAAATACGACCGAAATCGAAATTCTCGAGGCGAAGGAAAGATGGAGCGAATATCGGCTGGCCGACGGGACCACCTTGCGATTGAGGCCGGTCATGATTGCAGTCTTTCGGGACGACGGGCAGTACACCGCGGATGGCGATCCAGTTTATAATATGAAATCGACACTTATTACGGACGTGAGGGGACAGAACCCGGCGGCCAAATCGGGCCAATCAAATGAAATCGGGTGACATCCTCCATGTGGTTTCACGAACGCCGGCACTGGTTGTCCGCTCCGGATCGCCTTCCGGGATTGGGGCATCGCTAATGCCCACAGGCATACCAGGTGTTCTGACGGTCGCAGGGCCGACCGCGACCGTCGTTACCAGAACCAACTTGGTTTGTCCCTCACAGCACAGCAATCGTTCCCAGCCCTGTCAATGGGTCGCTCCCGGATCTTCCGCCTTCCTGGCCCCGGTGCCGACAGGGACTTTTTCCGAACGACCGGACATCGGGGTTGCTCCGCCATCCATAGCCACGAATATCGCGAGAGCCACCAAAGTCGAGAGGATCGAATTGGCGATCAACTCTATCCAAGGGTACGATCTCATCAAGCCGATACCCGTGCTGATCGAATCGTTGGGCGACAAGGTGTTTGTCGCCGAAGCGCCCGACTTGAATCTTTCAACTACCGGAAACAGCGTAGGCGCCGCATTCCTTATGTTGAAAGAACAGATCATCACCACGTATGAGGGGGATCGCAGCAAGAAAGGACCCGACCCACAGCGCACCCAGCAACTCGCGGCATTGGAACAATATATCGGAAAGCCGCGACGGCATTGGTTTTAGACCTATTAAAAAGGCATACCGTCTCAGCTGCTGGCCGAGTGCCCGACTGGCAACTCCCGTCCTTCGGCATTCGGCGGTTTTGGCGAAATCGGGAGTGTGTTGCCGGCAGCGGTCCAGGCGGGCGTCCGCCACGCCAGCGCGTCAAAACTGCCGCAATGCGAACAGAGCGATCTCCATTCGAGGCTCTCTCCGCCACAAGTGGCGCAGACATAACGTGGGTCGGGCATCGCGGTGACGGCGCGGTCGAGCCATTCGCGCGAATTCGTGCCAATCTCGTGTTCCGCTTCCCCCAGGCGCGCCATCATCAGGCACAGACGTGGCGTGGGGCCCGCCAGGCTGGTGTCCTCGTCAGGGTCGGGCGTTACGGGGAAGCGAGCGGGGTTTGGCAATCTGGCGATAAACGGCGGTGCCGGCGCGCTCAGGGCCTGTTCGAGGTGGCGGCGCGCCTCGCCCCAGAGCTGCGCATCGAGCGCCGCCTCCGCCACGGTGAGGTGAGTTTCCCGCGCATCGGGGTTTTGCGCCGCGAGCCGCTCGAAGCTCTTGAACCTGTCGAGAGCTGGCGCGCCGTCATGGATCGCGGCGTAAACCTGGGCGAGGTCCGGATGAGGAATCGTCCGCCAGGCGCGTTCGATGGCCTTTGCCGCGGGTCCGGTACGGCGATCCTGAAGCAGCGCTCGGGCGTGATGGGTTGCCGGAGCGGCAAGGTCCGTCGTCAGTGCCTGGGCCTGGGCGGCCAAGTTTCGCCCGCGGGCCTGATCGCCGCTGGCCAGCGCGGCAAGGCTGAGCTCATAGAGTATCACGCCGCGGTGATGCCGGGCGCGCTCGCGCGGAATGATCCGGCGCTTGACGGCTTGCGCCAGCGTTTCTAGGGCCGCGTCCCATCGTCCTTCGCGCGCTTCGAGCTCGAACAGGCTCTCGACCACCCAGACCGTATCCGGACGCAAAGCGGCGGCGCGCTCGGTCAGGCGCAGCGCCGTTCCTCGATCGCCAGCGCGCAGTGCTTGGTTGAGGAGGCCGCGAAGTCCAAGAAATTCCATTTCGGGGCGGTCGAGCATAGCCGTGAAGAACTTTTTGGCCGCCGTCTCGTCGCCCCCGAGCTGAGCCGCCTGAGCCGACAGGAGCAGGGTCAATGGCGGATCGGCGAGCAGCGTATCGGCCCTGCGAGCGCAACGTTGGGCCTCCTGCGGATCACCCGCTGCAACCGCAACCATGCCCCGAGTCAGCGCACGGTAGCCGGCGCGCCGGCGTCGCTCGCGTCGCTGCCGCAGAAATGCGCGCGGGCTGTCGAGAAGCAGAGACACCAGCCAAAAGAGCAGAGCTATCGCCAAGCCGGCGAGCACTGCCGCGGCGGCCAGCACGCCGACTGAGGTCTCCACCTGCCAGCCCTGCCACACGATCTCGACCTGCCCGGGATGATCGGCGAAAAAAATCGCCGCCGTAATCAACCCCGCGAAGACGAGAAGGCCCAGAAGGCCGCGGATCACGATCTTGTTCTCGCCTTCTCCGGCTCGTCTGGAACCTTGGCCGGGGCACCATCCGAAGGCGCCGGGGGGCTGCCCAGACGCTGGGTCAGCAGCTCTTGAACGTGGTCGAGCGCCGCCTCCGCCGCGAGTCGTTCACGTGCCATCAGCAACCAAGGGCGCGCCGCCTCGGCGTCCGCCCCGGTCAGCGACTCGAGCGCCGCCACGGCGCCCGCCAGATCGCCGCGGCCGAGCGCGGCTTGGGCGGTGCTGACCGCTCCCTCGGACCCGGTGCGTGATGAACCATCGATACGGCGGATCGTCACCAGGCCGCGCAGCCGGGCGAGGGTCTGCTCGCGCCAATCCGATTTGACGGCGGGTTCGCTCGCCACCGCCATCCGGTCCGCTAGCCCGGCCAAGCCTTTCACCAGAACGGCGCGGCTTGCCACGCCCTTTCGGGCGGGTTCGGCGAGCGGCTCGGCAGCAGCGGCTAGGTCGGAACCCGAAGCGAGCTTGATGAACGCATCGAACTCGGTCGGGAACGGCCGTGCCTGCTCGATCGCCTCGCGCATTTGTCCCAGCAGCAGCGCCAACATCCCGTCGGCGCGCAGCTCGGCGTTGTTTTGCGACTGCGCCTCGCGCTCGAGCGCAGCCTCACGGTCCGCGAGTTCGCCTTCGATCTTGCCGAGGCGGGAGAGCTCCTGCTGCATATCCTTCGATGCGGCAGTGTCGCTCGCCATCCGCGAGGCGGATTGGGTTTCGATCGCAGCGAGCCGTTGCTCGAGTTGCTGCAGTCCGGCCCGGATCGCAGCGAGGTCGGGTTTGCCGGCGGCCTCGAGTTGATCGACGCGGCGCTCCCAGCGCGCTCACAGCCGAGTTGATCGCATCGGTATCGACACCCGGAAGCGCCGGGCGCTTTTCCATTGCGGCTAGTCGGGAGTCGAGCTGGTCGACACGGCGCGCCAATTCGCTCACCGTCGATTGGACGGCGTCGATTCCCTTGCTGGGTGCAACGGGACGCGCCTCGACCGCCGCCACCCGCGCCGCGAGCGCCGCGTATTCGTCGCGGTTCTCGCCCCATGGAAACAGCGGCTCGATATGCGGCGCCCAAAAAGGCGACAGGGCAACGCCGGCAAGGATCAGGATCAGCAGACCCGCCAGCCATAGCGCCACTCGACCAGATCCTCTGGGAGATCCGCTGGGCGGCTTCTCCGGTTCGATCGCCGGCGTCGAGTTCGGCTCCACAGGCACCGCGCCGCGTTCTGCCGGGCCCTCTTCGCTCTCCCGTTCTGACATCGCCCCTGTTCCTGGTAAATCTGGTGTCATCGACCGAGAGCTTGGTCGAGCGCATCAAGCAAGGCCGGCTGATTAGGGCGCTCGGCTACGCGCCTGTCATGCCACGACAGCCCGGCGAGGGAGGCATCGGCAGCCCCGCTGATCGACACCGCAGTCACCCTCGCGCAGCATTCGTCGACCCCGGCGACACCGGCAAGCCTAGCAAAGATCGCCGCGGTCCGCGGAGAGAAAAACAGCGCGAAGGCGATCGCACCCGCGCGCAAGCCGTCGACCGCCGCCGGGCTGAGCGCGGCCGCCGCCCGAGCCTCGTATAGGACACGCCTCTCAACGGCAAATCCCTGCGCGCACAACAAGCCGGCAAGATCGCCGGCAACGACATTTCCGGCCACGTGAAGCAGCGGCCCGTTTTGCGGGCGCAGTCGCGCTGCCGCCAAGCGGGCGAGATCTCCCACGTCGCCCCGGGCGCTCTCGACAGATCCGAAACCTTCGGCGCGAGCGCGCGCCGCCGTCGCGTCTCCGACCGCCAACAGCGTCACACCGCGTTCGGCGCTTGCCCGCGCCAGGGCTCGAACGCCATTGGCGCTGGTGCACAGAACCGCTTGTATCCCGGCCAGATCGAGCGCTTCAGTCGCCTGCCATTGGATCTCCATCAGGGGTTCGACAAGCGCCTCGACGTCCCGGGTTGCCAGCGCGGCGATCAAGCTCTCCGCGTCTTCGCGAGGCCGTGTGACCAGCGCGCATAACCCCGGCTTCTCCATCCAATCCCGCCTACCCTCGGTACCCGCCTGCCCTGGTAATAGCCGCGCGCGACCAACTGATCCATAATGATGCTCTAGATGCTGCGGGATCATAACGGGAAAGCGGGAGAACGCTAATGGCGCTTACTGGAGACCTCGCCGCTTCGTCGCTGATGTCTCGTTCGAAAGGCTGGCCGCCGAGTCGGTCGACGTCGCGCGGGTCGGGTTCATCGACTGCATCGCCACGATGATCGCCGGGGCGGACGATCCGGCGCCGCAGTTGCTGCGCAAGGCGCTGCGGCCGGGGCACGGCGACGCGGGCCTTTATTTCAGCGGTGAGACGGTGCCGGCGCCCGAGGCGGCATGGATTAACGGCACCGCGGGTCGTGCCCTCGATTATGACGATGTCGCACTGCGCGGCCATCCCAGCACCGTGCTGGTGCCGGCCATCCTCGCCGAGGGCGAAGCGCTCCGCGCCTCGGGGCGCGATATGCTGGCCGCCTATGTGGCTGGTTACGAGACCTGCGCCGAACTCGCTTGGCGCGACCCGGGTCACCACCACCGCAAGGGCTGGCATCCGACTGGCATTTTCGGGCCGATTGGAGCGGCGGCGGCCTGCGCATCGCTGCGCCACCTCGACGCGGAGCACGCAAGCAACGCGCTCGCGCTGGCCGCGTCGCAGAGCAGCGGTGTCATGGCTAATTTCGGCACGATGACAACGCCGTTCCATGCCGGACGGTCGGCCCATTCCGGGCTGATCACAGCGCGGCGCGCCGAGGTCGGATTCACCGCCTCGCCAGATGCGATCGAGCACCCTCAAGGGTTCCTGAGTGCGGTGTCCCCCGCCGGCGAGGCCGATCGCGAGACGCCCGCCCAGGCGCTCGGATCGGAGTGGAAGATCCTCAAGTACCGGCTCGGCATAAAAAAATACCCCGCTTGCTACTGCACACACCGGGCGCTCGATGCCATGATCGAGCTCCTCGCGCGCCATCCGCTCGAACCGCGGGAAATCCATCGGGTCACGGTTTCGCTGAGCGACACGCACTCGCTGATCCTGCGCAATCATCGGCCGCAGACCGGGCTGGAGGGCAAGTTCAGCATGGAGTTCGCTATGGCGGCGGCGGTGATCGCGGCTCGCCGAATATACCGACGGCTTTGTTCGGCGCCCGGATGTCCAGGATTTGATGCGCCGGGTCGTCATCGAAACAAACCAGAACTACGATCCGGAGGTCTCCGGAGCCTCGGTATCGGACCAGGTACGGGTCGACCTCGTAGCCGGCGGCCACGTCGAAGGCGAGAAAGTGCGGCGGGCTAAAGGGCATGCAGACTGCCCCCTCAGCGAAGCCGAGCTGTTCGACAAATTCCGCGGCTGTATCGACGCGCGCAACGCAAAGATCGCACCCGACGTCCTGTTCGAGCGCCTTAATCATCTCGAAGACTTGTCGGCGCGCGAACTCACCAGAAACGACTGACCGTATAGGGTGCTGGAGCGCGAGCCGAGCGGAGTGAGGCGGGTGAGGGCATTTCTCGCGATTGCCGTCGCGCTCTTTGCGTCGGCCCACGCGCTGGCGCAGGACGCGGATCAGCGCCTGACCGTGCTCCACCTCAGCCAGACGGCAGAGCGCTCGGTAATCCGCGACCTCTTGCGCATAGAGCTCAGGGTCGAGGAGACCGGGGCGGATGCTCGCTCGGTCCAGGCGGCGATCAATCGACGAATGGCCGCAGCCCTCGATCGCGCGCGGCAGGTGCAAGGGGTGCGGGTCGAGACCGGCTCCTACAATGTCGGCGAAGAGCGCCCGCAGAACGGCCCCACCCGTTGGCGCGGCAGCCAGTCGGTGATTTTGACCGGAAAAGACGCGGATTCGATGCTGAAGCTGGCCGGTGCGCTGCAATCCGATGGTCTGTCGACTTCATCGCTGACCTACGATATTTCGCCCGAGACGGTCCGCGGGGCCGAGCAGGATCTGACCGACGAAGCGCTTGCCGCGCTCGACCATCGTGCCGCCTCGATCGCCGACCGCATGCACCTGACCGTCGTTCGGTTCCGTGATGTGCGCGTGGGCAATGCCGAAACCGGCGGCAGGCCGGTACCTCGTTTTGCCGCGATGGCAATGGCAGCGCCTGTCGCCGAGCCCGGCGAAGCAACGGTCCGGGTGACGATCGAGGCCGAGCTGCTCCTTGCTCCGCCGCGGCCGTAAGGAAGACCTGGCGTGAGGTTCCCCGCTCCGCCGCTGCTGGTCATATCGGACCGCCACCAGGCGCGCCGGCCGCTCGAAGAGATCGCCGGGGCAATATTTGCCGGCGGTTGCCGTTGGTTCAGCCTGCGCGAGAAGGATCTGCCGGCGGCCGAACGCCGCACCCTTCTGAGCGCTCTGGTGGCGCTCGGCCGCCGCTGGGAAGCAACCGTTACGGTACACGAGGATGTCGATGCCGCGGTGATGTCCGGAGCGGCCGGGGTGCATCTGCGGAGCGCAGGAAACCCCGAAGCCGCGCGCGCCCGCCTTCCTGACGGGCTGATCGGCGCCTCGGCGCATTCCGCCGAGGAAGCGGCGGCGCTGCTGGGTTCTGGCGCCGATTACGTCACCGTCAGCCCGGTCTTCCCGACCGCCAGCAAGCCGGGCTACGGCCCCGCGATCGGTCTCGACGGCTTGGCCGAGATCATAGCGCAGGTACCGGGCCCGGTAATTGCGCTCGGCGGGATAACGCCTGCGAACGCCCCGCTCTGCTTGTCTGCCGGAGCGAGCGGAGTTGCGGTCATGGGCGAGGTGATGCGGGCCGCGAACCCGCAGGCCGTGGTGGAGGCCATGCTGGCGGCAATGTCCGAAGCCAATAAAATTTGTGGTTAACGGGAGTAATTCGCCTTGCCTCCTCGTTGTACTGTTAGTCGACAAGCATCGAGGAGGTAAAGCGATGAGAAAATTCGTCCTGGCGACGCTCGCCGCCTTGGCGATCGGCACCGCTGCCTTCGCTCAACCGGCAGAAGCGCGGTGCTGGTGGAACGGATACTCTTGGCATTGCTGGGGTGGATCGCATGCCTGGTGGTGGCGTCATCACCATCCTTATTGGCGTCATTACGGCTGGGGCTATGGCCCCCATTGGCATCACGCCTGGTACTATCGCTAATTGACGATGGCGGATCCTCGCCCTCCCCCACCCGGGGCTAGGGCGGGGATGCCGAAGCCGGCGCTGGCTGTTTCTGCTGTTTTCCAGGAAATTATCAGCCACGCATCAATTCTTCTTCGCAGAATTCCTCAATTTCCAGCGGCGCGGCGCAGGAAGAGCAGCCAAAACTCCTGGCTGATCCTGGCTGATCTCCGCTGTCAGCGGGTGCGGACATCACTCAGGTTCTATGTTTAATGTCGTAAAGAATTCTAGCATATGCGCGTTAAATTCGCAACTGCTTTTCTCTTAATCGGTTCAGCGCCGCAGGACTGCGGTTCCGGCGGTGGTTCCGGCGATCTTGCCGAATACCGAACCGGAAACCAGGCCGGTCCCGCCCGGGTAATTGAAATAGAAGAGCCCACCGACGAGCTCGCCCGCGGCATAAAGGCCGGGGATCGGCTTTTGCGCCGTATCGAGCACCCGCCCGTCGGTGTCGATGCGCAAGCCGCCGAAGGTGAACGTAACCCCGCAGGTCGTGCAATAAGCCTCGAAGGGCGGCTTTTCGATCGGCATCGCCCAATTGGTCTTGTTGATTGCGAGGCCCTCGGTGGTGCGCCCGTCCTTGACCGTCGGGTTGTAGGGGATGTCGCGCTGCACCGCGGCGTTGTACTCGCGGACGGTTTCGAGAAACCGTGCCTTATCGACCGGGGCGTATTCGGCCATCTTGTCGGCCAGCCCCTCGATCGTGTCGGCGGTGACCTTGGTCACCTGGCGGATGCGGTACTCGTCGCGCTGCAGGTGGACGACCTGCTGGTCGAAGATCTGCCAGGCGAACTGATGCGGCTGGTTGAGGATTTCGCGGCCATATTTGGCATAGGTGTAATTGCGGAAATCCGCTCCTTCGTCGCAAAAACGCACGCCATCGGCATTGACCATGATCGCGAACGGGTAGCTGTGCTTCTGGAAATTGTCGCCGACCGCGAGGTCGCCGAATTCGGGCGCGTTGTAATCCCAGCCGACCGCGTGGCAGCCCGACCAGTTGCCGTAGGGCATCGCGCCGATGTCGAGCGCCATTTTGATCCCCGCCCCGGTATTGAAGCGGGTGCCGCGCACCTTCGCGAGATCCCAGCCCGGGCCGAGATAGCGGGTGCGCATCTCGGCATTGGCCTCGAACCCGCCGCTGGCGAGGATGACCGCCTTGGCCGGGATCCGCGTGGTCTTGCCCTCGACCTTGGCGACGACGCCGTGCACGCCGTCATCGTCGGCGATCAGCGCCTCGCCGCGCGCCTCGTAGGCGATCTGGATCTGCCGTTCCTCGGCCGCCTTGAAGAGACCCTCGACGAGCCCCGGCCCGCCGCCCCAGGCCTCGAGCGCGAGCCCGCCCCAGAAGACGAACTTGCCCTCGTGCTTGAAGGCTTGCCGCGAATACATCGGCGCAAAGCGGATGCCCTGGCTGCGCATCCACAATAGCGTCTCCTGGCTCTTGGTGACGAGCAGCTCGGCCATGTCGGGATTGCTGCGGTAGTCGGTCAGCCGCCCGAGATCGTCGTAATACTGGTCGGTGGTGTAGGTCCCGAAATCGCTGGTCGCGAGCTCGGTCTCGCTGAGATCGCAGAGCTTCAGGAGGTCGTCGACGCCGTTATAGACAAACCGCAGCGCGCCCGCGGTAAACCGGCTGTTGCCGCCGCGCTCGTCGAACGGCGCCGCTTCGAGAACGAGCACCCGAGCCCCCTCCCCGCGCGCCGCCAGCGCCGCGCACATCCCGGCATTGCCGGCCCCGACGACGACGACATCGAATTCGCCCGCAATCATCCCGTTCCCTCCGCTTTCGCTCGCTTGCGACGGAGTACTGCGCCAGGTCGGCGCGGGCAAGCCTCGCCTCCCGCAATGCATCCCACCCATGTCCGACTAGGTCAAACGCACCCGAGCCCGGCGCTGACCTCTGTCGCTGCGCTCAGTGGCTCCTTTTCGACACGCGGGCGATCAGGTCGTCCACCCTCGACAGAAACAGCTTGAGAAGCGGCGAGCTTGTTCTCCTTGTGGTAGCCGAGAACCAAGTCGATCGTTGGCGCTTCACCCTTTATTGGACGACTTGTGACCGAGGGCGGCAGGAAATTTTGCGTATAGAGTGGCAATAAGGCTATGCCTCGGGTCGACACCACCAATGATATTGCCATGTAGGTACTGGTTGCTTCGTGATCGGGCGTGATCTCGACCCCCGAGCATCTCAGGTAATCGTCGATGGCGGCGCGCACGGCAGGGGCGTTGTTCGCTACGCTGATGAATGTTTCGCCGACGAGATTTTCCGGGCTAAACGCGTCAAGCGCAGCGAGCCGATGGTCGCTGCGCAGGACGGCGATGAGCGGTTCCTTGATCAATGGCTTGAACACCAGGTCCGGCATCTGTTGCGCGGGACGCAAAAAAGCCGCGTCGATTTTTCGCCGCAGCAGAGCGTCCGCGAGTTCCGGCGAGGTTTGGCTGGAGGTGACGATTTCGATGTTGGGCAATTCGCCGCGCAGGATCCGTACGGCTTCGGGCAACCATTCCAACTCGGTTCCGGTGAGGAACCCGATGACAAAGGACGCCTTAGCCGGATAAGCGGCCCGGCGCGCCGCTTCGCCGGCCGCCTCGACCTGAGATAGCGCCAGCCGCGCGTGATCGAGAAACGCCCGACCGGCCGCTGTCAGCTCGATCCCACGCGGGCTGCGTATCAGGAGTTGGACGCCGACTTCCGATTCCAGGTCGCGGATCTGCCGGCTCAGTGAGGGCTGTGCGGTATGCAGCCGCCGATCGGCTGCGAGTGTCAGACTTCCTTCCTCGGCGACGGCCACGAAATAACGCAGATGCCGCAGCTCCATATCTCTCGTGCCATGCCTGCCAAGTATGACCTCGACCTTACAAAGTCTTTCTCGGAGCTGCCAGGAAAACCCAAATCTTCGGGACCGGCAGCAATCCTTGGAATGCCGGCTCCGTAGAAGGGAGTAGCGATATGAGCACCCCCGTTGTCTTGATTACCGGCGCGCTGACTGGAATTGGGCGTGCAGCGGCCTTTGCCTTTGCGCGGGAAGGCAACCGCGTCGTCGTTTCCGGCCGCCATGAGGACGTCGGCCAGGCGTTGGCTGCTGAGCTGCGCGAGTTCGGCGGCAAAGCGGAGTTCATCCGCGCCGACGTGCGCCGCGAGGACGATGTGCGCAGCCTGGTCGATCAGACCGTCGCGCGCTTCGGTCGTCTGGATGCGGCCGTCAACAGCGCCGGCACCGAAGGCAAGCCCGGCCCGGTGACGGAGCAGACCGCCGACAGCTACGCCGCGACGTTCGATACCAATGTGCTCGGCACGCTGCTCAGCATGAAGCATGAGCTGCGGGTGATGCAGGCTCAGCGCAGCGGCAGCATCGTCAATGTTTCGTCGACCTACGGTCACGCCGGCACCCCCAACGCCTCCGTCTATGCCGCCAGCAAGCACGCGGTCGAGGGGCTCACCACATCCGCGGCGCTCGAGGTCGCGGGCTCGGGCGTTCGCGTCAATGCGGTAGCACCGGGGCCGACCGAGACCGGGATGCTCAATCGCTTTACCGGCAACGCCGAAAGAAAGGCCGGCCTCGTCTCGACCGTGCCGCTCGGCCGCGTCGGCGAGCCCGACGAGATCGCCAACGCCATCCTGTTTCTTTGCTCCGACCAGGCGTCCTTTATCAGCGGCCATGTGCTTTCCGGTCGATGGCGGGAAGTCGGCGGGGTAAGATGTGAATCCGAAACCCAGACACAGCGAGGTGAAGCCATGGAACCGAATGTCGCAACCGCAGCAAAGCCGGTCAAAATTCCCGGGCCCGATCATCCGATCACGATCGAACGCAATCCCGCCCGCATCGTGGTCACGTTGGCCGGCCGGGTCGTCGCCGACACGCGAGAAGCGCTGACCTTGCGCGAAGCCGCCTATCCCGCGGTTCAATACATCCCGCGCAAAGATGTCGACATGACGCTCCTCGACCGCACCGATCACACCACTTACTGCCCGTACAAAGGCGATTGCAGCTATTTCAGCATCCCGCTCGGCGGCGAGCGCTCGATCAACGCGGTGTGGAGTTATGAGGCTCCCTACGCCGCCGTCACGCCGATCAAGGATTATCTCGCCTTTTACCCCAATCGCGTCGACGCGATCGAAGAACGGCGAGAGGCCTAAACGAGAACGACGTGCTGCGTGACGAGAGCGAAGCCTGCGCCCGGAAGCTGATCAGCGCCGGCGTGCCGGTCGCTGCGACGCGCTATCTCGGCACGATCCATGATTTCGTCATGCTGAACGCGCTCGCCGACACGCCCGCCGCGCCGTCGAGCAGGCCGACGGATTTCCTGCGCCAGGCGTTCGCCCGCCAAGCGCATCCTTTCTCTCGGCCCAGGGGCGCTCAATTCAACGGAGACCGCCATGTCACGCACGATCAAATTCGCGAAGGCCGGAGGGCCTGAGGTTCTCGAATTCGTCGAGAGCCAGGTCCCGGCTCCTGGCCCGAACGAGGTCCGCATCAAGGTCAAGGCGATTGGCATCAACCGCGCGGAGGCCATGTGGCGGGTCGACGACTATATCGAGCGCGTCAAGTTTCCGGCAGGTCTCGGCTACGAGGCCGCAGGCACCGTCGACGCTGTCGGCAAGGATGTGAGCGGATTCGCGGTTGGTGACGAAGTCAACGTCATCCCGTCCTTCTCGCTGAACGACTACTCGACCTATGGCGAGGTCATCCTCGTACCGGACCATGCCGTTGTCCGGCAGCCGAAATCGCTTTCGTTCACCGAGGCCGCTTCAGTCTGGATGATGTTCGTGACCGCCTATGGCGCGCTCATCGAGGACGCGAAGGTCGCCAAGGGCGACTTCGTTCTCATCCCGGCGGCGTCCAGCAGCGTTGGCCTCGCGGCGATCCAGCTCGCCAACTATGCGGGCGCGACGACCATCGCGCTGACCCGCACCTCGGCGAAGAAGCAGCAGCTCCTCGACGCCGGCGCGGCGCATGTCATCGCCACCGAAGAAACCGATCTGGTCGCAGAGGTGATGCGGATCACAAACGGCCTGGGCGCTCGGGTCGCGTTCGATCCCGTCGGCGGCCCAACTTTCCCGAAGCTGATTTCGGCGCTGTCCTTCGGTGGCATCATTTACATCTACGGCCTGCTCAGCACGGGCGTCACCCCGCTGCCGGTGCTGGAGATGATCGCCAAGGTGCCGACCATCAAGGCGCACAACATCTGGCTAACGACCGGCGACGAGACCCGACGTAAGGCGGCAATCGAGTTCGTGGTCAAAGGGCTGGAGACGGGCGCGCTCAAGCCGGTCATCGACCGCACCTTCACCTTCGACGAGATGGCGGAAGTGCACCGGTATCTCGAGCAAAGCGGACAGTTCGGAAAGATCGTTGTCACCGTCTGATCCCTTCGCCAGCGGCCTTTGGATCAGAGATCGTACGCCTCAATCGGCCGCGCACATCTCGTGCGGCAACTGGCAGAAGGAGTCACAGATGAGCGATCTGAAGGATCTCGTGATCGCTGCCCATGGCGGGCTGGACCGGTGGAACCAGGCTTTCCTAAAGTGCGCGGGAACACCTTGAGACCGCCGCCAACCCCAACACGATGTCCTGATCAAGGAGAAAGCCCATGTCCGAGACCAACAAAGACATCGCCGTCACCTTCTACAAAGCTCTGATCGACGGCCGGGTCGAAGATGCCTTCCGGCGTTACGCTGGTGACACCCTATCGCCAGCACAATCCACTGATCGAAGACGGCATGGAAGGCTTGAGGAAGGTCGCTACCGGTGGCGTCGAATCATCCGGATGCTCGCTGCGAGATCAAGCGTGTCTTTGCTGACGGCGACTACGTTATTCTTCACTGTCATTGGCACGGCCTGTCCGGCGATTATCTAGTTGGCAAACCAAATCCCCGCGGAGAGGCGGTGGTAGACATCTTCCGCCTGGAAGGCGGCAAGGTCCTCGAGCACTGGGACGTGATCCAGCCGATCCCGGAGACCTCGGCTAACGCCAACACGATGTTCTAAGCTCCGGAGAACCTCGATGAACGGCCGTGTACTTGGGCGCGTCGCGCGAAAAAGCCATAGTTTCCCGCTGAGCTTTCCGGGGCGTCGCTGTCGGCCGGCGACCCCCGGAAGTAGTCTATGACGGATCGTGCGAACGCCGTTGGCGTTGGCCTGAGTGTTTGCAGTTCGATGGCGCCAAGATCTAAACAACCCCGCCCACCGCTAGGGACCGATCACCATGACTGAGCCTGCTCCGTCCGCATTTGTTCACGCCGGTGCAGATCGGACCGATCACCCTAAAGCACCGCATCGTGATGGCGCCCCTTACGCGTTCACGATCCGAGCAGCCGGGGGACATCCCCGGCGGTCTGATGCTCGAGTATTACGCGCAGCGAGCTTCCGACGGCGGCTTCATCGTCTCCGAGGGAACCTCGGTATCGCTGACGGGTCGCGGGTGGCTTGGAGCACCCGGTCTGTACTCGGACCAACAGGTCGAAGGATGGAAGAAGATCACCGCCGCCGTCCATGCGAAGGGCGGCTGCATGTTCGCGCAGCTGTGGCATACGGGACGCTCTTCGCGCGTCGAGATGGCGGGTGGCCACATGCCGGTTTCGGCTTCCGTCGATCCATCCTACTGGGCGGATGCGTCGCACGTCGTTTCGGCGCCCAGCGGCTGGATCAAGCCCTCACCGCATCGGGCCCTCGATATTGCCGAGATTCCGGGCATCGTCGAGGACTATCGCAAAGCCGCCGAGCGGGCGAAGGCTGCCGGTTTCGACGGCGTCGAACTGCATGCCGCCAATGGCTATCTGCCCGATCAGTTTCTTCAGGACGGCAGCAACAAGCGCACCGACGCTTATGGTGGTTCCATCGAAAACCGCTCGCGCTTCCTGCTGGAGCTCGTCGAGGCGATGGCGTCGGTGTGGGGAGGCGATCGCGTCGCTGTGCGGATCGGGCCAAGCGGAACATGGAACGGGATGTCGGACAGCAATCCGCAGGCGCTGTTTTCTTACGTTAGCGGCGCAGTTGAACCGGTTTGGCCTCGCCTATCTCCACATCATCGAGCCGCGCGTCAAGGGCAATGTGCTGATCGGCGAGGGGCAGGCCCCTGTCGCATCCGAGCAACTGCGGAAGATCTTCAAAGGCAAGATCATCGCGGCCGGCGGCTTCGAACCGGATAGCGCCGAGGCGATCGTCGAGAAGGGTGACGCCGATCTGGTTACGTTCGGGCGCTACTTCGTCTCGAACCCCGACCTGCCCGAGCGCATCAGGCGGGGATTGCCGCTCAACGACTACGACCGCGACACGTTCTACACCTTCGATGCTCACGGTTATACAGACTACCCGTTCTACGACCTGTGCGCCGCCGCATAATTCCGGCCGAGAGCTACGCGCTTTGTGTGACGCTCGCGCCCGGTAGCCCGACCGAAACTTCGCGGGGCGGGCGGAAGGTGAGGGCGATGGCCACGGCTCCGAGACCGATGCCGAACGAGCCGATATAGAGCCAGAAATAGCTGCCGTAGACGTCGTAGAGCCAACCTCCGGTCCACGGACCGATCGCCATGCCGAGGGTCGAGGCCATGTTGACCGCGCCGAACATCGTTCCCATGATCCGGGCGCCGAAATATTCGCGCACGAGAATGGCGTAGAGCGGCATCACTGCGCCGTAGGAAAAGCCGAACATCAGCGCGAGGCCGTAGAAGCCCGCAAGGTCACGCGTGAATACATAAAGACTCACCGAGACGGCCTGGAGCGCGAGTCCGAAGACGATCATGCGCTTCGCGCCGATGCGGTCGGCCGCAAGCCCGCCGATGATGCGGCCGCTCAAAGACGCCACGCCCGCTGCGCCGAAGACGGTCGCGGCGGCCATTGCCGGCACGCCGCAGTCGATCGCATAGCTGACCATGTGGAAGATCGGCCCGGAATGCGCCGCGCAACACGCGAAGTAGGTGAACGAGATGGCGGCGAATTGCGGCGTGCAGAGCGCACGCGCCACGGTGAACTCGCGGTCGGCGAGGCTCATGCCCGCCGCGGTGCCGGCGGCTCGCGGCAGCGCTGGGGGTTTGCGCACCAGCAGAGCGGCCGGAATGATGAGGAGCCACGAGAGGGCGCCCAAGGTCGACATTGCGGTACGCCAGCCGTAATCGTCGATGAGCCAGCGCGCCAGCGGCGATATCGTCATCGAGCCGACCGCGAAGCCTGCCGAGATGAGGGCCACCGCAAGGCTGCGATGCCGGGTGAACCAGCGTGTCGCCGTGGCGGTCAGCGGTGCGTAGAAGCTGCCGGCCGCCACACCGATGATCGCGCCGAACAGGAGCTGGAATTGGCCGACTGTGCCGGCCTGGCTCGCCGCCGCGAGACCGAGGCCCAACAGCGCGCCGCCCGCGAGCACGACGGCCCGCGTCCCAAACCGGTCGGAGAGCGCTCCCCAGAGGAACGAGGCCGGGCCCATGCACAGGAAATTGAGGAACGCCGCGGTCGAGATACTGGTGCGGGACCAGCCGGTCGCCGCCGACATCGGCTGCAGAAAGATGCCGAGCGACATCATCGTGCCCATCCCAAGGCACGTTATGACGATGCCGGCGCCGACGATTATCCAGCCGTAGAAAATCTTCATCGCGCCTCTCAAGACCCGGGTGACAAACAATATCCACGGCGCAGCGTCTAGTCTCCGTCTTTCGAATTGGGACTCTTCCGCGGCGGGGCGCCTACCCTCAGCTACAGGGCATGGATTTCCTGCCAGCGGATCAAGAAGCTCTTGCCGCAGCGGTGCGCCGGCTCGAAAGCCCGAACCTTGCCGGGCGGCTCGCGGCGCTCGCCGAAAAGCCCGTCGGCTTTGTGCAACGGCCATTGCCGGTGGCCGCCTCGACGGCGATCGCCAAGCTGGCGAAACACGCGCTGGAGCGGGCGCTCCAGGTCGCTCTGTACAGTCTGCGTAACCGCCGCTTCGCCGGCGGCCGCAAGCTTCATTCCGGGCTCGCCTGCACCTCGGGGGCGATCGGCGGCGCGCGCGGCCTCGCTCAGCGCGGCGTCGGATACTGCTCGGCGTGGTAGGTGCGGCGCATTGTGTTGAGCTTTAACGGCATCGTAGAGCCGAGCCACATCGCATAGCGCGAGTGGTCGTCGTAGGAGTTGTCGGTCAGCGGGCGGACGAGAACGTCGAGGCCCTGGCGGTTGAGCATCAGCCACGGCAGGATATTCTCGAAGTGTTCAGCCGTGAACACACACCGGAACTGCGGAACCGGTGCGGGCGAGGGTGCGCGCCTCGCATCGAGAAACTTGTGGCCCAGCTGAATAAGGTTGGTACATCATCGACGGGGTCCGCACGATGCGCGTTCATCCGATCGGCACCCGGACTGAGCTGTCCATGTTTATGCCCGCTCCGCTTGCCCAGGCCGGCGCAACGTCGCCGCGTCGCATGACGCCAATGTAGTAGATGCGCAAGTCGGGGGTTCGTCGGGGCGCGCAGCCGTCGACAAAAACGATCGCGAGCCCCGCCGTCTCGATCATTTCACGAAAGGTCTCGGCCGTGGAGCCTAGATTGTTTTCTTGCAACACTATGATCCCGCCCGGGCGCAGAAAACGGCCGATCGTCGCGAAGAACTCGCGATGAAGCCGCCACTCCCTGTCGTGGGCCCGCAAATGGAACGCCCCGTTGTCGAAAAACGGCGGGTTGCCAACGACCAGGTCCCACCGCTCCTCTATCGGGATCGCCGTTAAATTATCGGAGTGATAGACCGTGACCTTCCCGCCCAACCCGTTATCCGCGATCGTGCGCCGACAGGCCGTCACGGCCACCGGGTTAATATCCGCCAGGCAGAGCTTCTCGCACAAGCCATGGCCAAGCATCGAGAAGCCAATGAAGGCCGGCCCGGCGCACCATTCGAACACCCGCGTCTGCCTGGGCATGCCGCGGTCCCGCAGAAAGGGGATCATCTCCTGGCCAAAGGACCTGCCGCCGCCGTCGAGCCAGTCCTTGTAATGCACCCGGATACCGCCACAGGGCGCGACATGCCACGGCTCGAAGCGACTGTGAAGCCAGCTCTTGAGGCGCCGACGGGTCCGTGAAAGCAAACTGGTTTTCTTTGCCATCGGACTTACCCCCGAGTCTCGCTTGATGGTATAGACAACCCCCTGCGCGCCGCTTTCCGTCTACCCCGCAAGGGCGGGGCCGGGGGGCG
Source organism: uncultured Alphaproteobacteria bacterium (assembly GCA_963695605.1). GTDB lineage: Bacteria > Pseudomonadota > Alphaproteobacteria > ATCC43930 > CGMCC-115725 > AP-15. The sequence continues at coordinate 10,114 of CAVOHI010000071.1, read as the reverse complement.
GCAAAGAAGCGCAATACCGGTCGCTCTGGATGCCCGCTTTCGCGAGTATGACGGCGTGGTGCACGGGTCCTAACCATTAAAACAGGCACATGCCGAGCCCGCTTCTGCGACCGCGTCGGCGTGGCCCGCTCAATGTGGCATCGGATATTGCTCGGCGCGGTAGGCGCGGCGCATCGCGTTGAGCTTCAGAGACACCGGGGAGCCGAGCCACACCGCGTAGCGCGAGTGGTCGTCGTAGGAGTTGTCGGTCAGCGGGTGGACGAGAATGTCGAGGCCCTGGCGGTTGAGCATCAGCCACGGCACGATCTTCTCAAACTGCGCAGTCGTGAACATAAACCGGAACTGCGGAACCGGGTGCGGGCCCCTCGGCTGGTCGCTCAATTCCCGGACCTCGACACCGAGCGCGCTGGCGATCGTTTCCCGCAATTGCGCGGCGCGCGCCCGGGTCGTCGGGTCGTAATAGACATGCGCGTGGTAGCCGTCGATTTTGATCGGCTGAGTGGTTGGTTCCGTCATTGTCGTATCTCCGGCATTTTAAGCAGAACTGGAGGAGCCTAGTGCGTCCTTCGAGACGGCCGCGGAGCCTGTCCTCGGGCCGCGCGATGCGCGGACCCGGTGGCGGCCCCTCAGGATGAGGTGTTTTCTTTGTGCCATCAAGAATTTGCCTCATCGCGAGGAGCGCCTGAAGGCCGCGTCTCGAAGGACGCATCATCGTCAGGCAGTCCCTTCGGCCGTTGGCAGCAGCTCGATTCGGTATCCTCTGCGCTGCATCGCATCGAGCTTGAGCTTGATCGGCGCGCCAAGCCACAGCGCGTAGACGGTGTGGTCGTCTGCCATTACGTCGGTCAGCGGATGGATGAGAATGTCGAGGCCCTCGCGGTTGAGCATCAGCCACGGCACCACGCTCTGAAACCGGGACTTGTTGAAGATGATCTGGAATTGCGGCACCGGGCGCGGGCCTACCTGCTCGCCGCTGAAGCGCCGAGCTCGACAATAGCGGGCGCTCTTGTGCGAACTTGGTCGCAGGCTCAGCTACTGGGCATGGATTTCTCGCCAGCGGATCAAGAGGCTCTTGCCGCAGCGGTGCGACGGCTCGAAAGCCCGAGCCTCGCCGGGCGGCTTGCGGCGCTCGCCGGGAAGCCGGTCGGGTTTGTGCAGCGGGCATTGCCGGCAACCGCCTCGACGGCGGTCGCCAAGGTTGCCAAGCATGCCCTGGAGCGGGCGCTCGATGTCGCATTGTACAGTTTGCGCAGCCGCCGCTTCACCGGCGGCCGCAAGCTTCATTCCGGGCTCGCCTGCACCTCGGGGGCGATCGGCGGCGCGTTCGGCCTCGCCGCGCTGACCGTCGAGCTGCCGTTTTCGACCACAATCATGCTGCGCGCCATCGCGGCGATCGCGCAGGAGGAAGGCGAGGACCTGACAGATCCGCCGACCGGGCTCGCGTGCCTCGAAGTGTTCGCGCTCGGCGGACACCCGACCGACGAGACGGGCGTGGAGGCCGATTATTTCGCGGTCCGCGCGATGCTCGCCCGCGGCCTGGTTGAGGTCGCCGACTTCGCGTTGGATAAGGGCGCGATCCGTGAAGGTGCGCCGTTTCTCGTCCGTTTCCTGACGCAGATCGCCTCGCGCTTTGGCGTCGTCGTATCCCAGAAGATCGCCGCTCAGACCGTCGCGGTGGTCGGCGCAGTAGGCGGTGCGGCGGTCAATCTCGCCTTTATCGAGCACTTCCAGGATGTGGCGCGCGGTCATTTCACCGTCCGACGGCTCGAACGCATCTATGGCGCCGAAATCGTGCGCGCCGAGTACGATCGACTCAAAATGGCTTTTGCCGCGGCCGCTTGAGCCTTCGATTGTCGTCGCACGCACCGCGGAGCGCCCAGTAGAGGGTAGTGACTCACTTAGAAATCTGCGGAGTTATGCGATGATGTGGAGTCCACGGACTTTAAGTACCTTTCTTTCGGAACTTCGCGATGCTCGTGCATGAAGGACGACAGCGCGGCCTGGACTACGGTTTCCCCACGAGCACGAAAGCACCGAGCAACGCGCCGCCTTCAGGGCGGGGGTAACCCCCCGCCAGTTGGAGAGCCTCGGGCGCCTCATTACTATATAGGCAACACTAAAATTGCCACAATGTTCGCGTCTCATGGAGCTTCAAGAAAGCGCCGATGGGCTGCGCTGGGCGATTGGGCGAGCTGGAGCCATGACTGTTATTTGGGTGCAAATAGCGAAAACAGCGGGGAGAGCTGTGGGAGAACCGAGCCTGATGTGCACCTGATAAAACAGGTGGAACAGGTGACAAAATCGGCTTTGGGAGGACCGACGTGGCTCTTCCCAGGATTCCGAGCATGGGGTCACGGCCTCGGTAGAAATCCTTGTATTTCTGATTTGGCAATTACTGCACTGGCTGTTATCTGGCTGCAAAAACAGCCAAACATCCAGAAGAGGTCGAGGGCGACCTGTGGCAATGCTGCCGGCCCTAACCGGCGGTTCCACGAACCGGGCCACATCGGCTGCCGAGCCGTTGCTCTGCCAATTCCGGCAAGACTGATCCATAACCGCGGAAACTGGCTTGCTGCCCAGATTTCAAAGTGAGTCACTACCAGTAGAGATGACGCTTGATTTTAACGAATATTTGTGGCATAGTTAATTTGCTAGGTTGTTTGGCGATCCCGGCCTAACAAACCAATGTTACAGTGAAAATTCAGTTCGATCTGGCTGCCGCTTCGTGCCGTTGCAGAGCCGTTCGCAGATCCTGCGCGGCACATGTCAACAAACTAAGGAGTGTGGAGCTATGCCAAAGAATCCGCTGATTGGCAGCGAGAGGCAACCGCTGCCGGGCGCACGTTCGATCGGAAAAGCCGATCCGACGGAGCGGCTGGAGGTCACCTTGGTCCTGCGCCACCGTCAGCATGATGCATTACAGGAAAGGGTCAGGAAAATGGCCGCCGGAGACAAGTCCGAGCGGCACCTGACGCATGAGGAGTACGACCAGCAATTCGGAGCCGACTCGACCGATCTCCAAGCCGTCAAACAGTTCGCAAACCAGCACGGCCTGGCCGTCGTCGAGGAGCACCCGGGCAGGCGGTCGGTCGTGCTCTCCGGCACAGTGGCCCAGTTCAATGACGCTTTTGGCGTCGACCTGCAGCAGTTCGAGCATGCCGGCGGTTCCTATCGCGGCAGGACCGGGGCGATCCATCTGCCCGACGAACTGCACGGAGTGGTCACTGCGGTGCTCGGCCTCGACAATCGGCCCCAGGCGCGCCCGCATTTTCGCACCCGCCCCACTCACGGCAATGTGCAGTGGCATGCAGCCGCGGCGGCGGCCGCGTCCTTCACCCCGACGCAACTGGCTGCACTCTACGGCTTTCCCGCCAGCACCGGACAAGGCGAGTGCATCGCCATCATAGAACTCGGCGGCGGCTATCGCACCACTGACCTGCAACGGTATTTCTCGGGAGTGCAGGTAACCCAGCCGAGGGTGCTCGCCGTCTCTGTCGATCACGGAAAGAACCATCCGACGGGCTCCGGCAATGGTCCGGACGGCGAAGTCATGTTGGACATCGAGGTCGCCGGGGCGATCGCGCCCGGCGCCAAGATCGTCGTCTATTTCGCGCCGAACACCGATGCCGGGTTCCTCGACGCGATCACCTCGGCAATCCACGACACGACAAACAAGCCGTCGGTCATCTCGATCAGCTGGGGCGGGCCGGAATCGGCCTGGACCCAGCAGGCGATGACGGCCTACGACCAGGCTTTCCAGGCTGCCGCCACGATGGGGATCACCGTGTGCGTGGCAGCGGGCGATGGCGGGTCGGATGACGGCGTCGGCGACGGCGCCGATCACGTTGATTTCCCGGCGTCGAGCCCGTTTGTCCTGGGCTGCGGCGGCACCAATCTGCAAGCTTCCGGCACGTCCATCACGCAGGAGACCGTGTGGAACGAAGGCCCCAACAGCGGCGCGACCGGTGGCGGCGTCAGCAGCTTCTTTGCATTGCCTCCATACCAGGAGGGGCTGCAGGTCACGCGGACCCACGGGGGAACAGAGGCACTGGCGATGCGGGGTGTACCCGATGTCGCCGGCGACGCCGACCCGCAAACCGGCTATGACGTGCGGGTCGACGGCCAGAACACGGTCATCGGCGGAACGAGCGCCGTAGCCCCGCTATGGGCTGGCCTCATCGCACGCATCAACGCGGCAAAGGCCCGGCGCGCGGGGTTCATCAACCCCCACCTCTACGTAAATGCGACAGCCTTGCATGATATAACGCAAGGTAATAACGGGGACTTCGCTGCCACCACCGGGTGGGATGCCTGCACCGGTCTCGGCAGTCCCAACGGTCAGAAGGTCGCCGACGCCGTCTGACCGGCGAGACGACATCGCCTTGCCTCTCCCCGCCGGCGGGGAGAGGCAAGTGGTCGCTTTCGATGCGGCACCCGCCGGTTTCCGCTATATCTCTCCTCGAACGGTATGAGGGAGAGTGGCGATGCCGATCCACCGCAACAAAACCGAAGACGACATCACGGCCGAGGCGCTGCAGCGTTTCTCGCAGACGCCAGATCCGCGCCTGCGGCAGATCATGCTCAGCCTCGTCCGGCACCTGCACGCCTTCGTCAAGGAGGTCGAGCTGACCGAGGCGGAGTGGTTTCAGGCGATCGAAACCCTGACCGAAGCTGGCCAAATGTGCAGCGACAAGCGCCAGGAATTCATCCTGTTCTCGGATACGCTCGGCGTTTCGATGGTGGTCGACCTGATCAACCACCGCAAACCCGATGGGGCGACCGAATCGACGGTGTTCGGGCCTTTTCACCGGCTCGGCGCCCCCGAATTGGCGGCCGGCGGCAACATCGCCCGGCTCGACAAGACCGGAACCCCGACCCTGGTCAGCGGTCGGGTCCTCGACCTCGACGGCCGGCCGATCGAGGGCGCGCTGCTCGATGTCTGGCAAACGCAGTCGAGCGGCCTCTACAACTCGCAGGACGATAGCCTCAAGGGCGACCTGCACATGCGTGGCAGGTTCCGCACCGACGCTGACGGGCGCTATTTGATCCGCACCGTGCTGCCGGTCAATTACCCGATCCCCTCCGACGGGCCCGTCGGAGCGATGCTGCGCGCCGCCGGCTGCCATCCCTGGCGCCCGGCGCACATCCACTTCGTCGTGTCAGCCGAGGGCTACGAGTCGGTCACGACGCACATTTTCGACCGGCGCGACGAGTATCTCGGCAGTGACGCGGTGTTCGCCGTCAAGGACTCCCTGATCTGCGATTTCGTGCTGCACGAGACTAGCAACAGCGAAGCGGCCCGATTCGGCATCGAACCGCCCTACTTCGCTGCCCAGTTCGATTTCCGTCTAAAGCAAGCATCGGGGCAAGACACCAGCGCGCTCGACGCGCAACGGCGGCTCGCCGCTCTCGGCGCTCGCGCAGCGGAGTAAGCGGCGACAGCCCTACGCGCCTCGCGGGTGAGGATCAGGCCTCGACGTGGCCTGCGGGCGCCGGTTCACTCTTGTCGAAATCGAACTCAACCTTGGCGCCGCACGGGTCATGGAAAAACAGCTGCCAGATGCCGCCGCCGGGCAGGCGCCTTAGTTCGTATTCGATACCCTCGCGTTTGAGGGTCGCGACCGTGGCCGGCAGGTCCTTGGCTGAGAACGCCATATGGTCGAGGACGCCGCCGCGGTCCCGTGGCAGATCCTCGCTGTGGATAACGTGCAAGATCGGGGTGTCATCGTCGGCATAGAGCCACCATCCCGGAAACTGAAAGGGCGGCCGCCAGCCCACCTTGAAGCCGAAGAGATCGCAATAAAAGCGCCGTGTGGCCTCGAGGTCGTCGCTCAGCACCGTGAAGTGATTCATTGCCGCTACGGGCATATGACATCTCCTTTTCACAAGCAATTTCCCGGAAAGACGCCTACTCGCACCTGCCAGGCGGCGTCAATAGTGCGCTAGGGTCCGGTAGCGATTGGCTGAGGCACCGGCGCTGGTCGCCTTTGGCGGGAAACGAGCGCCCCGCTCGAGGCGGGGCGCAGAGGACAGACCGCGAAGCTACCTGCCCGTCGCGGAATTACCGGCGCCCGGCGTGGGATGATAGCTTGCTCCGCCCTGGTTCGGGGCCGGAGCGTTTGCCCCGCCCTGGCTCGGAGCCGGGGTCATGCGGGTGGCCGACGCGGGTGGAGTAGCCGTGCCCATATTGCCGAGCAGGCTATCCCTCGTCTGTTGATCGAGATTGGCGGTCACGCGCAGGCCGTTCTGTTTCTGGTAGTCTGCGATAGCGCGACGGGTCTCTGGCCCGAGCATGCCGTCAACCTTTCCACGATAAAGATTATCGGCCTGGAGCTTCTGTTGAACGTCGCTGATTTCGGCGCGAGACATGTGCATCCTGCTGGAATGCATCGCCGCGTGGTGGCTCCAGGCATTTGCCTGCGTCGCCCCGGCAAGAGCGAGACCGACGCCTAGGGCGATGACCGATGCCGTCGTCAGGATTGGTCGTCTCATATCTACCTCCAACCTCATCTTCGAGATCCCGGCGCAGGATGTTTCTCCCGCGCATGTCAACAACGCCTGCTCACGGCGGGCGCTCCGTGCCGCTTCAGTTTTTCCGGATCTCGCGTTGTCCTTTCGGAACGGTTCGTAGCCGTCATCGGCGACAGCGCGAATTGCGCGTCGATCGGCCGCCATAAGACGCTCGTTTGCCGCGTCGCCATCGCAGCGCGCTCGAGCCGATTCTGCAGCCCGACCGTTCAGCGTCTCGCTGCTCTATAATCGATCGCCATGCCGCGAGTTTAGGCGGAGACAATGCATGACCGAGCACGCTACGACTGGCGCGGCCCCGAACGCCGCCGACTTGTTCGAGATCATCCGGACCATCTGGTCGATGAGGCGGTTGAAGCCAGAACCGGTACCGAATCAACTGATCCCAAAGATCCTGGAGGCCGGCGACCAACTCGTCACCCTCGCGAAGCAGATGTGAAAATTCCCTGCTAGCAGGGACTTTACAGGGAATTTCATCGATTGGAGCTCCGCGGCGCGTCAATAGCAGCAAAAAACGGCATTTAAATCAGAGTCTTGCGAGCCCATTCCCTGCGCATCCGAACAGGGAATTTCTTGCGACCTTGCAGGGAATGTAAATCGGCGATGAGGGAAATTTCCGCCCTGATCAGGGAATTCGCTCTTGTCCGCCATTTTGGCGTTTTCCGCCCCCGGCGAATCCCAGCGTCCTCAGAGATCCCGGAGGTTCCCAGAGAAGACAAAGAGGGCTTTTGTCCTCGATTTACCGGGCGCGCGCGAGGCAACCACGCCGCCAGCGTGAAAGCTTGGGGTGACCGGCGGCCCGTCGCGAGCTCGCCGAGCGATCAACCGTCAGCCGGGGAATCGAGGGTTCGGATCCTGGTCATTCTTCGTGGGGCGCTGGCCCTCGGGTTCGGCCACGGTTTCACGGATTTGCGAACCGTAACCGCGCGCTATCCCCTGTTCCGTGTGGTGACGGGGCACCACGGCCGGCTGCCGCGCCAGTTCGAACGCCCCGATCTGCTGAGCGCCGTCGCCTGCAATGTTGCATCTTTGCATCGAGGCGGCCGGCGTTGTCTCATCGGCGCTCTGAGTAATCTGCGTTGCAGGCATGCCGCGCTATGGTCGGGTCACTGGCGCTTGCTCACGATCGTTCTTGCGAGGCCGAGTTCGCCGAGACCATCGGAGCCGAACTCGATGCCCGCGGACCGCCCGATCTCGAGACGCTCGGCCGATGCTTCGCGCCGCATTCAACCGCCATTCCCGACATCCAGCGTCGAGGTGGCGCCACTGCAACTTTATGACGAGCTCAGCACAGCCCAGCTGGTTGGTGTGGCATCGAGAACGACATTCCGGCGCTCGGCTCGGCCTTGCATCGCATAGCAGTGCAAGGCGGGCAGCGCCGCGCAGAGCTCGGGATTGCGCGGCTCGGCAAGGCACGGCACGGCCGGCGGAGCTTGGCCAAGCCTGTCGGGGCACGGCCTCGCATTGCCTGTCGCCGCGAGGCAAGGCCAGCATCGGAAGCCCGGCATACCTCAGCGCTGCTCTGTTTGGCCGTCAAGCCACAGCACTGCGAGGCCGGCGGGGCATGGCCTGGCAGGGCTGGGCGTGGCGCGGCACAGCAGTGCGAGCCGCGGCTAAGCCAGAAGCGGGAGCTGGTCAACTCGATTACATCGAGTTTTCCAGCGTCCTTGCTGCCACCGAACGCAAACGCTACAAGTCCTTGCTAGACTCAGGATCTTCCTGCTTCCGAGCTGAGCCCGGCGATGTTGCCACGGCTTTAAGGAGCCGAGGTCAGCACCGCCCCGTTACAGGCGTTGCCCGGCGTATTCAGCGTTCCTTGCCAATTTGCGCAGGTCCAGATCTTTACGTCCTTGACGAGCATGTCCATCGTCGCGGCCACGGGCGTTGTATTCACCGGGCCGACCTGCAGGGCGAGAAGGTTCCGCTCATTCAGCTGTGCCGGTGTGATCGCTGTCGCGCCGCTGTTACCGTTGCTTACCATGTCTCCACAATTCTGGAACTGTCCGTCGATGTACATACACATCGCCAAGTTGGACGTACCATCCTGCGTGATGCGAGCGGCGATCGTGTGATAGGCGGTCTGGTCTACGTGATACTCGGGGACTACATATCCCGCCACCGAAAGACCACGCTGCGCACCATCCGGGACCGCGCCCCACATGTGGATGGTGCTGCCCTGGTGACAGCATCCGCCGGCATAGTCTTCCAGGAAATCGAACTCCAAAAACGAGCTCGACGCGCCGAGTTGGCCGCTATTGCTCCACGTAATAAAGCCGTCTAGCAATGAGCCGTATGGGTTGTCGTCCCGTCCAGCAGGCGTCACCCGATACGTTATCTCCCAATAGGCGCCATTCGGAAAATCAACACCACGAGTCAAGGCGCTATTGACTGTGTTCAGCGCGGTACCGAGATTGGCAGCGTCCGCCGAGGTGAATTTGATGTCCAGGACCTGCACGCCACCGTCATTGATTATGCTGATGCGCGAGCACGGCGGTGGTGAATGGCCGCTGCCGCCGCCGAGGAACCATTCCGGCGAAGCGGCGCCGGCGCAATCGAGCCAGTTGGATAAGTTCGCGTAAGCCGGCTGCGTGAAGTCGCTCTCGAAGGCCAGGGTCGTATATCCCGCTGCCTGCGCACCGGGTGGAACCCCCCCCGAAGGCGGCGCCATCGACACCGTGGGCGGGGTCACCGGGACAGTGATTGAGAACATATTGCCGGTTGTATACAGCTCCGTTGGCTTCGCGTTCTGGTCAACTCCGTCGTATTTCACATAGTTGACATATAGGTTCCGGTCGCCGACGCCAGGGGCATAGGCGTCATTCAGAAACGTAACGGTTACCTGATGCGACCCGCCGCCCAAACCCACCGCTACCTCTTGCGAGGCCCCTGATGAGTTTAGGGTCGTGACGGTACCCGTCGCGACAGTAACCCCGTCGACCCCTATCGCGTATTGCGCGTCTCCCAGGTAAGCGTCTTCCGACATACCGATGACCACACTGTCCGTCGGATCCGGCGTGAGAGATGCGGTGCAGGTCGGCGAATTGGAGCCCCCATTCGCGCCTAGGCACGTCCAGCTCCATGGCCCGATACCGGACACCGCCGTCGCCGCCCCCGAAGAGCATAGAGCACTCCCGCTGGGCCCAGACATCAATTGCTGACCGCTCGCTGAACCGCACTGGCCGTTGATCGGCTGTAGGCGCGGTTTTGCCGCCACCGATGACGTCACGGCTACGGCTACGGCTACGGTTAGCAAAAGCACTACAAGCTGTCGCAGGTATGGTAACACCATTCTCCCGTCTCCGTTCTCTGTTGATGCTCGGTGCTTGGATGGGCGTCAGGTTCCCGACACGAGACTACGAGGTGACGATTTAGCCCGGCGGCCGCCCCCGCATTCCCTGCGGATCTGAGCGTGGCCTGATCCGCAACCACCACGATACCCTCGCTCGGCGCGTAATACCAGCATTAACGAGTGCGCATCGCGCGAAATATTTAACGCACCCTTCGAGACGCTGTTCTCAACCTGCGGGGAACTTCGTTTTTGAAGCCGGCCACGCTTAGCACCTAGCGGCGGATAGCTAACGGGTCC
>CAVOHI010000070.1:0-25800 GCA_963695605.1 uncultured Alphaproteobacteria bacterium | reverse complement strand
CGACGTCGATGCCCTCGACCTCGAGCAGCTCGCTGATCGGCTGTATGCCCATCTCCGCCTCACCACGCGCCACGGCTTCTCCAACTCGCGGGCCCTGCGCGGTGCCGGCCGAGACGAGCCGTGTTTTCGGCTTGAGATCAGCGGAGATACCCAGCTTTTCGACGGCCTGTGCGGGCCCCGCTGGTAGCGCCGGTCGCCGGGTCGGCATAAGCCACCGATTTGGCATTAAGGAGCGCTCTCTTGAACGCCTCGACGGAGCTGATGTCCGGCTTTGTGGCGCCTTTTTCACCGCCACACCGATCTGGGCACTCGCTAGCGTCTTCATAGTACCGCCGACGATCTTGGCCTCACGTACGAGCCTGTCGACGCGCGGCTTGGTCAGGATCGCGACATCGATTTCATCGTCCGCGGCGACCTTCTGCTCGACGACGCCAGCGGTCGCGTATTCGATCTTGAGCTTATGCCCGGAGGCGGTTTCGAACTGAGGGGCAAGCTCCTGCAAGACCGCGCGCATCGCGCCGGCGCTCAGCACCTTAAGCTCGGCCGCACTCACCTCGGCCGTCGATACGCCGGTTGCCAGAGCGAGCGTAGCGGCCAGCAATCGGATCGTGCGCATCATGATCGCTCCCCCGCAAGTTCGTATCGAGCCAGCCGCGCCGTCGTCGGCATATGCTCACCACAGATCGTGCCTAAAAGTTTATACGCCATAACTACTGAATCTTCATCGGGGGAAGGTCGCTGCCCGCCAACCGGCTCTTGCAGGACAAGATCGGTTACCTGCTGAAGCGCTCGGTCGGGCGACCGCATGACGTGCGCCGCTACTACGCCAGCTTCAGGTATCAGGCGCAGAGTTGAAAGAAGCCGAGGCGTGTCGTGGCAAAGGTCGAGTGGCATCCGGGTGAACTTTATCCTCAGGCCGGCTTTATCGTGACCAATCTGACGCGGTCGGCCGAGCGCGTCGTCGCCTTCTACAACAAGCGCGGCACGGCGGAGCAATGGATCAAAGAAGGCAAGCGCGCGATCAAATGGACGCGACTGTCTTGCCGCACCTTCGTCGCCAATGCCGTCCGCCTCCAGCTTCATGCGCTCGCCTACAACCTCGGCAATTTCATGCGGACGCTGGCAATCATAGCTCAGCATGATCGCTGAAGCCGATCAACATACGCATCGCCGACGAACTGGGTGTCCGCGAGTGTCCTGGCCGTCGATAACGATGTCAGGTTGAACTCGCTAGACGCCACGGCGGTCGCGTTTGGGCATGGCTTCGGCGGTTGCGGCGTGAAATTTATTTCCGTCCCCATTTGCCGCAAAGAGACGCGCGCCCGCAGGTGGGACCACCTCCAGCGGAGAATCCATTGCGAACCTGACGCCCTCGATCAGATTGCATCTGCAGGAGATGGAATTCGGCGCCGTCCTCGGACCAGCGCATGGGCATGCCGGGGACCCAGCGCACGGGCGCGCCGCGGGCGAGACGCCGGCGCGGATCGTGCTCAGCAACGCCGGCGGCCACCTGGATATCGCGGAGGCTCCCGCCACCGTTTCCGCCCAGTGACTCCGCACGACGAGAAGAAGAAGCGGCCGTGGTAGACCAGGCGATCGAAGAGATCGCGCAATGAAGCCGAGGAGGTTATAGGATGACTCAGTTAAAGGAGATTGCAATGTCGGGCGACCGCTCGTCGAGAAAGCAAGCGACGGTGCGAGAAGCGATCTTCGACCTCTTCCGCGCGTTCGGGATGACCACGATCTTCGGCAACCCCGGATCGACGGAATTGCCGATGTTCCGCGACTTTCCCGCCGATTTCCGCTACGTGCTCGGCCTGCAGGAAGTGGTGGCGGTCGGAATGGCGGACGGCTATGCGCAGGCGACCCGCAATGCCGCGTTGGTAAATTTGCATTCCGCCACCGGTCTAGGCCACGCTCTGGGTGCGGTCTTCACCGCCTACAAGAACCAGACGCCGTTGGTGATCACGGCCGGCCAACAGGCGCGATCGATCCTGCCTTTCGAGCCCTTTCTGTTCTCCGAAAGGGCAGCCGAGTTCCCGAAACCTTATGTCAAATGGAGCTGCGAGCCGGCGCGGGCCGAGGATGTCCCGGCAGCGATCGCGCGCGCCTATTACACCGCGATGCAGCTGCCGCGCGGCCCGACCTTTGTCTCGGTTCCGGTCGACGACTGGGACCGCTTCTGTGATCCGGTCAAGCCTCGTCGGCTCGGTACGGTCGTGCGCGGTGACCCGGAGTTGTTGGCGGGGATGGCCGAGGGGCTGAGCGCCTGCCAACGGCCGGCTTTTGTCGTCGGCGCAGCGGTCGCGCGCGACGATGCGTGGGACGAGGTGTTGGCACTCGCCGAACGGCACAGGGCGAGGGTGTGGGCCGCCCCGAACTCCGGCAGGAACAGCTTTCCCGAGGACCACCGCTTATTCGCCGGCTTCCTCGCCGCAGACCGCGAGAAGATCGTAGCGAGCCTCGAAGGGCATGACCTGATCCTGGTGCTCGGAGCGCCGGTTTTTACCTACCACGTCGAAGGTTTCGGCCCTCATATTCCGAATGGCGCCCGCTTGTTTCAGCTCGTCGGTGATCCGACGATGGCGGCCTGGGCGCCAGTCGGTGTCGCCATCGTGACCAACCTCAAAGCCGGTATCGGCGACCTGCTGGACGGGCCGGATCCCAGACCTCGGCCGTCACCCGCCGCGCGCTCGCCGAGCCCCCGGTTGTCCGGTCCGGCCCTGACCGACAAATATTTGATGCAACAAGTCGCCCTGCTGCGGCCCAAGGAGAGCATCATCGTCGAAGAAGCGCCGAGCAGCCGTCCAGCGATGCACGATTATTTGCCGATCGTTGATCGCGATGGCTTCTACACCTGCGCGAGCGGCGGTCTCGGGCACGGACTGCCGGCGGCGATTGGCATCGCTCTGGCGCGCCCACGGGAAAAGGTCATCGCATTGTTGGGCGACGGTTCCAGCATGTACGCAATCCAGGGGCTGTGGTCGGCGGCTCAGCTCGGGCTCGGCGTCACGTTCGTCGTCATCAAGAATGGACGCTACGAGGCGCTCCTCGAATTTGGCCGCCACTTTGGACTGCAGCGCGTCGTCGGCACCAGCCTCCCCAATATAGATTTTTGCGCGTTGGCACGGGGCCAGGGCGTCAAGGCAATTTCCGTCGATCGCCACGACGCGCTCGACGAGGCACTGCGTACTGCCTTTGCCAATGTCGCGCAGCCGACCCTGGTCGAAGTAGCCGTCGACTGAATTTGTGCCGGTCGCGCACGCGCATCACCCCTGCCCCGCGACGCGGATCCTCGGGCCAATAGGGTTAAAACGGCGCAGATCGAGGGAATTGACAATGAAGATGGCGACGCGGACGCAAGTGGCTATCATCGGCGGGGGTCCGGCCGGCTTGCTTTTGTCCCATATGCTCCATCGAGACGGCATCGACAGCATCGTACTGGAACGGCAGAGCCGTACTCATGTGCTGGAGAGAATTCGGGCGGGCGTGCTGGAGGCCGGCACGGTCGAGCTCCTGCGTGAAGTCGGATTGGGTGCGCGGATGGATCGCGAGGGGCATCCCCATAACGGTTCGGCGATCGCGTGGGAAGGGCGGCCACGTTTCTTCATCGACACTAAGAAATTTACCGGCAAAGCAATGATGGCTTATGGCCAGACAGCAATCACTGAAGATCTCTATGCCGCTCGTGATGCGGCCGGCGGACAGATCATCGACGAAGCCGGCAACGTCCGACTGCAGGAACTCACTTCCGGCCACCCATATTTGACCTACGAGAAGGAAGGATCAGTCCGACGGATCGACTGCGATTATGTCGCCGGTTGCGACGGCTATCACGGCGTTAGCAGGTCATCGATCCCGAGCTCGGTGCTAAGGACATATGAAAAGAGCTATCCGTTCGGATGGCTTGGCATTATGTCGGAGACGCCGCCGTTCCCGGACCTTTGTTATTGCTATCACCGCCGCGGGTTTGCGCTTGCGTCCATGCGCAAACCGATGCTGAGCCGATACTACATTCAGTGCGATCTCGAAGCGAGGCTCGAAGACTGGCCGGACGACCGCTTCTGGCAGGAATTCAGGGCGCGGTGTTCCGAAAGACATGGCCGACAGTATCGTCACCGGCCCGTCGATCGAAAAATCCATTGCGCCATTGCGCAGCTTCGTTGCCGAGCCGATGCGTTATGGCCACCTGTTCCTTGCCGGCGATGCCGCCCACATCGTCCCGCCGACAGGGGCGAAAGGTCTTAACCTCGCGGTCTCAGACGTGTTTTATCTGTCCCGAGCGCTGGCCGAGACTTACCGCACAGGCAGAACGCATTACCTCGATTGCTATTCGGACATGGCGTTGCGTCGCGTCTGGGGCGCTGCGCGCATGTCCTGGTGGCTGACAATGCTCTTGCACCGTTTTCCCGCTGAGACAGCCTTCGAAGAACAGATGCGGCTTAATCAATTCGACTATCTGCACGCCTCCGAGCACGCCCAAGCGTCGTTAGCTGAACAGTACGTCGGGTTGCCATTTGAGGCATGATCGGAGAGTACTTTTTTCCGAATTATCGTCATGGAGTGGACGGCGAATGTCGGTAACTGGCACGTATCGGCTGCGCTGGCCACTGGCCAGCCGGTCTGCTTACTGGGATAGTGCGGCCTTTCTCTAGTGTCCCGAGTATCTCGGCCGTTCAGTCCCCGGATCGAAATAGCGCAAGCGGGCATGTGGCCCGATTCCGTTCTGTTCGGGAAGTGCCGCCGCCTCTGCCGATTGGGGCTGATCGCGGATCGGCCGCTCGTGATTTGTCGACGTCACGATCGCCTCGGGGGAGATAGGAGCGCCGAAACGGGCACGGTCCAGTGCGATCTCTTCTCCTCGGCGGGCTTCGAGAACGCGCAGGTGACGCGCATTCTTCCGGCGCAACATCATGTTCCACCTTGCCAACGTTCCCAGCCAGCCGACCCCCTGACCATCTTCGGCCCGCGCACCCTTTGGATCGGAACTGCGGCTGCTGGGTTCACGATATGTTCTACTGCAATTCGATCGCTTAGTCAAGCTTTTTGGGGCATGGCGTTTATATTCTCAAGTTAACGGCTTAATTTTCGTGAATAATTCTTTGATCCTAGCAAAAGGTCAGACAGCCCGCTGGTCCCACCGGCGGCGATGGGACTTTCGGCCCTCGCGCGCGTGCGCGCACTTGATAGAAGGGAAATTGACCCAAAAAAATGGCGGAAACGCTGGGTTTTGCCCTGTTTATTTCCCTTTAACGTGGGGCAGCCGTTGCGCCCAAAAAACCAGCATTTAGGGAGTTTTCGGCCAAGCTGCCCGTGGTGCTCGTCGTGCACGAAAACCGCGGACTTAATCCGTACATCGAGGATGTGGCGCGGCGGCTGGCCGTCGCCGATTTCATCGCATTCGCCCCCGATGCGCTCACCTCGCTGGGCGGTTATCCCGGGGATGACGAGAAGGGGCTCGCTCTGTTCGGGAAGCTTGACCGCGGCAAGATGACCGAGGATTTCCTGGCCGCCGCGACATGGCTGAAATCGCGGCCAGACGGCAACGGCAAGCTCGGGGGTGCGCCGTGACAAGGCGGCGCTTTCCAGTGGGTGCAAGTCCCACCCGGCGATTCGCTCCAGCCGGAAGCAATCGGAGCAGTCATGGAGGCAACGAAATGGCTGAAGCCTTCGATTAGCGTGTCACGAATTGGTGACAGCGCGAGTGTGCAGGCCGCAACGCGAGTGAACGCCGAGCAAGCCTCGAAAATGTCGATGTGCAGGCCGACCCGGCGCCCCTTCCGGGGAAGGCTGACACGGCTGGGTGAGATGAGCGAGGAACACGCCCAGCCGCTGCACCGGGGTAGTGGCGGCAGCATGTACACAAGGAAAGCGCGCGCAACACGGGAAGCCCCAATGCGTGATCAGGGATGATCAACCGGACGCCCGCGAGGGACAGGTCGGGCGCACTGGGGTGGCGGAGAGGCTCGTAGTACCGATGAAACCGGGTAATGCCGGGGGAGGGAAGGGGCCTCAGTTCAAGACCGACGCAGCACGCGGTGAGGGACCTGGAGATTGGGCGACCTAGCAACTCCGAAAAGTGTTCAGAAACTGCAGACGGCGTTACACGCGAAAGCTAAGGCCGAGGCCAGCTATCGCTTCTACGCTCTGTACGACAAGATCAGCCGCGACGACATTCTGGCCCATGCCTATGCCCAGTGCCGCTCCAACAAGGGCGCGCCGGGCATCGATGGCCAGGATTTCGCGGACATCGAGGCGTATGGGATCAAGCGATGGCTGGCGGAACTGGCGATTGCCCTCAGGCAGGAGACTTACCGGCCGGAGCCAATCAGACGAGTGTTTATACCGAAAGCCAACGGCAAACTCAGACCGCTGGGCATCTCGAGCGTGCGGGATCGGGTCTGCATGACAGCCACGTTGCTGGTGCTGGTGCCGATCTTCGAAGCCGATCTGCCGCCGGAAATCTACGCCTACCGCGCCGGGCGAAACGCCCAGCAAGCAGTCGTAGAGGTGGAGGAGGTGCTGTTCCGGGGTCACCCGGACGTCGTCGACGCGGATCTCGCGGACTACTTCGGGAGCATTTCGCATGCCGACCTGCTAAAGTCGGTGGCGCGTCGGATCGTTGACCGGCGCGTGCTGCATCTGATCAAGATGTGGCTGGAATGCCCCGTGGAAGAAACCGACCAACGGGGCCGGACGACACGCACGACCGAGGCCCGGGATAGCCGGCGAGGCATCCCGCAGGGTTCACCGCTCTCACCGCTACTGGCGAATCTTTACATGCGCCGGTTTGTGCTGGGGTGGAAGAAGCTCGGTCTTGAGCAAAGCCTCGGCACTCGCCTCGTCACTTATGCGGACGATCTTGTGATCCTGTGCCGAAGGGGCAACGCGGAGAAGGCGCTGCACCACCTGCGCGAGATCATGGGCAAGCTAAAGCTGACAGTGAACGAAGAGAAGACACGGATCTGCAGGGTTCCGGACGGGGAGTTCGACTTCTTGGGCTATACGTTCGGGCGGATGTACTCTCCGGTGACGGGTAAGGCCCGGCTGGGCTACCGGCCATCAAAGAAGAGCATCAAGCGCATGGTAGAAGAGTTCCACGCGCTGACCGACCGAACGGGTACTTGGCAGGAGACCACAAAGCTGGTGGATCAGTTGAACCGAGCGCTTCGCGGATGGGCCAATTACTTCAATGTTGGTACCACCCGGAAAGCCTATCGCGCACTCGACAACTACACGGCTGTGCGGTTGCGCCGGTGGCTGCGATGCAAGCACAAGGTCAGGCGACACAAGGGCGGGAGCTATCCACTCTCGCACCTCTACGGGCATTTCGGGCTCGTACGGCTGGCACAGCTTGGTCGCGGCCCGTCGTGGGTGAAGGCGTGACGTCTTGTCCGAGAGCCGGATGCGGCAAATCTGCATGTCCGGTTCGATGAGCGGGGTGTGGAAACGGGAGCAACGGGCGACCTAGTGAGGCACCGCCACACGAAAGGGGCGGCAACAGATAGGGTCGACCTAAAGCCACCCGCGTCACACTCCGACTCTACCGGTCGGCTTCTGCTTCGGCGGCGGCGTTGTCAATCAACTCGCCGTGCGGATGGGGCCGAACCTCGCTGCCGGGGTGCCGTTCTACGGCGCCCAGCCGAGTGCCGCTGATGCAGCAAAGATAAAGACGCAGATCAATGCCCAGTACGGCGAACTCGACCCCCGCATCACAGATGGATGGCCCGACTTCGATGCCGCGCTAAGCCAGGCGGGCGTACCACATGAAGGTCACATCTATAAGGGCGCTAATCACGGTTTCCATAACGATACGACGCCGCGCTACGACGAAGCCGCGGCTAAGGAAGCCTGGCAACGTACGCTGGACTGGTTCAATAATTACCTGCGGGCCTGACCCCCAGATCGACGGTTGAGCCCGTATAGTGCGGCCAAATCCGTGCTAGGCCGACCACAACAACCGGACTTGCGCCCTGAGCAGCTTGGCCCACGAGCTTGCGCGCCCCAGTGGGGGGTCTTCGGTACGTAATCGCCTCCTGCTGCGGTGCGGCACGGCTCGGATGTTGCGGGAGGGGCAGGGCTATTCCGCTCTGCGCCGGTAGATCAGAGGTCAACCTGTTCGGCTATGGCGAGAGCGTCGTCGAGCTCAATCCCGAGATAAGGCCTCACTCCCGATGGCGTCGTGAGCGTCTATGACGCATAATCTTACCGCTTCGCTTTGGCGCGCATGATTGGAATCGGCCGGGTAGTGGATAAAATCTGACGCTGGTACCGCCGGGCTCGGTTTGCGTGGAAAAGTGGTTCGTCCCGAACTGTGGCCGGTGACGCCTTTTCGCGCCGACAGCGGCCATTCGCGCGCTGCGAGCTTCGTAGTCTGCTGACTCTGGCATAGGGCCTGAAACCGCGATCCATTTGGGGAATTCCCGATTCCGCTTTTTGTGTGTTCTGATACGCCGAAGCTTTCGCGTCGCGTCGAGAGAGCGCGCGTGGCGAGAAATCAATTGGATCGGGACTGGGCACTGTGAACAGTATTGTCGAGCGAACTCAAGCTTTTTGCCGGCGGTTCGAGCTGCGCGTGCCGATCCTGTTGGCACCGATGGCGGGAGCGTGTCCGGCATCGCTATCTATTGCGGTTGCTAATGCCGGCGGGCTCGGTGCTTGCGGCGTGCTGCTGATGCAGCCCGACGAGATCAAGATCTGGGCGCGCGATGTGCGGGCCGGCAGCAACGGCAGTTTTCAGCTCAATAATTGGATACCCGACCCACCACCTGCGCGCGATTCGGTACACGAAGCGCGGGTACGCGAATTTCTCGGGCATTGGGGCCCGACGGTGGCACCGGAGGCGGGTGAGGCTGCCACGCCCGATTTCGCCGCCCAATGCGAGGCGATGCTTGAGGCCGATCCGCGCATCATCTCGTCGATCATGGGCCTCTACCCCGAGGAGTTCGTCGCCAAGATGAAGGCGCGCGGGATTGCGTGGTGGGCGACCGCCACAACCGTGGCCGAGGCGCGTGCCGCCGTGGCGGCCGGCGCGGACGTGATCGTCGCGCAAGGCGCCGAGGCTGGCGGCCATCGTGGTGCCTTTAACGCTGCCGAGGCAGAGTCGCGGCAGGTCGGGCTCATCGCGCTACTGCCGGCGATAGTCAATGCGGTCGATGTGCCGGTTGTCGCGACTGGCGGTATCGCCGATGCGCGCGGCGTCGCAGCAGCATTCGTGCTCGGTGCCAGCGCGGCACAGATCGGTACAGGTTTTTTGCGCTCTCCCGAGGCGAAAATCGCTCCGGCCTGGGCTGATGCGCTGGTAAGGACCGCACCGGAGGACACACTCGTCAGCCGCGTCTTTAGCGGCCGTCCCGGTCGCAGTATAGCCACCGCCTACGCCAGGGCTGCGACCGCCCCCGAGGCGCCAGCTCCCGCGCCTTACCCGATCCAGCGGGGCCTGACCGCCGGGATGCGCGGCCTCGGGACCAAGGAGAATAACATCGACCGGATTCAGGCTTGGGCCGGTCAATCGGCCGCCCTCGCTGCCGCCGAACCGGCCAGCGCCATCGTTGAACGATCGTGGACGGGGGCCCAGGCGCTGTTGGGTCTGTCTTAGCCGGAACCACCCGCCGCTGGACCACGACCCAGTGTCCGTCATCGGTGACGATAAAACCGTGGAGATAGAGGTCGAACCCGTCCTGGACCGCCGCGCTGTCGACCTTGGCGACCAGCCGGCTCGCCTTGGCGAGCGCCGCGCCGTCCAAGCCGACCCGATCGCCGATCGCAACAAGCTCATGGGGCGTCTGACGCGAATGATTGCCGCGTCCGCCGCAGACATGGATGCCGAGCTCTGCGGATAACGGCGCCAGGCCGCGCTTCATCGCGCCAATGGCGCTCGTAGTGATGCCGGACGAGTGCCAGTCCATCCCCATCACCGCGCCGAACGCTTGGAACCAGAAGGGGTGCGACAGCCGGCGCAGCAACTCGTCGCGGCCATATTCGAGAACGATCGCCTCGGTGACCACAGCGCCGAGCCGGGTCATCCGATCGCCTAGCCATTTGGGCACGCGGCCGCCGTGAAGCGGGAGGTCGGCGCTGCCAGCACGCCGCACCATCAGTGTGTACCTGTCGCGGCGACACCCGGTGCGGCGTGAGGCTGGGATATGATCGACCCGCCGGCGCCAAACAGCGGTAACCCATCGGCGGCATCGGCCGGCGGCTGGTCGAAATTCGATACGGTGACGCCGAGCAGCCGGACGCCCTTGGCGGTCGGCAGCAGCGTGCGCACGAGTTCGACGCTTGCCTGGCGCAGAAGATCGTGGCGCGCGATCACCGTCGAGAAGCTGCGGGTCCGGGTGACCTGCTGGAAGTCGGCGAACTTCACCTTCACCGTCACGGTCCGGCCGAAGGCCTTCGCCTTTTCACACCAGGCCCAGACGTCGTCAGCCATGGCCTCGACGCCGGCCTCAATTTCGGCGGACGCGGTCAGGTCGCGCTCGAAGGTAGTCTCGGAGCCGGAGGATTTGCGCGGGCGATCGGCAACGACCGGCCGGTCGTCTTCGCCGTTCGCGATGCCGAGATACCAGGCGGCGGATTTCCCGAAATGCTGCTGCAGAAAGGCCAGCGACTTCGCTCTCAGATCTGCGCCCGTCTGAATCCCGGTGGTGCTGCAGCAAGATGCTCTGCGATCAGGACACAGGACCAAGACCGTGGGGCGTCATCGCCGCCACCATATCGTCGATCCATGCCTTGTCGTTGCTGATCGTTTCGAGTTCCGCCCGCAGCTCGGTCTCGCTCATGCTGCAGGATCGGGTGACTTGCAGATCCTCCTCGTCACCGTCGAGGTCGGAGCTGATCTCTAGCCGGATCCCGTTGGGATCAAAAAAATAGAAGGAATGGATCGCCGGGGGAATCACCAGGAGCGGCCCCGCGTTTATGGTGACCCCATTCGCTTTCAGTCGCTCCAATATCTCCCGATACCGTGTCGGTCCACAGGCGAATGAAACGTGTTGCATCGCACCGATCGCGTCGCGGTCAGCCTTGGTAATTCCTTTCGGATATTCGAAGAAAGCAAGCAAACTGTCGCCGCCCATATCCAGAAAATAATGGGGAATATTGGCGTAGGGCGGCGCCCCGTTCCCATGCGAATGGTTCGCGCCCGGCGGGCGTGAAGGCGTTCGCAATCCGTGCACGATCGGCATGCCTAGCACGCGGACATAGAAATCGAGCGTCATGCGCATATCATCGGTGACAAGCGCAAGGTGATGGATGCCACGCAACATCGGTTTACCCACGGCAACCGACAACTCGCGCGACCGAGATCGAGGTGCAATCGTAGCCGTGCCCATGCGTTCCTCTCTTCGCTCTCCTAACCAGTAGGGTACCATGCATGATAAGGCAATTTTGGACATTGTCGCTGGCGATTTCCGCCTCCCTTGGACTTGCTGTGGGGCCTACCACCGCTCAGCAAACCGGCGGGATCCTCAAATTTTTTCATCGTGACAGCCCCGCGAGCATGTCGATCCACGAGGAGGCGACGATCTCGACGGTGGCGCCGATGATGGGCGTCTTCAACAACCTCGTGTTGTTCAAGCAGGACGAGAAGCAGAACCGGCCGGAATTCATCCAGCCCGAACTCGCCGAAAGCTGGTCGTGGGACGAGGGCAACACCAGGCTCACCTTCAAGCTGCGGCAGGGCGTCAAATGGCATGACGGCAAGCCGTTCACTGCCGCCGACGTCAAATGCACCTGGGACATGCTGCTCGGCAAATCGCAGGACAAGCTGCGGCTCAACCCGCGCAAGGCCTGGTACCGCAACCTCGAAGAGATCGTCACCAACGGCGATTATTCCGTCACATTTGTCTTGAAGCGGTCGCAGCCGGCATTTCTCGCGTTGCTGGCCTCGGGCGATTCACCGGTCTATCCGTGCCATGTCAATCCGCGGGACATGCGCACCCACCCGATCGGCACTGGGCCCTTCAAATTTGCCGAATTCAAGCCGAACGAATTCATCCGGGTTGTCAAAAACCCGGATTACTGGAAACCGGGACGTCCATACCTCGACGGCATCGAATGGACGATCATTCCGAACCGGTCGACCCAGACGCTTGCGTTTATTGCCGGCAAGTTCGACATGAGCTTTCCCTACGAGGTCACTTTGCAGTCGATGCGTGACATCCAGAAGCAGGCGCCGGACGCGATCTGCGAGATGACGCCGACGCCGGTGGCGATGAACCTGCTCGTCAACCGGGATGCAGCGCCGTTCAACGACCCCGACATCCGACGGGCGATGCAGCTGACGATCGACCGTAAGAGCTTTCTCGACATCATCGCCGAGGGGCAGGGCGACATAAACGGCGCGATGCAGTCGCCGCCCGCCGGTCTGTGGGGGCTGCCCCCCGAGGTTCTCGTGACCCTTCCGGGCTATGGCCCCGATGTCGCGGCCAACCGCGCCGAGGCGCGCCAGCTGATGGCGAAGCACGGCTACGGCCCTGACCACCGGCTCGCCGTCAAGGTCGCGACGCGCAACATCGCGCAATACCGCGACCCGGCCGTCATCCTGATCGACCAGATGAAGGAGATCTACATCGACGGCGAGCTCGACGCGGTCGAGACGGCGAACTGGTTCCCGAAGATCGCCCGCAAGGACTACATGGTCGGAGCCAACCTGTCGGGCAGCGGAGTGGACGATCCCGATGCCTATTTCTTCGAGCATTACGCCTGCGGCTCGGAGCGCAACTACACCAACTATTGCAATCCAGAGCTGGAGAAGATGTACGAGCAGCAGTCGATCGAGCCCGACCAGACAAAACGCAAGCAGCTGGTCTGGGAGATCGACCGCCGACTGACTGAAGACGCGGCGCGCCCGATGATCTTCAACTACCGGCTGGGGACCTGCCGATCGCCGGCGGTGCACGGGATCACAATCATGGTCAACAGCCTGTTCAATGGATGGCGGTTCGAGGATGCCTGGCTCGGCCAATAGTTCCTGAGTTTAGAACTTTTGCGGACGCGGGGCGGCGCCGCTGGAGAACCCTGTCATAAACCGAATCCGATATCGGCCGGGCGGCGCCCTCGGCGGGCCGCTTTGCCTTCAACAAGCAAGGCATCTTCCGGCACCACCCCCACATGGACCAGGTGTTTCAGGCCCTCATTGACCGCAGCCGTGCCCCACTCGATCTCAAGACCATCAAAACCATCTTCGGATACAAGCATCGTCCGAAAAATCGCCGGCGAACAAAGCGCCCGGCCGAATGGGAAGTCGCGGTTGAGAGACCTACGTATGATCTGACGATCTTCAAGCTGCACTGCGGCAAGCTGACCCTCAAGATCTATACCAAAGGCGAACGCGTCCTTCGCATCGAAGCGGTTGCCCATAATACGCGGGAGCTCAACTGCGGTCGCTCCTTGGAAAAGTTTCCTGAGGTGGTCTCTCGATTGAAAGCCATGCGCGAGAGATTTGCCGATGCCCTCAGCTGCATCGATCAATGCTTTATCGCTGATGAAATGCTCGAGCATCTCCCGCTCGCCTCGCAGGTCGGCAAAACTCTTGTCGGCGGCATCGATCTCAACAAGGCGCGGATGCGCCAGGTCGTCGAGGCGCTGATCGCCTTGTCCCCCTCACCCAACGGCTTCACCGCCTCCGATGTCGCCGTTCGCGTCCGCGCACTCAGTAAACAAAGCCCATGCCAGTACGGCCCCCGCCACGCCGCCTATGATCTGAAGAAACTCCGCGGCAAACAGATCGTCCGCCGGATCGGCCACACCCGCCGCTACGAGCCGCTCCCAACCGGGCTCAGAGCGATGACTGCGCTGCTCGTCCTCCGAAACAAAGCTATCAAACCCCTCCTGGCCGCCGCTCAACCTCTCCACCCAGCCCGCGGGGCGCATAACCCAAAACCGATCGACGCGCACTACCACGCCATCCGAGTTGCAATGAAAGGCGTCTTCCATGAACTCGGGCTCGCCGCTTGACGATCCACAATCTTTTTGTCGGGCTTCGCCCCGAAGCGCCTTGTCGGGCTTCGCCCCGAAGCGCCTTGTCGGGCTTCGCCCCGAAGCGCCTAAAGGGTGCACCTGCCGCAACCCAGATGCGCAAGAACGCGTACCTCTACGATGATTGACAGAAACGCCGATATTAACCTTAACGTTTGGCTCCGGGAGAGGGTTAGGTAGTTTCCCGGAAACCGAGCGGCTACGGCCGCTTATAAAATCAAAGGAGGAAACGCATGTCGAGCTCACAACGATATCCCGGCTCCCGCGAAGAGGATGCATGGCTGAGCGACGAACAGCTCGGGCGATGCGCTCCGGCAGAGACCGAGCCGTTTCAATCGCCGGTTCCAACCCGGATGATCTCCAACGGCGAGTATATGCCTCATCCGCAAACGAAAGAGCAGCAGCAGGTAGAGTTCCGGATCAAGGAGCTGGCCGACACCGCGGCGAAAAAGCTCGGCGTCAGCCGTCGCCAATTCCTCGAGGGCACGGGCGGGCTGGCTGCATCCTTCATTGCGATCAACGAAGCCTTTGGCAAACCGTTCTTCAAGGTCAGCCCGGTCGAAATGTACGAGCCGGCGGCGTTCGCCGAGCACGGGACTCCGTCCGACGTGTTCGTCTTCGACGACCAGACGCATATCGTGCGGTCAAGCACGAATAGTCCTCAAGGATTGAGGGCACTCGCGCAGGGGCCGGGATCGGTATCGTCGGGTGCAGGGTTCACCGCAAACCCCTTCAACGGCTCGGGCGGAAACCCAGCCGGTGTCGACGAGCTCGGCAACCCTTGGACGGATTGGAACCCGGCACAACTCGGCCCGGATTCGCCGGCGAACCCCGGTCCTGCCACGACCGATCTCGGGGAGTTCCACCTCGGGCAATACATCAACCGGATGTACCTGCAGGCCCAGACGAGCGTCTCGATCATCAGCAATGCGAATATCGCCCTCTTCACGCCGCCTGGCGGCAGCACGCCTGGGGCGGCGTCCAACATCACTGAGAGCCTGGTGAGCGAAATTCTGACTGGCTATCAGACCTCGCAATGCCGGGACTTCATCAACACGCTCGCCGGCTCAAGACGGGCCCTCGCGCACGGTCAGATCTATCCTGGGCCAGGAAACCTTGCAGACCCCGCCTTTGGCGACTACACCCAGTGGCAGATCGAGTTCTGCCAGCCCGATTCGTGGAAGGGCTATAACGTTGCGTTCGCCGCCAGCGCCTCTCCCGGATCCCCATTTGCGATGTGGCGGCTAGACGATGAGGCGATCGCCTATCCTACTTATGCAATCATCGCTCAGAACAAAGGTCAGCTCAGAAAACATCCCGGATTCTTCAACATCTGCATCCACAAGGGCCTGTCAGCGAATGGAACGCAACCGGGCGGCCCCAATAACTTACCGGATTACGGGAATCCCGACGACCTTGTGAAGGCGGCTACGGACTGGCCGCAATTCAACTTCATCATCTATCACGCCTGTATCCGGCCGAGCTTCTGGGTCCTTCAATCTCTGCAGGATATCGAGAACCTGCCGGGGTCGATGTCGCCGACCGTCCTGAGGGACAGCCACGGGCACCGTGTCCCGAACATCCGCTGGTCGACGCAGTTCGCCCAGATCGCAGGAGGCAGATACCAAGCCGGGGCGGAACCCTCATCCAATTCGCCCTCTAGCCTTTACCCGCTGCACAATGTCTACGCGGAACTCGGGACGACGATGGCCTCGATGATTGTGACTTTCCCGACGGTATGGGCGCATCTGATCGGCCAGCTGCTGTACTACATGGGAGACGATCATATCGTGTTCGGCTCTGATTCGCTTTGGTACGGCGGCCCGCAATGGCAGGTCGACGCTTTGTGGCGGTTCCAGATCCCGGACCAGATCCAGGAAAAATGGAAGTACCCACAGCTCGACTACCAAGCCAAGCGGAAGATCCTGGGCCTAAATAGTGCTCGGCTCTACGGCTTGGATGGCTCCGCAACGCGGTCCGTCGGCTCCCCTGGTAGTCCCTACAAGCAGGGTAACTTGGCGGATTATGCGGCGTACATGCAGCCCGGGAGTTCTATCGACGACGTGTTGCAAGGGGTTGGTTACCCGCAACCGATCACGCCGGCCAGCCTTCTCCCCAATGACAATTTCACAAAGATGAAGAAACAATACGCCGAGATGGGGCTCGGGCGGAGTAACACCCGGTTTGGCTGGATGAGGACTAGAGGCTAGCGTCTAGCCTAGAGTTAACTCGTACCGGGCCCATTACCGCCCGAACAAGCTTCGGCGGTGATTTGGGAATGACGTCCTTGACTGCGCGGCGCCATCAGGTGAGCGGCGCGCATCAAGGAAATCTCGGAGCTCTTGGAGCGGATCGATGCAGATGCGCTTTTCTCCCGGCCTTCGGGTGCCCGGCTCGCGCGAGCCGGGCACGACGTCAGGGATTATCGAGCCCGGAGGTCTCGTGGATCGATATTGAAGCTTACCGCCGCCAGCGTGTACTTAGGTAGCAGAGTAAACCCTAGGAGAAGGGCATGTCGATAACAGCGGCGGCTGCCAGTCGAGGCACGACGGGCACCCTGAGCTTGCCGTGGATCATCGGCGCCTCCTCTGTAGGCACGCTTATCGAGTGGTACGACTTCTACCTTTACGGCGTGCTTGCGCTATTTTTCAGCAAGCATTTCTTCTCGCCGGAGCTGAACCCCAGCGTCGCCTTCATCGCGAGTCTTTTCGTGTTCTGGACGGGTTTTCTCGTTCGGCCCTTCGGGGCGATCCTCTTCGGCCATCTGGGCGACCTGATCGGCCGCAAATTCACCTTCATGCTGACCTTGGTATTGATGGGAACGGCGACCTTTGTCGTCGGCCTGCTGCCGGGCTATGCCGTGATCGGGGCCCTCGCGCCGATCCTCCTGGTCACTATGCGCGTCCTGCAGGGTCTAGCCTTGGGTGGCGAATATGGCGGTGCGGCGACCTACATCGCCGAGCACTCGCCTGACGGCAGACGCGGCTTTTACACCAGCTGGATCCAGACCACAGCGACGATGGGGATCGTCCTGGCGCTCCTGGTTATCCTGGTCTGCCGGCTGTCGTTCGGCGCCCAGGCGTTCGCGGACTGGGGTTGGCGGGTTCCGTTCCTGCTCTCCGTGATTCTCATTGTGCTGTCGGGCTACATCCGGCTCAAGCTCGAGGAATCCCCACTGTTCGCTCGGCTGAAAGAGCAAGGCAAGGCGTCGACCAACCCGGCGGCCGACAGTTTCCTCAGCGGCGGCAAGAATTGGGGTCTGATGTTGGTCGCCTTGTTCGGCGCGACCGCCCCCGAAGGGGTCGTCTGGTACACCGGCCAATTCTACGCGCTATTCTATTTGACCACGGTTCTCAAGGTCAATTACGTCACCGTGTACATCATCATGATGATCGCACTGACTTTGGACGCCCCGTTCTTTGTCGCCTTCGGCGCGCTTTCCGACCGCATCGGCCGCCGCAACATCATGACTTCAGGATTCGCGTTGGCGGTGGTCACCTTTTGGCCGATGTTTACCTGGCTCGGCACTTTCAAGGACAACCCGGTCGTCCTGACGATCCTGGTTTTCTACATGGTTATTCTGGTAACGATGGTGTACGGCCCGATCGCCGCATTCCTGGTCGAGCTGTTCCCGGCGCGCATCCGCTACACCTCGATGTCGCTGCCCTATCACGTCGGCAACGGCGTCTTCGGCGGGCTGGTCCCGGCCGCGGGGGCGTCGATCGCCGCGATCACCGGCATCGCCTTGAGCGGGCTGCTCTATCCGATGGCGATCGCCGCGATCGGGGTTGTCGTCAGCCTCGTCTTCATCCGCGAGCCGACACACGGGATCAGAATCTGGGACGAAGTCGGCGGCGGCGCGCCCCCACTAGTCCCCGATCAGCCT
Organism: uncultured Alphaproteobacteria bacterium; assembly: GCA_963695605.1. GTDB lineage: Bacteria > Pseudomonadota > Alphaproteobacteria > ATCC43930 > CGMCC-115725 > AP-15. Next base: position 7,937 of record CAVOHI010000070.1, on the reverse strand, counting down.
TAGGTTCTACCGCTCCAGCTCACTAATGATGATGAGAAGGCGCGAATTACGCCTCGCGCCAGCCGGATCGGCCGAGTGTTCTGTTCGACCAAGCGACCGCATGGCTGGTGACGCATAAGGTGTTGCTGCCGGGGCGAGCGTGCTCGAACGGACCATTGCGCGGGTCCGCTCCCGCGCCAACAGCCGTCTGTGGCGCCTGCTGGCGGCAAGGATCAAGCCTGACCAAAAAGCGCGGCTTGACGCCGTTCTAGTGGGGCCGGAGGGCGGACGGCAGAGCCCGATGGACCGGCTCCGTTCGGGGCCGACCCTGCAAAGCACGTCCGAGCTGGCGCGCGCGAACGAGCGCCTCGACGATGTGCGACAACTCGCGGCCGGTCTGCCACGCACCGACGGGTTGCCGAAGACCCGTGTGCTGGCGTTGGTGCGCTTTGCCGATGCTGCCAAGGCCCAGGCGGTCGCCCGGTTGCCGGACGAAAGCCGCGGCGCCACCCTGTTGGCTTTCATTCGGGCGCTGGAAGCGAGCGCACCGGACGATGTGCTCGACCTGTTCGACCTGCTCGTCACCCGGATGTTTGTTGACGCGGTCCGCGAAGGTCGGGAAGCGCGGTTGCGTAGCCTGCGCGATCTTGACGCCGCGGCGCTCACCTTGAGCAAGGCTTGCGCTCTGGTGCTTAACGTCGCCGTCAACGACGGCGATCTCCGGGCAGTGGTCTTCGCGGTCGTGCCCCAAACCGCCCTCGAAGCCGCCGTGGCCCAGGTCGACAGCCTGACCCGACCGCCGGACGATCCCTGCTTCGACGAGCTGCTGGCGCAGCACCGCCGCATCCGGCGTTTCCTCCCGCGATTGGTGCGCACCGTTGGCTTCGGCGCCATGCCGGCCGGTCAACCGGTTCTTAATCTTACTGCGTCAGTAATCGGGAATTCTTAGTGTCCGCCGGATCCGCGCGTTGCAACAAGGGCATCTCGGGAGGGTCCTGGCGAGAGCGACGATGAGGCGGCGTCGCACGGTCGCGATCGAATTGGGGATGTGACGTTCGGGTCGGATTGGCGGCGCCTCTGGGTCGGTAACCATCGGGAATGGCAGATCCCGCGAGCGGCGGGGAGAAACGTGGTCCTGAGGGGGGAATGGCGCCGCGTTCGGCGATCAAGAAGCCGTAGGCGGCGATGCAGAGTGTGGCGTGATGGTGGAAGCCGCGCCACCCGCGCCCTTCATAATCACCAAGGCCGAGTTCCTGTTTGAGCTCTTGGTAGTCACGCTCGATCCGCCATCGCAGCTTTGTCAGATCAATCAATCGGTCGAACGCGAGATCCTCAGGCAAGTTGGAGAACCAATACTTGGTCGGCTCGGTTTCGCCTTCAGGCCACTCGGCCAGCAGCCATTCTCCTGCACGCGCCCCGCTCAGCAAGTTGTCGCGATGAGCGGGCCGCACCCTGCGCCGTGCAAAGCGCGAAGCGAGCCAGTCGGCACTGCCCTCGCGCCATGTAACGGTCTGCCATGCCTCCTGCGGCAGGCTGAGGGCGAGGGCCTTGACCGAGATCGGTTGGTGCTGTCCGCGCTGCAGCCGCGTCTGCGGTCGTCCGCGACCGGTTCGCGACTGCGGCGGCATGGGAGCCTCGCCCGGCGGCCACACCGAGGTGTTGGGACCGATCCCCGCGACGTAGCGTAGAGCTATGGCCAGAAGTTGGTGACGGCATGACGGGGTAAGGCGGCGTATCGTGGTCTGAGCAGGTGAGGCAGCATAATCGGGCCGCAGCTGCGGGGCGCCGGGATGACGGGGGAGGCATTGAAACAGTTCGACCTCGGGCACCACACCCGACAGATATCCACAAGTTCGACCGAGGCGCAGCGCTGGTTCGATCTCGGTCTGAACTGGTCCTTCGGCTTCAACCATGAGGAAGGCGTCAAATGCTTCCAGCGGGCCCTGGAAGCCGACCCCGAATGCGTCATGGCGCACTGGGGCGTGGCCTACGGACTGGGCCCCTTCCTACAACCTCGCTTGGCGAGAGCTCGGCGAGCGGGAGGCCGCGGCGGCAATCGCCCGAGCTTATGATCACATAGGCCGGGCGCGCGCCCTCTCGGCGCACGCCACCGCCTTAGAGAACCGGCTGGTGGAGGCGCTCGCAAGCCGCTTTCAGAAGCCGCACTCCGTTTCCCCGAGGAATACGACCGCTGGGACGACGATTACGCGGCCGAAATGCGGCGGGTGCACTATGACCATCCCGACGACCATGACGTCATGGCGCTGTTCGCCGAAGCCCTCATTACCCGGACCCCGCGCCGACTGTGGGATGTCAAAACCGGACGGCCGGCCAGCAACTCAGATGTGGTCGAGGCGATTGCCGTCTGCGAACGGTCGATCGCGCTGGGCAACGCGACCGGGCAGCCGCAGCACCCGGCGATCGCCCACGTCTTCATTCACGCGCTCGAGATGTCCAACGAGCCTGAGCGCGCCATGGCCTCCGCCGACACGCTCGCGACGCTCTGCCCTGAGGCCGGGCACATGAACCACATGCCGGTGCACATCTATGTCCTGTGCGGGGAGTACGAGAAGGCGCGGATCGCCAGCGACAAAGCCATCAGGGCAGACGACGCCTTCGCCGAGTACACCGGCTCATCGGTAAACTTCTATGTCACCGCGAGGTGCCACGACATCCACCTGTTGATGTTCACCTGCATGTTCCTGGGTCAATACCAGCCGGCGAAGGCAGCCGCCGAGAAGATGCAGCGGATCATCACGCGGGACGTCCTCACCGTGCAGGATCGCCCCAAGCTCGCGACGATGACCGAGGGCTACTACAACATGAAAATGCACGTCCTGGTGCGATTCGGGCGATGGCAGGAAATCATCGACGAGCCGGCGCCGGACGACCCACAGCTCTTGCTCGTTTCGACCGCGATGCACCACTATGCCCGCGGGGTGGCGCATGCCTCGATGAAGAACATTGGTCAAGCCGAGCGGGAACGGACCTTGTTCCGCGAAAGCCTCGGCCGGATTCCGCCCAGTCGCCGCTTCCTCAGCAATCCCGTGCTCGCCATGCTCGCCGTCGGCGAGAAGATGCTGGATGGCGAACTCGAGTATCACCGGGGCAACCACGACATCGCCTACGAGCATCTGCGGGAAAGCGTCCGTCGGGACGACAATCTTTCCTACACCGAGCCGTGGGCGTGGATGCACCCACCCCGGCACGCATTGGCGGCGCTGTTGCTGGAGCAGGGCCATGTCGCGGAAGCGGAAGCGGTGTATCGCGATGATCTGGGGCTGAGCGGCCGGGTACAGCGTTGCACGCAGCACCCCGATAATGTCTGGGCCTTGCACGGCCTCGTCGAATGCCTGGAGCGGCGCGGTGAGACCCGGGAGCTTCCCGCCCTGCGGCTGAAGCTTTCCACGGCCCTTCAGAAGGCGGACATTCCGATCACCTCGTCCTAGCATGTGCCGCACCGGCACCGCCGACTTCGCCACGGCGTGTTGCGGAACGGGGCAGGGCGGTCGGTCGGAATCGATCTTGCCTGCCGTCCGCTAACGGTCGGCCCCAGCGGTTCGATTGCGGTCATAACAGGGGCAGATCACACATTGCTGCAGGTCTTCCCCCGTCGGAACTCCGGCGGTTATTCCCGCTCGCACGAACAGTGCGAACCCCCGGCAAATACGACGTGGGCATACGAGGACTCACCACTCGGACAGAATGCCGATGCCGATTACTGTCAAGGGATTGCCGAGATAGACCCCTATTGGGTATCCGACTGCTCATAAAGAGGGGTTCTGATGGACATCCGGCCAGTCGGCCCGGCGCGATGACCGTCTCCGATGCGGCTGCGGCGGCGCGGGCCATTCAGGTTCCGTTCACCTTCGCCAGTGATTGAGGTTCAGTGAGAGAGCCCAGTAACGCCATCGGGAGCTGCTGGCCCTCCTCATGATGGAAGCGGTGCTTCATTGCCGGCGCAGACGCCGATGGTCAGGCAGATGGCGAACTTTACCTCCTCGCGCGCCCTCCGCGTCGCCGGCGCAAAGGCCGGCATCAGCATGAGGATGTCGACGGACAGCGCCGGACCGGCGCGGCCGGACCAACGGGCAACGGCCGAGCTCACGAAGGCCTCGTCGGTCCCGCCGCGCGGCTCCTGGCGTCGCCCTCCGCCATCGACTTTGCCATCTCAAGGAATTGGCGCCGGATCTGCGGGTTAGATATGGCGTAAAAGAGCCGGATGAGCTCGATCGTCTCCGGCCGTTGCAACTGCTCGCGCCACGTCTTGTCCTCGATGCTCAGCTCGGCGCCGTCCGATTGCAGATCGGCAAAGAAGAATGAAATTGGCACCGCGAGGATCGTGGCCATCGCGGCGAGACGCGAGGCGCTTACCCGATTGGCGCCGTGCTCGTATTTCTGCACCTGTTGGAAGGTGAGATCGAGCGCCTCGGCAAGCGCCTGCTGGTTCATGCCCAAGAGCAGGCGACGCGTTCGGATTCGGCCGCCGACCTCGACATCAATCGGGTTTGGCACACCGGTACCGCGGCCGTATTCCGGTCTTGGCGCGGACTGCTCGGTACGCTTCCCCGGCTTCTTCGACGTTGCCCCTCTCATCCGATCCCCTCCTGCGTTTTCGGTGACGGCGGGTCGCAACACCGTTACCGGGCGTTGGGTCGCCGTTAGATAGACGAGATACTCGGACCAGCGATGATATGCGATGGAGGCGCCGCCATCGGTAGAACCTCAAGCAACGGCCGTCAGATTATGCAGGGCGCGAGAGGTCGCGCGAGCAGTGAGGGAGGGTCGAGCGGCCGGCCCTGCGTCGTTGTCCTCCCGTTTCTTTCCCCGCTCGCCGGGGAAAGAAACGGGAGAGACGGCTCGTTTTTATATTCAAGCCGCGACCGACGAATTTTTCTGAGTTCTGGGCGAATCAAATGGATGCGCCATGCTCGGCTGGTAATTTATCATCGCAACAAATTCTTGGATGAAATCAAGCCAGCGTGCCAGCGAGTGGCCCGCTGCCGCCCAGAATCTACGACCGCGTAATTCTTGGATCTATTATCGCTCCGTTCTAAACGGCGAAAGGTATACACGATCACCTGTCAATAATTCGGCCGCCCGGCCGTCATGGAGGAGTCCAATCAACGTGGAAAACCGCCGTAGTTCAGGATCGACAACCAGAAACAGAAACCCGTAATCCTGCACCTGGCCGCGCGGGATCGCCGCCCCGGCGAGCAGGCCTAAGGCCTGGATCGCGAAAGCCATTCCATAGCCTTTATGTCCGCCAAAAGCGGCGACACCGCCCCTTGCCGCCGCGCGTCCGTCTTGGGTGGGGTTCCCGTCAGCGTCGAACGCCACGCCCGGCGGCAATGCCACGCCGGTTTCGGCGGCAAGCAATACTTCGCCCCACATCAGGGATGCCATGCCGATGTCGAAGATGACCGGCCCGTCGGCCGAGGCGTTTGGGCGCGGCGTCTTTCTTCCCGGTCGGCCGTGCGATGTAGTTAGACGGGCGAGCATGAAATTGGACGTTTTCACCGGCTCCACCAAAATCGGGCGGAACGGGCTTCGACCAATAGGGCTGCCCGCGCCGTCGAACTCGATGAGCCGGTCGGAGTTTCTAGTCATCAACGTGGGACTGAGAGTTCGAATCCGTCTTCCTCCAGCAGAGAGTTCTAATGCGAACCGCCGCGACGGTTATCAAGGCGAGTTGGGAGTGCCGATCCCGCGCCGGAGCTACTGCCGGCCTTCATGCTCGTATTAGCGGCGCGATGATCGGGCCTCGGAGATAGGAGGCTGTGTTAGAGCCGGTGCCAGAGGCGGCGCAGATCACCCGCGGTCCCGCGCAGCCAGCGCCTAGCCTGAAACGGCAGCCGACGCAGCTGCGCCGCCACCCTGTCGATATCCTCTTCAGGAGTTCGAGTTAGCAACAGCTCCAAATGACCGTTGAGAGGCTCGCCGGGCCTGACCAGTTCGAGAGTTCGAACGTTGCAGGATCTTGCAGACCCGGAAGCCGAGCTTATGGATCTCGTCAAGGGAACTGCATGAAGGGCGAACTTAGCCAGATGATGGCGCAGGGAAGCGGCGCGATCGTCAACTGTTCTTCGATCGGCGGCTTAAAGGGTTCCAAAGGGCGCAGCGCTTATTCCGCGAGCAAGCATGCGGTGATCGGTCTGACGCGGAGTGCGGCTCTCGACTATGCCGACAAGGGCATCCGCATCAACGCGGTCTGCCCGGGAATGGTCAACACGCCGATGGCCGTCCTAGTCACCAAGAATTACGATTTAGAAATCCTTAGGCGCGATGGTAGCGCAAGAACCGATTGGACGCTTCGGTGAGCCGGAAGAGATCGCCGCTGCCGTGGTATGGCTTTGCAGCCCGGCCGCGAGCTTCATGGTGGGTCATGCCATGGCAGTCGATGGCGGCATCCTCGCCGGCTAATTCCCCATAGCCGTAGACCATCGGCTTCATTCTGCACGGCTATCCTAAGGAAACCTCGCTAAGGAGAGTTTGAATGAAACGCTTTGACGACAAGACCATCCTGGTAACCGGCGCCGGCAGCGGTATCGGCGCCGCCTGCGTCCGGCGGTTGTTCGCAGAAGGCGCGTCGGTCGCCGCCGGAGATTTGCGCAAAGAAGCGGTCGACAAGATCGTGTCCGAATTGGGGGACAGCGAAAAGATCTATGCCGTCGGCGTTGACGTTTCCGACCGGGACCAGGTGGCCGCGTTCGTATCCGGAGCAGTTCGGAGGTTCGGAAAACTCTATGGCCTGGTCAACAGCGCCGGTATCCGGGGCGTCGGCAACGTTCTGGATACCGATCCCGAGGTTTGGCGGAAGGTCCTGTCCGTCAACCTCGAAGGCACGTTCAACATGTGCCAGGCTTTTGCCCGTGCCGTAAAGGAAGCGCAAACACAAGCGGCCATCGTCAACCTCAGCTCTGCGGCCGGGATCAGGGGCGTGCCCAACCGCCTCCCGTATTCCGCCTCTAAGTACGGGATCGTGGGGATCACCCAGACGATGGCGTTGGAACTCGGGCCGCTCGGCGTCCGCGTCAATGCCGTCGTGCCGGGGATGATCCGTACGCCGATGACGGCGCCCATGTTCGAGGACCCCGAAAATGTGAAGCGGATTCGCTCGGCTCATCCCATTGGTCGCGAAGGTCAACCCGAAGAGGTCGCGGCAGCGATTGCCTTCCTGCTGTCGGACGATGCCAGTTTCATCACCGGTGTTGCTCTGCCGGTCGATGGCGGTTCAACTGCAGGTATTCGGTCGCACTAAACAAACTGACTCCGCCTCCGAGCCTGCCGTTAGGTGGGAACGGCCGAGCCCGTTCAACCAACCGCTCATCAGCGGAGGGTTGGTATCGCGAGGAGCCTGGCGGGGTACGGGATTTTCCTAGACAGCACGAAAACCGGCTTCGGCTGAACGAGGTCGTGAATGACCGCTTCGCGTTGGTTTGACCCTTCGACCCATGACAGGCGAACGGCTGGTTTCGGCGCGTCTCGCCCGTTGCGCCGAACCCCGGCGAAGGTCTCTTGACCGACCCGACAGCGGTCGCCCAACCTTGGCGGCGCGAACCATCCAAAATGCCCCAAATGGGTCATACGAAACCACGCCGTCGAACGGCCAGATTGGTGGACAGCGGGCCTTCGCCGCAACCGTCGCCAAAGGCGAGGTCGCGCCGATAACGGTCATTGGCCGGACAGCGACCAATTGGCAGGAGTTGAACCCACAGGCTGAGTTCTTTCAGGCCCGGATCTCGTGCCGCTGTCGGTCCCGGCCGATGCCGCCGCGGCGCCCGGGGCCCCCGGCATCGTCCTCGATCTTTGAGAGGCGCCGAGCCATGCACACCTTGATCATGCGAAAGCGCTGACGAGAGGGGATTTTACGCCAGGTCCGGCGCCCTGCGTCACCACTGGATTTTCAGGCGGGACCGATAGTTCGCAGACTTCTTCGCTGGAGGGAGATGGATTCG
>CAVOHI010000069.1:0-17840 GCA_963695605.1 uncultured Alphaproteobacteria bacterium | reverse complement strand
AGGTGCTCGCCGAGAACGGCTGAGAAAGGGAGGTCTCGCAATGATTTACAGCACCGATCGGATTCTGACGGCTCATGCGGGGTCCCTTCCGCGCCCCGACGATCTGCGGGAGATGGTCCTGGTAAAGGCACGCGGCGAGCCTATTGACCAGGCGACGCTCGACGCGCGCCTGCGGTCGGCGGTGGCGGAGATCGTCAAGCGACAGGTCGCGTGCGGTCTCGACGTCGTAAACGACGGCGAATTGTCGAAGCCGAACTTCACCGATTACGTCTCGGCGCGGATCGCCGGCTGCGAAAATCGGCCCGGCACCGGGTTCCGCCGGCTCAGCATGACCGCGCGGGACGAAACGAAATTCGCCGAGTATTTCGCGGCGCATCCGCGCCCGCGCTATTCCGGCGGCCCGACCATGCCGGTCTGCGTCGACAAGCTGCGCTATGTCGGTCAGGCCGAACTCGCGCGCGACCTCGACAATTTCAAGGCGGCTCTCGCCGGAGTGACAGTCACGGAAGCCTTCCTGCCGGCGAACACGCCGGGCACGATCGAGCATTGGATGCGCAACGAACATTACAAGACCGACGAGGAGTTCCTGTTCGCGATCGCCGAGGCAATGCGCGAGGAATACAAGGCGATTGTCGATGCCGGTTTCCTCCTGCAGATCGACGATCCCGACCTCCCGGACGGCTGGGCTTGCCTGCCCAACATCACGGTGCCGGAATACCGCAAATACGCCGCGCTGCGGATCGACGCATTGAACCACGCGCTGCGCGACATTCCGAAAGAGAAAGTCAGGCTGCATGTCTGCTGGGGCAGCTTTCACGGGCCGCACCACGACGACATTCCGCTCAGGGACATCATCGATCTGATCTTCCGGGTGCGCGCCGGGAGCTATTCGATCGAGGCGTCGAACCCTTGCCATGAGCACGAATGGCGGGTCTTCGAGGACGTAAAGCTGCCGGAGGGCGCCACCCTCGTCCCGGGGGTCGTCGGCCACTGCACCGACTTCATCGAGCATCCCGACCTGGTGGCCGAGCGCCTGGTGCGCTACGCCAAGCTCGTCGGCCGCGAGAACGTCCTGGCCGGCACCGACTGCGGTCTCGGCACGCGGGTCGGCCACCCCTCGATCTGCTGGGCCAAGTTCGAAGCGATGGCCGAAGGAGCACGGCGAGCGACAAGGATCCTCTGGGGCCGCGTCTAACCGGCAAGGGCTGAAACCTTCCGGACATAATCGTCGATGTCGGTCTTGCGGCGGAGGCCGGAAGCGGTCATCGAGCGGACCTTGCCAAAGATCGGCCGCTCCGGCCAGGGACGATCGTGCAGGCCGAAGACCCAGCCGACATTGGCGTAGGAATTGGCGTCTCGACCATCGAGGAAAAACTTGTTGTTGAGGCGCAGCAGGGTGGCATAGCCCTCCTCGGGCGACGGGGACCACTCCAGAACCTTCTTTCCCCAATACATGCGCATGTAATTGTGCATGTACCCCGTCAGCAGCATCTCCCGCATCGCCGCGTTCCAGTACGGGTCGTGGGTGTCGGCGCGGGCGAGCCGGTCGAGGCTGTAGACATGTTCGCGGCGGTCTTGCCGATGAGCGGCGAGTGTTTGGCGGGCCCATTCGGGCAGACAATCGTACCGATCGTAATTCGGCGTCGTCTGGACGAAGTTCATCGCGAGCTCCCGCCGCACGATCAACTCCTCGAGAAAGGAGGCACTGTTTTCGGCTGCTGCTTCGGCATCGCGGGCCGCCAGGGCCACTTCGATGGGGGATATTTGTCCGAAATGCAGATAGGGCGAGAGTGTCGAGACCTCTGCTTCGCTCGGACGAGCGCGTGCGGCGGCGTAATTCGGCAGCCTGCGCGTGACGAACTCGTCGAGACGTTCTTTGGCCTCTTTGTATCCACCCCGGATATTGCCGACTGGCGACACACTGTGATCGACGCCTAATCGCGCGAGCAGTGCGGGGATGTCGTTGAGGTCGATGTCTCCTGCGGCCTTGACGCGCTCGGCGGAGTGGCTCGGGTGCTGACGGCGAAGCGGGCGCAGGAATTGGTCGCGCACCCGCAGCAATTTGGGGCGCAATGTTCGCGCACCGACCTCGGGCTTGGTCGAGACCAGCTCGACCGGAACGACGAGATCGCCTTCGACCTGCAGCACGCGGCGCCCAGCTTCGGCCGCGACACGCGCGTGCCACTTCCGCTGCGGACGGAGGTAGCCGCGATCGCAGACGACGAGCGCGGCTCGCTCCGCCAGGCTCAGCGCCACATCGTCGGGGTTGCCGAGACGGATGGCAAAGCCGAGCCCCCGTTGTCGAAGGGCGTGCGCGGTCTCGGCGAGCCCTTCGAGCATAAAGGCGTAATGCCGCGCGTTCGCTTCCGGGTAGTCGGCGGTCAAACCAAAACCGACGATCACCGGCAGTCCCAACCGGTTTGCGCCGGCAATCGCCATTTCGAGCGCCGGGTTGAACTCGGCCCGTTGCGAGTTCTGCATCCAGTATAGGACGTAATCGCCGGGTTGTTCCGGCGCGTCGTTGAGTTCGGTCAGACGCTCGCGCTCGATCACAGCAGAAATTCCCCGACACAACTCATCTCAGCAGTGTTTACCTCATGGGTGTTGGCCAGGTTGGAGGCAGAAATGCACCGGATATGTCTTGTTGCAGCGGCGGTTCTCGGGTTGGGCGCAATCGCCGTCGCAGCCGAGGAGCCGAGCGGCCGCCCGGGGGCCGGTCAGCCGGCGACGCCGGCCGTTCCGCCGGCGAGCGGAACCTCCAGCTCCGATCTGAACCGGTCGGGCGGAGTGATCACCCCGCCTAGTGATGTAGATCCCGAAATGAAGCAGACCCCGCCCTCCACGGGGGCGAAGATGCCGATAATCCCGCCGCCGGGCACTCCCGGCGGCAACCCGGCGGTCAAACCGAAATAGCTCGTGTGCGCGTTGCCGCTCAACAGCGTCCGTCGAAGCTGAGTTGCGGATCGCGGATCAGGATTTCGGTGCGGCCGAAGAGAGGGACGCCGCGATAAACGCGTGCGGATATCCGGTCGGGAGAGGTGCGTTCTGCGGTGACGTCATAGGTGGTGCCGTCCTGCGGGTCATAAAGTGAGCCATTCGACCAATGATTCGCGCCATTGGGTTGCAGCCCCCAGATGATGGTCAGGCCGCAAAGCGGCCGCTGCCGCAATGTCGGATCGGGGTTGAGGCGGTCGACATCGGGCTGCCCATCCGGCGTTCGCGGCCGTAACAGCCAGACGATTCTGCCGCACACGAGACCGCTGCATTCGAAGACCTCTACCGCTACTCGGTTTGCGAACAGCCAGGTTCCATCCGGCACCTCAGCCGAAGCCGGGCGACTATGGACGACGAGCATCAGCAGCCCCGCGCCGATGGCGCGCCACAGCAGTTGCGCGATGGCGCGCCGTGCGGAGCGGATGCAGGCGCCGGGCACAGCCATCATGGCCACGGTTTACGTCCAAAATTTACGGTGTTCGGGCAGTGATCCACAGAAACTCTGTTTCTTCGTTGTCTTGTTGGAGCACCTCCGCGCGCTCCACGAGCAACCCGGCATCTGATATGAGCTCCTGCGTCAAGGCGCCATCATAATGGCTGAAGAACATCGTCGTTCCCAGCCAGTTGCCCACCAGTCATCCAGTGCCGTCGTCCCAAAGCTTGCCAAGAACCATCCTCCTGAGCCGAAGCCACTGTGCCCGCGCCGGCCTCGGGGTCAGTGCCCGGCCCGATCCTTCAGCGCCCGGACGCGCTCGCTCTCGCTCAAGGGTTTGGATACGCGGTGATGAACCTCGGATTGGGGTCGGGCGGCTCGATGATCCATACCGAGATGATGCAAGGGTTTCGGCCGTCCGGCGCTACGAGCGAGCAACTGACCTCGAATTTTTGACCAAACGGACTGCTCGCTTGGTGTCACCGGATTGTTCTGCGGGTGGTTCAGCAACGCGCTTTTGGGCTCTGCCCAATTTCCCGGCGAGAAACCGAAGGAAATGAAGAATTTCGCCTTGGATGCCCCGGTCGGATGATCCAGGGGCCGGCGGCTGGTGCAAACAGGTTCCGGCCCCAACTGCTATCTACATAGATAAGGATATAATAATCTTATATTGTGATGAAATACCCTATTGTGAAATATCTTCTCTGCACATATCTTTCCGGTAGGATTAAGATTTCGGTGCGAAGGGAATGGCGCGGGTTCCGATCACGGTTATGGGGTACAGGTGCGAGCGATGCGGTCATGAGTGGATTCCGCGTGGTCTCGCGGAAGAAGAGCCGCGCGTATGCCCGAAATGCCGCAGTCCATGGTGGAACCGGCCTCGCAAGAGCATGATGACCTATGATGACTTCCGAACAAAAATCGTCGACGCACTTACGGAGGCTCATCGTCCGTTAACATGGACAGAGATTCGGACCGCAGCGGGATTGCCGCAGCTATTTCCCAACAATCAATGGGTGCATCGGCTTGAAAAAGATATCGGGCTTCTACGGAACCGTGATACTGGCGGTATAATCCACTGGCAGATTACGAATGCCACCGCCGATGCTTCGCCCGCTCAAACTGCCGAGTCGACCCGCCCGCGTTCGCGCCGAAAGCAAGGCGTTGTGGAATGAGGCGCGTTCCGTGGAGCAGGCCGATTTCTTTACCATGGGTTACGAAGGTCGTCGGATCGAGGATCTAGTCTCGGCCTTGCGAGCGGCAGACATTCGGCTGCTGCTCGACATTCGACACTCGCCGGTCAGCATGTACCGACCCGAGCTGAGCAAACAGAATTTCCGAGAGTTGCTGGCGCGGGAAGGATTCGAATATCTGCATATCCCTCAATGGGGGGTACCGCGTGCCGTGCGGGCGCAGGCTATCGAGGCCGGCTCACGTGAGCCGATATGGGAATGGTACGACGAAAATGTTGTCGAGCCATTCTTTGCCGAGAATCTGCATCGGTTCCTCAACATGGAACACCCGCTCGCAATGATGTGTATGGAAGCCGATCCCGTAGAGTGCCATCGGCATCGGCTGTTTCTGGCGTTAGAAAAACAAGGGCTAAGGGGATTCGACCTTTAAAGAGGGGGGTGCGTCATGGCCTTTGGCTGGACCACCAAACGAGTTCTTATCGTGGTAAAGACATACCCGGCCCCAGCGCACAAAGGGGTGGAGGTGTCGTGTACGGCCGGTATCAGCCAAGAACGCCAATGGATACGGCTATTTCCAGTGCCGTTTCGCTTTCTGGAAGAAGAGCAGCAGTTCTCACGCTATCAGTGGATTGATGTTCAAGTGCGGCGAGCACGGAACGATCCGCGCCCCGAAAGCCATAACCTGAACGGTTCGTCGATCCGCATTATGCCTCCGCCAGTAAGGGGATGGGGCGCTCGCGAACAAATCCTTTCTCCGCTACGCCGGTTCTCTCTTTGCGAGATCGAGCGTGAGCGTGAACGGCATGGGCACCCGACCTTAGGAGTGTTTCGGCCAGGACGCATCAAGGGTTCAAACTCAAACCAACAGAACATCCGAATTGGACAGCCAATGAATTGGCCATTCTCAACCAATCGAGGCTCGACCTTGGAGGAAACGAACCAAAACAGCAGCTAGAAAAAATACCGTTCGAATTCCGCTATGAGTTTGCTTGCGATGACCCGCTGTGCAGAGGTCATAGTTTGATGTGCACAGATTGGGAAATGGGCCAGTCCTATCGGTCGTGGAGACGACGCTATGGCTCGCAATGGGAGACCAAGTTCCGCGAGCGGTACGAGCGCGACATGATCGAGCGAAATGATACCTCGTTTTTTGTCGGTACGGTGAACAACCATCCGAACCGCTGGATCATCGTTGGGCTGTTCTATCCACTAAAACCGAAGGCTGGTCCCGATCTGTTTTCGCTATCGTAATTCCGGTTTGGTCCCATTTGCGCCCGAATACCGGATATTGGGTGATCTTCCGATTATCCAGAGTCGCGTTAGCGACCCTCGGCAGTAGGCTTATCCGGGGTGGATGTCGCCGTGCCGAAGCGTGACCGTGCAAGGGAAGGGGTCCGCAAACTCGACCTCGTAATGCTCACCGTCACTATAAACGTGAACGACGGTCCCTTTACCGCCTTCGGGCAAAACACCGCCCTTGCACTCGACGGGATGCCTGAGCGCCACGACGCTGAGTTCCAGTATCATGAGTGTATCGTTCATTACTCGGCAAATCCGCTGCTTGCTGACTGTATTGGTCGTGGCGAGACGAAATCAATGGGCGAGTTGGCGGGCCGCGATGTCCGGATTTCTACCCGCAGAGATCAGGCGAACCGCGTTGACGTGCATCCCACCGACGATGCGTGTGGATTCTCGAGATATTACAGCTCGAAACCAATGCAAATAATTTGAACGCCAGATTATCTGAGCGCTTGGCACTATTGTCACGCGCCCTGGAGGCCTCGGGCGCGCCTGATGGCGAAGGCCGGCAGCTGACGAGCGTCTTGAACCCCGCCGTCGACCTGATCTGCAGGGATAATCGACGGCAGCTGCTTCGATACCCGGCCTCTTCGACACTGTGCTCGATTACGCAAAATCGCGACCGCGTCCGGCGGGTTGAGCGTCAAGCGCCCGCTCCAGCTAACGAACGTCACCGCTAAAATTGCCATAATCGCATGGTACGTTGCGGGCGAACCGGAAGTGGGTGCAGCGCAACGTGACGGCGAGTTCTGCAAGTCTTGGCGAGGCGGACTCCGGCCGAGCTGCACTCATTCCGGGAATCCGGCCTGATCTTCTTCTGATAAAACAGGTCGATCAGGTCGGCGCGCTCAACGGCAGGTTGCCGCCGGCCGGCGGGTCGCCAGGACCCTCACCGCATTGTCGGCATGACGTATTCGGCGCCGGCGCGGATGCCGGTGGGCCAGCGGGCGGTTACGGTTTTGAGGCGGGTGTAGAAGCGCACGCCTTCCATGCCGTGCACCGCCATGTCGCCGAACAGCGAGCGCTTCCAGCCGCCGAAGCTGTGGAAGGCCATCGGCACCGGGATCGGCACGTTGACGCCGACCATGCCGATCTGGATGCGGTTGGCGAATTCGCGCGCCGCGTCGCCGTCGCGAGTGAAGATCGCGACCCCGTTACCGTATTCGTGGTCGTTGACGAGCTTGGTCGCGCTGTCGAAATCGGGGGTGCGCACGACCGAGAGCACCGGCCCGAAGATCTCCTCCTTGTAGATGCGCATCTCGGGCTTCACCTCGTCGAACAGGCAGCCGCCGAGGAAAAAACCGTTCTCGTAACCCTGCAGTTTGAGCCCGCGGCCGTCGACGACGAGCTTGGCGCCCTCCTCGACGCCGAGATCGACATAAGAGCGCACCTTGGCGAGATGCTGGCCGGTGACGAGCGGGCCCATTTCCGCCTCGGGGTCGGTGCCGGGCCCGACTTTGAGCGCGCGCACGCGCGGCACCAGCTTGTCCATCAGCTTATCGCCGGCGCCGCCGACCGTCACGGCGACCGACACCGCCATGCAGCGCTCGCCGGCCGAGCCGTAGGCGGCGCCCATCAGCGCGTCGGTCGCCTGGTCGAGGTCGGCGTCCGGCATCACCACCATGTGGTTCTTGGCGCCGCCCAAGGCCTGCACGCGCTTGCCGCTCTGCGCGGCGGTCGCGTAGATGTACTGGGCGATCGCGGTCGAGCCGACAAAGCTGACCGCAGCGACATCCGGGTGATGCAGCAATGCGTCGACCGCCTCTTTGTCGCCATTGACGACATTGAAGACGCCGGGCGGCAGGCCGGCCTCGGTCAAGAGTTCGGCGATCCGGAAGCCGGGGGAGGGGTCGCGCTCCGACGGCTTCAGCACAAAGGTGTTGCCGCAGGCGAGCGCCACCGGGAACATCCACATCGGCACCATCGCCGGGAAATTGAACGGCGTGATCCCGGCGCAGACGCCGAGCGGCTGGCGCAGCGACCAGCTGTCGATCCCGCGCCCAACCTGCTCGGTGAACTCGCCTTTGAGGAGATGCGGGATGCCGCAGGCGAATTCGACGACCTCGGTGCCGCGTGTCACCTCGCCGGCGGCGTCGGAGAGCACCTTGCCGTGCTCATCGGTGATGAGGCGAGCCAAGGCGCCCGCTTCACGGTCGAGCAATTCGCGAAATTTGAACAGAATGCGCGCGCGCGTGAGCGGCGGCGTTGCCGCCCAAGCTGGAAGAGCCGCCGCGGCGGCCCGCACCGCCTGATCCACCTCGGCGGCACCGGCAAAGGCGACGCGGTGGCTCCGCTCACCTGTCGCCGGATTGTAGACATCACCCCAGCGCCCGCTAGTCCCCACGGCGCGCGTGCCTTCGATATAGTGGTGGATATCGCTCATTCCGGCATCCGCTTGCTGATATATCGCCAATGGACATCATAGGCTAGCTAACAGCGCCTGTGGCAGGGCTTATTCGGTATCAGGAGGCACGCACTGACATTCATCTTTGGCAAACTCGTCTGGGCGGTGCTGCAGCCAGGCAATCTGCTGCTGCTCTGCCTCCTCGGCGGCGTGCTTTTCTTCCTGGTTTCCCGAGGCCGGCGCGGCAAGGTCCTGGTGGGGATTTCGCTCCTCGGTTTCCTGGTGCTCGCGGTGGCCCCGATCGGGCCGGCCATGGTGCTGGCTCTCGAGGAACGATTTCCACGGCCTCAGTTGCCCGAAAGGATCGACGGGATCCTGGTGCTCGGCGGTGCCGTCGACCCGGCGCTGTCGCTCTCCTACGGCGAGACCGTGTTCGGCAGCGCGGTGGCGCGCGTGCTCGCTGGGATTGCCTTGGCCCGGCGATACCCGGAGGCCAAGCTAGCGCTGATAGGCGGGGAGGGCGGGTTCGTCCCGGTCGGGTTGCCTGAGTCGCGAGCCACGTCAGGCTTTGTGCTTGAGCAAGGGATCGTTCCCGAGCGCGTCATCCTGGAGGAGCGCTCGCGCAGCACCCATGAAAACGCGGTCTACGCCAAAGAGCTGATTCGGCCGGCTCCCGGCGCCACCTGGATCCTAATCACCTCGGCGTACCACATGCCCCGGTCGATCGCTTCGTTCGATGCGGTGGGGTGGCCTGTGATCCCCTATCCGGTCGATTACAGGATCGATCCACGGACCGGTCTGCGCGCGAACTTCAACCTTCTCGATGGGCTCAGCGCCGCCACTCTCGCCGGCAAGGAGTGGGCGGGGCTTTTGGGATACCGGCTGATGGGATGGACGCGACAGCTGTTTCCCGAACCGGCAGAGGTCAAAGCCCGTTCAGAGCGCTGACCGCGGATAATACACTCCAAACCACGAGCAAGGTGACCCCGCTCCAATACACAAACCGGTACATCGCATCCCCCCGGAGATCCGAGACGCACACTCGGTGAATTATAGGTGTGTCCGGCGCATCTCCTCCCCGAGGTGACAGTCTTACGTTAGCTTTGGTCGCGCCGCACAGCATTTGGCAGGGTCCGATGTTCGATCTCGTCTTTCTCGGTACTGCCGCGGCGGTGCCTTCCGCCGAAAGGGGCCTCCCGGCACTGCTCGTCGCCAGAGGCTCGAGCCGGTTTTTGATCGATTGCGGCGAGGGCGCCCAGCGCCAGTTGATGCGCGCTGGGGTCGGCTTTCGCGGCTTGGCCCACGTGCTGTTGACGCATGCTCACCTCGATCACGTCTTGGGGCTGGCGGGCCTCCTCGCCACTTTCGCTCTCTTTCGGGTGGATGGGACGATCGAGATTATCGGCAGCGACGAGACGCTGGCATTCGTCCGGCGCTACCTCGCCGACACGATCGGGCCGGAGCGCGAGAGCGCGTACCGGCTGCGTGCAATTTCGCCCGGGCCCGTTCTGGTGCGCGAGGGTTGGCGTCTCGACGCCTTCGCGGTGACGCATCGCGGGACCGCGAGCCTCGGGTATCGATTTCAGGACGAGCTCCGGCACCCTCTCATATCCG
Organism: uncultured Alphaproteobacteria bacterium; assembly: GCA_963695605.1. Taxonomy (GTDB): domain Bacteria; phylum Pseudomonadota; class Alphaproteobacteria; order ATCC43930; family CGMCC-115725; genus AP-15. The sequence goes on along the minus strand of CAVOHI010000069.1, from coordinate 7,963 downwards.
AGCGCCTCGACGCGCTCGGCGTACCGGCGGGGCCGGAGCGAGCATTGCTCGCTCAAGGCCGCTCGGTCGTGCTGGCCGACGGCCGCCATATCGAGCCCGAAATGGTGCACGGCGCACCCGCAGTCGGCACTGCCCTCGCCGTCGTTGGCGACACCGAGGAGATCGCCGGCCTGATCGAGCCGGTCCGCGGCGTCGACGCGCTGGTGATCGAAGCGACTTTTCTCGAGCGCGACGCAACGCTCGCCCGCGCGCGTGGGCACTTGACCGCCGCGGCCGCGGCCCGGCTGGCGCGCGACGCCGAGGTCCACGAATTGCTGCTCACCCACGTCTCGGGGCGGTACTCGCCGGAGGAAATCCTGACGGAAGCCGCCCGCCACTTTCCGAACGTCCGGGTGGTCTCCGATTTCGACCGTACGTCCATCCGGGCGCGGGATGAGGCCGTCAGTTCTTGAGGATCCCTTGCTTATGTCATATCACCCGTCGGCCATTGCGAATGAGCAGCCTGGATGACCGCGCCCGAACAATCTTCGCTTATCCCGGTCACGCTTGCTGACCGGGTTTCTCGGCAGCGGCAAGACGACGGTGCTCAATCACGTGCTGAAGCAGCCCGACATGGCGGCGACCGCAGTCATCGTCAACGAATTCGGCGAGATCGGCCTCGACCATCTCTTGGTCGAGCGATCGAGCGAGGATGTCGTGTTGCTCAACAGCGGGTGCCTGTGCTGCACCGTGCGCGGCGACATCGTCGACACCCTGACCAACCTGTTTGTCGATCGGGTCAAGGGCAAGATTCCTTATTTCACGCGCGTCGCGATCGAGACCACCGGTCTCGCCGATCCGGCACCGATCCTGCACACCTTGATGACCGACCCAATCGTTGCCGCTCGCTATATGCTGGACGGCGTCGTGACGACGGTCGATGCGGTCAACGGCGCCGGCACCCTCGACAAGCAGCCCGAGGCGGTGAAGCAGGCCGCTGTTGCCGACCGGCTGTTGCTGACCAAGACCGATCTCGCCGACTCGGCTACCCGGCAGGAGATCGAAGCGCGTCTCGAGGCGCTGAATCCTAGCGCCGTGATAGTGCCAGTCGCGCAAGGCGCCGTCGATCCGGCGCGGCTCTTCAATATCGGCTTCTACGACCCGGCCACGAAGAGCCTCGATGTGCGGCGCTGGCTGCGCGACGAGGCGTTCGCGAGCGGCCACGTGCACGATCTGCCGCACGGGCACGGCCACCCCGATGTAAACCGGCATGACGACCGCATCCGCGCGTTCTGCATCACCCGCGAGCGGCCTATTTCCTGGGCCGCATTGTCGGCCTGGCTCGACGGGCTGGCGACGATGCGGGGTGAGGACCTGTTGCGGCTGAAAGCGATCGTGGCGCTGTCCGACCGGCCGGATCAGCCGGTCGTGCTGCATGGGGTACAGCACCTTTTCCACCCGCCGGTGCTGCTGCCTGAATGGCCGAGCGAAGACCACCGCACCCGCATGGTCTTCATCACCCGCGACCTGCCGCGCGAGGCCATCGAAGCGACCCTGGCGGCATTCGAGGAAGCGGTTACCGAGAGCTGAGATCCGCGGTTCACCGCTCGGTCAGTTTGAGCTCGATACGCCGATTGCGGCGGTAGGCGTCCTCGGTATTGCGCGGGTCCAGGGGCTGCTGGTCGGCAAAACCGGCCGCAGCGAGCCGCGTCGCGGGTACTCCTTCATCCATGGCGAAGCGCACCACGGAGATCGCGCGGGCGGTCGACAATTCCCAATTGGACGGAAACTGGGAACTGCTGATCGGGCGATGGTCGGTATGCCCGTCGACGCGCAATATCCAGTTGATGTCCGGCGGGATCTTGGCGGCGATCGCCTTCAGCGCTCCGATCACCGGTGCGAGCTGTTTCTTCGCATCGTCGCCGAGTTCAGCGCTTCCCGGCGCGAACAGCACCTCCGACTGGAACACGAAGCGGTCGCCGACAATCCGGATATCCGCGCGATCACCGAGGATCTCGCGCAATCGGCCGAAGAACTCCGAACGATAGCGGGCGAGCTCCTCGACCTTGTTGACGAGCGCCAGATTGAGGCGCTTGCCAAGTTCGACGATCTGCCCTTGCTGGTCCTTGACCTTGGCTTCGGAGGCATCGAGGGCCGCCGCAATGCGCGAGAGCTGGTCGCGCAACGTGGCAATCTGGGCATTCAGCTCGTCGACCCGGGTGAGCGCTTGCCGGCTGATTTCCTTCTCCGCGCTCAGCGCCTGCTCCGCTCCCGCAGCGCGGCTGCCGAGCTCGCGTCAGGCGGACGTCCCGGGCATCGATCTCCTTTTGCGCGAGCGAGGTCTTTTCCTGCTCGGAGGCGAGCTGGGCTTCGAGCTCCTTCGAGCGATCGCGCAAGGCTGCCGTGGTATCCTGCTGTGGCGCCAGGGCGGCGACCTTCGCCTCGAGATCGGCCCTGACGGTTTTCAGAGCTTCGAGGTCGCGCCGCAGGCTCTCGATCTCGCGCAGCTGCAGGTCGATCTTCTCCTTGTCGGCGCTGACGATCGCGTCGGCGTCGCGCAGCTTGCCGCTCAGCTGATCACGCTCGGCGACGGCGCTCTTCAGCTGCGAAGATAGTTCGAGCGTGCCGGTACGCAGCTCGTCGTTCGAGCGCCGTTCCACGGCCAGCAGGCTCGCCAGCTCGTCGACCTGCTGCTGGAGTTTCTGCAATGCCTGGTCGCGGCCGGACAACGCGGCCCCGAGATAGAATTGGCCGGCGGTGAACACCAGTAAAATAAAGATGATCACCATCAGCAACTGCGCCAGCGCGTCGACGAACCCTGGCCAGATGTCGATGCTGGAGCGGCGGGAATTGCGTGTTGTTATTGCCATGTGCGGATAACGAGTGCGGTCAGCGCCGGGCGTCTTCTGCCAAGGCCGCGATAGTGCGGGCGACGATGCGGATGTCGCCGCGCAGGTCGTGCACGCTCTGCTCCCGGCCCTGGACAACGTCTTCGCTGAGCCGCGCGACATAGGCTTCGATGTTGCGCAGATGGTTGCGGAGGACGTCGTCGTGACCGAGCGAGTTCTCGACCGCCTCGGCAAGTCGGGCGAGGGACGGCCTCAGTTCCAACTGATTTTCGGCGAGCCGCACCATCAGGATCTGGCCGGCCTTCATCTGCTCCCCGAGAACGCCGAGACGATCGGTCAGGCTTGCGAGCGTGGCATTGGCGCCGATCCGGCTCTCCTCGCCGCGAGCGATGATGCGCTGGAGGTTTTCGAGGCTGTCGGCAGTCTGCTCGAGCAACGCCTGAATATAGGCCGGCACCGATCCGTCTCCCGCGTCGCTCAACGGGCCGGCTGAGAGCCGCGTATACGCCGACAGCGACTCCTCGAGCTCGTTGTAGAACCGGTTCTGCGCCTGGCCGGCTTGCAGATCGAGAAAGCCCAGGACGAGGCTGCCGGCGAGCCCGAACAAAGATGCGCTGAACGCCGTTCCCATGCCGTGAAGCGGCGACTTCAAGCCGGATTTGAGATCGGCGAACGCGCGGGCCACGTCATTGGCCCCGATATTCAGCGCCCCGATCACGTCGCCGACCGAGCGTACCGTCTCGAGGAGCCCGTAAAAAGTCCCGAGGAGACCGAGAAAGATCAGCACGCCGATCAGGTAGCGCGAGGTCTCGCGGGTTTCATTGAGCCGCGACGCGATCCCGTCGAGCAACGCCTGCAACGAGGTCGCCGATAGACTGACGCGCCGGCCCTGCTGCGCCTCGAGCATCCGGGCCATCGACCCGAGCAGCCTCGGCGCCGCCGCACTCGCCGAAATCGCCACCACCGGATTCGTGGTTGCGAAAGCCCTCGATCCATCGGAGCTCGGGATCGAGCGACAGCACCTGGCGGAAAATATAAACGATGCCGGCGATCAGAATGCCGAGAATGACGCCGTTGACCGCGGGATTGCCCATGAACGCGTTGACCAAGGATCGCCCGAGCAATGCGGCCAATCCCGCCACGAGCACCAGAAACAAGACCATCCGAATCAAGAAACGGCGGGATTGGCTCATCCGGTCAATTCACCGCCGCTTGGAACCGCGCTGATGATCACTGTTACTCGAAGACCCCGTCGCGCCGACGCTCGGTGCCTCTTCGCGCCGAACAATCAGCGAAGGTAACGCATCGGGCATGGGCGCAACAACGAAATCTCCGAGAAGGTCGTGACTCGGTATCTGACCGAAAATGAGCGCAAGATCGCCAACCACTTGTCGTCGCCCCCGCGAAAGCGGGGGTCCAGGACCCGCGACCGGACCTCGGCCCCTGGATTCCCGCTTTCGCGGGAATGACGGATAGCGTGTGGAGGTCCCATCGGAATTTCCAGTCAGGCTCTCAGTTTGAAATCTGGGCAGCAAGCCAGATTTCCGCGATTATGGATCAGTCTCACCGAATTTGGCAGAGCAACGGCGCGGCAGCCCATGTGGCCCGGTTCCTGGAACCGCCGGGTGGGGCCAGTAGCATTGCCCCTTCGCAAACAGGTTGCGCTCGGCCTCTGCTGGCTGTTTCTGCAGCCAAATAACAGCCAAGGCAGTAATTGCCAGATCGGAAATACGAGGACATTTACCGCGTCCGTGATCCCCGTGCTTGGAATCCCGGCGAAGCGCCAGGCCGGTCCTTTCAAAGCCGAAATTCTCACCTGTTCCACCTGTTTTATCAGGTGCAGATCAGGCTCCGTTCTCCTTTTCCTGCGCTTCGCGGCCACGGCAAAGATTGAAGCATCGTGGGCGGAACGCGACGAAACCGCTCCGCGATAATTCGCCATGCTCACGACGATAACTCCCGACTCATTGGCAACCGCCAACCCTAGCAGGTTTTTGCTATATTGTCAATAAATTGCGATGTGAGTAAGGCGACACAAACGAGAGAAGGCCTGGAGTTTGTCTGCCCACAGATCAGCGCGCCCGGGTGATCGACTTAATCGTGGCGACCTCTCTTGTGCTGCGCAGTGGATGCTCGAAGGAAGCCACTTACCGGGCGTTATGCCGAAAACCGCTCCCGTCTCCGGCTCCGCCGCTGTCATCGTCGCCAACTCCCTCACACGGGCGTGAGCGCCCGCTTGGGGCCGCGCGCCTTCCCTTATCAGCATGAGCCCCCGCCTAAGAACCTGCCCCAAAAGCCTACATCGCCTACTCATCAACATCGACGGCCACCGTCCGCCTTCGACCCCACAACGGCCGCTCAGCCTTCGCGGCGGTAACGGCTCTTCCTGCCCCATTCCGGTCATCCCCGGGGTGCCACCCGGACCGGCTCAGGTGGGTGGTACCTGCCCTTGGCACCCGGGGTTTCCACCGTCCGCGATCCGATCCCTCAACGGACCTTCAAGTTCGTTGCCACGGTTCAGAGCGTGACGGAAGAGACGTGCCATGAGCGGTCATATAAGCGATGTCAGAATTGGGCATCATTCATCTGGGAAACCGGCGCGCCGCAAACCGGCGTAGAGGGTCTTTTCCGCGAGTGCCGTGAACTCAGCGTTGGAATTCCAGGGTCGGTGGGTTCGGAAAGCTGCCAACGAATTGACCTCCGGCTTACGCTTGAGCACCTCCGCCAGAGCAGCCCTCGCCTCGGCGAGGTCGTCCTTGAGACCAAACGCGCCGGCTAGCCAAAAATGGACAATCCATATCCGCGGATTTACGGTGCGCGCCCTCGTAAGCAGGGCTATAGCTTCATCGACATGGCCCGGCAGAAGCTGACAACCGCCCAATCCCAAATAGGGGGCCCAGACATTCGGATCGTGCGGATTGAGCCGGATTGCTCTCTCAAGGTTGGGGATTGCCGCCTGGGGTTCACCCAATTCTTCCAAAATGTAGCCGAGCTGAGCATAAGACCGCGAGTTTCGGTCGAGCGCTATCCCGGTTTCCTCCTCGATCCTGGCTTCCGCCAATCGGTTTTGGCTCCGGCGGAGTAACCCCATCGTCCAATGCGCCAGAGGGTTGTTCGGATCTCGCTCGAAGAGTCTCCGAGCAGTAATTTTTCAGCATGCTCCTGGTCCTGCCGAACGGAGCGGCTCCATCCACCGACTAGGGTGCTCGCCAAGGAAGCTGCGATGCCAACCCTCGCCTCGACAGATCGCGGATCAATCTCCAGCGCCCGCTCGAAGGTTTGACGAGCCTCGTCGAGGCTTTCCGCGGATTGTGGACCATAGAACCGCGCCCAACCGTGCATGATGAAGTCCCTAGCATCGGGATCGATAGCGCGTTCTTGCTCGATCCGATGGCTTTCCGCTTCCAACAGCTCAAGATTTAGCGAGCGCGCGAGACGTCCCGTTATCTTGCTCTGACTTTCTGCCAAATTTGCAAGATCGGTATCGAACCGGTCTGCCCATACATGCGCGCCAGTTTCGGCATCTATCAGCTGCACGTTCACCTGAATTTGATTGTCTGACCGTCGCACGCTGCCTTCGATGACGTAGCGAACGCCGAGTTCCCGGCCGATCTGCTTTACGTCGGTGGGGCTGCCCTTGTAGGTGAAGGCTGTGGTGCGGGCGATCACAAAGCTGCCGGAAATCCGTGACAGGTCGGTGGTCAAATCGTCGGTAATGCCGTCAGCGAAATATTCCTGTTCGGGGTCTCTCGATAGGTTCTCGAAGGGTAATACGACAAAAGACAGGCGCGGTACCGGAGTACTCGCAATCGGATATGGGATTTGCGGGTTCGCGGCCGGCGCCTGGACCAAGCTCGGCGAAGTTCCGTTGGGCCAAGTCCACCAGGCTACGAATGCTATGGAGAAGACAGCAATGGCGCCGGCCGGGATGATGAGCCACCGCAAGCTTCTGGCCGGACCGAGCGATGCCGGCGTCGAGACGGGCGGTATTGAAGAGACGGTAGCAGGGTTCATTGCATAGGCACGCACCGGGCGAGCGATGTTCTTGACGCTCTGCTCGCCCATGTCCTCGAAGGGATAGGGAAGCTTGTCTCGGATCTGGTCGCGCACGACCCGGGAGATGCAGATGCCGCCCGGCTCGGCCAATGCCTCCAGCCGCGCGGCGATGTTGACGCCGTCGCCGTAGATGTCGTCGCCGTCGACGATTACGTCCCCGAGATTGACCCCGATCCGAAAAGTGAAACGTTTGTTCTCGGGTATCTTGGCATTGCGGTCAGCCATTACGCGTTGGATCTCGGCGGCGGAGCGCACCGCGTTGACGACGCTCGGAAATTCGACCAACAGGCCATCGCCGGTGGTCTTGAAGATGCGCCCGCGGTGCTCGTTGATCTTGCGATCGATGAGCTCGCGGCGATGCGTCTTGAGAAGTTCGAGCGTGCCTTCCTCGTCCGCTCCCATCAGCCGCGAGTAACCGGCCACGTCGGCGGCGAGGATCGCGGCAAGACGGCGGACAACGGGCATTGCTGACCCGGCGCGATAGAGTTCTTCATCGAAGTTTACCCTGAAATTGTCCGAGGCCCCAGGTGTATATGGTGGACAGCCTCGCTCTTGACGGTCCGTCAGTCGGGCCGCAGATCCTGCCGACGGGGCAGCAGCCCTCGGCCTACTCAGCGTAAGAACGCTTGAAATCCAGCGGGCCGTTGGTTGGCGAGCCCCGCAATATAACGATGGTAAAGCTGACCGAGCGGTGAATGGCCCTATCTTGCCCGTCCGCTACGGGTCAAGGACGGCCCGATTCTTTCGCAAGCACGCTCAAGGTCCAAAGGTCCGCTGTCGGATCAGGTAACGGACGCCCCGAACTCGCGCGGCCAATGTCGCAGTTGGGTCGATTCTCACGGTTCGATGGCGATCCCGCGAACGGCCGGAATTGGCGCAACCTAGTCGTTGCCGCGCGTTCCGGCGAAGGTCCCTTCACCTTTGCGGACCTCCATCCTCGCGCATCGCAAATCGGTACTTTGTTGAGTTCATGCTTACGCCAGGCAAGCCGCCCGACCATGGGTTTCGCTCGGCGCAACCCATCCTACAGGGAGACTACAGGGTAAAAGGGTGGAAGCATCTGAATTCATCTTAAGCAC
>CAVOHI010000068.1:0-19159 GCA_963695605.1 uncultured Alphaproteobacteria bacterium | reverse complement strand
GATCAAGCAGATAACGCGTCGCTGCGAGCGCTCTTGCCTTCCACAAATCCCCAGGCGCGCACTAGAGAGAAGCGAGCGTGCGGAACTCGTCGGCGCTCAAGCGGATCTGACGCGGATGCGAGATTCTCCTCGAGATGCGCTATCGCGAAGACCGCCCTCGGGATCATCTTCTGCACGGCGATCTTCACGACCCTATTCGTTTGGCTCGCATGGCACTAGGCCGCCTCGTGACAAGCGCCTGGCTCATCGTCGCGCTCCTCCTAACGGTGACGTGCGCTCCGCTCTCAGCCAGAGAATACCGATCTCGTGAGGATCGCAGGTTGCTGGAAAAAGCCATAAAGCTTGCGAAGACGAGGGAATTTATCGAGATGCGCGAGAACTTTTACGGCTGGTGGAGCGATGTCGTCACAAACAAGATGCCTGCGGCCGGAGCAAAAGAAGACATGATGAAGCGGATCGCCGAATATCAGCAGCTCATTCAAGGTCAAGCGTGGAAGACCACGGCGCGCTATGCGATCACCGAGCGCTGATACCGTTCGAACAGCTCGGTCGAGAAACGCCCGGTTCGATCCTGCGGAACCCGCAGCTCCAGCTTGCCGACTCGCGTGATCAGTGTCCGGCCGTAATAACCCGACCGGTACTCCTGCCGTCCCGCCGCCCGTTCCCCCTTCTCGACGCCGAGCGCCTCCGTCATCTCAGCTTCTGCAGCGCCGTCCGCACCAGCGCCCGCAGAAACTCCTCGTCTTCGCCCAGAAGGGCTTTGACGTCGACCGTCCCAGATTTACCCTGCCTCTTGGTCATGGTTTGCATCCTCGCCAAAGGATCCGGTGATTGCGACATCACCCGCATACCATGACCATCCGCCTCAGCGGCTTTTGCAGAACTTCCCGGACACTACCGACCAAAGTTCAACCGATAGGGCCAAGCCGATGGAGGTCATTCGCCGCCGTATGCTGATCTTCCCAATCGACAACCTGTGGTGGCCTGTGTCGATCACGGTATGATCCGCTCGGAAGATCGGTCTCGACGAGGTCCACAGATGAGTGCGACGCCCGACAGCACGTTAGCCGATCCCGAGCAGCTGAGCCGATCTGCGAGGTCGGCTTGCCGAGCGCGAGGCTGAACTCGTTGAAGCGCTTAAGCACCAGACCGCGACTGCCGAGGTACCGCAGGTCATCAATTCATCGCCGGGCGACCTCGCGACGGTGTTCGAGGCGATCCTGGAGAAGGCGCACACCCTTTGCGGCACCACGCGGCTTGGCGATTTTCGACGGCGAGCAATTTCGTTTCGTACCAGCTCACGGCGTGCCTGATTTGGTCGAATACTCGGTTCGGCCGTCGCGGGACAGGAAAGCGCCACTGGAGCGGCTGAGCCGCGGCGAGCCGCTCATCCACCTTGCGGATGCCCGGGCGGTTGATGCTAAGCGACCGTTGAGCCGAACGCCCGCGAAATATACTGAGCGGAAAATCAGCGGGGGTCCGATGCCGAAGATCTTGATTGCCGAGGGAACACCGGCCGTCTGGCAGGCGGAGCTCGCCGGTTTTGGCATCCCTTCCAACTTTTCGCTCTGCGCCGCGGCCGTTCGGCTGCACGACCCGGGCATTCGCTGTACGCTCGTCAACATCGCCGATGGCGAGGACTTGCCGTTCGGCACCACGCTGTCGGACTTCGACGGTGTGATGTTCCCCGGCTCGCCGCTGCATATCTACGATCCCACCCCGTGCGTCACGCGGCAGATCGATTTTGCTCGTGCCGCCTTTGCCGCCGGCGTGCCTGTCTGGGGCAGCTGCTGGGGTTTGCAGCTTGCCGTGGTGGCGCTCGGAGGATCGGTCCAGCGCAATCCTCGCGGACGCGAGCTGCCGATCGCTCGGGCGATTACTGTGACGGAAGCAGGCCGGGCCCACCCGCTTCTCGCGTCCCGTCCTGCCGTTTTCGACGCGCTGTGCTCGCACCTCGACGAGATCGAAACGTTGCCGCCGAACTCGCAGGTTCTTGCGGCGAACGAGGTTTCCGCGGTTCAGGCGATAGCCGCACAAACCCCAGGGCGGGGCAGTTTCCACGGCACGCAGTATGGCGAGCTCGCCTCGGATCCTCAACAGACAGACAGGCATTAAGCAAAGCCGAGCACGGTCCGCTGATCGTGCCAGGCAAGCGGCAGACGCGACTGCTCGAGCAGCTTCTCTGCCGTCAAATCGGGTGGCTGCCGCCCGTCGAGGATCGCCTGAGTGATACCGGCGCGAGATAGCTGAGGCGGACGAGCCGCGTGAAATAGGACCCGGGCACCTACACCTTTGAGGTCGCCGAAGAAAAGCAATGCGAGGTCTTGTTGATGGCCAAGGTCGAGGAGCATCCACTAAGGGTTGAAGTCGAGCAGGTTTGACGGCAGCCGGGAATTCGGCCCGGCATGATGCTCGGTGAATTCCGTATCGTGGTTACCGCGGAAGTGGGTCGGGAGCGCCCGAGGTCACCCGAAACGCCATTGGACCGGCTACTGCTTTGCACAACAGCGGCGGCTTTTCTCCGTCGATGAGGCTGGCCAGATTTAGAGCAACCGTACCCAGGTGGCTTCCGGCCCCTTCCGGCCCTCGGCGAGACCGAAGGTGACGCGCTCACCTTCATTGAGGGCCGTGAGCCCGGATAGCGCGAGAGCCGAGATGTGGACGAATGCGTCCTTTCCACGACCATCCCGAGCGATGAAGCCAAAGCCCTTGTCGACATTGAACCACTTCACCGTTCCGGTTTCCTCGACCGATGTGTCGGAAGATGGCCCGCCCGATGTCGGCGATCGGACGCTCGATCTCCGTGACGTAACTGGAGCAGCCGTATTGGGATCGACGCTCAGCACCTCGGTGACGTGCGGCCCTTTATGTCCCGGACCAACCCGAACTTCGAGGGTATCCCCAGGCTGCACGGAGTTGATGCTCCTTTGAGCGAGAACTGTCTCATGGAGGAGCCGGCCGGGTAATCGTTCCACGTCGCCGCCATGCCTCGCACCGTAGCGGGGCAGCGATGCGGCTCCACTGCCTCAATGGGTCCGGCCGCAGCTGACCCAGCTCGTCGACACAGCGCCCGATGGCGACCAATGGCTGCATGAAATCAAATATGACGGCTACCGCATGCACGCCCGCCTCGACCGCGGCGCCGTCAGATTGCTGACGCGCACCGGGCTCGACTGGACCCACAAATATCCGGCGATCGCAACGGCCGTGGCGTCGCCCGGCGCGCGCCAGGCCTATCTCGACGGCGAATTGTGCGGTGTCGGCCCTGACGGCATCACCTCGTTCAACATCGTCCAGCTCGCTTCGGACAGCGGCAACGCAGCGGCGCTGGTCTTTTTCCTGTTCGATCTTCTCTATCTCGACGGCGAGGATCTCCGCCCGCGGCCGCTGATCGAGCGCAAGCAGCGGCTCAGCAACTTGCTCGCGCATGCCGCGCCGTGCCTGCATTACAGCGACCATGTTATTGGCCAGGGCCCAGCTTTTTACGAGAAAGCCTGCGCGATGCATGTCGAGGGCATCGTCTCGAAACGCATCGATGCGCCCTATACGCCTGGCAATCGCGGCCTTTGGCGCAAGGTCAAATGCCTCAACCGCGCGGAATTTGTCGTGGTGGGCTGGACCGAGCCCGAAGGAAGAAGGCCCTATCTCGGCGCCTTGCTGCTCGCCTATTACGATCCGGATGGAAAGTTGATCTATGCCGGCCGCGCCGGCACCGGCATCGACAACGCTGAGCTTGAAAGGCTATGGCGGCGGCTGCAGCCGCTGGCGACCGACAGAATGCCGCTCGACGTCTCGCCGCCGCGCAGCACCCGGTTCGGATCGCCGCTGGTCCTCAGCCGAGTGCATTGGGTGCGGCCGGAGCTCGTCGCCGAAGTGAAGTTCCTGGCCTGGACCGAGGACAATCTGCTGCGGCAGGTGGTCTATGAAGGGCTGCGCGAGGACAAGCCCGCGGCAGAGGTGCGGCGCGAGGTGCCGCACACGAAATCCGCTGAGACGCAGTAGCCCTGACGGCGTTCGATCCGGATACAAAGCTGATCGACCCGGCGGCACCGATGCCGGCGTTAACACAGCCGCTCTTGACGGCTGCGCTCGCGATCGGCCTCCGTCTCCGGTTCAGGCCTATACACGGCGTCGACCATCCGCAGCCTTGCGTCCCAAATCCGATAGTCGAACCAGTCGAGCACACGCCAGACAAGACGCCTGAGGATCTTCACAAGCCGCCTCCCGGACCGCGCCGCCGGCACCAGTCGCTGGGCCCGGTGAACGGCACCGAGGCGCTCAGGCGCTGCCGCCAGTGCGCCGCGTAGGTTTCGGCGACCTCCCCTCCGGCGAGACCACCAGGTTGACGTTCTCGGAATTCAGCGCCGCGCCCTTGCTCCAATTCATTGAACCGAGCAGCGTGACCTTGCCGTCAATGACCATGGCTTTGGCGTGAGCGATCCGCACCCCGCCGTCGATCCACACCGACGCGCCGGCCCGGACGATCAGATCAACACCGGCATGCCGGCCGCAAGGCGTGGTCCTGTCGGCGATCACGCGGACGTCGACGCCGCGCTGCGCAGCGCGCGCGAGAGCCTCGGAGATTCCCGAACCGGTTGTAAGGCTATAGGCGCTGACCAGGATCTCGCGCTCGGCACCATTCACGGCGTCAACTGCGAAGGCATTGCAGTTTTCCTCCGGCGCGAAGCACGTGACGATCATGCTGTCACATAGATCAAGAAGAGTACGAGGATGCACAGGGAGATGGCGGAAAAACGGTGCCATGAGAAGGTCGTAATCAAATAAGCGATGAAGTCGCCCGACGGATTGCCCTCGAGCGCGAAGTGCACGAAGCGCTCGAGCAGGCGCGCCAAAAACACAACAACCCAGTAAAACGCGGTCTTGAACAGGATGGGTTGAATCAACGGAGCCCGATCGTAGCGTCTCAATAACGGGATCTTGTTGGCGACCAGCACCGCTTTGCCGACAACCAGTGCGGCCACAGTGGCGAGCATGAAGTTGCTGACGGCGACGAGATATTGGGCGACAAGCAGATTTGTAGTCAGTACGATAAAATTGAAGCCGACAAAGAAGAAGATCGTCGGCGGCAACGCTTCCCCCACCTCGTGCAGAAGCCGGGCGCCGATCCGACGTGCGATCCCCTCAGAAATCCCGGTCGGCTCGGCCGGACGGCTGTCATTACATGTGATGGGCTTTGTCCTCATGTGATCCGTCCTGTATGACGACACTCACTGATTGGCGGGTATCGTGACGACGGGAGCCGACCCCTTCACTCCGGTATCGGCGATCGAAAACAGCAGCATGATGATCGCGAATGTGTTCTTGGATTGGACGTCGGTGTCAGCGATCCAGAACCATCTTCTGTCGTATTGCACGGCGACGTAGGCATCCTGCGGCGGCGTATCCGTGACCAGGACCCGCAAAGGCGGGCCGCTCAGCGCTCCCGCCGCCTGATCGTCGACCAGCCCTGGCGTAGCCTTCCCTTGCACGACATCTGACTCCGGCACCCGCACGATTGCGGCGAATTCGAGCATAATCTGCAGCATCGAACGCGTCATCATGTCGATCTCATCGTCTCTCCCCGAGTAGCCGCCATAATTGACTTTGAGTTCCCGTAGGTCGGGCTTTATCCCAAGGATACTCTTTAATTCCCTACCCCTCGCTGCGAGCTGCGGATCCTTGCTCGGCCCGAAGATAAGCACGGAACTCTCGGCACTGTCCTTGGGACGTTCGATGCGGATCTGGATAGCGCCGGCGAGCTGACCCTCGCGCATGAGCTCGACGAGACGGGTAAATTTTGGGTCGGCCGGGCGCCTGAGCCGGTTTGACTCGTTGTTGAGACCATTGATCGAATCCAACATTATCGGCATGATGCGGTCTGCAGAGTAACCCGACTGGAGCATGAACAGGACCGAACTCGGCGGCACTGGCGTCATCAGCCTCTTCAAGAAATCGACCCCGGTGAGCGGTGAATAAATCACTGTAGGTCGGTCAGTATAGGTGCCTGCTGCGTTCGCGCTGCCACTTGCCGTGAAAGGACCGACGAGGGCCGCATTGAAGTTCCCTGCCGTGAAGCTCCCGCCAAAGGCGCTTTGGAGTTGGTAGCCGGCAATCACCTGAGCGACCTCCAGAAAGATCGGCATATCCGCATAACGCAGCTTGACTATGTTGAGGAGGGTCTGCTCCTTCCAGGAATTACCGATCGCGCTTGCATAGTCGATCCGGTCGTGCGGCACTGTTCCCGGCCCGATGCTGGTGCACGCCGCTACCACGGATGTCAAAACAGCGGCGGCAAGTCCTCGAGGCATAGCTATTCTACATTGCTCGCAGCTCGAACACGTTGAAGTGCCAAGAGGCGTGATCAATGTAGAGGCCGTTATCAAGGACGTCGGTGCCATCGCGATCGTAAACCGCGGTCCCCATCAGATCGGTCAAGCGGACTTGCTTGCCGCGGAATTCTGGGAAAGGCACCGGCAATTGGCATTGCGCCTGGTTTTCGGCGTAATTAACGACAACGACATGGCGGCTGCCGTGCTCGCCAGCCCAGGCGTAGGCGACAAAGCCGCCCGAAGTCCAGTTGGCGGACCAGGCCGGCAGCGGTTGGATCTGTGACCAGGTGCCGTCGCGGAAGGCCCTGGTCTTTAGGACCCCTAAGACTGTTTCGTTGATGGGGGCATTGTTGTTGATTGCCGCCCTCAATTCCGCAACCACAGCGTCGCTAAAGGCGGGAGAAATCCCTGTTTTTAGTTTTGTACTCATACTGGCCTCCTGAGCAGGCCGAGAAATTTGCTCAAGCGGCATCTTCGACGCGGCAAGGGGCTGCCAGGTGCCGCGACAACCGTTCCAGTTCCGCCTGCTTGATGCCGGTGCCGTCGCGGCCGGCATAGACTAGCCGTCCGCTGTTACTTCAAATGGCCGGCGAGGTGCTTGTTCATCTCGAACATGGTCACCTTGTCCTTGCCGAAGACCCTCCGGAGCTTGTCGTCGGCCAGGATTTCGCGGCGGTTCGCCGGGTTCTGTAGGCTATGCGAGCGGATATACTCCCACATCTTACTCACCACCTGGCCCCGGGGCAGCGGGCCCGAGCCGACCACTGCGGCCAGCTCCTCCGACGGCTGTAGCGGCTGCTGCAGAGCATTCGTCTTGCCTGCGCTGGCTTTTTTCTCCCGCGTTTTGGTTGGCATCGATCTCCTCCAGTTGCCGTATGGCTCGCTTTGAGCCGGCACGCCAGTATGGGGTTTCGTCGGCGCATACCCGGTGTTATCCGCAGTTTAATGCGGGTGATATCGCCGGGCCGAGGCCTTGACCCGTACCGCAGGTACGTTCTTAAGGGCAACCCCGGTAATGTTGTCGCCCGGTGGCGCGAGGCTCGCGACGTAGCCGCTCACTGAGGAGACCGACCTCGCTATCCGAACAGGAGAGGTTCAAACTCTCAGTCCCCCCATAGAGATACAACAGTTTCGGCGCGGCCCGTTCGCGCCCGGGAACGGGCCATCAAAATGCGCGGCCTCCTCTGTTGAAGCGCCCCACGGGCATCCTCCGTCCGGACGTATCCTCGCGTTGGTGGCGAATTGCGACTGCTCTGACCTACGCCGACGGCGGCAGGTACCAGCGCTGATCGCGGTTTTCGAGCTGGCCGGCACGGCGATGGCGTTGCAGCGCCATACCGAGATGGTTCGGCCGGACCGTCATGCCGAATTGCCGTGAGAGATAGTTGAGAACCTCGCTGGCGGTGGCGCTCCTCATCGTGCGCCTGCACAGCTTTCAGAGTCGCATCGCTCAGCGAAACACCCGGCATCTGTCGCCTGCATCGTTGCCGCGTTGTGATCGCCCGATCACGCGAGCCCGCCCCCGGATCGCGACCGCTCTCGGCCTACTTGCGCTGATCCTAACGGTGGCCGAGGTTCAGACTGTCGGCGCCGCAATCGTGCCGGGATGCTTCGGAAATCGCGGGCTTTCGTGCCGCGGTACTAAGAGTTCGAATCCATCTCCCTCCAGCGGGGAGTCAGGAGCGAACCCGACTCACTCCCTGCCCGGCGCAAACGGGCTGCCAGTCGGATCGGCTCAGTTAAGCTGATCCGCTACCTTGTCGACGGACGCCTATGAACCGTTGGCTCTCACTCGGCGGCACGACGACACAGTTCTCGCGCCGCCCAAACCAACGGTACCGACGTCGCGCGACGAAGCGGTAGACAGCGTCGCGCACTGGCCGCGGAATGATGCGGACCACGGCGAGCCAGCGCCATGGCGCCCGAAGCTGGCTCAGAATTTCCACGCCGGCATCGGACCTGGATAATGCAGCGTCACCGCTGAGCACCAAGATGAGCTAAATGCAAACCGTGCGGTACGCGAGGCAGGTAGAATCTCGCCAGCCGCCTAATCTCTTTCCATAACCACTATGCGACTTCGCGGCTCCTTTGACGGGCAATGCGTGTGAGCCTATGTGGTAAGGACTTCGTCGCGCTCTGTCACGAGCGCGAATAAGACCACGGTAGAGGCTGGAGAGCCGATGACCGTCGAAAATGGGGGCCGGCCCCGGCACACGCTTTGGCGGCCTTCGCGGCATCTGGGGTGATGACGATGCAGGGGACCGAAAACACCGCCGCGCTGCTCGGCCGCATTGCCATGAGCTTGATCTTTATTCACGGCGGCTGGGGCAAATTGCTTGCGTCCGCGGCGACGCAGGCGATGCTCGCCGGCCATCACCTGCCTATGGTGAAGTACGGCTGGATGCTCGCCGTCGCCGTTGAATTGGGTGGTGGGTTGGCGCTCCTGGTCGGGCTGTTCACCCGTCCGATCGGACTGGTGCTGGCGATATGGTGCGTCGCCACCGCCCTGATCGCGCATACGAATTTCGCCGACCGCAATCAGGAGATCCATTTCTTGAAAAACATGGCGATGATGGGCGGGTTTCTCTACGTCGCGGCTTTCGGCGGTGGTGCCTGGAGTTCTCGACGCACGGTGGTTGCGCCGCGGCGTTAGCCGCCGTTGATCCAAGTCCCGCAGCACTTCCGCAGCGTCAGCTCCCCATCAGCTCATCAGCCGAACCGTCACCCCTGACACCCCCCAGAATTCCCCTGGGCAGTGTCATCGGTAATTGGCAGAGGGGTGACATTTTCATCGGGCGCCTACAAGCGAGAGTCCAATGACTGCGATTTTGGAAATTCGCGCCTTTTCGGGAAATTGGCAGTTGGGTGTTGAAGCGGGTGCATGATGATACCGCTTGCGAAAAACAAGATGGCCGATTGGCCGAAAACCGGCGGTGCGCCATACTGAGGGGGCTCTTGGAAATGGCCGTTAAGTGGATCAGACGTGAATTTCCCAGCAAGGATCGTGCTGGAAATCCCATGACGCGCGTCTGGCGCGAAGCTAGGTTTTTGACGCTCTGGGGCGCGCGGCGCGAGCTCCGGAAGTGGCGCGCCTTCGAGCCGAACTCTTCAGGGGTCGACAACGTCTACTTCGCAAAGTGGCCGGACGGGACGATCTTCGCGACAGCAACGATCAAGCAGGCGCTAGCTGACAACAAATATGTACTAAGCGTCGAGTACGTCGATAAAGACGGCAACTCAGTGGAGGACATCCCACCACGGCCGTATTGAGAAATAAATCTCTATATTGCCGTTGCAATTTGTCAGACCGGGCCGAACATCTCTATACCAGATCTCGCTATAGTTGGAAAATGCGCGCACAACTCGTCAGTATCAAGCAATCGACGTTTCAGCTTGAAAGTTCCAGGAAGCTCGTACATCTCGAAGAATTTTATAGCCCTAGGATTGAGAACACTTACGACAGCGTACTTTAGCGCTTCTGGGCATCGGAGTCCGAAGGTTACATCTGCTAACTCAAGTGGTGAATGTTGAACGCCTCTATCACCCAGAAGCCTCCATTCGCGCTCATAGCGCCATGACGGCGCTTTTCGAAGCAAGACATCCCGATCCAGTAGATTCTGTGCCTCGTGGTCATTCTCCAATAGCGCTCTGGCTATCAAACTTGTTTTCACGGATCGGCTACCACCGTAGACAACCTGGTGGAGTTCCGGCTCCGGGACTCGGGCGAGACCATAGCCGATGCAGAAGCCTTTATGCTCGTCAGCGTAATGACTCCAAAGAAGTGGATTGTCCATGACGGCGGAAAAACAACAGACTCCACGGTTATATTGCTTAAGAATTTCTCGTTCAATCTGTGCGACCAATAAGGAGTGCTCTGCATCCTCCTCGCTACACTCATAATCCGGATTAGTGGCGTTGTACGAAATGTTTTGAAGCTCCTGTTGAGCGCCTTGTTTACCTAACAGGTTCGCATGTGCCTCGGCTTTATTCCCCTGAATGCGTGCGTTACTCAACGCTGCGAGAGTCTCGGCCGCGATTTTGCGTTTAATGAGTTCGGCTAGGATTGCCCGTAAGGCATCCATGCCAGAGTTCTGAAATTACTGTGGGGTCGCAGTCGAGTGGATCATTAAACTGGGTCGGATCAGCGAAATACAGCGTGTCATGACACAGTGACTCGATTGTCATCGCGTCGATACGTCGGTATCGGTAGACTTTATTCGGTGGGGTGGCTGACATGGCTCGCTTGCGGCGGTTAACAACGATTAGACCGACCCGTACGGGAGGTGGAGCGCAATGTGGGATCTATAAATCGCCCTAGGGACGTCGCGTAAAGCTGCGTCGGTTCATGACCGCCACATTCTCTCTTTGACCGGCGCTCATGCAGTTAATCTGGAATATCGTGGCCGCGCTGACGTTGTAGCTGCGGCCGATGTCGGCAAGAGATTCCTCGCCTTGGTCGCGGCGCTTGATTGCTTCGCGCTTCTGATGCGGCGTTAGTTTGGGCGGCCGGCCCATTCTCTGCCCGCGCGCCACGGCACGCGCTCGGCCTTCGCTGGTGCGTGCGCGGATCAGGTCGCGCTCGAACTCGGCGAATCCGCCAAGGACGGTCAGCATCGAACGGCCGTGCGATGTAGTGGTGTCGGCCTATGCGTCGCCGAGGGATTTGAAACCAGCCTTCTTGGCGGTGATCGCCGCGAGCGTGTTCAACAGGTCGCGGGTGGACCGCGCCAGGCGGTCGAGCCGCGTCACCGTCAGCACGTCGCCGGTGTCCAGCACGTCGAGCAATCGGCGAAGCTGCGCCCGATCGGTCTTCGCACCGCTCGCGACTTCGCGGAACACCTTTTTTGCATCCGGCCTTGGTGAGTTGGCGCACTTGGGCGTCAACGCTTTCGCCGTCCGTCGAGACACACGCATAGCCGTATTTCATGCCGTACTTATGGCGGTAATTTATCCAAAGGAAGAGAGGTTTTGGATCAAGGCCCTAATTTCCTTGCATAATTCTAAATTGTTCAACGGGCGGTCTGCTGGAAAAATTTTACATCCTATGGCGGCGCGTAGCGGGCGGCCTCACGCAAGAACGCGACGCTAAGTGGCGCATGTCCGCTGTGTCACAGCCGGATGCTTTTTGCGCGTGCCTATCCGCGCAAGACCCAGGAGACGCTGTCCGACACAGGCCGGGCCTCGGGTCAATCAAGAAGCACGCCAGAGATCCGGTGGCACGCAGTTTCTCCTGAGTACTGACGTCGCCCGCGACCGGGTTCGGCGCACGAGGGCGTTGATGATCGAGCTCGCCACCGCGCTTAACCCGCTTCCAGGATGGGGCTTTGGGCCGCATATAGGGGGCGACTATCGAGCAGGCCGGCAATCGCCTATCAGCCGGGCAGGTGGTCTGGCCCCGCCTCCGCCTTGCTCCTCGATCGCCTCAGCCCAATTTAAAGTCGCATGGCCTTCAAGAAGCCGACCACGCACGCCTCCGTCCCGGAGAGCCCCGACCGCCTGTTTCGCGATCTGCCGCGGCGCAAACACGCGAGCCTGTACGATCACCAAGGCCAGATACTTCGCACATATGTGTCGAAAGCACTGAAGGCCTCGGACGTAGCGCTGCAATTGCCTACAGGCAGTGGGAAGACGCTGGTCGGCCTACTACTCGCCGAGTGGCGACGCCGCAAGTTCAGGGAGCGGGTGGTCTACCTCTGCCCCACCCGCCAGCTCGTGAACCAGGTTGCCGAGGAGGCATCAACCAAGTACGGCCTCTCGGTGGAGGCCTTCACCGGCAGGGTCAAGAACTACGCGCCGGAGGCCAAGGCTGCCTACGTCGGCGGAGAGCGAGTAGCGGTCACAACCTACAACAGTCTGTTCAACACCAACCCGTTCTTCGAAGATCCGGAGGTCATCATCGTCGACGACGCCCACGCGTCGGAGAGCTACATCGCTAGCCAGTGGACCGTGCGCATCAGTCGTTTTTCGGATGACGATGAGACTTTGTTCAACGCGGCGGCCGGCGTTCTCAAGGCCGTGCTTTCGGACAGCAACTACACCCGGCTGACCGGCGATTGGCAGAGCATCGACGACGTCACCTGGGTCGACAAGGTTCCGACGCACAAGCTGGCTGAGATTGCGGGGGAGCTGCGCGCGGCCGTATCCGAGAACATCGGCGACGGCGAGCAGCGCTTCGCCTGGAGAATGCTGGCAGACCACTTGCAGGCCTGTCAGCTCTACGTCTCCTCGTCCGAGGTGATGATCCGGCCCCTGATACCGCCGACGTGGGCGCATGCGCCCTTCGCGGGCGCGACCCAGAGAATCTTCATGTCTGCAACTCTGGGAGCCGGGGGCGATTTGGAGCGGCTGACCGGTCGACCGAAGATCACACGCCTGTCCATCCCGGAAGGCTGGGACCGACAAGGCATCGGCCGCCGCTTCTTTATCTTCCCCGAGAAATCGCTGAAGGAGGCCGACATCCTGAAACTACGCCGCTCGCTCATGAAGGAGGCCGGCCGTAGCCTGGTTTTGACCCCGAGCAATGAGAGCGCCGAGGAGATCAGAAAAGACGTCGAGTCCTCGCTCCAATACCCGGTCTTCTCCGCGGCCAATCTGGAAACCAGCAAAGCGGACTTCACCAATACCGAGCCCGCGGTAGCAGTGGTGGCCAACCGCTACGACGGCATCGACCTTCCTGACGATGACTGCCGACTGCTTTTCGTGGAAGGGCTGCCGCGTGCCACCAACCTCCAGGAACGCTTTCTGATGAACCGGATGGGCGCCCACCTGCTCTTCAACGAGCGGGTGCAGACCCGGGTTCTTCAAGCGGTCGGTCGCTGCACGCGCGGCCTGAACGACTACTCCGCGGTAGTAGTCACGGGGGAGGACCTTCCCGCCTACCTGACCGACCGCAAGCGACGTGGCTTCTTTCACCCCGAACTGCAGGCCGAACTCGAGTTCGGCATCGATCAATCCACCGAGGTGGATGCGCAGACGGTCCTTGATAACTTCAAGATCTTTCTGGAGCACGAGTCGGCGTGGGAGGAGGCGAATGAGAACATCCTGGAGGCGCGCGAGAACGCCGACCAGACCGAATTTCCCGCGATGAGCGAGCTCGCCGCCGTGGTGCCGCACGAGATCGCCTGGCAGATGGCCCTCTGGGATGAGGACTACGCGAGAGCGTATGAGGCCGCGCGGGAGGTTCTCGGGGGTCTGAACAACACCGTACTGCGTGGGTATCGGGCGCTCTGGCACTATCTCGCGGGTAGCGCCGCCGAGCTGGCGGCAGCGGACGGCGAAGCCCGACTCGAAGCGCAAGCCCGTCTACAATTCAGGCAGGCCAAGGAGGCAGCTTCTGGCATTCCTTGGCTTGTGGCGCTGGCTCGCGGCGATTCGGGCGTACCAACGCCCGAGGAGCGGAGTCAGACGACGGTCATGTTGCAGGTGGAGCGGCTGGAGGCTCAGCTGCTGAGGCTCGGAACTCTTCACAACCGCGCCTTCTCGGCTCGGGAGAAGGAAATTCGGGACGGGCTGCAGATCGGCGGGTCGTTTGAACATGCGCAATTGCTCCTTGGCGAACACCTGGGCTTCGCCGCAGGCAAGCGGGAAACCGATGCATCGCCAGACCCCTGGTGGCTGGTCGGCGACATAGCCTTCGTCTTCGAAGACCACGCCAATGCCAAGGGCGATACCGCCGTCATCGATGCCACTAAGGCCCGGCAGGTGGGCTCCCATCCGGACTGGGTGCGCGAGTTTGTGCCCGGCGCCGCTGACGCGACCATTTACCCAGTCCTTGTGACGCCGGCGAAGAAGGCGAAGCAAGGGGCCGTGCCGCACCTTGGGCGCGTCTCGCACTGGGATCTCGACGACTTCCGCGCCTGGGGGGAACGGGCGCTGGTCACAGTTAGGGAACTCCGGCGCAGCTTCGTCGAGCCCGGCGATCTAGTCTGGCGCGCACAGGCTGGCAACGCGCTCGCCTCTGCAACGGCCGACGCGCCCGGACTTGCGGCCTGGCTAACAAAACGTCCGGCTCGCGATCACCTCAAGGCCGTGCCTTAGCGCAGGGCCGCCAGGTGGCGGACGGTCAGGTCGCGTCCAGAATTCGAAGGTGCGCGCCCATGAGCAAACGTATCGGTCGGTCCGACATCATCGGCGAGCAAGGCATCGCGCACATCCGCCGGATCGTGCTCGACATGGGCTACGTGTTCTATGAAACCGGCGGCGTCGAAGCCGGTATCGACGGCTATATCGAACTGCGCGATCAAAGCACCGGAGAGGTCAGCAATCTGATCCTTCAGGTGCAGGGTAAGGCCACCGAACGCGATCGGTTGCCCGCCGAGACGGCGGACAGCTTCGAATGGCCCTGCACTGAGGCGGATATCGCCTATTGGCTGCACGGAACGGCGCCCGTTCTGCTGATCGTCGTGCAGACGACAACCAGTCGGGCCTATTGGAAATCGATCAAGGACTATTTCCGCGACGCAAGGGCCGTGCAGAGCCGCCGTGTCGCCTTCGACAAGCAGACGGACGTCTTCGATCGTTCGGCGAAGGCCGCGCTGTCGACGATCGCGGCCAGCGTTCGGCCAGGGGCGATCGCGCCGCCGGCGCGAATCATCGAGCAACTGGTCGTGAATCTGTTGCCGATCGAGCGGTTCGGGCCCAGGCTCTATCTGGGGGAGACCGCGCATAAGGACAACCAGACCTTTGGCGCCGCATCACGCGCGCTTGTGGCCGACGCGCCCGGCGAGTGGATCGTCAAAGGCGGTTGCGTTCTCTCGTTCCACAATCTCGACAGCTATCCGTGGGCTAAGCTCTGTGACGTGGGGACGATTGAGTTCGTCGAGTCATCAGAGTGGGCGCTCACGAGCGATCCCGATCGCCAGCGCGATTTCGTCCAGTTGCTCAATCGGGCGCTGAGGCAGCTGACGCGGGACGACCTAATGTTCGATCCGGAGCACCGCACCCATTATTTCAAGCGTATTCCAGACAGACCGCGGCGCGCTTATTCATATTACGGTTTCGAGAAGCACACGTCACGCAATGTCGTGAACCTTTACACGAAGAAGAATTCGCCGACCGAGACCGCATATTTTCGTCATTCGGCTTTCATCGGCCGCTTCCAGCGTTTCGGCGACGATTGGTATCTGGAGGTCACCCCGACCTATCACTTTACGCGCGACGGCTATCGCGAAGACCGGTTTGCTCCGGAACATCTGAAAAAGATTAAGGAACTCGAGAATAACGCCGCCGTCGTGGGTCAGTTCGCGATGTGGCGCCACTATCTGACCAACTGCACAAGCGGCGACATGTTCGCGCGCGAATATCCATTCCTGAAGTTCGGGATCGCTGCCGACTTTCCCGTCGAGCAGGGCGTACCGGATAAATTGTGGCAGTCGCAGGAGCCGCCACAGCGCGCGCCGCTGTTTGACGAGGATCCGAGCGACTGATGATCGAGGTTTGCCACATCGGCGAGCCCGAGCTCGAATTTGGTGGCGGGGGGCGCCACCTCGACATTCGCTTCGGGCTCATGGACTATGGCCCCTTCGATACAGGGCATTCGGAGGCACCGCGGCGTATCCGCGTCGGCATCGTCGGAAGCGCAGAGACCGTCGAGGGCGCCGCGCGCTGGATCGACAGGTGCCGCAAGGGCCTGCCGGCAAAGACCAGTCGCCAGCCCAATCTGTTCCCCGCCTTTCCGGGCCTCGCGGCGGATGGCGCTTTGCGCTGTGAGTTTGTGACGTCGGCTGAGTTCCAGCGCACACTCCCCCAGCGCGAGTTGCTGCGGCTCGCCGCCATCGACGACGCCAATCGCGCCACGCGCGAGACCTTGGCGGCGTTTCTCGACGAGATGCGTGCCTTGGCTGAACAGAATGTCCCTCCCGACGTTGTGTTATGTGCGCTGCCGCTCGACCTAATTGAAGCCACGGTCAACGCCCCATCCGGTGAAGAAGATGAAGACGACGAGGAGGAGGACGAGGATGAGACCCTGAATTTGCGGGGGATGTTGAAAGCGGCCTGCATGGAGCTGCGGCTGCCTATCCAGATCCTTTGGCCGACCACCTACAACCCGGCGATCCGTATCCCGCTCAAGCTCAAGAAAGTAAGCGAGCGGCGGGTGCAGGACGATGCGACACGCGCCTGGAATTTCTTCACAGCGCTCTACTACAAGGCCAATGGTCTGCCCTTGGCGCTTGGTGCGGGATCCTAAACAGCTTAAGACGTCCTATATCGGCATCAGCTTCTATCGGACTGCCGATGGCGACCTTCTGCATTCAAGTTCGGCGCAGATGTTCGACGAGCGTGGCGAAGGCCTCATCTTGCGCGGTGCGCGCGCACGAGAATCGAAGGAGGATCGCCGGCCGCACCTGTTTGCCGAGGATGCGTACAAACTCCTCTCCGACTCGCTCATCGTTTTCCGCCAGCAGCATGGCCACTTTCCTGCGCGGGTTGTGCTGCACAAGACATCCCTATTCAACACGGACGAACGCGACGGATTCAACCGCGCTCTCGGCCAGTACGGCGTCGACTATGCCGACCTGATCTTCGTCTCGAAGACGTTCACGCGCCTATATCGCATCGGCGCATATCCGCCGCTGCGCGGGACCTCGATGCGCCTCGATGATCGTCAGGTGGTGCTCTACACGCGCGGCAGCGTCGAGTTCTTCCGCACCTATCCGGGTATGTATGTTCCCCGACCGCTGCTCCTGCGCTGCCAGGAAATGGGGCAGTCCCTGGGCTTTCTGGCGGAAGAGATGCTGGCACTGTCAAAGATGAATTGGAACAACACCCAATTCGACGGCGGCGAGCCGATCACGGTTCGCGCGGCGCGTTACGTCGGCGATATCCTCAAATATGTTCCCGATGGGCAGGCCGTTGCGCCTCGCTATAGCTATTACATGTAGCGGAGGCGCGACGGCTCCCGATCCCAATCGCCCAGTGCGCCTCGCGCCCTTTTTCTTTTGCTCGCGATCCAGGGCGCCTGTGATTGCCACCGGCGCTCGGAAGCGGGCTGGCTCGACCCGTCGGTCTTCTCGCGACCGATATTGTTTCGTCCCCGACACGGCCGGTTTCCGCACCGGCCTTCCGCCGCGCTCGAATGCGGAGCGCTGAGCGGAGGCGCCACTGACTGACCGGCTTTCCCTAACCAACGCCTTGGGCGGACGCCAATATCGACCGCCAGAAGGCCGAACGGATCGCCACCGATGGTCGTGCTCGTCGGCCTGCTCTTCGCGGCGCTGCATTACTGGCCGCCGCCGGTGGTCGGCGCGCTGATCACCACACAGCGCGTATTGGCGTCCGAACTGCCGTAATAAGCGCAATCTCTGGCAGAGCAGCTGGCAAGTGCCGGCGACAAAACGATCGCGGTGCCTAAAATGACTGCGCCCGCAACCGTGGCCATCGGGTCAACCGGATCAGCCAAAGTCTCAACGACGGAAAGCCAAGCGCGTCTTCCGAGGACTGAGCGCGAAAAGATCATCAGTTTGCAGCCTAGGATAAAACATCGGCCGAACCTTAAGTCATCACCACCTTTACGATCGCATACGCAATTCGGCGGCCTGCGGGTGACCGCCTCTCTACAGTCCGTCGCTAATCGCTGTTTAACGTGACAGAACTTCCTCGTCCGACAGACGCGCTGGCGCTGCAAGATTTCACCTGCTGTGGACGCCCGACGGCTCCGCCGCGAACGGCTGCCAAGGAACATCGGCAGCCTCAGGACGCGGTCATAGATAGTGAGAGGGTCGGATCATTCAGCGGACGCGCCTGCAAGTGCATAAACCGACGCGATTGACCCTCCTCCGACACTCGGTGGCGAGCCGACCCGACGCCGCCGCCTGTCGCATGATACGTTCGCGGCCGAAACCGGCCTTCTGCGTGTCATGATCGGACCCGCGGACCTCCGCAGACAACGGTCGGGGTGAGGAGTCGCGCGGGGCGACCGCGAGCGCAGCAAGTGGTGAGGGACCGGGAGATTGGGCAACCTAACAACTCCGAAACGTGTTCAGAAACTGCAGATGGCGTTACACGCGAAAGCGAAGGCAGAAGCTGGTTATCGGTTCTACGCCCTGTACGACAAGATCAGCCGTGAGGATATTCTGGCACATGCCTATGCCAGTGCCGCTCCAACAAGAGCTTGCCCCTGCGGAGGCGGGGGGCGCACCGGGCGTGGACGGCCAAGACTTTGCGGACATCGAAGCGTATGGGGTGGAGCGGTGGCTGGCCGAACTGGCGCTTGCGCTCAGGGAGGAGACATACCGACCGGAGCCGATCAGACGCGTGTTCATACCGAAGGCCAACGGCAAACTCAGGCCGCTGGGCATCTCGACCGTGCGAGATCGGGTCTGCATGACGGCAGCGATGCTGGTGCTGGAGCCGATCTTCGAAGCCGACCTTCCACCAGAAATCTACGCCTACCGCGCTGGGCGCAACGCCCAGCAGGCCGCCGTAGAGGTGGAAGAGCTGCTGTTCCGTGGCCATCCGGAAGTCGTGGACGCCGACCCAATAGTGGAGACCGGATCCGACAGGCGCGTCCGTGGGATTGCGGTGTATGTCGTGCCAGATTTTAGGTCTACCACCGGCTCCGGTGAGCCCGCTCGGGTGCGGTGTCGGCTAAGTAATTCCATGCTCGGATCTGGCCCAACAACGCCACAAGATTATCGGGAAAGGAGTGGCTTTGGTCGGCGAAGAGAGCGTGAGTGGGGTCACGGCGGAACCGCCGCCGGGTCAATCAGGAGCACCCACTCATGCGCGTCTATATCATCTGCAATGACGGGATCACGCTGTGCCGCACGGCGCCGGCGACAGTCAATGACGGCGAGATTGTCGTTGCATCCAACGAGGAGCTGCGCGCGGCC
>CAVOHI010000067.1:0-61359 GCA_963695605.1 uncultured Alphaproteobacteria bacterium | reverse complement strand
CGCTCGTCTGCACTGCCTTCAACGCCGATTTTGACGGCGACCAGATGGCCGTGCACGTGCCGCTGTCTCTGGAAGCGCAGCTCGAGGCGCGCGTCCTGATGATGTCGACCAACAACATCCTCAGCCCGGCGAACGGCAAGCCGATCATCGTGCCGTCGCAGGACATCGTGCTGGGCCTCTATCACATCACGATGGAGCGCCCGGGCGAAAAGGGCGAAGGCATGCTGTTCACCAGCATCGGCGAGATCGAGCAGGCACTCGAATCCAAGGCGGTCTCGCTGCACGCGCGCGTCAAGGCGCGTTTCCACACTGTCGATGCCGACGGCAAGCCGGTCGTGCAGCGGGTCGAGACGACCCCCGGGCGCATGCTGCTGTCGGAGATCCTGCCGCGCAACCCGGCGATCGGCTTCGATCTGATCAACACCCTGCTGACCAAAAAGGAGATCAGCAACGTCATCGATCAGGTCTACCGCCACTGCGGCCAGAAGGAGACGGTTATCTTCTGCGACCATTTGATGTCGCTCGGCTTCCAGCAGGCCTGCAAGGCCGGCATTTCGTTCGGCAAGGACGATTTGATCGTGCCCGAGGAGAAGCGTCGCCTGGTCGGCGAGGCGCAGGAGCAGGTCAAGCAGTATGAGCAGCAATACCAGGACGGCCTGATCACCCAGGGCGAGAAGTACAACAAGGTCGTCGACGTGTGGTCGCGCTGCACGGACCGCGTCGCCGAAGAGATGCTGAAGAAGATCCGCGAGCCGCAGCCCGGCGAGCCGCGTCAACTCGGTATGGATGATGTCGGATTCCGGGGCGCGCGGCTCGGCGGCGCAGATCAAGCAGCTGGCCGGCATGCGCGGCCTGATGGCCAAGCCCTCGGGCGAGATCATCGAGACGCCGATCATCTCCAACTTCAAGGAGGGGCTCACCGTCCTCGAATACTTCAACTCGACGCATGGCGCCCGCAAGGGCCTGGCCGACACGGCGCTGAAGACGGCGAATTCGGGTTATCTGACCCGCCGGCTGGTCGATGTAGCGCAAGACGCGATCATCACGGAGGAAGATTGCGGCACCACGCGCGGGCTCATGACGAGCGCCGTCGTCGACGGCGGCGAAGTCATCGCGCCACTCGCCGACCGCATTCTCGGCCGTACCGCAGCGGTCGACATCCTCGATCCGCTGAGCGGCGAGGTCGTGCTTTCGGCGGGCGCGCTGATCGACGAGGATGCCGTCGACCAGATCGAGCGGGCCGGGGTCGATACCGTGCCGATCCGCTCGGTGCTGACCTGCGAATCCCCGATCGGCGTCTGCGGCAAGTGCTACGGGCGCGACTTGGCGCGCGGCACGGTCGTCAATATCGGCGAGGCGGTCGGCGTCATTGCCGCGCAGTCGATCGGCGAACCCGGCACACAGCTGACGATGCGCACCTTCCACATCGGCGGTGCGGCGCAGCGCGGCGCCGAGCAGTCTTCCGTCGAGGCCGCCTTCGACGCCAGGGTCGGAGGTGAAGAACCGCAACGTCGTGATCAACTCGAGCGGCGTGCCGGTGGTGATGGGACGCAATACCGAGATCGTGCTGTTGGACGAAGCAGGGCGGGAAAAAGCCCGGCACCGCGTTCCGTACGGCGCGAGGTTGCTCGTCGATGATGGGGCCCAGGTCAACCGGGGTGACCGACTCGTCGAGTGGGACCCCTACACGATCCCGATCATCACCGAGAAGGACGGCATCGCGCATTACGTCGATCTGATCGAAGGCCTGTCGATGCGCGAGACGGTGGACGAAGCGACCGGCATCTCGTCGAAAGTGGTCGTCGACTGGAAGCAGCAGCCGCGCGGCAGCGATTTGCGGCCGCGGATCACGTTGCGCGACGAGGCAGGGCGAGGTGCTTACTTTGGCCAACGGGCTCGAGGCGCGCTACTTCATGTCGGTCGACGCGATCCTCTCGGTCGACAACGGGGCGCACGTCAAGGCCGGCGACGTCCTTGCGCGCATCCCGCGCGAATCCTCGAAGACGCGTGACATCACGGGCGGTCTGCCGCGTGTCGCCGAGCTGTTCGAGGCGCGCAAGCCGAAGGATTTCGCGATCATCAGCGAAAGCGACGGCCGCGTCGAATTCGGCAAGGACTACAAGGCGAAGCGGCGCATCATCGTCGCGCCGACCGAGGGCGACAAGGAGCCGGTCGAGTACCTGATCCCGAAGGGCAAGCACATCAGCGTGCAGGAAGGCGATTACATCGAGAAGGGTGACCTCCTGATGGACGGCAACCGCGTGCCGCACGATATCCTGCGGATCCTCGGGGTCGAGGAGCTGGCGAGCTACCTGATCAACGAAATCCAGGAGGTCTACCGGCTGCAAGGTGTGCGGATCAACGACAAGCACATCGAGGTGATCGTCCGGCAGATGCTGCAGAAGGTGGAGATCGCGGATCCCGGCGAGACCACCTTCCTGGCCGGCGAGCAGGTCGACCGATCGGAGTTCGAGGCGGAAAACGCCAAGGTCGAGAGCGAAGGTCTGCGGCCGGCGGAAGCCCGCCCGGTGCTGCAGGGCATCACCAAGGCGAGCCTGCAGACGAACTCGTTCATCTCGGCTGCCTCGTTCCAGGAGACGACACGCGTGTTGACCGAGGCTGCGGTGTCCGGCCGGATCGACTCGCTGATGGGTCTCAAGGAAAACGTGATTGTCGGGCGCCTGATCCCGGCGGGGACCGGCAGCGTCATCGCTCGGTTGCGCGAGGTGGCGGCCGAGCGCGACCGCGAGCTCGCCGCGATCGCTGCGAACGAGGAGTCCGCTCAACTCGTCGAAGCCGAAAAACAAACGGCCTAAGACCTTCCCCGGCCCCCCTGTCCATGGAGCGCAATGCGTTCCCTGGCAGGGGGGACTTGACCGGGTTGGTTTGGATCACTAGTAATATTGGCCCCACTCGGGGCTGGCCGTAGGAAGCCACCTAGACGCAGCCCTATATTGCTCCCTGGCTCGGCGCTTCTGTGAGGAGGCGCGCAAGAATTTGGTACGGAAATTCATCGACCCGGCGGCGTCATCGCCCTGGGCGATCGTCGTGTTTGGCGATTGTCGTGTTTGACGAGGTTGTGACCGATGCCGACGATAAACCAGCTGATCCGCAATCCGCGGAGGCCGGAGGTGGCTCGCAACAAGGTTCCAGCAATGGAAGCCTGTCCGCAGAAACGCGGGGTGTGCACGCGCGTCTACACGACCACGCCGAAAAAACCGAATTCCGCGTTGCGCAAGGTGGCGCGCGTGCGCCTGACGAATGGGTTCGAGGTCACGAGCTACATCCCGGGCGAGGGCCATAACCTGCAGGAGCATTCGGTCGTCTTGATCCGGGGCGGCCGGGTCAAGGACCTTCCGGGGGTGCGGTACCACATCATCCGCGGCACCCTCGATACCCAGGGTGTCAAAGACCGTCGTCAGCGCCGTTCGAAGTACGGCGCCAAGCGCCCGAAATAGGAGGCCGTCATGTCGCGCCGTCGCGCCGCGGTCAAACGCGAGGTCCTACCGGACGCAAAATTCGGCGACAACGTATTAACCAAGTTCATGAATTGCCTGATGTACGAAGGCAAGAAGTCGGTCGCCGAACGCATCGTTTACGGAGCCTTCGATCGCATCGCCAAGCGCAGCGGGCAAGATCCGTTGCGGGTGTTCCATGACGCGCTCGGTAATGTGCGACCCTCCGTCGAGGTGCGCTCGCGCCGCGTCGGCGGCGCTACCTATCAGGTACCCGTCGAAGTGCGGACCGACCGCAGCCAGGCGCTGGCCATTCGCTGGCTGATTTCGAGCTCGCGCGGTCGCTCGGAAAACACGATGGAGGAGCGGCTTTCGGGGGAGCTACTCGACGCCTCCAACAATCGCGGGTCCGCGGTGAAGCGGCGGGAGGATACGCATCGCATGGCGGATGCGAACAAGGCCTTCTCGCACTACCGCTGGTAAGCAGCGAAACAGACCACGACCGAGACACAATTTTCCTTGAGGGCGCCCGCCTCGCGTGGCGCCGGCGGAGTTCGCTTTTATGGCACGCACGACACCTCTCGAGCGGTACCGAAACATCGGCATCATGGCCCATATCGATGCCGGTAAGACGACCACCACCGAGCGCATCCTCTATTACACCGGCCGCGCCTATAAAATGGGCGAGGTGCACGAAGGCACCGCGACGATGGATTGGATGGCTCAGGAGCAGGAGCGCGGCATTACGATCACCTCGGCCGCGACTACCTGTTTTTGGGCCGACCACCGGATCAACATCATCGACACGCCCGGCCACGTCGATTTCACGATCGAGGTCGAGCGCAGCCTGCGCGTGCTCGACGGAGCGGTCGCCGTGTTCGACTCGGTTGCCGGCGTCGAGCCGCAATCCGAGACCGTCTGGCGTCAAGCCGATAAATACGGCGTCCCGCGGATCTGCTTCGTCAACAAGATGGACCGGATCGGCGCCGATTTCCCTCGCTGCGTCGCGATGATCGACGATCGGTTGGGCGCCAAGCCGCTGGTGCTGCAGCTGCCGATCGGCGTCGAGAGCGAATTTGTCGGTATCATCGATCTCGTCGGCTTTCGCGCGATCAAATGGCGAGATGAGACCCTAGGTGCAGAATTCGACATCGTCGACGTTCCGCCCGACATGGCCGAGGACGCGAAAACCTTCCGGACAAGGTTGGTCGAGGCCGCGGTCGAGCAGGACGACGCGGCGCTCGAAGCTTATCTCGGGGGCGAGGAGCCGAGCGAAGACGTGCTGAAGCGATGCATCCGCAAGGGCACGGTCGGCGGCGTCTTTGTTCCGGTGCTGTGCGGTTCGGCATTCAAGAACAAAGGGGTACAGCCGCTACTCGACGCAGTGGTCGATTATTTGCCGGCCCCGACCGATGTCGCGGCGATCAACGGCATCAGGGTCGGCTCGAAGGAGCCGGTCGTCCGCCGCTGCTCGGATGACGAGCCGTTTGCCGGGCTCGCCTTCAAGATCATGAGCGACCCGTTTGTCGGCTCGCTGACCTTTGTCCGCATTTATTCCGGTGTCGTTACGGCCGGCAGCCAGGTGCTGAACAGCGTCAAAGGAACGCGCGAGCGGATCGGCCGCATGCTGCAGATGCACGCCAACCACCGTGAGGACATCAAGGAGGCTCGCGCCGGAGACATCGTCGCATTGGCCGGGCTGAAGAACACGACGACGGGCGACACGCTGTCCGACCCCGGCGATCCCGTCGTCCTCGAGCGGATGGAATTTCCGGATCCGGTCATCGAGATTGCGGTCGAGCCCAAGACCAAGGGCGATCAGGAAAAGATGAGCCAGGCGCTCGCCCGGCTGGCGACCGAGGACCCGTCATTCCGGGTGACCGTCGACCACGAGAGCGGCCAAACCGTGATCAAGGGGATGGGCGAATTGCACCTCGAGATCATCGTCGACCGCATGAAGCGCGAGTTTAAGGTCGACGCCAATGTCGGCGCGCCGCAGGTGGCTTACCGCGAGACGATTACTCGCACTGCAGAGGTAGATTACACCCACAAAAAACAGACTGGCGGAGCCGGACAGTTCGCACGCGTCAAACTGCGTTTCGAGCCGCTGCCGCCGGGGTCGGGTTTCGCCTTCGAAAACGCGGTGGTCGGCGGCGCCGTACCGAAGGAATATGTGCCTGGGGTCGAGAAAGGGCTGAAGGCCTCGACCGAAACCGGTGTGCTCGCCGGTTTCCCGGTCATCGATTTGCAGGCGACATTGATCGACGGGGCCTTCCACGACGTCGATTCGAGCGTGCTCGCCTTCGAGATCGCGGCCCGCGCCGCGTTCAAGGAAGGCGTCATGAAAGCAGCGCCGAAACTGCTCGAGCCGATCATGCGCGTCGAAGTGGTCACCCCGGAGGAGTATATGGGCGACGTCATCGGCGACCTGAACAGCCGCCGCGGCCAGGTCACCGGGATGGATACGCGCGGCAACGCACGGGTCATCGACGCAATGGTCCCGCTCGCCAACATGTTCGGGTACGTCAATACGTTGCGCTCGATGAGCCAGGGCCGAGCGCAGTACACGATGCATTTCGACCACTACGAGCAGGTACCGCAGGCGGTGGCGGACGAAGTCCGCGCCAAAATGGCTTAATAATTCAGATAAACGAGGCTTGAAAATCCAGCCGGGCTGGATCGAACGGAGAAGAAGGCAATGTCGAAGGCGAAGTTTCAGCGGACGAAGCCGCACTGCAATATCGGGACGATCGGTCACATCGACCACGGCAAGACGACGTTGACGGCGGCGATCACCAAGGTCTTGGCGGAGAAGGGCGGGGCGACGTTTGTGCCGTTCGACCAGATCGACAAGGCGCCCGAAGAACGCGCGCGCGGCATCACGATCGCGACGGCGCATGTCGAGTACGAGACCGGCAAGCGGCACTATGCGCATGTCGACTGCCCGGGTCATGCCGACTACATCAAGAACATGATCACCGGGGCGGCGCAGATGGACGGCGCGATCCTGGTGGTCTCGGCGGCGGACGGCCCGATGCCGCAGACCCGCGAGCACGTATTGCTGGCGCGCCAGGTCGGGGTGCCGGCGCTGGTGGTGTACATGAACAAGGTCGACATGGTGGACGACCCGGAACTGCTCGACCTGGTCGAACTGGAGGTGCGCGAGCTGCTTTCCAGCTACCAGTTTCCGGGGGACGACATCCCGGTGATCCGCGGCGCGGCGCTGTTTGCGCTGGAGGGCCGCAACCCGGAGCAGGGGCACGATTCGATCATCGCACTGATGGATGCGGTGGACAGCTACATCCCGCAGCCGGAGCGCGCGAAGGACCGGCCGTTCCTGATGCCGATCGAGGACGTGTTCACGATCTCGGGGCGCGGCACGGTGGTGACCGGCCGGGTCGAGCGCGGCGTCGTCAAGGTCGGCGACGAGGTCGAGATCGTGGGGCTGCGGCCGACCGCCAAGACGGTGGTGACCGGGGTCGAGATGTTCCGCAAGCTGCTCGACCAGGGCGAGGCCGGCGACAACATCGGGGCGCTGCTGCGCGGCACCAAGCGCGAGGAGGTCGAGCGCGGCCAGGTGCTGGCGGCGCCGGGGTCGATCACGCCGCACACGCGCTTTCAGTGCGAGGCCTACATCCTGACCAAGGAGGAAGGCGGGCGGCATACGCCGTTTTTCGGCAACTACCGGCCGCAGTTCTATTTCCGCACGACCGACGTGACCGGCACGGTGCACCTGCCGGAGGGCACCGAGATGGTGATGCCGGGCGACAACATCTCGATGGAGATCGAATTGATCGCGCCGATCGCGATGGACGAGGGGCTGCGCTTTGCGATCCGCGAAGGCGGCCGCACCGTCGGCGCCGGCGTCGTCGCCAAGATCATAAAGTAGCGGCAAACTGAAGACCGAGCGCGGCGATAGGATTGGAAAGAGCAAATGGCGACCGACAACCAGAACATTCGCATTCGGCTGCGGGCCTACGATCACCGCGTGCTCGACCAATCCACCAGCGAAATCGTCAACACGGCCAAACGCACCGGGGCGCGGGTACGGGGTCCGATCCCGCTCCCGACCAAGATCGAGAAATTCACCGTCTTGCGCTCGCCGCATGTCGACAAGAAATCGCGCGAACAATTCGAGATCCGCACCCACAAACGCGTGCTCGACATTGTCGACCCGACGCCGCAAACTGTCGACGCGCTGATGAAACTCGACCTCGCCGCCGGCGTCGACGTGGAAATCAAGCTGTGACCGGTGGCATGAACCGTTTTAGCAGAACGTCATGCCCGGGCTTGACCCGGGCATCCACGCCGACGTTGCACCGCCTCGCGGTGGATTGCCGGGTCAAGCCCGGTAATGACGGAGTTGGAGCACGCGAGCGATGCGCACCGGTCTGATCGCCCGCAAGCTCGGCATGACGCGCGTCTTTACGGACGAGGGTAACCACATCCCGGTCACTGTCCTGAAGATCGATAACTGCCAGGTCGTCGCCGTGCGAACCGAGGACACAGACGGCTATATTGCGGTGCAGCTGGGCGTCGGTACGGCCAAGACCAAGAACGTGTCGAAACCGCAACGAGGCCATTTCGCCAAGGCAAAGGTCGAGCCGAAAGTGCGGCTTGCCGAGTTCCGCGTCTCGGTGGATGCTTTGCTGGAGGTGGGTGCGGAGATCACCGCGGCGCACTTTATGCCCGGGCAGTTTGTCGATGTGGTCGGCACCAGCATTGGCAAGGGGTTCGCTGGGGCGATGAAGCGGCACAATTTCGGCGGCTTGCGCGCCAGCCACGGTGTCTCGGTCTCGCATCGCAGCCACGGATCGACCGGCCAGCGGCAGTCGCCGGGAAAGACCTTCAAGAACAAGAAGATGGCAGGCCATCTCGGCGCGGAGCGGGTTACGACACAGAGCCTAGAAGTGATCGCCGCCGATGCCGATCGGGGCGTCTTGATGGTCAAAGGGTCGGTACCGGGAAGCCCGGGCGGTTATGTCCTTGTCAAGGATGCTGTGAAGCGCAAGGCTCCTGTCGAACTTCCGTTCCCGGCCGCCTTGCGCGAAGGGGCGGCCGCCGAGGGTCCGCAGGAGGCGGCGTCCTGATGAAGCTCACCGTCCGCAATCTCGACAACCAGGATGTCGGCGACATCGAGCTTGCCGACGAGGTGTTTGGTCTGCCGATCCGCCGCGACATCCTCGCGCGGGTCGTCAACTGGCAATTGGCGAAGCGCCGCGCCGGGACCCACAAGACCAAAGGGATCAGCGAGATCCAGGGAACGACGAAGAAGCCCTATAAGCAGAAGGGTACCGGACGTGCGCGCCAGGGCAGTCTACGCTCGCCGCAATTCCGCGGGGGCGCGACGATCTTCGGGCCGGTTGTCCGCAGCCACGAGTTCTCATTGCAGAAGAAGGTCCGCAAGCTCGGCCTCAAGACTGCGCTGTCCTCGAAACACCGCGAGGGCAAGCTGGTGGTAATCGACGCGGCCCATGTGGACGAAGCCAAGACCAAGGTCCTGCGGGCACGCTTCGAAGCGCTCGGGTGGGACTCGGTATTGATCATCGACGGACCGGTGGTCGAAGAAGGATTTATGCGCGCTGCGCGCAACCTGCCGCGGGTGGACGTGCTGCCGCAGCAAGGCGCCAACGTTTACGACATACTGCGCCGTGACACCTTGGTCCTGACGCGCGATGCAGTGCAGCACCTCGAGGCGCGCCTCAAATGAGCCGTTTTCGCGTCATCCCGCCCGCCGTCACGCGGCTCACCCGGCAGCAAATGTACGACATCATCCGCGGCCCGGTGATCACCGAAAAGGCGACGAACGTGTCCGAGCACCGCCAGGTGATCTTTCGCGTGCCGCTGACCGCCACCAAGCGCGAAGTAAAGGCGGCTGTCGAAGGGCTTGTTCAGCGTCAATGTGACCGCGGTCAACACGATCCGGGTCATGGGCAAGCTCAAGCGGGTTCGTGGCCGTCCCGGCCGGCGTTCCGATTACAAAAAGGCGGTCGTGACCCTTCGCGAGGGTCAGCGGATCGACGTGACGACGGGGATTTGAGCCGATGGCACTGAAGACATTCAATCCGACGACGCCGTCGCGCCGCCAATTGGTCATTGTCGACCGCAGCGAGCTGTGGAAGGGCAAGCCAGTAAAGGCCCTGACCGAGGGGCTGCGCAGCAAGGGCGGCCGCAACAACACCGGTCGCATAACGATGCGCTGGCGCGGCGGCGGCAACAAGCGGCGCTACCGGATCGTCGATTTCAAGCGCACGAAGGTAGATGTGCCGGCCACCGTCGAGCGGCTCGAATATGACCCGAACCGCACCGCCTTTATTGCGCTCATTCGTTACCAGGACGGCGAGCTCGCCTACATCCTGGCGCCTCAGCGGCTCAAGGCGGGCGACACGGTCGTCTCGGGCGAGAGGGTGGACGTCAAGCCCGGCAACACGATGCCGATGCGCAGCATGCCGGTCGGCACGATCATCCACAATGTCGAGATGAAACCCGGCAAGGGCGGCCAGATCGCCCGCTCGGCTGGGACTTACGCCCAGCTGGTCGGCCGTGACCAGGGTTACGCGCTATTGCGCCTCTCTTCCGGAGAGCTGCGCATGGTGCGCTCCGAATGCCGGGCGACGATCGGTGCGGTCTCCAACCCCGATCAGCAGAACATCGTAATCGGCAAGGCCGGCCGTAACCGCTGGCTCGGCCACCGGCCCTCGGTGCGCGGCGTCGCGATGAACCCGATCGATCACCCGCATGGCGGCGGCGAGGGCCGCAGCTCGGGTGGCCGGCATCCCGTGACGCCGTGGGGCAAGCCGACCAAGGGCAAGAAGACCCGGCATAACAAAGCGGCGGACCGGCTGATCGTGCGCCGCCGCCACAAGCGCTAGCCGACGGGAGGAAAAGCTTGGCACGCTCGGTATGGAAGGGGCCGTTTGTCGACGGCTATCTCCTCAAAAAGGCTGAGGCGGCGCGTGGGTCGGGGCGCAACCAGGTGATCCGCACCTGGTCGCGCCGGTCGACGATTTTTCCGCAATTTGTCGGGCTCACCTTCGGTGTCTATAACGGGCACAAATTCATCCCGGTGCTGGTCACCGAGAACATGATCGGGCACAAGCTCGGCGAGTTCGCGCCGACCCGGACCTTCTACGGGCACGCCGGCGACAAGAAGGCGAGAAGGAGCTGACATGGGGAAGCCAGCCGCCGAACGGCGGCTCGACGACAGCGAAGCAGCCGCGTCCATGCGGGGCCTGCGCACCAGCCCGCGCAAGCTCAACCTCGTCGCTCAGACAATCCGCGGCAAGACTGCCTCGGCCGCGCTCGCGGAACTGACCTTCTCGCGGCGCCGCATCGCGCGCGACGTCAGAAAGGTTCTGCAAGCGGCGATCGCCAATGCGGAAAACAACCACCAGCTCGATGTTGACCGCCTTTTCGTGAAGGAGGCCACGGTCGGCCGGGCTTTTGTATTGAAGCGGTTTCACACGAGAGGCCGTGGGCGCTCGGCACGCGTCGAGAAGATGTTTGCGCATCTAACCGTGATCGTCCGGGAGAGCGCCGAGGAGGCTGAGTAATGGGACAGAAGGTCAATCCGATCGGGCTGCGGCTCGGCATCAACCGGACCTGGGACTCGCGCTGGTTCGCGCGCAAGGAATACAGCAATTTGCTGCTCGATGACCTCGGCCTGCGCAAGTTCCTGCAGCGGCGCCTGAGCCAGGCCGGCCTGTCCCGCG
This sequence comes from uncultured Alphaproteobacteria bacterium, assembly GCA_963695605.1. Classification (GTDB taxonomy): domain Bacteria; phylum Pseudomonadota; class Alphaproteobacteria; order ATCC43930; family CGMCC-115725; genus AP-15. The sequence continues at coordinate 50,192 of CAVOHI010000067.1, read as the reverse complement.
TCGTCATCGAGCGCGCAGCGCGGCGCACGAGGATCACATTGCATTCGGCCCGGCCCGGCGTGGTGATCGGGAAAAAGGGGGTCGACATCGAAAAACTGCGCACCGATCTCACCAAGGTTACCAATAGTGAAGTGAGCCTCAACATCGTCGAGATCCGCAAACCCGAGATCGAGGCGAAGCTGATCGCCGACGGCATCGCACAGCAGCTGGAACGCCGCGTCGCGTTCCGCCGCGCGATGAAGCGCGCTGTGCAGTCGGCGATGCGGCTGGGCGCACAAGGGATCCGGATCAACTGCTCGGGCCGGCTGGGCGGTGCCGAGATCGCCCGTATGGAGTGGTATCGCGAGGGTCGGGTGCCGCTTCATACGTTGCGCGCGGACGTCGATTTCGGCTATGGCACCGCCAAAACCACCTATGGTGTGTGCGGGGTCAAGGTCTGGGTCTTTAAAGGCGAGATTCTCGCTCATGACCCGATGGCGCAAGACAAGCGGCTGAACGAAGGACAGCCCGCGAGCCATGAGCGCGGCCGGCGCGAAGCATTGGGGTAACGGATCATGCTCGCTCCGAAAAGAAGTAAATACCGAAAGGCCCATAAAGGGCGCGTCCACGGCCTCGCGAAGGGCGGGACGGAATTGAATTTTGGCGCCTACGGGCTGAAGGCCTCGGACCCGGGGCGGATCACGGCACGCCAGATCGAGGCGGCACGGCGTGCGATAACGCGCCACATCCGCCGCGCCGGCCGGGTCTGGATCCGCATCTTCCCGGATGTGCCGGTGTCGCAGAAGCCGGCCGAGGTTCGCATGGGCAGCGGCAAGGGTTCGCCGGAATTCTGGATCTGCCGAGTAAAACCCGGCCGCATCATGTTCGAGCTCGACGGCGTGCCGGGCGATATTGCCCGTGAGGCGTTCGATCTCGCCGCCGCCAAATTGCCAATCGCAACGCGCTTCGTCGCCCGCCGAGGCGAGGAGGTCGGCTGATGAAGGTAGCCGATGCCAGGGCCAAAACCGACGACGAGTTGACGGGTGAGCTCGACGTTCTCGGCAAGGAGATCTTCAACCTGCGTTTCCAACGAGCCAACGGTCAGCTCGAGAACACCGCCAGGGTTCGGCAGGTGCGGCGCGACATTGCCCGCATCAAGACGCTGCTGGGCGAACGGCGCCGCGCCACACCCGAGGGAAGAGTGTAATGTCGAAACGCGTCCTTCAGGGTATGATCGTCAGCGACGCTTGCGACAAGACGGTGATCGTTCGGGTGGAGCGTCGCGTGATGCACCCCATTTACAAGAAATTCGTCACGCATTCGAAGAAATATGCCGCGCATGACGAAAACAACAGCTACCGCTCCGGCGATGTCGTGCGGATCGAGGAGAGCCGTCCGATCTCCAAGCGCAAATGCTGGGTCGTGATCGGCGGCCCGCCAGATGCAGCGCCGGGCCGCCGCTCCGCTCGTAGGACCCCCGAGCCGGTTGCGGCCGCGGCCGCAACCGAGGTGGCGGAACTCGAACCGCCGGATATCGGCATCGAAACCGCCGAGCCCGCGGAAGGTGCAGCATGATTCAGATGCAGACAAATCTCGACGTCGCCGACAATTCCGGCGCACGCCGGGTACAATGCATCAAAGTGCTGGGCGGCTCGAAACGCAAGACCGCCACGATCGGCGACGTGATCGTCGTCTCGGTCAAGGAGGCGATCCCGCGCGGCCGGGTCAAGAAGGGCGATGTGCATCGCGCGGTCATCGTACGCACGGCAAAGGAGATCCGCCGCACCGACGGCAGCGCCATCCGCTTCGACCGCAACGCCGCCGTGCTGATCACCAATCAAAACGAGCCCATCGGGACCCGCATCTTCGGCCCGGTAACCCGTGAATTGCGGGCGCGCCGATTCATGAAAATCGTGTCGTTGGCTCCCGAGGTCCTCTAAGGCGCGGAGCCGGGGAAAATGCCGAAGCTGAAGATCAAGAAGGGCGACAACGTCGTCGTCATCAGCGGCCGCGACAAGGGCAGGACCGGCGAGGTCTTGCGTGTCTTTCCCGGCGAGGAGCGGGCTCATCGTGCAGGGGGTGCACGTCGCCAAGCGGCATACCCGGCCGCGCATGGGCGAGCCCGGCGGTATCGTCGAGAAGGAGTTGACGATCCACATCTCGAACGTCGCGCATGTCGACCCGCAGTCACGCAAACCGACGCGGGTCGGGTACAAGTTTCTCGAGGATGGCCGCAAGGTCCGGTTCGCCCGCCGCTCGGGCGAAGTCATCGACAGGTGAAGGGATGGCCAGGGCGCGCCTGCACGAACAGTATGAGACGACCGTCCGCCCGGCGCTGATGCAGGAGTTCGGGTACAAGAACCCGATGCAAGTGCCGCGCCTCGAAAAGATCGTGGTCAATATGGGTGTCGGCGAGGCGGTGCAGGACAGCAAGAAAGCGGAGGCGGCAGCCGCCGACTTGACCGCAATCACCGGCCAGCATCCGGTCATCACCAAGGCGAAGCGGTCGATCGCAACCTTCAAGCTGCGTCAGGGCATGCCGATCGGGTGCAAGGTGACGTTGCGCCGCGAGCGGATGTACGAGTTCCTCGATCGCCTGATCACCGTGGCGCTGCCGCGTGTTCGCGATTTTCGCGGCATATCGGGCAGGAGCTTCGACGGACGGGGCAATTTTGCCCTCGGCCTCAAGGAGCAGCTCGTCTTTCCCGAAATCGACTACGACCGGGTCGATGCGACGCGCGGCATGGACGTCGTCATCGTGACGACCGCAAGGACCGACGCAGAGGCCAAGGCGCTCCTCAAAGCCTTCGATATGCCCTTTGCCAATTGAAAACCCGGAGGTCTAGCTAGGTGGCAAAAAAGAGCTCAATCGAGAAAAACGCCAGGCGGATCAAGCTCGCCAAGAGCGTCGCCGTTCGGCGGGCAAGGCTGAAGGCGGTCGCGATCGACCGGACAGCGCCTCCCGAGGACAGGTTTGCGGCACAGCTGAAGCTGGCCGAATTGCCGCGCAACGCCTCCGCGACGCGGGTTCGCAACCGCTGCTCCCTGACCGGCCGGCCGCGCGGATATTACCGGAAATTCAAGCTGTCGCGAATTGCTCTACGGGAGCTCGCCTCTGCCGGGCTGATTCCGGGCATGGTCAAGTCGAGCTGGTAGGCGGGAGCGCGGCCGATGACGATGAGCGATCCCCTCGGAGACATGCTGACGCGGATCCGCAACGGGCAGAGGGCGCGGCAGGCCGTCGTCGCCTCTCCCGCCTCGAAGATCCGTGCCAATGTGCTCGAAGTGCTGAAGCGCGAGGGATACATCCGCGGCTTTACCCGCGAAAATATTCGTCCTGGCGTCTCGGAGCTGCGCATCGAGCTCAAATACGTCGATGGCGAGCCGGTAATTCGGGAGATTTCGCGCGTGTCGAAGCCGGGCCGGCGCATTTATTCGCGTATCATCGACTTGCCGCGCAGCTATAACGGGCTCGGCATATCCATTCTGTCGACCCCGCGAGGGGTCATGTCGGACAACGAGGCCCGCGCCGCAAAAGTCGGCGGCGAGGTCCTCTGCCGCGTGTTCTGAGGTTCGCGATGTCACGTGTCGGCAAGCATCCCGTCGCAATACCGAGCGGGGTCGAGGTGCAGATGTCGGGGCAGACCCTGAGCGCCAAGGGCAGTCTCGGCACGTTGCGCCTCGTCGTCAGCAACGAGGTTACCGCTGCGATAGCCGAGGGTGCGGTCACGATCACGCCAAAGAACGACACGAAGCATGCCCGAGCGATGTGGGGTACGACCCGGGCGTTGGTGAACAACATGGTCACCGGAGTAACGAAAGGCTTTTCGGTCACCCTGGAAATCAATGGCGTCGGCTACCGCGCCGCGGTGCAGGGCAACTCGCTCAATCTGCAGCTCGGCTACAGTCACGAGGTCGCGTATCCGATCCCCAACGACGTCAAGATCGTCTGTGAAAGGCCGACCCTGATCAATATCACCGGCGCCGACCGCCAACGGGTCGGCCAGATCGCGGCCGAGATCCGCGCCTACCGCCCGCCGGAGCCCTACAAGGGCAAGGGGATCAAATACTCGACCGAGACCGTCCGCCGCAAGGAAGGCAAGAAGAAGTAAACCGATGTCCGAGAAAGCCAAAGCCCTCTTTTTGCGCCGGCGGCTGCGGGTTCGGCGCAATTTGCGCCGCGCCCCCAACAACCGGCCGCGCCTCTCGGTGTTTCGTTCCTCCAAGCACATCTACGCGCAAGTCATCGACGACACCACTGGACGCACTCTGGCGGCGGCCTCGACCCTCGATGGCGGGCTGAAGACCGGCCTTAAGACCGGCGCCGATATCGCCGCGGCGAGCGCCGTCGGTAAGCTGGTGGCCGAGAGAGCCAAAGCGGCCGGGGTCGAGCAGGTCGTCTTCGATCGCGGCGCTTATCTGTTTCACGGCCGGGTCAAAGCCTTGGCCGATGCCGCCCGCGAGGGCGGTCTCGATTTCTGAAGGGATCGGCATGGCACGCACACAGACACGCACCCAAGGCGACCGGCGCGGACGCGACGGCGACCGGCAGGGGCGCGAGCGCGAGGACAGCGAGTTCACCGAAAAGCTGGTCAACATCAATCGTGTCGCCAAGGTCGTGAAGGGCGGGCGACGCTTTGGTTTCGCCGCGCTGGTCGTGGTCGGAGACCGCAAGGGTCGGGTCGGCTATGGGTCGGGCAAAGCCCGCGAAGTGCCGGAAGCCATTCGCAAGGCCACCGAGCAGGCGCGGCGCGGCATGATCCGCGTGCCGCTGCGCGAGGGTCGCACACTGCATCACGACATCGTCAGCAGCTATGGCGCCGGCCATGTGGTCGTGCGCGCCGCCAAGCCGGGGACCGGGATCATCGCCGGCGGCCCGATGCGCGCGATCTTCGAGGCGCTCGGCGTGCACGACGTCGTGGCCAAATCGATCGGCAGTCCAAACCCGCACAACATGATCAAGGCGACCTTTGTCGCCTTGGGCCGGGCAACCAGCCCGCGCGCGGTTGCAGCGCGGCGCGGCAAAAAGGTCGGCGAAATCCTCGGCCGGCGCGATGCCGAACCTCGCGAGAACGCGTGATGGAGGGCAAGAAGACGGTCACGGTCGAGCAACTCGGAAGTCCGATTGGGCGCAAGCCGGACCAGGAAGCAACACTCAAGGGTCTCGGGTTGAACAAGCGGCATCGCCGGCGCGTTCTCGAAGACACACCCGCGGTTCGGGGTATGATCAACAAGGTGAAACACCTCGTTCGGGTCGTGGAAGAGGGGTAGAGGACCCTCACCCACCCGTCGCTGGCGCGCCGGGTCCCCCCTCTCCCGCAATGCGGGAGAGGGTGTCGAGCGGAGCGAGAGGGGTGAGGGCAGAGCGCACGGACACAGTTAGGATCAAGCAGTGAAGCTCAACGAGATCAGGGACAATCCCGGGGCGCATTACCGCGCCAAGCGGGTCGGGCGCGGCATCGGCTCGGGCAAGGGCAAGACCTCGGCGCGCGGCGGCAAGGGCCAGACGGCGCGGACCGGCGTGGCGCTGAACGGCTTCGAAGGCGGCCAGACGCCGTTGCATCGCCGGCTGCCGAAGCGCGGCTTCAACAACAAGATTTTCCGCAAAGATTTCAAGATCGTGAATCTCGGACGCCTACAGGCGGCGCTCGATAGTGGTAAACTGAGGGCCGATGGGACACTCGACGGCGCGGCGCTCGTCTCGTCGGGGCTGTTGCGGCGGCTCGGCGACGGCGTCCGCCTACTGGCCAAGGGCGAGCTTCGCACGGCGATTACGATTGAGGTCGCCGGCGCCTCCGAGGCGGCGATTGCCGCTGTCGAGAAGGCCGGAGGCAAGGTCATCCTTCCCGCCGGGCGTGCGAAGGAACCGAAGCCGGAGGACACCGCCTCGGCCTAGACACGGCGGCGCCGCTCCGGGCTATGTGTAAGGAATGGTAAATGGCGTCAGCCGCCGAACAACTCGCTTCGAGCATAAATTTCTCGGCCTTCTCCAAAGCGACCGAGCTCAAGAGCCGGATCTGGTTCACCCTCGGCGCCTTGGTGATCTATCGGCTCGGTACCTACATCCCGATCCCCGGCATCGATCCGGCGATCCTGCAGGACGTGTTCTCGCGCAACGCCGGCGGCATCCTCGGCATGTTCGACATGTTCTCGGGCGGCGCGCTCGGCAGGATGACAATCTTTGCGCTGAACATCATGCCGTACATTTCGGCCTCGATCATCATCCAGCTCTTGACTGCAGTGTCCCCGACCCTCGAAGCGTTGAAGAAAGAGGGTGAGAGCGGGCGCAAGAAGCTGAACCAGTACACCCGCCTCGGCACCGTCCTGTTGGCGGCGGTCCAGTCCTATGGGATCGCGGTCGGGCTGGAGGGGATGCATGCCGGGGCGCAGTCCGCGGTGCTCGATCCCGGGCTGTTCTTCCGGCTGGTGACCGTGGTGACACTGGTCTGCGGCACGGTCTTTCTGATGTGGCTGGGTGAGCAGATCACGGCGCGGGGGGTCGGCAACGGGATCTCCCTGATCATCATGGCCGGTATCGTCGCGAATCTTCCCGCACGCGCTTGCTTCCACACTCGAGCTCGGGCGAACCGGCGCGATCTCGACCGTCTTCATCATCATTTTTCTGGTGATGTCGGTGGCGGTCGTCGCGTTCATCGTCTTCATGGAGCGCGCGCAGCGCCGCATCCTCGTTCAGTACCCAAAGCGACAGATGGGCAACAAGATGTTCGGCGGCGACGCGTCCCACCTGCCGCTGAAAATCAACACCTCGGGCGTCATCCCGCCGATCTTCGCCTCTTCGCTGCTGCTGCTGCCGGCGACCGTGGCGAATTTCGAAGCCAATGGGCAGTTTGGCTGGATCAGCGAGATCACAGCCTACCTCGCACATGGGCGGCCGCTCTATATGGCGCTCTATGTCGGCCTCATCGTCTTCTTCTGCTTCTTCTATACGGCAATCGTCTTCAACCCGGAGGAGACTGCGGACAATCTGCGGAAATATGGCGGGTTCATTCCCGGGATCCGGCCCGGAAAAAATACCTCCGATTACCTGGACTACATCCTGACCAGGTTGACAGTCGTCGGCGCCGCCTATCTCTCGGCGGTCTGCATCCTCCCCGAGATCCTGATTTCGGAGTATTCGGTCCCGTTCTATTTCGGCGGAACCAGTCTTCTCATCGTGGTCAGCGTTACAATGGATACCGTGGCGCAGATCCACTCGCACCTGCTCGCCCATCAATATGAAGGCCTGATCCGGAAGGCGAAATTGCGGGGGCGCCGCGGATGAACATCATCCTGCTCGGACCGCCAGGCTCCGGGAAGGGCACCCAGGCAAAGCGGATAGAGCAGATCCACGGCATCGTCCAGCTGTCCACCGGCGACATGCTGCGCGCGACGACCGATTCGGATACAGAGTTCGGGCACCGCGTCAAGACCATCATGGACTCCGGCCAGCTCGTGCCCGACGACATCATCGTCGAGATGATCGACCAGCGTATTCGGCAGCCTGATTGCTACCGAGGCTTCATTCTCGACGGGTTCCCGCGCAACGTACCGCAGGCAAAGGCCCTCGACGCGTTGCTCGCCGAGCATAATCTGAAGCTCGACCACGTGATCTTGCTCGACGTCGACGAGGGGGCGCTGGTCGATCGGCTCTCTGGGCGGTTCTCCTGCACCCAATGCGGCGCGAGCTATCACGAGCGGTATAACCGGCCGAGCCGCGAGGGGGTCTGCGACGTATGCGGCAGCAGCGAATTCGTCTGCCGCGCCGACGACAGGCCCGAGGCGGTCAAGGCCCGCTTCGAGGTCTATCATCGTCAGACTGCGCCGATCCTGCCCTATTACCGCGATCGCGGCATTCTGCGCCGGGTCGACGGCATGGCCGACATCGACACCGTGACCCGAGAGATCGACAAGATTCTCGGGTGACCCGCCAACGATCTTGATGGGGATCGGAATGATCGAACCTTACACCGCTGTGGGGTTGATCCCGACCTTCTGGGGAATTCGCCGCCGGGAGGACATCGAGAAGAACCTGGAGCACCTCGAAAGCCTGACGAAGGCAGCATTCTGGTTGTCCAATCTGGACATCCCAGTCCGCCTCATCGCCATACCCGAGGGCGCGCTGCAAGGGTTCAACGACGAGGTCCTCGACGTCGATCACGCCGAATTTGCGCGTGATTGCGCCATCGACATTCCGGGCCCGGAGACCGACCGGCTCGGGCGGCTCGCGCGCCATTGGGGCGTGTTCATCATGGCGCAGGCAAAGGCGCGTCACGAGGACTGGCCCGACCGATTCTTCAATGTCGGCTTTGTCGTCGATCCGGACGGCGCGGTCGTTCTGAAGCACTACAAGATCTCGGCTCTGTTGCCCTGCGAGCGCTCGATCTCGCCGCACGATGTGTTCGACTGGTGGGTCGAGAAACACGGCCGCACATTGCAGGCCTTTTGGCCGGTCGCCGACACCGCGATCGGGCGGCTCGGGATTATGATGGCGATGGAGGGCAGCTACCCCGAGAACGGCCGCGGTCTCGCCCTCAACGGCGCCGAAGTCGTCTATCGTGCTTCGCTCCCCGCTCCCTTTACCGAGAACGACTTTTTCGAGATCTCGAACCGGGCGCGGGCGCTCGAGAACAATATGTACATCGTCGCGCCCAATATCGGCGGTTATCATCTTTATCCGGACAGCGAAACGCCGATCGACGCCGGTGGCGGGCAATCAATGATCGTCGATTACCGGGGTGCGATCGTCGGCAAGCAACGCGACACGAACGGCTCGACCTTTGTTGCGGGCGTCATCAACATCGAGGCACTTCGCCACCATCGCCAATCGGCGCAGGTGACAAACTGGCCCAAGGACATCCGCGCCGAACTGGCCCAGATCATCTACGAGCAGCCGATCTATCCGAAGAACCTCTATCTCGACAGGGTCCCCGGCCGGCACGCCGAATACAAGCGGGAGGTCATCGACCAACAGGTCCGACTGATGCAGGAACGCGGCATCTGGAAGCCGCCGACAAGCGGTTAAAACGGCTGCATCCTTACCGGCATTCCCGCGAAAGCGGAATCCAGGAGGCAGGATTGGGAGGGTTCCCCAGGACTCCCGCCTGCGCCGGGAACGACAGGAGGTGTCCAGCTCATTTGGCGACCCGCAAATTACAGCGGGATGTTGTCGTGTTTTTTCGGTGGGTTTGAGAGCTGCTTGCCGCGCAGCATTGCGAGGGCACGGCACAGCCGCCGCCGGGTTTCACGCGGCAGGAGAACATCGTCGATAAAGCCGCGGCTCGCCGCAACGAACGGGTTGGCGAACTTCTCGCGATATTCCTCGGTGCGCGCCTCGATCGCAGCTTCGTCTCCGAGATCGGCGCGGAAGATGATCTCGACCGCACCCTTCGGCCCCATCACCGCGATCTCGGCCGACGGCCAGGCGAAATTGATGTCGCCCCGCAGATGCTTCGAGCTCATTACGTCGTAGGCGCCGCCATAAGCCTTTCGGGTGATCAAGGTGACCTTCGGCACCGTCGCTTCGGCGAAGGCGAACAACAGCTTCGCGCCGTGCTTGATAATCCCGCCATGCTCCTGAGCAGTTCCGGGCAGAAACCCGGGTACGTCGACAAACGTCACGATCGGGATGTTGAAGCAGTCGCAGAACCGCACGAAGCGAGCTGCCTTGCGGGAGCTGTCGATGTCGAGGCAGCCGGCGAGTACCATCGGCTGGTTGGCAACGATGCCGATCGTCGTGCCCTCCATCCGGGCGACGCCGATCAGGATGTTGCGGGCGAAGTCGGGCTGGATCTCGAAGAAATCGCCGTCGTCGACGACCTTCTCGATCAGCTCCTTCATGTCGTAGGGCTTGTTGGCGCTGCGCGGCACGAGGGTGTCGAGCGACGGCTCGATCCGTTCGGAGGGATCGGCGGTCGGCCGCAACGGCGGCTGCGCCCGGTTCGAGGCCGGCAGAAAATCGATGAACCGTCGCAGTTCGATCAACGCCTCGACATCGTTATCGAAAGCGAGATCCGCGACGCCCGAACGCGTCGTATGGGTCAACGCGCCGCCTAATTCCTCCTGTGTCACGGTCTCGTGGGTAACGGTCTTGACCACCTCCGGCCCGGTCACGAACAGGTATGACGTGTCTTTGACCATGAAGATAAAATCGGTCATCGCCGGCGAGTAAACGGCGCCGCCGGCGCACGGGCCCATGATCATCGAAATCTGCGGTATCACGCCCGAAGCCAGCACGTTGCGCTCGAAAACCTCGGCATAGCCGGCGAGCGAGGCAACCCCGTCCTGTATGCGCGCCCCGCCTGAATCGTTGAGCCCGATGACCGGGGCCCCGACATTCATTGCCTGGTCCATGATCTTGCAGATCTTCTCGGCGTGCGCTTCACTGAGCGAGCCGCCGAACACGGTAAAGTCCTGGCTGAACACGAAGACCAGCCGGCCGTTCACCGTGCCGTATCCAGTGACCACGCCGTCGCCGGGGATTTTGTGTTCGTCGATCCCGAAATCGTGGCTGCGGTGCTCGACAAACATGTCCCATTCCTCGAACGAGCCGGGGTCGAGCAACAATTCGAGCCGCTCGCGAGCGGTGAGCTTGCCGCGCCGGTGCTGGGCTTCGACCCGGCGGTGCCCGCCGCCCGCTCGGGCCGCCTCCCGCTGCTCTTCCAAGCGGTCGAGAATATTGTGCATGTTGCCTCGCGACCAATGAATGGGGCAGATAGCATTTGACGATCCGGCAAGGCCAGAGCCGCGGCTCTGAGTCTCGTTGACGATAGCCAAATCAGAGGAGGAGGACGGCGGATTGGCCAAGAGCGAATTGTATAAAAAAGGCGCGGCCATGCGGCGCCAGCTGATGGGCGATGCGGCGGTCGAGCGATCGGCCCGCGAGATCTATAGCGACCCGGTGATGAAGAAATTCATCGACGTGGCGACCGAGACGGTATTCGGCGCGCTGTGGACGCGTCCCGGGCTCGATCTGAAGACCCGTGCCTTGGTCTGCGTCGTGTCCGACGCCGCCACCGGCCGCGAACCCGAACTGGGCCTCCATCTGCGAATGGCGCTGCGCGAAGGCTGGACCGAAGAGGAATTGACGGAGGTTTTGCTGCACCTCTCGGGATATGTCGGGGTGCCGATAATCCGTGAGGCGATGATGGCGGCGAGCAAGGCCTTCAGCGAATTCCGGGCCGAAAAGGCCGCCGAGAAGCGCTTGACCGATTGAGGGGGATCGGCGCGTAGTGCTCTTCCCGTCTTCTGGGCCGGAGCCGGGACCAGCCGAGTGGTTGGCCTATTATTCTCGTAAACGAATCGTTCATCAGTGGACCCAGCTCCATTTGCTCGGGGCTACCGATTGCTGCACCGTGCTCGAGATCGGACCGGCTCTCGGGCTCGTCACCAGCCTGCTCGTCAACATCGGCTATGATGTGACGACACTCGACAGGGGGCCGCGGTCATTCGCCTATCCGAATGTTCCCCACCTTGAAAAGGACATCTGCGAACTGCGGTCCGACGAAATTTCCGGGTATGACGCGATCCTCTGCTGCGAGACGCTTGAACATATCGAATGGAGACACGTCGGCTCCGTCCTGGCCACGTTTCGCGAGAGTGGAGCGAAATACCTGATCGTCTCCGTCCCCTATATGGGGTTCCAGGTCTTTATAGAACTCTACGCAAACCGCAGCACGCTCAGGCAGTATTTTTCGATGAAAAAACTTCTCTGGAGAAGGCCCTTCCGGCCAGAACCGGCCGGGGGACATCAGTGGGAAGTGGGATACAAGGGGTACCCTCTGAACCTCTGGGAGAAGCGGCTCAACGACAGCCGGTGGTCGATCGTAAGGCGGGACTTCACCGAACATTGCCGCTCCGTTTTCCACCTGCTGAAAGCCCAGTGAGCTCAGGCGTGCAGTAAAGATATGAACCGTGCCGCCGCTTGGATGTCGGCGGCGAGTGCACGGCGGCGTTGGGCCTGTTCGGCGTCTTCGCCCCATGCCTCGATCTGAAAGCTTTCATCGAGTTGCGAGACGGCGAAAGCCCCTTCTGCATCGAGATGTCCCTCGATCAGCGCCAAGCCGATCACCAGCGAGCCGCAGGCGGCAGTCGCAACATGTAGTGCGGTCAGAGCAAAATCGTGCTGCTCGGCAACGGCTGCGGCAAAGGCGCGAATGCTCGTCGCGGACTGTTTCGTCGGAATGACCCCGGTTGTTACCGAGAGTGGAGCGTCGTAACGCAATACTGCCCAGTCGATCAGCGGTTGCCAGACCGTCTGCTGGCGGGCGGCGAGCGCCGGCGGGTGCGCCGCCCGATAGCAGACGAGGTCGGTCGCGGCGTAGTTGGCGGTCTGGCGGATGATTGCATCGCGTTGCGTCGCGACCCGATCGACAGCTGTGGTGGCGAGGCGGGTCAGCGGCATCGTTCCGGCCCGAACCTCGGTCTCTTGCGCGTTCCACTCTTCGGCTATCGCCGCCGCCAGCGCCCCGCTCGGGACGAGCAGATCGCGCTTGCCTGGCGTCTTGATCGGCTTGCCATCGAGAGCGATGGCGTAGCCGCCAGCCCTCGTTGCAGGCTCGGCCTTTTGATAGAACCGCTTCATCACGCCACTTCCAGTTCGGCGAAAGGGTCCTCCACGTCATCCGCAAAGCCAAAAAATTCCCAAACTCGCCGCATATGCGTCGGAAGCGGCGCCGTCATCTGCAACCGGCCGCCGAGCGGATGCGGCATGGACAGGCTTCGTGCATGCAAGTGGAGCCGGCGCGATCCGGGAATGCTGGTCAGGTGGGCCGCCGCCTCGCCATATTTGAAGTCGCCGAGGATCGGGGTGCCGATCGCGGCACAATGGACGCGCAGCTGGTGCGTGCGTCCGGTGACCGGCATCAGGCCGAGCCAGCTCGCCTGTTTCCCGGCGCCGTCGATCACCCGATAATAGGTGACGGCGCGGCGGCCCTCCTCGGTGTCGGGCCGGACGCGCTCGCCGCCATGCCCGGCCATTTTCGCGAGCGGCAGGTCGATGCGGCCCTGAGCTAATTTCGGCCGCCCGACCACGACAGCCCAATAGGTCTTGCGGGTTGTCTTCTCGCGAAATGCCCGGGTCAGAAATGCGGCCGCCGCGGCGGTGCGGGCGATCACGAGAATGCCGCTCGTCTCCTTGTCCAGCCGATGCACGAGGCGCGGCCGCTCGGGGTTGCCGAAGCGCAAGCTGTCGAGAAGCCCGTCGACGTGCCGCTCCGTCGCGGTACCCCCTTGAACCGCCAACCCCGGAGGTTTGTCGAGGACGATGACCGCCTCGTCGCGGTGCAGGATTGCTGCTTGCAGCATGGCCTCGTCCGCTGGCCGGGGCTGCGGTCGCACGGGCCGGGGCGGCAGCGTCAACTCGTGCGGCGGAACGCGTATCGCCTGGCCCGGAATTACCCGGTCACTGGACCGAGCTCGCTTGCCGTCGACGCGGATCCGCCCGGTGCGTAGCAGCTTTTCGAGCTGACCGTGACCGAGACCGGGATAATGCCGTTTGAACCAACGGTCGAGCCGGAGCGAGCCGTCGCTGCGGTCGACGGTTATGGTTTCGTCGGCCTCGGTCATTGGGCTGTCGCTGCGGTGCGTTGGCGCAGCTTGTCCCAATATTCGAGCCGTTTCTTGATCTCCCGCTCGAAGCCGCGCTCGCCCGGCCGATAAAAATTGCGCCGGGCCACCCCTTCCGGGAAGTAATTCTGACCGGAGAAGCCTTCCTCGGTGGCGTGGTCGTAAATATAGCCTTTGCCGTATCCGAGATTGCGCATCAGCCGGGTCGGCGCGTTGAGGATGTGCATCGGCGGCATCAGTGAGCCGGTCTCGCGCGCCATCGCGCGGGCCTCTCCATACGCCTGATAACCGGCGTTCGATTTCGGCGCCGTGGCGAGATATATCACGCATTGGGCGATCGCGAGCTCGCCCTCCGGCGAGCCGAGACGGTCATAGGTGTCCCAGGCCGCCAGCGCCTGGACGACCGCCTGCGGATCGGCGAGACCGATATCCTCGACAGCCGCCCGTGTGAGCCGCCGCAGGATGTAGATCGGGTCCTCGCCACCGGCCAGCATGCGTGCGAGCCAATAGAGCGCCGCATCGGTATCAGAGCCGCGCAACGATTTGTGCAACGCGCTGATCAGGTTGTAGTGACCCTCCTGGGCCTTGTCGTAAAGCGGCGCGCGGCGCTGCACGAGCCGGGCGAGCTCTTCGGGCTCGAGCGGCTGCGCCGGCCGGAGCCGTGCAATCTCCTCAGTCAGGTTGAGCAGGAACCGGCCGTCGCCATCGGCCATTGCGCGCAAGGCCGTACGCGCTTCCTCGGTCAGCGGCAGCCGATGACCCAAATGGGTTTCGGCGCGCTTTAACAGGGTTTCCAGATCATTGTCGTCGAGGCGGCGGAGCACGAAGACCTGGCAACGCGACAGCAATGCGCCGATCAGTTCGAAGGACGGGTTTTCGGTCGTAGCGCCGACGAGGATCACCGTGCCGTCCTCGACAACAGGCAGGAACGCGTCCTGTTGCGCTCGGTTGAAGCGGTGGATCTCGTCGACGAAGAGAAGGGTGCCTTGGCCCATCTCGCGGCGTTTCTTCGCCGCGTCGAATACCTTGCGTAGATCCACCACGCCAGAAAAGACCGCTGACAACGGCTCGAAGACCAGATCCGTGCCTTGCGCCAACAGCCGGGCGATCGTGGTCTTGCCGCAGCCCGGCGGGCCCCAAAGGATCATCGACGACAATTTGCGGTCCGCGACCATTCGGCCGATCGGACCATCGGCTGCGAGCAGATGGTCCTGACCGACGACTTCCGCCAAGCTGCGCGGGCGCAGCAGGTCGGCCAGAGGATGCGGCGCCTGGTGCTCGAATAACGTCTTCACCGAGCCCCTATCGCACCTGGCCGGCCAGCCGCGACAGGTGGTGGGCGGTGTCGCCGAAGGTGTGTTCGATGACCATGCAACGGCGGAAATAATGCCCGACCGCGTATTCCTCGGTCATGCCGATGCCGCCATGCAATTGAATTGCGTTCTGCGAGACGAATTTGCCCGCCTGGCCGACACCGACCTTCGCCATCGCGATGTTGTGGGCGCGCTCGGCGGGATCGGGCTCGTCGACCATCATCGCCGCCAGCATTGCCATGCTGCGCCCGCGCTCGAGCTCCATCAGCATCTCCGTCGCACGGTGCTGCAGGGCTTGGTTCTGGCCGATGGGGCGGCCGAATTGCGTGCGGGTCTTCAGGTACTCGAGCGTCATCGCTTGCATCGTTTCCATCGCACCAACGGCTTCGGCTGCGGTCGCGGCGATGCCCGCTTCGACCACCCGTTCGATGACCGGGAACGCGGCGCCGACCTCGCCGAGAACATCGTCCTTACCGACCTCCACCTGGCTGAGCGAAATCTCCGCCGCACGCGTGCCGTCGCGCATCGGGTAGGCGCGTCGCGCTACACCGTTCGCTGCCGCGTCCACGATAAACAACGTGATGCCGGCGGGATCGTCCCGCTCGCCGGAAGTTCGCGCACTGATCACTAGCTGCTGCGCACTGTCGCCGTGCACAACCACGCTCTTGGCGCCGTCGAGAACCCAGCCGCCGCGCTCGGGCTTGGCGGTCGTCAGCACATCCGTCAGATCGTAGCGCGCCTGCCGCTCGCCATGAGCAAAGGCGAGGATCATGCCGCCTTCGGCAATCCGCGGCAGAATCGCCGATTTCTGCGCCGCGCTGCCGGCGAGCCGCAAGGCGGTGCCGCCCAGCACGACCGTCGCCAAATACGGCTCCAGTGCGAGAACTCGCCCGAACACCTCCATGACCAGCATCACCTCGATCGGACCACCGCCGAACCCGCCATAATCTTCGGCAAAGGGCAGGCCCAGCAGACCGAGCTCGGCGTATTGCTCCCACAGCGCGCGGCTCCAACCGTCCGGCTCCGCGAGATAGGCGCGGCGCTTGTCAAACCCATAATGATCGGCGAGCAAGCGCTCGACACTTTCACGCAACAACCGCTGCTCTTCGGTCGGATCAAAATCCATCGGTCAGTTCCTCAACGGCAACCGCGAGATTGCTTCACTGTGCTCGCAATGACAGCAAAAACGGAGTCATTGCGAGGAGTGCAGCGGCGAAGCAATCTCCCGCCGTCTATAGGCCCAGCACAGCTTTCGTCAGGATGTTCTTCTGGATCTCGTTGGTGCCGCCATAGATCGAGGCGGCGCGCAGGAAGAGATAACTCCGGGTGGCTTCCACTGCCCATTCCGGGCCGAGTTCAGGCTCGTTGCTGAGCGCCGCCAGTTCCTGCGCCCAATCCGGCATCGCCAACGGCCCGCCGACATCCATCGCCAGCTCTGTCGTCGCCTGCAAGAGTTCGGTGCCCTTCACCTTCAGCACCGACGACAGCGGGTCGGGTTTTCCGTCATGGCTCTTGTCATGCGCGGCGACGACGCGCATCTGCGTGATCTCCAGCGCTTTCATGTCGGTTTCGAGCTGCGCGACGCGGTGCCGAAAGGCGGGGTCCTCGATCAATGGCCTGCCGTTCGCGCGCATATCGCGCGCCATCTCGCGGGCGAACTTGACCCGCTCCTTCGATTTGCCGAGCCGTGCGATGCCGGTGCGCTCGTGACCGAGTAGAAATTTGGCGACATCCCAGCCGCGGTTCTCCTCGCCGACGCGCAGCGACACCGGCACACGAACATCGTCGAAAAACACCTCGTTCAGATGGTGGCTGCCGTCGATCGAGATGATCGGCCGCACCGTGATGCCCGGCGTCTTCATGTCGATCAGCAGAAACGAGATCCCCTCCTGCCGCTTCTTCGCCTGCGGATCGGTGCGCACCAGACAGAAGCACCAATCGGCGTGGTGCGCGGTCGAGGTCCAGATCTTCTGGCCGTTGACCACGTAGCCGTCGCCATCGCGCTTGGCGGCGGTCTTGAGCGAGGCGAGGTCAGACCCGGCGCCCGGCTCGGAGAACCCCTGGCACCACCAATCGTCGATATTGGCGGCGCGCGGCAGAAACCGCTGCTTCTGCTTCTCGGTGCCGAACTGGATCAGCACCGGCCCGATCATCGTGATGTTGAACGACGACACTTCGGGCGCTGGCGCCTGCTGGTTTTCTTCAAGGAAGATCATGCGCTGTACCGGTGTCCAGCCGGGGCCGCCATGCTCCTTCGGCCAGCTGTAGGCGGCCCAATTGCGCCGGTTCAAGATGCGCTGCCAAGTGACGGTGTCGTCCTTGGTCGGCGGGTGGCCGAGCCGCATCCGCTCGCGGATGTCACCCGGCAGGCTATCGCGGAAAAAGGCGCGCAGCTCGTCGCGAAACGCCAATTCATCGGCCGTGAAGCGCAAATCCATCGCTCCAGCTCCTTTGTTATCGAATAAACCCGGCGCCGCGAGAGATCATCAGCGACAGCTCAGGCAGACAGATGATGAGCAATAAGCCGATCAGCCTTGGCGAGCCGAGGAGGCGCGCCTGGATCACCAACTGCCCATTGCAGCGCTCGACGGCGGGTGGTGCTGGGCGAAATACGGATCACGGACGTCCTCTCGTTCGTATCGCTCGCGAAGTTCGGGCAAGTATAGCAGGCTGCCCCTGTCTCACAATGTAAGCGCTGGCAGATCGATCCAGCGCCGCTCGCGATGGCTCTGATAGCAGGCCTCCGCGAGTTGGACGCTTTTGGCGCCTTCCAGAAACGGCGACGGGAATGGCGCGTCTTCGGCGACGTGCCGGAGGAAGAGCTCCCAACCGGCGCGATAGCCGTTGCGCACCGGCTCGACATCCGGCATTTCCTGCCACTGCTCGTTGAAGACCATTGGCTGGGGGCGCTCCGGATCAAAGAACGGTTTCGGCGTCGCGATCAGCGGCTGCACGAAGCAGCGGTGCAGCCCGCCTACCGCCGACCCACGGGTCCCGTCGACCTGTATCTGCAAGAGATCGTCGCGCTTAACCCGGCTCGCCCAAGACGAGCCGACTTGCGCCGGCACGCCGCCCGCCAGCTCGAATATCGCGAAGGCCGTATCCTCGACATCGACCCGGTAAGGATTGCCGGTCTCGTCGCAGCGCTCGGGCAGCGCCGTGATGTGGCGACACGACACGGCTTTGATCTCGCCGAGCAGGCGATCGAATATGTAGCGCCAATGCGCGAACATATCGAGGATCAGCCCGCCGCCGGTGGCCTTGCGATAATTCCAGCTCGGCCGTTGCGCGGGATAGGGCGTGCCGTCGAACACCCACCAGCCGAAATCGAGCCGGACCGACAGGACCCGGCCGAAGAAATCCGCCTCATACAGCTTGCGCAATTTCGTGAGCCCGGGCAGAAACAATTTGTCCTGCACGACACCGTTTTTGAGGCCGGCGCGCTCGGCGCGGCGCGCCAGATCCATGGCATCCGCCAGTGTTTCGGCGAGCGGCTTTTCGACATAGACGTGCTTGCCGGCATCGAGCGCCGTTCCGACACGCGCCGGCCGACCGCCGGTCGCGCTCGCGTCGAAATAGATTGCGATGTCGCGGTCGGCCAGGCAGGTATCGCGATCAATGCTCCACCTGAGGCCGCCATTCGCTGCCGCCAGAGCCGATAGCCTTGCGGGATTGCGACCGAGCAATACTGGCTGGGGCACCAGGCGGTCGCCATTGGCGAGCGGCAGCCCGCCCTCGCTCCGGATCGCCATCAGCGAGCGCAGGTGCTGCGTCGTGCCGAGCCGGCCTGTCGCGCCCTCGACAACGACGCCGATCATGCGATTGCCCATACGTCCACTCCGATCCGGCATCACCCTCGCACGCCCGGTCATTCCGGGGCGCGGGCTATGCCTGCGAGCCCACGGGCCGTCCCGGAATGACGATTTTGTCCCTGAACCGACAGCGTTTCGCCTCTGTTTTTATGGCAGGTGCGCCGCAGCTATTGCCCGCCCGTGCGTTGTGAGATGCGGGTCGCGGCGCTTGCTACGGCCTTCAGAGAGGCAGTCACGATGTTGCCGTCGATGCCGACGCCGTATAGCGTTGCTTCACCGGAACCGCGGACCTGAACGTAGGCCGTAGCTTGCGCATCGGCCCCGGCGCCGATTGCGTGCTCGCGGTAGTCGACGACCGTCAGCTCGATGTCGCACTCGCGTTGCAGAGCGTCGACAAACGCAGCGATCGGGCCGTTGCCGACACCTTCGATCTGCCGTTCCTCGCCGTTGATTGCAACCACCGCCGCTATGCGCCGGCGCTCCGGGGCGCGCGGCTCGGGTAAAATGCTGTAATCGGCCAGTTGGATCCCGTCGCGCCGCAGATAGGTGTCCTCGAACAGCGACCAGATGCCGGCGCTCGTCACTTCCTTTCCGGTTCGGTCGGTCATTTCCTGCACCCGCTTGCTGAATTCGATCTGCAGACCGCGCGGCAGATCGAGCCCGTAATCGGCCTTCAGCACATAGGCGACGCCGCCCTTGCCGGACTGGCTGTTGACCCGGATCACCGCCTCGTAGGTGCGGCCCAGATCCTTCGGATCGATCGGCAGATATGGCACTTCCCACAGCGGGTCGTTGCGCTTGGCGAGCGCCTCGAAGCCCTTCTTGATCGCGTCCTGATGCGAGCCCGAGAATGCGGTGTAGACGAGTTCGCCAGCATAGGGATGCCGTGGATGCACCGGAAGCTGATTGCAGTGCTCGACGGTGCGGACGATCTCGTCGATATCGGTGATCACCAGCCCCGGATCGATCCCCTGGCTGAACAGATTGAGCGCCAAGGTGACGATATCGACATTGCCGGTGCGCTCGCCATTGCCAAAGAGCGTGCCTTCCACCCGTTCCGCGCCCGCCATCACCGCAAGCTCGGTGGCCGCCACGGCGGTGCCGCGGTCGTTGTGCGGATGCACGCTGAGGGTGATGGACTCGCGGTCGCGGATGTTGCGGCCGAACCACTCGATTTGATCCGCGTAGATATTCGGGCTCGCCATCTCGACGGTGGCGGGGAGATTGAGGATCACCTTCTTGTCGGGTGTCGGCCGCCAGACGTCCATCACGGACTCGCAAATCTGGACCGCAAAGTCGAGTTCGGTCCCGGTAAAGCTTTCGGGCGAATATTGGTAGATGATCTCACTTTCCGGCATTGTGTCGGCGAGTTCGCGAATAAACTTAGCCCCCGTCACCGCGATGTCGACGATGCCCGGCTTGTCGAGGCCGAACACGACGCGGCGCTGCAAGGTGGAAGTCGAGTTGTAAAGATGCATGATGGCGCGGCGGGCGCCACGGATCGAACTCGAAGCTGCGCTTGATCAACTCGGGCCGGGCTTGGGTCAGCACCTGGATCGTTACATCATCGGGGACCAGCCGCTGCTCGATCAGTTCGCGGATAAATCCGAAGTCGGTCTCCGATGCCGCGGGAAAGCCGACTTCGATCTCCTTGAAGCCGAGCTGTACCAAAAGCTCGAACATCCGGCGTTTACGGTCCGGTCCCATCGGCTCGACCAACGCTTGGTTGCCGTCGCGCAGGTCGACGCTGCACCACAGTGGCGCGCGGTCGATGACCCGCGCCGGCCAGCGCCGGTCGGGCAGATCGATGGTCGGAAAAGGACGGTATTTGTGGATAGGCATGCTAGTCATCGAAAACTCCTGGTCGCAGGCTCACCACCAAATGTGGCGGTTCCGTTGTTGAAATCGGGAAGGATCGCGGCCGGCTGGCGTCAAAGCCACCGGCCGGTGCTAAGTCGGCGACCGAAACGCGGCGCTGCATCCGCCGGGAAAACGGCCCGAAGCGGGAAGGTGTCGTTAAAATCGAGAAGAGACATCGGCATCAGCGAGCGCACAAATCCCCTAGCTGGGACGGGCAACGACGGCGGCTCGGCGTCCCTCAGGACGCCGAGCGGCTAAGTCGAAGCTCGTAGCGCTGGCAATGCATCGCCGCATCCTTAACAGAATGGTATCGCAAGGTCAACCGGCCGAAGTCAGGGCGGCGATCAGCAGGGCCCCAAACCGCAAGTTTAACAGCTGTCGCCATTTTGCCACTGTGGCTGAAGAGACACACCTCGTTGGAAAACCCTTAAAGTGGATGTGGCCTCGATTGACTCTAAACCGTCGCCGGATAGTATTTAGGGAGCGGAATTTGGTCTGTGTGCTGTATCGGTCTCTAAGCGACAAGTAGTCGACAAGCGTTCGCTCTTCCGGTTCGTCGTGGAAAGGGGGAGAGAGGACACGATCGGAGGTCGGCACGGGACGGCCGCGTTCGGGGGAACATGGCTGCAGGAATGCAAGCCTAAGACGGGGCGAGGGGACAAAGTGTCGAAGCAGACAAACGTTGTACCATTCCCGTTGACGGTGAGGGGGACGAGATCGGCGGCAGATAAAGCTTGTTCGCCAATCAGCTACGAATTCACCGAAGACGAGCTTGCTGCGCTGTGCCGATGGTTTTCGGCGATGAAATACGCCTTTCCGGGGACCGAAGGCGTAATGATGGTCAATCATCAGGAGGCGTACTCCGCGGTCGGGCTCTACAACCGGGCAGGGGGCGCGCCGAATTGTCTGGTTGCCAAACATCAGGCGGGCGGCTCGTCGCGGTTCTTCTGGTCGACCGAATTCGACCCGCCGCGTCCGATCAACGATTTATCCGAGATCACGGACGCCCATATCCGCGCCATTCGCCCGCCGCGCAACGAAAAGGGCTGGCTCGACCCCAACGGGTGGATGGGCGTCTATGCATCGCGGGTGATCGCAACGCAGTTTCAACGCGTTTAGCTCTTATCGCATCACCGTCACCCCATCGGGTCTCGCAAAGAGGAGCACGATCCAACGGCAGTGATCGGCGGCGAGGCTTGCCCTTATCCTCGTATCGGTAGAATACTATACCGGATATAGAAACCGTACCGCGTCGATGAAGTCTGCCGTACTGCTTATTTGCCTCAGCGGCACCGCACTCGTCGGGTGTGCATACTTGCCGACCGCCGGTCCGACCGCCGGCGAGGTGGTCGACCGGGGGGTGCAGGAAAATCAGATTCGTTACGACGTCGTCGACGTCAATTCCGGCGTCGTCGCGGCACTGTTGGCACAGCCGGCCGACAGCTTTCGAGCCCGCTTCGGGAAATATGGCAAACCAGAAGCACCGAAGATCGGGATCGGCGATACCCTCTCGGTTTCAATCTGGGAAGCCGCGGGCGGAGGCCTGTTCGGAACCTCGCCGACCGACCACGTCTCGGCCGGCTCGCGAAACGTGACAATCCCCGAACAGGTCGTCGGCCGGGACGGCGGGATTAGCGTGCCGTTTGCCGGGCGGGTTCCGGTGGCTGGACGGACGACCGTCGAAGTCCAGCACGAAATCGAGCGGCGCCTCGCCGAAAAGGCCATCGAGCCGCAGGTCATTGTAACGATTGCGAAGAGCGTGACCTACGCTGCGACCGTATCGGGCGAGGTGGTCAACGGCGCGCTGGTGCCGCTGTCGGTCAATGGCGATCGCATGCTCGATCTGATTGCCCTCGCCGGAGGGGCAAAAGCGGCTGTTTATGACACCTTCGTACGGCTTTCCCGAAACGGCGTCACGGTAACGATGCCGATGGAACGGCTCGTGTCGAACCCGGCTGAGAACATCTACGCACAGCCTGGCGACGTGTTGACCCTGGTTCGTGTGCCGCAGACCTATTCGGTGCTCGGGGCGACCGGCCAGAACGCCCAAATCACCTTCAATGCCGAGCGGATCACCTTGGTCGAAGCGCTCGCCAAAGCCGGTGGCCTGCAAGATCTGCGCTCGGATCCGACGGGGGTATTCCTTTTCCGCTTCGAACCGCCGGCCGTCGTCGCTGCACTCAACGCCCCCCAATTGGCCACCGGTCCTGATCGGACCTCGCCGGTCGTTTATCGCCTCGATATGAGCGATGCGAACTCTTATTTCCTTGCCCAGCGGTTTCCCGTCGAAGACAAGGACATCATCTACGTCGCCAACGCCCGGCTAAACGAGCTGCAGAAATTCTTCACGCTGTTGAATACCCTGACCGGACCTGTCATCACCGGCATCGTCGTCAAGAACGCAGCACCGTAGTGGCCGATTTCGGCTTATAAAGCCGTCGGGTAAAGCCGTCGGGACGCGGACCCGCTTTTGAAAAGGACGCCATGCCGAGGGTGCAGAGTTTGTCCAGCGACGACCTGATTGTCGTTACCGGAGGCGCCGGCTTTATCGGCTCCCATATCGTCAGCCATCTGGCCGAGGCCGGTCTGCGCGTCGCGATCTCGGATCGCTTCGGATCCGGTGACAAGTGGCGCAACATCGCCTCGGCTCGGCTTTATGACCTCGTCCGGCCCGACATGCTGTTCGAGTGGCTCGAGCGTCATAGCGGCAAAGTAGCGGCCATCGTGCACATGGCAGCCATATCCTCGACGACCGAACCCGATATCGACCGGTTCGTTGCCAATAATATTCGCCTGACGCTCGATCTTTGGGAGTGGTGCGCGGCCAATGCGACCCGCTTTATCTACGCTTCTTCCGGTGCGACCTATGGCGATGGCAGCGCCGGCTTCAGCGACGACCAGAGCCCGGCGGCATTGGCTGCACTGCGCCCACTCAATGCCTATGGCTGGAGCAAGCATGTCGTGGATCGGCGGGTGGCCGAGGACGCGCTGCTCGGACGGCCTAGTCCCCCGCAATGGGCCGGGCTCAAGTTCTTCAATGTGTACGGCCCGAACGAGACGCATAAGGGCGACATGCAATCCCTTGTCGCTAAGTTTTGCCCGATCATCAGGGCCGGCGACCCGGTGACCCTTTTTAGGTCGCACAATCCCGCCTATCGGGATGGCGGGCAGTTGCGGGATTTTGTCTATGTAAAGGACTGCGTCGCGACGGTCGGCTGGCTACTGCAGAACCCGAAGATCACGGGTCTGTTCAATGTCGGTACGGGTGCCGCGCGGAGTTTTCTCGACCTCGTCGATGCGGTCGGCGCGGCGGTCGGACGTTCGCCGGAGGTCCGTTTCGTCGACACCCCCGCCGAGTTGCGCGACAAGTACCAGTACTTCACGCAGGCCGACATCACAAAGCTCCGCGCCGCCGGATTCGACCAGCCGTTTCACTCTCTGGAGGAGGGTGTTCGGGATTTTGTTCAATCCTTGCGGGGCGCGGCGTGATCCTGTTCGACTTGTCACGTCTGGTCTCGCGCGCCGGACGAGAGACGCCAACGGGGATCGACCGCGTCGAGCTCGCGTATGCCGAGCATCTGGTGGCCGGCCGCACCCCTCTGTCCTTTACGATTATGACGCCCTTGGGTGGTTTCGGCATGTTGCCGGAGGCGATTGCCAAGGAATACCTCCAGGTGCTCGCCGGGGCATGGCGGGAGGCAGGGTTGTCGCGGCCGATCTGGCGGGCGAAGCGCCTGGCGCAAACGCTCCGCGCCGCCGCCCTTTGGCGCGGAGAACGCACCCTGCGCCAGCAATGCCGTTCCGGAACCGGCCGCGCGGTCTATATGCTCGTCTCGCATCACCATCTCGAAAAGCGCCGGGCCATCGCCCGTTTGAAGCGGCAGGTAGGGGCGTGCTTTGTTTGCCTCATTCATGATCTGATCCCGATCGAATTCCCCGAATACGCGCTCCCCGGCCAAAACGACAAGCACCGCAGGCGGATCGAGACCGCCGCGGCGCTGGCCGACGCAGTCATCGTCAACTCGACCGTCACTCGGGAAGGATTTGCGCCCTATCTGGCGCGTGCCGGCCGAGCCCCGCCTATCGTGGTCGCACCATTCGGGGTAAATTTAACGGCCGGGATTCAGGCCGAGCCGCCACCCGTGAAGCCGCCCTATTTCGTGTGCATAGGGACCATCGAGGCGCGCAAGAACCACCTGCTGCTGCTCAATCTGTGGCGCCAATTGACGGAAGAGCTGGGCGATGCCGCGCCATGTCTCGTCCTGATCGGGCAACGCGGCTGGGAAACCGAAAACGCGATCGACATGCTCGAACGCTGCCCGGCCCTGCGCGGCGTCGTCTTCGAACGCACCAACGTGCCGGATGACGAGGCGGCGCGTCTCGTCCAGGGCGCCCGCGCATTGCTGCTGCCATCCTTTGCCGAAGGGTTCGGGTTTCCGCTGGTCGAGGCGCTGGCTCTCGGGGTTCCCGTCCTGTGTAGCAATCTCGCCGCATTCCGCGAGAACGGCGGGGACGTGCCGGAGTACCTCGATCCGCTCGACGGGCTCGGTTGGCGCAGTGCCGTGATTGATTATGCGCTGCCGGCGTCGCCGCGACGCGCCGCCCAGCTCCTTCGCCTTTCGGGCTGGAGGGCGCCGAGCTGGCAAGATCATTTCGCGGTGGTCGATGCGCTGATTGCCGAGACCCGATTGATTGGCCAATATGAGACCGAAAGTCCGCCGGCCCCAGAGCTGGGGGGCCGCCGCGAGCCCCGGTTTAACGCTCGGCAGACTGCGAACATGCGCTGATTGTTCTCGGGAGGGAGACAAATGGCCGAAACACCGCGTCTCAATGCCGTAATCGCCGCATTGGAGCAGGACAAGCCTGCCTTCGTCAGTTTTTGTGCCGCGGAAATCGGAGTGGCGCAGGCGATGAATACCGCGCCATACGATGGCGTGGTGTTTGAAATGGAGCATCGTCCCTATGACATCCGCGCCTTGCGCGACTGCCTGCAATACATGCTGGACCGCCGACAGATCCTGCAACGCGGAACATTGGCTCCAGCGGTGACGCCGTTTGTGCGCATCCCGCCCAATGGCGGCGAGGGGAGCCAGTGGGTCGCCAAGCAGGTCTTGGACCAGGGCGTGTACGGCATTGTGTGGCCGCATGTCAGCACCGTCGACGAAGCGCGCAACGCGGTCACCGCCTGCCGTTATCCGCGGCCCCGCTCGGCGCAATATTTCGAGCCGGCGGGCCAGCGCGGCGATGCGCCCGCGGCGGCGGCGCGCTATTGGGGGCTGTCGCAGCAGGAATATTATGCCCGCGCCGATGTCTGGCCGCTCAACCCGAAGGGCGAAATCCTGGTCGCCATCATGTGCGAAGAAGTGCGCGCGATCAAAAATTTGCCAAAGATGCTCGATGAGGTTCCGGGGATCGGGGTCGTGATCATCGGCGAGGGCGATCTGTCGCAGGATCTCGGCTTCCCGCGGCAATACGACCATCCGACTGTGGCTGCGGCAATGGACGAGATTTTGGCGATCTGCAAACAACACAACGTTCCTTGCGGGCACCCGCATGTCGACACCAAGAACGTCGAAGCCTTACTGGAGAAGGGCTTCCGCTATCTGATGCCGGCGCCGGTCTACTCCTACGCCGCTCTGGAGCTCGGCCGCAAAGCCAGCGGCCGCAGCTGATGGGTCATCTAGCGAGAGTGCCGCCGTCGACCCAGAGCTCGGCGCCCGTAATGTAAGAGGCTTCGTCGGACGCCAGGAACAAGACGGCATTGGCGACCTCCTCGGCGCGGCCGGCGCGCCGCATCGGTATCTGCTGCAGCATCTTGGCGCGGATTTCGGGGTCGGCGGTGCGCCCTGACGAGCGCATCGGTGGCATCAGGCCGGGATGCACCGAATTGACGCGGATGTTGTCGGCGCCGTGCTGCACCGCCGCCGCCTTGGTCAGGGTGCGGACCGCGCCTTTTGAGGCGTTGTAGGCGACGTGGATGCCCTGCTGGCCGGTGATGCCGGAAATCGACGAGATGTTGACAATTGAGCCGCCGCCGGCCGCCTTCATCAGCGGGATCGCGAATTTCATGCCGAGAAAGACGCCGCGCGCATTGACCGACATCAGCCGGTCCCAGGTCGCAGTGTCGAACAGATCCTCGACCGCGCTGCCGGAGAGGCCGGCATCGTTGACGAGAATATCGAGCTTGCCGAACTCGGCAATCGTCGCATCGACCACCGCCTTCCACTCCGCTTCGCTGGTCACGTCGAGATGGCGGAAGATCGCTGCGCCGTTGGCTTGCGTAATCTCGCCAACGACCTTTTTGCCCTCCTCGTCGAGCACGTCGGCAACGACGACCTTCGCGCCTTCGCGAGCAAAGATCCGCGCCATGCTGGCGCCCATGCCGGAGGCTCCTCCGGTAATCAGCGCAACCTTGTCTTCCAGCCTCATTCGTTCCCTCCCGACTTTAAGCTGCATTGAGTTCGTGCGTGCTTCGAGACGCGCCCCTTAGGCGCTCCTCAGCATGAGGGACATTATTAACTGCATCAAAGCGAATTCCTCATCCTGAGGAGGCCGCGCAGCGGCCGTCTCGAAGGGCGCACAATACAACAGCTAGACCACGGCGATTTGCCCCCGCAATTCTCCGGTGAACAAGCTTTTCGGGATCATCGCGTGCACGCCGCGCACGATGTCGACGACTTGGGTCACCCGGAAACTGACCGCGATGCTGCACAAGGCGTAGGCGTCGAGCGGCGTCAGTTTTGCGCGGGTCGAGAGAAACTCGATGGCATTGCGCGCCGCCAAGGCCATCGCCGTATTGAGATCCTTGTCGAGACCCACGGTGATCCAATGGGTTGCCGTCTCGGCGACCGGCCACTGAAACTTCTTTTGCTTGTGCAGGAGGACCTGGATCAGCACCTCTTGCATGCGGGTTTCGAGCGCGGTGAGGCTGATTTCGCCGTCGCCTTGCACGGCATGCGAGTCGCCGGTGTAGATCAGTGCGCCGGGCTTCCAGACCGGCAGATATAATGTCGAGCCTTCCGTCAGCTCGCGCAGATCGAGATTGCCGCCATGCGGGCCGGGCGGCACCGAGCTCGTGACCCCTGGGCTGAGCGGCGGGAAAAAGCCGTCAGGCGGCGCGACACCCAATGTTCCCTGAAACGGCGTCAGTGGAATATTGATATCGGGCGCAAACTTGCCCTGCATCGCCGTCAGGTCGAGATCGACGTATTTGATCTGTCCCTGCGCAAAATCCTGCGGCAGCAGCCCGGTGCCCAATGCGGCCGGGTTGTTGAACACCGCACCCCAGGCGGCAGGGCGCAAGCGTTTGTAGCGGATCTCGACAACATCGCCGGGTTCGGCGTCCCTGACCGCAATGGGGCCGATGATCGAATGCGGGCCCCGGCCAGGATTGCTGGTGCGCAATTCTGCGAGCCGGCTGATCGGAACGCCCGGTTCCAACTCGTTCAGAAAATGCGACCAGGTATTCGGAAAGCTGACCCAGTCACCGGAATCGACCGTCAGGATAGGCGGCAATGTTGCATCGAACACGCCGAGCCGCACCGTGTCCTTGTTGGAATCGACGACATGGATGGGGCCACTGACACCCGTCGTCGCCGCGGCCGTATCGCTGGTTGCCGCCGCCTGGGCGAGTCTGCCGAACCAGGGTCCGACCGCGGCGAGCGCGCTCATGAAGCTGCTAGCCCGCAACAATTGTCGCCGCGCCCGCCCGCGTGCGCTCAAAAAACCATCCACCCGCTCCTGCTCCACTTCGTCCATATGCAGCAGCCGGTCTGCCCTTCGTTTATTGAAGGCGCCATCCTTGATGTCCTCGCGGATGACGCCGGTGCCCTTCTCGTCGCCGCAGCCGAACAAGCCGCCGCAATCGTGATGGTGCGCCGGCGGGTTGCGGTGATAATCGTGCTCATGCGCCATGGTTAGTCTCAAGCTCCGGACGCGCGGCTGTCTCTGCCACCCGTCCCGCGAATGATCGCAAAAACCGCGCCGTCCTGCCAACGGCTAAAGCCGAACGACCCGTCCCCGGCGCGCTCTCCGCCGCGCGCAATGGCCGCCAGAGCCCTGGGCAGCACCCGCCGGCTTCGCCGGGTGAGCGGAACGGAGAGGCGGCGACAATAGTTGAGCGCCGAACGGCCGCAACGGATGAGGCTTGCGGTCGATCAGACCCGACAGCGAGCAGCCGGGCCGCAAGATCGGGCACGCGCCGCTTGGATTGGGAATGCCGCGTGGCCGGCCGCGCGGGTCGCCGGCCTCGGCGAAACGCCCGCGCGCGTCGCGCACGCGATACTAATGAGGGATCAGGATCAACCAATTGAGATTCCTCGATTCCGGGTCCGGAAAACAGGAGATAACAGGAAGGATCGGGTGGATCCGCAAATATTCCCGACATCGGCGGGGCTCCGGGACCAGCGAGACCAGATGTCTGTTCACTCTATGTTCTCTTCAAGAGTGGCAACTCGGGTATCCGCTGGGGTCGATATTAAACTCGTATCCTCAATACCCTTGCGCCGGGTCGACCCGGTTGAGGAGCGGGCGGCCTGCTTCGAAGCGGCGGATATTATCGAGGATGATCGGGGCGGCGGTCGGAGGGTGGGTTGCGGCGGCGATGTGCGGCGTCACGACGATGCGCGGGTGGTGCCAGAAGGGATGGCCCCCGGGCAGCGGCTCGTCACGGAAGACATCGAGCACGGCGGCCGAGAGCCGGCCCGACGCCAGGGCCGCGAGCAAATCCTGTTCGACGAGATGGCTGCCACGGGCGGCGTTGATCAATGCCGCCCCTTTCGGCAGCATGGCAAAGGTGCTCGCGTTCAATATTCCCTCCGTCTCGGCGGTCAGCGGCAACAGGCAAACGAGGATCTCGCTTCGGCCCAGCAGCGCGGGCAGGCCAGCGCGGCCGGCATAGCCGCGCAGCCCCTCGACGGTTCTTTGTCGCCTTCCCCACAGCGCGACATTGAAACCCAACCCTTGGAGCTTGCGTCCGGCATCCTGCCCCAATGCGCCAAAGCCGAGAATGCCGACGGTGCGCTCGGCCGCGTTCTTTTGATCGAGTTCCAGCCAGATGCCTTTTTCCTGCTGCGTCCGGTAATCGAGGTCCTGCCGATGTAGCCGCAGCACCTGAAGGATGATGTACTCGCTCATCGCATCCGTCATATACGGGTCGACGAGGCGGACGATCGGCACGCCACGCGGCAAATGGGGGTCGCACAAGACGTGGTCGACCCCGGCGCCGAGGGAGAGGATCAGCTTCAGGTTCGGCAGCGACGCCAACAGACCGGGCTCAGGGCGCCAGACGAGCGCGTAATCGATTTCCGCCGGATCGCCGATTTCCGGCCATATCCGCACCTCGAGTTCGGGCATCAGCCGGGCGAGCTGCGGCTTCCAGCGCGCCTCGGAATCGACAGAGGAGCGGAACAGCAATGCCATTGGCAATACCCTTGCGCGGAAAATCGGGGCGGCGGTCGTGCTGGTGATACCACAATGCCGCGACACGGCCACATTGCGGCCCGGTTTTTCGGCGATGACGGCGGCGCCACCACCGAGGAGGGAGGCCGATGCGTTCGCTGTGGCGGATACTGGCCCTGCAATGGCTCGAAGGGGACGGCTCGGAAGCGCTGACCGGGGAATTCGGCCATCCTCGAGGGTTTGCTCGGGGAGGGGCGGCCAATGCCTGCGTTCGATGTTCGGCGGGAGCCGCAGGTTTCCCGCCACGCAATGATAGTCACGGATCCCGCGCTCCTCTCGGATCCGGAAATCCCTGAGGAAGAGGCTTTGCGCTCGGGGTCGCCTGACCGTTATTCTCGTTGATCCAGATCAAGGCAGGTTCGCCGAATTCGCGAAAACCTTCCGGCACGTCGTCCGGCGGCGAGAGAGGCGCTCAGTGAGCTACAAAGATCTACTGGTCGTGCTTGATTCCGAGGCGATTGCGCGCAAACGCATCGCCTTTGCCGCCGCACTCGCCGAGCGATTTTCTGCGCATCTTATCGGCCTTTACCCATTGCCAACACGGAAGCGCCGCGGCATTTCGGGTATTACGATCCGGCGCTGGGCGGCGCGACGCGCTCGGTGCTGCGCAGCATGACGGTGCCCGTTTTGATGTCGCACTGAGCCGCCCCAATGGTCGTCAGCGGGACCGCTAGCGGCGGAAGGGATGATCGAAAATCGCCCGCTGCTCCGGCGTCAGCGCCTGATAGAGCGCCTGGACGGCCGGTTTCGCCGTCTGCAATGCCTCGAGCCGCGTGGACAGGAACTGCTGCATCCGGTCGAGCCGGTCGAGGACGGTTGTTTCGTCGCGTGACTTCAGCGAAGAGCAGAGCTGGCGTTCCTTCTGCTGCTCGGTCTGGGCGATGCTCTCCACCTTGTCCCACAGCGGGCGCTGCTCGGGGGTCAAGTCGAGCTTCGCCTCGGTATAGGCGCGCATCGCGGCCCGCCAAGCCAGCCGCTCCTCGCACCGTTCCTGCGGGTTCCGGTGCATCATCATGCGGTGCATCATCATGCCCCGCCAGCCTTCCCTGCCCGGGCCGCCCTCGCCGCGCATCCAATGTCCGGGACCGCCGCCGTGCTCCTCGCCTGATTGCTCGTCCGCCTGTGCGACCTGCGCCCGGGGCTGTTGCGTCTCGGCATCCTGGGCCGAGCGGGCGATCGTCGGGACCGCTATCGCGGTCGTTGCCGCCAGTGCAGCGGCGAGCAGTATCCGTTTCACAAAAGAACTCCTCGCATTTGGGCTTGCTTGGGAGCTCCTACCAGCGACACAGTCTCGGATGACGGCTCCCGCGCATAGGATATGCGGGGACGGACGGAACAATCCCCGCGGATTGGTTAGACCCTCTGTTCGCCGCGGCCCGAAATAGATCTGGTTTCCTGAGGAGAAGACGATGCGTTTTGGATTGTTCGGCAGTGCGCAGGCGAGGCGCAGCGGTCCCGACACCGACAGCAGCCAGGGGTTTCGCGAGTTCATCGACAACAATGTCGAAGCCGAGGCGCTCGGCTACTACAGCACCTTTCTCGTCGAGCATCACTTCACTGGCTTTGGCCAGGTCTCGGCGAGCCTCAATCTTTTGACCTGGCTCGGCGCGCGCACCCGCCATTTGCGCCTCGGCACGGCGGTGCTGGTATTGCCCTGGCACAATCCGGTGTTGTTGGCCGAGCAGGCTGCGACACTCGATCTCCTCTCCGGCGGGCGACTCGATTTCGGCGTCGGCAAGGGCTACCGCTACAACGAGTTTGCCGGGTTCTGCCTGCCGATGGAGGAGGCGGATTCGCGGTTCGAAGAGTCGCTCGAAGTCATCACCAAGGCCTTCACCTGCGAGACCCCCTTCTCCCATCGGGGCAAATACTGGCAGTTCGACAACATCGTCGTCGAGCCGCCGACGGCGCAGAAGCCGCATCCGCCGTTCTGGATGGGGGCGGGCAGCCCTGCTTCGGTCCGTCAAGTGGCCGAGCGCGGCTACAACATGCTGCTGGGCCAGCATTCGCTGGCCGAGGAGATCCTCGACCAGGTCGTCCAGTTCCGCGAGGAGGTCGAGACGCGCGGCGGCAGCTTCGATCCCATGGATGTCGCCGTGGCGCGCGCGGTTCACATCGCCAAGGACGCCGCCGACAGGGAGGCCGCGCTCGAGCGGCGGTACCAGGGACATATGCGGATCAACGCTCTGGCGCGTCGCCCTGACGGCGAGGCCAGGACACGGTTCAAATCGCGCGAAGAAGAGGCCCGCTACGAGAGCGCGGAGAGCGCGCTCTTCGGCACGCCGGACGAGATCATGTGCAAGCTCGACGCGCTGCGCCAAGGCGGGGTCGAATACGTTATTATCAACTTCGGCGGCTCGCGCGAGAATATCCGGCGCTTTGCGCGGGAGATCATGCCGGCTTTCGCCGACGAACCCGTCTTGGCGCTCGCCGGCAAATAACAACCCGAAAGGAGTAGACGCAGATGGCCTTCGAATTCGGCGTGTTCCACGAGTTCCAGCGGCGCCCAGGGCAGAGCGAGGCCGAGGCATTTGACACCGCCTTCGAGCAGGTCGACGCCGCCGAGCGTTGGGGGCTCGATGCCATCTGGCTAGCCGAAATCCATATGGCGCCCGAACGCTCGGTCTGCGCGGCGCCGCTGACGATCGCCAGCGCCATCGCGGCGCGGACAAAGAACATCAAGGTTGGTCTCGGCGTCCAGGTTCTGCCGCTCTGTCAGCCGCTCCGATTGGCGGAAGAGGCCGCGACGGTTGACCACATCAGCCATGGCCGGTTGCTCTTCGGCGTCGGGCGCAGCGGCTTCCCGCGGGCCTATGAGGCCTATGGGATCTCCTACGGCGAGAGCACCGAGCGGTTCGCCGAAGTGCTCGAAGTCGTCAAGCGCGCCTGGACCCAGGAGACCTTTTCGTTTTCGGGCAAATACTACAATTACGAAAACGTCTGCATCGTGCCGAAGCCCTACAAGAAGCCGCACCCTCCGATCCGCATCGCGTCAAACCGCGAAGAGAGCTTCATCTCTGCCGGCCGCCAGGGCTATGCGATCTTTGTCGGCGCGCGGCGCGGCACGATCGACGAGGTCCTTCCCAATTTGCGGCCCTACCGCGATGCCTGGAAAGCCGCCGGTCACCCCGGTAACGGCGAAGTCTACCTTCGTGCTCCGGTCTATGTCGGCGACACCGTCGAGCAGGCGCTCTCCGACCCGGAAGAGACCCTGATGAACTTCTTCCGCTATCTGGGTGCACGGCTCGAGGAATCGGCCAACCGTGCCGGCGTGTTCGACACCGAGCGGCGGATCGAGGGCGCACAGCGTCTGCAGTCGATCAGCTGGGACGAAGCGCGTCGCACGCGGGCGGTTGTCGGCACACCGGAGATGGTTGCCGATCGCCTTGCAGGGCTGAGGGAGCAGTTGGGCCTCGCCGGCATTCTCGCCGAACTCAACACCGGCGGTTTGATCCCGCACAAGAAGGTGATGCGCTCGATGCAGCTGCTATGCGAGAAGGTGCAGCCGCGGCTGCGTTAGGCGGCGCCGTTGTTCCTTGCTATGAAATCCAGCGTTGCCGCGGCGCAGCGTTCGGCGTGGCTTGCCGCGACGTGGTAGGAGTTGCCGGGCAGCACCAGTAAATCCGAATGCGGGATTTGCTGCTGCCAAGCCTCTGCGTCTGCTCGACCGAGGCGAGCCCGCTCCCATCGGTCGTGATGACGAGGGTTGGGCACCCGATCTTTGGGACGTCTGCGCGGATATCGGCGCAGGCGATCGTTTTCATAAAGCCGATCTGGGTCGACACCGCGGTGCGGCCCATGAACTTGATCCACCATTCGACCCCTTCCGGCGGAAAATCGCTGCCGAGCCGACCCGCCATCGTGCGCCGCGCCCAGTGCTCGACGCCGTTGGTTTCGAATTCGTCGGCAAGCTCGGGGGCGCGCTCGGCGGCGCCTTCGCGCATTGGCGGCGGCGTGCCGACCACGGTCAACGTCGTCACCCGTTCGGGACGGCGCGCCGCAAAGGCGCGCGCGATCGTTCCGCCGATCTTGGCGCCGACCAGATGGAAGCGGCGGCAGTCGAGCCGGTCCATCAGGCCGATGAAATCCTCGATCAGCCGGTCGAGGGTCCACGGGAAATCGCGCGGCATCGGCGTCGACGCGCCAAAGCCGCGCATGTCGGGGCGCACGACGCGGTAGTGGCGCGCAAGATGCGGGACCCAGCCGTACCACGCGGCGCCGCTTTCGGCATTGCCATGCAACAGCAGCACCGTTTCCGGCTGCCGCCACGGGTCGGTGAAGCCGTCGATTTCGTAGTGCATCGTCAGATCGGGGGTGGGTTGGAACGTCGGCATGTTGTCCTCCCTAGGTGTCGAAAGGCTTGGTCACGGAGAGAGCCGCACGGTGCTGTGGGCGCTGCGGCCGTCGCCGTCAATGACGGTGAGGCGTGCAAACCCGATGCCGTCGGGCTGCCAGTAGATCGGTCGGCGGGGCAGTGCCGGCGGCAGGGGTCTGCCGTCGACGAGCCAGCGCAACGGCCGTTTGCCGCCGGCGGCTTCGAGCGGCAATTCCTCGCCGCGCCATTCGATCAAGGCCCCATCCGGTGGATAGACGATCTTTGGTCCCTCCGCCGGCGCGGCTGGCCGCGCCGGCGAGCCGGCATCGAGCCGTTGCAGCCGCGCCGGGAGGTCATTGCGGGCGACCAGCAACGCGCCGGGAGGCGGCGGCGCCTCGCTCCGCGGGGTTGTCGGGCCGAGAAGGTCGGCTATCTTGAAGAGGATCGGCGCCGCCGTGAGCCTGCCGCTGTGCCCCGGCATCGGGGTGCCATCGGGCCGCCCCGTCCAAACGCCGATCGTGACCTCGGGGTCGTAGCCGACCGCCCAGAAATCGCGAAAACCATAGGAGGTTCCGGTTTTGAAGGCGAGCCGCCGGCCGCGCCGGGTCTCGGCCGGCAGGACGCCTGGCGGCGGCGGCGCCTCGGCCAGGATGTCGTTGACATACCATGCTCCGAGCGCGCCGAAGATCGGCGTGCCGCGGCCCCGCGGATCTGAGGGCGGATCGTCGGGACGATAGCGCAGCGGGGCCACCTCTCCACTGTTCGACAGCGCTGCGTAGAGCTTTACCAGATCGGTCAGAGTGATCCCAGCGCCGCCCAGCGCCAAGGCCAGACCGGGGTCGGCGGTCGGCTCGGGCAAGCGCAACCGGACGCCTGCCGCAGCAAGGGAGGCAGCGAAGCGCGCCGGCCCGATCCGGTCGAGCACCGCGACAGCCGGCAGGTTCAGCGAGTACTGCAGCGCCTGGCGTGCGCTCACATCGCCTTGGAACCGGCCGTCGAAATCGGAGGGTGAATAATCGCCGAACTGCCGCGGGCGGTCTTCGAGGACGGTTTCGGGGTGAATGGTCAGCCGGTCAAAGGCCATTGCATAGATGAACGGCTTCAGCGCCGAGCCGGGAGATCGTACCGCTCTCGCCATATCGAGCGTCCCGCGGCGCGCCACGGCGTTGAAATCAGCGCTGCCGACATAGGCCAGCACGCGCCGGTCGCGATTGTCGACGACCATCGCGGCGATCGAAGCTTCGGCATCGAGCGCCAAGAGCTCGCGCTTCAGCATTCCTTCGACCCGGTTCTGCAGCAACGGGTCGATTGTGGTGCGATGGATCGAGGCGGCCGGATCCTCGTTGCGTAATTCCCGCGCCAGATGCGGCGCTCGGAACGGCATCGCGAGCCGGACCCGAGGGACGTCTTCCGCGCGCGCCTCGGCGAGGGCGGCAGGCGAGATCACACCCGCTTCGGCCATGCGCGAGAGGACGCGGTCGCGGCCGGCGCGCGCGGCCTGCGGGTGCCGGTCGGGGCGCAGGCGCTCGGGCGCGCGCGGGATCGCGACGAGCAAGGCACACTCCGCCGCCGAGAGGCGAGCCGGCTCCTTGCCGAAATAAGCGAGGCTCGCCGCCCTCACCCCCTCGAGATTGCCGCCGAACGGCGCCAAGGTCAGATAAAGGCCGAGCACCTGGTACTTTGACAGGGTTCGTTCGAGCGCCAGCGCCTTTGTCATCTCGCCGAGCTTTGCCGAGAGCGAGCGTGGGTGGCGTTCGAGCAGCCGGGCCGCCTGCATCGTCAAGGTCGATGCACCGGAGACAATATGTCCGCTCAGCGCCAGCTGAGCAGAGGCGCGCAGCACGGCGAGTGGATCGACGCCGGGGTGTGACGCGAAGCGCGCATCCTCGGCGGCGACCAGCATGCGGCGATAAAGCGGGTCGACCTTGTCAGGCTCGACCGGCAGCCGCCATTTGCCGTCGGCGCTCAGAAAACCGCGCAGAATCGATCCGTCCGCCGCGAGGACGAGCACAGATGCGTCGCGCCCGCGATCGAGCGCTGGAGGCGGTAGGTTAAGATAGACGGCCGAGACGATGGAAGTGATAAGAATAGCGGCTGCCGCCACCACTCCTAGGAATGGCCATAACCGAGCCGCACCGCCGCTGCCCCCTCCCATTCCCTTCCCCGCCTGCGGGGGAGGGTTAGGGTGGGGGCCTGTCGAGGAGGGTTGGCTGAATTCAGGCCTGAGGCTCACCGCGCACCGACGGTCAGCTTGCCGATCGCGGTGCGCCCGCTCGTTTCAGGCTCGTACATGTCCTCGGCAACGAGCGCCGGATACTTGAATTCGCCCGGTGTGACGGCGCGGACGATATAGGCGAGCGTGAAGTCCCTGGTACCGTTTTTCAGGTCGAGCGCCGCGATGAAGCGGTCGTCGCGCTGCTCGGAGTATGTCGCTTCGGTCAGTTCCGGGAGCCAGGAATAATCGGTCGTAGAGCGGCCCTTCGACACCGTTGCCGTTTCGATTTCGAACCCCGCAGGCAGCAGATCGACGACCAGGGCCTGCGCCGGCTCTGAAGCGTCGCTTCGGGTTCCTTTGATCACGACGACAAAGAGGTCCGTCTGCCGCACCTTGCTCAGATCGGCCGAGGCGCCATCCGGCCGAAAGACGTCGCGCGATACGGCATAACCCTTGCTCTCGGCCGGGAGATCGGCGGCCGGGACCCCGGTAATCGATACCGCGCGCCAGGCCGGCGTGTCGCCGCGATTGGTGATGGCGGTCGGCGGCGCGCCGGAGCCGAGGGCGCGCCGCAGATATAGGGGCTCGCCGCGCGACTGCGGCGCGCCATTGTCGGTCGCGACCGTCATCATGCCGCCGCCGGCCTTGGCCGCCGCTTCGGCCGCCATCAAGAGCCAGGCCTGCTCCTGCGTGCTGGTCCGCGCGGCTCGGCTGAAGCGCTCGGCAATGCGGTCGACGACCGCGGTCAGGCGAGCCTGATTGGCGGGATTGGCGGCGGCGAACGACAGGACGGCGGCGCTGTCGCGCAATTCGCTGCCGTAATCGACATAACGGATCGCCGCCGACCGCGGCGGCCCCGGAACGAGCGCGGCGTCATAAGCCGCAGCGGCGCGCGCCGTATCGCCGTATTGCGCGAGCGCCGCCGCTGTCTGCGCCTTGGCGAGCTGGGTCGGCAATCGCGCCATTTGCGTCTCGTAAAAATACCGCAACCCGTCGAGATCGTCGTATTTCGCGCGCGCCAGCACGTAATGGGCATAGGCCATCGCCGGCAGGTCCCCGATTTCGTTGTGGTCCTGGCGGACATAATCGTGCAGCCAGGAGACCGCGGCCTTGATCGCGAAATCGGGCACGTGCTTGCCGTGCTCCTTGGCGCGGATCAGAAAATCCGTGGCGTAGGCGTCGAGCCAGGGCACCGTGTCGCCGCCATCGCTCCACACGCCGAAACTGCCGTCGGAGCGCTGTAATTCGACGATGTGTCCGATTGCGCGATCGAGCGTCTCCGCTGTCGCGGGGCCCGGATCGGTGCGCCACAGCCGCGCGACGTCTTCGACATAGAGCAAGGGCAAGGCCCGACTGGTGGTCTGCTCGATGCACCCATAGGCGTAGCGTTCGAGCGTGCGCAGCAGGCCCGGAACGTCCCAATCGGGGCGTGGACTGACGCTGAGCAACGCCTCCGCCGTGCCCGGAAGGAATTCGTCGACCGCGCCGTCGTCGAGGGTGACGCGCTCCCCAGGTTGCAGCCGCCCGACAAAGCGGCGCAGCTGGTAAGCCTGGGCCGGCCGCACGCCGATCGTGAAGTCGCGCGCTATTTTCAGATCGCCGGGCCCGGAGAGCTCGAGCTTCAGCGCTGCATTGCCGGGCGTCGTCGCGGACAGGATGAAGCCGTCATTGAAGTTACCGCCGGGGGCGAGCTTCACGGTGCGGTTCGCCGCCGCCTTGAACTGGGCGGCGCCGCTGGCGGATAAAGTTAGGTGATAGTCTCCGGCCGCGCCTTCCAGGTTGTTGATCGTGACCCCGATCCGTGCTGCGTCGCCGGGAGCGAGAAAGCGCGGTAGCGACACCGTCGTCACGACCGGATCGCGCACCGTCATCGAGGCCGTCGCAGAGCCGACCTTGTGCGCCGAGAACGCGACCGCCATCAGCCGCAGCTGCCCCTGAAAATCGGGAATATCGAATGGGATGCGGGCCGCTCCGTCGCCATCCAACCGAACGATGCCAGAAAACAAGGCGACGACCTTGCTGCTCTTGTCCGGCAGACCGGCGACAGAGCGTTTTGCAAAGCTGTCGCCGCCGCTGCGCAAGACGCCGACGGCATTCGCCCGCGCATCGATCAGTCGGCCGTAGAGGTCGCGCAATTCGACGCCGAGCTGACGTTTGCCGAAATAGTATTTCTCGGGCGCCGGACTGTCGAATTCGGTCAGCTTGAGCACCGCCTCGTCGACGGCGGCGAGGGTGACGTACGCCTCTTCGCCGGCGGCGAGGCCGGCGACCTTGACCGGAATCTCCACCGGGCTGCGCGGCCGTACGACGTCGGGGGCGGCGAGCGCCGGGGTGAGTGTCCGGGCGCTCGTATCGATCCCGAGCCAGGCGACCCCGACGGCGCGCCCCGGCCCGCGCTGTTGCGGCCCGGGCAGATCCCCTGGGGCATCCGCCGGGCGATAGGCGCTGACCAACGCGTAGACGCCGTTGGCCCATGACCGGTCGACCGGGACGTCGAGGGTGATCCCCTCTGCCGGCAGGTTCACCGCGCGCAGCGAAAGGATCCGGTCCGAGGCGATCGCCAGCTCGGCCTGGCCGGCGAACGGCGCCTTGACGAACAGCTTCGCGGTGTCTCCCGGCTGGTAGCTCGCCTTGTCCAGCGTCGCCTCGAGCTTGTCGGGGACATCCGGCTGCTCGGCCTCGACCCACCAGCCGACATGAAACCTGACGCTCGACTGGGCGCCGCTCGCCGGATCGGTCACCTCCCAGCGATACCGCCCCGCGGGCAATTGCCGCGCAAGGTTCGCCGGCGCATCGGTGGGGACGTCGATCGTGCCGGCATCTATCGGTTGACTGCGGGTATGCGATTTGTGGCGCCAAGTGCCGTTGACCGAATACCAGCGGTATTCCCAGGTCTCGCGCAACAGCTCGAAGCGCAAGCCGTTGACCCCCATCAACGAGCCCTGCGGATCGACCGTGATCACCTCGAGCTTGGCTTCGGCGCCTTCCGGAACCGCGTCGTCGCCGACAGGCGAGCGCAGCCCGATCGCCACCGGTCGTTGCCGGATCGGCCGGTTCACACTCTCGTAGACAGCACGCCCGCTCGGTTCGAAAACGCCGACCCGGATCGTCGCTGCGAGCGGGCGGGTCAGGTCCGGCAGATCGTTCAACATCACCGACAGTCGCGCCTTGCCATTCTCGTCGGTGGAGGGGGCCTCGACATCGCGGCGATCGCCGGTGAATTCCTCGCCGACGAGACCGAACTGGAAGCCCGGGTGCGCCGGGAATGGGTTCTCGTCGAGCGAGATGACCGCCTCGGCCTCGATAGCCAACCCAGCTCCCGGGGCGCCATAATAGTAGCGGGCGTCGACATCGACCGGGAACGCCTCGCCCGGGCGGATCGGCGCGTCGGCGGCGGCCAGCGCGACCTTGAGCTGCGGCGGTACGAAATCCTCGACGCGGAACTCCGCGCTACCGATCGGCGGCGCTTTCGGGTCCAGCCGCAATTCGACCCGCCACGCGCCAAATCGCGCATC
The DNA here is from genome assembly GCA_963695605.1 of uncultured Alphaproteobacteria bacterium. Classification (GTDB taxonomy): domain Bacteria; phylum Pseudomonadota; class Alphaproteobacteria; order ATCC43930; family CGMCC-115725; genus AP-15. The sequence goes on along the minus strand of CAVOHI010000067.1, from coordinate 10,161 downwards.
GCGCGGCAGTGCGAAGCTCTCTCGATAGGCGCCCAGCCGATCCCCGGTCGGCTGGCGCTTTTCGACCTCCACGCCGTCTGGCCGCAACAGCCGCAATCCGACCGGCAGGCTCGACATCGCATCGGCCTTGTCGTCGCGCACCAGCGCGATCAGCTCGACCGTCTCGCCGGGCCGATAAATTCCGCGATCGGTATAGAGAAAGGCGTCGACCGGCCCCGGCTGCGGCCGGCCGCTGACGCCGCGGTCGCTCAGATCGAAAGCGGGGCGGCCGATTTCGAGAAAGTTGAAATCGTCCTCAGGCCCATGCGCGGTCAAAACAAACGGCTCGTCGCCGCCGCGGCCGCGCAGCAGTCCGCCCGGAAACTTCGCAATCCCCGCGGCATCGCTGGTCGCCGCGGCGAGTTCGCCGTTGTTGCGGGCATAAAGCCGAACCGCGACGCCGGACATCGGTTTGCCGTCGGCGAGCGAGCGGATGTCGACCGCGAGGCCATCTGCGCCCTTGTAGGCCGCGACACCGAGATTGGAGACGAGCACCCAGTTCGTTGCCGGTTCGGCGTACTGGTCCTGCATCAGGTCGGTGCGTTCGGCGACGGCGAGGTAAATGCCGGGCCCCTTTTCGTGGAGCATGTCCTTCAAAGGAATAGCGGTCGTGACCGGCCGGTTGCGCTCGCCGGCGATCGCCATCTCGCCTTCCCAGACGAGGCTGCCGGTGCGGTTGATGATTTCGTCGACCTCGTAAGACGAAAAAGTCATCGTCAGCCGCTCGGCGTCGATGCTCGGGACGAGGTTGCGTTCATTGACCCGCAACAACCGCAACTTGACCTTGTCGAGATTCACGGTGGTCAGCGGCAACCCGGACGTCCCCTGCTTGGGCAGCACATAGCCGGTACCGGAAAAGCGCAGCTGCGGCTTGCGGTCGGGAATGACGACCCGCGTCGTGAAGGTCTCTCTCAGCCGTTCGCCGGTAGCAGCCGGCAGGCCGGCGAGAATTTCTACGTTGTAGTTCCCGCCATGCTTCATGCCGTCGAGGCACATCGTGTCGCCGCGCGCTGTCACGATGCCGTCGAGCGGCGGTTGGCTGCGCACAAAGGAGCCGTAGGAGAGGTCGCCCTTGCTCGCGATGTTTTCGTTGAACCTGAGGCAAGCGCGGCCCCATTCCGCCTCGGCCTGGACATCGACCTTGGTGACGCGGAACGCAACGAGCCGGCGCAATTGCTCGGCGCGCTCGGCGACCGAAGGCGACTGGGTGAAGGTGAGGCCGGCCTCGAAGGCTGCGAGCGCCTCCCTTTGCTTGTCGTGACGGTCGTAGTCGCGGCCGATCACAAACAGCGCCACGCCGCGCTCCACCGGATCGGTCGACTTCAGATACGCGTTGTAGGCGCTCGCCATCGCATGGTCGTCTTCGGCGGCGAGTTCGGTTTGCGCGAGCCGCAACCAGACGAGACCGTCATCGGCGCCGTTGACGATCGCGCGGGTCAGCTCGTCGATCGCGGCGGCATAGCGTTTTTCGCGGTAATCGGCCTCTGCCATACGCCGCCAGCCGGCAATCATTGCCGGTTGGCGCTTGTTGGCCGGGATGCGCTCGATCAATTCCCGGCGCCAATCGCTGGCCGCCTGGGCTAACTCCTTCGATTGGTATTCCTGGCCTAGTGCCGGCGCAGCGACCGACACCAGGCACAGCATCAACAACGCGCGCAACATCGATCACCCCCCGGCGATGCCCCGCTTAGCCTACACCTGCGCCGTCAGCGAGTCGCCCCGACTCGAGGCTCGGTGAAGGGCTTCCACCTCCAAGCCGTCGATAATGCTCGGCACACAAAGAAAGACGGCGCCTAATGGCGCCGCCAGTCGAAATGTTTGTAAATCCCTTATTTGTTTTTGCGCCGATTACGGCCAACACCCAACGCAAGGAGGCCGGACGCCGAGGAGCGCAAGTGAAGCCGGCTCGGGCACCGTCTGAGAGAACTGCTGATCGACGATGCTGATCACAGTCGGTCCGGGCGCGCTATAATTTAGCCCGATATCCTTTACCATACGGATATCCGTGGCATTTTCGCTCAGGATGATATCGGCGGTAGGGGATCCCGGGCTATTTCCTACCGAGAATTGACCGATCAAGTCACCATTGGCCAGGTTATAGATATCCTCCGTGACGCTCGATACGGCCGTGCCGTTGAAATACATCGAGGCGTCATGGAACACCCCGCCGGTGATGTGCCCGTCATATTGGAAAACGACGTCTTCGGAAGTGGTTCCGGCGTTGAATGCGCCCTGGATGCGGATCCCGAAATCTCCATTCGTCGGGTCCGGAGGGCTCACCGAGGTATGGGCGGAGACATCGATCTGGCCACAGGTCAGACCGACGCCTCCGACCACGTTACAACCAGTAAAATTGTTAAACGTCATATTCCCACTGACGATAGTGGGACTTGGCGTGATCGGAACGGCATAGGCCGAAGTTGCCAAACAAATCACCGAAATGGCAACCCCGAGAACGGTACGCGTGCTCATGCTAACCTCCAACAAACCTGACCAAGCAGTAAGCAAGACGCGTGCCAGAGGAAAAAATTGCGCGATATCAAGCGCTTGAAAGATTAGCCAAGTGACCGGCGTATAAATTTGTAAGGGAATCTGACAATCACGTACACGCGTTAGTAAACCTTAACGGTACGCAAGAGGCGTGGTCGTGCGATCCGCACCCTTCCTGGGAGGTTCTGGCCTGAGAGAGCGCTAGCTGTAGAACACCGCGAGCCATACGGTCGGCATCGCCGGATCGGTCCACTCGACGCGGTGGCGGCGATGCGGGGCGATGTCGAGCCAATCGCCGGGGCGCAACAGGCGCGCCTCGGGCTCCTCGGCGAACCGCAACTTCGCGGCGCCGGCGAGCAGCAGCACCCATTCGCCCTCCGGCTGGTCGTACCAGAACTCCGGCGGGCTCGCTTGGCCCAGCGAGACGATCCGTTCGACACGCAAACCGGGCCGGGTCAACAATGTCGCAACCTGTTCGGCTGCGTGCGCGTCAGGGAGCGGGGAGAGTAGGTTCACGGCAGGGTGGCCAGGACGCCAGTGATGGCGCGCTGCCAGCCAGCATAGCGCTCCTCGCGCTCGGCTACGGGCATTCGTGGCGCAAAGCGTCGTTCGGACCGCCATCCGTCAACCAGCGCCGCGGGTTCGGGATAGAGGTCGCGGGCGAGGCCAGCGACATAAGCGGCGCCCCATGCGGTGGTCTCGACCGAATTCGGCCGCTCGACGATTGCGGGCAGGATGTCGGCGATGAACTGCATAGTCCAATCACTGGTTGCCATGCCGCCATCGACGCGCAGGCTCGCCACGGCGACTCCGGCATCGGCCGCCATCGCTTCGATGAGGTCGCGCGTCTGGTAGCCTACCGCCTCGAGCGTGGCGCGCGCGATCTCCGGCAGACCGCACTCCGACGTCAGCCCAATCAACGCCCCACGCGCCTGCGGCGACCAGTAGGGTGCCCCGAGCCCGGCAAAGCCGGGCACCAGATAAAGCCGCTGTTGCGGGTCGGCGCGCGCGGCAAGCCGCTCCGCCTCTGCCGCCGTTCCGATTGCGCCGAGGCGGTCGCGCAGCCATTTGACCGCCGCTCCGGCGACAAAGATGCTGCCCTCGAGAGCATAGGCGGTCTCGCCCCTGAGCCGGTAGGCGATCGTCGTCAGCAGCCGGTGGCGCGAGGTCGCCGGTTCACGCCCAGTATTGAGCAATGCAAATGCCCCGGTGCCGTACGTCGATTTTACCATGCCTGGGCGGAAGCATGCCTGGCCGATCAGCGCCGCCTGCTGATCGCCGGCGACCCCGGCGATCGGTACCGCGGCTCCCAGCAGCTCCGGGATTGTGATGCCGAAATCCTCAGCACTATTTAGCACATCGGGCAGAACCGCCGGTGGGATTCCAAACGCCTCGAGGAGATCGGCGTCCCAGCACAAGCGCCGAATGTCGAACAGCATCGTCCGGGACGCGTTCGTGACATCGGTCATATGCCGCCGGCCGCCCGAAAGCCGCCAGAGGAGAAAGCTGTCGATCGTGCCGAAGGCGATCTCGCCCGCCCGGGCGCGCTCGCGCAATCCCGGCAGATTGTCGAGCAGCCAGGCGATCTTGGACGCAGAAAAATATGGGTCGATCACCAGACCGGTGCGCTGCGCGACGGTCTCGCCGAGACCCGCCCGGCGCCAGCGCTCGCACAGCTCGGCGGTCCGGCGGTCTTGCCAGACGATCGCGTTATGGACCGGCGCCCCGGTCGCGCGCTCCCACAGCACCGTTGTCTCGCGCTGGTTGGTGATGCCGATCGCGGCGATCGGCCCGTCCGCAGCGGCCGCCGCTTCACGGCAGGCCGCAACGACGCTCCGCCAGATCTCCTCCGGGTCGTGCTCGACCCAGCCGGGCTGCGGATAATGCTGGGTCAGCTCGATTTGCGCGGTGCTCCGCGCCCGCCCCGCCGCGTCGAAGAGGATTGTTCTGGTGCTGGTGGTGCCCTGGTCGATCGCCAGAATGTAGGGGGAGACGGTCACCATCAAACGATACCAAACTCCCTCGCGCCGCCGATCCTAGCCTCTTTGTCGCCGCAACGTCTGCTATCATCGATCTTGAGAAGCGCTCGGCAGGCGAGGCAGTGACGGGATGTCAGAACGCGCAAATCGGTCTCGGCAACGGCATCATCGACGAGCAGCTCGATGTTGTCACCAAGGAGCGAGGGAAGAGGCGTGACCTCGACGATCCTGCTGGTCGACGACGAGCCCGACCTCGAGACCCTCGTGCAACAGAAGTTCCGGCGCCAGATCCGAGATGGCCAAGTCCGGTTTCTATTCGCCCACGACGGCGCCGAGGCGCTGGAAATGCTGGGCAATGGCGGCGGCGTCGACATGGTGGTGAGCGACATCAACATGCCGCGGATGGACGGGTTGACGCTTCTGCAGAAGATCCAGGAGGGTGATGACCCGCTCTCGACGGTCATCGTTTCTGCCTATGGCGACATGGCCAATATCCGCACCGCGATGAACCGCGGTGCCTTCGATTTTCTGACCAAGCCGATCGATTTTGCGGACCTCGAGACGACGATCAACAAGACCTTGCGCCACATCGAAACATTGCGCGAGGCGAGGCGCCGGCAGATCGCCGCGGAACGGGCGCATGCGCTCTTGTCACGGTATTTCTCCCCCAATCTGGCCGAGCGGCTGGCGAGCGATCCCGAGGCCGTGGATCTCGGCGGCCAACGGCGCGAGATCACTTCCCTGTTCACCGACATGGCCGGATTCACGACGCTCGTCGAGACGCTCGAGCCGGAGGTTATCGCGCCGCTGCTCAACGATTATCTCGGCGAGATGACCGACACTGTGTTCGCGCACGGCGGAACCGTCGTAAAGATTGTCGGCGACGCGTTGCACGTACTGTTCGGTGCGCCGGCCGAGCAGGCGGACCATGCCTCCCGCGCGGTCGCCTGCGCGCTGGAGCTGGATGTCCGCTCCCAATCCTTCGTCGAGCGCTGGGAGCAAAAAGGGGTTGCTCTTGGAGCAACCCGTCTCGGCCTAAACGCAGGCCCGGCGATAGTCGGAAATTTCGGGGGACATCGCTACTTCGACTATACCGCGTATGGCGACGCCGTAAATACGGCGGCGCGGCTCGAAGCGGCGAACAAGCAGCTCGGCACCCGCATCTGCGTCGGCGAGAGCGTAGCAACCCGCGTCTCCGGTTTTACCGGCAGGCCGGTCGGCGACCTGCTGTTGCGCGGGCGCACCGAACCCTTGCGGGCTTTCGAGCCGCTCTCCCCTGAAGAGTATGAGGCTGAGGCAACGCGGGCCTACCTTGACGCCTTTGGCAAGCTCGAAGCCGGAGACCCAAGCGCATTGCCGGCATTTGCCGCTCTGCTCGGTTTGCGCGGTGATGACCAGCTGGTGAGCTTTCATTTGAAACGTCTGCTCAACGGCGCCACCGGCGTGCGGATCATGCTCAATTGACCGGCCGGTACGGGCCGATTTGAGGCGTTGAAGGGAGCACTCCGCGTGACTGATGAGGGCCCGACCGCGCAAGCGGATTTCGTCGAGACCGAGCTCGAAGGAACGGCGCTACTTACCAACCCGATGCTGAACAAAGGGACCGCCTTTACCAACGAAGAGCGAACCGCCTTTGCACTCCATGGACTCCTGCCCCCTCATGTCGGAACGTTGGAAGTGCAGTCAGCGCGGCGTCTCCAGGCGATGCGGAAGCTCGCCAGCGATCTCGATCGCTATGTCTTTCTGCGAGGATTGCAGGATGCGAACGAGACGCTCTTTTATGCGATGCTGACCCAAAACCTCGAAGAAATGCTCCCTCTCGTCTACACCCCGACGGTCGGTGAGGGATGCCAGACCTTCAGCCATTATTGGCATTATCCGCGTGGCTTGTTTCTGAGCTGGCCGCAGCGCGACCGGATCAAGGAAATCCTGGCCCATCCCCGGTTCGACAAGGTGGAGGCGATTGTCGTCAGCGATGGCGAGCGCATCCTCGGGCTCGGAGACCAGGGCGCCGATGGCATGGGCATCCCGATCGGCAAATTGTCGCTCTATACCGCCTGCGCCGGTCTTCATCCGTCCACCACCTTGCCGATCCTGCTCGATGTCGGGACCGACAACAGGGAGCGTCTCGCTGACCCGGTCTATATTGGATGGCGGCACGAGCGGGTGCGCGGCCGGGATTACGACGATTTCGTCGAAAGCTTCGTGGATGCTGTACTGGAACGCTGGCCGCATGCATTGCTGCAATGGGAGGATTTCGCCCGCGCCAATGCGGGACGCATGCTGCAGCGCTACCGCGACCGGCTCTGCACCTTCAATGACGATATTCAAGGCACCGCCGCAGTAGCCGCCGGCACCTTGCTCGCCGCGGTCAAGGTGACCGGTCAGCCGATCCGCGACCAGCGGATCGCGATTGTCGGCGCGGGTTCGGCGGGGATCGGCATCGCAAATTTGCTGCTGCGGGTCATGATCGATGCGGGCCTGCCCGAAGCCGAAGCGCGACGCCGCTTCTACGCCATCGACCGGGACGGTCTGCTCGTCGAAGGCATGCCGGGTGTCCTCGATTTTCAACGGCCTTTCGCGCAGAGCCCCGACGCCGTGGCGAATTGGCCCCGCGCGCGGGCGATAGCGATCGGACTGGCCGATGTCGTCGCCAATGCCAAACCTACCGTGCTGATCGGGGTTTCCGGTCAGCCCGGCATCTTCGCTGAAGAACATAATCCGCAAAATGGCCTCGGCGGTGGCGCGTCCGATCGTCTTCCCGCTCTCGAACCCGACCTCCCGTTCCGAGGCGACGCCGCAAGATCTGACGGCATGGACCGAGGGCCGCGCGGTGATCGGCACGGGGAGCCCGTTCCCGCCTGTTGTGCGCGACGGACGATCCGTCGCGGTCGACCAGACGAACAACGCCTATGTGTTTCCCGGCATTGGCCTCGGCGTCCTGGCAGTAAGAGCCAGGCGCGTAACCGACGGCATGTTTGTGGCCGCCGCCAAGGTCCTCGCCGAAATCTCACCCGCCGCGCGGGATGCGCACGCGCCTCTGCTGCCCCCGGTGGCGCAACTGCGCGAGGTCGCGTTCGCCGTCGCCAAAGCGGTTGCCCGCCAGGCTCGAGCGGAAGGGCAGTGTGAGCCGTTCGACGACGAGGAACTCGACGGCCTGATCGCGCGCAAGATGTGGAGCCCGGTCTATCGGCCGTATCGCCGGTCGCCGCATCCGACGCGCTGAGGTGTTGCGAAAGGAGGAGAGAGGGGGATTGCGGGCCTGGCGGCGACCTGCTCCTCTGCTCTTCCGCACCTTGAGGTGCAGTACCATCGGTGCTGGGGGTTTTCACGGCCGAGTTGGGATGGATCGGGTGTTTTGGCCCCTCGCTATCGCCAGCAGGCCGAAAAGCCTTACCTGGCAAAGCGGGCGGATGCATCTGGGCATCCGCCCTCTCGTCAAAAGCGATGGCTATCTGTCGTCGCCACGGTCGCCGTCGGAGTTGCGAGCGAGGTTTCGGTCTCGCGGATCGTTGTCCCGCTCGTCCCCGACGCATTCGAAGCTGCTCGCATTCGTGGGATCGCCGACCTTGAACCGCGAAACCTGCGGAAAGGGGCACAGCGGCCGCTGGAACTGAACGCCGCTTGCCGGATTGTTGTTCACGTAATGCGTGGCAATAATCTTGTCTGGAGCAACTCCCTGCTCCACCCAGCGCTCGAGAGCTTTTAAAAGGTCGTGGTCTGCATCGACGACTGGCGCGTTTACGCCATTCCCGAAGGCGTTTGGTCCGTCTCCACCGCCACAATGCGCCATCCCCGGGACCATGAAGAGACGGTAGAATTCCTGGATTTCTTCCAGCGTGCCGCCGTCATGATCGCGGCGAGCCTCGCTCGACAGCGCGGCCGTTACCTCGTTGTAATAATTGACGCTGTTGATCGGCGCGATTGCCGAAATCGGCCCATCCGACATAGTGAATCATTTTGGCGCCATGCGCCTTGAAGGGCCTGAGGTCCGGATTGGTCGAGTTGAGGATGCCTGCTAACTCGTCATCGTCGAAGTCGACATCGCTGGTGAAATTGAGAGTGCGGAAGTCAAAACTCGGCGACTGAAACACAAAGTCTGCGAAGAACCCGTTTCCGAAGAAATCCTGAAGTGCTTGGCCCTGAGCCAGACTGTTGGACAAGTCGGCCGCTCGGGATGCGCCAACGATCCAGGCCGGCCAATTGGCCGGCATTGGCCTCGCTGCCCGGCTCGTAGCCGGGGAAGATCAGTTCACCCGTCCGTGGATTGTGAGGGCCGCGATAAATCTTCCGAGCCGCCGTGACCTGCGCTGCGGATAGACACGTGGTGGGATCCTGGCCCGCTACGCATTGCACGGAGGCCGGATCAAAGTGACAATCCCGCGGATCGTTCAAGAACAAATCCGTCTTCACACCGCCATCCTGGCCGAGCACATTGGGCGAGCGCCGCCTTACTCAGCACCGGCAAAACGCTTGGTGGAATGTAGCTCGCCGGGTCATCGAGAAGTGCCTGCTCGTTCCAAACAGTTCCCGCGAGGAGATGCGTCCAGAAGTTGGCCGGCGATCCTACGATGATGCCGTCGAAGTCGTCCGGGAAGCGCTGCGCCTCCATCAATGCCTCGCGACCGCCATCCGAGCAGCCGTTGAAATAGGAACGGCGCGGCCCCTTGCCGGTAAACACCTTGATGATGGCCTTGGAGTTGTCGGTCGTCTCCTTGAGCGCTCGATACCCAAAATCGACGATCTTCTCCGGGTGGCCCAGCGCAAAGGTCGCTTGCCCTCCCGGCCTGACTGCCGTCGTCCGTCGCGGCACTGGCGTAGCCGCGCTTGATCGCATTGGCGAGACTACCGTAACCAATGCTGCCGCAGAACCCGCCGCATCCCAGCTGTTCATATTTGCCGTTGAAGCTGGCATCCGTCGGTATCCAGACCTCGAAATTGATGACCGAATCGTTCGTCGGCGTCGCGGTGCCTGCAACGCGGCAGAACGGCGGGAGCCCGGTATTCGTGGTGCAGCCCGGAGCTACCCGTGGTGCAGCCCGGTGGTGTGTTGAATGACCCACCAGTAACCGACTGGGCAGCAGTGACCACCGCGTCGGGTAATGACAGGTTCATCAGACCCGCGCAACTGCTCGCCGCCGAGACCGGGCTGGTCCCGAGCAGCGTGGCGGCGAGCGAAACGACCCATAACACACCACACTCAAAGCGGCGGCTCATAGCGATCCTCCCATGATTATCCTGCTTGAGTCCACCGCCCCTGACGAGACGGACTTGGTCCCGCCGCAGTAAAGCGTAAAGCACCCGTCTCGCGGACGTTAACCGTCCGAAATTAACCGATGCGGATTTCGCGCACAACGGCAAAAGCGCTGGCACGCCAATGTCGCTGAGCCGGATCGTTGGGATTCGCGGACGGGAAGAGAGAGAGTGGGAATGCGGGCCTGGCGGCGACCTACTCTTCCGCACCTTGAGGTGCAGTACCATCGGCGCTGAGGGTTTTCACGGCCGAGTTCGGGATGGGATCGGGTGTTTGGCCCCTCGCTATGGCCACCAGGCCGGCAAGCTGTTTGTCATGTGACTGGGGGAGGAAGTGTCTTGGAAGGCCGCGTGCGGGGCTGGGTCTTGCCGCTGCACGCGGACGGTGTTGTGTCGGGTT
>CAVOHI010000066.1:0-10458 GCA_963695605.1 uncultured Alphaproteobacteria bacterium | reverse complement strand
TCGGTACAGTCATCGCCGGCTTTCTGGCCGGGCACCCGGAGACGTCAGTCGATTTGCGCACCGGCGACGTGATGATAGACCTCGTTCGCGAGGGGTTCGATCTCGCGATCATGCCGACGTCGCCGCTCGATTCCACACTCGTGAAACGGCGCCTGGCGGTTTGGCGTTACGTCGTTTGCGCCGCGCCAGCCTATCTTGAAAAGCATGCCCGCCGCAGAGCCCGGCCGACCTCGCGGCCCATAATTGCCTGTTCTACACCCACTCGGTGTTCGGTCACGACTGGCCGTTCCTCGACTTCGACAACAACCGGATGATGGTGCGGGTGACGGGAAACCTCGCGACCACCAGCATCGTTGTGATGCGCGCCGCCATGCTCGCCGGCCTCGGATTGTGGCTGTGTCCGACCTATATCGTTTGCGACTTGCTTGCCTCGGGACAACTGGTGCGAGTGCTGAAGGACCATCCGAACCTGGAGATGGAGAGCGTCGCGCTTTATCCGCACCGTCGCTACATGACCGCCAAGGTGCGCGTCTTCATCGACATGCTGGTCGAAAGGTTTGCCGACGAGCAGCGCTGGCTTGATGCCATGCCCAATCGGTAAGCCGGAATGGCCGCTCTCGGCGCGCAACCCCGTCGTTGCCGTGCGTTCCTACGAAGGCACAGTCACTGGGCCGAAACGGCGGCGGGAGGCCCGGCGATTTGCAGGTGGCCGGCGGCGTTGGTGAGCACGACCCGCTCCGGCGCCTCGCCCGCGGCGCGCGGAATGGAAACCGTGGCCGACTGCCCCGCCGCCAATACCGTCTCGAACCGTTCGACCGCCGCCTTCTCCCTCACGCCCGGCGGCATGGTCACCACCACGTGGAGGCCGTCGGGCTCGTCGAGGTAGTTGACCAAGGCGGGGAGGCGCTCACCGAGCTTCGTCCAATGGGTGGTCACGGGAGCTGAGCAAACACGCTCAACTTTGCCATCATGCATGGCGTACCCAAGGGCACCACAAGTGAATATGTCTGCCGCCTGGACCGTCACCGCGCCGGTAATGGCGAACGCTGCCGCCGCTAGAAGAGTCTTCATGACATTTCTCCCTAACCAGGCCATTTACCCGTTACCTGGCGCCATTGAGGCGCTCGCGCAGTGTGCTCTCGTAGAGCTGATGTCATGGATGCACTCCCGCCGTTGAAGCGCCGTCTTTAGCGGTAGTTGCGCAGGGACGCATCACTTGTCGCCGATTGACGCGGAGACGGCGTCCACTCCATCAGCTCTTTATAGAGCCCCGTCGACAAATGCTGAATGGGTCGTCGCATTGCTCTCTGGAGGCTCTGTCGGGTGTGCCGTCGCGTGATGCCTGCCCAGCGCAGCAGCCACCGCGCTCGGATTGGCGTTGGCAATATCAGCGCCAAGCGCGGCCCCAGACAAAACAAAGGAGCCGGCGCCAATCGCGGCCAAAGCCAATCGTCTCATTGCAAGTGTGCGGCGCTTACCGAGGATTTGTGCGCTCATGTCAGACCTCTTCGGTTATCGAGGTGAAGTCATTGAGAAGAGTGGCTCCGTGGCGGGAGATCGTCGGCTCCTCTGCCGGAGTGGGTCGATCATCCACCGAGGTTTGCGGAGTAGTCGAGCCGCTCGGCGCGACCGCGCCTTCGGGGCAGCCGCCGCGCGGTCGCGGTCTCGTCATCACGATCAGTTCCGACGTTTCTCGCTAACGACTGAGTACAACTTCACTAGTTTCGCGCTTTTGCTTGGCGGGACTAGATACTCTCATTACGTCCTGCCGCAACAAATAGACTGATGCGGAAAAGAGAACGATATCTTTCATCAGAAAAGCGACATGTTCAGTCATCGCCGAAAAGCCGCCGGCCCCTGGTGGTTGTACGCTCGCTGCCGTTGCTATCGCCAGTGATGACGTCGAAGTGATTGGTGAATTGATCCATCTGATCTCTCCGCATCTGGAGGCTTCAGTTAAAAAGCCTAGGGGCCACGCGAGGTTGAGTGGGGCGGCGGGGATTAAGGCGCTGCTCACCAGCGGCGCGCGCAATGAGCTGGCCTAAATTTGCCGTGTGGGGCATAGCTGCCCGGTTCCCAATAATAACCGGGAGGACAGACGTAAGCGGCCGGATCCCCTTGTGGAGCGGTGACGGCTGCTTGACGGCCCCACTGAGCGGATACTGTCCCTGCCGACTGAGTAGGTACTGCTCCTGCGGGAAGCGGGATTGCCAAGGCTGTCAAGGAGCCAATAAAACAGAGCGCATTCAACCGCATTGCAATTCTCCTACTGCGTGTTGCGATAGACTCCCGCGGCGGCACAACATGGCGAGTTCAATTCACGGGCGGGAAATTGATGTCGGTGTCGTTGTGCGGACATGGAACACTCTTACGATCTGCTCCGACGGGCGACTGGCGCCCATTTCGCGAGGTGTTATTTGTGTTTGAGATGTGATATTAAGAATGACCTGAAATCTCAAATATGTGCGCGATCGTCTCACAGATGAGATCGATATGGAAAATACCCGCGACTGGTTGAGCCGGCCTTTGGAGATGATCCCCGTCAGGGGCACGCTCGGTTACCGATGCTTCCTCGACAGTCGGAAAATCGCTTTGGCCTTTGGCATGATTTCCGACAGCGAGCTGGGACAACACAGGCCGGCATACCAGGACCCGTCGCTCGCATCCGTTGCCCCAGAGGTTGGCCGTTCAGAGATGACATCGCGCGGAACAGGGAAGCCGCAGGCCAACCGGAATGGGTCACCTCTATGGCCTATACGTCAACGGCGGATGTTTGAGCCCGGGGCCTCACGGATGCTGTAGGCGCGCTATCGACCGTCTTGTCATGAATTGCCCGCAGCGGCTTCAGCACCGCGAGCGCCATGATCGCAGCGACTACGTTCATTAGCGCGGCGGCGAGAAAGACAGCGCGCCAGTCACCGCTCGCCGCTGCCAGCACGCTGGCGAGCGGCACCAGAAGCGAGGCGGTGCCTTTCGCAGTATAGAGCAAGCCCGCATTGGTGGTCGCGTACTTGACGCCGAAGACATCGGTGCAGGTCGAAGGGAACAGAGAGTAGATCTCGCCCCAGGCGAAGAATACGACCCCGCCCAGGATCACGAACAGAACCGGGTCGCGGCCGAATTGGCTGAGAGCCAGATACCGGCAGCCTCGAAGGCGAAGGCGATGAACATGGTCGTCTCGCGGCCTATGTGGTCCGACACCCAACCGAAAAACGGTCACGTTAGCCCGTTCAGCACCCGGTCGATCGAGAGTGCAAAGGTCAATGCCGGAAGGGTCAGGCCGAGCAAAGACACAGGGATCTTCGCAATCTGAAAGTCGATCGCGATCGGCGCAAGCTGGGCCGTTGCCATCAGACCGCCGGCGCCGACCAATACGAACATGACATACATAACCCAAAAGATGGGCGAACTCAGCGCCTCGAGCGGCGTGTAGTCGCGCGACGATTGCCGCAGCCGTATCGAAGGCGGCGCTTCTCCCGGCCTCGGCGCCAGCAGCAGAAATGACAGTGCCACGACGACCAGCCCCTGGCCCAGCCCGAACCATAAGAATGTCGCTTCATACCCGCTCGTCTGGATCATCCCTTGGATCGGAATGATCGTCAAAGCCGATCCGGCGCCAAAGCCTGCAGCGGTCAGACCGGCGGCGAGACCGCGCCGATCGGGAAACCATTTAACCACCCTTCGATCGGCACAAGCCAGGTCTCGGTCAGGACGAAGATCGTGAACGCGACCTGGATGGCGGCGCCGCCCAGTGGTGCTTTAGGTCGATGGGGTTGACGAACAGCGTCCAGCCATATTGCAGGTTGGCGATCATCACCATGCAGACGATGCCTACGACCAGCTGGACCGGGTGGATATATGCCGTCGGCGCGGTGGCCGAAACACTCTTGGATGGCATCGCTCAAATCCACCCTCGGGTTATTTTGCGCTTTTGGTCGCCCGACCTAACCGAGGAAAGCGTACAACGAGCCCGCAGGTTCGGCGGCCGGTGGGAAAGGTCGGCCGCACGGCATTGACGCATAAGCAGGCCCTCCTGCTCGCGGCACTCCGGCAGTCGGGTCTCTGCAGAACGCGGCGCCCGCACCCCGAGCGAGATCAAAGTGTCTGCCAAGGCAATCAGCCGACCAACCATGCGACGGTCGCCGATCGGTCCGTCGAGGAAGCAGCTTCTGGTTTGACTCGCCATTGGAGTGGGCGCTGAAGTCGGCTCCAGGCAACCGTTGAGTGGACTGCGGCAATGAACCGGAGGCGGCGATGGCTCTGGCCGTGCTGTGATCGGAGCGAAGATCAGTTAGGCCATCACGGCGCGAACCTCCGTACGCCGCCGGGGCCCGCCGTCAACACTGGGAGAACCTCGCCCTCGTGGACCCGCGTTACAGAAACGTAGCCGTCGATTGCGACCTGATCTAAGGCTTCGACGAATTCCTCGGTCATCTCGTCGCGGTCGTGGTTCCAGTGCCTCACCCGGTACATTGTGCCTACTCACCCTAAGCAATGGCCCCATTCGCTGGGTGTTATCTATGCCCCACATCTGATATTCTAAATGGCGTATGATCTCAATCAAATGCCTGTTCGTCTCACAGACGAGGTCGAGATGGAAAATACCCATGACTGGCTAAGCCGGCTTTTGGAGATGATCCCCGTCAGGGGCACGCTCGATTACCGATGCTTCCTCGGCGCGCCCTGGCGCATCGACTTTCCGGCGTCAGAGCTCGGCGAGATCCCCTATCACGTGATACTCGGCGGCTCGGCCGTCTTGGAGGACCCGGAGGGCAGCCCGACGCGCGAGCTGACCGCCGGCGACGTTCTGCTGTTTCCGCACGGATCGGCGCATGCCCTCCACGACGGGAGCGATGCGACGCCGGCCCCGGCGCGCCAGCGATCCACGCTCACCACCGTTTTCCACGAGAATGACGGAACCGGAGATCGGCTCGACATGATGTGCGGCCGCTTCATCCTTTCGACCGCGAATGAGCGTCTGATCCGATCCTATCTGCCGCGCCGCCTGATCTTGCATGCGCCGGAGAACAGCGCCGGCGCGGCGACACCCGGGACACGCGCGCAGGTCGTGGGGCTGGTCAGCCTCATCCGCGTCGAATCCGCCGCCGAAAATCTGGGCGGCCTGGCGATGCTCAACGCGCTCTCCACCGCGCTCTTCGCGGTCGCGCTCCGGCTGGCAAGCGAAGTCACCGCACCGCCGGATGGGCTGTTAGCCCTCGCCGGAAATCCGCGACTCGTGCCCGCGCTCACCGCCCTCTTTAACGAGCCTGCCCGTGCTTGGACCCTTCCCGAGCTTGCTCAGCGCTGCAACATGTCGCGCGCCACCTTCATTCGTCACTTTCAAGAGCGCCTGGGCCGTTCGGCCAGCGACCTGCTGACCGACATTCGCATGACGGTCGCCGCCAACGCGCTCAAGACATCGAACATGTCGACCGGCGCCGTTGCCGAGCTCGCCGGCTACCAATCCGAGGCCGCCTTCCAGCGCGCGTTCAAACATCAAATGGGAATCACACCCGCCCAGTGGCGCAGGATGCACGCGCGCCCGGCTGATCTTAGGCTCGCGACTTCCTCCTGAATTTTGCTATTCCCCGCGGGGCTGGCCTATCGGAGTTGATGTCAATTCGGGATTTGGGTCATTTACGCCAAGCGGGAAAAAGCCTGGAATGCCCCCAGCAACCGTGAGCCAGTTTGCGACCAGCCCGCCAAACAACGGCAATGGCGCGATTGCCTGATGGAACGGTCCTTGCTGGACACGGCTCCAGAATTCTCTCAGGCGTGACAGGCGATCCGCTACGTCGTTGCCGGCAATCAGGCTTGCGTTGATTGCTCCTATGGAGGTACCGATCACCCAGTCCGGCTCAATACCGGCTTCGTGCAGCGCCTGATAAACGCCGACCTGGTAGGCTCCCAGAGCACCGCCGCCTTGCAACACCAGAACGACCTGGCTGATGTCAGGCGGCAGTGTGGCGCGGCGCAAACTCGCTTGGTCAACTGCCATTTCTCCCGGACGGGCTCTGTTCGATACTCCTGATGATCCGTCAGTCAATCGACCCTCCGCCTTGCTAAACGGCCCCGTTGCGCGATCTCACATGGCCCCGGGGCCGCCGTCTTTTCCAAGCGATCGGCCCCTCCAGGCCCTCCGCCGTCACATCAATCGCGTGCCAGATGGCCGTACCGGCACCCCAAACTTGAGGAAATCACCGCGTCCCGGCTGCCTGTGCTTGTCTGCGATGTTCGCCTACGGCGGGCGTCTTTTGGCTTTGCGCTCACTCACCTGTGCCAGTGGAGAGCAATTCCCTGCGGAGGTCCTGCGTCAGAAGGTAGAGTGATGTCGCAAGGAGAACCACGTCCTTCATCAGGAAGGGAACATTGCCGGTCATGGCCGGGAAGCCGCCGGCAGCCGCGTCCCAGCCGTCGGGCATGAATGGGATGATCGTGACGGTGGCGATGAAGGTGGCACTGGAGCCGAGCGCCCCGAGGATGCCCAACTTCCTGTTCCAAAATCCCAGGAGCAACAGCGTGCCGAACGTCCATTCCGAGACGCCCAAAAACCAGGTGGCGCCGCGCATGCCAAGAAGCGGATAAAGCCAGAAGATGAGTGGGCCATTGCTGATGTAGGGGATCAGTCGTTCCACCTCGTACTGGAACCATTTCTGATACCCAAAGAAGAAGAAAATGATGACCATTGACGCACGAAGCAGGTGATAACCGAAGTCTTCGTTGCGGATGCCAAGCCTGATGAGTCCCCTTACAAGGAAGTTCATCAAATCTCGGTCTGCACCGCGTCCATCGGTCCTGCTCGCAGTGGTGAAAGAAACTGTTTTATCGGTGAGCTGGTTCATTGGGTTTCTCCTGCTTCGAAGTGAGGGTTCTCGGACACCCGGCGACCACGCGGGTGGGGCTCCTGCTCCATCCAGCGCCGGGCCTCCGCGATCAGCCGAGCCCGAACAGGCGGGTTCCAGCCTTCGAGGTGGACCAGCAGGTCCTGGATTGCCTCATACGTCGTCCGCATCATCGATCGGGCACTCCTAGCGCGATCCGCGCATAATCTCGTCGTAGAGGCGGTCGATCTCCGACTGGACACCACGACTCCACTGGCGGGCCCTGTCATCTACCCTACTGTCGACCTGCTGTTGGGTCGGCTGCAGCTGACGGCCCTCGACGATCGGCCAGGATGGGGCTTGCGCCGCGGCGACGCCGATGAAGAGCGCAAGCGATAGCGAAAGCACAGACGTCTTGATGAGCATTGCCAAACACTCCTCTACAACGAAGGCCCGCCGGCCGTGTGAGCCTGTTTATGGCCAGTGCGGCTTCTATCTCGGCGGACGGTCGGGGGTGGAAATGCGGGACATAGGACACTCCCTCGATGTGCTCCGACGGGCGATCCCCGCCCGTCCGCTGGGTGTCATATTATGCCTGACGCTTGATATTAGTAATGTCATATTATCTCAATTATATGGCTGTTCGTATCATATACGAGTTTAAGGTGGAAATCCCGCGACTGGCTGAGTCGGCTTTTGGAGATGATCCGAGGCAGGCCACGCTCGCGATGCGTCGCAACATGGTTGCACCCTTGGAGAGGTCGCGCACGGCCGATCACGATTGCGCTAGTCCGGAAATTGCCGTGATTAGATCAACCGCCCGGATGCCGACGCGCTCGATGCTGCGGCGCGGGCCTTCGAACTCGTTCGCCGCTGCCAGCGCAAAGGCGCGGTCGGCGATGGCCTGCAAGCTCGGCACCGCGGCGCGGAGTTCACTGAGCGCCTCTTCATACGGTGAGTTGGCGATCGTCTTTTTGTTCGTGTACATGCGACGTGTCCTATCATTGCGCCGCCGTGCAGATGTTCGGTCGGTCCAGGAGGGCGGCGCTGTCTATCTCCTGTGCGTCGAGCGTCCACACCCGCCTGGGTGACAGGCCCTATCGTCCTGCGGGCGATATGGGGGTTGATCCGACATCGGAGTGCATCATTTGCGGGGCACTGTGCGTAACATCGTGAGCGGAATGCCGCAGCACGACTTCGTTTGCCGCCATAATACCGCCGCCCAAAACTACAGCAGCCCAGAAGCGCTGCCTCCGCCGTCGTCTCGGGCCACTTCCCTGCATCGCAACAAACGTTTCATGCAGTGATGGCAACGAAACCCGGAACCGCTCTTCATATTCGCTGACGGTCATGACATTGCTCCTCGAAGCACTACAGCGCCCGCGGCTCGATACACGTCCTAGCTCAATGAGCAGGCGGGCGGGTCGAAGATCGATCTGCGCCACTCGCTGCGGCAACTGCAGGGATGGAAATGCGGGTACATAGGACATTCCCTCGGTGCGCTCCGGCAGGCGATTGGCCGCTCATTCGGTGGGTGTCATCTATGCCTCACATTTGATATTATGAATGGCATATTGATTTCAATTAGATGCCTAGTCGTCTCATAGATGAGGCCAACATGGAAAACGCCCACGACTGGCTGAGCCGGCTTTTGGAGATGATGCCAGTCAAGGGCACGGTCGATTACCGAGATCGGCGCCTCCGCGTCGCCACCCGGAACCCGCGCGCAGGTCGTGGGGCTGGTCGGCCTCATGCGTGCCGAATCCGCCACCGAAAATCTAGGCGGCCTGGCGACGCTCAACAGGGGCTACTCTCGGGGCGGCGTCTCTAGCGCACTCAGGTTTGCTTGCTGGTCTTGCGCCCTTTCTGCGGCCGAAAAAAGTGGACCGGAATCAAAAACCTGCCGGTCATCGACCGCGACGGGGACGCATTTACCGGGATCTAGATTGCTTTGTGCCGCATGGTCTTCGCACGCTTGCCGCGCCTCGGCGATCGCTGATTGCTGACTCGGCCGGCCAAACTTCGATTGGATAATAGACCACATCTGGTTGCCGGTAAGATTCGCATACACTGCTTTATGAACAGATCCGATTCTATACTTGGCGATTACTTCTTCATACATTGTCCTGGGAATGGGATATATCGGCTGGGTGTTGTCGACGGGCTGGGAGATCCCGGCCCGAGTGTTTCCGATGGAGAGCTTTGGTCCCTGCGCCATTGCGGGCGCGAAGTTTACAGCGGTCAGCAAGGCGACAGTCGCGCCGGCGAGAAGTAGGGTTTTCATTTCAGTACTCCCAGATGATTCCGCGGACAGCGGCATCGCCGTTGGATTAGGGGCCCGCAGTTGATCGCCGCTCCGCCACGAGGAAATTTAGAGATGCGCCGCTTGTCACCAAGACATAATGATGTCACGTTGTCGTGATGTCATGATCACCCTCTACGAACGTGTCGAATTCTGTTCTGGCCGGCAATATCGCTGACGGCAGCTTGCCGCCGGCCCAAGTGCCGTCGGAAGGCGGCTTGGTCGAGCGGTTTAAGGTCAGCCGCACGACCGTGCGGAAGGCAATTCAGAATTTGGTCGAACGCGGCTTCGTCGAGGTCACGAGGGGCAAGGGCACTTTCGTCACCCAGCCGAGGATCACGCGCGACGCGCGGAGATCGTGGGGCTTGTCAGCCTAATGCGCGCGGGATCCGCCGAAAAATCTGGGCGGCCTAGCGATGCTCAACGCCCTCTCCACAGCGCTATTCGCGATCGCGCTCCGGCTGGCGAGCGAAGTCACAGCACCGCCGGACGGGCTGCTGGCTCTAGCAGCAAATCCTCGCGTCCGTTCGGCCAGCGACCTGCTCACCGACATTCGCATGACGGTCGCCGCCAACGCGCTCAAGACATCGAACATGTCGACCGGCGCGTCGCCGAGCTTGCCGGATACCAATCCGACGCCGCCTTCCAGCGCGCGTTTAAACATCAAATGGGCATCACACCCGCCCAGTGGCGCAGGATGCACGCGCGCCCCCGGCTGAGCTCAGGCTCCGAACTTCCTGAATTTTGCTATTCCCGCCGGGATTAGCCTATCGAAACTGACGTCAAATTCGAGATTTGGTCATTCACCCCCAAGCGGGCCGTCAATCGGCTGCCGACCTCCGCACTGGACCACCCTGCGCCCTCAGAATACGGTTCACTCTCGGGGCGGCGTCTCCAGTGTACTCAGATTTGCCTGCTGGTCTTGCGCTCTTTCGGCGACCGAAAAAAGTGGGCCGGGATCAAAAACCTGCCGGTCATCGACCGCGACGGGGACGCATTTGCCGGGATCTAGATTGCTTTGTGTCGCATGGTCTTCGCACGCTTGCCTCGCCTCGGCGATCGCCAATTGCTCGCTCGGCTGGCCAAACTTCGATTGGACAATAGACCACATCTGGTCGCCGGTAAGATTCGCATATATTGCTTTATACCCAGATCCGATTCTGTACTTGGCGATTACTTCTTCATACATCGTTCTGGGAATGGGATATAGCGGTTGGGCGTTGGGAGGCGCTGTTGGCTGGAAAGGAGCTTGCTGCGGCGCCGTATTCGTGATGAATTGTGCATCAGCCTGCCCCGCGGGCGTGACCGACTGTGCAGCTGACTGTGTCGGGGCAT
>CAVOHI010000065.1:0-89322 GCA_963695605.1 uncultured Alphaproteobacteria bacterium | reverse complement strand
GCTGCGCCCACCACCCCGGATCGCCGTAGCGCGCTGCGGGCGGAGCGCTGCCGGCCTGAGACTGTACAGGGGTTGGGCGAAGCACGGCGCCACCAAGCACTCCCGCCATTCCGGCCAGCATCGTGCGTCGCAATACCAAATGAGCGCGAACCGCTCTCAGTCATCGCGTCTCCTCCAAGCTTTTCCTGGTTCGCAGCCAGCCGTAGCTGCGGCGGATCAGGGCCACTCTACAGGAGCGGCGTGGAACTGACATTCATTTGACGCTGGGTACACGCCGGTCTCGAATATGGCCGCGACTGCGCTGCGATCTCAAAAACGAGCAGCTAAGAGCAGCCCGTCAGTGCGATGCTCAACCATCCGGATGTCGGACTCGTCTGTAAACAGGGGCCAATCCCCTAGCCCCCGGGGCCGCTTACCGCGGCGCAAACCGGCGCGCGATCGCGACCATTCCCCGGCCCAGCCCGCTTGCTTCCGGGAAGTATTGTCCTTCGTGCGTCAGCGCCGCATTCTGCCGTCAGGCGCCCGCCTTAGCCGCGCAAGCTTCTCATCACCGAGATCCGCTCTCTGGAAGTCAAAAGAATTGAAGGGGCGGAGACGCCGTTCGGGTTCCGTTGGCATAGGCTGGGGGCCGGCCGCACAGGCACCAGGGGGCTAGTTCGAGGATAGTGCTCTTACCGCGCGCGTTGGCATCGTTCGCGATTCCTTTCAGGCCCGGTCCGAAGGGTTCTCGTGAACTAAAGGCGGCTGGTCAGCGCGGTTCGAGCCGCAGCGTGGTCGGCAGGACATCGGAGCGTACCATCGCCTGCGCATAGGGGCTCGGTTGGTACTTCCGCAGGTATTCGTGGCTGGTCCTGGCGACCGCAGCGGGGTCGCTCACCGGGATCGCGTGCACTGCCAGCTGGCGGCCGGCAAACTCGAGCGTAGCGGGCCCGCCCGCTGCGAATACCCGTACCAGCGCCCCTTGGTGCCGCGCACCGACCGCACGAAGACCTCCTCGTCGGCCACCACCACCCAGATCGCCACCGCCGCGTTGGGGTGCTTCTCGGTCCGGATCCCGACCTCCTGCATGGCGCGCAATTCGCGAGGATGTCCTCATCGAAATTCGTCATGGCCTAAGCTCATATAGTGTCAGGTCCGCCGTAGTCCTGAACCCGCCCTGGCGGCTTCGGTCTTGACCGCCACAATGTCGGTCGTTTGCCCAATCATACCAATATTCTCGATGACGGTCTTTTCAGCAATATCGTACCACACTGCACTGGTCGCTGCACGTATTTTGGCAATAACGACGTTCTGTGGTAGTCGATAGGCGGTCAGCGGTTATCCGGTATGACACTGGCCTGCTGTTTGGTGCGCGCTGGGTTCCCTTTGGTGATGCGGCTCAACCAAAGAAGCTGCCAAATCGCGCTCCCGACGCTAGATCGAAGTGGGCAGTAGATGGATCTCGATTGCTGCCGGTCGGCGAGGTCAAAGAATAGGTCACCGAAACAACAGATGGCGACACCAAGACAACCTGAGTGCGGGTGCGAAATTTCTCGCGACGACCCCTTGATACACGCGCGGGCCGTCGGCGCCCAAAAAACGCCATCCCAAGGTCGCGCGCCGAAACGTCGGGGTTATCATCGACCGATCCCAAGCGGTTAAATGTCGAAGCTCCCGCGGAAGCGTAAAGTTTTGCCTTTTTGTTAGGCGTATCTATGATCACGTGGCGCGTTTTTAACCGTCGCCAGATTTGGATACATCGCTTGCGTAGCTCGGCATTCGACGGCGCCGGGTCAACTGGTTGCGGGCGACGCGATGAGAACCGAGGTGCGCGCGGCTGTTCCGAACCGTACCGCGATCACCTTCTCGATCATGCTGGCGAACATCATGCAGGCGCTCGACACACGATCGCCAACGTCGCGCTCCCCCATCTCCGCGGGGCCTCCGCCACGCACGACCAGATCGCGTGGGTATTGACCTCCTACATTGTCGCGGCGGCGATCACGACGCCGCTGACCGGATGGCTGGCCGGCCGATTTGGCCGCAAGTGGATGTTATCCTGTCGGTCGGAGGGTTCACCCTCGCCTCGACCCTCTGCGGTATGGCACCAATTTGCCGAGTTGGTCGGCATCGCGGGCTGCAGGGTATCTGCGGCGCCGCGTTGATACCGCTATCGCAGGCTATCCTTCTCGACATCAACCCGCCGGAACGGCACGGCGCGCGCCATGGCGGTCTGCGGCGATGGAACGTGACCTGGGTCCGACAGCGGCCCCGCGCTCGGCGGCTGGCTGACCGACGACTACAACTGGCGCTGGGTCGATCAATCTGCCCGTCGGCCTCATTTCTGGGATCGGCGCGCTGATCTTTATGCGTGAGGCGCGTCACGCCCATCGCGAGCCATTCGACTTCATGGGGTTTGCCATGTTCAGCCTGGCAATCGGCGCGCTGCAAATGGTGCTCGATCGCGGCGAGCTAGACTGGTTCGGCTCGACCGAGATCTGGGTCGAAGCGACCATCTCCGGGGTCGCCCTTTATCTCTTCATCGTCCACACAGCGACGGCGACCACCGTACCGTTCCTCAACCGCGATCTGTTAAGCAACCTCAATTTTGTTGCCGGGACCGTGCTGATGTTCATGGTCGGGCTCATCATGAACGGCACCCTGGCGCTGCTGCCGACAATGCTCCAGGACCTGATGAACTATCCAGTGCTGACGACCGGCCTTGTCACGGCGCCGCGCGGCGTCGGCTCGATGATCGCGATGTTCGTCGTCGCGCGGATGATCGACCGGGTCGACAACCGGCTGATCATCCTGTTCGGGTTGCTGCTCAGCGCGGTCTCGATGTGGCAGATGACACAGTTCTCGCTGTACATGGGAATGGAGCCGGTTATCGTCTCTGGCTTGGTGCAAGGCTTCGGCCTTGGCTGCACCTTTGTTCCGTTGAATACGATCGCCTTATCAAATCTGCCGTGGCACATCCTGACCCAAGGAACGGCGCTGCGGAGCCTGATGCGCAATCTTGGCGGCAGCGTCGGGATCTCGATCCTTGAAGCGCGGCTGACCGAGAACATTCACTGTTCGACTCGCGGCTCGTCGAGCAGCTGCGGCCGGATAACCCGCTGGCGCAAGCCCCGCATCTGACCGCACCCTTTAGCCTGTCAGACCCGGCCGGCGTCGCCGCGCTCAACGCCGAGGTGACCCGGCAAGCGTCGATGGTCGCCGACATCGAACGATTTCGCGCTGATGATGATCATGACGATCGGTTCCTGTCTGTTGTTGCTGTTGGTGCATCCGCCCCGAACGGCAACAAAGCCTGCCATCGGCACCGGCTGATTGCCTGCGGACCCGGCCGACTAGCGGCTCGTTTCCGGACGAAGTCATTTGTTCTGAACGCGCTAGGATCGGGACACGTACCGGCCGAGGAAGGAGGCCGTGGATCAGTGACATTTACTCAGCGTAAATTCGCGTCGATGAACGAGCGCCGGTTGGCGGCATATTACAACGCCACGGGTGGGAGATCGTCGCGCTGTCGACGTTAGTCGGTCTAGAACCTCAGATGTAGCCCGCCGTGGGGTTGAACTGGGTTCCGATCCGCCAGCACACCAGCCCCAGGCACAAAATTCACTTCTAGCCGATGCCGTCTGGGTCCTCGAACAGCACGTAGTAATAGCCCGGTGCCCAAGTGCCTTCCTGCGGTCCTCGAACGATCGTCGCGTCCATCTCCTTGAGCAGGGCGGCGCATCGATCCACGTCCTCTCGCGAACGGGCACGCAGGCAGAGGTGGTGAAGACCCACTCGTTGCTGCACAAAGCGTTCGCCAGCCAGCGCAGGGTCAACAGGTTCAATGCCGATTGCGGTTCGAGCGCCGACGCTGTAGAATAACTTGTCGCCGTCGAACACTGGTTTCATCCCGCATTCCGGCAAGAGCTTGCGGTAGAACTCGCGGGCGACTGCGAAGCGGCTCACCGTCAGGATCACGTGCGCCATCCCGTTGATTTCGATCGTCATCGGTCGTGCCTCATCGGGCTAGCGGTTCACAACGGCGCGCCCAGACGCCCTCGGGGTGCGAAACCTCTTCCATGTCGGCGCGTGTTCGGGCCTCGTCCATGCCAAGCACATCCCGGCGGTACCGATAGAGAAGAAGGCCGAAACCCGATCGTTCGCGATGCAATGGACGTGCACCGGCACGTCCTTCAACGAGGTTGACGATATGCCGGATACCCAGCGCGTGGATCTCTTCGAGTTGCGGTTCAGTCGGCTGACCCGACGTAGTGATCCGATCGTCGAGGCGACGCCAGTGATACATGGTTTCCCGGTCGGCCATGAAATACCCCTCTTACCGCCGGAGAGCGGGCCGGGAGGATAATTCCTCCCGGCCCGTTTCCGGTCAGGCTGCCTTCAGGATACCAAGCTGCTGAAGTGCGGTCACGCCATCGTCCAGGCCGATTTCCTCAGCAATTTTGCTGTTCTCGACCCGGAGCACAGTCGTTCCGATAAACCGCATCTTCCGGCCGGACGCCGCCGGAAGGGAGCCGGCGAGAAAGTCGCTGAAGGCGGGTCCGGTGTGCGTGCCGCCACCCTCCCAGCGACCAACCACATAATCGCCTTCGGCAATGAGAATCGGCAGTACCCCAGAAGTTGAGGTCGGGAAACGCCTCGCGGAACCCCATGATGAAGTTCCGTATATCCTCGCGTCCGCGACGCGGCGCATGCAGGGAATATTGAGAAGCATATCCTCTGCAGCGGTAAGGTCGTCGATCATCTTCGGGATTCCAAGGATTGGCCCAGAACCCCTCGAACCAGCGGGCTACAATGGCTTTGTTATCGGTTTCGCGCGCATGTCTTCGACCCTCTTATGCTGTGAATGCCTGTCGGCGAGCGCATCACTACCTCGGGGTCGCAGCAGCATATACCCGCATCTTGCGTTTTGATTCCTCGGGATTGACACTCAGGACGCATCCGTTATCGAGCCGCGGCTCATGGTGCCTCAAGTCGAGTTCCGGACGGGCGCATTTGGGTCGAACTCAGCGGCTTGGTCCCCGTCGCGCAAACTTCGGCGCGAAACACGGAGTTCAGGGAGGTTAGGCCTAACTGTCGGGCCGGATGGCGATCAGTAGTTCGACATCATCCGTTGGAGGCACCTCCATTATGAGCCGCCGGGACCCGGCAACTCGCCTTGATGACCAGGGGAATTGGGCGACGGCGAGAAGCCCGGCACTCGGTAGCCCCTCGCATAAGCGGCCGCGTGTTTCTGATCGAGGGTAACGAGATATCTGAGTGCGGTTCCCGTGGCCGGTTTAGACACCGGGAAAAACGGAACCTATTCCGCAGGCGACACCCTGAGCGGCCCTGGCGCCATTGGGAACGGCCGGCTCAGGCCCCGAGCTGGGGCTCGCTGTCCCGGCCCCAGTGCATTCCGCTGGTGTCGCGAGGATCGCCTTGCTGATAGGGCGCGTTCGCGTCTGCCCCGGTCCAGGCGACATGGAGGCACACCCGGTGAGCGCCAACACGACGAAGAGCACGGCCATCCGCCTCGGCAAGAGCATTAGTTCCCTGCCCACCGCCCGATCCGGTTAGTCAATAGGCTCGGTTAGGCAGCAGATCTGCGCCCGTTCGCCCAGGAAAAGGGGCGTTGAGTTAGGCGTCGCGCAGTCCCGCATACCCTGTTTCCGAACCCACTAATTCAGCCAGCCTTCGAAAAGGAGCACTACCCAGCGTCCCTTCGCAACGCCCGATGGGGAAACACAGAACGCCACCCTTCGTTCCATGCCGGAGTGCCGGCACAAAAGGGCCGGTGGAGCGGGCCTCTCGCCGGGTCCGCGAAAGAGAGGACACTAGGCGCGATTTGCGGGACGGCTCCAGGGCACGTCAGACCGTTTCGCAACGCCCGGCCCGGAAACGGCAAATCGCACCATTGGTTCCGTGCCAAAAATTGCGGCTAACGCCGGACAACCAAGCGCCCCAGCCGCAGCGCGGGCTGGGCCGGCCCTGCGAGGCTGAACTTTCCGCTCAGATCGCGGTCCGGCGAAACCAGGATGGTGGACGCCCGTAAGTCGCGCGAAATGCGTCATTGAACCGCCGGATGCTACGGAAGCCAGCGGCGAAGGCGATCTCCGATAGCGGCATCGCGGTCTGATCGATGAGCCGTTTTGCTGCCTGTACGCGCCGCGTCGCGGCGACCCCGCTCGAGTTTCGCGCCCGTATGATGCAGAAACAGCCGCAGCAGGTGGCGTGGTCCGATCCCGAGATGATCGGCGAGATGGGCGACCGAGGCTTTTTCGAGGAATCCCCTCCTCAATGAGGCGCATGCCCCGCGCGACGGTGGTCGCCGTCCCATTCCATGCCGGGCTCCCTGGCGCCGCTTCAGGTCTGCAGCGCAAGCATGGCCGAAAGCCCGCCCGCTCGGCGGCAGCCGCCGTGGCAAAGAACCGAACATTCTCGGACTTTGCGGGTCGCACCCCGCAGACCGGGCGACAATAGATGCGGGTTGTCCGCACGCCTGTGAAAAACACGCCGTCGAAGGCAGGGTCCCGCGTCAGGCGCGCGCGATCGCAGGTCTCCCAATCGAGACCAAAAGGCAAGACGGTCGTCATGCGCATGAGGTTAAGGGAGCGCGGTGGCGACCGGTAGACGAAATCGGACTCGATCGCAGGATCACGTCCGATCCCGGCCAGAATAGGCCCGATCGGAAGGATCAACTTCCCGTGCATGCGAGATCCCTCGATTGTCCATGCAGCGGGCGCGGCAAGGCTCTACCCGGGCTGGCTCGTCGTCGCCGCTGCCTTCCTCGTCGCAATGTTCGGGTTTGGATTGGGCTTCTACGGACCAGGCATTTACCTGGTCGCGCTCCAAGCCCGCCACGGCTGGTCAATCGAGGAACTCTCCTCGGCGATCACCGTGTATTACATTCTCGGTGCCGCCCTGCTCTTCCTGGTCGTCGGACCCCTCTTCGATCGATGGGGTGCGCGAGCTGTCGTCACGATCGGCACCGTCGCGATGGCGTGCGGCATTGTCTTGCTGACCCTGATGACCAGGCCCCGGCAGGTCTATGCGGGTTTCGCCGTGATGTCGCTGGGATGGGCCACGATGAGCGGCGCAGCCGTCAATATCCTTGTCGCGCCTTGGTTCGAGAGACGGCGCGGGCTCGCCCTGAGCTGGGCGATGAACGGCGGCAGCGCCGGCGGGGTCGTGATCGCACCGGTGTTGGTCTTGGCGATCTCGCGCTTCGGCTTCGCTGCCGGCCTCGATACGGCGGCCGCGGTCATGCTTGCTGTCCTCATCCCGGTCGCGGTGCTGGTGCTTCGGCCGAGACATCCCGATGAGCATGACCCGGCGGACCTGCGTTCAGGCGTCGATAGGCCCTCCCACTCCGCCACGGCGTCGCCTGATGGGGTCGCAGAATTTCGCCTCGCGGCAGTGTTGCGCACCCGCGCCTTCCTCACGACCTCGATCCCATTCTGGCGTCGCCCGACGCCCGCGCAGGTCGGGCTCCTCTACTCATCAGTTCGCATTTCTGTCGCCCTCGATCGGGACCATAGCCGCCGGTTGGGCTGTCGGCTTGACGACATTCGCTGCCGTCGTTGGGCGCGTCGTAACGGGATTTGTCGTCGACCGCTTCGACCGGCGGGTCGTGACCTCTCTCAATTTCGGTGTGCAGGCATTCGGCATGGGGCTCCTGGCGGCGAGCACGGACCGGTCGATGCTCTACCCTGGCTGTGTGATCTTCGGGATTGGTGTCGGAAATGCGACGACATTGCCGGGCCTTATCGTCCAGCAAGAGTTCCCGAAGCAGCATTTCGCGCGGCTCATCAGCATCGTCGTCGCAATTAACCAGTTCACCTTCGCGTTCGGACCAACGCTGCTCGCCCAGCTCCACCATCTGGAGGGACCGGCACAGTGGTGCTGCTGGTGTGCTTTGCGATGGAGATCGCGGCGGCAATTGTCGTCGTGTCACCCGCCGTATCTCGACACCGTGCCTCGGCCTCACCCGAGATCTAAGTGCGTATTCCGCGACGACGTTCCGCCGGATCGAGTGATGGTCGGCACGGGGCCATCGCTCCCGATCAGTCGGGCGAGCCATCATGTGGCTGGGGGGTGGCACCGCGGCGGATGGCGCGACCGCTGGGGCTATTGGCATTGGGGACACCGCGTTCCGAACTGGTAATGTCGCTCGGCCGCCATTCGGAACTGCCGTCCATTTATTCGCGTTACATTGGAAGCAAAGAGATTGAAGGTTGATGCCCATTGTCCCAAGCCAGGACAGAAATAAGCCTCTCCGTCCGCCGATGTAGTCGGATCGCCGACCATCCTGCCCATACGACAAGGAGAACGACGACCACTAAGCCGAGGTATAACAGCAGATCTCCGACATAGCCGGAGCGGTAACGAAAATTGGTGAAGATAGGGTGAGTCGGGGCGCCCGCCGCCCCGAACTCAGCCGCCGCCGATCTTGGGGATCAGGTAGATCTCGCTGTCGGGGTTGAGCGGGGCGAGGTAGGCGTCCTGGAAGATCTCGCCGTCGATCGCCACCGCCATGCTCTCCTCGATCTGGCGGCCGAGGCCGGGGAAGCGGCGGTCGAGCTCCAGAACCATCCGGCGGAAATTGTTCGCCTCCACCTCGAGCTCGGTCGCCCGCCGGTGAACCGGCGGGCGGCCTCGCCCGAGAAATGGACGTGCGGCATTTATCCGTCATTCCCGCGAAAGCGGGAATCCAGCGGGCAGGAACTGCGGCGGTACCCTGGACCCCCGCTTTCGCGGGGGCGACGAGAAGGTGCGTATGATCGCATCCGCTACTCCGCGGCCTTGGGCAACGGCTCCTGCGCGTCGATTGCGGCGCGCAGCCGCGGCGGCGACATCGGCAGGTCGCGCATGCGCACGCCGATCGCGTCGGCGATCGCATTGGCGACCGCCGCCATCGGCGGCACGATCGGCACCTCGCCGACGCCACGGGCGCCGAACGGGTGGCGCGGGTTCGCGTTCTCGACCATGACCGCCTCGATCATCGGCAGGTCGGAGGCGACCGGCACGCGGTAATCGAGGAAGCCCGGGTTATCGAGCCGCCCGTTCTTGTCGTAGATGTATTCCTCGTTGAGCGCCCAGCCGATCCCCTGCGTCACGCCGCCCTGGATCTGGCCCTCGACATAGCTCGGGTGGATGGCGCGGCCGACATCCTGCACCGCGGTGTAGCGCAGGATCTTGACCTGGCCCGTCTCCTTGTCGACCTCGACGTCGCAGATATGCGTCGCAAAGCCGGGGCCGGCGCCTTGCGCGTTGATCGACACCTCGGCGCTGATCGGCCCGCCGGTCCGTCCCGATTTGAGCGCGATCTCGGCCAACGGCAGCGGCTCGAAGCTGCCGGCGTTGGGGCCGGCCGGGTACGCCTTGCCGTCCTTCCATTCGACCGCGTCGGCGGGGATGTCCCAGATCATCGCGGCGCGCTTTTTGAGCTCCTCGACGACCTTCTCCGCGGCCTGCGTCGCCGCCATGCCGGTCGCGAAGGTGACGCGGCTGCCGCCGGTCAGGAACGAGAAGCCGATCGAGCTGGTGTCGCCGACGATCGGGCGGACCTTTTCGACCGGGATACCGAGAACCTCGGCGGCCATCATCCCGATCGAGGCGCGCGAGCCGCCGATATCCGGGTTCCCCGACACGACGACCGCCGTGCCGTCCTCGTTGATGTGGCAGGCCGCGCTCGACTCGCCGCCGATGTTGAACCAGAAGCCCGACGCGATGCCGCGGCCCTGGTTGGGGCCGAGCTTTTCCTTCAGATGCGGATGGTTCTTGGCGGCCTCGAGGGTCTGCGCGTAGCCGATGTTCTGCCAGGTCGGGCCGTGCACGGCCTTGACGCCGTCCTTGGCCGCGTTCTTCTCGCGCAACGCCAATGGATCGATACCGAGCTGATCGGCCAATTCGTGGAGGCAGCTCTCGACCCCGTAGGACGAGTTCGGGGCTCCGGGAGCGCGATAGGCAGCGACCTTTGGGCGATTTGACACGACATCGTAGCCGGTGACTTTCGCATTCGGGATGTCGTACATCGCAAAGGCGCACATGCAGCCCGGCCCGACTGGGGAGCCCGGGAAGGCGCCGGCCTGGTATTTGAGCACGACTTCGCCGGCGGTCAGCGTTCCGTCCTTCTTGGCGCCGAGCTTGACTTCGACGACGGCGCCGGCCGCCGGGACCGGTGCCGCGGAAGACTTCCTCGCGGCTCATCACCATCTTGACCGGCCGGCCCGTCTTTTTGGCCAGCGCGAGCGCGACGGGCTCGAGATAGACCAGCGTCTTGCCGCCGAACCCGCCGCCGATCTCGGCCGGGATCGCGCGGATATCGGAGATGTCGATGCCGAGCAATTTCGCGCAATACGCGCGCACCATGAACTGCCCCTGGCTCGAGCTCCAGATCGTGCATTGACCATCGGCGGCGGCCGACACGACGCAGGCATGCGGCTCGATATAGGCCTGGTGCACCGGCGCATTCGAGTAGCGCCGCTCGATGATGACATCGGCGTCGCGGAAACCGGCGTCGATGTCGCCTTTGGCGAAGTTGATCACCTTGGCGACATTCGACGCGTGCGTCGGCTTGGGCTCCACTCCCTGCGTGAAGAGATCGTCGTGCAATACGGGCGCGTCCGGCTTCATCGCCTCTTCGACATCGATGACGTATGGCAGGACGTGGTAGGAGACCTCGATCAGCTCGCACGCCTCCTCGGCGATCGAGGGCGATGTCGCCGCCACCGCTGCGACGGCGTGGCCGTCATAGAGGACCTTGTCGCGCGCCAGACAGTTGCGCGACAGGTCGCGGAAGTTCATCGGGCCTTCGCCGACAAAGGCTTCTTCCGACGCGATCGGCGGGAAATCGTCCGAGGTCACGATGGCTTTGACGCCGGGCAGCTTCAGCGCCTTGTCGATATTGATCGACATGATGCGGGCATGGGCGTGCGGGCTGCGCTTGACCTTGCCCCACAGCATGCCGGGCATGACCATGTCGGCGCCGAAATTGGCGCGTCCGGTGACTTTGTCGACGCCGTCCGGACGAATCGGACGGGTCCCGACGACCTTCTGCAATTCCTTCGGCATATACGTCATGCAAACCTTACTCCCGTTCTAGACGTCGCCCCCGCGAAAGCGGGGGCCCAGGGCGGCGACGGAACGCGTCGCCTCTGGATTCCCGCTTTCGCGGGAATGACGGTGTGAGGCGATTACTCCTACTCCGCCGCGGCGCGCATCGGCTCCGATTGCGTCCAACGCGGCGCGCAGCCGCGGCGGCGACATCGGCAGATCGCGCAGCCGGATGCCGGTGGCGTCGGCGATCGCGTTGGCGACTGCTGCCATCGGCGGGATGATCGGCACCTCGCCGCAACCGCGGGCGCCAAACGGATGGCGCGGGTTCGGCACCTCGATCAGGACCGTGTCGATCATCGGCATGTCCGAGGCGACGGGCACGCGATAGTCGAGGAAACCGGGATTTTCGAGCCGGCCATCCTTGTCGTAGATGTATTCCTCACTGAGCGCCCAGCCAACCCCCTGCGCCACCCCGCCCTGCATCTGGCCTTCGACATAGGAAGGGTGGATCGCGCGGCCGACATCCTGGATCGCCGTGTAGCGCAGGATTTTCACGTGGCCGGTCTCCTTGTCGACCTCGACATCGCAGATATGGGTCGTGAAACCCGGCGCCTGCCCTTGCGCGTTGATCTGCACCTCGGCGCTTATCGGGCCGCCGGTCCGCGCCGCTTTGGCGGCAATCGCAGCCAGATCGAGCGGCTCGAAGCTGCCGGCGTTGGCGCCGGCCGGGTAGCGCCTTGCCGTCCTTCCACTCGACCGCTTCGGGGCTGATGTCCCAGATGATCGCGGCGCGCTTCTTCAGCTCCTCGACAACCTTTTGCGTCGCCTGCGTCACCGCCATGCCGCCGGCAAAGGTGACGCGGCTGCCGCCGGTCGAGGCGCTGAAGCCGATCGCCGTCGTGTCGCCGACGACCGGACGGACCCGTTCGAACGGAATGCCGAGCACCTCGGCCACCATCATCGCCATAGAGGCGCGCGAGCCGCCGATGTCGGGATGGCCTTCGGTGACCGTCACCGTGCCGTCCTCGTTGACGTGGCAGGCGGCACTCGATTCACCGCCGGCGTTGTGCCAGTAGCCCGAGGCAATGCCGCGCCCCTGGTTGGGCCCGAGCGGCACGCTGAACTGCGGATGCGCCTTGGCGGCCTCTACGGTCTTCATGTAGCCGATGTTGTTCCAGGTCGGGCCGTGCGCGGCTTTGGCGCCATCCTTGGCGCCGTTGATCTCGCGCATCCTTAGCGGATCGATCCCGAGCTCGCGAGCCAGCTCATCGACGCAGCTTTCGACCCCGAACGAGCCGATCGGCGCGCCCGGGGCCCGGTAGGCGGCAACCTTGGGGCGATTGCTAAGAACGTCGTAGCCGATCGCCTCGGCGTTGGGCAGGTCGTAGACCGCAAGTCCGCAGATGCAGCCTTGCTGGACCGGCGAACCCGGAAACGCCCCCGACTGGTATTTGAGCACGGCCTTGGCAGAGGTGATCCGGCCGTCCTTTTTGGCGCCCATCTTGACTTCGACGACGGCGCCCGAGGTCGGCCCGGTCGCCCGGAACACCTCTTCACGGTTCATCACGATCTTGACGGGCCGACCCGACTTCTTCGACAGCACGTAGGCGATCGGTTCGAGATAGATGATAGTCTTGCCGCCAAAGCCGCCGCCGATCTCGGCGGGAATCGCACGGATGCTCGCATTATCCTCAGCGCCGGCGATCCGCGAGGTGTAGGCGCGGACCATGAACTGGCCCTGGCTCGAGCTCCAAATCGTGGTTTGCCCGTCAGCTGCGACCGAGACGACGCAGGCATGCGGCTCGATATAGGCCTGGTGCACGGGTTTTGTCGTGTAGCGCCGCTCGATGACGACGTCGGCTTCGGCGAACCCGGCCTCGACATCGCCCTTGGCAAAGCGGACCATCTTGGCGACGTTCGACGGCTTCGTCGGCCTGGGTTCGACCCCCGCGGTAAAGATGTCGTCGTGCAGCACTGGCGCATCCGGTGCCATCGCCGCTTCGACATCCATCACATGCGGCAATACCTCGTACTCGACCTCGATCAGATCGAGCGCCTGTTCGGCGATCGCCGGCGAAGTTGCCGCGACAGCGGCCACCGCGTGGCCTTCGTAGAGCGCCTTGCCCTTGGCCATGCAGTTGCGCGACAGGTCCCACAGATTATGCGGCATGGCGCCGATCGTGCGCTTGTCCGGCGGGATGTCGGGGAAATCGGCGCGTGTCGTCACGGCCTTGACGCCGGGCAATGCCATCGCCTTGTCCGTGTTTATCGACACGATACGCGCATGCGCATGCGGGCTGCGCTTGATCTTGCCCCACAACATGCCGGGCATTCTCATGTCCGCACCGAAATTGGCCCGCCCGGTGACCTTGTCGACCCCATCGGGGCGAATGGGCCGGGTGCCGACGACCTTCAGCAGATCCTTGTCGAGATAGCTCATCGCGCTGCCTCCCCCCGCATCACGGCGGCGGCATCGAGCACCGCGCGAATGATCTTGTCATAACCGGTGCAGCGGCAGAGATTGCCGGCGAGCCAGTAGCGGGTCTCCTCCTCGGTCGGGTTCAAATTCTCGTCGAGCAACGCCTTGGCCGCGACGATGAATCCTGGAGTGCAGAACCCGCATTGCAACGCGGCGTGCTCGAGGAATTTCTGCTGCACCGGGTGCAGTTTTTCGCCCTCGGCGATGCCCTCGATCGTCGTGATCTTGCGGCCTTCGGCCTCGGCGCCGAGCATCAGGCACGAGCAGACGATGTTGCCGTCGACAATGACGGTGCAGGCGCCGCAATCGCCCGAGCTGCAGCCTTCTTTGCTGCCGGTCAGGTTCAGCTCGTCGCGCAGCACATCGAGCAATGTCTGCTGCGGCTCACAGAGATATTCGACAGGCTCGCCGTTGATGATCGTCGATACGTGTTGTTTCGCCATTAGTGGACTCCCGCCACGCGCCCGGCGGCGCGCTCAAATGCAATTGCGGCCGCCCGTCTTGCGAGGACGCCGGCGACCTTGGTTCGGTATTCGATCGTGCCGCGCTTGTCGTTGATCGGTTTGCAGGCTCGCTGCGCGGCGGCGTCGAGCCGGGAAAGCGTATCGTCGTCGAGCCGATGTCCGATCAGCGCCTGTGCGGCCTCGTCGACGATGAGTTGGGTCGGGGCCACCGCGCCGAGCACGACGCGGGCGTCGGTGCAAAGGCCGGCCGCATCCAGGGTCACGTTGACGCCGCACCCGACGACGGCGATATCCATCTCGGTGCGTGGGATGAAACGAAGGTAGGCGTCGGATTGCCGCGGCTTGGGCTTTGGCACGCGAAACTCGACGATGAACTCGCCCTTTTTGAGCGAAGTCTGCCCGGGCCCGGTGACGATAGCTTCGACCGGCGCCTCGCGCTTGCCGTCGGGGCCGGCAATGACGGCGACCGCACGCGCGCAGATCAGCGCCGGAACGCTGTCGGCGGCGGGCGAAGCGTTGCATAGGTTCCCGACGAGCGAGGCGCGTCCTTGGATCTGCTGCGAGCCGATGAGATCGACTCCCTCGACAATTCCCGGCCACGCGCTCGAAAAGGCCTCGTGCTCGCTGAGCATGACCCCCGGGGTCGCGGCGCCGATCACAAAGCTGTCGCCGGTCTCGCGAATGCCGATCAGATCCGGAATTCTTTTGATGTCGACGATTACCTCGGGGCGCATCCGGCCCGACCGCATCTGCACCAACAGATCGGTCCCGCCGGCCAACGGTTTCGCCAAGCCAGGGGCGCGGGCGAGGGCATTGATAGCCTCGTCGACTGTGGTCGGTGCGGTGAAACTCAGACTAGGCATTCTCGGCTCCTGACAATCACAAGGCCGCTACCGCTGCACGGGCAGGCTGTCACGATGCGACCCAATAGGAATGACGCTCACGCTTACACTACCATGCCATCCGGCGTGAAGCGCTATGTTGATCCCGATTAACTGTCATCTCTTTCTCGATGACAGCGAGATCGAGGAAAGCTTTATTCGAGCATCCGGTCCCGGCGGTCAGAATGTCAACAAGGTGTCGAGCGCGGTGCAGCTCCGCTTCGACCTGTCGCGCTCGCGCTCCCTCCCGGGAGAAGTGCGCGAAAGACTTGCGCGCATCGGCGGGCGCCGGCTGACGCGCGACGGCGTCATCGTCATCATTGCGCAACGCTACCGCACGCAGGAGCGCAACCGTCAGGACGCCGCTCGACCGGCTGGTCGCGCTGATCCGCCGCGCCGCCGTGCCGCCGACCCCGCGCCGGCCGACAAAACCCAGCCGCGCCGCCAAGGAGCGGCGTCTGGAGGCCAAAGCCCGGCGTGCCGCGACCAAAGAGCTACGTCGGCTCCTCTTCGAAGCGAGAGCCTTATTGATCGGCGGCGAAACAGTAGAACAGCCCGTCGCCGCCGGTGCTGCGCAGGTCGGCCTGGCTGCAGCCGCCGTCGGGGCCGCGCGAGGGGTGCGAGGAATTCCATGATTTCGACGCGTCGTCGTCGCGCAGGCCCTGGCGGTCGATGTGCCCGACGATCGCCGTGCCTTGCGTGCTGCTCGTCCAGTTGTGGCAGGTTTTGTCGTCGCCGGGCGGAAAGGCGCGGCCGTCGGGCTGCGTGCCGGTCAGCGCGTCGTGCCGGTTGGGAGTGTCGCCGCGGCCGTTGACGACGTCGCCCTTCTCGGTCAGAGCGGTCTGCTTGGTCAGATTGTTGTTGCCGTGCAGCTCGTCGACGTCCTTGGCGATCACCATCCCTTTGGCGTTCTGCCACGGCCCGCGCCCGATGCGGTCGCGCGCATTGACGGCAGGCTGGCCGTCGGCCGCTTGGGTGCTGAGATAAGCGTGCCAGGTGTGATTTCCGGCCCCAGCGCTCTGCGCGAGGCGCTGGCAGATCTGGTCCGCACCGGCCAAGCCGCCGAGATCCGCGCCCTTGCCGGAGCCGACGCTGGTCACGAAAAAGGTCATGCTGGCCTGCTGCGCTCGCAAGCCGCTGCTCATGCCTAGGAGCGTCGCCGAGGTCAGGATGAGAAGTGCGGTCGCTCTGTTCACGTCATCCTCCCATCATTTCGCCACCGACCGCGAGGTGGGACACCGCAAAGCCGTGGCGTTGCGCCAGGATTTCGGCGACCCGGCGGCGGTGGCAGATCTGCCAATCGGCTTCATAGCACAACAGGCAGCTCGGCGCGGCTTCGGCGATTTCCCCGGCCTCCTGCAGCGCGAGCTCGGCTTCGGGGCGGGCGAGTTTCTCCTCGACGATGCCCCAAAACCGATCCCATTCGCGGCGCCGGCCGGCGAGCCGGCCCTCCGGCGGCGTGCCGAGCGCCTGGAGATGGACATAGCGCATCCCGGCTTCCTCGATGGCCGCCGCGAGCTGCCGCTTCGAAAAGCCGGGCCGGCGCGATATCGGCCGGTCGCGGACGTCGATGAGGGTCGCGACGCCGAGCCGCTGCGAGCGTCGAGACTACGTCCTTCAGCAGAGCCTTCTCGTAACCGATCGTGTAGAGCTTGCCGCGCGGTCATTCGGCGCGGTAGCGCTCGACCGCGCCGCGATCGAGCTCGATGCCGAGGCCGGGCCGCTCCGGCAATCTGATCATGCCGTCGGGCTCGATGCGGATCGGCTCCTTCAGCAGCTCGTCGCGCAGCCCGTTGGGGTTCTGGTCGAATTCGAGCACCAGCCCGTTCGGGATCGAGGCGATGAAATGCAGCGAGGCGACGAGTGTCACGGCGCTGGCAAAGGCGTGCGGCGCGACCATCAGGTGATGCGCCTGCGCCAGGGCGGCGATGCGGCGGCATTCGGAGAAGCCGCCGGCCCAGGCGATGTCGGGCTGGACGATGTCGACGGCGCCGCGGGTGATCAGCTCGCGGAAGCCGTAGAGCCCGATCTCGGTCTCGTAGCCGGCGATCGGCGTGGCGAGCGCATCGGCGACCCGGGCGCTGCCGTCGATGTCGTCGGTCGCGACCGGCTCCTCGATCCAGTAGAGCTTATAGGGCTCGAGCGCGCGGCCCATCTCGATCGCGAAGGACGGGCTCCAGGCGCAGTTGACGTCGACCATCAATTTCGCCTGCGGGCCGAGCGCGCGGCGCACCGCCGCGACCCGCGCGATGTCCTCTTCGGGGTCGACCTCGCAGAGCTCGGCATGATCGACCAGATGGCGCAGATGGGTCTGCGTCGACGGGTTGCGCCCGATCTTCATCTTCATGCCCTTGAAGCCGCGGGCGCGGTAGCCCTCGGCCTCGCCGGCGAGGTCGTCGGCCGACTTGCCCTCCTGGTAGAAGCCGCCGCTGGCATAGGCCTCGACCCGCTCGCGGCAGCCGCCGAGCAGGCGATAGAGCGGCAACTTGGCGACCTTGCCGGCGATGTCCCAGAGCGCGATGTCG
Organism: uncultured Alphaproteobacteria bacterium; assembly: GCA_963695605.1. Taxonomy (GTDB): domain Bacteria; phylum Pseudomonadota; class Alphaproteobacteria; order ATCC43930; family CGMCC-115725; genus AP-15. The sequence goes on along the minus strand of CAVOHI010000065.1, from coordinate 71,936 downwards.
ATGCCGCTGATCGCATTCATGACGATGCCGCGGCGGCCGAATTGGCGGGTGCGCGCGAACATCTTCTGCCACAGCCCCTCGATCAGCAGCGGGTCCTCGCCGATCAGCATCGGCTGCAGCACCTTGTCGATGACGTCCCGCGTGACGCCGCCGCCGACCCCGGCCTCGCCGATCCCGATGACCCGCTCGTCGGTCTCGATCTCGACGAGGAGGCCGCCGCGGCGCGCCTGCATGCCGCCGGCGCTGCCATAGGGCGGGTCGCACCGGTAGGAGAGCGGGGTCGTGCGGATATCGACGATCTTCATCGTGTCAGCCCTCGCCCAGCACGGCCATCAGGTCGCATTGGATCTGCATCGGCGCGGTGAAGTCGCGCGAGGTCAAGGTATGGCGCGCCGGCCGCGACTGCGGGTCGGGGAACATCGCGACCCAGTGCCGGTTCATGATCTCGCGCAACGAGCGGTCGGTGATCCACACCGTCATCTTGACGATGTCGTCGGGCGAGCCGCCGGCCGCCGCCATCACCCGCCGCACATTCTCGAACATCAGCCGGCACTGCTCGTCGAGATCGGCCGGGACCTTGCCGGTTTCCGGGTCGGTGCCGGAGATCGCGCCGGACACGACAAACGGCCCGCGCCGGCTGGCGCTCGGGATCGGGTTGACGTGCTTTGCCCCCGCCACATCGATGCTTCGCCGCTTTTCCATGATCACCTCCCAATGCGAGACCGCCTGCCGCGTTTCGATTCACCTTATACGCCAATTCGAGGCATCATCTTGACGATAACCTACGAGAAAGCCTACACAGCAAAACCCGCGCTTTCGACAAGCGCATGCGTCGAGGGAGGATGGCAGATGGCTCGCATCAGGCATATTGCACTCGTCACCGACGATCCCGCGAAGACTGCAGAATTCTACAAGGAACAGTTCGGCCTGACCGAACTATATCGCCGGCCCGGGGACACCGGCGAAAAGGGTGTTTGGCTCAGCGACGGCTATATTTACTTTGCTATTCTGAAATATGGCGAGCCTGGTGCTCCGAAACTCGGCCCGGGACAAACCTCCGAGATGCGTGGAATTCACCACATCGGATTTTATGTCGACGACGAGCAGGCAACGGCCAAGGCCCTGGAAGCTGCGAATTATTCGCCCGTGCCGATCCCGAAAACCGAAAGGCCGGAGCGGACCCCGATGGGCGACGCGGTCAATCTGAAGTATCTGGGTCCCGATGACGTACACATCGATATCCGCAGCCGCGGCTGGAATGAAGCGATCAGCTTTGCGATGCAGCGCTACGATCTGACGCCAGTCAAAGAGGAAGCAGCCGAATAATCGGCAAACCGTTTCACTTGGGAGGATGTGCCGATGATCTACGAAGTCCGTACCTACACCCTGCGCCCCGGAACCTTGGCCGAATTCGAGGAGCGCTATGAGAAGCGGCTCCCGCTGCGCGAGAAGCACTCCAAATTGGGTGCCTTCTGGCACACCGAATTCGGTCCGCTCAATCAGGTCGTCCACGTCTATCCCTATGACGACCTGCAGCACCGCACGAGGGTACGCGCGGCGATGGCGCAAGACGCCGCGCGCAACGCGCTCCCCGGCGGCCAGGACCTGATCGTGGCGCAGGAGGCCGAGATCATGAACCCGGCGCCGTTCATGCGCCCGCTGGGCAGCCGCGATTACGGCACCGGGAACGTCTACGAGATGCGCACCTACACCTACGCCCCGGGCGACATCCCGAAGGTGCTGGAGGCGTGGGGCAAGGCCATCGAGGCGCGGGAGCGGTTCTCACCCCTGGCGGCCTGCTGGACGAGCGAACTCGGCGCGCTCAACAAATTCATCCACATCTGGGTGTACAAGGATCTGAACGAGCGCGCCCGCGTCCGCGAAGAATCCCGCCGGCCCGGCGGCGCGTGGCCGCCACAAGCCGGCGTCCGCCCGGTCCGCCAGGAAAACAAGCTGCTGATCCCGGCAACCTTCTCACCCGTGCGGTAGTCGAGGCCCTCCGCCGGCTCACAACGACGGCCCCTCTCCGCCCTTCGGAGGGAGAGGGGCACCGATGATCTCGCCGTTGCGGGTGCATTCGGGTAGGGCGAGAACGAGAAAGGCGTCGCTGACCCTCTCCGGGCGGCGGCAGGCGGGCCGGATCTTCGCCCGGGAAGACACGCGCGCGCAGCCGGGTGCGCACGATACCGGGGTCGATCAGGTTCGCGCGTACGCGAGTCTTGGTGATTTCGCCGGCATAGATCTTCACCAGCATTTCGAGGCCCGCCTTGCTGATTGCGTAAGGGCCCCAATAGGGGTGGACACCGTGCGCCACTCCCGATGTGACAAAGATCGCGCGACCGGCCGGGGCGGCGCGCAGCAGCGGGTCCATCGCGCGGATCAGCCGCCAGTTCGCGGTCAGGTTGAGGTCGATGACCTCGCTCCAAGTCCCGGGATCGATATGGCCGAGCGGCGAGAAGACGCCGAACTCGGCGGCATTGCCGACGAGAATGTCGAGCCGGCCCCAGCGGTCGAAGAATCCTCGCGGCGAGTTCGTCGATCTTGACGAAATCGCGCAGGTCGAGCGGGACGAGGGTGGCGCTGCCGCCGGCGGCGCGAATTTTGTCGTCGACCTCTTCGAGGCCGCCGACCGTCCGCGCCACCAGCACCACATGTGCGCCCTCGCGCGCGAAGCGCTCGGCCACCGCCGCGCCGATGCCACGAGACGCGCCGGTGATCAGCGCGATCTTGTCCACGAGACGGTCCGATCACATCGCCTCGGCGGCCGTTTCGGGCCGTCGAAGCTCCCCCCGGACCTCCCACTGGCGCACCACCATCAAAGCGATGATGCTGAGGCCGGCGGTGAACATCAGATAAAAGCTCGGCGACAGGCTGTCCCCTGTCATGGCGATCAGCCAAGTCGCGACGAATGGCGCGAAGCCGCCGAAGATCGTCACCGAAATGCTGTAGCTGAGCGACACGCCGACGCCGCGCGTCTCGGTCGGGAACAACTCGGACATCAACGACGGCAGCACGCCGCTGTAGCCGGCTTTGACGAGGCTGAGCCAGCTGACGGCGAAGATCGCGGTCGCCAGCGAGGGATAGGCCACCATGAAATAAAAGACCGGGTAGGCCGTGATCAGGAACAGCCAGGCCATCGCCAGCATGATGCCGGAGCGGCCGACCTTGTCGGACCAATGGCCGGAAAGCGGCGACACGGCGGCGAGGATCGCCGCGCCGACCATTGTCGCGGTGAAGCCGGTCGCCTGCGGCAGGCCAAGCTGCTTGACCGCATAGGTCGGGATATAAAGGATCAAGTAATTCGAGCTGTTCGAGATGATCGAGGCGCCGAGCGCCAGCAGCACCCGGCCCGGGTAGCGGCGCAGCAGGTCGCGCACCGGCGTGCCGGTCGGCTTGACGGCGGTAAATTCCGGCGTCTCGATCATGCGGCGCCGGATGTAGAGACCGACCGGCCCGATCAAGAGGCCGAAGAAGAACGGTACGCGCCAGCCCCAAGCCAGCAGCTGATCCGGCGGCAAGACACCGGTCAGCAGAACCCCGAAGGCAGATGCCAGCAGCGCCGTTACGCCTTGGCTGGCCCATTGCCAGCTGGCGGCGAACCCCTTGCGAGCCTTGGACTGCTCGACGACGAACGCGACGGCGCTGCCGAACTCGCCGCCGACCGAAAAGCCCTGCAAGAGGCGCGCGAACAGAATAAGGATCGGGGCGGCAATGCCGATCGTCGCGTAGGTCGGCGTCACCGCGGTCATCGTCGTGCCGATCATCATCAGCAGGATCGACAAGGTCAGTCCGGCCTTGCGGCCGGCGCGGTCGGTAAAGGCGCCGATGACGATCGCCCCGAGCGGCCGCACCAGGTAGGAGGCGCCGAACGTGCCGAGCGTGAGCAACAAGGAGACCGTCTCGTTGCCGGTCGGGAAGAACAGTTTTGCGATCGTTACGGCGAAATAGCCGTAGATCAGAAAATCAAACCATTCGAGCGTATTGCCGATCGAGGCCGCGAGAATCACCCGATAAAGCGGCGGCGAGCCTGCCGAGCCGAGGCTGGTAGTACTCATCGAAAAAATTCAAAGGAAGTTCAAGCGGGCGCGGCGAGCAGTGACAGCTGCACCGAAACCTTGCCGTTATCGGCATCGGTCGGCGGGATCGGATAATCGCCGGTAAAGCAGGCGTCGCAGAAACGCGGCGCGAGGCGATCGCGCCGGGGCTCCCCCATCGCTCGGTAGAGCCCGTCGATCGACAGGAAGGCGAGACTGTCGACACCTATGAGTTCGGCCATCCCTGCGACATCGAAGCGCGCCGCGAGCAACTCCTCGCGCTCTGGCGTCGCAATTCCGTAAAAGCAGGGATGGGTCGTCGGCGGGCTCGAGATGCGCATATGGACAGCCGTAGCTCCCGCGCGCCGCACCATCTCGACGATCTTGATCGAGGTCGTGCCGCGCACGATCGAATCATCGACGAGAATGACTCGCTTGCCCTTCAGGTTCGCCCGGCTCGCATTGTGCTTGAGGCGCACGCCCAGGTGGCGGATCTGATCGGTCGGCTCGATGAAGGTCCGCCCGACGTAATGGTTGCGGATGATCCCGAGCTCGAAAGGCAATCCCGATTCCTGCGCATAACCGATCGCCGCCGGCACGCCGGAATCCGGAACCGGGACGACGATGTCTGCGTCGATATGGCTTTCGCGGGCGAGCTCTCTGCCGATCCGTTTGCGCGCCTCATAGACGCTGGTCCCCTCGACGACGCTGTCTGGCCGGGCGAAGTAGATGTGCTCGAACACGCAGAAGCGGCTCTTGAGGTGCTCGAACGGCATCACGCTGCGCACCCCGCCCGCGCCGATGATGACAATTTCTCCGGGTTCGATGTCGCGCTCGAACCCGGCGCCGATGATGTCGAGCGCGCAGGTTTCCGAAGCCAGGATCCAGGACTGGCCGAGCCGCCCGAGGACCAGCGGCCGCACGCCGAGCGGATCGCGCACCCCGATGACCTCGTCCTGCGAGAGAGCAACGAGGGAATAGGCGCCCTGGACCTGCCGCAGCGCATCGGTCAGCCGATCCACGACGGTGTCCTTGAGGCTCGTCGCGATCAGATGAACGATCACCTCAGTGTCGCTCGTCGATTGGAACAGGCTGCCGCGGCGCACCAGCTGGCGCCGGAGCTGATAGGAATTCGTCAGATTGCCGTTGTGGCAGATGGCGAGCCCGCCGAATTCGAAATCGGCAAAGAGCGGCTGCACGTTGCGCAGCGCGACCTCACCGGTCGTCGCATAGCGTACATGGCCGATCGCGGCGCTGCCGCGCAGGCGTTCAATCACCTCCTTGGAGCTGAAATTGTCGCTGACGAGACCTTGTCCGCGATGCGCGTTGAACTGCTCGCCGTCATAGGCGACGATCCCGGCTGCCTCCTGACCGCGATGCTGGAGCGCGTGCATCCCGAGCGCCGCGAGCGCCGCCGCATCGGGGTGGCCATAGACCCCGAATACGCCGCATTCTTCGTGGAAATGATCGGTGTCCAGGGGCATCCCGCGATCCTGGTCTCGGAACCCGCTACATAATTCCTTCATAAAGGAAATACGAGTCGGGCCTGCGCAAACCTGCTATCGGGTGCTCTTGATCAGCCGATCCATATCGCTTCGGTCACCGGGCTTGTAGCTCGGCGCCGCTTGCTGACCGGGTTGGGCCGTGGAGGGGGTGGCGGGGCTCGAATAGGCGCGCATGGCTTTTTGCGCCTCCTGCGCCCGTTCGAGCGCCCGGTGCGTGTCATCGGCGACACCGGCGCTCTTCACCTGTAGCGAATCGGGCAAGGCGGTCCGCAACAGATCCGCCCCTTTCGCAAGGAACCGTTCGCTCTTTGCCTCTTTGATCCAGGGAGGCCGATCATTCTGCGGCAGGCTGACATCGACCACCAGATAGGCGAGCGAGACGAGCACGAGCCCGCGGGCCAGCCCGAAAATCAATCCGAGAGTTCGATTGATCGGCGACAGGGCGCCCGAATCGGCAAATCGCGCAACGTAACCGGTTATGATCGTCAGCACGATCAGGCTGATCACGAACAGTCCGGCCCCGGCGATAAGGTCGGCGAGGAGGGGTGTCGTCACCAACCGCACCGCGAACGCGTAAACGCTGTTGAACCCGTAAAGGGTGATCGCCGCGGCACCGACCCAGGCGATGATCGACAGCACCTCGCGCACGAAACCGCGGGCGAAGGCGAAGATTGCCGAGAGCGCAATGACCGCGATGATGGCGAAGTCGAGGGCATTCACTGGGCGATCTCCATCGCGCTCCGCCGGTGCGGCGCGTGCCGGGAAGACAGCCGCGTCACCAGCTCGCTCAAATGTCCGATTGCTGCGGTCTTCAGCCCGGTTTCGGCGGCGCGTGAGCGCCCGGCGCCAGGGCTCCGTCGGAGTGGCATCCAGGCGGTGTTGAAGCCGAGTTTGGCAGCTTCCTTGAGGCGCGCCTCGGTGTGGCCGACTGGACGCACATCCCCCGAGAGGGCGATTTCGCCAAAGACCACGGTATCGGCAGGTACCGGCGTCTCGGTCAATGCCGAGACGAGAGCGGCAGCGACCGCGAGATCCGCGGCCGGCTCGACGATCCGCAGCCCACCGGCGACGTTCAGGTAGATGTCGTTGGCTCCAACCGACAGGCCGCAGCGGGCATCGAGGACAGCAATGATCATGGCGAGCCGGGTCCCGTCCCAGCCGACCACGGCGCGCCGCGGCGTGCCGAGCAATGCCGGGGCAATCAAGGCCTGGACCTCGACGAGCACCGGGCGCGTCCCCTCGATGCCGGCGAACACGGCCGAGCCGCTGAGCTGCCCGACCAGTTCCGCTTCTGCCGAATCGGTATCCGGCATTGCGCGTCCGGCGAGGAACAAGGCCGACGGGTTGGGGACTTCGGTCAACCCGCGATCGCTCATCTCGAATACGCCGATTTCATCGGTCGCGCCAAAGCGGTTTTTCACGGCGCGAAGAATGCGGAACTGATGACCGCGTTCGCCTTCGAAATAAAGGACCGTATCGACCATGTGCTCGAGCACCCGCGGGCCGGCGATGACACCTTCCTTTGTCACATGGCCGACCAGCACCAGCACAAAGCCGCGCCGTTTGGCAAGGCGTATCAGCTCCTGCGCGGCCCCGCGCACTTGGCTCACCGTACCGGGCGGGCTGTCCAGGGTGTCGAGATACATGGTCTGGATCGAATCGACGACCACCAGACCGGGCGCATCATCCCGGTCGAGCGAGGCGACGATGTCGCGCACACTGCTGGCGGCCGCCAGCAATACCGGGCTCTCGGCGACACCAAGGCGCTCGGCGCGCAGCCGAACCTGATCGATCGCCTCCTCGCCGGTGATGTAGGCGGCACTCGGCGGCGCTGCCTCGGGCTTCCCCGGAGGCGACGCCATCGCCGCCGCGGCCTGGAGCAACAATGTCGATTTACCGATCCCCGGATCCCCGCCCACCAGAATTGCCGAGCCAGGAACAAAGCCGCCGCCGCAGACGCGGTCGAGTTCGGCGATGCCGGTTCGCCGTCGCGACGGCAGCATGCTTGGCCCGCTCAAGCCGACAAAACCGAGCGGATGCTCGCCGCGGCGGTCTTTGGAGAGCCCCTGGGACAGCCCCCGGGGCGGCGCCTCCCGCGGCAACTCTTCGATCATGCTATTCCAGGCGCCGCAACCCTCGCAACGACCGGTCCATTTGCCATGGACGGAACCGCATTGCTGGCAAACAAAACGCGCCTGCGGTCGGGGCATCCACTCAACCGCAGTGAGTGTCGTTCCGGGATGCCCCATCGGGGCAGGCCCGGAACCCATGAACACGGTCCTCCCCTTTTTTTGAGGGCTGTGTTTTTGGATTCCGAGCGCGCGGGCGGAGCCTGTCCTCGGGCGGGCCGTGGGCCCGACCCGGAGGCCCCCGCCCCGGAATGACGGTTATCCTGGGTTGCACCAAGCATCCTGCGCCTCATGCCGCCCGGACCTGCATCTTGATGGGCCCGTCGGCGCGTCCGTGGATGAACTGGTCGACATAAAGGTTGCCCGAATGGTCGATCTCGGATGTCGGCCCGTGCCAGACGATGCGTCCCTGGTGGAGCATGGCGATGCGGTCGGCGATCTTGCGGGCGCTGACCATGTCATGGGTGATCGAAACCGCGGTCGTGCCGACTTCCCGCACGCATTTGACGATCAGATCATTGATCACATCCGCCATGATCGGATCGAGGCCGGTGGTCGGCTCGTCGAAAAACACGATCTCGGGATCGGCCGCAATCGCACGCGCCAATGCGACGCGCTTTTGCATTCCGCCGGAAAGTTCGGCCGTGCGCAGCAGCGAGACTTCCGGCCCGAGGCCGACGTCTGCGAGCTTGGCCAGCGCGATCTCTCTGGCCGCTATCCGCTCCATGCCGCGTCCCTGGACCAGGCCGAACGCGACATTCTCCCAAACGTTGAGCGAATCGAACAGCGCGCTGCCTTGGAAGAGCATGCCGAATTTCTGCAGCAAGCGTTCCCGAGAGGCGTGCGGTAATCCGACTGTCTCGGCGCCGTCGATGCGGATCGAACCCGCTTCGGGATGCAGCAGGCCGAGGATGCACTTGACCAGAACCGATTTTCCGGTGCCCGAACCGCCGATGACGACGAGGCTCTCGCCGCTTGCGCAGTCTATGTCGAGGCTATCGAGCACCTGTTTACGGCCGAATGATTTGCGCAGTCCCCGGACAGCGATCTTCGGTACTGAGTGAGTAGCGGTCATCGGCTGAAAAAGGCTGCGGTTATCAAATAGTCGACGAGGAGGATCAAAATCGAGGCGGAGACGACGGCATGGGTGGTCGCCCGTCCGACACCCTGGGCTCCGCCGCTCGAATGGTAGCCTTGATAACAGCCCATCAGGGCAACGATAAAGCCAAATACCGCCGCCTTGACGAGACCCGAGACGAGATCCATCGTCTCGAGGTGTTGCCAAGTGCCGTTGAGATAAGCCTGGGGGTTGAAGCCGAGCTTATAGACGCCAACGAGATAGCCGCCGAAAACGCCGATGATGTCGGCGACCAGCACCAGCAGCGGAAGGGTGATGACCCCGGCGAGGAGGCGCGGAAGCACCAGATAGCGCAGCGGGTCGGTGGACAATGTGGTGAGCGCGTCGATCTGATCGGTGACGCGCATCGTGCCGATCTCCGCCGCGATTGCGGCCCCTACGCGGCCAGCCACCATCAGTCCGCTGATGACCGGACCGAGTTCCCGGGTTACCGACAGCACCACCACCGTCGCCACTGCGCCCTCGGCGGAAAATCGACTGAAGCCGGTGTAGGATTGGAGTGCCAGCACCATCCCGGTAAAGACTGCCGTTAGCCCGACGACGGGCAGCGAGAAGTATCCTATAGAGACCATCTGGCGCAGGATCACGCCGGGATAGAAGGGCGGCGTAAACGCGGTCGCCAGGGACATGCCCGCGAACAGGGCGAGCCGGCCGGTGGTCGCGAGAAAGGTAAGAAAGGCCGCCCCAACGGCGGCGAGAAACCTCAGCATTGGCTCAGCATTGACGGCGGGGCGCCGCGATAGACCCTGTAGTACCGCCGACCGAGGGCAGTCAGGATCTCGTAACCGATCGTGCCGGCATCGGCAGCGGCGTCATCGACGCCGTAATCTTCGTGCAACAACTCGATGAACCCACCGGGCCGCACGGACGCAGGGTCGACGTCGGACACGTCGAAAACTATGAGATCCATCGAAACGCGACCGAGAAGCGGCACTCGTCTGCCGCTGACGCGCCCCCAGCCACGCTGGCTCACCGAGCGGAGCCAGCCATCCGCATAGCCGACCGCGACGGTTGCGAGGCGTCCCGGTGCGGCCATGACATGCAAGGCACCGTAACCAACCGTCTGATCTCGGTCAACTTCGCGTGTTTGCAGAATTCTGCCCTTCAGCCGGACGATCTGCTGCATCGGGTTGGGGCAGCCGGGTTGCGGATTGACCCCGTACAGAGCGGCACCGGGGCGCGCGAGGTCAAAGTGAAACTCAGGCCCAAGAAAGATGCCGGAGGATGCGACTAGGCTGGCCGGGAGGTGGGCGAGGCGCCGTCGTGCAGCAGCAAAGCGTTCGAGTTGAATGCCATTCAGCGGGTGCTGGGGCTCGTCCGAGCAGGCCAGATGGCTGATCAGCGCCCGCCATTCGATCGGATCAGGCCGGCACAACTCCTCGGCAAGCCGGTCAAACTCTCGAACGGTCAACCCTAGGCGGCCCATACCCGTATCGATATGCACCATCGCGGGCCCTTTCCCGTGCCGCGCGGCGGCGGATCGCCAATCCGCGATCTGCCAGGGATCGTTGAGGACCGGAACAAGGCGGAATTCGATAAAATCATCTACGCAGCCGGGCAGCAGACCGTTCAGGACGGCGATCTCGGCCAATTCGGGCAATACCTTGCGAAGTACGATCCCTTCATCGATGGTCGCGACGAAAAATCGCCGGCATCCGCCCGCGGCCAAGGCAGGCGCCACCAGTGCGGCGCCCAAGCCATAGGCGTCGGCCTTGACCACGGCTGCGCATCCGGCCGGGTCAACCCGCCGCGCCAAAAGGCGCCAATTCGCCGCTATCCCTGCGAGATCGACTTCGAGGATGGCGCCCGCGCGGTCGGCGGGATTGGCTGTCATGTCAAACCGATCCGCAGTCGCCTAACCGCTATGCTCTGCCCGCCACGCTCGTTTCGCGGTGTCTGATGACCGGGTTTAGGCTCAGCGAGCGGGCGACGGCATCGAGGCGGCGCTGGACCGTTTCGCCGACGAACAGGCTGCTCTCCGATGGCACGTCGAGCGCGAGAGTGTTTTCCGAGCGGCCGAGCCCGAGTTCGGCCAGAAGTTCTATAGAGCCGGCACACAACGTGTAGGCGAGACGCAGCGCGAGACCGAGCGTCCGTGCCTCGTCTGTCGCGCGCTCGTCGAGCAGCCGTTGAGTTGGCTCTTTCACCGGATCTTCGGCCGAGCCGCCGTAGCGGGCATGCAAGGCTGTCGCGACGAAAACCCGATCCGAATGGGTGCTGCCGGCAAACGGCAGCGTTAAGCTTCGGATGAAGGCCTGCTTGGCGCGGTAATCGGGGTGTTCGCTCCACGCCAGATCGCTGAGCCAGCATGCGGCCCGATGACGGCGTCGAACCGCGTCCGAGAAGTCGCCAAAGAGCGGCGATGTCCATTGCTGCAGCAGATCGCCGTCGAGGCGAAACCGACTCTGGCGCCTGCCAACGACCATATAGCCGGCGATCAGCGGATCCGGAATCCGCTCCTCTGTGGGAACGAGCCCATACGCATAGCCTTCCCGCAGCCCAAGAGCAGAAAAGACGACGCTTTGCGGCCCCGCGTGGGTAATCAGCTTGCGCAGGACCAACGCCGCGAGCGGCACTAAGTCGAGACGCCTGCGCGAGATCGTGGTGATTCTCTCGAGCGATTTGCGAGACTGCCGGCCGATGATATCGAGGAAACCTTCCGCCTCCCTTCGTGAAATCGTGTACCGGTGAATGATGTGGAGCGGATATTGCGAGTGCTCCATGTGTAGCCGGGCGATGGCGCGCGCTGCTCCGCCGACCAAATACAGCCTTTTTCCGGCCGCGGCGCGCAAAACCGAAGCGCCGGCAAGCGCCCGTTCGACCATTTCGGACAAACCTTTCGCGCGATCGCCGAATTCGGCAAGACGAAGCGGGCCGAGCGGGAGACTAATGCCCTCGTCAATTTGACCGGTACCGCCGGCAGACGGTGTGCCGGGTCCGACGCGAACCAGTTCCACACTGCCGCCGCCGAGATCGGCGACAATTCCGTCCGCGTCCGGGATCCCGGCGAGCACTCCGACGGCGGAGAGCCGCGCCTCCTCTGCCCCGTCGATTATCTTGACCTGCACACGGCATTGGCGTTCGACCTCGGCGGCGAAGGCTTCTCCGTCGCTGGCATCGCGCACAGCGGCAGTCGCGAGCACCGCGAGATGATGGACGGCAATGGCGCGGGCGAAAGCGACGAAGCGGCGCAGATTGACCAGCGCCAGGGCGACTCCTTCCGGGTTCAACCGGCCGGTGAGGGAAATGCCGCGCCCGAGGCCGCACATAACCTTCTCGTTGAAGAGCGGAAACACCGCGGCGCCGAGCCGCTCGAAGACGACGAGGCGCAGCGAGTTCGAGCCGAGATCGATGACGCCGATGCGCTCAGCAGCCGTAAGCGGATCGGGATCGGACATCCGGTCAGCGCACGACAAGCCTTGGGTGCCCTCGCCTCAGCGCCTTGCCGCGCCCGGACAAGCTCGGGTTCGTCATGAAGTAGGTATGGGCAGAAAAGCCTTCTTCATCGGCCGGCACACGCTCGTAGTCCCCCGTAGGCAACAGGCTCCAGCTCTGCAGCGTGTCGCGGAGATTCGCCACTATGATCTCGTCGAGCACTTGGCGGTGAACCGTCGGGTTTTCAATCGGCACCGATGCTTCGACGCGCCCGTCGAAATTGCGCGGCATCCAATCGGCCGAACTGATGAAGACCTTGGCCCGATCGGACGGCAGCTTGGAGCCGTTACTGAAGCAAACAATGCGGCTGTGCTCGAGAAACCGCCCGATTATGCTTTTGACGCGGATATTTTCGGAAAGCCCTGGGATGCCCGGCCGCAAACAGCAGATGCCGCGCACCACCAGCTCGACGCTCACCCCTGCCTGTGAAGCCTCGTAAAGAAGATCGATTATCGCCGGGTCGACGAGCGCGTTCATTTTCGCCCAGATCTGCGCCGGCTTGCCCTGCTTTGCGTTCTCGATCTCGGCTTCGATCAATTCGCCGAGCCGAGCCCTGAGCGTGAGCGGCGCGACTGCAATCTTCTCGAAACTCGCGGGGCTGGCATACCCGGTCATGAAATTGAACAGACGCGCAGCATCGCGGCACAATGCCGGATCACAGGTGAAGAACGACAGATCGGTGTAAACCTTGGCTGTGTAGGGATGGTAATTACCGGTCCCGAGATGAACGTACGAGCAAAGCTGGCCACCCTCGCGACGCACGACCAACGAAACTTTGGCGTGCGTCTTAAGCTCCAAGAAGCCGTAGACGACTTGCACGCCAGCCCGTTCGAGATCGCGGGCCCAACGGATATTGGCCTCCTCGTCGAAACGGGCCTTGAGTTCAATCAGCGCCGTCACAGACTTCCCCGCTTCGGCCGCTGCCGCAAGCTCGCGCACGATCGGGCTGTCCTCGCTCGTGCGATATAGGGTCTGCTTGATCGCCACCACGGCCGGGTCGCGCGCCGCCTGCCTGATGAACTGAACGACGACGTCGAAGCTCTCGTAGGGATGGTGGACAACGATGTCCTTCTGCCGGATCGCCGCAAAGCAATCCCCGCCGAAATCCCGGATACGCTCGGGAAAGCGCGCATTATAGGGCGTGAAGACGAGGTCAGGGCGCTCGTCGACGATCAGCTGCTCGGTGTCATTGAGTCCTAGAATGCCATCGGTCGCAAATACGTCCGCCGGCGCTGCGTCGAGTTTTTCCATCAGGAAGCGCCGCAGATCGGCCGGCATTGTCGAATCGACCGCAAGGAGGATGGCATGACCGCGCCGCCGTCGCTTCAGCGCCGTCTCGAAAAGACGGACCAGATCCTCGGCTTCCTCTTCGATCTCGACCTCGCTGTCGCGCAGCAGCCGAAAGACGCCTTGCGCCACGACGGCAAAACCAGGGAACAGATGATCGAGAAAAAGCGCGATCATCTGCTCGATCGGCAGAAACCGGATTCGGACACCCGGCAGACGAACGAAGCGATCGATCGAGGATGGGATCAGGGTCAACGCCTGAAGACGAATGCTGTCGCTGACCCGCTCAAGCTCGAGTGCCAGGCCGAACCCGCGATTGGCGACAAACGGAAATGGATGAGCCGGGTCGAGCGCCAGCGGAGTCAGGACGGGAAAGACCTCTGCCATAAAACGGTCTTCGAGCCACTCGCGATCACCCGGTTTCAGATCGGTTGGATCGATGACGCTGATCCCAGCTTCGTCCAGCTGCCGCCGTAACGTGAGCCAAGTGATCTGCTGGTCGGCCATCAGCTTGCCTGCCCTCCGCCTGATCGCGTCGAGCTGTTGCGCCGGGGTCAGCCCGTCCTGGCTCAGTGTCTTGATTCCGGCAAGATACTGGCCTTTCAGCCCGGCCACCCGCACCATATAGAATTCATCGAGATTGTTTGCCGAGATCGACACGAAACGGAGCCGTTCGAGCAGCGGATGACGCAAATTGTCAGCCTCGGCAAGCACCCGCTCGTTGAAAGCGAGCCAAGAGAGCTCGCGATTGATAAAGCGTGCCTCGGAATGGAAATCGAACGATGCGATCTCGACAGGCTGGGCGCTGGTGCTCACTATCGCTCTCCCGATGGAGCTGGAACGTACCGGTCGACGCAAAGTCTATCTTTCGCGTGGAAGAGTGTCATGTCCTTGCGCTTTATGCACGTGATCCAAAGCGATGATCGCGAGCACGAACTGGCGCATGTAATTATTAGTGCAATGTTGCTGCGAAGGTACGACCTCTATTCGGGCGGCGCCGGGTGATGAGGCCTGAGATGAACATGCTGCATTTGCTTCGTCACGCAAAGTCGAGCGCCAAAGAGGATCTCGAGGATCACGAGCGGCCATTGAGCCGGCGTGGCCGCAAGACGGCGCGCCGGGTCGGCAGAAATCTCTCTGCCAAGCTTGGCACGGTCGACCTTGTTCTCTGCTCGAGCGCCCGGCGGACACGTGAGACCCTCGATTTGGTTCTCGACGAGTTTTGCCCCGCCCCGCGCACCTCGATCGAGGACGAATTGTATCTCGCCTCGCGAGAAAAACTAACGGCGCGCCTGGGTCGCCTCCACCCGCGAGATAGAAATGTATTGCTGATCGGCCATAATCCGGGGCTTCATGAGCTGGCGGTGGCGCTCGCCGACGAGAATTCGCCGACCTTCCGGGCGCTCGCCTCCGGAAAGTTTCCGACTGCCGCCTGTGTAAGTTTCCGGGTTCCGGCCGACTGGTCGGCTTTGGGCTCCTCGCGGCACGAGTTGATCGGTTACGTCACGCCCAATTCTCTGGCCGACGAAGACCCGTGAAACCCGGCTTCTGAAACGCCGGCTTCGCCTTCCGAGACAAGTCGGCGTGCTAGCGCCACGGTGATCGCGCGGCGGTCGCGCAGCGAAACCCGGTCGAGACGGGAGGCCATCTCTGCCGCTGCTGCGAAAGACCGCTCCATATGCCTGAGCAAATAGGCGATCACCTCCGGCGCGACGCGCAGCTGCCGGTCGGCAAAGTGCTTGACGAGAATCGCCCCGAGGAGGGCGTCATCCGGCAACCAGATCCCGATGGCCAAAACCGCGCGCAACCGCGAATCGAGATCGGGCAGCATGATGGTCCAGGAGGCGGGCGGCTGGCGAGCGGCCACTAAAAGGCCGCCCTGGCTTTCCATGCAGAAATTGTAGAGGTGGAGCAGCGCCTGCTCGCAGGCGCGGTCGGCATCATCGATCGCGATTCGATGCCGGCGCTCCGAGACGAGACGCGCCACCACGTCCTCGCCGAGCGTTTCGCCAGCCACGATGACACCCGCCGTCTGGGCACACCAGAGATGGATGAGATGCGTTTTGCCGCAGCCCGCCGGCCCATGCAGCGCCAGCGCTCGGGCAGGCCAATCGGGCCACCGGTCTATCCACCCAACCGCCGAAGCGTTGCTGTCCGAAACCAGGAAATCGGTGCGGCTCAAAGCGATACGACGGGGCAGATCGAAGGTCAGCTGCATCATTACCCCGGAACTCGAACCGGTCCGGTAACCAGGACTTCGCGCCCGACCGAATACGCTCACAGGACCTGCTCCGAGCGCGCAAGGATGCGGGCCCATCGCAGGAGATAGGTCAATCCCGAAGCGACCGTGGTCACGGCGACCGCAATCCCCAGCACCTCATCCATCAGGCCAGCCTCGGCGCCGAGGCCGCGTCGAGCCAACACATAGCCGACCATCGCGACCTGCACGCCCGTGTTGACTTTGCTGATGAAAAGCGGGTGGGTGGGTTTCGGCAGCGCGGCGAGCGCCTGGATCAATAAAAAACCGCCGATAATCATGATATCGCGAAAGACGACGAGGACGACGAGCCAGGCCCAGATCTGACCGGCAACACCGAGAGTGACATAAACGCTGACGAGAAGCACCTTGTCGGCGAGGGGATCTAACAACGCGCCCAATCGCGTGCGCCGGTCGAAGCGCTTGGCAATAAAGCCGTCCAGCGCGTCCGAAACTCCCGCGACGACGAAAACCCAGAAAGCGGCCCAGTATCTCCCGTCGAGAATAAGCGAGATCGCCAGCGGGACCAGCAGCAACCGCCCCAGCGAAATCAAATTCGGGAGATTGAGCCCGAGCCCACTCATCATGGCTGCCGGAATGCCAGATTAGCGAAGCCGCCGTGCAAACCCGCACGATATTAAATGCCGATGAAGCGGATCTCCGATGGTGAAGATCCGCATTTCGAGGCGGCCGCTGGGGGCGTGGCTAGTGCGCACTCGCCGCGCTCGAAGACTGAATTCGCCAGATCGGATCGCCGCCGGCGAGATCGAGATTGACCTCGGCCAGGCTGGATTTCAACTGGTCCTGACTGCCGACATACCTGACCTCGATTCTCGCTTCCTGGCGGCTGAGCGACAACAGGTCGATTTTTCGGATCGAGCTGACCGAAGCGAGCCGGTTGCGCACCTGCACCCACTCGCCGAGAGTGGTGATGGGAACGGTGACCGCAAGGCTTGCCGGCTGGTTGGAATGCGCGTCGGCATTCAGTTTGGCGCCGGTTTCGATCTCCGCGGCGGTTGCTTCCGCCGCCCTCTTCAGAAGGTCGGCTTCGCTCTCTGCGGGATCGGCCTCGAACGAGCTTGATTGCGTATCGACGAGGTGCCCATAGCGATATCGCTTCACCGTCACATCGAGGCCGGCAAGCTTATCACCTTGACGCCGCGCCGTCGCCAACGCGACCACCGCTTCCGACCCGCTATTTCGTTGTGCGATCGCGGTCAGCGCCTCGGGTTTGCCGGATCCGGCCTTCTCCGCATCGATCGCCGCCAGATCTCCGGCATCACCCAGCGGCAGCACCAGGCGACCGAGCCCGGACCCGGCCGGCCGCTGCGACCAGGCCACGCGCCACGCATTAGGGTCGTCCCAGAGGACGACATTCGACCCGTCTCGGTAGACCGGCAGAACGACGATGGCCCGATTGCCGCCCTCCGCGGGGCTCTTGCCGCCGCTGTCCGCGGAGCTCTTGTCACCGGAGCTTTTGTCGCCGGGGCTTTTGCTGGTGCTTTCCGCTGGCGGGGTCTCGGCAACCCGGACCAGCCGCCGCACCTTTGACGGGCGGAAGTGAAAGGTGTAATCCGCGACATAACGCACAGCCGACATGTGTTCGTTTGCTACCTCGAAACTGGCGACCATGTCGGTGATCGTCTTGTCGTCGAGCTTTGGCGGCGCGGCAGGTTCGGACGCGCCGGATAGACGCTCGATGACCGCGGCGAGGGCACGCCTTTGCCCATCGATGCGCGCCACCTCCCGCGCCGCCGCGGCGCTCTCGGCGGTCGCATCCACCTTCACCGTCGTCGAATAGGCCTCGTCAGATTCCTGAGCTGGGGCCGGTGCCGCACGCATCGCGACTGCCCCCAGCAGCAGGAGGGCGCACGCGGTCATCACCCGCAGAGCCATTGCAAACCGCCCCCGACCCGATATCTTCGCGGCTGTCGGCCGCCGCACGGCGGTCATACAGCAGTTTTTGCGAGGACGCCATCAACAGCCGGACCCGCGGGTGGGTCGATCCGCAGCGACGCCCCAAGGTCGGAAAACCGCGATGGCGCGGCTGAGGGTCGGCGTGCTGATCTCGGGCCGGGGCTCCAATCTGCAGGCCCTGATTGCGGCCTGTTCGGCTGAAGCCCACCCGGCCAAGATCGTTCTCGTCATCAGCAGCCGCGCCGAAGCGCAGGGCCTCGGGATCGCGACCGCGGCCGGCGTTCCCGTCGTGGTCATCCCGCATCGCGATCGGCGCGCCTTCGCGGCGGAGGCGCAACCGCGGCTTTGCGAGCACGGGGTTGAGCTCGTCTGTCTTGCCGGCTTTATGCGCATATTGGACGCGAACTTCGTGGCGGCATGGCGCGACCGGATGGTCAATATTCATCCCTCACTGCTCCCCTCCTTCCGCGGTCTGCATGCGCAGCGGCAGGCGCTCGCAGCCGGCGTGCGCTTTGCCGGCTGCACGGTTCATTTCGTCCGCCCCGAACTCGACTGCGGGCCGATCATCGGTCAGGCGGTCGTGCCGGTTCATCCCGACGATGACGAGGCACGGCTATCGGAGCGAATTCTCGAGACCGAGCATCGGCTCTATCCGCTTGCCGTGCGGCTGATTGCGGAAGGACGGGTGCGGGTCGTCGCCGAGCGGGTCGAGATCATGAATGCAGGAATCCCGGATATTTTGGCGCTCAGCCCCCAGGATTCCGCCGGTGACCCGCTTGCCTCGAACCCAGGCTAGGATAGGCTATGGCTGTAAAATATTCTCGTAGCGGATAGGAAAGCGATGGCGTTCGTCGATCCCAGTTTCGAGCAGCATCGTCAGACTTGGCTCGCGTTCACAAGGCTGGTCAGATACGCGTTGGGCGTGATCATTCTCATCCTCATCGGGCTGGCGATCTTCACTTTGTAGCCCGGCGGCGCACCAACGAGGGTCCCCGAGATCGGCTCGCGTTCCCGTGCGTGGCTTGGCAACCCGCGACGCGGCCCATGACCAATACCAAAAAAAGCGAGAGCGACAAAGTGCCGAGCCACCACTCCTGCCATATGCCGTAGGTGCCAAAGCAGCCAACAAACGCAATCGTAAGGCTGCCGCCAGCCCCGGCCGCGAACAGCGGCGGCCACTCGGCGCGGGCGAGTACGCCCCAGGCGAGCGCGGCCAGCAGCGCGAACAAGACCGCGCCAGGCGCGCCGAGTTCGAGCCAGACCTGTAGGGCCGCATTGTGCGGGTGCAACGGCATCCAGGGCTCGCCGGGTCTGATCGGGTCATCGCCGCCCGGGATGGCGCGCGACGCGTCCAAACCCCAGCCGGTGAGCGGCCGCTCAGCGATACGATCACCGGCAAACGACCAGATCAGCAGACGGTGACCGACCGAAATTTTGAAGCTGTCGGCCGTCTCGCCGAGACCGGGCAGCCGCTCGAGCCGTGCAAAGGTCAGTGGTGCCGCGATGATAGCGACCACCGAGATCGCCAGGGCTACCGCGGCGACCACCGGCCGTGCTCGGTAAAGGAGCAAACCCATCGCCAGGCCGGCGAGCATCACCAACTTCGCTGCGGTCCCCGCCAACTCGTAAACCGTTACCGCCGTCACGGCCGCGAGCAGAGTTGCGAAAATCGCCTGGCCGAGAGAAATCAACAAGGCGGTCGCCGGCAAAACCAAGAGCGCAAACGAGATCGAAGCCTGGTTGAGCTGGGTTGGCCGATAAGCGCGGTCGGAGACGAGCGAACTCAAGCCGCCGGCAGTAGCGAGTTCGATCGCCACCATGGCAATCCCGAGCATCATTCCGATCAGCAACAGGAATGCCAGGCGGCGCGGCGCCGCGACCAGGCTGGCGCCGGCAGCAAGCGCCAGCCCGACGGCAAAGAGACCGGCGAGTTCGGACCGCCACGACCAAACTGCGCACCGGATCGACCGACCACAAAGCCGAGGCGGTCCCCCATACGAGGAGACACCCGAGCAGCATAGCGGCAACCAGGAAATTGCGGGTCAGCCTTATTCCGCTCGCCGACAGGACCAAACCCGCCGCGCACAGCCCCGCCGCCGAGACGAGCGCGGCTATGCCGCGGGGCAGCACGACGAGGAGCGGGAACAAAATCAGAGCTGCGGTGTCGAGACCCGCCTCGCACCACGCCGCGATGCGCTGGGCAACCCGGTTTTGCAAGAACGGGAAGGATCGAGATCGCGAACCTTCCGCCCGCGGCGCGGGCAAGGTGCCCCCAGTCAGAGAAACAGGCTCAGAAGGATTTGCCGCCCTCACTAAGGACAGATTTCGATCGTGGAGAAAAAGAAGGCGATCTCCTGCGCCGCATTCTCGGGCGAGTCGGACCCGTGGGCGGAGTTTGCTTCGATCGACTCGGCGAAATCCTTCCGGATGGTGCCGGGGGCGGCGTTCGCCGGGTTTGTTGCTCCCATGAGTTCGCGGTTCAACGCCACCGCATTCTCCCCTTCGAGCACCTGGACCACAACCGGGCCCGAGCTCATAAACGCGACCAGATCTCGGTAGAACGGAAGCCCGGCATGCACTTCGTAGAACCGCTCCGCCTGGCTCTGCGAAAGCTGGATGCGCTTTTGAGCGATGATGCGCAACCCGCCCCTTTCGAAGCGGTCGTTAATCGCGCCGGTGAGATTGCGCCGGGTCGCGTCCGGTTTGATAATCGACAAAGTCCGTTCGATGGTCATCCGCTTGTCGCTTTCCGGGAGAGCCGCGGGTTTATAGCGAGCGTTAGCACCGCCGGCAAACCCGGGAGTAAAACGACGTCTCTTCACGTCTTTTGCTCCCAGCCCGATGCCGTCTGCTGCCAATAGGTCAAAATGCACCCGGCCTCGCGCGCACGTCGCCAACGGCCGCGCGCCGCCTCAACCGCGTCCGCGTCATTGCCGTCGAATACGTCGGCACAGCGGCTGAACGCCTGGAAATCCTCGACCTCGAGACCGTCGACCAGAACGATCATCGAAGCGCCGTTGGGGTTTTCGGCGTGATGGGTCAGCCAGATCGGCTGCATCGCCGGGTTGCCATCGCGCGCCGAACCGTGCGGCAGGAACGCGGCCTCCTCGTAGGTCCACAGCGCCGCGTTGAGGTGTTCGACCCGCTCGGGAGAGGCGGTCCGCACGACCACTCGGTGGCCCTGCGCGCAGGCTCGTTCGAGGAGTTTCGGCAAGGCCCGCTCCAGCGGCATCGACAGCAGGTGGTAAAAGCCGATTTCGGCCAAGGCCGGGCCTCCCAACGCCGATCCCAGAGACAATTTTGGGCGCCGCTACTCCTTCTCGTAATACTGGGAGACGAACCGATCGAGCAGCCTGACGCCGAACGCGGTGGCGCCCTTCGGCACGGTCGGCGCGTCCTTTGTCGACCACGCTGTGCCGGCGATGTCGAGATGCGCCCACGGCACATCGTTGACGAACCGCTGAATAAACTGGGCGCCGATGATGCTGCCAGCAGCCCGGCCTCCGCCGATATTCTTGACATCGGCGGCATCGCTGTCGATCTCGCGGTCATAGCTTTCGGCGAGCGGCAGCCGCCAGACTTGCTCGCCAACCGCTTTGCCGGCCTCGACCAGCCGGTCGGCGAGCTCGTCATGGTTCGAGAAGAGGCCCGCCTGATGGTGGCCGAGCGCGACGATGACAGCACCCGTCAAAGTCGCCAAATCGATGATCAGGCGCGGCTTGAAGCGATCCTGGCAATACCACAGCGCGTCGGCGAGCACCAACCGGCCCTCGGCGTCGGTGTTCAACACTTCGATCGTCTGACCGGACATCGAGGTAACGATGTCACCCGGGCGCTGCGCGGTACCCGACGGCATGTTTTCGACCAGGCCGACGACCCCGACCGCATTCACGGGGGCGTTGCGCGCGGCGAGCAACCGCATCAGGCCGATGACTACCGCGGAGCCCGCCATGTCCCATTTCATGTCACCCATGCCGGCGGCCGGTTTGATCGAGATGCCGCCGGTATCGAAAGTGACGCCCTTGCCGACAAAGGCGAGGGGCTGGCTGCGCGTCCCGCCCGAGCCTGTGGCGCCGTGCCATTGCATGACGACGACGCGGGGCGGCCGGGCGCTGCCCTGTCCTACCGCAAGCAGTGCATTCATCCCGAGCTCTCGCATTTTGTGCTCGTCGAGGATTTCGACCTCGACGCCGAACTCGGCGAGCCGCCCGGCCTCTGCCGCGAGCGTCTCCGGGTAGATCACGTTTGCCGGCTCCGAAACCAAGTCGCGGGTCATAAACACCGCTGCCGCGGTCTTCTCGAGCGGCTGATAGGCACGTTTCGCGGCCTTCGCGCCGCCGGTAGCGATCCTCAGGCGATTGAGCGACGGTTTCTGCTCCGGCTTCTGCTTGGTCTTATACTTGTCGAACCGATAGGATCTGAGCTGCGCGCCAAAGGCTAGTTCGGCGGCTGCCTCGGTTGAACCGATTGATGCTCCGTCGGCAACATCGATCATCAACGTCGCTTCCTCCTCTCCGGCCCCGTTCAGATGTGCGACCAGATTTCCGCCGAGTTGCTGAAATGATCGGGAGTCGGGGGATTCGGGTTTACCGAGACCGGCAAGGACAATCCGGCTCGCCGAGAGATTGGGAGGGCCGACAATTGGCAGCAGTTCGTCTTTCTTGCCGCTGAACCGAGATGCGGCGGCGACCGCACGGCTGATAGCGCCTGCGGCCGCCTCGTCCAGCCGTCTTGCGGCTGGCGTCAACATCTTTCCTTCCCATACCCCGACCACCACGGCACCGGAGCGGGGCAAGTCGGGCTCGGCAAAGCTGATCTTCATTGGGCGACCTCGATAAATGGGCGGGTGTTAGATAGTCGAGAGGCGTATTTGACGCCAGGACGCGCGACCTTGGTGATGACATCGAGGTGCCGCCGACAACGAAATTGGGGCGTTTTCATCCCAGATGGCGCATGCCGGGCTTGGGTAAGCCGAAAGTCTCAACCTGCATCCAAGCCGAGAAGCCGGCGCGCCATTGTCAGGTGCGGCTTGTCGACCATCTTGCCGTCGACGGCGATGGTCCCCGCGTCGGGGTTTTCGGCAAACGCCTGGACGACCGTACGCGCCCAAGCGAGTTCTTCCTCGTCGATGGCAAAGGCTTGGTTGATGACAGGGATCTGCGCCGGATGGATCGCCATCTTGGCGGTAAAGCCGGACCGCCTTGCGGCAGCGCACTCGGCGGCGAGCCCCGCCTCGTCCTTGAAATCAGCATAGATCGTGTCGATCGGAACGACCCCAGCGGCTGCCGCTCCCAACAGGCATAGCGAGCGAGCGAGCCGGTAGACATCGTCGTAGATGCCCTCTGCCCGGCGGTTATTACCGCCAATGCACGCGGCCAGATCTTCCGCGCCCCAGGTAATGGCCTCGAGCCTCGGCGAAACTCCACCATAGCCGCCGAGGGCGAACATCGCTGCTGGGGTTTCGGTGGCGATCGCGATGACTCGGATGCTCTCCGCGCGGCAGCGCGGATGCCGCCTCCATAGCCGATAGATAATGATCGAGCGTCCGCAGATCCTCGGGCACGCATTTCGGCAACAGTATTCCATCCGGTTTTCCCGGCACGACGGCCGCGAGATCATCGAGTGCGACACCGCTCGGACAGTGGATTGATCCGTACGTAGCGGCGGAACTCGGCGGAACCGGTAGCGGCGAGAAAATCGCGGGCCTGACGGCGTGCCAGCGGTCGGTTCGCCGGGACCACCGAATCCTCCAGGTCGAGGATCAACGCATCTGCGCCGGATTGCGGCGCACGGGAGAGCTTGCGTTCGCTATCGGCGGGAACAAACAGCAGGGAACGCATTCACTCCTCCGTCGATCGGCATTTCATCAAGCCGGCGCGCCGGCAGATCGCGACGGTTTCGCCGCGTTGGTTGATTCCCTGATGCTCGAACTCTACGATCCCGGCGTCCTTGCGCGACCGGCTGTGCCGTTTCGACTTCACGATCGTGCGCGCCCGCAACGTGTCGCCGTGGAAGACCGGCTTCGGAAACCGAACATCGCTCATCCCCAAATTGGCGACTGTCGTCCCGAGCGTCGTTTCGCCGACGCTGATGCCGATGACGAGACCGAGGGTGAACAGGCTGTTGACCAGGCGCTGGCCGAACTCGGTGTGCTTGGCGAACTCTTCGTCCAGATGCAGCGGTTGCGGATTCATCGTCAACGCGCTGAACAGCACATTGTCCATCTCGGTGACGGTCCGGCTGATCGCATGCTCGAAGACCTGACCCTCTTCAAACTCCTCGAAATACAGTCCGGGCATCCGTCATCTCCTCAAATCGTTTGTGGGGGCCGGAATCCGCTCGACCGGGAAGACGAAAAAACATAGCATGCGCCACGCCGGAAGTGCATCACGGGGGCGCGCTCCAGCCACGGCCCGGGGCGATTGGATAACGCAGGAACTGGGTCGGGAATGGATATCAGCCGGCTGATCGCTGAGAACGGTGCCTGCTTTTACCTGATCGCTTTCATCTGGACCTATCTCGAAGGTGAAACCTTTGTGCTGTTTGCCGCCTTTGCCGCGGCACAGGGTCTGCTCAACCCGGCGCTGCTCTTTCTAGCCACTTGGCTGGGCAGTTTCTCCGGCGATCAGACCTATTTCTGGATCGGCCGGTATTTCGGGCTGCGGCTGCTCAATAGATTCCCGAGATGGCGCTACGGGGTCGAATCGGCTTTGTATTGGCTCGAGCGATACAACACCGGCTTCATCCTGACTTTCCGCTTCATCTATGGGATCCGAAATTTCTCCTCCTTTGCGATGGGGCTGAGCGCGGTTCATTGGAAGCGGTTTTTTACACTAAATTGTCTCGCCGCCGGTCTGTGGGCTGGGAGTTTCGTCGCCCTCGGCTATTTCCTTGGACACGCCTTCCGTGCCGTGCTCGGCCACCTTGTGCGCTCGTTCAGCCTCGTCATGCTGATCGTGTTTATCGTCATCACTGTCGCGGTGTGGCTGTTTCACAGACTACAGAGGCGTCGCCAGCTCAGGGTTCCGCCGGGCGCCAAGATCGCCAGCCCGCGGCCTTGAGGGTAGCTTCGGCCCCTCACCGGGGATGGCTACGGCAGGATGGCGACCGGGGTTCCTATGGCGAGGCCGAGCGCGGCATCCGCCCGTCCGGCATTCACGGCAATCTCGGCGAGCCCGTTCGAGTTCTCGTACCAAAACGCTTCGCCCGCCGGGACGTCGGAGAACGTCCGCCGGCGTGCGACAACCCGCCGGGCTGCGGCAAGTCGCGCCCCATCCGGGACCAGCGCCGCCCGCAGGCCGGTCATCGCATTGCCGAATCTATCGACGTAAACGATTTCGGGAAGGTCGTCCGGCCAATCGGGATGGCGGAGAATCCCCTCGGGACGACGCGGACCGGCCGGCGGGTCGCCGCGAGCGAGCAGCCCCGCTGCCGGAGCAAACAGATCACGACCGTGGAAGCTTGCCGATATCGCCTCGGGCCGCGCGGAGATCTCCCAGGTTAGCGCGAGGTCGGCGCGCCGCGCCACGAGCTCCAACAAGCCATTGTCCGGACCGACATACCAGCGGGAGTCGGCCTCGACGACAACCGCTGCTCTCTCCCCACCCACGCCGGGGTCGACGACTGCGAGAATGACCGTGCCCGCCGGAAACCATACGCCGTACGCGGCAAGCAGATAGGCTGCCGGCTGGGGCTTTGCCGGGGGAAGGTCGGCGAACAGGTCGATCACCGGAACCCCGGGTGCAATCTGGTGCAACACGCTCTTGACCTGGCCGGTATAGGGCCCTTCGAGACCGAAATCGGTGAACAAGACAATCACCGCAGCCATCCTTGCCTCTTCGACGGATCGGGACTGTGATGCTTAACCGGCGCTAGCGCCAGGGTTTGAAAATCTGATCTTCTGGGTGCTCGCTCTCGCTCGTTACTAATCATTTGGAAAAAGCGCACCAGTTCTCCATCCAATCATTGGTTGCGTTTTAACGTGCCTTCTCCACGTTAAAAGAGTAGGCGCTTTTACTTTAAATTTGTCGAGACCGAGCCTTGTTGCCCTTGAAATTGAGAGAGCTCCTTGGCTATGCTGAGGTGTCGGGGACATCGTCGGGGAATTGCGATGAAGAAAGTTGTTTTGGCTGCGGCGTTTCTTGCCGCCGGGTCGGTCGCCACTGCGTCGGCAGCCGACCGGAATTGCTACTCGCCGGGGGATATCGAGGCAGAGCAGGCGCTGCTCTTTCAAACCAATCTGATGGTCATCAGCTCGGCTTGCCGGGATACCGTCTACGGCGAATTTCGAGCGCGCAATACGGCTGCGATCTTACGCTATCAGAATGCGATGATCGACCATTTTCGGCGCACCGGAGCTCGGAACCCGAAGAGCGCCTTCGACGCCTGGCAAACCAGCCTCGCCAACGAGGCTGCGCGCAAGCAAGCCATCATTCCGACCGGACAATTCTGCCAACAATCGACTGAGATGCTGAAAATGGCCAGCACGCTCGATACCAAAGCATTCCATGATTACGCGGTTGCCCATGCGGTGGACGGTGTTCATCCGAAGTGTTCGAAGTAGTCGGTGCGCGCCCTCGTTCGAGGACGATAGCACACACCAAAAAGGGACGCCATGCCGATTGGGGGGAGAACCGGCATGGCGCTCCGGCGCGATCTATAATCGAGGCGGCATGGTGGTTGAGGAGACCACGCCCCGAGGGATCGTGCCGACGTCCCTCTCCCTATCGAACGCGTAAGAAGGGTTAGCGGTTCCGTCCGTCGGTTGCCCGGCCTAACGCCACTGCTCCCACCAACCCGGCCGCCGAGAGCACGGCCATAAATGAGTAGGCGCCTCCACCAAAGGCTGAGTAGAGCGCTCCCGCGATCCCCATTACGAGCCCGCTGCCGAGACCCGACGACAGTGCAGCATAAAGGCTTTGCGCGCTCGCCGCTGCCGAGGGCGGCACCGCACGAGAAAGGAAGTGCATGGCTCCGAGGTGGCTCGCTCCGAATGTGAAGGCGTGTAGAAGCTGTAGGGCCGCAATGAACGGGAGCCAGGTCAGCGCGCCGGCGAGGCTCCAGCGCAGGATGCCGGCGATGCCCCCGAGCACCATCAACCCGATCGGCCCGAGCCGGGCGAGCAGCCGCCGGCCCTGCCAGAAGAGCAAGATTTCGGCGAGGACTCCTTCCGCCCAAAGCCAACCGATCGTCGTGTCCGAGAGACCCAGCGAGCGCCAGTAGAGCGTTCCGAAGCCATAATAAACTTGATGGCTCGCCTGCAGAGCGGACGCGGCAAGGATAAAGATCCAGAACCTGGGGTCGCCGGCGACAGCGTCAATTCCAGTGGTCCGAGCCGCACCCTCTACTGGGCGGATCGACGGGATATGCAGGCACGCGAGCAGCACGAGCGTCGAGGCGCCGAGCACCAGTGGGAGCACCCGCTCTCCCGAGGACGATGCCAGTGCTGCACCGCTTGCGATCGAGGCGACGATAAAGCTCACCGAGCCCCAGAGGCGGATCCGCCCGTAATCGAGACCTTCCTGAGCGGGCGGCGGCGAGGGTAATTGTATCGCCGAGCGGCATCAGCGCCGATTGTGCGGTCAGCGCGATGAGGTTGAGCGAGATCAGCAGCCAAAAGCTTCCGGCGGACAAGAGCCCCGCATAGGCGGCAAGAGCGGCTGCCGCGAGCGCCCCCATCAGCACGCGACGACCTCCCGTCTTGTCGGCGAGGGCGCCGATCGCCGGCGTGGCTAGCACTTTCACCCAGATCGCCGCGGCCAACAGGACGCCGATCTCTCTCGCGGTGAGGCCGCGCGAGGCGAGCCAAATCGGCCAGAACGGGAGCTGAATACCCGTCACCAGAAAAGTGGCGGCGTAGAACGTCGACAGGCGCATCGCCGGGTGCAAAACAACTGCTCTCGACATCGTGACGGTCTCGACGGTGCGCGGATCAGTGACTATGTGGCGAAGGTGCTGATCGGCGTTAATCAACTGGGCACACTGCTGTCGGTGGTCATCATCGACGTGGTGCTCGCCGGAGACAACGCGATCGTCGTCGGAATGGCGGCGGCGGGTCTCCCAGCCGAACGGCGGCGGCTGCATCATCGTGCTCGGTATCGCGGCCGCGACCGTCTTGCGGATCCTTTTTGCCTATTTTGCCGTACAGCTGCTCGCGGTGATCGGCCTGACCTTGGCGGGCGGCGTGCTGCTGCTATGGGTTTCCTGGAAAATGTATCGCGAGATCCGCGAGACCCCGACCAGTGACCAGGCGGGGTTGAGCGGGGCGGAGTGCTCCGGCGCCGGGCTCCGCATGCACCGGACGACCCCGACGGAGGCGCTCACCCGGATCGTCCTGGCGGATGTTTCGATGTCACTCGACAACGTTTTGGCGGTTGCCGGGATCGCGCGCGATCATTTCTGGCTGCTGGCCTTCGGGCTTGTGCTTTCGGTCGCGCTGATGGGGGTCGCCTCGACCTGTATCGCCAGGCTCCTCGATCGCTTTTTCTGGATCTCCTGGGTCGGACTCGGGATTATCACTTTCGTTGCACTGCGGATGGTCTGGGACGGCTCGACCGAGATCCTTAAACAGGCCGCGGCATTAACTCTGTCCTGAGGCCCGTCACCCGCGGCTGCAGGCGCCGCCGCCGAGGACGCAGAACTTGGCGCAATGCGGGTGGTTGAGCGGCACCGCGCCGCTCGCCGCGGCGAGGGTTCGGCCGAGCTCGAACCGGGGATCATAGGGGAGCAAGGTGCAGGCAAGGACGACCGGATGCGCTTCGCCCTTGCGCTTCACAACCATGCGCGAAGAGGCGCACATGACGCTCTCCGGCGATTTCCCGAGAATGTCCCAGCAGGCTTCGGTGATCTCCGGAACGTCGGCGGTGGCATCCATTTCCGGAAACACGGTGAGCGCCGCGGGATCGGAGGCGTCGATTGCGAGGCCGAGCTCAGCGAACAGCCCGGCAAAGCCGCTGCGGACCGCCGCCTCCGACTCGCCCGAGAGCCGGCGGCTGGCGACATGCGGCGAGAAGCCGTTGCGCGCCAGCCACAGGAGCCCGTCGATTGTCGGCCGCCAGCTTCGCTTGCCCCGTTCCACCTCGTGCACTTGCGGCCCGTAATGGTCGATCGAGACGCGTATCGTCAGCCGGTCGCCAAAGCGATTTCTGAGCTTCATCAGCGCCGGCTTGCATTTCTCCATCGGCTTCATTGCATTCGTCAGAACCAGCGCGCGGAAACCGCGGGAAAGGACATCCTCGATCATTCCCGGCAGCTCGGGGTTCATAAAAGGCTCGCCGCCGGTAAAGCCGATCAGCGATGTCGGGAGACCACCCGCTTCGATCTCGTCGAGATATTCGGCAACCTCGGCGGCCACCAGGTAGACCAGCCGGTCGTTTTTGGGAGAGGATTCAATGTAGCAATGTTGGCAAGTCAGGTTGCACAACGTGCCGGTATTGAACCAAAGCGTGTCCAGCGATCTGAGGGCGACCTGCGCCCGTGGCTCCCCTTTGACCGTCAGGAAGGGGTCCTGAAACTTGCGCGGATCCAGTTGCGAAGGCAGGTCAGCCATCGGAGACCATCGCCGGAAACCGAACGAAAACGAGCTTAACTTAGTACGCCGGAACCGATTTCGGAGGGTATTTCGACCGCCTCACACCATCGTGAGGCGAGCCGCCGAAGTTGTGGGCTGTTGATAACCCCATTACGCTCTCCATTTCTGATCTTTCCCGCGCGAAAAAGGTCATGGAGCATTCTGCACCGCGTCATATCCGTCTGACTTCCCACCCTGGAACAGCTGGTCGGGGCGCCATTCCGCTGTGTTGGGGTGCGTCCAGCCCGGCCGCGCGCGGGCCCGTCGTGGCCAGCCCCGCCGAGCCGCGATACCGCAACGCTGTCGGTTCCTACTCCGGGGCTTACGCAGTCTATCGCGCGCTTGCCGTAGCGACGCGGGCCTTGGCGCGCGACCATCGGCCCGATTTCACCGATACCGCGCCGGCGACCTTGATCGGACCGCATCCCCAATGGGGCGATCCCGCGAAAATCGTCTCGCTCGACCCGTGGGGCCATCTCGTCGGCGAGGTGTTTGCGGAACAGATCCGCGCCGGCGTCGACATACGTCCGACCATCGCGGTCACACGGGCGCGGATTACCACACCCGAGCTCCGCCCGCTTCTCGCCGACGGGACCTTGCGGCCAGACGGCGAGGTTTTGCTCGACAATGGCGAGATCCGCGTCACGAAGGCGGCGATCAACTCGGTCTGGCATCTGCCCGGGCTCGCCGCCCGTTTCGGGGTCGCCGAAGCCGATCTGCGGCGCACCCTGTTCGAGGAGACCGGGGGGATGTTCCCCGAGCTCGTGACCCGGCCCGACATCGAGGTCTTGCTGCCGCCGATCGGCGGCATGACGGTCTATTTCTTCGGTCCGGTCGAGCGGATCGCGGATCCAGGGACGGTAATTGCCTGCCGCGTCCATGACGAGTGCAACGGGTCGGACGTGTTCGGCTCGGACATCTGCACTTGCCGCCCCTACCTCGTCCACGGGATCGAGGTCTGCGTGGAGACCGCGCAGCAGGGCGGGGTCGGGATCATCGTCTACAACCGCAAAGAGGGGCGGGCGCTCGGCGAGGTCACCAAGTTCCTCGTCTACAATGCCCGCAAGCGCCAATCGGGCGGCGACCGCGCGGACACTTATTTTCGCCGCACCGAATGCGTCGCCGGGGTTCAGGACATGCGGTTTCAGGAGCTGATGCCGGATGTCTTTCACTGGCTCGGCATTCGCCGGATAGACCGCTGGGTGTCGATGTCGAACCTCAAGCGTGACGCGCTGACGGCACAGGGCATCGAGGTCGTGGAACAGGTCGCGATCCCGGACCGGCTGGTACCGCTCGACGCTGCGGTCGAAATCGAGGCAAAGAAAGCCGCAGGCTACTTTGCGCCGACAGGGATCCCCGACCCCGAGGAGCTGAGCGGCATCAGGGGTCGTGCGCTCGACGACTGACGATGCTTCGGCACTACTGACCGCTGCGGCCGTCCGGGACCGCTGCGGCATCGTCTTTGCTGCTGCCGAATGCGGCAAGACCGGGCATTTTCAGCTCGTTATGGCGCGGCTGGAGGAGGCGGTCCGCCGCGTCATCGAAATCACGCGACGGGGCTACCCCGATCTCGATGTGCCCTATCACAGCCGATGGCGCCATTTCTCGGCCGGAGGGGTGGATCGGGCGGCGCGAGTCGCGCCCGGAGCCGACCTGGACGAAGTGGCTCGGGCCCGGATCGATCTCGCCGTCGTCTCGGTCCTCCTCGATGCCGGGGCGGGCGCTCGCTGGCGCTTTCAGGAGGCGGAGACCGGCCAGATCCTCTCACGTTCCGAAGGCCTCGCGGTGGCGAGCCTTCGCGCAATGCAGGCAGGGCTCTTTTCCGCCGATCCCAACAAGCCATGGCGGGCCGACGCCGGAGCGCTGTCACGGATCACTCCGAAGGCCCTGGCCCGGGCTTTCCAGCACTCCGCGGGCAACGAGCTCGCCGGGGTGGAAGGGCGCGCCGCCTTGCTGCGTCGGCTAGGCGAGGTTTGTGCTGTTAATCCGGCCTTATCTGGCACTGAGGCGCGGCCGGGGAACCTTTACGATTATTGGGCGGCCCGCCGCGAGGAGCTGACAGCGCCCGAAATTCTGCGCACGTTGCTGCAGCTGTTCGGGCCGATATGGCCGGGGCGCATCACCCGTGCCGGCGTCCCACTCGGCGATTGCGGACGACATCCGGCAGTACCCGGTGACGGGCTCGTGCCGTTTCACAAGCTCAGCCAGTGGCTCACCTATTCGCTTGTCGAGCCTCTCGAGACCGTGGGACTGCCTGTCGCGGAGATCGACGGCCTCACCGGCCTCGCCGAATACCGCAATGGCGGTCTGTTCATCGATTGCGGCATCATCGAACCGCGGGACCCGACCCTGCTGCGGCGTCCCCACGACGCGCTGAGTGAACCCGTCGTCGAGTGGCGGGCATTGACCGTCGCGCTCCTGGATCGACTGGCGTCAGGCGTGCGCGAGCGCCTGGGCAAAACCGCCGAGGAATTTCCACTGCCCCGCGTCCTCGAAGGCGGCAGCTGGGCGGCCGGACGGGAAATTGCGCGCGAACGCCGGCCGGATGGCGCTCCACCTCTCATTGTGATCAGCGACGGCACCTTGTTCTAGGCGAGGCCATGGTTACCGGCTTGCCGCGGCGGAGCGCGGCCTATAGAAGCGTTGAATCCTGCCGGATTTTTCAGGTGCCGGCTTGAATGGAGTGCGAGCAATGGGCGTTACATCGCGCCGCGGTTTTCTGAAGATTGCAGCGGCCGGCGCCGCCGGCGCAGCGCTGATGCCCGCTTTGGGCCGGGCCGCCGGCAAGACGGTCACGCTGCTCCACGAAAGCTCGTTCATCCCGCCATTCGACGAGTACATGAAGAATGTGCTGGCCCCGGCCTACGAGAAGGAGACCGGCGTCAAGATCGTCTACGAGATCATCAGCGTCGGGAGCAGCCCGGCGCGCATCGCCTCGATCAGCGAGACCGGGACCGGCGCCGACATCACGATGAACCTTACCCTGATCCCTTTCCTGTACGACGAGAAATACGCCGATGTCGGCGACATCGCCGAGGAGATGGGAAAAGAGCAGGGCGGCTGGTACCCCGCTGCTCGGGAAATGGCCGTCGTCAACGGCAAATGGAAGGCGGTCCCGTTCTGCTCGATCGGGCAGCTGATGAACTGGCGCAGCGACTGGTTCGCCGAGGTCGGCTTCAAAGAGTTCCCGGAGAGCTGGGACGAGCTGTACGAGGCCGGTAAGAAGCTGAAAGCGAAGGGGCACCCGTTCGGTTTCGAGTTGGGCCACGGCTTTGGCGACAACCACGGCTGGCTTTATCCGCTGCTGTGGTCGTATGGCGCCCACGAGGTCGCCGAAGACGGCAAGACGATCACGATCGACTTCAGACGAGACTGCGCACGCCGTCGATTTCGCCCGGAAATTCTTCCAGGATACGATGTTCGAGGACGTGCTCGGCTGGACAGACCCGAGCAACAACAAGGCGTGGATGGCCGAGCAGATCTCCTGCACCAACAATGCCGAAAGCATTCTTTGGTTTGCAAAGGAGAATTTTCCCGATATTGGCAAGGTCACTCAGCAATCGCTGAATCCGGCCGGACCCAAAGGTCGCTTCCATTTCCTTGGCGCGATCAGCCATTCGATTTTCAATTTCTCTCCCCAGGAGAAAGAAGCGCACGACTTCCTGCGGTGGCTGTCGAAACCGAAGCAGCTGGGCGCCTGGTATGACGTTGCAGTCAGCTATTATCAGCCGCTGCTGCACGCCTACGACAACGCGCCGATGTGGAATGTCGAGCCGCGCAACATCCCCTACCGCGATGCGCTGAGCACCAGTCATCTGCCGGGCTGGCCAGCGCCGCCCGACCGCCGGCTGGCCGAGAGTGTCGCGAAATACGTGGTCGTGGACATGTTTGCCAAGGCGTGCGCCGGCGCCTCGACCAAAGAGGTGATCAAGAACGCCGAGGACCAGCTGAAGGGCATCTACAAGACGTCGTGACTGGTGAGCCTGGCGCCACATGTCGATCCGCAGTGAACCGCTGGTCGGGCTGGCGCGACGGCCGCGCTCGGCCCTGACGCTGTCCGGCTGGCTCGACCGCGAGGCGGTGTTCAGCTGGCTCATGATGGCGTTGCCATTGCTGTTCTTGGCGGGTCTCGTTGGTTATCCGTTGGTGTACGGCATCCTGCTCAGTCTGCAGGATCGGGCGGTGGCGAAGCCCGGCCACTTCGTCGGTCTGAGAAACTTCATCGCCGATTTCCACGACCCGATCTTCTGGCGGGTTGCGGTCAATACCTTCGTCTATACCGTTGCGGCGACATTGCTGAAGATGGTCGGCGGGCTCGGCCTCGCGCTGGCGATGAACCAGCACTTCCGCATGAAGAACCTGGTGCGGGCGCTCTTGTTGCTGCCGTTCATCGTGCCGACGGTGCTGAGCACGGTGGCCTGGATGTGGATGCTCGATCCCGCCTTCAGCGTCGTCAACCGGCTGCTGATCGGGATCGGCGTCAGCCCGCCAGGCCCGTCCTGGCTTGGCAACCCGGCCCTCGCGATGTTTTCGATCATCATGATCAATACCTGGCGCGGCCTGCCATTTTACGGCATCACGCTGCTCGCCGGACTGCAGACCGTGCCGCCGGAACTCTATGAGGCGGCGACGATCGACGGCGCCAGCGGCTGGCAGCGCTTCCGCTTCGTCACACTGCCGCTGCTGAAGCCGATTATCCTGATCGTGACGCTGTTCTCGGTCATCTTCACTTTTGCCGATTTCCAGCTGGTCTACGTGCTGACGCATGGCGGCCCGAACAATGCCACCAACCTGTTCGCGACCTATGCCTTTGACATCGGCATGGGGGCGGGTCAACTCGGCCTCGGAGCCTCGGTTGCGCTGGCGATGCTGCCGGCGTTGGGCTTGCTGATCGTCGCGCTCACCCTTTACATGCGGAAATCGTGATGGTTACCGGGTATGGCCGGCTCGAGCAGACGGTCCGGGTGTGGCTGCCGGTCGGGTTTTTCCTAGTGGTGGCGCTATTCCCATTCTACTGGATGGCGATCACGTCGATAAAGCCCGATTCAGAACTGTATAACCGGCACCTGATGCCGCTGCTCGTCCATAACCCGACGCTGAAGCATTACATCGATCTGCTGACGCAAGACGCATTTTCTGCTGTGGACCTGGAACACGATGCTGGTAGCAATCGTGTCCACCGGGAATTTCGCTCGTCCTCGGGGTCATGTTGGCTTACCCGCTCGCGCGCATGCGCTTCGCCGGCGCCGGGTTGATCGCGATGACCGTGGCGGCGATCTATCTGGTGCCGCAGCCACTGCTGTTCCTGCCGCTCGCCGATGTGATCAACCGACTCGCAGCTCGGCAACACGCTGACTTCGGTGATCCTGACTTACCCGACGATGCTCGTGCCGTTCTGCGCCTGGCTATTGC
Organism: uncultured Alphaproteobacteria bacterium; assembly: GCA_963695605.1. Taxonomy (GTDB): domain Bacteria; phylum Pseudomonadota; class Alphaproteobacteria; order ATCC43930; family CGMCC-115725; genus AP-15. The sequence goes on along the minus strand of CAVOHI010000065.1, from coordinate 37,253 downwards.
TCGGCTATTTCAAGACCGTGCCTAAGGAGCTCGAGGAGGCGGCGCGGATCGACGGCGCCAGCCGCTTGCAGACGATGCGGCGGATCTTTTTGCCATTGTGCACGCCGGGGTTCATTTCCGCCGGTATTTTCGCCTTCACGCTGTCGCAGAACGAGTTTCTCTACGCGCTGATCTTTCTGACGCAGAGCTCGGTGCGCACCGTTCCGGTCGGGGTCATCGCCGAATTGATCCGCGGCGACGTATTTTATTGGGGTCAATTGATGGCAGGTGCCCTGCTGGGCTCGATCCCGGTCGCCATCATCTATTCTTTCTTTGTCGAGCATTACGTCGCCGGCCTGACCTCGGGATCAGTCAAGGGATAAGGGTGGCCGGGTGGAGATTGCACGGACCATCGCTGATCTGAGGCGGCACATCGCCGCTTGGCGCAAGGACGACGAGCGGGTGGGTCTCGTGCCGACGATGGGCGCCTTGCATCAGGGCCACATGGCGCTCGTTCGGGCCGCCCGGGGCGAGTGCGATCGGGTGATTGCGTCGATATTCGTTAACCCGAAGCAATTTGCTCCGACCGAGGATCTCGGCTCCTATCCGCGCCGCGAAGCGGCCGACCTCAACATGTTGCGGTCGGCGGGGGTGGATCTCGTATTCATCCCGGCGTTGCACGAAATGTATCCGCCCGATTTTGCGACCCTGGTGCGAGTGAGCGGACTGACAGAGAGCCTCTGCGGCGCGCATCGAGCCGGTCACTTCGACGGCGTGACGACGGTCGTCACAAAGCTGCTGATCCAGGCCCTGCCCGACATCGCCTATTTCGGCGAGAAGGACTACCAGCAGCTGACGGTGGTCCGACGGCTGGCTCGCGATCTCAATATTCCAGTCCTTATCGCCGGCGTGCCGACCGTGCGCGAGGCGGATGGGCTCGCGCTGTCGTCGCGCAATGTTTACCTGTCGGCCGAGGAGCGTCGCATCGCCCCCAATCTCGCCCGGGTATTGCGAAGCGTTGCCGCAGCGCTGGCGCGAGATCCGACGGTCGTCCAACGAGAGATCGCGCGCGGTTCGGCCGCATTGCAGCAAAGTGGATTTACGGTGGAATATCTTGAAATCCGTGAGGCGGAGACTTTGGCGGTCACCAGCGAAGTCACGGCACGCTCGCGAATTTTCGCCGCGGTGCGGCTCGGCACGACCCGGTTGATCGACAATATGCCGATCGCACGCGACTAGGCCGCCAAAGGCGTGGCTTCGCTCGAGGCCGCGGCCGCTTTTTCGGCCTTTTCCGGTAGGCCCATCAAACGCCGCAGGGCGTCACGGCCGCGCGACAGGCGCGAGCGAACCGTGCCTACCGGGACACTGAGAATGTTTGCCGCGGTCTCGTAAGACATTCCTTCCAGGCCGACGAGCAGGATTACTTCGCGCTGCTCCCCGGGTAGGCGGGAGAGCGATTGTTCCAGCTCGCGAAGCTGGCTGGATGCGGTCGGATCCGTGTTGGCGACGAGCGAGGACGACATCTGCTCGATGTCGACGGTCGCCTCGTCGCGCATCGCACGCCGCACCATGTTGACATAATGATTGTGCATGATCGTGAAGAGCCAGGCGCGAATGTCGGTGCCGGTTTGCCAAAGATGAGACTTGGATATCGCGCGCAGCAACGTCTCCTGCACGAGATCGTCGGCGCGGTCGGCACTCCGAGTTAGAGCCCGCGCATAGCGCCGCAGTCGCGGAATCTCTCGCTCGACGAGACCGTTAAATTCGGACATTGGCTCTTCCTTCCAGCGAATCCCCCGTCTAGGGGCGTTGTCCGAAACTTACGTTCTCATTGTAATCGGCGTATGAACCGCGCTTCGATGTTCGGTAAAATGTTGTAATCGAAATGTAACTCTCGTGTCATCGACGCTGATTATCTTTTTGTTACATTAACTTAAAAGAAGTTTACTTCCGTTTACAGGGTTGAGAGCTTCGCGCTGCTTTGGCGCAGTTCGATCAGTGCGGGAACCTGCGATTGCTGGGGTCTGTTGGCTACCAGTAACAACCCGGCTGAAGGAGTTTCATATGAAAGCGATACTGCTCCCCGCGGCTTTCGCGGTGGCGGTGACAGGCCTCGCGCTGAGTTCCACTCCTGCACCGGCCAAGGGCTGCTTGAAGGGGGCCGTGGTCGGCGGCGTTGCGGGGCACTTTGCCGGTCACCACGGGCTGCTCGGAGCAGGTGCGGGCTGCATCATCGGCCATCACGAGGCCGCTAAGCACGCCCGCGAGCGGGCCTACCATGAGGGGTATGGCAGCGGCACCCCGCCCTACGATCGCGGCGACGGATACGGTCCGCGCTGAGCCGAGGGGCGCCGCGGCAGTTGCGGCGCTCACCCCGGCCGGGTTCAGACCTGCAGCACTTCGGCGTTCGGAGCGGCTTCGAGTTCGCACGCGTTCACAGTCATCGCGAGCATGCTGTAATAGCCGATGGCGCCGGTCAGCTCGATGAACCCCTGATCGCCGAACCGGTTCCGCAGTGAGCCGGCCATCGCCTCGTCGGCCCGGTGTTTGCGGAGGAGCTGCCGCGTGAAGTCGACGATTTCGGCGTCTTCCGGCGGGATGCCGCGAGAGTGGTTCTCGCGGATCGCCGTAATCGTCGCCTCCGGAACGCCCAGGCGACGCGCCCCGCCGGTCTGAGCACCCCAGACATAGACCGCTTCGAACTCGCGCGCGACGGTCATCGCGGCGAGCACCCGAGCCCGCATGTCGAGAGAGCCCTCGAAGCGTACAAACGCGCCAAGATGAGCGACACGGCCGGCCAGTTCCGGACAGTGGAGAAACATCGTGAACGGCCCCTGAATGGCGCCGCGGCTCTGGGCGATGGCGTCGACGATGGCGTGGTCCTTTGCCGGAACTTGTTCCTTGCCGGTGATCGGCTGCAGCCTGGCCATGGTGATTCCTTTACTTTGGTGATCGCCAGTCGATGAGGATACGATCCAAGTCATCCGCGGGGAAGGAGATCGCGAATGACCCAGATCAGCCACCGTACCGTCGAGGCGAATGGCATCCGCATTCACTTGGCCGAGCAGGGGACGGGTCCTCTGGTGCTGCTGTGCCATGGTTTTCCCGAATCCTGGTATTCCTGGCGGCACCAGCTACCGGCGCTCGCCGAGGCTGGGTTCCATGCCGTAGCACCCGACATGCGAGGCTACGGCGGGACCGATCGCCCTGAGGCGATCGACCAATACACGCTGTTCCATCTGGTCGGCGACATGGTCGGCGTGCTCGACGCGTTGGGTGCCGAGCAGGCGGTCATCGCCGGTCACGATTGGGGTGCGCCCGTGGCCTGGCATGCAGCGCTGCTGCGCCCAGACCGCTTCCCCGCGGTGATTGGCCTCAGTGTGCCGTTCCGGCCACGCGGTGCTGTCCGCCCAACCACCGCCATGCCGCAGACCGACGACGCGGTCTTCTATCAGCTCTATTTCCAGACCCCTGGTGTGGCCGAGGCCGAATTCGAGCACGATATCCGGGGGTTCATCCGCGCCAGCCTCTTCTCGATCTCTGGGGATATGGCGCACCGCGAGGCCGCCGCCCTCATGGTGCCGCGTCAAGGCGGCTTACTCGCGCGGTGGAGCACCCAATTTGTGAACCCCGTGACCCTGCCTTCCTGGCTAACCGAGGCCGATGTCGATTTCTACGCCGATGAATTCGCCCGCACCGGATTTCGCGGCGGCCTCAACTATTACCGCAACATCGATCGCAACTGGGAACTCCTCGCCCCCTTTGCCGGAGCGCGGGTAACCGTGCCCGCGCTCTACATCGCCGGCGACCGCGATCCCGTGGTTGGGTTCCCCGGCATGGACAAGCTGATTCCCAATCTGTCGAAATTCGTCCCGCACCTTCGCCGCACGATCATACTGCCGGTTTGTGGCCACTGGACCCAGCAGGAGCGTTCCGCAGAAGTAAACGCCGCGATGATGGATTTCCTGGGGAGCCTATCGTCAATGTGGTAACCCGGTCTGCGCCGGGCGCTTCTCTGCGATCGTGCGCCAGATGCGGGCCCAGACCAAGAGCGCGGCCCGGTTGCTGTGTCCGAGCATCAGGTCAGCGTATTTGGCTGCCTGGAGCTCGGCATGCTCGCCGAATTCGTGCATCATCTGGTCGGCGGCGCGCAGGACTTCGAAATCGGACAACATGATTTTCTCCATAGTTCATTCGATCGTATCGCGGGCGTTCGAGATGGCATTGTCGGCTTTGCGTTCCAGCCCTAACACCGACCATGCGCGTCGGCCGGCGCACTCGCCACTTACGCCATTCCGACACGGACCGTGTTGTGCGAGACTCGCCGGGCCGCCGGGCTTCCACCGCTGACCGAGTTCGAGCACGAGACAATCCCGCCCGAGACAGCTCGTCCATAGCGGCATCGGTAATCGCATCCTTATTTCCATCCGGAGTGCGTTTGCCGGACTTAATCCGGCTTCTTGCGTCGGAAGGGGATCTTAAATCCTAAAACTTAAAATTGCCGGAGAATTGGTGGTTAAGTGAGAAAAATTCGAAGTTAATACCGGATAAAACTCGATGGGTAGCCGGCGGATTGAGAGTCTAAAGCCGGCCTGTCTGGGCCATCACGGAATACGCCGTTTACCCTCTTCTGTGAAACCGGTAATCTGCCACCGGCGCGTTTTAGAGGGCGCCTGGGTTTCAGAAAACCTCGTGAACCAATATCTTGAAGGAGGATCCGGTGGCCATTTTCACGCATGTCACGGTGGGAACGAACGACCTTGCGAAGGCACGCAGCTATTATGACCGCGTTCTGGGCACGCTCGGTTACAAACGGCTGAACGATCTGGGAGAGAACGGCTCGATCTGGGGCGAGTCGGCACCGGAATTCTTCGTGCTGAAGCCGGCCAACGGACAACCGGCGACTTTCGCCAATGGCGGCACGATCAGCTTCGTTGCGCCGAGCCGTGCAGCGGTTGCAGAATTCCACAAGGCCGCTCTTGCAGCCGGCGGTAAGGATGAAGGCCCAGTCGGGCCGCGCAGCTGGCATCCAAGCGCCTATGCGGCCTATGTCCGTGATCTCGACGGCAACAAGCTCGCCGCTTACTGCTTCAAGCCGGAATAACACCCGATCGATCGCCGGCCCGGCTTACGGCCGGGCCGGCAGTTTGCTACGTGTCTTCCGCAGCCAGCGCGCCAGGCGGATTGACAGTTTGTTGACGCATTTGCGGCTAGAACCCGCCGCTGCGTACGAGCATGCGGAAGGTTCAGCGAATGGAAATGCCTAATGTCGCGCGGCCCGGTATGTGGATCGCAGCAGTTGCAGTGGCGACAATGCTGCAAGTACCCGCCGCGCGGGCCGATGAGATCCGCCAGATTCTACGCGGCTACGAGATCATTTTTGAGATTTTCCCCAAGAAGACGAAGCTCAATTTTGCTGGAAAGGACTGGGCGCTGGTCGGGCTCGGCAGCTATCTGGTGAACTCGACCGGTTGCAACGATTGCCACACCCATCCGAACTATGCCGACAACCATAATCCGTATATGGGCCAGCCGAAGCAGCTGAATACCGACGTGTACCTGTCGGGGGGGCGCATCTTTGGGCCGGTCGCCAATCCAATTGCGATTTCGGCCAACATCACGCCCGACAGAGCAACCGGCAGGCCCGCAGGACTGACGCTGGCGGGATTCCTCGAAGTCATGCACACCGGTCATGACCCCAGGGATGCTCCCGGTGATATCCTTCAGGTGATGCCGTGGCCGCTGTATCAATGGAAGACAGACCGCGAGCTGACCGCGATGTACGAATATTTGCGGGTGATCCCCTCTCTTGTTGACAATATGAACCCGGGGCCGTAGCTCACAGCGCCACTGGGGCAACTATGCCGGGATCGTAATCGTAGAGCCAGCGCAGCGCGTCGGGCGAGCGGTCGCCGGTCTTGGCCCATTCGGCGTCGCGCGCCTGCTGCGCCGGGCCGTCGCGCAGGTGAAAGCGGGTCTTGTTGGCGCGCGACATTGCCTGCAGACGGGTGACCCGCGGCAGGCGCAGCCGTTCGTAATGCCATAGCGCCTCTGCCGGGTCGGCGATCGCGCGAAGACAGGCGGCGAGCGCGGCGCCGTCCTCGATCGCCATTGCCGCGCCCTGTCCCATAAACGGGTACATCGGGTGGCAGGCGTCGCCCAATAGGGTCGTCCGGCCGACCGACCAGCGCGGCAGCGGATCGCGATCGAACAACGCCCAGATGAAGCAGGTCTCGGCCGCCGCAATGATCGTTCGGACCTGCTCGTGCCAGCCCGCGAAGGCGGCGAGCGCCCGCGCGACCGTGGCGCGGTCGGTCCAGTCCTCGCGGTTCCATTCGTCGTGCTCGGTCCAGCCGACAAAATTGAGCAGCCGCCCGCGCGAGACGAAATAATGCACAAAATGCGCGCCGGGGCCGACCCATGACTGCGAGCCGAGCTCGAGCCCGAGATCGGCGATGCGCTCGGCCGGCACGAGCCCGCGATAGGCGACGCAGCCGGCAAAGTCCGGCGGCTCCTCGCCAAAGAGCGCAGCGCGCACCGCCGAGTGGATGCCGTCGGCGCCGACCAGCACGTCGGCGGTGATCCGCACGCCGTTGTCGAACCACGCCTCGGCGCCGTCGCCCCGGTCGGCAAGCCCGACCAGCCGGTGTCCCAAATGGACGCGCTCCGCCGGGAAGGCCGCGGCAATGACCGAGAGCAGGTCGGCGCGATGGATGGTCATGTGCGGCGCGCCGTAGAGCTCCTCGCACAGCGGATTGAGCGGTGCCCGCTGCAAGGTGCGCCCGTCCTGCCAGCGGCGCTGGTGGGTCCCGAGCGGGCGCACGCCCTCGCGGTCGAGCCCCTCGGCGAGACCGAGGCGGCGCAGCACGCGCGTCGCATTCGGCGCCATGTTGATCCCGCCGCCGACCTCGGTCAGCTCGGGCGCCTGCTCGTAAACGCGGACATCGAACCCGGCCTGGAGCAGCGCCACCGCGGCAGTCAGCCCGCCAATGCCGCCGCCTATCACCGCTACCTTGAGCAAATTTATGCCCGGCCCCACAGCCGTTTCGAGGCGATTGCGGCGCCTTCGGCCATGGCGCGCAGTTTCTTGAACGAGATGTCGGGGTCGAGCTTGCCGTAGCCGGCGAAGGTGCCGAAGCCGCAATCGCTGCCGGCAATGACGCGCTCGCGGCCGACGATGTCGGCGAAGCGGCAGATGCGCTCGGCGACCAGCTCGGGATGCTCGACGTAATTGGTCGAGGTGTCGAGCACACCCGGCACGAGGATCTTGTCGTCGGGCAGCTTCGTCTCCTGCCACACCGTCCATTCATGCGCGTGCCGCGGATTGGCGGCTTCGACGACCAGCGCCATCGGCTTCGCCTTGACCAGGATCGGGGCGACTTTCGCAAACGGGATGTCGTGGTCGTGCGGCCCCTCGTAATTGCCCCAGCAGATATGGATGCGCGCCCGGTCCGCCGGCACATTGGCCAAGGCGTGGTTCAACACCTCGACGTGAAATGCCGCGCGTTTGAGGAAATCCGCTTCGCTCAAATCCTGGAACGAGGTGTGGTGCGCCATCGCCAGATCGGGGCAATCGAGCTGCAAGACAAATCCCGCATCGACGATCGCTTCGTATTCCTCCTGCATCGCTGCGGCGACGGCTTCGACATAAGCCTCGTGCGTCGGGTAGTGCCGGTTCGTCTGGAACACCGGCACGAGGCCGGGAGAAGCAGCGGTCATGAACCCCTCGGTGACCGTGACCTCGGCGAGCGCCGCGCGCAGATTGGCGAGGTCCTGAGCGAGGGGCTCGCGGTCGCGCACCGCGATCGGACCGACGCACACGGCGCGTCTCGCGACATTCGCGCCGGTCATCCGCTCATAGGCGGCGACGAAGTTCGGGTGCTCCCTGGTGTCCAGGCGCGGCTTGGCGGGCTCGTGGCCCGAGAAGCCCGAGAGGCGGTCCGCGACATAGGTCGAATAGCCGGGCTTCGACATCTCGCCGTCATTGACGATGTCGACGCCGGCCTCCGCCTGGCGGCGAACGATGTCGACGACCGCCTGCCGGGTCAGGCGGTCGAGCTCCGCCTTGTCATAAGGCTCGCCCTGGTCCTTGCGCACCAGGAGCTGGCGCAGCTCGGGGGGCCGCGGCAGGCTCCCGACATGGGTGGTCAGAATGCGGTCCTGGCTGGTCTTCATCGGCATTCCCCCTCGTTCTAGAACCGGATGTCCTGCGGCGGCAGCCCGAATTCGGAGCGGGCGAACACGAAGGCGGCGCGCTCGGGATTGTTGCCGGCATGCGCCCGCATCGCATGCACGTCGCGCCAGGCGCGCTGGATCGGATTATCGAGAAAGATGCCGCGGCCGCCGCTCGCCTCGAACAGCCTGTCGACGGCCTTGACGCTCCAATCGATCGCTTTCCCGGCGTCCCATTTGCAGCGGGCGCGCGCCGTCAGCGGAATTTCCTCGCCGGCGCGGGCGAGGCGCATCATCTCGGCAAAATTGCCGAGCACCCGGTCGCGCGCCGCGCCGATTGCGGCGGCGGCTTCCGCCAAGCGGTATTGGGTGAACGGATCCTCGGCGACGCGCGACTGGTCGCGCAGATTGATGCGCTTCAGCGACTGCTCACGAAATGCCTCGAGCGCCCCCAGCGCCGCGCCAATGGCGGGAGCCGTAATGCCGTTCGCAAAGACGAGCCCGAAGGGCAGCCGGTAGAGCGGCGCGTCGTTTATCGCAGTGCCGGGGTGTTTCAGATGAAACGCATCCTGGTAGGAATGCGTGCGGTATTCCGGCACGAATGCGTCATCGACGACGATGTCCTTGCTGCCCGTGCGCGCAGAGCCCCATGACATGCCAGTTGTCGTCGATGACGTAGTCGCTGCGCGGCACCAGAAACACGCGCGCGTCCGGCGGCTGGCCCGGCCTCGGCCGGCGGCACGATCCCGCCGAGCACGGCCCACTGGCAGAAATCGCAGCCGCTGGAGAACGACCACCGGCCGCTGAGACGAAACCCGCCATCGACCCGCTGCACCGTCCCGGTCGGCGCCAGCGAGGTCGAGAGCTGGACGCTGGTGTCTTCGCCCCAGACGTCCTCTTGCGCCTGCGGCGGAAAGATCGCCAGGTGCCAATTGTGGACCCCGATGACCCCGAGGATCCAGGCGCTCGACCCGCATACCGTGCCGACTTCCATGACCGCCTGGTAGAAGATCGCCGGGATCGAGCTCGTAGCCGCCGTAGCGCTTCGGCTGCAATGCGCGAAAGAGCCCCGCCTCCTGAAAATCCGCAAAGGTCTCGTCGGGCAGCCGCCGCAACTGCTCGGCCCGCGCGGTACGCTCGCGCAGAGCCGGCAGCAGAGCACGCACGCGATCCAGATACGACTTTAGGCTGTCACTGCGATCCTCTCTGCTCATGAGCCTTAGCGTAGGCAACGCTTCTACTTGCCGGCGAGCTGGGCGACGACTGGGAGCAAACGCTGTCGGCGTAGGGTTCACGGATCGTCAGGTATGACATGCCCCAGCGCTCCCGGCGCCGCTGGAGATCTTCTACCAACTCGCCGATGCTCCCGATCAGCATGTAGGGGCTCTGGAGGATCTCATCAGGACTGAGCTCACTCCAGTGACGTGCCAATTCCTCCGCCGCCCGCCTCCGGTCGTCTACCACCAGCACCCGTTGCACCAGCACGTTCAGCTCGAGCCGTTCCCATCGATCGCCCGAGACCTCTCGGACGAGCCGCACCGTCTCCTCGACGCGTGACACCTTCCATCCCGAAAGATCCGGTGCCGTACCGCCACGGCGGAAGGTGATGCCCGAGAGACCCACGATGTCGGCCTCCCGCGCGGCGAGCGTCAGCAACCGACGGCCATTGCCGCCAATGACGATCGGCGGATGCGGTTGTTGGACGGGAAGCGGCTGAATCGCGTGGCCGGTAACGCGATAGTGTCGTCCAGCAAAAGTCACCTGGTCGCCGCTCAAAAGCCCCTTGATCACGGTAACTGCCTCTGCCAGCCGCTCGACCCGAGTGCCTCCGGTTTCGAAGTTCAGTCCTGCTTGATCATATTCGGATCGCATGTGCCCGGCACCCAAGCCGAGCTGGAGCCGGCCGCCCGTCAAGAGATCGACTGTCGCAGCCTCCCGCGCCAACAGCACCGGGTGCCGAAAGTCGTTATTGAGCACGTTCGTGCCAACTCGGAGGGTCGTCGTCGCTTCGGCAGCGCTGACGAGTGCCGGCATCGGCGCCAATAAGTCGGCGAGGTGGTCGGGCACCGTCAGGCTGTCGTAACCAAGGCTTTCGAGCATATTCGCCTTCGCCGCCCACTCGGCCCGCGAGCGCGACGGTCCGACATTCACGCCGAACCGGAAGGGCTTCATCTGAAGCAAACCGGTGTCTTTAGCCCAATGGGCCTTGGAACACCTGGTCGACATAGGTGTCTGAGAGCGATTCCAGTGCCTCCGGCCATTGGCCATTGACGCGACGCCGCTCCGACGCCGGGCGCACCCGGCCGTCCCAGCCGATCTGCTCCATGTAGTAATAGAGCTGGATGCAGTGGCCGTCCGGGATCGAGCGCGAAGGCCGAATAGTCGATGCCGGGGTAGAGCTCGGGCGGGATCGAGTCGACGAAAGTGACGCCGTGCGCCTTCAAAAATGCGACCGCCTCGCGCAGTTGCGCATAGCTGCCGACCTCCACGCCGAACGACATGCAGGTCGTGTGCTCGCTGAGGCCCAATGTGCGCCGCAGCTCCTTCGGGAACAGGCCAACACTGTGATGTTCGGCGCCGCAGCGCAGAAAGACGCAGCGGGCGCCGCGATAGACCGCTTCCTCGCTGCGCACGAAGCCGAGACGCTCGGTATAGAAATTCTCGGCGCGGTCGACGTCTTCGACAAACAGGCTGACCGGGCCGACTTTGGTGATCTTGAACGGCCGCGGCAGCAATACGCCTTCGACATCATAGGTCGCGCCGCAAGCTCTCCTGCGGGCGGTGCCCCGAATACACGTCGATGCCCTTCTCGATCGCTTCGGCCAGCTCGGCCGCCTCGGACATCTGCGGCAATGGCGGCTTCTCGTTGAACCCGCGGTAGTACATGTCGCGCGGCTTGCTCAGCCGGTTCCAGCCGACCTGCTCGATGCCGTAATAGAATTCGTTGGTGTGGCCGTCGGGATCGTAGACGTAGACATGCCAGTTGCTGCCCGGCATGTCGCGCCCGACGCGCTGGATGCGGACCTGCTGCTCCTCGAAATAGGTGTGGGCGTCGACGATCTCCTTGAGGCTGCCGCATTGCCAGGTGATCTGGTTGATCGTGACCTCGGGCGCGAATTTGCGGTCGGCGCGATGGTCCATGACCCGCTTCGGGAACAGCACAAAGGCGTGGTGGTCGGTCCCGTAGCGCATGAAATAACCGCGCGGGTCGCCGAGATCGGCGTCCTTCGGAAACCATGGCGCCCGCGAGAAATCGAGTGTATCGGAAGCGGTGAAGCCGAGCAAATCGCCATAGAACTCGCGGCCCTCGGGCAATTTCTCCACATTGAACCCGAAATGGCCGAGGCGGCGGATCTTGAACGGCCGCTGCAGGTAAATCCCGCCGACATTGTAGCGCTGTGTTGTCGCTGACATTGCTGGTTCCTCCTCTCAATCCCGAGTGCCGCTAGCCGGGCGGCGCGGCTTGCAGCTGGATGTAGTTTTCGCGCCCGATCTTGCCAATCAGCTCCAGTTGCGTCTCGAGGAAATCGACGTGCTCCTCCTCGCCCTTCAGGATTTCGCTGAACAGGTCGCGGGTGACGAAGTCGCGGACGCCTTCGCAATAAGGGATCGCCTCCCGCAGTTGCGGCATCGCCAGCTGCTCGAGCCGCAGATCGCATTCCAGGACCTCGGGCACGCTCTTGCCGATCAGCAGTTTGTCAAACTCCAAACGCGGTTCGCCGCCCAGGAACAGAAGGCGTTTTATCAGCAAGTCCGCATGCTTCATCTCGTCGATCGACTCTTCGTATTCATGAGCCCCGAGCCTGACGGCACCCCAATGATCCAGCATCCGGGCATGGAGGAAGTATTGATTGACGGCGGTCATCTCGTTCCTCAGCACGGCGTTGAGGTGCTGAATGACGGTCGCATCGCCTTGCATGTTGGCCTCCCTAATGGCGCCGACGGCATCCTGAGAGGATGCAACTCCGGCCGTCCCCCGATGTCAACGGCGTCGCCGAGCCGGTGGAACCCGATTTGGCATCAGTGTAGGGTCGCTCACAGCTGCGCATCGATGGTCGAGGCGGGAAGGAGCACCAGATGAGCTCAGGCTCTCGAGGGCATTCGCGTGATCGACTTCACGCACGACCAGGCCGGCCCCTCTTGCACGCAGATGCTGGCCTGGCTCGGCGCCGATGTGATCAAGATCGAGCGCCCGCCGCACGGCGACCGGGCGCGCCGGCTGTGGAACATGGACAACCCGGACCTCGACAGCTTCTTCTTCCTGCTGCTCAACAGCAACAAGCGCAGCACCGTGGTCAATCTGCGGACCGAGGAGGGCAAGGAGATCGCCCGCCGCCTGATCCAAAACGCCGACATCGTCGCGGAGAACCTCGGCCCGGGCGTCATGGAACGGCTCGGCCTCGGCTGGGAGGCGGTCAAGGCGCTCAATCCGCGGGCGATCTACGCCTCGGTCAAGGGGTTCGGCTCCTATGGCCCCTATAGCGCGCTTCAAATGTTTCGAGCCGGTGGCGCAGGCGACCTCCGGCGCGATGAGCGTCACCGGCGAGGCCGGCGGCCCGCCGATGGTCAACGGCGCCAATATCGGCGATTCCGGCACCGGCATGCATCTGACGATCGCGATCCTCGCGGCGCTGGTGCAGCGCGAGCGCACCGGCCGCGGCCAGCTCGTCGAGGTCGCGATGCAGGAGGCGGTGCTGAACCTGACCCGGGTCAAATACACGCAGACCTTGGCGACCGGGAAACCGCTCGAACGCAGCGGCAACCGCTCGGCGACCGGCGGCTGGTCCGATCTGTTGCGCTGCGCGGGCAGCGGGTCGAACGACTACGTCTACATGATCATCCCGCCGGACAATCCGGAGATGTTCGAGGCGATGACCGAGGTGATCGGGCGCCCGGATCTGCGCACCGACGACCGTTTCGCGACGCCGCCGGCGCGCGCCCGCAACGGCGCGGCGCTGACCGCGGAGATCGAAGGCTGGACGGCGCAGCGCGAGAAACGCGAGGTCATGAAAGCCTTCGCCGGGCGCGGCATCGTCTGCGGCGCGGTGCTCGACACCGCCGAAGTGCTCGCCGACCCGCATCTGCGCGAGCGCGAAACGATCTTCGATCTCGAGCACCCGACGCGCGGCCGCTTCTCGGTGATCGGCTGCCCCGTGCGCCTCTCGGATTCACCGGTCGCCGCCAAGCGCGCGCCGCTGAAGGGCGAGCACACGGAGGATGTGTTGCGAACGCCTCGCCGGCTACACGCCGGAGGAAATCCAGAGGCTGCGGGACAAGAAGGTCATCTGATTCAACCCGTCATTCCTGCGAAAGCAGGAATCCAGGGCAGCGCTCTGCATTTAGACCTGGACCCCCGCTTTCGCGGGGGCGACGACCAGACCGGGAGGATAACAGACTTGAGTGAACACGGATCGATGAATGGGGCCGAATGGCTGGCGAGAGCGCTGGCCGGGGCGGGCACGACGCATGTCTTCTTTGTGGAGTCGGTGCTGCGCCGCACGTTGCTGCAGTTGAAGGACCTCGGGGTGACCCCGATCCTCGCGCATTCGGAAAAGGCGGCGGCCTATATGGCCGACGGCTATGCCCGGATTGCCGGGCGGCCGGGGGTGTGCATGGCGCAGGCGGTCGGCGCCGCCAATCTGGCGTCGGGACTGCAAGACCCCTTTCTGGGGCGCGCCCCGGTGGTTGCGCTGACCGGCCGCAAGCCGCCTTCCTTTCAGCATCGCAATGCGTACCAGGAAATTCCTCACGCGCCGCTCTTCGCCGCGGTGACCAAGTTTTCGACCACCGTCGACCTGACCTCCGAGCTGCCGCGGCTGTTGCGCCATGCGTGGCGCGCTGCCTTGGCGGAGACGCCACGCCCCACCCATCTCGATTTTTCGGGCCACCAGGGGGATGAGATCGAGCTCGGCCAGACGGCCGAACCGCCGGTCATCGACCCCGAGGAACGGCGTATCCCCGCGCATCGCCCCGTAGCGGACACCGCCGACGTCGAGCGCGCTGTGGCGGCACTGACCGCCGCTCGCCGCGTCGCGATCGTCGCCGGCGACGGGGCTGCCGCCTCACAGGCGGGGCCGGAGGTTCTCGCTTTGGCCGAGGCGCTGCAGGCGCCAGTCGCGACGACCCTCGGCGCGCGCGGTATCATCCCGACCCGCCATCGGCTCTGCGTCGGGGTCGCCGGCAGCTATTCCGCGCCGCCGGCGAACCGCATCGTGCACGGCGCCGATCTGGTCCTGTTCATCGGCTGCGACACCGGCGATCAGGTCACGTTGAACTGGACCGTGCCGCCGGCGGACACAAAGATCGTGCAGATCGACGCCGATCCCCTGGAGATCGGCCGCAGCTATCCGAACACAACGGGGCTTGTCGGCGACCCGAAAGCGACGCTGGTCCGCCTCAACCAGGTGATCGGGAAGCCAACACGCGATTCCGGTTTCGCCGAAGAGGCTGCGCGCATCGTCGCCGACTGGCGCGCCACGATGACCCCGCTCTGTGAGAACGACAGCGCGCCGATTCGGGTCGAGCGGTTGTGCGCCGAAATCACCCGGGCATTGCCTTCCGATGCAGTCCTGGTTGCGGATACCGGCTATTCCGGGATCTGGACCGGCACGATGATCGAGCTGAACGGCGTCGGGCAGACCTACCTGCGGGCGGCCGGGTCGCTCGGCTGGTCGTTTCCCGCCTCGCTCGGCGCCAAATGCGCGGCCGGGGCTCGGAAGGTCCTGTGCTTCACCGGGGATGGCGGGTTCTACTACCACCTCGCCGAACTCGAGTCGGCGCGCCGTTGCGGCATCGCCGTGACTGTCGTCGTCAACAACAATTCCGGGTTCGGCCAGAACCTGACCGGCGTGCGCCGCGTCGCCGGCAACCGGCCGGGCCGCGGAGAGGAGCTGATCCGCTTCGGACCGACCGACTTCACCGCTGTCGCGAGGAGCTTTGGCGTCCGCGGCATCCGGGTGGAGCGGCCGGGCGAGATCGCCCCCGCCCTCGCCGAGGCAATGGGTGCGGGTGAAACTGTCGTGGTCGATGTCGTGACCGATCTCGAACCGCGCGCGCCGGAGCCTTGGGCGCCCGGAAGGAACGCGTAAGTGGAGAGCCATATGCGCGAGCGCGCCTGGTCATTGGGCTGTTCCACTCGAGCGGCATTGCCGAGGATGCCGTCCACCGGCTGATCACCGAAGGGGTGGCGCCGCGGGATATTGCGCATCGGGTACTGAAGGAGGTTGGCCCTATCCCTCCTGTCTTGCAGCCCGAGCTCGCGGCATTGGAGGTCGATCCATTGGTGATCGGCAATGCCCGCGAGAGCTTTGCACGGTTCATCCGCAACGGCGAGACGGCGGTATTCGTTCGCGCCCTCGACGACGAACAGGTCGAGTTCGCCGCCGACGTCCTGAAGCTCTACTTGCCGATCACGATCGAGGTGGTGCCTCTCTCGGAGCCGCCGGGAGCGCCTCCACCGCGATAGCCGGTGTTGACGGTCAACCTGGGCCCTTTTAGAGTTGAGCCCACAGCGATATTGCAATGGCGGAAGACATGATGGACGGCTCGACGGTCGCAGATCTAAAGAGTGTCGTGGCGCCGCTCAATTTCCTCGTTCCAATGGCGGAAAAGCCCGTCGCCTACAATTACGAGCCGCCGCCAGGGGTTCCCGCCAGGACCGGCGAAGGCGAACAGCATCAGGTGGCGATCCGCGATGCGCGGCCGCTGATCGGCCAGCTCTCGCTGGATCGAGAAGGCTTTGCGCTGCTGCACCACCAGACGGCGGTAAAGAACTTTTACAACGAGGACGAAATCGCGTCCGTCTATTACCCGGAATGCCAGCGCGTCATCAAGGAGGCGACGGGCGCCGCGCGCGTCGTTGCCTTTGACCACATCGTCCGCAATGCGGCAATGTCGGCGAAGGGCAATACGATAAAAATACCGGCGAAGCGCGTACATGACGACTATACCGCATGGTCGGCACCTCAACGGGTGAGGGATCTGATGGGCGAGGAAGCGGAGGAGCTCTTGAAGCACCGCTTCGCGATCATCAATCTATGGCGGCCGATCCGTGGGCCGGTGCTGGAATCGCCATTGGCGCTGTGCGATGCGCAGAGCCTCTCGGAGGAGAATTTGGTCGCCAGCGACCTCAAATACCCCGACCGCACCGGCGAGACCTATTCGATCACCTACAACCCTAACCAGCGTTACTACTATTTCCCGAAAATGCAGGCCGACGAAGTCGTGCTGATCCGCTGCTTCGACTCGGCGCCCGAGGGAGCCGCGCGGTTTTCCGGCCACACCGGCTTCGACGACCCGACCTCGCCGCCCGACGCCCCGCCGCGCGAGAGCCTCGAGGTGCGCACCCTGGTCTTCTTCCCGCCGGGGGCTTAGAGGGTTGTTTCCGTCGCCCCCGCGAAAGCGGGGGTCTAGGCGGCCGACGCAGTGCGCTGCGCCCTGGGTTCCCGCTTTCGCGGGAATGACGAACTATGAAGTTGGAGTGATCCGGCGCAATGCGGGCAACAGCTCGTCGCTGATCAGGCGCATGCTGGCCAATGCGTGGCCGAGAGGCATGCCGCTCCAATGGGTGCGGAACATCAGGAAATTGGCGCCCGTCTGCTCCCAGCACGGGCGCAGCTGCTCGTAGCAGTCATCGGGGCTACCGAGCACGAACCGGTCGCGCAGAAGCTCCTCGAAAGGCTGGTGGAACGTATCGTCGCCCGGCAGCACCTCGTCCTGTCCCCATTTGGCGTAGGTCTGGTACTTTTCGGACAGGTACGGTCCGGCCATTTCGAGCGCAGTGGCCCGGTCCTTGGCGCAATA
Organism: uncultured Alphaproteobacteria bacterium; assembly: GCA_963695605.1. GTDB lineage: Bacteria > Pseudomonadota > Alphaproteobacteria > ATCC43930 > CGMCC-115725 > AP-15. Next base: position 20,300 of record CAVOHI010000065.1, on the reverse strand, counting down.
GATCTCACGAGCATAGGGCAATACCCGCGGAAACGGCTTCCCCAAACCGGCCAACTCCGCACGATACAGAGCCAGCTGGCGGGTGATCTCGGGGATCGTGGCGTGCGGATTGACAAACCAGCTGTCGCCGAGGCGCGCGGCGCGCTTCACTGCCCGGTCGTTGTTGGCGGCGAACCAGATCGGCGGATATGGCTGCTGGACCGGCCGGCAGGTCATTGTCACATTGGTCAATTTGCAGATGTCGTTCTCGAAGCTGACATTGTCCTCGGTCCACAACCGCTTGACGACTTCGAGACACTGCTCGAAGCGGCGCACCCGCTGGCCGCGCGGCACGCCAAAGGCATCGAACTCGACATCGCGGTAGCCGAGACCCACCCCGAATACGAAATTACCGCGCCAGATCGCGTCGAGCGAAGCAATGTGTTCGGCGACTTCGACCGGGTTGTGCAACGTAGTCAGCAGCACGCCGGCAATGCCGGTCATATCCCCCGCCTCGGCCGCCAGACGCGCCAGGAACGGCACCAGCTGGATCTGGCGCATCCCTTCGCTCAGGTAATGCTGGCCGGTGGCGACGGCGTCCCACCCGCGGTCGCGGGCCAGCCTTGTCATCACGTATTGGGCCTCGAGCGCGGCGACCATGTCGCTCCCCGGCGGGTATTGGCAGGTGAGAAAGATCCCGATCTTCATGTCGTCTCCACCGCTGGACCGGTTGCTTCGACCCGGGAGGTCGTAGATGATCGCCCGAACCGAGGCAAGGACGGCGAGGTCCGGCGTGGACAGCTTTACGGCGAGCGACGGCATCAGGCTCGGCTATTGCATCGACGACTTCACCGACCCGTGGAAACCGGCGCCGATCCTTTTGCTACTCCACGCCGCGATGGGCAGTGCGCGGCGCTATTACGCCTGGGTCCCGCCGCTCAGCCGGCATTACCGGGTAGTGGGGATGGATCTGCGCGGCCATGGCAGCTCGCAGGTCCCGTCCGCCGATAGCGAGCTGACCCTGAACCGGCTGGTGCGTGACGTCATCGAGCTGATGGACCATCTGGATTGCGCCAATGCTCATATCGTCGGAAATTCGGCGGGCGGCTATCTCGGCCAGCAGCTGGCGATGAACCATGGCGAGCGGGTGCGCAGTCTGATGCTGTTCGGCTCCACGCCAGGGCTGAAGAACAGCCAGGCGCCGAGCTGGATCCCGCAGATCCAGGCGAAAGGTATGCGCGCCTTTCTCGCCGAAACGATCGCCGACCGTCTGCCGTTGGACCAGGTCGATCCGGGGCTCGTCGAGTGGTTTCTCGACGAGGCCGCCAAGAACGATCCGGCCTATATCGCCAAATTCGTCTTGTTGATGGCGAGCTACGACTGGAGCGACCAGCTGCACCGCATCCAGTGCCCGACCCTCGTCGTCGTGCCGGGCGCCGAGCCGATCGGCTCGACCGCGAATTACGAGCCGTTCCGCCGGCACGTCAGAGATGTCGAGATGCGCGTCTATGAAGGCGCCCCGCACAACATCTGCGACGCCTTCCCCGACCGGTGCGCCGGCGACGTGCTCGATTTCCTCGGCCGCCGCTTCGGCCCAGGGGTCTGATCTGGGGCGTCTGACGTCCCGCATCGGGAAATCGTTGCTGGCACTCCGTTAAGAATGGCAGCACAATGCGCGATCACTTCGCGAAGGAGAGAGCATGAGCGCACGCAAAGAGTGGCACCCCGAGAAGGTCCGTTCCGGGCTCACCCATCCGGTCATCGACGCCGACGGCCATTGGATCGAATACGGGCCGGTCTTCGCCGAGAAGGTGCGCAAGGCGGCCGGCGACAAGGCGGCGGACGGGTTGCTGCAGGCACATGCGCCGCATCCCCGACGTGCTGTCATTGTCGATCGCCGAGCGGCGCCGGCGCGGCATCGCGATGGAAGGCTATTGGGGGCGACAGTCGACCAACACCCGCGACCGCGCCACCGCGATGATGCCGCGGATGCTGTACGACCGGCTCGACGAGCTGGGGATCGATTTCGGCATCATCTATCCGACCGCGGGGCTGGGCATCGCGCGCATCGAGGATGACGAGACCCGGCGCGCCGTGATCCGCGGCTTCAACATCGTCACGGCCGATTATTTCCGCGATCTCAGCGACCGCCTGACCCCGGCGGCGGTGATCCCGATGCACACCCCCGAGGAGGCGATCGAGGAGCTCGAATTCGTCACCAAACAGCTCGGCTCCAAGGTCGGCATGTTCGGCAGCGGGATCAGGCGGCCATTGCCGGGGGCCAAAGGCGTCGACCCCGAAATCGCCCGCTTCGCGGCGCATTACGACCAGCTCGGTCTCGACAGCGACTACGACTACGACCCGGTCTGGCGCAAATGCCTGGAGCTGAAGATCGCGCCGACCTTCCATACCGGCGGCCGCGGCCTCGGCCTGCGCAATGGGCCGAGCAACTTCACCTTCAACCATATCGGCCATTTCGCCGCCGCCGGCCACGCGGTGGCCAAGGCCATTTTCCTCGGCGGCGTCACGCGGCGCTTCCCCGATCTGCGCTTTGGTTTCCTCGAAGGCGGTTCCGGCTGGGCCTGCCAATTGTTTGCCGACCTGATCGAGCACTGGGAGCGGCGCGGCAAGGAAGGGCTCGAATACATGGACCCGAAAAAGCTCGACCGCCCGTTGCTGGCGCAGCTGGTCGAGAAATACGGGTACAAGGACATCGGCGACGAACTGCGCCGCCGCGACGGCTGGCCAAATCCGGGCGACGACGAGCTCGACGGCGGGGTCCCGGTGCACGACGACTACGCCGCGTGCCAGATCACCCGCAAGGAGGACTGGATCGAGCTCTATGCGAAGCCGTTCTTCTTCGGCTGCGAGCCGGACGACCGGATGAACGCCGTCGCGTTCAGCAAGCTCAACCCGTTCGGCGCCCGGATCAACGCGATCTTCAGCTCGGATGTCGGCCATTTCGACATCCCCGACATGCGCATGGTCCTGCCGGAGGCCTGGGAATTGGTCGAGGACGAGCTGATCACCCGGGACGACTTCCGCGACTTCACCTTCGCCAACGCGGTGCGCCTCTTCGGCACGCAAAACCCCGACTTCTTCGAAGGCACCCCCGTCGCCGACGCCGCCGCCGAGGTGCTCGGCAAGGCGCCGGTGCGCGCCGCCGCGGAATAACAGCCGGCCCTCTCCCATTCCCTCCCCCGCTTGCGCCCCGGCCAGCGGGGGAGAGGGTATTAGAGCGGGTGTTCAGGGAAGGAATTTGACGGCAAAGTTAATCCTCGAATTTCCCCGGACAGCCCTGCGCAGTACGGGTGAGGGTGACCAAGCGTGAAGAGCTGGGTGGGTCCGGTTAGCGGCTACGCGGCTTCGGCTTCGGCCTCTTCGCCCCCGGTTCCGGTCGGACCGGAATCCTTGCCCTTGGCTTCGGGGTCGCGGTCGACGAACTCGATAATCGCCATCGCGGCGTTGTCGCCGTAGCGGTAGCCGGCCTTGATGATGCGGGTGTATCCACCGGATCGGTTGGCGTAGCGCTCTGCGAGCGTTGTCAGCAGCTTGTCGGCCAAGCCCGCGTCCTGCAGCGCGGCGATTGCGCGGCGGCGGTTGGCAAGGCCGCCGTGCTTGCCGAGAGTGATCAGCCGCTCGACGATCGGGCGCAGATCCTTCGCCTTGGGCAGGGTCGTCTTGATCTGCTCGTGCTTTATGAGCGCCGCAGCGAGGTTTTCGAACATCGCCTTGCGGTGGGCGGATTTGCGGCTGAAACCGCGGCCGTGAAGGCGATGGCGCATCGGATCTTGATCCTCAATAAGGCTCGTCGAGGCGCTTGGCCAATTCCTCGATGTTCTCGGGCGGCCAGTTCGGGATCTCCATGCCGAGATGCAGCCCCATCTGGGCCAGCACCTCTTTGATTTCGTTGAGAGATTTGCGCCCGAAGTTCGGGGTCCGCAGCATTTCGGCCTCGGATTTCTGAACCAGGTCGCCGATGTAGACGATATTGTCGTTTTTCAGGCAGTTGGCCGAGCGTACCGAAAGCTCCAGCTCGTCGACCTTGCGCAGCAGGTTCTTGTTGAACGGCAGCTCGCTCGGGCGGACGTCTTCGGATGGGTGGCGCGGCTCTTCGAAATTGATGAAGAGCTGCAGCTGATCCTGCAGGATGCGGGCAGCGAGAGCGACCGCGTCCTCTGGGGTTACCGCGCCGTTTGTCTCGACTCGAAGCGCCAGCCGGTCATAATCGGTGACCTGACCCACGCGGGTGTTCTCCACCCGGTACGAGACCTTGCGCACCGGGCTGAACAACGCATCGACCGGGATGAGGCCGATCGGCGCGTCCTCCGGCCGGTTTTGCGTCGCCGGGACATACCCCTTTCCGTTCTCGACGGTGAGCTCCATCGTAATCCTGATACCGCTATCGAGCGTGCAGATCACGAGGTCGGGGTTCATGATGTCGATGTCGTGGCCGGTCTCAATCGCGCCGGCGCGGACTTCGCCGGGTCCGCTGGCACGCAGCCGCATGCGCTTCGGACCCTCGCCATACATCCGAAGATCGATGCTCTTGACGTTGAGGACGATGTCGGTCACGTCTTCGAGCACCCCGGGGAGCGAGGAAAATTCGTGCAAGACGCCTTCGATCTGCATCGAAGTGACCGCCGCACCCTGCAGCGACGACATCAACACCCGCCGCAGCGCATTTCCCAAAGTCAGGCCGAAGCCGCGCTCCAACGGCTCGGCGACGACGGTGGCGATGCGCTTGGGATCGTCGCCCGGCTCAACCGACAGCTGTTTCGGTTTGATCAGTGTTTGCCAATTTCTTTGAAGCACAGTCGTACCTCGGTCATTTAATGCGGATTTCCATCCGCAACATCAGCCGCCGGCGGCTGAGGGGCGTCCGGCGTTTACTCGGTTGGGCCGCTCCAACCGGCGGGCAGGCTTGCCGCGTCAGACTCGACGCCGCTTGGGCGGACGGCAGCCATTATGGGGGATCGGCGTCACATCGCGAATTGAGGTGACCGCAAAGCCGACCGCCTGCAGCGCGCGCAACGCGGATTCGCGCCCGGAACCGGGCCCTTTGACCTCGATGTCGAGGGTGCGCATGCCGTGCTCCATGGCCTTCCGTCCGGCATCCTCGGCGGCGACCTGCGCGGCGTACGGGGTGGACTTTCGCGACCCTTTGAAACCCTGGCTGCCCGACGAGGACCATGCGATCGTGTTGCCCTGGGCATCCGTGATCGTGATCATCGTATTGTTGAATGTGGCATTCACATGGGCCGTGCCCGAGGTGATGTTCTTGCGTTCGCGCCGACGCAGTCGCGGCGCCGCTGCCGCCGTTCTCGCCATGTATTCCTTTCCGCCGTTCGGTTTGGAGCCGTGGACCCTACTTCTTCTTGCCGGCGATCGGCCGGGCCGGCCCCTTGCGCGTCCGCGCGTTCGTGTGGGTGCGCTGACCCCGCACGGGCAGACCCTTGCGGTGACGCAGCCCACGGTAGCAGCCGAGATCCATCAGCCGCTTGATGTTCATCGCAACCTGCCGCCGCAAGTCGCCCTCGACGGTGTATTCGCGGTCGATCAGCTCGCGGACACGCAAAACCTCGTCATCGGTCATCTCGTGCACGCGCCGCTCGATCGGAATGCCGACCCGGCCGCAGATTTGGAGAGCCTTGGTCCGCCCGATGCCGTGGATGTAGGTCAGCCCGATCGGGACCCGTTTTTGATTAGGAATATTGACGCCAGCGATCCGCGCCACTCGCGCTTCTCCTCAAAAAGAACAGAGATGTGGGCTGCTTCGCACTTTCGCAAGGGCGAGCAGTATAAACGTCGCGTCCGTCGCGTCAACCCTAACCGCAGCGTAGCGTTCGTCGAATCACCCGAGAGCCTCTACTCGGCGGCCACCTTCGGCAGATTGGCGAATGCGGCGTCGAGCTGGGCCTCATCATAGGGACGGTCCTCAAGTTTGCCTGCCTGAAAATCGATATAGGCCTGCATGTCGAAATGACCGTGACCGCACAGATTGAACAGGATCGTGCGCGAAGTGCCTTCCGCCTTGCAGCGCAGCGCCTCGTCGATCGCCCCGCGCACCGCGTGGTTGGCCTCCGGCGCCGGCAGGATACCCTCGGTGCGGGCAAACTGGATGCCGGCTTCAAAACAGCTCGATTGCGCGAAAGCGAGGGATTGAATTAGCCCCAACTCCTGCAGGAGGCTCACCAGCGGGGCCATCCCGTGGTACCGCAGCCCGCCGGCGTGGAAGCCCGGCGGGACAAAGGTCGAGCCGAGCGTGTGCATCTTTACCAGCGGCGTCAGATGCCCCGTGTCGCCAAAATCATACGCGTATTTGCCGCGCGTCAGGCTCGGGCAGGCAGAGGGCTCGCACGCGATGACGCGCGGCTTCGGACCGCCGCGCAGGCCAGCGCCGATAAACGGGAAGGCGATGCCGGCGAAATTGCTGCCGCCGCCGGTGCAGCCGACGATGATGTCGGGATAATCGCCGGCCATGTCGAGCTGGGCCATCGCCTCTTGGCCAATGACAGTCTGGTGCAGCAGCACGTGATTAAGGACGCTGCCGAGGGCGTATTTCGTGTCGGCGTGCTGCGCGGCCACTTCGACCGCCTCGCTGATGGCGATCCCCAAGCTCCCCGGCGAATTCGGATGTTCCGCCAAATTTTGCCGCCCGGCATTTGTCTCCTCGCTGGGGCTCGCAACACATTGGGCGCCCCAAGCCTCCATCAGCGCCTTGCGGTAGGGCTTCTGCTCGAAACTGACGCGCACCATGTAGACGCGCACCTCGAGCCCGAACAAGGCGCCGGCAAAGGCCAGCGCGGACCCCCATTGCCCGGCGCCGGTTTCGGTCGTGAGCCGTTTGACGCCGGCCTCCTTGTTGTAGAATGCCTGCGCCACTGCGGTGTTCGGCTTGTGGCTGCCAGCCGGGCTGACGCCTTCGTATTTGTAGTAAATTCTGGCGGGGGTATCGAGCGCACGCTCCAGGCGGTGGGCCCGATAGAGCGGTGAGGGGCGCCACTGTCGGTAGATCTCGCGGACCGGCTCGGGAATTTCGATCGTCCGCTCCGTCGCCACTTCCTGCGCAATCAGCGCCATCGGGAACAGCGGCTCCAGATCCGCAGGCCCGACGGGCTGCGCAGTGCCGGGGTGCAGCACCGGGTCCGGCGGACGGGGCAGGTCGGCGACGATGTTGTACCACTCTGTCGGCAGCCGGTTTTCTTCGAGGAGATATTTCACGGTGTCGGACATCGTCTTCCCCAAATTTCAATCATACTATCGTCGCACTGCGAAAGCGACGCTTTCGCGGGGGCGAGTGCGTCGAGCAAGCGATACACTCCCGATAAGGAACCAACGACCGGAGATCCGTGTGCGGAAGAGGCGCACGCACGGTTCGGAGGGCAGGGAGGGCTCAAACCCTTCCCGACCCATCGATAACCCGTTGGGGAGACCCCTTCATTTTAAGCCAAGCTATCAGCTGGAGCCGTGATCGCAACCAAGCCTCCACCGCTGTCTAACCGCAGTGCTGGGATCGGCCTGCGCTTGCCGCATTTGGCGGAGATTGCGGCCACAGGGCCCCAGCTGGGCTTCCTTGAGGTGCATGCGGAGAACTACATGGCTGAAACGGCGGCTCTGGACCGCCTTGTCGAATTGCGTCGCGACTACCCGGTGAGCGTTCACGGGGTTGCGCTCTCCTTGGGAAGCGCCGAGCAACTCGACCGCGTTCATCTCGGCCGACTGATGGCCCTGATCGAGCGCGTAGAGCCGATGCTGGTATCCGAGCATCTGGCTTGGAGCGCGATCGGAGGGAATTACCTGAACGACCTGCTGCCGCTTCCCTACACCGAGGAAAGTCTCGACGTCTTCTGCCAACATGTCGGCGAGGCGCAAGAGACGCTCGGGCGACGGCTGCTGATCGAGAATCCATCATCCTACCTGCGCTTTCGCCATTCGACCATCCCCGAGACGGAGTTCCTCACCGAAACCGCCCGCCGAACCGGCTGCGGAATCCTCTGCGACGTCAATAACATCTACGTCAGCGCGAACAACCTCAGGTTCGACCCGGTCGCTTATCTGGACTCCCTGCCGGCGGACGTGATCGGGGAGATCCACCTTGCCGGTCACCGCGCCGCAGAGGACGCCGACATCCTGATCGACGACCACGGCTCCCGGGTTGCGCCGCCGGTTTGGGAGCTTTACACGGCAGCGCTTAAGCGGTTCGGCCCGGTCCCAACCTTGATCGAGTGGGACACCAATCTTCCCGCGCTCGACGTCCTGCTGGACGAGGCACGGCACGCGCAAGAGCTGGCCAATATTCACCGATATGCCCAGCTTGCTTGAGCTGCAACTGCAGCTCCGAGGCGCCGTGCTCGGCGGCGCCACTCCCGGGCTCGTCGGGGAAATCGAAAGTGACGGGCTCAGTGCGGAGGCTCGGTTGCGGATATACCGCAACCACCTCGTTGCGACCCTCACAGCAGCCCTCGAGAGCACCTTCCCGGTCGTCCGTCGCCTCGTAGACAAGCGCTTTTTTGCCTACGCCGCACATGAATATTTGCGCCAACATCCGCCGCAGTCGCGCTGCCTTGCCGAATACGGCGCCGGGCTTGCGGATTTTCTATCCGGCTTCGAGCCGTGTAAGGATCTGCCCTATCTGGCCGACGTCGCGCGCTTTGAATGGGCGCTCAACACCGCCGCGACCGCGCGGGAGGAAGCTCCGTTGAAAATAGAGGCACTCGCCGCGACTCCGCCGGAAGGCGCATCTTTGTTCAAGATCTCTCTACAACCGTCCGTCAGCTATTTCGCCTCGGGCTGGCCTATCGATGCGATCTGGCTGGCGAACCAGCAGAAAGAAGTTCGCACGGTGGATCTCGCAAGCGGCGGTACTACTGTCGAGATGCGGCGCGCAGACGAGGGCTTCAGCTGGCAACGGCTCGCCCCCGGGACTTTCGCGTTCCGCAAGGCGCTGGCCGAAGGTTTCGCGCTCGGCATGGCGGCGGCAACCGCGGCGTCGGACCCAGCATTCGATCTCGCCGCAGCGCTCGATCGCCTCTTCGCCGAGCGGCTTGTCGTCGGCTTAGGTGTGTGTTGACCAAAGCTGCGCTAATCTGACGGAGATCGAGTAGGCGGGGAGGAGATGATGCTGCAGATGGCCGGACGCATGGATCTCCTTGGGACCGAGACCGCATTCGAGGTGCTGGCCCGCGCCACTGCGCTGGCCGCCGAGGGCCGCTCGATCGTCAATCTCGGCATCGGACAGCCGGATTTCCCGACCCCCGAGCACATCGTCGAGGCCGGGCGCAAGGCGCTCGCCGACGGTCATCACGGATACACGCCGGCGAACGGCATCCCCCCGCTGCGTGCGGCGGTCGCGGAGGATCTCTTGCGCCGCCACGGTGTGGAGGTTTCGCCGGACCTGGTCCTGGTCGTCCCCGGCGGCAAAGTCACGATGTTTTTCGCGATCTTGATGTTCGGCGAGCCGGGTGTCGAGATCCTCTACCCCAACCCGGGGTTCCCGATTTACGAAAGCGTGATCCGGTTTTCGGGAGCAACACCCGTGCCGATCCCGCTGCACGAGGCGGCGGGCTTCTCGTTTAGCGCCGACGAGGTCCTCGACAAGATCACGCCGCGCACCCGCCTCATCATCATCAACAGTCCGGCCAACCCGACGGGCGGCGTCGTGCCGCGGGACGAGCTCGACCGGTTGGTCGCCGGGCTCGAGCGGCACCCGCACGTCGCGCTGCTCAGCGACGAAATCTACGGTGAGATTCTTTACGACGGCGCCGAGCACGTCAGCCTTCTTCGCTACCCGTCGCTGCGCGACCGGCTGATCCTGCTCGACGGCTGGAGCAAGACCTACGCGATGACCGGTTGGCGGCTGGGTTATGCAGTATGGCCCAAGGCGTTGTTCGGTCATGCCGAGCGGCTCGCGATTAACTGCCATTCCTGCGTCAACGCTGCCGCCCAATACGCCGGGATTGCCGCACTGACGGGGCCGCGCGAGCCGGTCCACCGAATGGTGAAAGCGTTTGCCGGGCGGCGCGAGATGATTGTCGCGGCGTTGAACGGGCTGCCCGGTTTTCGCTGTCAGCAACCAGGCGGCGCCTTCTACACTTTCCCCAACATAACCGGGACCGGTTACGACGCGCGTACATTGCAGGCGCAGCTGCTCGAGCAGGCCGGGGTGGCAACGGTCGCTGGCACCAGCTTTGGCGAATACGGCGAGGGGTATTTGCGGTTCTCTTACGCCAACAGCCGAGAGGCGATCGGCGAGGCGATCGAGCGAATTCGAAAAGTCCTCGGCAACCTCTCGACGCGTTGAGCCAACCGATTAAGAATTCGGCAAATTCCTGGCGCGAAAATAGGCAAGCCCATATAAGGCCGCCCGGAGTTTTAGATTTGTCCTGTCGCCGACCGGCTCTGGCATAGGTTATGCTCTGAATGCGCCGAGGTCGTCGGTGCCTTGGCTGAGAGAGACGAGAAGTCGATGAAGAAGATCGAGGCGATCATCAAGCCCTTCAAGCTCGACGAGGTGAAGGAAGCTCTTCATGAAGTCGGGATCAAGGGGATCACCGTCACCGAGGCCAAGGGCTTCGGCCGCCAGAAAGGGCATACCGAGCTCTATCGCGGGGCCGAGTACGTGGTCGACTTTCTGCCGAAGGTGAAGATCGAGGTGGTCATGGAGGATACGCTGGTCGAGCGTGCGGTGGAGGCAATTCAGCAGGCCGCCCACACCGGCCGTATCGGTGATGGCAAGATTTTCGTCACGACGATCGAGGAAGCGATCCGCATCCGCACCGGCGAGCGCGGTCCGGACGCGATCTGAGGTACGCCGTAGTAGCACAGCGGCGGTTCTCGTGCTCCTGAACCCGGTTAAACATCGAACGGAAAGTTGCAATGTCTGATACCCAAAAAGTCATGGATATGATCAAGGAGCACGACGTCAAATACGTCGACTTCCGGTTCACCGATCCGCGCGGCAAATGGCAGCATCTGGCGCATCACGTACGGACGATAAGCGAGGATTTCCTCGACGGCGGGGTGATGTTCGACGGTTCGTCGATCGCCGGGTGGAAGGCGATCAACGACTCGGACATGATGCTGGTGCCCGATTGTTCGACCGCGGTTCTCGACCCGTTTGCCGCGCAGACTTCGCTGATCATCTTTTGCGATGTGCACGAACCCTTGACCGGGCCAGCCTTATGCCCGCGATCCCCGCTCCACCGCAAAGAAGGCCGAGCAGCACCTGATCGCGACCGGCATCGGCGACAAGGCCTACTTTGGCCCGGAGGCCGAGTTCTTCATCTTCGATGATGTGCGCTATTCGAGCACGATGCACGGGGCGATGTACGAGATCGACAGCGAAGAAGGCCCCTATGTAAGCGATAAGAAATTCCCCGACGGCAATACCGGCCATCGGCCACCGATCAAGGGCGGCTATTTCCCGGTGCCGCCGGTCGACAGCCAAAGCGATCTCAGAGCCGAGATGTTGTCGGTGATGCACGACATGGGGCTCGCGGTCGAAAAGCACCACCACGAGGTGGCGCCCAGTCAGGCTGAGCTGGGAGCTGAATTTGCGACCCTGGTACGCACCGCCGACAATATGCAGATCTACAAATACGTGGTGCAGAATGTCGCCAACCAATACGGCAAGACGGCGACTTTCATGCCGAAACCAGTGATGGGCGACAACGGCTCGGGCATGCATGTGCACCAGTCGGTGTGGAAGGCCGAGCGGCCGACCTTTGCCGGCAACCTCTATGCCGATTTGTCCGAGACGGCGCTCTACTACATCGGCGGCATCATCCGTCACGCCAAGGCGATCAACGCCTTCACCAACCCGACGACCAACAGCTACAAGCGGCTCATTCCCGGTTTTGAGGCGCCGGTGCTGCTCGCTTACTCCTCGCGCAACCGTTCGGCCGCCTGCCGCATCCCCTATACATCGAGCCCAAAGGGCAAGCGGGTCGAGGTGCGCTATCCCGATCCCGCCGCCAATCCCTATCTGGGCTTTGCCGCGATGCTGATGGCCGGGATCGACGGCATCCAGAACAAGATCCACCCCGGCGACCCGATCGACAAGAACCTCTACGACCTCCCGCCGGAGGAATTGACCGACGTGCCGGTTGTCTGCGGCTCATTGCGCGAGGCCTTGGGCGAGTTGCGCGCCGATCATGCCTTTCTCTTAAAGGGCGACGTCTTCAACATGGACCAGATCGAAGCCTACATGGAATTGAAGTGGGAGGAGGTGTACGCCTTCGAGCACACCCCCCACCCGATCGAATTCCAGATGTACTACTCGGTTTAGCCGGGATTCCTGTTCTGCACCTCTCGCGATGTCGCGAGAGGTGCAGGGCGACGCAATCGCGGCGGCTGCGCACCGGCGGCGTTCCCGCCCATCAGGTAGATCAGATATTCGATCGCATTGCGCTGCTCTCTAGAGGGCCGGGTTTGCGTCGCTATGCTGTTCCCGATCCAAGGGGTTTCATCCAGAAAATTAAGAAACCCGATCCTGCGGGCACATTGTGGTGCTGCCAGCACGCACCATAGGCGGACCGTATTCACATAATTGATGTCGTCCTCCAGTGCTTCCACATTGTTGACCGCGGTTGGGTACATACACCAATAGTTTTGGTAATTTTCGAAAAATGCCTGCTGACGGTTGATCAACCCGCGAAAGCACATTTGACCATCGAAAGAGACAAAGAACTCGGCGTACGGATCTATATATTTGACCCCATCATCGATATAGCGGATCGTATCGAGATAACCGGGCCGGCCGGGTAGCGGCGGCCGTATGGCATATGCCGGCGAGTTGATCGCCTGCGGCTCGACCTCGCCTTCGGCCGACGCCAGCTGTGGTCCGAAATAACGCGGCGGCACTTGCGAACATGCCGTCAACAGCATCGCCGCGGCGAGTGCCCCGATCAACGATTTCACGAACATTCCCGTCAACCTTAGGATGCCTACCTAGCGTAGCAACAAACGAGATCGGCCGCCAAGTCTCGCCCGCAGTTCACCTGCTTGCGGGCCTGTATTCAGCCTTTAGCTGCCCGGGATCGGGCGGGCCAGGATGGGGTCAGCATATCGATCGGGCTACCAGCTGCGCCATTTCGCGTGCCGCCAATTCGTGGGGGCCTGAGATAGTGCAGCGCGGGCGTCGGCGTCCAGGCGAAGGCGGATGCCGTCTTCCTCCTCAGTTTCGCTCGCATCCTCATAGAGTTTGATAACCTCTGCCGCTTCGCCGCTCGCGCGGATCCCGCCGCCATCCACCCAGATGACCCGGTCACACAAGGCCGAGATCTGCTGCATATCATGTGTGACCACTATCAGTGTGCCGCGGCGCCGGAACGATTCCATGAAGGCGAGGCTCTTGCGTGTGAAAGCGGCGTCGCCGACGGCCAGCGCCTCATCGACGATCAGGATGTCGGCTTCGGCGTGAACGCAGATCGCGAAGGCCAGCCGCGAGCGCATGCCGGAGGAATAGAGCCGCACCGGCTGATCGAGAAACGGTCCGACCGCGGCAAACTCGGCGATCGATGGTACGCGCCTGAGTATATCCGATCGGCGCAGCCCAAGGACCGCGCCGCTAATCAGCACATTTTGGCGACCCGTCAGCTCCCAATCGAAGCCGGCGCCGAGCGCCAGGATCGGGGCGATCCGTCCCGCCACGCTGATTTCCCCACGGGTGGGCTGCGTGATCCCGCACAGTAGCCGCAGCAGGGTTGTCTTGCCGGCGCCGTTCCGCCCGATGATCCCAATCGATTCGCCCCGCTGCATTTCTAAATCGATATCGCGCAGCACCCAGTATTCCAGGTAAAAGCGATGAAAGCTGCCGAACAACATTTGTTTTACTTGGTCGGTGCGCCGCGCGTAGAGCTGATAGGCTTTGCCCAGGCCGAGACATCGGATCGCTGGCTCAGATGACATCGATCAAGATGCCCTTGTAGCGCTCGAATACGGCGTACCCGCCACGGCAAACCGCGACCGACACAACGAGAAATCCGCAATAAGCAAGGATCGGTGGCGAGACCCCGTCGAGCACCGCAGCACGCACCATCTCGATTGCCGTGCCGAGCGGGTTGGCGTAGGCGAGCGCGCGTAACGGGCCGGGAAGGTCCGTGACCCGGTAGAACACCGGCGTCGCAAACATCGCTAAAGGAACAAAAGTGATCATGAGATAGGACATGTCACGGGTGAAGGCGCCGATCGCCGCCAGGAACCACACCATGCCAAGCAGAAACATGACCAGCGGCACCACGATGAACGGCAGCAACAGGATAGAGAGTGGCGGTATCCCATTGAGGGCGAGCTCGAAGGCAAGGAGGACGAGAAAACTGATGCCGGAATAGGTCAGCGCGCGTAGTACCGCGGTCCAAGCGAGCGTCTCGCTAGGAAAGATCGAGGTCTTGAGAAACCATGCGTGCTCGTGCATCAATAACGGGGCGCGGCTGCTAAGTTCGGCGAACAGGCCGAAGACGATGAGGCCGACAAACGTCGAGAGTGCATAACTCGACGTGTTGCCATGCGCGGAGGCCGCCGGCAACTGCATGGCTTTGGTAAGCGTCACCGTATAGATCCCGAGCGTAATCAGCGGCCCGGCCACGGCCCATACCCAACCGAAGGCGGACCCGCTGAAGCGGTCCGCGAGTTCCCGCCGCAGCACCGCGAAAATCAGTTCGCGGTGGCGCCATCCAACGCTCAGCGGTGCCAGCACGCGCCTCTCGTGCCACGCGGTTCGTCGCACCGCTTTGCGAAAGTGGTCAGACATCTGATCGGGCCCAGCCGCGAGGCGTGTCGAACCCCCGGCCTATCCCGATGGTTGATAAAGACCGACATGCCGAACCCCTCGCACTGCCCCCAAAGATTGCGCGACCGGCGTCTTTATAGTAAAGAAACCGAAAGGGCTGTGCGCCAATCTTCCGGCTTGGCCGCGGAAACACGGGGTGTCGAGGCCGACTCACCATCGAGTCGGGCCGACAAAGCTTCAAACCGGCGGGGCATTTCTGATCACGATTTATCGCCACATGCTTGGTCGGCTGACCGTCGCCACCGCCGCGATCATGTCGGTGATAGTCATCGAACAGATTCTGCATAAGTCGCCGCAACTCTATGACCTCGTGATGAGCGGTGAGCTCTCCCTCGATCGGCTCCTGTTGATCTGGGTTCACATCCTGCCGGTGATCTTCTACCACGCGACCCCCGAAATCGTCTCGATTGCCGTCGCCTGCCGATACTACCAGTGGATTGAGAACAACGAGGTATTGACCCTGCGGAGCGCCGGGCGGAGCAGTTGTCAGATAGCTTGTCCCGGGATCATCGTCGCCGTGCTCGCCGCGTCGTTTTGCGCCCTCAATTCGCTGTGCCTGCTCCCGCTGAGCTGGCGGAGCCTCGAGGACATTCGCTTCCGGGCGGCTGCGAATGTCGGTCTCGAAGCACTGCAACCGGGCTATCAGCAGGAGATCATCCCCGGCGTATCGGTCGCGTTCGCCCGACGGAGCCTCGACGGCACCACTCTCGAGGACATCGTGGCGCTGGATAGTCGCAAGGAACACCGGTTCACCGAAATTTTGTCGCGGCGCGGACGCTTTCTTGAAAGGGATGGAGCTCTCTTTGCTCCTGCTCGATACCGGAGCCTACTTTGTCCATACCGCCACGGGGATCGAGAAGGTTGACTTCGACAGATTTTCGCTGCCTGTGCGGATCGGCGCCCCGGAAGGGACGGAGCGCCCACGTGGCTTCTATGAAGAACCCATCACACGGCTGCTCAACCCGCCGATCGAGGCCAGGGAAGACGCGCAGATCTGGGCGCAATGGCTGGTCGAGGGGCATCGCCGAATTGTCAATCCACTACTTTGCGTTGGCAATGTCGTGCTCGTGCTGGGACTTTTGGTGCCGAGGCGACAGGAAAGGCGGCAAACGCTTCTGTTCGTGCTCGCTGTAGCTTCTGCATTTGCCACGAACACACTGCCCGACCCGATAATCTCGATTGCGATATACCATATCGAGCTGTTGCCACTTCTCTACCTGCTGCCGACGATGCCCGCGATCGTCGGCGGGTTGCTGTTGGCCGGGAGTGGTATGCGCCGCCAGAGACTCTCTGGCGCCGGTGACGGCTCGATCACGTGACCCGTTTTGGTGTCCGTACAAAGCCTGATCTGCGACCGCGCATACCGTTGATCACACTGCCGGCCGACAGTGCGGCAGCATAGTGGTGCATCAAAAGCGTGTATAGAGTGAGCCGGCACGTCGTTACGAAGCCCCGATTTTGGGAATTGACCCCGGACCGCCGCAGGAAATTGCTGCTCAGCAGCGCCATTGCGAGCGCGCCCATTAGTCCTTGCAGCAGGCCGAGTGCTGCAAGCGGCAGAACCAAGGAGTAACTCGGCGTCCCAAGCAGAACGTCGATCCCACATAAAATCCCCGTTGCCACTATCAGCAGCCCGAACGCGCAACCACCCAGGTGGAGTACCGCGTCGAGTTTCCGACCCCATGGCAGAGCGCTGCGCCAGATGGACGGCAGAAGCTTTCGGGCCGTCTCGGCAAAGCCTTTGTTCCAGCGGCATTGCTGCTGCCCCCAGCTCGCCAAGCTGTTCGGCAGCTCGCCCGGCACGGCTACGGAGACGAGATACAAGGCCCGCCATCCTTTCATCTGGGCGCGGTAACTGAGGTCGAGATCCTCTGTCAGCGTATCGCCATGCCATCCGCCCGCAGCCTCGATCGCAGCCCGCCGCCAAATGCCGCAGGTGCCATTAAATGGCAGGATTTGGCCCGCCCAACATCGGGTCGGCTGCTCCACCGCAAAATGGCTCTCGAGAATGACCTGCTGCGCATGTGTCACGCGGTTTTCTCTGGCATTCAGAAAGTCGCATCGGGCCTGAACAAAGGCGAGACGCGGATCAGCGAGCAACGGGCGAAGACACAGCCGCAGGAAATCTGCGGATGGGACATAATCGGCGTCGAACATTGCGATAAACGGCTGGCTGGAGCAAGCCAGCCCGACCGTCAGCGCCCCGGCTTTGAAGCCGGCGCGGTCCGAGCGCTGGATCAGAATGACATCGTGACCCTGCCGGCGGAACTCAGCAACGATTGCCCGGGCTATTTCGGCGCTGGCATCGGTGCTGTCGTCGAGCAGCTGTATTTGCAGCCGGTCGCGCGGCCAATCCAACGATACTGCCGCTGCAAGGGCGCGGCGCACAAGGTAACCTTCGTTGTAGGTGGGAATCTGAATGAGAACGGCCGGAAGTTCGTCCTCGGCAGGAAGCGGCTGGGTAAGCGCAATCCGTTCCCGTTCGAGCCCGCTGCGCCGATAACAGAGGTGGAGCGCCACCGTCTGCGAGATGCGGAACGCCAACGCCGATTGCATCAAGAGGAATACAACCAGCGTGATGTCGGCGGTTCGGCCGACGATGCCAAGGAATGCGGGCGTCATGGTCGAGCCGACGAGATCTCCCACACCTCGGTCATCGGCGCAGGGGCCGCCTTTGGAGGCGGTTGGAATATAGGCCAATCATCCGGAACCCCCTCACCGCGCCATAGCGGCGCCCCCGCCTTCGGTAAAAAGCTCCTAAATCATAACGTGGGTTGGCGGGACACCGCCACCGCTGGAGGCAATCGCGTCCGAGCACTTTGTCGCGGCAGGTTGCGCACCGATGCGGCTCTAGCCGGTGCTGACAGCCGCGGTCGCATGGGGAATCCGACGATAATTCGGCGCGATTCACCTGGGATCTTGCGGATTTGCTAGCGCCTGCGCGGTAAGCGCGTGGGGGATTGCTAATGCGAGCCCGATATTGCCATCCTCCAGTCATCCGGCGAGGCTCAGAGCATCAATCGGCGAATCGGGCTCCATCTTCCAGTGAATGATCGGTTACGGGCTCACGAAAACGAATGGGCAACCCGCAAGATTGACCCGGCAGAGGTCACAGGCCCGCCGCAAGCGGTCGACGTGATCGAGGGTTTCCAGGTCTTTCGACCGGCTCTCAGCAGTGGGATTGCTCGGGTTGATGAGTACCCCAATCACAGCGGCTGTAGGCGCCACATCGCGCAATATTTCCAGCCGCTTTGTCTCCAGTTCGGTCGCGACAAAGCTGGCGCCGGTGACGTTGCCGCCGGGCCGGTTAAAGCTGGCGACCGGTCCCGCTTTCACCGGATCGCTGCCACTCACCGTCACTAGCGGAATCGAAGAGGTTGCTACCTTCGCCGAGAGGGCCGCCACGTCGCCACCGCTGGAGACGATCACGGCGACCTTTTGTTAGACCAAGTCAGCCGCGAACACCGGCAGTCGGTCGTATTGGCCTTGCGCCCAACGAAATTCAATCGTCACGTTCTGACCGTCGATGTAACCCGACTCGTTCAGATCTTTGCGAAAGCCGGCGACTCGACGTCGATGATCCTAAAATTGCCATCATCGCATCGCATAATTCCGGCTTTGTCGGTCCTCAGCGGACTGCCGGTAGAACCATGAAGGCGCCTGTGAATGGGATGTGTGTCATCGGCTTGTATCAGCGGCGCCTTGCTGGTGCCGAGCCGAGCAGTGCTTCAACGTTGAGGCGAGATTTTGCTGCAGATTTGCTGCAGATGCAGCAACGAGCGACCGCCGGCACAAGGTGTGATTGTGGCCGGCGCGAAAGCATCGGTCGTGCAACGCTATGGTCCCGAGGCGCTGAAAAAATTTCATTTTGGTCAGGCCTTGAGTGCTGCCTTGAACCTCCGAGTACGCAGCGTAGCGTCCTAAACGAGATCGGTTCCGTGAGAGGCAGGTCATGCCGACATTGGATTCCCAGGTTCACGCCTACGAACGCAACCACCCGGGGCGCCCCTGGGCTGGCGTCCTTCAAGGGCCGGCCGAGGTTACCGGCGATCAGATGGTGGCCGCGATGGACGCCGTCAGTGTCGACGGTGCCGTGCTGGTGTCACCGTTCTCCATGTATCGCTATGACGCCAGCTATGCCCTTCAAGTTTATGCGGCGCATCCCAGCCGGTTCAGGCTGGTCAAACCCGTCGACTCGACCGATCCCGCAGTGGCCGACACGATCGCCGACTGGGCGGCGACCGAGGGCACGGCCGGCGTCCGGATCATGCTGCGAGACGAGGTTTCGAGCGACCCTGCCGACCCCGGCCTCAACAGGGTTCTGGCCGCCGCGGCGCAGCATTCCCTACCGGTTAACCTTTTATGTTGGGAGCGCCTGGAGCAGGCCGCACAACTGGCAGCGCGTAACCCCAACACGCAGCTGGTAATCGACCACCTCGGGCTGCAACAACCGTTTGAGCCGCCGCCGCCGGCGGAGTCGTTCGCCGATCTGCCGAAGGTGCTGGCGCTGGCCGCCCGCAACAACATCGCAATCAAGATCAGCGGCGCCTGCACCTTGTCGCACGAACCGTTCCCCTACAAAGATATTTGGGATCCGCTGGGCCGCATCTTCGACGCCTTTGGCCTCGATCGCTGCATGTGGGGCACCGATTGGACGCGGGCAGTCGGATTGTTGACCTACGAGCAGGGGGTCGAGGCGTTTCGCGTCACCGACCGCCTGTCTGACAGCGACCGGGCCGCGCTTATGGGTGAGACGCTCCAGCGGGTCTATAACTGGCCGCCTTCACAAGCCTGACCCGCGCCGCGTCTTGCGAGGTGTTAGCGCGCGGATTGCTTCGTCTACCCCGCATGCCCAAATGCTCGATCAGGGTTGCCAGAGGCGGCGGACTCGATAGCGGTCGACCTGGTCTCGTTCGAGACCACCACGAGGTCCGCCAGGAGTGCCTGCGCGGCCAGCATTCGGTCGAACGGATGGCGGTGCGTGAAGTTCATCTTCGCGAGGCGCCAGGTCGTGTAATTCGATTTCCTCGCCGTAGATCGAGATGTCGCCGATGCGGCCGCTATACGCCTCGATGAATTTTTCGCTCTGCACGAACATGCCGCCCGAGCCGCAGCACGGGTCGTGGACCCGGCCCTTGTAGGGTGTAAGCATCTCGACCAGGGCACGCGCACGACATGCGTCGGCGTATAGAACTGGCCGCCTTTCTTGCCCTCGGCGCTGGCGAATTGTGACAGGAAGTACTCGTAGACGCGCCCCAAGATGTCGCGGGCGCGGTCGGCCGGGTTGCCGAGGCCGATATCGCTGACGAGGTTGATCAGCTGCCCGAGCCGCTGTTTGTCGAGACCGGGACGGGCGTAGTCCTTCGGCAGCAAGGATTTCAGCGGGAGATTGTCGCGTTCGATCGCCGCCATCGCGTCATCGACGATCTGCCCGATCGTCGGCTGCGGTGCGGCGCCCTTCAGATATGACCAGCGCGCCTCCGGCGGCACCCATCCGCGAAGATGTTTTCGGCACGGTACTCGTCCGGAT
>CAVOHI010000064.1:0-81517 GCA_963695605.1 uncultured Alphaproteobacteria bacterium | reverse complement strand
AGCCGACGACCTCATGATGCCTCCTTCTTCGAAAGAGTTGTGCGTCGTACTTGTGTTCTCAACTCAACGATCTGCGTGTTCGAAAGGTTGATTTGCCAAGGCATTCCTTTGGTGATCTGGTGGCCGGATAATCGTCCTTTCTGAAGCCATTTGAAGACGGTTTGCGTAGAAATCGAAAGCGCCTCAGCGGCGCCTTGAACGGAGTATGTCCCATCCGGCCATTGTCGGGGATTGTGTTCTGTTCGGTTGATCTTCACCGTTGGGATATTCCAACGTTTGCGTAGCAAATGGACCTCACCGCCGCTGAACGGCCGACCGTGAGCTGACAGTAGGCCGTCCGCATTGAGGGCCCTTGCGATTTCGCGATCCATCTTTCGCGCGACGACGAGATCGCGAACCCGTGCTTCAAGAGTCGCGACGTCGGCGTAATTGCGGTAGCTGCTCACATTGCGCCGGACCTTGTGCTCGCTGACGGCACCGGTCTGCCAGATGATTCTGATCCAGACTTGGCCGCTCTCGGGCCGCTGATCGAGGACGACCTCTTTCACGACGAGCCGAAGGATCTGCTTGCGCTCGACCACGCTCGCCGCATCCCACAGTTTGGGAAGATCCTCACCCAACGAGATAATCTGAGCGCGGTCCGCCGCGGCAAGCGATATCGGCTGCTGGCGGCGCCAACTCTCGTATTCAATGTCGATCTGCTCCGCTTGCCGGAGCTTGTCCTCCCATACGCGCTCCAAAGACCTTGCCACCAGACGGTTCTCGGGTTCGACGGCATCATATTGACGGCGCGCCCGCTCCGCCTCATAGCGCGCTCGCTCGCGCTTGAGCGACCATTGACGCTCGAGCGCGCGGGCTTC
Source organism: uncultured Alphaproteobacteria bacterium (assembly GCA_963695605.1). Lineage (GTDB taxonomy): Bacteria > Pseudomonadota > Alphaproteobacteria > ATCC43930 > CGMCC-115725 > AP-15. The sequence goes on along the minus strand of CAVOHI010000064.1, from coordinate 80,657 downwards.
GTTCTCAAGCTCGCCGAGAGCGGCAATCGCGAGAGCGAGGCGATCGGGTGTCAGCGCTTCGAGTAACAATCTTTCGACCGCCGCATCGACGCCCAAGGCGCGCACCTCCTGACAGCGCGGCCCGCCATGTTGATGCTGATCGGCGCGACAAAGATAGACAGGGTAGTTGCCGTTCTGGCCGGAATAATGCAGCCCCATGCGGCGGCCGCAGCGGCCACAAATAGCAATGCCTTGCAGCAACGCGTTGCCCTGGCGCGGCACCCCATGGCGGTTCGCATCGTAGTGATTGAGATTGTCCGCGAGCCGCCGCTGGTTCGCCATGAACTCCTCCCAATCGATATATCCCGGAAATGCGTCCTTCAAGCAAACCGGCCAATCCTGAATCGCCACGGCTTCGGTCGCGCCTTGCCGTGAACCGGAACGGCGGCCGATTGGCGTGCGTCGACGGCGGCCGTAAACATAGGCTCCCGCATAAGCGGGGTTCTTCAGAACCTGAAGGATGCGTGCGTTGCTCGCCGGCCGCCACACGACGTCATGCGGCGATGGCCCGTCTAGCGGTCGTACCGGCACCAGGAAGTTGGCCTCTTGAAAATGGCGCATCACCGCCTTGGCGCTGCGCAGCTCGCGAAACTTGGCGAACAAATGGAGCAGCCGCGCGTGCACTTCTTCATCGGGATTGAAGCCAATCCGGCCATCGCGACCATACGCCAGCCCGGCAGGCAGCGGCACCCTCAGCTCGCCTCGCGCCGCCTTCTGCCGCTCGCCTTGATGCAGCCGCAGCTTAATCTGATGAAGTTCAGCCTCGCTCATGATCCCGGACAAGCCGAGCAGCAGACGGTCATGATAGGCGCACGGATCGTACACGCGCTCGCCATCGGCGATCAGCACTCCAAACAGCGAGCACAATTCCAAGAGCTGATGCCAATCGTGGTTGTTGCGCGCCAGCCGCGAGGCATCCAGGCTCAGCACCAGCCCCGCCTTCCCGAGGCCAATCTCGGCGATCAGCCGCTGGAAGCCGCCGCGGCTGTCGCTCGACGTACCGGACTTCCCGAGGTCGTCATCAATGACCTCAATCCGTTCCTTGGGCCAGCCGAACAAGGCTGCACGATCGACCAGCCGATACTGCAGCTCGGTGCTCTCCTGATGCTGACGGACTTGGCCGGCGGTCGATTGGCGCACGTAAATATAGGCCAGCTTGGCGCGATGCGCCGTCGTCACCGGGCTTTCCAAATTGAGCAGCATGTTCATCGTGATGCCCCCCGATCAAATCGCCGGCGTCGGCTGCGGCCAGCATTGACCGGAGTAGCTGTGCCACCCGCTTCGCCAGCTGTTGTTGTGTTGTCGGCGTCATCGTCGGCCACAATCTCGGCGCCAAGATCAGCTGTCGACCCGGCAATGCCGGCTCGAACGGCAGGATCAGCTGTGTGGCCCGATGTCTCATCGAACCTCTCTCCCAAGGCGGAGAGCCTTGCGCGCACGTATTCCGCCAAGGGAATCAGGGTGCGTACCGACACCAGGGGGAGATCACGATTCGGCCTGGCCTCACAAGCCGAAACGTTGAGGTCTGTTGCCTTCTGCGGGACCCAGCGATGCCGACCATCGGGAAGAACCACCCGGATCCAGCCAATGCGCCGAATCAGCCCGCTCGGGCTGACTTCAAGCGGCTGACCGAACAGCGGATGGACGGCGTCGATGACCCGGATTCTGGGTAGCAGTCGTTCCGCTATTGTGGCATCGCGCCGTGTTCGGCGACCCGACCTATGCCGACGCCATCCTCGACCGCCTCGTCCACAACGCCCACCGCATCGATCTCGCCGGCGACAGCCTGCGGCGCAGACGCTCCAGATCGACCGCAAAGGATTGACCACCGGCCTGCAACTTGCCAAAAAACGACCGCCAGCAGGGCGCCCGCCAGCCAGGCGACATCATCTCGGAACGCCGGGCGACATCATCTCGGAATCAGCGGGCGACTTCGTCGGGTATTAGACCAAGTCAGCCGTCGTCCGACCTATCGCCAACTCCAGAGCAGCGGAAAGATCTCACCGCCGAGGAATCGAATCAGCGGCGGGGTCCGGCTCCTCGGCCGGAGCGCATCGAGGCATGCAATCGAGCGCCTCGGGTTCGAGCACGCTCCCGATCCGGCTGCGCAAATCCGGCAAGGCCTCGTTCTCGAACCAGGGATTGTCGCGCAGCCAACGGATCGTGTGCCAACTCGGATGCGGCAGCACAAAGTATTCCGGAAGGAACTCACGCCAACGTGCGACGGTCTCCGTCATCGAGTGCCGTCGCAAGTGAGGCAGGTAATCGTAAATGGCGTAGCTGCCGACCAGCAAAGTCAGCTCGATAGCCGGAAGGGCCGCGCGCAGCGGCGTGTGCCAGAGCCGCGCGCACTCGCGTCGCGGCGGCAGGTCGCCGCCCCTGGCATCGCGGCCGGGGTAACACAAACCGATCGGCATGATGGCAACGCGACTCTCGTCGTAGAAAGTCTCCCAACCGAGAGCGAGCCATTGGCGCAACTTGTCGCCGCTGCGGTCGTTGAACGAGAGCCCGGTCTCGTGCGCCCGCGTCCCCGGCGCCTGGCTGATGATCAGCAGCCGGGCCGAGGGTCGCCCCCGCAGGACCGGCCGCGGCCCAAACGGCAGATGGGGCGCGCAAACGGTGCAGGCGCGCACCTCGGCGAGAAGTTGGTCGAAGGTCTCGTTCACGGGCTCCTGCGGGCTCGCCGTGCTCACTGCGGCACTTCTTTGGCCAAGTGTCAATTTTACGCGTTCGGCGGACATCGCGCGAGGGAAACGGCTTTATTAAATGCACACGAAGGGTTTTAAGCCCGACGCATTATCGAAAAACGGGGGCGAATTGACTCGGGCCCCCTCACTGTCTACAAAGCCCGCGGCATACGCCGTGTCGACCCACTCATCGGTGGAGGGGTGGCCGAGTGGCTGAAGGCGGCGGTTTGCTAAACCGTTATACGGTTAACACCGTATCGTGGGTTCGAATCCCATCCCCTCCGCCACTATCAATGCCACCCGCGACAGTTTCGCAGATGCAGGTGGACCTCTATAGAGGATCTTGCACACTCCGCTCACTTTTATGCCAGCATTGCCAGCGCCCGCCGGGCTACCTGGGCGTTGCTTTCGCTTCGCGCCATCGTGCCTAATCGATGTCGCGGCGGCAGAACAGGCGATCGCACGCATCTGCTCACTGGAACCACTGCCTAAGCTCGATATGGTAGCCGTTGGGGTCGCAGATCTCCGCCCTTGAGTAGGTCTCGCGAACCCTTGGGCCCCAGACGATGTCGACACCTTTGCACCTGAGATAGTCGGCCGTCTTCTGCATGTCGTCGACTTCGAGCGCAATCATGCGGTATCCCAGATGCTCAGTTTGTGGAGCTGGATCGACAGCAGCGCCTTCGTAGGAGATCAGCTCGACGACGGTGCCCCCTAGATCCAGATAGACCAGATTGATGGGCACACCTAGACCCGAGCTCTCGATCCGGTCTAGGGCTTTAACCGTGAAGCCTAACACCTCGGTGTAGAACTGCACGGTTCGATCCAGCTGGTCCGTGACGATCTCGATGTGGTCGATCCGTTTGAACATGATGGCCTCCCAAATCCCGTTGCGCGAGATCCCCGTTATCGAACGCGGCGCACAAGATACGCCCCGCCCGTACGATCCGTTCAGATCGAGACTTCTCGGCCGATTTCAACGACCGCTTCTGCGCCTGTTGGAGCAGCGCCAGAATGCTTCGACGCGCATAACCGCATCCTGAAGCCGGGCCACGACCGCTGTGGCTCCGAGATGCCAGATAAGCATTACGCCATAAACAAGCCGGGCCAGAATAAGCGGCACATATCCCCCTTTAAATGATCACCGACCGGACTTCGCCACTTGCGATCTGGCAAAATACGCACTCGCTCATCCGCTGGCCTTTAGGCCTAGTTTGAGATGGATGATTGCGAGCACCGGCGGCGTCGGCTTTCAACGGGGAGCTGCCCACTGTTCGATAATCTTCTGTAGCGCCGCCAATCCATCGGTCAGCGCGGCGGGGCCAGGCTGCAAAATCAACGACGATTTGACTTCGTAGAGATGCTGGTGCCGCACAGCCGCGATTTGCCCGAAGCCAGTTCTCGCCGCGACGCGGTCAGGTCGGAACTTCTTCCCGCACCACGAGCCGATGATCAGATCAGGTTCCCGCGCGACCACCTCCTCAGCCGTCAGGATGCGGTCCCTAGCTGCGCCTTGATGCCTACGATCGGCGAAAATGTCGATGCCGCCGGCGATCTCGACGAGCTCCGAGACCCATCCAATTCCGGAGATCAGTGGATCGTCCCACTCCTCGAATAATACCCTTGGCCGCTTTGGCAACCGCTCCGCGCGGCTTCGGACTTCGGCCAAACGCGTTTCAAGCATTCCTACGAGCTGCCCGGCTCGTTCGCTCGCATCGACCATCGCGCCCAACGTCCGAATCATATCAAGGATCCCGACGATGCTTCGCTGGTTGAAGGCATGGACGTCGACCCCGCGGCGAATGAGATCGGCGGCGATGTCTGCCTGGAGATCGGAGAATGTCAGGACAAGGTCGGGCTTTAGGGGAAGTATCTTGTCGATGTTCGCGGACGTGAAGGCGCTTACGCGTGGCTTCTCACGGCGAGCCTGCGGCGGGCGCACGACGTAGCCGGAGATGCCGACGATTCGATCTTGCTCGCCGAGTAGGTAGAGCGTCTCGACGGTTTCTTCGGTGAGGCAGACAATTCGGCTCGGCGGGAACATTCAATCATCGCCACGATCAATATGGCCTACGGGCACTCCATAGCGCCTTCGCTGCGCGCACCTTCGTAGAAATTGGAGAGAATATAGGCGTGCTCGGTGGTGCGCGAGCCTCGCGGCACATAGCGCCCATAGGGACATTCCCTCACGCGTTTGGCTGTCGCGCTGACCGCCCTATACTGGATCAGTAGCATTGTCTTGGCGATCGCGAGCCGCGCTTGAGCCACAGTCAGGCTGGCTTGTTTCACTGGACCTCGTCGGCTCGCGACAACGCTCAGCACCAAGCCTTCGCACAAGAAACGAAGTCGGATGTAATTGTCAAAGTTAGTCAGGATAGTACCCGGCCTTCAAGCTCTCCCCATGATCCTGTTTATCGCGATTAAAGTATGGCGCAGGCGAAACCCGACCGAGAGGCCCCGTCTCCAGGCTCGACAGAAGTTCACGATGATCTCGATTATCATCCCGACCTTGAACGAAGAGCGTTCACTTCCGTCGTTGCTCGACGCAGTCTGTCGACAAGGGGTGGAATACGAAGTGATCGTGGTGGATGGCGGCAGCCAGGACCGAACGCTCGAAATCGCGCGCGGTCATGGGTTCCGAACACTGCCCTCTCCTCCCGGTCGCGGGAACGGGATCTGCGTCGCAGCGAAGGAAGCTCGTGGCGACGTTTTGTTCTTTCTTCATGCGGACAGCAGTTTGCTTCCCGGAGCATTGAATTGGATCAACGAAGTGCTCTTGGCCAATCCAAAAATCATTGGCGGGAATTTTCGGCTCATTTTCGACGGCGATACGCCCTTCAGCCGATGGCTTACGGGGTTCTATGCTTGGATACGGTCTGTCGGGCTCTATTATGGCGATTTCGGAATTTTCGTTCGTCGCTCAGTCTACGAAGCCCTCGGGGGATTTCGTTCGATACCGTTGATGGAGGATCTGGACTTCGTGCGTCGCCTTGAGCGGTTTGGACGGACATGCTGCATTAAGGATCCGCCCCTGATCACGTCTTCACGACGTTTTGATAGACGACATCCTCTGAAGATCGTCTACGGCTGGGCGAAGCTTCATGCGCTGTTCTGGCTCGGGGTATCTCCCGACCGCCTCGCTGAAATCTACAAGACCCATGCGCCGCTACCCGAGATCGAAGAGGCGCCAATTGGCCCGGAAAGCCCTTCGTTAAGGGCGAGCGCCACGGCTCGATCAAGCTCGGGTCATTGTTCTTGACGTTGCCCATCCGGGTACTCACCGGCCAGCAGGTCATCTCCTCGGCCGGATAGGGTGCAGCAAGTCTTTTAAACGCGGCGGGTCGGCAGGCTCCTCCCCCAGCCATACCGGCCAAACCTCGGGACCCAGAACCACGGGCATCCAGTTGTGGAGCTCAACGCACAGTTCGTTTGGCGTCGTCGAGACAATAGCGAAACTGCGCACCCGCTCGTCGGCCGGCGAACGCCAGTTTTCCCACTTCTTCCACTCGTAGAAGTTATTGACAGTACGAGGCAGCGCCGACGCTGAAATGCCTCGCGGAAAACCGGCTTGTTTTCGATCCCCTCAGCCTTGGCATTGACGTTCTAGAAGGCGACTTTGATGTCCTTCGCCCAGAACGGCACGAGACCCCAGCGCATGACGTCCAAGCTGGGCTCGCCTGCCCTGGCATCATAGCGAACCACCGGAAGTGGGTCGGTCGGTGCGACATTCCAACTCGGCGCGGTATTGGAGGTCGGCCGATGCGGCGGGATCGAGAAGACGAGCTTGATGTCGCTGACATCGGAGGAGAGGCGGACGCGGCCACACACGGCGCGACGGTACCTTCGTGGCGGGAGAAGTCCGAGCCGGCTGGAAGTGTCGGTTCTTCGAGGTTGCGTTCTTTGCTAGGAACTTTTAGAGAACAAGGACCTCGAGCGACATCGGAGGACGCATGTTTTTCACTTTTCCCGAGAACGCTCGCTGGGATGCCGAACGGCAGGCGGTGGAGTTCGGAGTGGAGATTGGCGAGTATCAAGGGGTCGTGAGAGTGCCGCGGCGTACATTTCAACACTTATTGCCGGAGCGGCCCACACCGGAACGCTGTGTCGAGGCCTATTACCTGCAGCGGACGCGCCTTGAGAGCATCGCCGAGCGGAAGCTTCGACGGCGTCAACTGACAGAAGACGGCAATGTCGAGATCACCGGCCGGGACTTACGCGAGAAGCCTGCCGCGGCGCCTCGAAGGCTGCGATAGTGGCGTTGAGGGTGCACTCGTGTAGGGTCGATCATCTGATGCACGCTCAAGGTGCGCCGGGGTTCAGGGGGTAAAGGAGCCGGGTGGCAGGCATGGACGCCTTTTGGGATCAGATCCGGCCGAGGAGGAAATTCGGGTGCTCACCAAAGATATTCTCTTCGGCATGAACCTCTTGACCCTGGTGGGCTTTCTCGTGATGGGGCTCAGCCTCACTTTACACCGCACGGGGAATGCCGGCGTGCCGTTAAGCATTGGCCTGATGTGCGCTGGAACAGCTCTGGTGTTCTTCGGGTTTTTCGCGGTGAGCTCGTCAAACTAGCCGAGACAGGCTCGTCTATTCGTCGGCGATCATATTGACCATGGACCCCGAGGATTGGTCGGCAAAGATGAAATCAGCATCCGGACGGCGAACACCGCCACCTGGCCATGAGCTGACGTGCACGGCTCATCCCACCGCCTGCGCCTCGCGGTGAAGTTCTCCGCCGCCCATCAGCCGATTGGCAATGTCGGCCGTCTGCAACAACGCGCGCTGGGTTGGAGAGTGGGCCGCCAAATACCGCGCGGCGGCAATGAGGATATGCCGGCCCTGGTCGCAATTGCCCCACTCGTGAAACTGCCGCACGCCCGCCTCAAGCATTTGGTAGGCGTGAAAACCGGCATCCTCACGGAGCAGCGCGTGCGCGAGCGTCGCAATCAGCGCTTCGGGTGGGTGACCGAGGATGAGATGGCGGGCAACTAGCCGAGCCGCAGCACCGATCTGCTGCTGGCGGTCAAAGGTGTCGAGCAGAGCAGCGCGGATCTCCGCGGTCGCGACGGGCAAGTCGTCGAGTCCGTCGCCGCTTTCGCCCGGCAGCGACGCCGGCGGTACATTTAGGTATCGGGCAAGATAGAGCGCCATTGCGCCGTGAAGGAGCCCCGGACCGCGTCGACGGGCCGGGCTTCCCGATGCCCATCCGCTTGAGCGCCTGGTGGACGGCGTTCGCGTAGGTAAAGACGTGGTGGGCGGATTCCCAATCCGACTGCTCGTTGGCAGTGCCAAAGCGCGCTACCCTGAGCGCTGCCGCATAAGCGAGTGTTCGACCAAGATCAGCAGGTGACGCCCCGTCCCGCGCTGCCGCTGCGAGCGCATCGATGATCTCGGCTGGATCGTCGCCGAGAAGGCTATCGGACAGCGTGACGTGATTCGACCAGTCGGCGATATTTCCGTTGGCTGCGAACAGGTGAGGCAACTCCCGACCGGCCTGCTGGCACAGAGCGATGAGGTCGACGGGCTGGCGCCATGCTGTGCGTTCTTCGGCCCCTCGAGCTGCCGCCATTTGACCGACCACGCTCGGCAGGACATCGGCCGCAAATTCCCAGCCGATGACGTCAAGACATTCGAACGCCTTATTGATGAAATCGAGCGAGTGTCCACCATCAGCGTAGGCGCGGTCCGTTTCCGCGGCAAAGATGAGGTCTGACAGTGCAGCCGGCGAAGCACCGCTCGCAATGGCGGTCAGCACAGTGCGTTCGGCCGCATCCCGGTGCCGCACGGACACCCAGCGCCGCAGCCAGCGCTTTAAGGTGGCGAGATCGGGCCTGCTCGCCAGCGGCTCGCGCTCCCGGCGTGGGGTAGCACCATCACAATCCGCAGCCACGCGCCGCGCCCCATGAAACAGAGCAAGGTGCGTGTCCTCCTCCGACGGATCCCCAGTGATTGTAGTTACAGTCGACGGTCCAGCGCCGGTGAATTGGGAAACGCTCGTTCGGCTGCGGCGTACTGATACGCGCCAGTGCGACGGGTGCCACGGCAGAACTTTTCGGGACTATGTCGCGCGCAAACCGAATTTTGATGGCATTAATGTAAACGGCATCCCCGTCCTAAACGCCGCGAACCTGACCTGGGATTCGATCAAGCGCATACCCGTGCTCGTGGACAGCGGCTTTCGTCGCGGCACAGACATCATCAAGGCTTTAGCGATGGGCGCCCAAGCCGTATGTATCGGCCGGCCCTACCTCTGGGGCCTCGGTGCCTTCGGTCAGGCGGGTGTCGAGCGAGTCCTTAAGATCCTTCGCAAAGAAACGCGCGATGCTATGCAAGAAGTCGGGGCACCATCGATCAAGCATCTCACACGGGCAATGGTACAAAGGGCATAGGGACGGTCGCCAATCGGCGGCGCTCAAGTCTTCTTGGTCGCTATGCTGGATGCGCCTGTATTTCCAGCACCCGACGATAGCTTAGCTAGCTAAGCCGGTAGCCTGCCACCGATCCGGTCAATGGCCCAGGCGATATCGTCACCCGCACCTTCCGGCAAGTGATGGGCGTCCTAACGGTATTCGAGCCTTATCCGGATCCCGCGATCCAACAAACCCCTACGCAGCGCGGATCCATTCCGCGGGAACCGGCTGCGCCCGCTGCTCAGCCACGAGTTTTCTGCGGCGGGCCTGCTCCTCGGCGCTGATCGATGCCGGATCCTCCCGGAACTCCGGCCCCATCGCCATTGCTTTCTTGACGGCCGGCCGTTCGCCGATTTCTTCTAGCCAGCGCTTTACGTTCGGGAACTCGTCGATTTCGATCTTCCGGGTTGCCCAGCTCGACGCCCACGGATAGCAGATCATGTCGGCAATCGTGTAGGCGCCGGCGGCGAGATAACGTTTGTTGAACAAACCGAGGTTCATCACGCCGTAGATGCGATGCGCCTCATTGTCGAAGCGCCGAAGGGCGTAGGAAAGATCGCCATTGTTGCCGCTCTCGGCGGCGCGTCGGAAATGGCCTTGCTCGCCGAGCTTGGGGCCCTGATTGGCCAATTGCCAGCCAACCCACTGGGCGACCTCGTATTTGCTGCGAGGGTCCTGCGGCCAGAACCGTCCGGTCTTCTCCGCTAGATACATCATAATTGGACCGGATTCGAAAATAGAAATCGGGCCGCCTCCTCCCATGGGCTCATGGTCGACGATCGCCGGCATCCGGCCGTTGGGGGAAATCTTCAGAAAGTCGGGAGTGAGCTGGTCGCCGCGGCCGATATTGATCGGCTTGATCGTGTAGGGGAGCCCTAATTCCTCGAGAAGAATGATGGTTTTCTTGCCGTTTCCGGTCGGCCAGAAGTAGAGGTCGATCATTCGGTTTTCTCCTGTTCAATGTGGTCAGCGCTGAGGCGCGTCCGTGTTCCGGCGATCTGATAGCCCGCGCTCCAAACCATAATCCGATAACCAAAGGCAGATTGCGAGTCGGCGGCGCATCCGACCGGCACCTAGGGCGTCTACAGGCCTTTTAGGTTATCGGTGATGGAAACAGCGGGATCGGAGGAGGCCTCAGTCAACGCGTCTGCCCCGGAGCCGATTCGCTGGGCCTCCTACTTTCGATCTGGTTGGCCGCCGGCGTGTTGCGTGGAAATAGCGCACTCATGGCGTCGATCGCGAGAAGCCGAGGCGGCGGTGCGCACCTGGCCGGAGGAAGCCGAGGGGCCGCTACGTGGCGAGTTCCCCGCCCCTGAGGTCGGGTTGTCGCGGGCCTCATATGCCCTCAGCCATAAAGCTATATGCCCTCAGCCATAAGACTCTTGGTCGTCGCCTCACTTCAATACGATGGCTGTTCCAATCGCCAATGTGTCCTACCGGAAAACCGTCTGGTGAGGCAAACCGATGCGACCTGAGTCCGTCCACGGGCGTCGCACGGAATGGTATGGCCATCGCCGATGGTTGGGCGGCTGCCACGCAGGAATTGGTGCTGCAACCAAGAGGGGAATATAAGGCATGCATGCTGAGCTAGGAGAACTTATGGGCCAGACACACGGCAAGGTGCCGAGCGTAACGGCCACTACTCCAATCTTTCCCTCAGCGCCGTTGGTCAGCACTGATCTCCAAGAATCGGGGTTATGGCTGTGGCAGGGCGACGCACCGCCGTCACCTGCGCTTGCTCGGCCCAAATCTCGCGACCAGCGATTTCTTCGTCGCGTCATCCCTGCTGCGAGATGGGCCGGCTGGATAGCGGTGCCTGCTGGTTTGGCCCTGGCGTTTCTCACGGTATCAATGCTGCTGCGCCCGGTATCACCGGATAGCCCCGCTGTCGCGCTCTCATCAAATCCGTCGCCCGGTGTTACGCGCCCGATCGTCCCCGTCCCCCCGGCCGAGCTCACGGAGGCTGATTTGGATAAGGCGCAAGTGCCATCGGAGCCGCGAGCCGCTGAACTTACGGCGCAAGGGCCAGAACCGCTAGTAGCGAAAGGGCGTGCACAACACAAATTGTCCCGAATTGCGAGAAAAAGCCACGCCTCGCACCTTCGCAGACGGCCGCTATTCCCGATGCCTGGAGTGCTCACGCCACCGCCCATGACATGGCATGGTGGTGGTTACTGACCCGCAATGGCCCGACTTAGCCGTTCAGCTCTGCTCGGCCGCCGGCAAGTCGGTGAGCGCGTCCACCCAGGGCAATGCAGACCCAGGTTGCGCGTGGCCGTCGTCTGCATGAAACAACGGGAGCAGGTTTTTTTACGATATGCTTGCGGATGATGCTTCCGCGTCGACAGGTACACACCGATGAGCGAAAACCCACCGTCAAAATTGGCAAACCTTCAGACCCTGATCCATCGTCGAGACAAGGTTCTGGCGGTGTTGCACCCGCCGACTGCGGCGCATGCCCGGATCATGGAGAAGGCCGGTTGCGAGGCGTTGTTCGTCGGTACCGGCGGGGTAGTTGGTGCCTATACGGGCCTTTCCGATGTCGGCACCGCGACGATGACCGAGTGTATAACCATCGCCGGCTGGATCGCGGACAGCGTATCGATCCCGGTGATTATGGACGGAGACACCGGTCACGGCGGCATCATGGCGGTGCGCCGCATGGTGCGGGAGTGCATCCGTGCCGGCATCGCAGGAATCCGCATCGACGACCAGCCTATCGAGGGCAAGCGAAAGACGCAGAGCGCGGGCGTCGAGGTTGTGCCGTTCGACCAGGCGATCGCGCGCTATCGCGCGGCAGTCGATATGAGGAACGAACTCGATCCGAATTTCGTGGTAATGGCGCAGTGCTACGCCCGCGATGCCTCAGACGGCAAGCTGGAAGACACGATCGCACGATTGCGGGCTTACCGCGAAGAGGCTGGCGTCGACTGGGTGCAGTTCGAATCCCCCCATTCGGTTGACGAAATCAGAGCAGCACGTGCCGCGGTAACAGGGCCGTTCTCCTTTATGAAAGGGAAGCTCGGCCGCTATCTCGATCTCGACGAGCATCTAGCGCTCGGCGTCACCATCGCCTGGTATCCCGGTTTCACCCATCACGTCACCTGGGCGGCGTTGTGGGACTTCGTGACCGCGTTCCAGTCGGGCGGGGTCAAGGCTTGGGATGCCTTTGTCGAGAGCCGGCGGGATCGGCCCTATCCAGTGCCCGAGGTGCCGGAGGATGGTGAAAGCGGCGCGAAGCAGCAGGCCCTGGAGCAACGATACTTTTCGTCGGGTAACCGGCGCCGATAGACCTCAACGCCCATTCAAAGGGGGTGAACGATGGCACGCGACGGTTATAGGATCTTCGACTCCGACACGCACGTCGGCCCAGATGCGCGTATTCTAGCCGGCTATCTCAGTGAGGCCGAAGAGGAAAGGCTGCGCGGCTGGGAAGTATACAAGTCGCAGAGCCGCTCCGGGCATGTGACCTACACCAAGGGTCAGCGCCGCTATCGTCGCCGTCTCGGCATGGCTGAACCCGACGAAGCACTCGGCGGCTATATGGCGGGTTTTACCGGCGTGAAGCGGACACGCGAGCCCTCGCCGCTGGTCGACGCCGATCCCAGCGAGCGCATCAAGGATATGGATCATGAGGGCGTCGACGTAAACCTGACGCTGCCCTCGGGCTGGTTCGGCACCTGGACGGCCGGCGACGACGTCGCCCTCGAAATGGCGATGTATCGCGCTTATCACCGCTGGATGGCTGATTACTGCGGCGCCTACCCGAACCGTCTCGGTGGCGTGATCCTGGCCGGCGCTCGTGACATAGAGGGTGCGCTCGGCGAGATCCGTGGCTGGGGCCATGCGAGCTGGGCTTGGGGGCTGATGGTCTACGCGCCGGTCGGTATGCCGCTCGACCACCCGGCGCTGGAACCGCTCTACGCCGAAGCTGCCGAGCTCGATCTCGCCGTCGTGGTGCACACCTTCACGGTGATGCCGCCCTATGCGCCAGGCGGCCAGGATACCTGGGACAATCTGTGGCTCCAGCGCTCTGCAGCTCACCCCTGGTGCGGCATGCGCAACATGGCGGCGATGATCGGCAGCGGGGTGATGGACCGCTACCCGACCTTGCGCGTCGGCACGTTGGAGGCCGGGCATGGATGGCTGCCGTTCTGGATGGCGCGGCTGGACGAACATGCCGAGACGATCAAGGCCGCGCTTCCCGAGCTCGGGCGCAAGCCGAGTGAGTACGTCACCGGCGGCCGCTATTTTCAGAGCATCGAGATCCCCGAAGGTGCCAGGCTGACCAACGCCGTCATCGATTTGATCGGCGACCACGTGCTGATGTACGCGTCGGATTATCCGCACGGTGAAAGCCACTTTCCCGAGTCGGTGTCGCTCGTGCTGGGCTGGGAGATGGAGACGGAGCGGAAGCGGAAGCTCCTATGGGACAACGCCATCCGGTTCTATGGACGCGCTCCCGCTTGAGGATGCTCCGCGGTCCCTTTCTCGCGGAGGTGGCTTGCGACTGACGGCGGCGCGGAGTAGCCCTTAAGCGAGCCCCAGCTTCGGGCGGACCCAGGAGGCAAGGCGACTGATCGCAGCATCCCCTTCAGGCGCGGTGCCGGCGAGGAATTGGAACACGTGCTGCATCCCCGGCACGATTTCGAGTGTCACATCCACCCCGGATTTGCGCGCTAGATCCGCAAGCTTCCGGCTGTCGTCGAGCAAAGTCTCATCACCCCCTGTCTGAATATAGATCGGCGGCAAACCCTTGAGGTCGGCGTTGAGAGGATTGGCAAGCGGATCCTGGCGGTTGCCGCCTTCGCCGAGAAAAGCGCCAGCCATCGTCCGGATCATGTCGCGCGTGACAATAAGATCCTTCTCCGCGTTCGTCTCGAACGTCTCGCCTGTCGCCTCCATATCGAGCCAGGGCGAGAGCGGTATCGTGGCAGCCGGCAGGGGCAGGCCCTGCTCGCGTGCGCGCAGAATTGTCGTCACCGCGAGGGCACCGCCCGCCGAATCCCCAATCAATGCGGTATGACCGGGCCGGATACCCTGATCGAGCAGCCATTTGTAGCTCCTTACCATGTCGTCCACCGGGCCGGGGTGCACGTTTTCTGGCGCCCACCGGTAATGCACGATGAGCGCGCGGCAGCCTGTCGCCTTTGCCATATGGGCGTAGACTTTGCGGTGCGTGTACATCGAGCCGGCCACATAGCCGCCGCCATGGGCGCAGAGCAGCACGCGGTCCTGCGCGCAGTTCTTTGGCGCCGCCCACAAAGCCGGAACTCCCCCGGCGTCGGTTTCGATGTAATCGACGCCGCCCGGCTCGCCGGTGATCCTCTCCCACTGCTCGAACATGTGGCGTAGTTCGTCGAGCGGCATCTCCGGGTTTGCCTTCAGCGCCGCCACCCATTCCCGGTAGAGCTTGTTCAGCTCCTCGGTCTGTTTGCTCGCCATCGTCTGCTCCTCTCCCAACCCCGGGCCCCGCTCAGACGACCAGATCGAGGCCGCGAGCCGGCAGTTCGACCTTGCCGCCGCATTCACGCGCGAGCACTGGCATCACCTCCTCGGCGAAGATCTGCATCTGCTCCTCGATTTCCTTGGCATGGAAGCCGCCGAGCTCGAACCAGCCGAGGAAGCAGAAATCATCGTAACCGCACTCGTTGCGCATCTTCATGATCGTGTCGACGACGTATTGCTTCGAGCCGTGGATGGCGATTTCGCGGTCGCGCAGCATCTGCGCCGTCACTTTTTTGTTGAGGTCGAACATCGGTTCGTCGAGCCGTGCCACCACGGCGCCAAAGCCGAACGGGCCGTAATAGTCGAACTGCAGTTCGATCGCCCGTGCTGCACGGTCGAGCGCCTCTTCCTCCTTGCCGGGACGCGTGATGTGGAGATAGCGGCTGGTCATGATCCCGCGCCGCTTCTCGGCATCCCAACCGAACTTGAACCGGCCGCGGTTGTGCATGTCGGGGAAACCAACCTTTTCCGCCGCCTCGTAGTAGATGTCGATATTGCGGCGCAGGCGGTCGTTCGGTTCGGCGATCATCACCCCGTTGATCCCGTGCTCCGCCGCGAACTTGAGCGACCGGGCGCTAGTCAACGGTTCCCACAATTGTGGATGCGGCTTCTGCACCGGCTGCGGAAAGACCTGCAGCTCCTTGAGCGTGGTCGTGGTCGCCTGCACCGGATTGCCGGCCGAGTACATGTCGGGATCGCCGAGGGCAAGCACGTCCTCCAGCCGCCGTCCTGTCTCGTCGCGCTGGAAATAGGCGATCGTCTGCTTGTGGTTCCACTTGGTGTAGGTCGGCGGGACCGAGAAGAACTCGCCGTGATGCGAGAATGACGGCTCGGTCCAGCATTTCTTCATGATTGCGATCGATTCCTCGAACGCCTTTCGATTGCGTTCCTGGTCCTGGATCGTCGAACCGTAGGGGCGGCCGAGCGTTTCGTTCTCGCGGGGCTGATAGCCGCGTCCGATGCCGCACTCGACCCGTCCGCCGCTGATCACGTCGAGCAGCGCGATCTGCTCGGCCAGCCGCACCGGATGGTGCCAGACAATAATGTTGGCGGCCTGACCGAGCCGGATGCGTTTGGTGTGCGCCGCTACGCTCATCTGCACCATGAGCGGGTTCGGGCTCATCTCCGCGCCTTCGGGCTGGAAATGGTGTTCGGTGAGCCAGAACGACTGGAACCCAAGCTTTTCGGCGAGAATCCCCTGGCGAACCTGATTCACCAGCGTCTCCTGTGCCGCTTGGTGGACCTCCGCCAGCGTTCCGTCATTGAACGTGACGCCATTCTTGTTGGTAATGACCGGCAGGCTGGAGGCCCCGTTGTGGAACAAGCCAATTTCGAGCATAGGTCTTTCCTCCCTTGTGCCTCCTCGCGAGCGGGCGGCATAGCTCGTCGCCCCCTTCGCGCGAACACTCATGCGCAGTCTACTTCCGACCGCACTGTTGCGGAAGCGGAGAGGATATAGACTCGGTGTGCTTCGACTTCGCGCCCAAGTCGGGGAAACTGCGACGCGTGGGATTGCCCGGGGCAGTGATGCGTCGATTTGGACAAAGCTCTCATTACCAAGTGATTTGGACAAGGGTTTCGACGGTCGTACGAATAAAGAGCCAGATTGATGCCTTACCGCTTCCACATTCTCGGCATTCCGCACACGATCACGATGTAAGGCAATAGTCCATGGAGCTAGATTTACGAGAGGAGTACGAATTCACCAGCGACTGGTTCTCTTGGAATATCGACACATGGCAGCGAATTTTTTCGAATGTCGGTGTATCGCCATGCCGCGTAATCGAAGTCGGCTCGTATGAGGGCAGGTCTACGGTCTGGATCATCGAGAATCTCCTCACCCGCGCTGGCGGCTCGATCGTTGCAATAGATGCTTGGGCTGAAGGCACGGAGGTGGATCAACGGGAGATGGGAGCCGTAGAGGACAGATTTGATCGGAACATAGGAATTGCGAAGCGGCGTTGCCCCAATGTTGAGATTCAAAAATGCAAAGGTCCTTCCTGGTTAGCGCTGTCACAGCTTATTGAGGGCGGACTTCAGGGCACCTTTGACTTCATTTACATCGATGGCAGCCACCAAGCTTCTGATGTGCTAACGGATCTCGTATTAAGCTTTCGGCTGTGTCGAGTCGGCGGTTTGATATTCTGTGACGATTACCTCTGGGAAATGCACCGACCGGTTACGGAGACTCCAAAGCTAGCGATCGACTCCTTTCTCGCATGTTTTCGTTTCAATATTCAGATAATTCCAGAACGGTTCTACCAGATATATTTGCAGAAGACAGCTGACTAGCCTCGAGCGGCATGCCCCAGCGTGTGCTCGGCGCTGCTCGACCTCGACATTAACATGGTCTCTCGATGATTGGGTGGCCGACGAAAGGCTCCACTCTTTGATCTGTCTGTGGTATCGCGGCGGCAGTCTAGATAGGACTTCGGCGTCAGCTTTTGCCCACCCGAGTTCTCTACCAAATTCTATGTCGGGGGGCGCACCCCTATCTGCGGTATTGGCTGGCCGTAGATTTCGGATTTCATGGCGCCGACGCGGTCGCCCATTTTGGGATTCCTCTATTGGGATTCCTCTATAGAGACGCGTCGCCGGCCTCGGACGGACCTTCGAGTGAGGCGATCCGAAAGCCGATCTCGCCCATGTCGAAACCCGTGGCTTCGAGTTGAAATCGAGACTCAGCAGCGACAACTCTTTGAGCTGCTCGGCCAGCAGGCGGTCGTCCCAGACAGAGATTTCGGTCAAGCGATTGTCCGCGATCCTGAACGCACGGACCTGCGCCGGGGTGAGGTGATCGAAGCAAAGCGTGGGTCCAGCCGAGCTCACCGCAGGCCAACAGCCGTTCGTGACCCGCGAACACCCCGTTTTCCCAATATTTTCCCAGCTAGCAGGGATTTGGCTTCGGAGACGAGTTCGTCCCTGGACTACCTCCTCCGCCAATCGCCTTCGAGAAGCCTGCGCTTGAGATCGTGCGCCTAACCAAGAGCCTAGCCATTATGCGGATTTATCCGGATTGCGGTCGAGCAATTGACGATCGTCAGCAGCTAAGCATAGACCGCAGGCGTGATTGGCATCCGCTCCGAACCGTTGGTAGGCTGGCATTGTTACGGCTTGAAGAGGAAGCAAGATGGATGCGCACGCCTTTGGTTCCGCCACTCAGCTAGCCGTCGAGATCCGCGACCGCCGCATCGGTTGTCTTGAATTGCTCGATTTCCACCTCGCCCGCGCCGAACGCTATAGCCCGGCGCTCAATGCAATCATCGCCTGGCAAATCAACGTCGCCCGCCAGCGCGCCCGCGATGCCGACGCCGCGCTGGTCAAGGGCGAGGTGTGGGGGCCGCTGCACGGCATTCCGATGACGGTCACCGGAATCCTTCAACGTCGCCGGCTTGCCGACCACCTTTGGCAATCCGCTGTGGAAGGACAACATCGCGGCAAGCAACGCGGTCGTGGTCGATCGCCTGTTGCAGGCCGGCGCGATCGTGTTTGGGAAGACCAATGTCCCGTACATGCTGATGGATTCGCAAAGTTACAACGACATTCACGGGACCACGAACAACCCTTGGGACATCTCGCGCGGGCCCGGCGGCTCGTCGGGTGGTGAGGCCGCGGTGTTGGCTGCCGGGCTCTCCGCCCTGGGCGCGGGCAGCGACATCGCCGGCTCATTGCGCAATCCTGCTCATTACTGCGGCATTTATGGCCATAAGCCGAGCTGGGGTCTGATCCCGTCGCGCGGCCATGCTCCCGCGGCGACTGTGACGCCGACCGATATCTCGGTGGTCGGCCCGATGGCACGCCATGCCGAGGACATCGCCCTGGCCCTGCGCGTCCTTGCCGGTCCGGACGTCTTGCAACAGGCGGCGTGGCAGCTCGAATTGCCGCCGCCGCGCCGCCGCAGGCTCGGCGAGTTCCGCGTAGCGGTGTGGGCAAATTCGTCGCTCTGCGAGATCGACGCCGGCGTGCGCGAACGTTTCGAGGCGGCGGTCGCCGCGATCGCCCGGACCGGCGCCGCGGTCGACGAGAACGCCCGGCCGGATATCGGGGATGGCGAGCACCACCGGCTGTTCATGACCCTGTTGCGGGCGGCCACCGCCTCACGCATCAGCGACGCGGATTTCGCAGCACAGAAGGAAATCGCCGCAACGATCTCAGTCGACGACATGAGCTTTCGAGCGACACTGGCACGAGGCGCCACGCTCGACCACCGCGCCTGGGGCATCGCCAACGAGGCCCGCAATAAACTGCGTTACGCCTGGCGTGACTTCTTCCAGCGCTTTGACGTGCTGCTGACGCCGGTCGCCGCCACCGCCGCCTTCCCGCACGATCACAATCCGGATCGCGACCAGCGGCTGATCGCAGTGAACGGACGGCTGATCCCCTATGGCGACCAACGCTTTTGGGCCGGATTGGCGAGCCTCTCCTACCTGCCGGCGACCGCCGCACCGATCGGCCTGACTACGGCGGGCCTGCCGGTCGGATTGCAAATTATCGGGGCGGAAGGCGAAGACCCGACGACGATCGAGTTCGCCCGCCTGCTCGCCGATGAGATCGGCGGCTTCGCGCCGCCGCCCGGGTATGAATGAAGTTGAACTCGCCCAAATGGATTGAGCGCCGGAGCACATGCCATGAAGCAGATACCTCTTGGAGCCAGAGGCTCATTTTCACTGCTGGTCCAGCCGGAACATCTCGCGAACCGGTTCAAGGACGCGATGCTGCCCGCGGTATTCGCCACGCCGGTCATGATCATGGTCATGGAAAATGCCGCGCTCAATGCGATCAAGGCTTATCTCGAGCCCGGGGAAAGCGCGGTCGGCACCGAAGTCAGTGTCCGCCACCTCGCAGCGACGCCGGTCGGTCGCGTGGTCAGCGGCGAGGCCGAGGTCACGAAAGTCGACGGGCGGCGAGTCGAATTCCGGGTGCGCGCGACAGAGGGCGATAAAGAGATCGGGGCCGGGTCGCATTCCCGCGCCGTCATCGATATGGCCAAATTCGCGCGCCGCCTCGAACCTTAATCGGTGCCGCTGGAGGACGCGCGGCTCATGGGCGACGCCTCGCTCAGATCTCGACTTGACCGCCTAGCTCAACGACGCGGTTAGCGGGGATCCTAAAGAACTCGGTCGCGTCGAGCGTGTTGTTCGACATCAGAATGAAGAGTGCGTCACGCCAGCGCCACAATCCCTTATGGTGCGGCCGCTGCCGCAGCTTTTCGCGCCCGATGATGAACGAGGTCTCCATCAGATTGAAGCGGAAGCCGCCGACCCGGCATTGCGCCAGGGCGCGCAGGATATTCGGTTCGTCCATGAACCCGTAGCGGGTGCGGATCGTATAGAAACCCTTGCCGAGCTCGCGGATTTCGAGCCGCTGCTCGTCCCCTACATGCGGCACGTCCTCGGTCTCGACCTGCATAATAACGACGCGCTCGTGCAGCACCTTGTAGTGCTTAAGGGCATGCAGTAAGGCGACGGGGACGCGGTTCAAATCGCGCGACATGAAAATGGCCGTTCCCGGAACGCGGGCCGGTCTGTCGGGCTTGAGTGCCTCGACGAACTGCTGGAACGGCATCGCGTCCCGGGCGCGCAACTCGGCGAGCAATCGACGGCCGCGCCACCATGTTCCCATCAGCGTGAACACGACGATGGCGACGACGACCGGGAACCAGCCGCCGTCCGCGATCTTCAACAAATTTGCGCTAAGGAAGGTAAGGTCGATGATGCCGAAGGCGGCAAAAACCGGTACCGCGACGGCGAGGCTCCAGCCCCCGCTGCGCATGTACAAAAAGGCCAGCCCCGTAGTGATCGTCATCATGCCGCTGACCGCGATGCCGTAGGCGGCGCCGAGATTGTCCGATGAGCGGAACCCGACCACGAGGATGATGACGGCGACGAGCAGGGCGCTGTTGATGCGCGGCACGTAAACTTGCCCGATCTCCTGCTCCGAGGTGTGGCGTATCTGCAGCCGCGGCAGATAACCCAGCTGAACCGCCTGGCGAGTTATCGAGAACGCGCCCGAGATCACCGCCTGTGAGGCGATGATCGTCGCGACCGTCGCCACACCCACCAGCGGATAGAGGCCCCATTCGGGCGCCAGGCGATAAAAGGGGTGCTCGAGGGCACCGGGATTGCCGAGCAACACCGCGCCTTGCCCGAAATAGTTCAGCAAGAGCGCCGGAAAGACGAGCCCGACCCAGGCGGTCCGCAATGCCTTCCGGCCAAAATGCCCCATATCGGCGTAGAGGGTCTCGGCACCGGTCACAGCAAGGAAAACCGCTCCGAGCATGAAGAATCCGCGCCACGGCGCATCGAGAAGCAGCGCGAAATCCGTGGATCGGATTGAGCGCCAGGAGGATGCGGGGATGATGCATGATGCCCCATATGCCGAGCAATGCCAGCACGGCGAACCACACCAGCATCACCGGTCCGAATAGTCTCCCGACCGCCGCCGTTCCGCGGCGTTGCATCAAAAACAAGCCGGTCAGGAGAACGACGGAGATCGGAACGACGTAGGGGTCAAAAAACGGCGTCGCTACTTTCAGGCCTTCCACCGCGCTCAGCACCGAGATGGCGGGAGTAATGACGCCGTCGCCGTAAAACAGTGCGGCGCCGACCAGGCCCGCCGCCATGATCCACATGTATCGCTTATGCGCCGGGTTGGTCCTGCGCAGCACCAAGGCGGTCAGCGCCAACAGTCCGCCCTCGCCGCGGTTGTCGGCCCGCATGATGACGAGGACGTATTTGACCATGACGATCAGCACCAAGGCCCAAACGATGAGCGAGAGCGCGCCGAGGATGGCGTGCTCGCTCATGTCGCCGAAATCGATCAGCGACTGCCGGACGGCGTAGAGCGGCGAGGTGCCGATATCGCCGAATACGACACCGAGCGCGGCGAGTGTCAGGCTCGAACCAGCACTTAGTTGAAATCCGCTCCGTCGTGCGGGCGTCTCTAGCTGCAATGAATGTATCCGGTCCGCCGGCACAGCGCACAGCTCCGCGCCGCCACTCCACATTCCCCGGATTAAGATCCGATGTGGATCGGCGCCGTTCGATACCAACAACCGATAAAGATTTTGGTTCGCGCCGTAAAGCCCGTAGGAGGGGCGGCCTTGCGCCGCGCGCTTTCGTCCGCTCAGACGCGCTGCTCGGGCGGGAGTTGCAGGCGGTAGCCGACGCCGAGCTCGGTCAGGATGTGGGTCGGTCGGGTCGGGTCGGGTTCCAGCTTTTGGCGGAGCCCGCGGATAAAGACCCGCAGATATTGCACCTCTTCGGATTGTGCCGGGCCCCAAACCTCGCGCAGCAGATGGCGATGGGTCAGCACCTTGCCGGCATGCATCACAAGGTGACGCAGCAGGTCGAATTCCTTCGGGGACAGCTTTACCTCCTGGCCGCCGCGCGTGACGTGGCGGCGGACCAGGTCGACGGTCAGGTCGCCCGAAACGAAGATCGGCAATTCGCCCTGCGCCTGGAAGGCATGACGCAGCGCGGCGCGCATTCGCGCCATCAGCTCGGCCATGCCGAAAGGCTTGCCGACATAATCATCGGCGCCAAGGTCTAGCGCCTCGACCATCGACCGTTCGTCGTGGCGCGCCGACAGCACGACGATCGGCACCGTCGATGTCTTGCGGATCTCGCCAATCAGTTCCAGCCCGCTCTTGTCCGGAAGCCCCAGATCGAGGATCACCAGATCCGGCTTCTCGGCTGCCAGCAAGCGCATGGCTCCCGCGGCGTCTTCCGCCTCGACGATCCGATAGCCGGACGCGCCGAGGCTGGTGCGCAAAAACCGCCGGATCGGCGGCTCGTCGTCGATGACCAGGACGGTGTAGGCATTAGCCATGCGCCAATTCCGGCTCCCGCTCCGCAGGAATCTCCGGCACGACCGGCATCCGGATCGTCAACACTGCACCGGAACGGTCGCGCCGGTTGCGCGCGCCGATCCATCCCCCCAGCGCCTCTACAAATCCTCGGCAGATCGCCAGACCGAGCCCTGTACCGGCACGTTGGCGGTCCTGCGCCTGGACACGATAGAACTTGTCGAAGATCCGCTCGAAATCGGCTGGCGGTATCCCGGGCCCCTCGTCGACGACCTCGATCTCGACGAGTTCCCCGTCGCGTTTGGCTCGGATATCGATACGGCTGGAGGCCGGGGAGTATTTCGCGGCATTATCGAGCAAATTGAACAACGCTTGCTCAAACAGGACGGCATCCAAGCGCAGCATCGGCAAGCCTGGCTCGAGATCGACGTCGACGCGGTGCCCCGCGAGCACATTCCCCGCCCGCTGCAGTGCCGAGCCGACGATTTCGGCGACATCGATCAATTCGAGCTTGAGCTCGACGGCGCCGGATTCGAGACGCGTCATGTCGAGGAGATTGGCGACGAACCGGTTCAAGCGCTCGGCCTCTTCCTGCAACGTGGCGAGCAACTCTTCGCGTTCGGTCGCGCTATACTTCTCCGGGAAGCCGCGCAGGCTCGATACGGTGCCGAGGATCGAGGCGAGGGGCGTTCGCAGATCATGTGAGATCGAAGTCAGCAGCGCCGCTCGCAGCCGCTCGGTCTCGGCGAGCACGCGGGCTTCGTCGAGTCCCTTGGCGAGCGAAATCCGTTCGATCGCTACCGCCGCTTGGTCGCACAGTGCGTCGAGCAGCCGCCGCTCATCCGGCGTCAGCAACGGCCCACCCGTATCGCGATCGATCCCGATCACGCCGACCGGCCCGCTGCCGGTGCGCAACGGCAGGAACAACCGCTTGACGCCAGGTAAGGTATCGGCACCACGCCCGGCCGCGCGATTGTGCTCCCAGGTCCAGCGTGCCGCTGCCATATCGGCGGCGTCGAGTTGGTCCTCGGGCGGGTAGCCCGATGCAACTTCGAGCCCGTCGCCGTCCTTTACCGGCATCAACAGAACCGTGCGAACATTCAGCATCGACGAGATCTGATAGGCGGTCGCCCACAGCAAGTCGTCTAACGCGCCGATACCGGCGACCTTGCGGCTAAAAGCGTAGAGTTCGGCCGTCGTCTTTGCCCGTGATCGCGCGGTCACAACTTGCCGGCGCGTCGCCGCCGTCAAGTTGCTGACGATGATCGCCACGGTCAGAAAGAAGAAAAGCGCTACGACGTTAGCGGGATCCCCGACTGTAAAAGTATAGCGCGGCTCCAGAAAGAAAAAGTTGAACGCGAGAACGCTGAGGACGCTGGCGAAAAGCGACGGCAACAGACCCCAGGCAACGGCCGAGGTAAGGACAGCCGTGAGAAATGCGAGCGATACGTTGTGGACGTCGATGACCCGGCTGAGCAATTCGCCGACACCGAGGGCGACGGCGACCGCGCAGGCGGTGCCGAGATAGGGCTCAATTCGGATCGGCTCGAGCTTGGGCCGGGTCTGGACTGATTTGGGCGGCACCGGTTCGCTGTCATCGGCCGAGATTACGTGAACGCTGATCTGCCCCGTTTTACGCACGAGCTCGCGAACGACGGAGCCGTGTATCATCTCGAACCATCTCGAGCGATCGGACTTTCCGATGGCGATCTGGGTGATGTTGTTCGCCGTCGCGTAGGCAAGGACCTCCTCGGCAATGTTGCGTCCCGGGATCGTAATCGTTGAAGCGCCGAGCCGCTCGGCGAGGCGCAGGAAGTCGGCGATGCGGTCGCGCTCAGTGTCGTTGAGACGCTGCGTCCGCGCGGTCTCGACATAGATCGCGGTCCACGGCGCTCGCAGGTGATCCGCCACCCGCCGCGCATAGCGGATCAGTCCCGCGGTGCTCGGAGCCTCGCTGACGCAGACGAGGAGCCGCTCTCCCGCCGCCCAAGGGCCGGAAATCGCATGCGCCCGCATATGCGACAGTAGTTGCTCGTCGACCCGCTGGGCGGTGCGGCGCAGCGCCAGCTCGCGCAGGGCGGTGAGGTTGCCGGCCGAGAAGTAGTGACGTATCGCCCGTTCTGCCTGTTGCGGCACATAGACTTTGCCCTCGCGCAGGCGCTTGATCAGATCCTCGGGGGAGAGATCGACGACCTCGATGTCGTCCGCTTGGTCGAGGATGCTGTCGGGCACCGTCTCGCGCACGCGGATCCGGGTGATCTTGGCGACGACGTCGTTCAGGCTCTCGACATGCTGGATATTGAGCGTCGCAAACACATCAATGCCGGCGGCAATTATCTCCTCGACATCGAGATAGCGCTTGGGATGCCGGCTGCCGGGGGCGTTAGTGTGGGCGAGCTCGTCGACCAGAACCAACTGAGGGCGCCGCTTGAGGATCGCGTCGAGATCCATCTCGGCAAGGATGTGGCCCTTGTATTCGACCTGCTGCCTCGGGATAACCTCGAGGCCTTCGAGGAGCGCTTCGGTCTCGCGCCTGCCATGCGACTCGACAACACCGACGACCACATCGACCCCGTCGCGCCGCTTGGCTTGCGCGGACAGTAACATCTCGTAGGTCTTGCCGACCCCTGGCGCGGCGCCGAGAAAAATCTTTAGTCGCCCGCGGCCCTCCTGTTTTGCCGCGGCGAGCAGTGCTTCGGGTGACGGTCTTCCGTCGCGCTCCGCCATTTCATCAGTCTAGCGCGTTATCGAGTCCGGCGGAACATTGGGTCCCGGCTTTCGCCGGGGAAGCGGTTCGATGGCAGGGATCTCTTCACACGCTCTTGCGCCGGGATGACGGTGAAAACGGTTTTTAGTGCAGTTGATCCAGCGCGAGATTGAGCTTGAGAACATTGACCCGCTTCTCGCCGAGTACGCCGAGAAACCGGTCTTGGGTCATGTCGGCAACCAGGGCTTGGACCTTGTCCACCGAAAGGTTGCGCGCCTTCGCGACGCGCGGCACCTGGAACTCGGCGGCGGCCGGCGTGATGTCGGGGTCGAGACCGCTCGCCGAGGTGGTCACGAGATCGACAGGGATCGGCGCCGACGGATTTTCCGCCTTGAGCTTTTCGGCATCGTCCTTGACACGGTCGATCAAGGGTTGGCTGGTCGGCCCCAGGTTCGACCCGCCGGAATTCGCCGCGTTGTAGGGCGCGGGCACCGTCTTGGTCGGATCGTTCGGATCCGTGTCGGTGGTTGCCGAAGGGCGGCCGTGAAAATATTTTTCGTCGGTGAAATTTTGGCCGATCAGCTCGGAGCCGATCACCTTGCCGTCCTTCTCTATCAGGCTGCCATTTGCCTGATGAGGAAAGACGAGCTGCGCGATGCCGGTCATGCCTAGCGGATATACGAGGCCGGTGATGACCGTCATAACGATGATCATCACAATGGCGGGACGGATTTGTCGCAACATGGAAGGAGTCCTCAGGCAAGGCCGATGGCGGTGATGGCAAGATCGATCAGCTTGATACCGATGAACGGCACAATGATCCCGCCGACGCCGTAGATCAGCAGATTCCGGCGCAGGATGCTGGCGGCGCCTGCCGGACGATAGGTGACGCCGCGCAGGCTCAGCGGGATCAGCGCGACGATGATCAGCGCGTTGAAAATGATCGCCGAAAGGATGGCGCTTTGCGGGGTCTGCAGGTGCATGACGTTGAGCACGCCGAGCTCAGGATAAAACGCCACGAACATCGCCGGGATGATTGCGAAATATTTCGCTACGTCATTGGCGATCGAAAACGTGGTGAGCGCGCCGCGGGTCATCAGCAGCTGCTTGCCGATCGCGACGATCTCGATCAGCTTTGTCGGATCACTGTCGAGGTCGACCATGTTGCCGGCTTCGCGCGCCGCCATCGTGCCGGTGTTCATCGCGACGCCGACATCGGCCTGGGCGAGCGCCGGGGCGTCGTTGGTGCCGTCGCCGCACATCGCGACGAGCTTGCCCTTCGACTGCTCCTCGCGGATCAGCTCGAGCTTGTTCTCGGGTGTCGCCTGAGCGAGGAAATCGTCGACCCCCGATTCGGCGGCGATCGCCGCCGCGGTCAGCGGGTTGTCGCCGGTGATCATCACGGTGCGTATGCCCATCTGCCGCAACTCGGCAAAGCGGTCGCGGATGCCGCCTTTGACGATGTCCTTGAGATGAATGACGCCGAGCAACCGCTCGTCCTTCGCGACCGCAAGCGGGGTGCCGCCCTCCCTTGCGATGCGCTCGGCAATGACCGTTGCCTGGCGCACTGCGTCGGAAACCGGCGCTGCACGCAACGCCGCCTGCGCGCCCCCGGAGGCGCTGCGCCACATCGGGGCGGCGCTGCCGCCGTCGCTAAATGCGATTATGGCATCGACAGCCCCCTTGCGGATCGAGACCCCCTCGATGTCGATACCGCTCATCCGCGTCTGCGCCGAGAACGGCACAAAGCGAGCGTTGAGAGGCGCCATCTCCCGTCCGCGGAGCCCGTATTTCTCCTTGGCCAGGACGACGATCGAGCGGCCTTCGGGGGTTTCATCCGAGAGCGAGGCGAGCTGGGCCGCATCGGCGAGTTCGCGCTCTTCAACTCCCGGGAGTGCGAGGAACTCGGTCGCCTGGCGATTGCCGAGCGTGATCGTCCCGGTCTTGTCGAGGAGCAAGGTATCGACGTCGCCGGCAGCCTCGACCGCGCGGCCGGACATGGCGAGCACGTTGAAGCGTACGAGCCGGTCCATGCCGGCGATGCCGATCGCCGACAACAGCGCGCCGATCGTCGTCGGGATCAACGTGACGAAGAGCGCGACCAGCACGACGACCGACACCGCGCCGCCAGCATAGGACGCAAAGCTCGGGATGCTGACCGTGGCGAAGACGAAGATCAGCGTCATGCCGGCGAGCAGGATGTTGAGGGCGATCTCGTTCGGGGTCTTCTGCCGCACCGCACCTTCGACGAGCGCAATCATGCGGTCGAGAAAGGTCGATCCTTGCGCCGCCGTGATGCGCACCCTGAGCCAATCCGACGTAACCCGGGTGCCCCCGGTGACCGCCGAGCGGTCGCCGCCGCTCTCGCGGATCACCGGCGCCGAT
This sequence comes from uncultured Alphaproteobacteria bacterium, assembly GCA_963695605.1. Taxonomy (GTDB): domain Bacteria; phylum Pseudomonadota; class Alphaproteobacteria; order ATCC43930; family CGMCC-115725; genus AP-15. The sequence continues at coordinate 53,114 of CAVOHI010000064.1, read as the reverse complement.
TCGCCGGTGATCGCCGACTCGTCAACCGAGGCGACACCCTCGATGACCTCGCCGTCACTCGGGATCAGATCGTTAGTCTCAACCAACACGAGATCGCCGGACCTGAGCGCGGTCGCGTCAACGAACTCGAACTCGCGCGAGTTGGCAGCCTGCAGACGCTTGGCCTTGGTCTCGGTCCGCGTGCGGCGCAGTGCGTCGGCCTGAGCCTTGCCGCGCCCCTCCGCCACGGCTTCCGCGAAATTGGCGAAGAGCACGGTGAACCACAGCCAAACCGTGATCTGCCCCGAGAATAGGGCATTGGTACCGACCACCGTGCCGCTGCCGACGATCAGATCGCGCAGGAAGAAGATCGTGGTCAGCACCGAGACGATCTCGACGCAGAACATGACCGGGTTCTTGACCAGGGTACGCGGATCGAGCTTGCGGAACGATGCCCAGATCGCCGGCACGATCAGCGAGCGGTCGAAGATCGAGAGCGGCCGCAGCTGGCGCTTGTAAAGCCCGGTGTCCGGCGAGCCGATCATGATCGGGGAGATGTCGGTCATCGTGAATGTCCCTCGGGAATTCTGTCGCTCACGGCCCCGGATAGAGCTTGCCCTGGTTCATCGCGACCTGTTCGACCGCCGGCCCGAGCGAGACGGCCGGGAAGTAGGTCAGTCCGCCGATGATCAGAATGACGCCGACCAGCAATCCGACGAACAGCGGGCGGTTGCGTCGGGAAGGTACCGGCCGAAGGGGCGAGCAGCTTCTTCTGGGCCAGCGAACCGGCGACGGCCGAGCAGCGGGATAACGAAGATGAACCGGCCCATCAGCATCGCAACGGCAATGGTCGTGTTGTAGAAGAGCGTGTTCGCCGAGAGTCCGGCAAAGGCGCTGCCGTTGTTGCCGGTGCCGGAGGTGTAAGCGTAGAGGATCTCGCTGAAGCCGTGCGGGCCGGTATTGGCGATGCCGGCGAGCCCGGCCGGCAAGACCGTCGCGAGCGCGGTCCAGCCGAGGATCGACAGCGGCAGGCTGAGAAGCGCGAGGATGGTCATCTTGACCTCCTTCGCCTCGAGCTTCTTGCCGAGATATTCGGGCGTGCGCCCGACCATCAGCCCGGCGACGAACATCGCGACGATGGCGAAGGCGAGCATGCCGTAGAGACCCGAGCCGACGCCGCCGAAGATCACCTCGCCGAGCTGGATGTTGACGAGCGGCACCATGCCGCCGAGCGGCAGGAAGCTGTCATGCATCGAATTGACCGCCCCGCACGACGTGTCGGTGGTCACGGTGGCGCAAGAGCGCGACAGTCGGCAATGCCAAAGCGGACTTCCTTGCCTTCCATGTTGCCGCCCGCCTGCAGTGGCGCTGGCGGTCGAATCGACGTTGAACTGGCGCAAGGGCGGGATTGCCGTGCGACTTCCGACCAGTAGGCGGTCGTCACGCCGGCGAGGAACAGCACGCCCATCGCGGCGAAGATCGCCCAGCCCTGGCGCTCGTCCTTGACCATGCGGCCGAGCACGTTGGTGAGCGCCGGCGCCGATCGAGAAGATCGCGACCAGCTGGATCGAGATTGGTGAGCGCGTTCGGGTTCTCGTAGGGATGCGCCGAGTTGGCGTTGAAGAAGCCGCCGCCATTCGTCCCGAGCATCTTGATCACCTCCTGCGAGGCGACCGGGCCCTGCGCGATCGTCTGCTTGGCGCCTTCGAGCGTCGTCGCATCGATATAGGCACCCAGATTTTGCGGCATGCCCTGCCAGACGAAGAACAGGCCGACCACGATCGAGAACGGCAGCAGCACGTAAAGCGTGGTGCGCGTCAGATCGACCCAGAAATTGCCGATCGCCTTGGCCTCGCGCCGCGCGAAGCCGCGAATGAGCGCCAGCGCCAGCGCGATGCCGGTCGCCGCCGAGACGAAATTGTGCACCGTCAGCCCGGCCATCTGCACGAGGTAGCCCATCGTGGTCTCCGGCACGTAGGACTGCCAGTTCGTGTTGGTGACGAAGCTGACCGAGGTGTTGAAGGCGAGGCTCTGCTCGACGCCGGTCTGGCCCTGCGGGTTGAACGGCAGATACCATTGCAGCCGCTGCAGCGCATACAGGGTCAGAAAGCCGACGACGCTGAAGAACAGCATCGCGACGGCATAAGTGAGCCAGTGCTGCTCCTCCTTCTCGTCGACCCCGCAGCACCAATAGACCGCGCGTTCGACCGGCCGCAGGACCGGGCTGAGGAAAGTGCGTTCGCCGGTGAAGACGCGCGTCATGTAGCCGCCGAACGGCCGGGTGATCAGGATCACGATGACGCTGAACAGCGCGATCTGGACCCATCCGATGATGGTCATCAGGAAGCTCCTAGAACCGCTCGGGATTGATCAGCGCGTAGACGAGATAGACCATGATCACGATGGTCACGATCGAGCCGAGGATGTAATCGAACAGCATGGCTGTCTCACATTCTTTCGCAGGCGAGCACGTAGAGGATGGAGGCGACGAAGAAGCCGACGCCGATTGCGATCATCACGAAATCGAGCATGGTGATTACCTCAGCAGGTCTTGTAGACCCTGTGCTTTGCTATGAACGCCGAGCCGGGTGGCTTTGATGCAAATTAAATCGACCCAAAAACCAGGATGGCCATACCCGCGCGTTGTCCCGGCTCGGATGCGCCCGCTCTCCGGGCCCGGGTCGGGTTGCGCGGATCAAATGCACTTTCCACTATTAGGATTCGAGAGGCATTGACGTTTTGTTCTATAAAAGCGCCATAAAGATTCCTCCCGGCTTTCTCGCTCGAAGCTGAGCGGCACGGGTCGGTATCCACCCAGGCCGTCCGCACAACCTGGTTCGGCTGCAGGCACATCGAGCGATCTTCGGCAACCACGACGGTCATTCCAGGAAATCCCCTTGCTCAACCGCAGCTGGGCGCAACGCGCCTTCTCTCCACTGAGAAGGCCGATCAAATATCGCGAGAAACCTGTTCTCGTTCTACGAAATAAGAGAGCAGCTGGATTGCTAACGCCGTGCTTACGTGGCCGGCACTATCCCGTTACGCTATTTTAATGCCATCCGCTGTTTTTCCTTCTCGAAGCTTTGGGCGGGCGTCGCCTTATCGTGAGAACACGTGATCTTGCAGCCCCTTGCCCAGCCGCGCGAGCCAGACTGCATCGAGATGAAATGTCCGATCTGCTGATGTTGGCGCTGATCGTCGCCGGCTTGCGCAGCCGCGACGGTTTATGCGCAGTTTTGCGACGGGCTCGTTCGTCGCCCGACCGGCAACGCCGAGACCGAGAATTGACCGCCGACGGCTGGCTCCAGATCGGCTTATTCACGGTCGCTATCGCACTGTTGGTCCGACCGCTCGGCGGCTACATGATGCGTATCTTCCGCGGCGAGCCGACCTTCCTCGGGCGGCTTCTCGGGCCGATCGAGCGGGGGATTTATCGGCTCGCCGGGATCGATCCAGCCGCAGAGCAGGGATGGCTCGGCTACGCGCTCGCTCTGATCGCGTTTAACGGCGCGGGTCTCGGGGCGCTCTACGCCCTCCAACGTCTCCAAGGCCTGCTGCCGCTCAACCCCCAACATTTTCCCGCAGTCGACGCCGAGCTGGCGCTGAACACGGCGGTGAGCTTCGCGTCAAACACCAGCTGGCAGTCCTATGCCGGGGAAACCACCCTCGGCTACCTGACCCAGATGGCAGGGATCACGGTACAGTCGTTTCTCTCCGCCGCCACCGGTATTGCGGTCGGGGTTGCCTTGGTGCGCGGCTTTGCCCGCCGGCTCAGCCCTACGATCGGCAATTTTTGGGTCGATATGACCCGAGCGGTGCTCTACGTGCTGCTGCCGATCGCCACGCTCGGCCACTCTGTTCCTCGTTTGGCAAGGCGTGCCGCAGACCCTGGACGGTACAATCGGCATAACGACGCTCGAAGGCGGACAGCAGCTGATCGCGCGCGGACCGGTCGCATCGCAAATCGCGATCAAGATGCTGAGCTCGGACGGCGGCGGGTTTTTCAATGCCAATTCCGCGCATCCGTTCGAGAACCCGACGGCCGCGACCAACCTGCTTGAAATGGTGCTGATCTTTGTCATCGGCGCCGGCCTGACCAACACCTTCGGCCGCATGATCGGGAACGAGCGGCAGGGCTGGGCGCTGCTCGCCGCGATGGGGATGCTTTACGCGGCCGGCGTTGCGGGTGTCTACGCTGCCGAGGCCCAGGGAAATCCTTCTCTGGCGGCGCTCGGCATCAATCAGAGCCCGAGCGCATTGCAGGCCGGCGGCAACATGGAAGGCAAGGAGGTCCGCTTCGGCACTGCGATGTCGTCGCTGTTTGCCACGGTGACCACCAACTCCTCGAGCGGTGCGGTCAATGCGATGCATGACAGCTTTACGCCACTCGGTGGCGGCGTGTTGATGGCAAACATGATGCTGGACGAGGTCATTGTCGGCGGCGTCGGCTCGGGCCTGTTCGGCATGCTCCTGTTCGCCATTGTCGCCGTGTTCGTTGCCGGGCTGATGATCGGCCGGACTCCAGAGTTCGTCGGCAAGAAAATCACCGCGACCGAAGTCAAGATGACGATGATCGCGCTGCTCTGCGTGCCGCTCGCCATCCTTGGGCTGACGGCGACAGCGAGCGTCACCGGGCCGGGCTTGGCGAGCCTCGGGAATGCCGGCCCGCACGGCTTTTCGGAGATCCTCTACGCGTTCACCTCGGGGACGGCGACCAACGGGAGCGCCTTCGCCGGTCTCAACGCGAATACGCCGTTTTACAATCTGACGCTCGCGCTTGCGATGTTCATCGGGCGCTACTTTGTGATCGTGCCCGTATTGGCGGTCGCAGGCTCGCTCGCCGCCAAGCAGATCGTGCCCCGCTCTGCCGGAACATTGCCGACCAGCGGCAGCCTGTTCGTGATCTTTCTCGTCGGTGTCATCTGCATCGTCGGCGGCCTTACCTTCCTTCCCGCGTTGTCCCTCGGACCGATCGCCGAGCACCTGATGATGCAGGCCGGACGATTGTATTGAGAGCTGTTGCCTTTATGAAGTCTTAAGAAAGCTCGCGCTCTCGTTCTCTCGAATTTTTATGCGACACTCGTTTATAATGAGCCCTATGCTCCGATGGTTTGCTTATATCACGGCGATTACGGGCCGGCCGATCCTGCATTTGACCGTGGTTCTGCCTCGCATTTTGGCATGAGCGGCTGGATGGTCGACGCGGCACTACTCAAAAACGCGCGCAACATCGGAGAGGCGGAGGCGATTGAGCGGCATCTGATCCGCGGCGAATCCGTTTCATGGTGCGACCAAGGCTACGCCTGGGTCGAGCAGGACGCCGTCAGCTGGTTCTATCTTCGCTGCGTTCCTGTTCGTCGTCCTGCCGTACCTGATCTTCAAGATCAAGGCCCGGGCGAAAGGCATATCGGTCGCGTCCGAGCGCCCGATTGAGGGCCGGCGGGGGCTCACTCGCTCGAGTCGAATTTCAATCGTCCTTTGAAGGAGCACTCCTTGCGCCCGATTCGCCTGGTTCCCGACGGCACCGCCATTCCGTTCATGCGTGGTCGCTTTGCCGGCGTGATCACATCGGCGGTCCTGAGCATCATGTCGGTGGTGCTCTTTTTCTACCCCGGACTAAACCTTGGGGTCGATTTTCGCGGCGGTGTCGTTGTCGAGCTGCGCGGCCCGCAGGCGCTTCCGGCCGACACGATCCGTGAAGCATTCGCGCCGCTCGGCTTTGGCGACCTCAGGGTGCAGGAGTTCGGCTCGCCTCGGGACGTTCTGGTCCGCTTCGATAACAAGACCCAACTGCAGGACGCGCAACGGATGATCGCGGTCCGGGTAGCCGAGGCGCTGCCGAAAGTCGAGATCCGTCGGGTCGAGGTGGTCGGCGCGCGGGTGAGCGGCGAGTTGTTTCGCAACGGCCTGCTCGCAACCGCGCTCGCGCTCGTTGCGGTGCTCTTCTATATCTGGTTTCGCTTCGAGTGGCAGTTCGGTGTCGGTGTCGTCGTCACTCTGATCCTCGACGTCACCAAGACGGTCGGCTTCTTCGCCGTCACCCAGATCGAATTCGACCTCAATTCGGTGGCGGCGCTGTTGACCCTGATCGGCTATTCCGTCACCGACAAGGTCGTCGTCTACGATCGCATTCGCGAGAATCTCGCCAAATTCCGGACGATGCCGTTGCGCCAGCTCATCGACCTCAGCATCAACCAGACCCTCGGCCGCACGGTCGCCACATCGCTGACCGTCGTCCTCTCGATCCTGCCGCTTGCGCTGATCGGCGGTGCAGTGATGCGCGGCTTTGGTCTGGCGATCATCTTCGGGATCATCATCGGCACCTCTTCATCGATCTTCATCGCCTCGCCGATTCTGCTGTTCCTCGGCGAAAAACGGCTGCGGCCGGCGACGGCTCGTGCTCCTCAGCCGAGCAGCTCTGCTGCGGCGCAATAGAATATCAGATCAAATCGGGGCTGTTGCGGCCGGCTAGAGAAACGCGAATCCAGCAAAGTCTCTCGGTTTCGGTGTCCCGGCGGCTCGACCGACGGTAAAATCCATATCCGAAGCAGGGCATCCGATCGGCCCTGCTTCTCTGGATTCAGCAACTCTCGGCGTCGATGCCCGACATCGCTTTTGTACTGATCGTCATTACTGCTCTGCTGGTCGTGGTCGGTCTGTGTCAGCCACTGGCGGCTTATTTGAAGCTGCCGACGCCTGTCCTGCTCGGCGTGGTTGGCCTGGCCCTGGGAGGGTTTCCTGCCCTGGTGACGCATCTGGGCTGGTCCCGCGAAGCAGATGCATTTTCCGAAGTCTTCGTCGACCTCCCGGTCAGCTCCGGCACCTTTATCTATGTCTTTCTGCCCTTGCTCGTGTTCGAGGCCGGCATCGCCACCGACGTCAGGCGGATGCTGGAAGATGCGGCGCCGATCCTGCTGCTCGCGATCGTTGCCACGTTGATTTCCACCGCGGTCGTCGGTTTGGCGCTTTGGCCGTTTGGGCGGGTCTCGTTGGTGGTCTGTCTGCTGCTCGGCTCTGTGGTGTCGACCACCGACCCCGCTGCGGTCATCGCGATCTTTCGTGACATCGGCGCACCGGCGCGCCTGACCCGCCTGGTCGAGGGCGAGGCTCTCCTCAACGATGCGGCCGCGATCGCGCTCTTCGCCGTCTTGCTCGGAATGATCGGAACCGCTCGTGAGCTGGACATCGGTTCCGGGCTGAAAGAGTTCTTCATGTCGTTTGTCGGCGGCGGTCTGTTCGGAATGCTCGCCGGCCGGGCGCTGCTCGCAGTCATTCCAGCGGGTTCGCGACGACCGCCTCGCGGAGGCCACTTTGACCCTGGCGCTCGCTTATGGCGTTTTTATCGTCGCCGAGCGCCTGCTTCATGTATCGGGCGTCGTCGCCGTGCTGGCCTCCGCTCTGACCATCAGCGCGCTCGGCCGTTCTCGCATCGCGCCCTACAATTGGTCGTTCCTGACCGACCTCTGGGACCAGCTCGCCTTTTGGGCCCGCTCCTTGATTTTTATCCTCGCCTCGATCCTTGTTCCAAGGCTGCTCGGCGATATCGATACCCATGATCTGCTGCTGCTTGCGGTGCTGATAGCGGCGGCATTCGCGGCTCGCGCCCTTGTGCTGTTCGTGCTCATGCCGCTGCTCGAACTCGTCAAACTCACCCAGCCGATCAGTTCCGCCTACAAATATGCGATCATCTGGGGCGGATTGCGCGGAGCGTTGACTTTGGTGCTGGCTCTCGGGGTCACCGAGAACGCAGCCCTCGATCAGCACGCACAGCGCTTCGTAGCGGTGCTCGCAACCGGCTTTGTACTGTTCACGCTTTTCGTCAACGGCACGACACTTACGTCTGGTCATCGCCGTGCTCGGCCTGCACCGCCTTTCGCCGCGCAACCTGGTCCTCCGCGACCGGATTCTCGCAGTTGCTTATGCCGAAGTGGCCGATTCGGTGCGCCACATGGCGCAATACCACGGTCTCGCTCAAAGCTCGGTCGAGCAAGTCATCGAACCATACCAAACCTGGATCACCGCGGCGGACGCCCGAGACGAAGCCGAGCGGCTTCCCGAGCGGGAGCGGCTGGCGATCGCACTCGTTGCTCTGGGCAACCAGGAGCGGGTGCTCGTCCTGGAAACCCGTGCCGACCAGGTCGCGTCGCAGGCGACCGTTCAGGTGTTGTTACGGAATGCAGATGCCCTGGTCGAAGGCGCGCGTTCCGAAGGCCGTCTCGGATACCATAGAGCTGCGGAAGCGGCGCTCTCGTTTCCGCTGGCATTCCGCATCGCCTATTTCCTTTACCGGCATTTCGGAATTCAGCGGTTTCTTGCCGATCGGCTGGCTGACCGTGTCGAACTTCTGCTGGTGACGCGGCTGCTGGTCGAGCGGCTGGTCAGCTTCAACGATGAGCGTTTGGGCGCAGTTTTCCGAGAACGTCTAACCGAGATCACCAGGGAAATCATCGAGCATCGTCGCGAAGAAGTGGGCGACGCCTTGGATGCGCTTCGTCGGCAATACCCTGACTACGTGGCGGCTCTCGAAGAGAGATTCCTGCGCCAATCGGCGCTGCGGCAAGAGATGGGCCGGTACCAGGCCTTGTTCGAAGAAGGATTGATCCCGCAGGAGCTCTATGACGATCTGAAGCGGGGAATATCCGGTAACCGCGCCGAGCCGCGGCCGCGCTTCGAGATCGGTCTGGACACGCATCGCTTGATCGAGAGGCTGGATATCCTCTCCGGCCTCGACGAGCGTCAGCTCGAGCGTGTGGCCCGGCTGCTGCGGCCACGCTTTACCGTGCCGAACGAGCGCATCATCCGCCGAGGGGACCGGGGGGACGCCGTGTTCTTTATTGCATCCGGTGCTGTCGAGGTGAGATTGCCGGCGCGCCGCGTGCGGCTCGGCAGCGGCGAGTTCTTCGGGGAAATGGCTCTGCTGTCGGGTCGGCCGCGTCAGGCCGATGTGGTCGCTCTGACCTATTGCCGGCTGCTCGTTCTGCGGAAAGCCGATTTTGAGCGTTTCCTCGCAGCAAATCCGGAGGCGAAAGCGGAGATCAACCGCATCGTCGAGGCGCGTCTTTCGGTGAACCAGGAGGACGGAGACCGAGCTGCTGAAACCGTATCAAACTAACCTGAGGTTTGCGGGGCTGGCTGCAGAACTCGGGTGCCGCGGTCCTCTCAGCCAAGCGGTCAGCCGGCTCCATGGCGCTGCTCTGGCCGGATCAGATGCTGCAGGGACCGGGCGGCTCCGCCCGATTTCAGAACTAACGAGCGCTTTTGGCCACCCGCGCTCCTGATGGGCCACGATGTACATCCCGTCGACATACAATTCGATAGTGGCCGGGGCCGCATTGCACGCCTGGCGGGCATAATCGATGCTCGCCGACAGGCTGGGGAGGTCGGACACCGTCACGGGCGACGGTCCATGCACACTCCAGGTTCCCCCGACGTCGCGGCAGATCTTGATGCGCAAACTCATTGTCGTCGGCCTTTGCTCAGTGCATGACGCCATGAATAAGGACCAGCGCAAACCGAAGCGTCAGAATGCCCACCGCGATCCCCGCCAGGACGAGAAAGGTCCCAACGGCCTCGAGCGCGTGCGGTACCACGTCCTGTGATGGTGCGTGGTGGTCGCGTGGTTGACTGATCCGCGCGGCGGTGACGAAACTGCGACCCGAGTTGCTGCCAAATTCATGAGCGCCATTGCTGCTGTCCAGATCCTCACCCGACAACGGGTGCAGCTATTAGAGAGCGATCATCCGATAAGTTTTCGAGCGGAAACCGGTGCCGCCAGTCATGAAGAAGCCATAAAGCTGGCTCCGAGCAGCGGACCCCGCGTCTCCCACTCGGATCAGTGCCTGGAAGAAGGAATCACTTTGACACAGGTGCTGTCGCCCGCTGCCTCAAACAGCGCGAAGCGCAGCGCATCCTTCTGCGTGCGAAATACTCCGCCTATCAGCCCTTCCTTGTCTTTAGCAACCCAATATCCTCGGCCGTTCTCGCTCACTTCGAAGTGGTGCAAGGTGAGCACGGCCGCAGGCGCAAAGCTGGTCATATTCGGTATGCCAATCTGTTATTCCCGTCGCTCTCTCGAGCGGCTAATACAATCGGCGGACCGTCATTAGATTGCGAGAGGTCTTCAATCAGCCGTGCATTAACTTCTCATAAGACCCTTGGGACATACTCGCGCTGCCTGCTTGCCGGGGAGAGACAGCCGTTCGGACCCAAACTTTCCGCCGCGATAATGGCTACAGAGGCAACGACCGCCCCCGAAATCGATTAGCGGCGCTGCCATCCCGAGGAAGAGGACAGCGCAGGAGGGCGGCCATGATCGAAGGCGGAATGCGCTGCGAGGCTGGGCAGGAAACCCATAGGGCTGGAAGAATGTCGTGCGTCCCCCACCTTCGCGGGGGCAGGCTCTTCGAGGCCTCGCTCCGCGAGGCACCTCAGGATGAGGCACTTTTCTTAATGCCATCAATAACATGCCCTCATGCTGAGGAGCGACCCGGCCCTGCCGCGCGCAGCGGGGTGCCGGTTTCGGCAAGGCGTCGCAGAAGGGCTGAGGGGGCCCAGCGCTCGCCGTATTGCTGGTGCCAAGCCTGGATCTGGCGGTAGACCTCGGCGACGCCGATGCCGTCGGCCCAGTACATCAGGCCGCGCGCTGGCGGGATGCGGGCCGTTGCGTAATCGGCGGCTTCCACGCACCGGTGGAAGGGACTGTCTCCGTATTCTGCTCCGCGGCCGGCAACCGATCATCATTTGCCTTGCTCGCGGACTTCAGGGCATGCGTCAGCCAAAGGATTGGAAGCAGCCGCTGGCCGCCGCCCGTCTGCTTGTTCTTTCCCAATTCCCGGCATCTGAACGACGGGTCACCAAAGATCTAGCTGCGCGCCGCAACCAACTCGCCGCCGCGACTGCCGGGTCAGGTTGAGGTCGCGCACATTGCCGTCCAGGCCGAGCATCCTATCGAGTCGAGCTTCCGCGCTGTGCCGAGGAGACGCGTCGACAAGACCATGCGCCAAGAGCAGACGACCGCTACCGGCGGCCTGGTCTTTGCGCCCATCGGTGCCGCCTCCTTTAGCAGTGCCTTGAAGAGGACGATCCGCTGTGCGCAGCGGCAAAGTCAAGATCGTGGTCTTACCTCGCCAGCCTCGCGTTAGCTCTCGCGCATCCAGGCTGCCAACGCGCTGACCCAGCAGCTCGTTCCAGAGGGAGAAAACCCCACCTTGCCCATCCTGGTCAAATGCAACCCTTCGGACTTCACCGGCGACAAGCTTTCGCTGGCATTGGGCATAGAACGCGGCGTCGAACTAATTGAGGGCGATGAAGTTTTCGTGTGGGTCTCCGAGCAGCCGCGCGAGGGAAAGACGCTAGGTCAGAATGGCCTCGTCGCGCGTGGAGAGTTAGTCGCCTTCGAGCGGTCGGGGCTGAAGGCGACGATCAAGGTCCGACTGCACCGGCGGTTTGATGGTAAACACTTCGGTATGAACGTATTGGTCGCGGCATCATCGAAGTCGGAACCCGCCCGTCATCTGGAACGCCGCATCGGCCCGCGCAGACATCGGCTTGTTTGGAGCTTGTCTTCCGAGGAACGAGAATTCCTCAATAGCGTGTTTCTTGTCGCGGACCAGCAAATAACCGCTAACGCTCTCGAAGCCGAGATTACACGGATCCTTGGGTTGATAACGAACCGGGTCGTTATGGCCGGTAACGAACGCTCGGGACGGAATCCGCTGCGGCTGACGCAGGGGGACACTGAACTATTCGAGATGCTACTACGGCGTTGGCACGACCAGAATGGGGTTTGCGTACTGTGCCAGCGAGAAATACCGTTGAGAGCTGAAAACAAACTGCTCCAGATGTCGCCTGATCGGGTAGACAGCACCAACCCTCATTACGATTGGCAAAATATCCGCCTCACGCATCTCGCCTGCAACTTGGGCAAAAGCGACGCAACACTCGCTGAGTGGTCAGCCTACCTAGACATGATACGCAGATGAGATGGCCAGACCGGGAACGGGCCATAACTCTCGTCACCCTCACCGTTGTTTCGATGGTGCAGAAGTTCCGGCACTGCGTCGTTCACGGAGCTCTATCCGGTAGATGCCTCGGCAGCGTACCAAAGCGGGCCGAAACCGGCGAGCGGGCATAACGCAGTGGCGGAATGCGCTTTCGCTTTTCCGCCTTACCATTGCTGAGCAGTGCCCCGTAATCGATGTGAAATTAACCAATAAATATTGACAATATCACACGACTGATATATGGTTCGGCCGGGGATTGAGGCAGCGAACAATGCATGCGGTTGGCCATTTGGGGAACAAGCCATCGGAGCCGCCGGGGTTACCACCTGTTTTTCGCCTGTTAAAACAGGTGGAACAGGTCGGGTCGGGCTTCCTCTCGCGGGTCATTTGCGCGCGGGGGATGGACGACCGAAGACGCTCGGCCCACCTGACCAGGCGTGCCCGCCTGGGCGCCTCCGCAACCAATAGGAGAAGTTCCGCTGCAGATTTGCTGCAGGTACAGCAAATAGTGATGAACGATTCAACTAGTCGTTGCTGCCCCGCGCACGCATCGGGCGGCCTCGATCCGGGCAATTCGAGGTGCCTCCGATCCCGCCGGCGCTGTCAACTCACATCGGCCGGCCGGGCTTGGCTTCGCGCAGCGGGGTGCCGGTTTCGGCGAGGCGGCGCAGCAGGGCTGAGGGGGCCCAGCGTTCGCCGTATTGCTGGTGCCACGCCTGGATCTGGCGGTAGACCTCGGCGACGCCGATGCCGTCGGCCCAGTACATCAGGCCGCCGCGGTAGCGCGGAAAGCCGAAGCCGCCCAGCCACATCACGTCGATGTCGCTGGCGCGGTAGGCCTTGCCCTCTTCGAGGATCTTGCAGGCTTCGTTGACCGAGGCGAAAAGCAGACGGCGCAGGATCTCCTCGTCGGTGAAGCTGCGCTGCTCGACCCCCATCTCGGCCGCCTTCTCCTTGATGAGGCGGGCGACCTCGGGGTCAGGATGCGGGGTGCGGTCGCCCTTCTCGTAGCGGAACCAGCCGGCGCCGGTCTTCTGGCCGAGCCGCCCCATCTCGACGATCGCGTCGGCAATCGGCATCTTTCGGTAGTTCGGGTTCTCAGCCGCGCGCCGCTGACGGCTGTCATAGCCGATGTCGAGACCCGACAGATCGGCCGTCGCAAACGGGCCGATCGGATAGCCGAAATCGACCATCACCTTGTCGACCTGCTCGGGCAGCGCTCCCTCTTCGACCATGATGTTCATCTCGGTGCCGAACGGGGTGCGGCTGCGGTTGGCGACAAAGCCGTCGCCATTGCCGGCCATCGCGCTGATCTTGCCGATCTTGCGCCCGAGATCCATCGCCGTCGCCAGGGTGTCGGGCGCGCTCTTGGCCCCCTTCACGGCCTCGAACAGCTTCATGACATTGGCCGGGGCGAAGAAATGCGTGCCGGCGACGTCCTGTGGCCGCTTCGTCGCATTGGCCATGATGTCGATGTCGATGCCCGAGGTGTTCGTATAGAGCAGCGCCCCCGGCTTCATGACCTCGTCGAGCTTTTTGAAGACCTCCTCCTTGACCGGGATGCGCTCGAACACCGCCTCGATCACCACATCGCATTGGGCGATGTCGTCATAGCTGGTGACCGGCTCGATCAGCGCCATCCGGCGGTTCATCTCCGCCTCGCTGAGGCTGCCGCGCCTGACGCTGGTCTCGTAGTTGCTGCGGATGCGCGCGATGCCGCGATCGAGCGCCTCCGGGCTCGCTTCGAGAAGCTTCACCGGAAAGCCGAATTCGGCAAAGCTCATCGCGATGCCGCCGCCCATCGTGCCGGCGCCGACGATCGCCGCGGTCTTGATCGGGCGCAGCGGCGTGTCGCGCGGGATATCGGGCAATTTGGCGACCTCGCGCTCGGCGAAGAAGGCATAGCGCAGGGCGCGCGCCTCGGCGGAATTTTCGAGCTCGTCGAAGAGCTCGCGTTCGCGCCTTATGCCGTCTTCGAACGGCAAGCTGCACGCTGCCTCGACCGCAGCGATGCAATTGTAGGGCGCCTTTTGGTTGCGGGCGCGACGCGCGATCGACTTGCGCATCGCGTCGAAAATGCCGGGATCGGCCTTGGCCTCGGCCAGCTTTTCGTCGCGATCGCGAATACGCGGCAATGGCCGAACGTCGGTGACGCGGCGTGCCATCGCGATTGCCGCAGCTGGCGCAGATCGCCGCCCTCCTCGACCAGCTCGTCGACGATGCCGAGCCGTTTTGCCTCCTCGGCCGGAACGTGGCGGCCGGAGACGATCATCTCCATCGCCGCCTTCGGGCCGATCAACCGTGGCAACCGCTGGGTACCGCCGCTACCCGGCAGATATGCCGATCAATACCTCGGGCAGACCCACCTTGGCGCTCGGCACGGCGATCCGGTAATTCGACGAAGAGCGCGATCTCCAGCCCGCCGCCCAAGCGCATAGCCATGGATCGCCGCGACTACCGGCTTTTGGCGCTCGCTCGAGCACCTCGTGCGTGCGCCTTCCCGGTACCGACGGCGGCCGGTCTCGTGCCGAACTGGCGAATGTCGGCCCCCGCGATGAAAGCTGCGGCCGGCGCCGATCAGCACCATCGCCTTGAATGCCGGGTTCGCATTGCCGCGCTCGACATTCTCGACGATGCCCTCGGGCACCCCGGGGCTCAGCGCATTAACCGGCGGGTTGTCGACCGTGATGACTCCGATTCCGTCCACATTCTCGAAGCGAACCAATCCGCCTTCCGCCATATCGTCTCCTCCGTCGCACACATTCCACTTTCGATACGCCGGATACTCGATGCAAGAGTAGCTGGGCCGATCCTGTCGGGACTCGAGCCGGCACCAGGTAAAACAATATCGGCTTGAAGGTCTCCGCAACGCAAGCAGCATCAATCCACCGGGCATGCAAATCGGCGAGCCGGCGTGGGGGGGCCGATCGGCTGGAATGAAAAGACGACGACGGCAGAGACGCAGCTCGATAGTTACAGCAACAAAGTTCGGGCACCGCGAGGCGAGCAACCCATGGCTTCGGCTGCCCAGGTGTCGGTCCCCCGCGGAGCTGGTTGCCAGGGACCCCCAAAACCCAGACAATGCGTTGTCGGTACGAGAATCTGCGGAATGGCGGTGTAGACGAATGACGGGACCAGTGCACCATCGTATTCCGCTATTGATGTACGGTATACTGCTGGTGTGCCTCGGTATAGCGATGTATCTATTCGGCGTGCTGATCGCGCTGCCACGCCACTTGCTGGGCGGCGGCGAACGATTGCTCGCTTTCAACGAATGGATCGTCTGGTACAGCGGGATGCCGCTGATGCTCGGCCTTGGCTTGGCCATAGTGGACTTGTTCTTGCTGTTTAAGAATAAGCGTTCGCCTCAGCTGGAGGTGAGGTACGACCCGATCGCCGACCCTCGTCTGGTTGTGGCGCTCACCGCCTACGACGATGAGGCCAGCATCGCGGATGCAGTTCGAGATTTCCGATCTCACCCACTGGTAGACGAGGTAATCGTTGTCAGCAACAATAGTCATGACAATACGTTGGAGCGCGCACGAGAAGCTGGGGCGACCGCAGTCGATGAGCTCCAGCAGGGCTATGGCCGCTGTGTGTACCGTTGCTTCCAGGAGGCAATCGAGCGCGGCAATGAATTAATCGTGCTGTGCGAGGGCGACCGAACGTTCCGGGCGTACGACCTCGACAAATTCTTGGCCTACGCACCGCACGCCGATATCGTAAACGGCACTCGCACAGTGGAGCGCCTGCGCGCACGCGCCACGCAGCTCAGCACCTTTATTTACTATGGCAACCTGTTCGTTGGAAAGCTGCTCGAGGCAAAGCACCTTGGCCGGAGCACGATCACCGACGTCGGCACGACTTACAAACTTTGCCGTCGCGAAGCGCTCATTCCGCTGATGTTGCACTTGAAACCGACCGTAAACCTGGAATTTAACGCTCATTTCCTCGATACAGCACTCGACCACGGCTGCGACATCGTCGAATGTCCGATCACGTTTCATCCGCGCGTCGGCGTCAGCAAGGGCGGAAACGTCAACAATAGGCGGGCGCTTTGCGTGGGATTGGGCATGTTGTTCGGCATCGTCTGGGGTTGGCGGCCCACCCAGGCATGACGGTAATCGACTACCATGGCTCTCGACTGGTCGAAGACGACCGCCGGGACGTGGTATGGCAGAGCCTGTGGCGCTACCGCTTCAGCGCCATGGTCCGGCCGGATGATTGTGTGTTGGACCTGGGTGCCGGCTACTGTAATTTCATCAACTCTGTCGTCGCGCGCCGCCGCATCGCAATCGATTCATGGGAGGGCTTTCCGGCGTACCTGGCACCGGGGATCGAGCATAAGGTGGGCAGCGTCACCAACCTGGATTTCCTGGACGACGGCGCGGTCGATTTCGCCTTTGCCAGTAATCTGTTCGAACACCTGACCAAGGACGAGTTCTCGACCACGCTCGACGCCCTGCGCGGCAAGCTGTCAGAGCGGGGTACGCTAACCATCATGCAGCCGAACTACCGCTACGCCTTCCGCGAATACTTCGACGATTTCGATCACAAGAGCGTCTACACGCATATAAGTCTGCCGGATTACCTCATCGCCAATGGCTATGCAGTGTTCCTGGTTGAACCCCGGTTTATGCCGCTTTCGGTGAAGAGTCGCCTGCCGGTCAGGCCATTCCTGATTCGGGCCTGGCTAGCCGTGCCGTTCAAACCGCTTGGCAAGCAGATGCTCGTATGCGCCCGGCCGAAACGTTGAACCCGAGCGATGTCGTGATGCGCAGCGACTCGCGCCTAGCATGCGGGACCGGGCGCTGGATCGGTCTTGTGCTGTTGGGGGCGCTCCTGGCGTTGCTGTCGGTCCACGCGGCGGGCGTCTTCCTCGATTTCATGGCGTCCATTCGCTACCCGTTCCAATGGGACTACGGGGAGGGGATCGTGTGGCAGCAGGCCGCGCTGATCCCGGGGCCTCTTATGTACAGCAACTCGCAGGCTCTGCCGTTCATCGTCTTTCATTATCCGCCGTTATATTATCTGCTGGCCCGGGCGGCGCTGTGGTTTCAACCGGACTTCCTCTCGGCCGGCCGCCTTGTTTCATCGCTTTCTACGGGACTGATCGCGATCTCGGTCGCCGGACTCGTATGGATCTCGGCTCGCCGCCCCGGGTGGCCGATCGCCAGGGCCGAGTTCGCAATCGCACTGGCAGCCGGGTTGCTGGTGCTTTGCCTGCATGCGGTGCGTAATTGGGGCATCCTGATGCGGGTCGACATGGCGGCCATCGCGTTCGGCATGATGGGACTGGTCGTGGGCGCCTGGGCCAATGGGCGGTTCTGGGGCACCGCCATCGCGCTGCTGCTCTGCGTCGCCTCGGTGTTCACCAAACAGACGCAATTGCCGGTCGGCGTTGCGGTGTTCGTGGTCGCGCTGCTGCGCAATCCACGCGGCGCCCTGGGCGCCGCGGCGCTCGCAGGGATATTCGGCCTTGGGGCGCTCGGACTGATGCAGGGGTTGACCGAGGGCGGGTTCCTGCACAACATCATCGGCTACAACATCAACAACTTCTCCCCGCGGCATGCTTATTGGGTGTTCTGGCCCGAGCGGAGCAGCTTGCCGTTTATGGCGCTGATGCTGACGGCCGGCGGCGTGACCCTGCTCGGGCTGTACCCGCAAAACAGGATCGACTCGAGGTTGCGCGCCATAGGCCAACTCCTTTTGCGCTTTCGCCTGGCGGACCGGGCGACGACGGCGCGAGCCATGCTGCTGCTTCACTTCACTCTAGCCAGCCTGATGCTGTTCACCGTGCTCAAGTCCGGGGCCTATTTTAACTACCTGCTCGACTGGCTCTGCGTCGGCTGCGGGCTGGTCGGCGTGCTGCTGTGCGACCTGGCGGGCACCGGGTGGCGCTTCTCGCTTGTCACGGCACTGCTGATCCTCGGCCGTGCTGAACCTGCCGTTCCGGGAGATCCCGGAACCGATTCCACAACAGGAACTCGAGCCGGCAGGCAACGCTCGTGCGCCGCATCGCGGCGGCCGAGAAGCCGGTAGCCTCCGAGAACATGACCCTGCTGATGCGCGCCGGGAAACCGGTGATCTTCGAGCCCGCGATCGTGACAGAATTAGCTTCGCTCGGACGATGGGACCAGGAGCCTCTGGTGAACATGATCCGCTCGGGTGGCTTTGCTTTCATGATCACTACCGAAGACACGCCCGGCGGCAGCTTTCACCGCACCCCGGCGGTGGATGCCGCTATGCGGGAGGCCTATCCACGAGTAGAACGGTTTGGCCCCGAACTGTGGTTACATCTCCCACTAAGCTGAAAAAGACCGAGACCTCGGCAGAAACTTTGACCGTCTTTAGCAATACTTCATCTGAGTCGTATTCGGAACTTGAAAAGATAAACCAATGCCTTGAGACCGTCGATCCAGTTGATCTTCTTCCCCTCATCGTAGGTGCGGCCGTAATAGCTGATCCCCACCTCGTAGATTCGCCACCGCCGCGCGCGCGCGATCTGTGCAGATATTTCGATCTCGATGCCAAAACCGTCGGAAGTAAGTCTAAGGTCTTTTAAAACCTGTTGCGTAGAACATTTTATAACAGACTTCAATGTCAGACAACATCTGATTGTATAGTAAGTTAAATAAAAGCGAAATGAGCCGGTTGCCGAGGTAATGATGGAAATAAAGCGAACGATGCGGCCGGCCGTAGAAACGGGATCCGTAGACAACGTCGGCCACCTTCCGCTCTACGATTAGTGGAAGCATGCGCGACCAGTCGTTCGGATCGTATTCGAGGTCGGCGTCTTGGATGACGACGACATCACCGGATGCGCTCGTCAAGCCGGTTCTAACCGCGGCGCCTTTGCCTCGGTTGCGTTCGTGAAACAGCACGGTAAACGAAATCTCGGCGTGATTGGGTGGGCCATCGGCGGAGAGTTGGAGATCGCCGCCGGCGTTCAGCGAGAAGTCGGCGCCAGCTTCCCTCTGAATGGCCGAGGTTTCTTCTCAGCCAATCAGAGGTCCCATCGCTCGATCTGTCGTCGACAATGACGATTTGTTTTGGGGTTTCGGGCAGCGCCTTTGCCACCTCGTCCAGGATGCGCCCGATCGTTTGAACTTCATTGTACACGGGGATCACGATCGACAGTACAGGCGCCGGTTCCGACTCAGGAGGATCCCCGGTCACGGTAGCCTCCGAATCTCATTCATTGCCGCTGGTGGGGCGGCCGGCGATTCCTCATTGGCCGGCCTGCCCGTCATCGGATGGTTGCCGTAATATGGTGTAAAGAGCGGTTCCAGAGCCGTGTACGATAATCGCGGCCGCGATCACCGCGAGAGGGAGAAGCAGGCAGAGCTGCGCCAGAGTTGCCGCAGCGATGCCGAGCGCGCGAGCGCCGCCGGCAAATTCGACCGCCAGCGCATAGGCAAATTGCAAGGTTCCGAGAAAAGCGGGGCCGGACGGCACGAGCGTGCTCAGGCTCGCTGCGCCGAGGAGGACCAGGGTGTCGGAAAATCCTAGGGTCAGCCCTACCGCCTTGACGAGAAACCACAGGGTGAGCGCATCCGGCACATAGATGATGAGAGTAATCCCGACGACCTCCAATGTCCGCCACGTTCGGAGGATTTCGAACCCTTGCTGCACCATCGCCATCCGGCCGGATAATCCAGGAAATCGTCCCACTATGCGGGACATCACCGAACCGGAAAGGCAGAAGGCAGCAACCAATACAACGCCGAACAGCACGCCGCCCGTCATCAGTACGTTTATCAGCAGCCCCGCGTTTGGCCTTGCCGCAGCGGCGAACAGCAGGCCGAATCCGAGGCAGCAGACGACTGTAATTCCGTCGAACAGCCGCTCGATGACGATCGAAGTCAGCCCCCAGACCCGTGACAATCCGTAGGTTTTCTTGAAAAATTCAGCGCGAAACAGTTCGCCCAGCCGCGCCGGCATGACGGCGTTCAACCCATAGCCGACCAGCAGCGCCCGCGCGACGATCGGGAAAGGAATTGCCGCCACCGGGCGCAGGATGACCTGCCACCGCCACGCTCGAACTGCCAGGTTCAGTGCGTATACGAGCATCGCCGCTGCAACCCAGAAAGGATCGGCACCCGCCAGAGCTGCACCGACCGCTCCCAGCTGCACTCGATAAAAGGCGATCGCCAGAAAGAACAAAGTGCAGGCGAGGCCGATTACGAGCTGTATGAGACGCACCTTCATCTACTTTCGCCGTGCAGCTGGTGGGGAGGGGAACGCCATCGGCACGGGGATGCTCCACACCTCGTGGATCAGAAGCATACAATGGCTGCTTACGATGCCGAACACACCTAGCCCCGCCGCAGGGATAGGCGGCTCTTGCGCCGGCTCGAAATCGTCGGACATCGGATGCGGATGGCGACGGGCTGGGCCGCAGTTACCGGCCATTTTTTCGAAAAAACACCAAGATATTAGTCTTGCTATCCATCCCAAAATCCAAATTTACGGGCGTCCATACATCCGATCTTTCGCGAAGCCGCCGCGCAAGCTCATCATTATTTTGGCCATCGATTTGGCCGTCGGGAGACGATCCGAAAAGCGACCTGGGGGCAGTTAGGACGACATCAGCTTGCTCCAACACGCTGTTCAACTTGCTCCAATCGATCGGGCGATTTTCGAAACCTCCACGACCGTAGGGCCACTCGGGCTCGGGTAATGCCTCACCGTGACATAGCCAAGGATATTGGATCTGTGGTGGATTGAAGGTCTCAGTTAATCCTACTAAAACGATAGCTGGATTCGGCAACCCATATGCCCGTGCGACCTCGCGAAGTCGTCCCCAATCCCAAGGGTCTTGAAAAACCATCCGGGGGATCTGCCGCGCGATAATCCCGGTCTGGACTACCAACAGTAATGCGATGAACGCACTAACGATCCTTCGCTTCAGAAGGCCATCGAGGTCTAACAATACGGCGACTACTCCGATGCCAGGAATTAATGCTGGAGTGAGTAATCTCATCATATGATTGGGGCTCGCAATATGAAGTGCTACTAACGGCAGACAGCCGGCCAAACAAACAAAAACAAAGTTCCAAGGAGTTCTGTTCGGTACTTTCGACAAGCTGTTCGCTCGTACCAGTATCCAACAGAAAAAAATGAGGAAGCCGATGGCAAAGGGCACACCCAACAGATTGGTTGCGGCGTTTATTACCCATGGAACGTCTGAATCGATACTCCAACGGCTCGAGAACTTGGCAAACCAGAGCGCACCTCTCCAGTTGGCGAGCCACCATGGGATCGTGACCAACGTACCGCCGGCTACAGCCCCGAAAATCGCCAACAATGACCGACGCCGCTGATCAGTTTCCGGCGCCAACAGCATCGCAGCACCGATAAGAGGCGCGGATATAGCAAAAAACGTTACTTTACTGAATGAGCCTAGGGCAGCCGATAGCGCGAGCGCAACCAGGGTTGCAACGTCAGGCCGAACTTTATGAAACCAGCGTGCCACGCCGTAGAGACTTCCGGCTAATGCCGGATACAAAAACGTGGTTTCGGTGCCGAAGTTCAATGCCGCCGAAACGGCCCCCATCGAAAATGCAAAAGCGCTCGCCCAGACTATGCCTGCATTTGTACCGGAGATCTCTTTACCGGACAAAAAAAGGAGTAATGCTGTCACGAAGAGCGACAGGAGCGACAGAGATCGTAGCATCGCCGGGCTTGGTTCGCTCGCGAGTCCGACGAAAAATCCGGCCAACCTATAGCCCGGCGGGCGGATGCCACCTGACAACACAAAGTGTCTTGCGAATTCGACCAGCCCTTGGTTCATCAAAATCGAGCGGTCAGCGCATACCTCATTGATGTAGTTTGTCTCGTCATAATCATCAGGAAAAGGGCGTGTTATGTTAAATTTAGCATCAATTGACACCAAAACAACACCACAAAGGAGCGCAGCTGCAGCAAGTATCCTGCCACTTGTAATAGACCATTTCATAATCTTGATGGTTCGCACACGGGTCCCCTGTCCGTTTGGGTGTGATTTTTCATTTCAGCAAGGGCGGCGCGCAAGCAACAATTTGACGCAGAGATAGCCCGGACAGACACCGGACATACCCAAGTCCTGTCGTCAGGGGCCGCGGACCGGCACGGCAATCAAGGTTCGAAAGCAGCTTGAGCGAAGGGTGCGAAGGGCAACAGGGCGAGGCGGACCGGCATCGGCACTGCGATGCTCCACACCTTATGGATCAAGAGGACATAATGGCTGCCCAAAATCCCGAGCACGCACAAACCCACCGCCGCGATGCGCAACCGCTTGCGCCAGCTCTCCGGCCTTTCCGCGGCCGTAAACGAAATGGCGCGATAACCAATGAGCGCCGCCATGGTCATGAAGGGCGCGAAATCGAAGCGGTAGCGCATCGTGAGATACATCGCAGCGAGAATCAGGAGTGCGGCGGAAGAGTGGGCGACCAGTGCGAGACGAAGGACTGCCAGGTTTTGGGGAGGAAGCGAGGGTCTCCACCACAGGTGGTAAATTCCGATCCCGGCGAGGAAAATGGTAAGCGGGTTGGTAAAGAATGGTGAGAACGGCGGCGCTTCGATCGCCGCAATCCGGCTATCCAACAACTCGGCGAACGGATGCAATCCCTTCAGCAGGTATGGAATGCCAGTCGCATAATACAACGCGCCGATCCACATTCGGCCGAGATTGATTTCGCCGTAATTTTGCAGGATCCCAAGAAAGTTTGCTTGCCTCAAACCCCAGTAATAATATCGAAAGTCGACAAAGGTGAAGGGATTGCCCCATCGCGCGAAGTTGACCGCACCCACCGCGATCGCAAACAGCAGAAGGACGGCGACCGGCAGCCCGATGCTCGGATCGCTTGCCATCGTTCGGATCGCGGTCGGCGTGCCTCCTGCATAAGCCGTCGACAGCTGCTCACTGCGCCCGACAGCACGACGCTTCCACGCTGCCCAGGCGACTAGAAGCGTGGTGCCCAGATAGAGCGCCACACCGATCGAAGCACGGGTGTTGATCGCCAGTCCGGCAAGGATCGCCAGCCAGACCAAATCACGCACGCGGAGGGCGCCACCCCCGAAAGCGGCGTGCACGAGGACGAGGTTGAAAGTTGCGGCGATTGCCGCCGACCAGAGTACCGGCTCATGATATATCGAGGCCGAGCCGAGTATGTAAAGCTGCGGCCCGCTGAGCACCGTCGCCGCCATCATGATGCCGAGAACGTTGTGCAGTCGGTTCTGCGGCGGGACGCTTCGGTGTACGATCACCAGCATCCGCAACTGCACGGCGACATAGAAGACGACCGCGGTCAGACAAGACAAGCGCGCGAGCGGCACCTGGGCAACATCGACAAACGGCAGGGCGGGGAGCCGCAGCAGCGCCGGAAACACCCCAAAATAGGCGTAGGTTTTGCCGTCGTGGGTAAACGCCTCGAAATCGATCGCTTCGCGGTCGACGGTGACCTCGCCGTGCAGCAGGTGAACGAGCATGTTGTCGAAAGCTTTATCCAGCATCTCCGGCGCGAACAGCTGGAATGTCCCGTTGCTCAGCAGAAACAGGTAATAGACCGCTGCCGCGGCAATCAGCGCGGCAAAATGCCAATCGGACGATATCCAACCCGCGCGTTCCGGAGCGCCGAGCCCGACGCTAGTGCACCGTCCCGGAAGTGACATTAAGGAGGGTCCAAAAGGGCTCGGAGACGCCAATACCGGGTTTCGCCGGGAGGGTTCATCAAACCGTTAATGTCTCAAATCGTCGCATCTGT
This sequence comes from uncultured Alphaproteobacteria bacterium, assembly GCA_963695605.1. GTDB lineage: Bacteria > Pseudomonadota > Alphaproteobacteria > ATCC43930 > CGMCC-115725 > AP-15. The sequence continues at coordinate 29,386 of CAVOHI010000064.1, read as the reverse complement.
TCCGAGTATGACCGTGCTCTGCGACGACAGCACGCCGCCATTGCCGTGCGCGATCGCGGTCTCGCAATCGGCGATCTGGCGCGGGCCGCATTCGCGGCGCAGCTGCCGCGCCGCCTCGATCAACAAGAACAACCCGTACATACCGGGATGGCAATAGGAGAGGCCGCCGCCATTGGTGTTGACCGGCAGACCGCCCCCCGGCGCGATGCGGCCGTCGCATACGAAGCGGCCCCCCTCGCCTTTCGGGCAAAAGCCGAGATCCTCCAGGAAAAGGATCGTGTTGATCGTGAAGGCGTCGTACAGCTCGACGACGTCGATATCGCCGGGAGAAAGCCGCGCCATTTCGTATGCCGCACGCCCCGACTGCAGGGCCCCGGTCGCCGTTAGATCCGGCATGCTCGAAATATTGGCATGAGTGATCGCCTGGCCGCAGCCGAGCACATAGACCGGCGGTTGTTTCAGCGACCGGGCGCGCTCGGCGGTTGTCATGATAACCGCTCCGCCGCCATCGGTGATCAGACAGCAATCGCGCACGGTCAAAGGATAGCTCACCATTCGCGCCGACAACACTTCGTCGATCGTCAGCGGCTTCTTTTCCCAGGCCGCCGGGTTGAGCAATGCCCACTCGCGCGCCGCCACCGCGACCGCCGCAAGCTGCTCGCGGGTCGTGCCGTATTGGTGCATATGGCGCGAGGCCGCCAGCGCATAGGCGGTCGCGGGCAGAAACGGTCGGAACGGGGTTTCGTAGGGATTGTATTCGCGCACCGAGGCGTGGCGGCGACCGACAGTGCGCTGGGTGCTGCCATAGGTGATGACCGCGACCTTGCACAGGCCCAGCTGAAGCGCCGCCTGCGCGTGCGCGACATGAAACATGAAAGACGAGCCGCCGAGGATCGTCGTATCGATAAAGGCGGGCGAGATGCCGAGATATTCGCTCAATGCGAGGCCCGAGGTGCGGCTCTGCGTCGTCGCGCAGATAAGGCCGTCGACATCGCGCAGATGGAGACCGCAATCGGCAAGCGCGCGCTGGATGCCTTGCGCCATCAGATCGATCGGGCTCATCTCCTTGGCGACCGCGCCCAGATCGGATTCGGCAACGCCGACGATCGCAGCGGAGCCGCGCCGCAGCCCTTCCATCACGCCGTTTCCAGCGGCACGAATACCGGGTAGGGCGGCTCATCGCCGCCGGGCCGATGAACGCGGAACCTTACCCGCATGCCGATCTGCACCGCTTCCGCCGCAACTCCCTCGACCCGGCTCATCAGCCGGAAACCCTCGTCGCAATCGATGAGAGCGACATTGTAGGGCGCGCCGTCGCGTGGATGGGTGACCGTCGTGGCATAAACCGTCCCGAGACCCGCGCTCACCCGCCATTCGAGACGGTCGCTGCCGGTAAAGGGGCAGATGACGCGCGGGTAGAACACTACCTTTCCGGCCTCGAGGCTCCATTGATAAGCCAGCTCGCCCGCTTCCAGGTGCGCCTGATAGAGCACCAGAGGCGATTCCTTCATCCGCTCCATCTTCGGCTCCCTCCCCGTCCCCTCATTCTGTCCGGTTAAGAACACCGCAGCAAGGCTCGGGGGTATTAAAATGCGAGCTCGCACGCCGGGTACGGAGCACAAGATTAGGCGTCTCCTTGGCGCCAAACTCCCTTCAGGCACAAAAGGGAACGCTTTTAACGCGAAGGACGCAAAGGGTGCGCGGAGGACGCGAAGGCGACAGGCTCCCTTTGCGGCCTTCGCGTATCCTCCGCGACCTCTGCGTTAAAGCTTTGATTTTTTTAATTATCAAGCCGCATAGGCCGGGTTCACCTTGACGGGTGTGACAGGATCTGGAGCAACCGGCTGGCCTGTGGCGCTTCGCCGCCGGCACGGCTATCGTCGCCACGGCTGAGCGACAGGGGTGAAAGATGGCGACCAAGATGATTCTTACCGGCGACGTCAATCTGATGAACGTCGCCGATCCCGCGGTGCCATTCTCATTGGTCGAGAACGAGTTCCGTGCCGCCGACATCGTCTTTTCGAACCTAGAATGCTGTCTCTATCAGCCCGCGAGCGGGCATTCGGTTGAGCACGAAGGGTTTTATGCCGATCCCTCGGTAGCCGGCGAGGCGCTCAAATCGGCCGGCATTCATGCGGTCGGCCTCGCCAATAATGTCAACTATGGCGAGGCGGCTATTGCCGGGTCAATCGCCCGCCTGGACGAAATCGGGATCGCGCATACCGGGGCCGGGGCGAACCGGGCGATAGCGCGCGCCCCGGTGATCATCGAGCGGAATGGGGTACGGTTCGGCTTTCTGCAGCGCAGCTCGGTCTATTGGCCGACCAACCACGAGGCCGGCGACAACGCCGCCGGCATCGCGGTGATCCGCGGGCATACCGCCTATCATGTCCCGCTGCATGGCGGCCGACCCGCCGGCCAACCGGCCGGGCATCCCGCCCGAGATCGTGACCTGGGCCGATCCGGCCTATCTGCAATGGCTCGACGAAGACATCGCCGACCTGCGACGGCGGGCCGATGTCGTTGTCGCGTCGTTTCATTGGGGGCTGCACGAGGACGTGCTTCACTACATGACCGAGATCGCCCACCGGGCAGTCGACGCGGGCGCCGGCATGGTCATCGGCCACGGGCCGCACTTCTCGCTGCCGATCGAGGTGTACAAGGGCAAGCCGGTGTTCTACGGCCTCGGCAGCTTTTCCTTTCACACCGGCCATGGCGGCAGGAGGCATGGCGACTGGCTCGGCATGATGGTCCGGGCGAGTTGGGGCCGAGAGCGGATCGAGAAGGTGGCGTTCCAATTTGTCCGCCACGATCATCGCAACCGCACCGTTCCTCGCCCGCTCGCCGATGAAGGCGCGGCATTCGACCGGATCGCGCGGAAGAGCGCAGGGTTGGGCGCCAGGCTCGTCGCGCAAGGCGATGAGATTGCGATCGACTTGGGGACTTGACGCCGGGTAGCCGGTAGCGGTTTAGATCGGCGGTCGCTTGCCCCGTGTCCAACCGATAGGAAAACGATGCCGAAAGTCACCTATGTACATCCCGACGGGGCGCGCGAAGTGCTCGATGTTCCGCTTGGCACCAGCGTCATGCGAGCGGCGATCGTCAACGGCGTGGACGGCATTGTCGCCGAGTGCGGCGGCGAGATGATGTGCGCCACCTGCCACGTTTATGTCGAGCCCGACCAGCTCGATCGCACTCCTCCCCAGTCGGACGACGAGAAGGCGATGCTCGAATTCACTGCAAGTGAGCGCAAGCCGAACAGCAGGTTGAGCTGCCAACTGGTCGCGACCGCTGAGTTCGATGGCCTCGTCGTCTATCTGCCCGAGACGCAGGTCTGATGCCGGCTCCGGTCGTCGCCATCATCGGCGCCGGCCAAGCCGGTTTCCAGGCTGCTGCCTCGTTGCGTGACACCGGCTTTGCCGGCCGCGTCGTGCTGATCGGCGACGAGCCCGTTCTGCCCTACCAGCGTCCGCCGCTGTCGAAATCCTACCTCGCCGGTCAATCCGGACCCGATGATCTGTGGCTGCGGCCGGCCGAGTTTTACGCCAAGCAGCAGATCGATCTCGTCTACGGCGACTCGGTAACGGCAATAGATCGCGGACAGCGGCGCCTGCATTTGGCTTCGGGCAGCGAGTTCGCGTGGGACCATCTCGTCTTTGCGACCGGAGCCGGCTGCCGTCCGCTCGCCGTGCCCGGAGCTGAGCTCGACGGCGTATTGGCGCTGCGCACCCTCGCCGATGCGGATGCTCTACGGCAGCGGCTGAACGAGGCGCGCGAGGTCGTGGTTGTCGGTGCAGGCTTCATCGGCCTCGAATTCGCGGCCGTCGCGCTCGCAAGCGGCGCCATGGTCCACATCGTCGAAGTGACCCGTCAGCCCATGGGCCGGGTGGTTTCCGAGCCAGTGTCGCGGTTTTTTACCAATGCGCATATCGGCTGGGGAGCGGAGGTCGCGCTCGGCACTGGAGTAGTTCGCATCCTCGGCGCCGGCGGCCGGGTTAACGGAGTCGAGACGAACGATGGCCGGCGTCTCCCCGCCGATCTGGTCCTGATCTGCATCGGCGTCATCCCGAATGCCGAACTGGCCCGCGGCGCCGGGCTGGCAGTCGATGACGGCATCGTTGTCGACGAGTACCTCGTGACCAGCGACCCGGCGATCTCCGCCATTGGCGATTGCGCCAATTTCCCGACCCCCTTCGCACCCGTTCGTGTGCGCCTTGAATCGGTGCAGAACGCGGTGGACCAGGGTCGCTGCGTCGCCGACCGTCTCGCCGGCCGCCCGGCACCCTACGAGAAGGTACCGTGGTTCTGGAGCGACCAGGGCGATCTGAAATTGCAGATCGCCGGCATTACGATAGGCCACGACACGTCGGTTCTGCGCGGCGACCCGGCCGAGCGGAATTTCTCGGTGTTCTGTTTTCGCGGCAGGCAGTTGGTCGGCGTCGAATCGGTCAATCGAACAGCCGACCATGTCGTCGCGCGGCGGCTGTTGGCGGGCGACCCTCAATTGTCGCCGGAGCTCGCAGCCGATGAAAGTTACGACCTACGGAGCCACGCTCGCAGGCTGCCTGGCCGCTAGTGCGTGCGCGCCAACTGCGCCTATCTGGGGAACGTAACGGCTAACGTCGTTGCCCACGGCTGACACGGGAGGAGGAGCTAATGGCAAACAAACCCTACATCATCGCGCTGGAGGAGCACTATTTCGATCCGGAGGTGAAGCGGCACATCACGGGATTGGACAGAACCAATGTGCCGCGGATCGTCGAGCGTCTCGACGATGTCGGCGAGTTGCGGCTACGGGAAATGGACGAGGCCGGCATCGATCTGCAGGTCCTGTCGCATGCCAATCCAGGGCTGCAGAAACTGGATGCCGAGACCGCCGTCGGGCTGGCGCGCGGCGCCAACGACCGGCTCTATGAAACCGTGCGAGCGCATCCCGACCGGTTCGCTGCTTTTGCTGCAATCCCCACTCCCGATCCGAAGGCGGCGGCCGACGAGCTTGAGCGCACTGTTACCAAGTTCGGCTTCAAGGGCGCGCTGGTAAACGGGCTGACCAACGGGCTCTTCCTCGACGACAAGCGGTTCTGGCCGATTTTCGAGCGGGCACAGGCGCTCGACGTGCCGCTCTACATGCATCCCTCGACCCCGCATCCCGCTGTAATCGAGGCCTACTACAAGGACTATGTGGCGCAGTACCCTTCACTGCTCCGCGCCGCCTGGGGCTTCACGGTCGAGACTGCAACGCAAGGCATTCGTCTGGTGTTGAGCGGGGTGTTCGACGCCTATCCCGGTCTGAAAATCATCCTCGGTCATCTCGGCGAGGGCCTGCCGTTTTATCTCTGGCGCATCAACATGGGCCTGGCGCGAGACGGCAAGGGCGGCAAGGGCTTCCGCGACATCTTCTGCGAGCACTTCTACATAACGACGAGCGGTTTTTTTTCCGACCCGGCCTTACTGTGCTGCGTGATGGAAATGGGGATCGACCGCATTCTCTTCTCGGTCGACTATCCGTTTGTCGACAATCCGCCGGGCACCAAATGGACGGAAACCTTGCCACTATGCGCGGAAGACAAGGACAAACTGTTGAACGGCAATGCCAAGCGGCTGTTGAAAATCGAGTAGCAGCGCCGTTCGGAGATTGGCTTGCGGAAATTCAGGTTGGGCGCGACCGAGGAGCCTGCCCTCAGCGCGCCCAATCATCTAGAGGCCGACCCGCTTCCAAATTGGACCGCCTTTGCGGCCCTAGCATCTGGAGCCCGCTGGGGTCAGCCGGCCACCGTGGCGTGTTCTGAGTGCTCCCGCTGCGCCGATGCCGGCAGGTGCCAGCGCTGATCGCGGTTTTCGAGACGGCCAGCGCGCCGATGCCGTTGCAGTGCGATACCGAGGTGGTTCGGCCGCACCGTCATGCCGAATTCCCGCGACAAGTGGTTGAGGATGTCGGTCGCCGTTGCCCCATCGGGATGCGCCTTGACCGCCTGCAGAGTGGCATCGCTCAAAGACACGCTCGCCGCCGCCTGCTGACGGCCGCGCGCTCTGCGCTGCGGGCCGGCTGCCGGGGCAGTTCTTGTCGGGCGTCCTCGCCGCCGTCTTTCCGCTGTATCGGTACTGCCGCCGAATCGCGTCAAAACGCGTTCGGTGATCTCCAGTTCATTGAGCTGATCAGCCAGCTTTGTCCGTTCGGCCTCAATCCGCGCCAGCCGCTCGGAAATCCGCTGCTTTTCCTGCCCAATCTCGTCCAACGTCGCCATCTGGTCTATCCCTCCTCGTCTCCCAATAGCGAGCCCTACACGCTATTGCACCGATATTCTCCGATAAATGGAGAATTAGCGCATCGAAAAAAGACCGCGTGCAAGAAATTATTACTGTTTGATGTCCGGGCCACCCGCTGGCCGCATTGAGATATTCAAGGCGGTGACCCCGAGCCGAAAGGGTGTCGATCCGATGGGGCTCAGTTCCGGGTACGAGATTCGCCGACGATAATCTTGGCAAAGCAGACGAGAGAGCGTTCACAGCACGCGGTCGCGCGCCTTCGAGCGAGGCCTGGTTCGTGCCGTTTCATGGACAACGCGGCAGCAGTTCGACCATCGTGGCTTGCGCGATGCTGGTCCCGAAAATAGCCGCAATGGGCATTGTATCGAGTCGAACTTGGACGGCCGGCGCAGCTTCCTTTGGTTCGAGCATTTGTTCGAATGCCATCTAAATTCGAATCCTCTGATGTTCAGTCGGCACAATCCCAGTGTCAGTAGGTTACCCATCATTCCCCCAACGAGGGAAGCCAGAGACCTTTGCTTCAGCCTGCTGCTCCTGATCAGGCGAGGCGGTGGACCATTGTCCCGCGGCCGTGAGTTGCGTTGACACTGCGGGGCCGGGTCGATCATGTTGCGGCGCCCCGACCACCGCCAGCCTACCCGGTGAAGCCATGACCGACGCCGATCTCGCCGCGACTATCGATGCCGCCTGGGAAGACCGCGATACGCTCGGACCTCAAAGCCGAGGCGCCCATCGTGAGGCGGTCGAGGAGGCGCTCGATGGGCTCGATGCCGGGCGAATGCGGGTCGCCGAGAAAGCGGCGCAGGGTTGGCAGGTCCATCAATGGCTCAAGAAGGCGGTATTGCTGTCGTTCCGCCTCAGCGACATGGTCGAGATCCCGGGCGGTCCGATCGACCCCGAGCGCGGTGCGGCGCGGTGGTGGGACAAGGTGCCGTCCAAATTCGCCGGTTGGTCGTCGAACCGCTTCCGGGACGCCGGATTTCGCGCGGTGCCAGGATCGATCGTGCGCCGCTCCGCCTATATCGCGCCGAACGTCGTGTTGATGCCGAGCTTTGTAAATGTCGGCGCCTATGTCGACGCCGGCACGATGGTGGACACCTGGGCGACAGTCGGCTCTTGCGCGCAGATCGGCAAGAATTGCCATCTCTCGGGCGGCGTCGGGATTGGCGGCGTACTCGAGCCATTGCAGGCTGAACCAGTTATTATCGAGGATAATTGCTTTATCGGGGCGCGCAGTGAAGTCGTTGAAGGCGTCATCGTCGAGACCGGTGCGGTGCTGGCAATGGGCACCTTTATCGGCGCCACGACCAAGGTCATCGATCGCGATACCGGCGAGATCCTGATGGGCCGCGTGCCGGCCTACTCGGTCGTCGTGCCCGGCTCGCTGCCCGGCAAGAACCTGCCCGACGGCCGGCCGGGCCCGAGCCTTTATTGCGCGGTGATCGTCAAGAAAGTCGACGAGGGCACCCGCGCTCGGACCTCGATCAACGAACTGCTGCGGGAATGAGCGAGACGGCTCTCGACCCGGCGGAACTCGCCGCGGCGCTGATCCGCTGCCCCAGCGTCACCCCGCAGGACGAAGGAGCACTCGACCTCGTCGCAGCCGCATTGGCGAAGCTGGGGTTCGACTGCCACCGCCTGGTCTTTGGCAATATCCACAACCTCTACGCCCGCCGCGGCAACACCCGCCCCAATCTGTGTTTCGCCGGCCATACCGACGTCGTGCCGACCGGGGTGTCCGAAGCCTGGTCGTTCGATCCCTTCTCGGCCAGCCTCCATGATGGTGCGCTGTGCGGCCGCGGCGCAGTCGACATGAAGGGAGCGATTGCCGCTTTCATCACGGCGGTGGAGCGCTTCCTCAGTGAGCGCGGGCGGAACTCCGCCGGATCGATCAGCCTGCTGATCACCGGGGACGAAGAAGGCGACGCCGTCAATGGCACGCGCAAGGTTCTTGATTGGCTCGAGCAGCGCGGCGAGACGATCGACGCCTGTCTCGTCGGCGAGCCGACCAGCGCGCAGTCTCTGGGCGACATGATCAAGATCGGCCGGCGCGGCAGCATGACCGGCCGCCTGATTGTGCACGGCGTGCAAGGTCACACGGCCTACCCACATCTCGCGGACAATGCCGCCCATCGTCTCGTTGCAATGCTTCACGTTTTGACCACCGCCGAACTGGACCGCGGCTCCGAGCACTTCCAGCCTTCCACCCTGCAGGTCTCGACAATCGATATCGGCAATCCGGCTACGAACGTAATCCCGGCGACCGCGCGCGCCGTGTTCAACATCCGCTTCAACGATTGCTGGGCGAGCAAAAAGCTCGAGCACTGGCTGAGGCAGCGGCTCGACGCGGTCGGCGGGCATTATGCGCTCGATATTTCAGTCAGCGGCGAATCGTTTCTCGCCGCCCCGGGTATGCTCACCGACTGCCTTGCCGAGGCGATCCGGCGGGTCACCGGAAGGACGCCCGAACTCAGCACCACCGGCGGCACCTCCGACGCGAGGTTCATCCGAGCCTACTGCTCGGTCGCCGAATTCGGCCTCGTCGGATTGACGATGCACCAGGTGGACGAGCGGGTCGAGCTCTCGGACCTGGCCGCTCTGACCGAGATCTACCGCACGTTTCTCGACCTTTTCTTCGACAATTTCCTGAAAACCGCGTCGAAATGATCTTCGCTGCACCGGCTTTCCCGGTGCCGACCTCGAGCTGGAGCTGGCCCTCCTCCACCTCACCCCGACCTCTCCGCCCCCAGGGGCGGAGAGGGAGAAGCCTGCTCACTCCCGTGGAATGATCACCTTCTCCTCGGTGATGAAGCTCTTGATCCGGCCGATGAAGAGGGCGCCGTCGGCATGCAGTGCCTTGGCTTCGCGGAGAGGCATTGGCGCGCTCCATGGCGGCCAGATCGTCGTACCAGGTTTCGGCAACTCCATCGACTTCGACATCCGTCGCCGGAATGTCGGGCCGGGTCCGCTCACCGACAATATGCGACTGAACGTAACGGCGCAGTCCCGGTACGGCGTGAGCGAGAGGCGCGTGCACCTCGAGCCAGTGCTTGACGAATTCCTCGTGCGACAGCCCCGCCTTGCGGGTCAGCAGCGAGACGCTCTTGATCATCGGCTAAGCCCTTCCGTTGCCATGTTCAGTAGCGCATGCTGCGCCGGAGCGAGCCTGAGGAGGAAGCATGAAGATCGATATTGCCGGCAAGCGCGCCATTGTCGCCGGAGGCAGCCGCGGCATCGGGCGCGCGATCGCACTGGCCTTTGCCGAGGCCGGTGCCGGCGTGTCGATTTGCGCGCGCGGCGCCGAGGCGCTCGCCGCTACCCGCGACGAGATCGCCCGGCATGGCGGCGTCGCTCACGCCGCGGTCTGCGACCTTTCGGACGCCGCGGCCATTCCACGCTACATCGCAGAAGCGGCCGACGCTCTCGGCGGCGTCGACATTCTCGTCAACAATGCCTCGGGGTTCGGGACCAGCGACGACGAAGCCGGATGGGCCGCCAGCATCTCGGTCGACCTGCTGGCGACGGTGCGAGCGACGCGGGCGGCGCTGCCCTACCTCGAAAAATCCGAGGCAGGCTCGATCCTCAACATCTCGTCGATTTCGGGGTTCAGAGCTTCGGTCCGCACGCCGCCCTACGGTGCCGTCAAGGCCGCGATCCTGGAATACACCTTGACCCAGGCCGCGGCGCTCGCGGGCAAGCGGATCCGGGTCAACTGCATCGCCCCCGGCTCGATCGAATTCCCCGGCGGCACCTGGGCGCGCGCCAAGGCGAACAATCCGGACCTCTACCGCCGGCATCCTCAGGAGCATCCCGTTCGGCCGGCTCGGCCGACCGGAGGAAATCGCGCAGGTTGCGCTGTTCCTGTGCTCGCCGCTCGCCAGCTGGGTCACCGGCCAGAATATCGCCGTCGATGGCGGGCAGATGCTCTAAGGCCGATGCGATTGTCGTCCTCGGCTGCCGCGGTCCCGCGGCGCTGCTGCGACGGCTGGAGATTGGCATCCGGCTCTTCGAAGCAGGCGCCGCCCCGCTGCTCGTGCTCTCGGGCGGCGGCAGCGGACCGCTGCCCGAAGCGGAAGTCATGCGGCGGGCGGCGATTGCTCACGGGGTATCCGAGACGGCAATGCTGGTCGACCCCGTATCCCGCGACACCGTCGAGAATGCGCGCGAGACCGCGCGGCTGCTGAGCGCGCGGGAGCTCCGGCTCTGTGCTGCTGGTCAGTGACCGCGTTCACCTGCCGCGCGCGACGCTCTTGTTCCGCCTCGCTGGCCTTCGGGTAGCGGGGCGGGCCGCGGTGCCCGCGTACTCGCTCAGGCAGGCGGCCGGCGCGGCCCTTCGCGAGATCGTCGCACTGCCCTGGAGCCTATTGCGCGCTGGGTCACGCAGACTGGGCTACGGTGAGCCGGGGTAGCATGCGCCAAAAGAGCACGGCGACCGCAAGCGTCGCGGTTCCGGTCAGCAAGAACAGTCCGGGGATGCTGACGCCGATCGCGATCAGCGCCATCGTCACGGCCGAGGAAATCACCATCGCAGCGGCATTGACGATGTTGTTCGCCGCGATCGCCCGGGCGCGGTGCTCGCGTTCGGTCATCGCCTGCAACAGCGCGTAGAGCGGCACGACAAAAACCCCGCCCGAGGCGGCGATGCCGAAGAGGTCGGCGAGAATTCGCCAATGCAGCGGGTCGCCGAGAAATGCCGCAAGGGTCGTGAGCTCTCCGGCTCCCGACGGCGGCGGGCTGGCGAGCCACAGATCGATCGAGAAGAGCCCGATCCCGAGTGCCCCCCAGGGGACGCAGCTCGCGCTGAGCCTGCCGGCGAGCAGGCGATTGCACAACAGCGAGCCAAACGCGATCCCGACGGAAAACAACGTCAGAAACAAGGTCACGACCAGCTCTTCCGCTCCAAGGATGAAGCGGACGTAGGCGGGGAACTGCGACAGATAAGTCGCACCGGCCAGCCAGAACCATGAGATGCCGAGCATCGAGCGGAACGGCCCGGGTTCCTGTGCAGCCTGCCGTAGAACCCGAACCGTCGCGCCAAACAGGTTCCAGCGCGCCGCTCGGCCGCGCGCTGCGGGTGTCGTGGGCGGGATCTGCCGGCTGGCCCCCCAGGCGGCGAGCGCCACCGCGACGATCAGCCCCGCGACAGCCGCCGAGCCATGCCGGGTGGCTATCACCATGCCGGCGATCGTGCCGAGGAGGATCGCGATAAAGGTCCCGGCTTCGACCAGCGCATTGCCGAGCAGCAGCTCTTCGGGGGCGAGCAGATCCGGCAGGATCGCATATTTGAGCGGGCCAAAGAACGCGGCGACGATCCCCATCGCGAACAGCAGCGCCAGCAGCACCGCCGCGCTGCCGGCGAGGACCCCGCCGGCGGCCGCCAGCATCACCGGGATCTCGATCAGTTTGATCAGGCGGATCAGCCGAGCCTTGTCCGACTCGTCGGCGATCTGGCCGGCGGTCGCCGAGCACAGAAAAAACGGCAGCATGAAGAGCCCGGCGGCGAGCGGGATCATGAGTTGCGCCGAGAATTGCCCTCCCGCATCCGCCCGGTAGGCGATCATCAGCACCAGCGCGTTGCGCAACGCATTGTCGTTGAAGGCCGACAGGAACTGCGTCGCGAACAGCGGTCCAAAGCGCCGCGAGATGAGCAGCCCAAACGCTCGGTCGGGTTGCGAATTACCTCGTGACCTGCCGACTTCTGGAATGGGCGTATGGCTCAGGAGCCTTTACGCTCCCAGTACGCCGCCGCAGCGGGAAAGACGGTCTGGCAGCGCGTCGCCTCGGGCGCGCCGTCCAAGGTGTCTGCGGCCGCGCGCCAGACCGCGTAGTGGGGCGCCGCCCGATGCGCCTCCAACGCCGCCTCGTCACGATAGACCTCGTAGAAATAATAGACGTTCCGGTCCTGTGCATCCTGAAGGACGTTGAAGCGCATGCAGCCCGGCTCGTCCCTCTCGGAGCCTAGGGCATCCACCTCGATCGCCTTCAGGAAGCGCTCATGCGCGTCGGACTTCACCCGGACTTTCACCCACATCGCCAGCATGCCGCCTCCTTTCTGTCAACAAATCGAACCGAGGTCGCACCGCGCTCCGGCGCGAACCTTACCCGGCCGCAGATCTTACGCGAACGTCAAGGCAGGACAACAGCCTCTCTCCCCCCTTCAGGGGACTACGGCATCTTGCAAAAGGCGGGGAAGATCAAAGCGGCTCGCAGCCGAGACGGCCCGAGGCGCGGTCAGTCGAGCTTGACCGGAGCGCCAAACTCGGCCTCGCTGATCGTGGCGAACCCGTATCGCGGATAGACCTCGCGAGCCACTCCAAAAAAGAATTCCGAGAAGGCCTTGGCCGCTTGCGCGCGCAATGGTTCGGCCGAAGAGACCATCGCGATCTGCGAAGCGAATTGATCCGCTCCCGGCACGGTAACCATCGTGCACAGCTGCGGGTATGTTGCCGCAAAATAACGCGCGAGATGGTGAAAGATGATGCCGGCATCGGCGGAACGGCTCGCTATCGCCTGCAGCACATCGCGGTGCTGGATGCCCAGCCGGCCCGGAAAGGTGACAACTTCGCGGGCGAGAATTGATCTCGCGGCCTCTTCTCCGATCAGGGCCTCTAGTGCGGAGATGTATTGTTGGCGCGCGCCGGGCTCGCTTGCGCTTGCCAAGACGACACGCATCCCCGGACGCGCAAGATCTTCGAGCGTCCGAACCGCGAGCGGGTTGCCGGCCGCGACCACCAATGAGAACCCGCGATTTCGGGCAAAAACGCGTGCTGTAGCACCGACGATCGACCCTTTGTGCAATTGAGCCAGCGGTGCGGCGCCGCCCATGACGATATCCGGATAAAATCCGCTGGCCCGGCTCACCTCAAGCGTTAGATTACCGAGCGAGATACCGCCTCCAACGAGAATGCCGACGATCATCGGCTGCGGCAATGTCACGACCGTGATGTTCTCGAGCGCGAGCGCGGCATATTCTCTCTGCGCCCGCGCCCAGGCGCGGAACGGCTCGATAATCTCGCCGCCCAGCAGAGCCGGGAAATGATTGCCTTCGGTGAAAATCGCGAGATCGATCGGCCTCCCGAGCCGCCCGACGATGTCGCGGGACCGTATCGGTGTGGCCGTTGAGCGATGGCACACCGGGATGCGGCGGGACCATCGGCTTCCAGACGAGATCGCTGCACCCTCCGGCTGGATCGTGCTGCGCCAAATCGCCGGACTCACCGGCTGCCATCTGACTAGGTATGGCCACAGCGGCTGAGGCCGTGATGAAGGTACGGCGGCGCAGCACTCAATACGACCGCGGCATGCCGAGCACGTGCTGACCGAGATAGGCGAGCACCATGTTGGTCGAGATCGGCGCGGTCTGGTAGAGGCGGGCTTCGCGCCATTTGCGCTCGATGTCGTATTCCTTGGCGAACGCGAAGCCGCCGAAGGTCGCGAACGTCGCCTCGGCGGCGTGCCAGGTCGCCTCCGAGGCGAGCAGTTTGGCCATATTGGCGTCGGCGCCGCATTCCCTGCCGTCGTCGAAGAGGGCGGCGGCGCGGCGGCAGATCATGTCGGCCGCCTCGAGCTCGGCATAGGCGCGCGCCAGCGGGAACTGCACCCCCTGGTTCTGTCCGATCGGCCGGTCGAAGACGATCCGCTCCTTGGCGTAGTCGATGCCCTTCTGCAACAGCCAGCGGCCGTCGCCGATGCATTCCTGCGCGACCAGGATGCGCTCGGCATTCATCCCGTCGAGGATGTAGCGAAAGCCCTTGCCCTCCTCGCCGATCAAATTGTCGGGCGGCACTTCGAGATTGTCGAAGAACACTTCGGTGGTGTTGTGGTTGATCATCGCCTCGATCGGGCGGATCTCGACGCCATGCCCGAGGTTCTCGCGCAGATCGACGAGAAACACCGAAAGCCCGTCGGTGCGCCGCTTGACCTCGTCGACCGGGGTCGTGCGCGCCAACAGCAGCATCAGGTCGGAATGGCGGGCCCGCGACGTCCACACCTTCTGCCCGTTGATCACATAATGATTGCCCTGCCGCACCGCGCGGGTCTTCAGCTTCGTCGTGTCGGAGCCGGTCGTCGGCTCGGTCACCCCGAAAGCCTGCAGCCGCAGCTCACCCGAGGCGATCTTCGGCAGATAGCGCTGCTTCTGCTGTTCGCTGCCGTGCCGCAGCACGGTGCCCATGATGTACATCTGCGCGTGGCCCTGGCTGGCGGTGCAGCCGGAGGCGTTGATCTCTTCGAGGATCACGGCGGCGGCGCGCAACGGCAGCCCCGAGCCGCCGTATTCCTCAGGGATCAGCGATGCGAGAAAGCCGCCCTGCGTCAATTCCGTGATGAACTCGGTCGGATAGGCCTGTTCCGCCTCGAGCTTGCGCCAATAGGTGCCGGGGTAGCGCTCGCAGATCTTGCGCACCAACTCGCGCAGCTCGGGATAATCCTCGCCGAGGGCCACCATCGTTGGCGTGTCACTCACCTTCGCCCTCCTTTTTCCGCGGTTTGGAGAGAGATAATGCAAAGCGGTCGATGGCGAAAGGATCGCCCTGGGGCGAGCGCGTCATTCGGGAAGGCCGGACTGCTCCTCGGAATCGCCCCTCACCCAATTTGGGCCGATGGCCGCTTGACAAATGTGCTGTCAAGGCGCACTTGACTGTCAAGGCCAGCTTGACTGATTCGAGGAGGTAGCCATGACAGCAGCAGGCGCGACTCATACCTCCGCAACCGGTACAGGAGAGGAAGCGAAACCCACCCTGTATTGCTCATTTTGTGGAAAATCGCAATTCGAGGTTAGAAAGCTCATTTCGGGTCCCACCGTATTCGTCTGCGACGAATGCGTCGCCCTCTGCGTCAAAATTTGCGAGGACGACAATGTACCGACCGAAATTGGAAACCCGAGACTTATCCCGACGGAGACACTTCTAACGCTGCTGAAATACGCAGGGACAAGAGACGAGCAACTCCGAACTTCACTGCACCAAATGGTCGACGTGCTGCGCAAGCGAGAGGTAAGCTGGGCGGTTATCGGGGAGGCGTTGGGAGTCTCCCGTCAAGCGGCATGGGACCGGTTTTCATAAGAACACCGATTTGATCCCGCGGAACGGGATGCATTGCACGTTCCCCCGCCGCCGGTTTTTTGGCTAAAATAGCGCAGAGCGGCGGCGAATTCACCCGGTCGCGGAGGGCGCGGTATTCGCGGCGGACGATCTCGAGCAGCTCGGCGGCCGAGGTCGCCGCGGTGGCGCTCTCGAAGGTGATCTCGCCGTGCTGCATCAGCACGACCCGGTCGCAGATTTCGAGCGTCTGCGCGTAATTGTGCGCGATCATCACGATCGCGATGTCGCCGCGCGCCTTCGAAGCCGCTCGATCAGCTCGATGATCAGCCGCGCCTCGCGCGCGCCCATCGCCGCCAGTGGTTCGTCGAGCAGCAGGATGCGCGCCTTCGAATAGACCGCGCGTGCCACCGCGATGGCCTGCCGCTGCCCGCCCGACAATGCGCCGACCGCGAGTCTCGACCGAGGGCACGTCGACGCCGATCTCGGCGAGCGCATCGGCGGCGCGCCGCCGCATCTGCGCGATTGTCGAGGAGCTTGCAGCGGCCCCCAATGCAGCAATTCGCGGTTCAAAAACATGTTGTGGTAGATGCTGAGCCCGTTGACCAGCGCCAGATCCTGATAGACGCATTCGATGCCGAGCGCGCGCGCGTCATCGACCGAGGCGAGCTCTACCGCTCTTCCGTCGACGAACACCTGTCCCGAATCCGGCTGGTGATAGCCGGTCAAGATCTTGATCAGGGTCGACTTGCCGGCGCCGTTGTCGCCGAGGATGCCGAGCGTCTCACCCCAACCCACCTCGAGTGAGACGCCGGCAAGCGCAGTGATCTTGCCGAAGGTCTTCACCAGCTTTTCGGCGCGAATGGCTTCGCTCATCCGGCGCCGCCGCCGCGCAGCCGCGCGAGATGGATGTTGGCGATCATCGCGATCAGGATGGCGGCGCCGATCACGATGTCGAACGTGAAGGCGTTGATGCCCTGCAAGGTGAAGCCGTCCTGCAACACACCGAGCATGATGCCGCCGACGAGCCCGCCGATGATCGTGCCGGCGCCGCCGGCGATCGCCGTCCCGCCGATGACGCCGGAGGCGACACCGAGGAACATCATATTGCTGCCGCCCGCCAAGGGGTCGATCGAGCCGACGCGAAAGGCTTCGAGCAATCCGGTCAACCCGCCCAACGTGCTGGTCAACACGAAATTGCCGATCTTGATGCGGTTGATCGCGATGCCCGCCTCGGCCGCCGCGACGATGTTGCCGCCGATCGCGATCGTATGCAGCCCCCAGCGCGTATGGCGCAGCACGACATGCATGACGGCGACGATCGCGAGGGCCCACAGGATCTCGGAATAGCTCCATTCTCCCATGATCCCGGTCAGGATCGGCCCGCCCGACGTGTTCGCGGGATAGCCGCGCGAGATCGTAAGGGTCAGCCCAGTGATCAGGAACAGCATGCCCAGGGTCGTGATGAACGATGGAACCCTGAGCCCGATCGTGATCAGCCCTATCGTCAGCCCGATCAGAGCGCACACCGCCAGTGCCGCGACGATCGCCAGCGGCTCCGGCGCGCCGAAATCGTTGATGTTTTCCATCAGGAAGGGCGCCAGCGCGAACACCTGGCCGACCGACAAATCAATTTCGCGGCAGATCAGCAGCATGATCTCGCCGCAGGCGATGATCACCGGCGCGGCGACGAACTGCGACAGCGTCTGCAGGTTGGCAGCGGTGACAAAATTGGCGTTGGCGATCTCGAAATAGACGACGAGTGCCACCGATACGACGATGACGCTCGCCTCCGGCCGCAGCAGCAGAGCATAAGCCCGACCCGCCACGCCGCCGCGCGGCGCGGCCGCCTCCGCGGCCTGCCCCGACACCAGGCTCAACCGCCGATCGCGCCGGTGTGCGGAACGATCTGCGCCTCCTTTCCGCTGCCCTCGTACCGCGTCTTCGTGTTGAGATAAGGATCGATGCTGTCCTTGGTGACGAATTTGAGCCCGGTATTGATGTCGGCTGGGCCGACGAGCCCGCCCGACACCTTCCACCCGAACATCTCCATGACCGTGTAGAAGCCTTGAAGGTAGGGCTGCTGGTCGATGACGAAATCGAGGAACCCGTCGTGCACCGCCTCCAGCGAACGCGGCAGCATATCGTAGCCGCCGGCGCGAACACTTTTGGCGGCGAGATTGTATTTTCGGCTGATCAGACCGCAATTCATCGTGTCGCCGCCGCCGGTGCCAAACATGCCCTTCACGTCCTGGTTGCCGAGGTAATAGGCACCGATCTTCGACAGCGACTCGTTGGCGGCCGGAGCGGTAGCGATCATCGTCGCCTGAATATCGGCGCCCGATTTCTTGATCGAGTCCATCGCGCCGTCGAAGCGCGGCTGGAGGTTGAGCTGACCGGGCGTCGCGATGAAGATCGCCACCTTGCCGGAGCCGACGAGCTTGACGATGCGCTCGCCCATCATCTGCCCCGACAGGAACAGATCCTGGCCGATATAGGCGAGGCGCTTGTTGGTTTTCGAATCCGCGTTGTAGCTGAAGACCGGAATACCGGCCGCGAGCGCATTCTCGACCGGCCGGTCAAACCCCTTGGGGTCGACGAGGCACACCGCGATCGCGTCGGCCTTGCCGGCGATCGCGGTGTTCATCGCGTTGACCATCTGCGCCACGTCGGACGTCTCCGACCCGGTCCATTGATAATCGCAGCCGAGCAGCGCGCAGGCATCCTGGATGCCGTACTGGCACGGCACGAAAAACGGGTTCGCCGTCACATGATTGACGAACACGAATTTCCACCGCGGATGCGCCGGGAACGGCCCACCCTCCGCGGCGACCGCCGGCCCGGCCGCGCCTGCCAAGTAGGCGGCGATCGACCCCGCGGTAACGCCGCGCATCAGCGCGCGGCGCGGCAACGCTCCGGTGATCTCGCGCGAGCGTCTCGTCATGCCGCATCCTCCCGGTTAATGCCTCGTGGGCGCGGATGCAGCGAAACATAGCCGGCCCGGTGTGCGCGGTCACGCGCGCACAATCGTGGCAATAACTTCGGCGGGCAATATCGCGGATCTGGATCGAGCCGGGGTGTACTACAGGCGCGCCGGAGCCGGCGCCGGCGGTCTTATGTCGGGCGTCAACGATTTGAAGATGCCATCTCTTTCTGATTTTAGAAATGGTGGCTGGGGGTCGGACGGCGGGTGGGCGCGGAGCCCCAGCGTTGCGAAGCGTCCGACCGGCTGCCGGATTGGTTGTCGTTCGCAACCGCACCAGTTTCTAGCGAGCGAGCGCCCGCGCGCATCGCGCGGGCGATGGAGACGAGCTGGCAACGGTGACGCCGGTGCGCGCCTGATCCCCGATTTTGCGCCCCTTCTCCGCTCGCCGGCCGATCCCGCAACGACGGCTCGAGAGGGGCGCCCACGATCGGACGACCGCTGGGGCGCCGGAATGGATTGCAGGGATCGCGCGTCGGCGCGGTCGCCCTTTCGCACCCGGCAAACCCGGAGCAAAGCCGCGAGCGGACCGTCGGCCCGAGCGGCAGCCGCACTGCTGTAGATTCAAGTGAGCTTGAACGCTCGTTTTCTTAAATTATATCGTTATCGATATAGGAAGGCATGTGAAACCGATAGCCTTCTTGGGCGCCTCACTGGACGATCTTCGGGGTTTTCCTGCGGATGCGCGCCAGCAAGCGGGCTACCAGTTGTATCGGGTACAGAGAGGGCTCGACCCTGACGATTGGAGGCCGATGCGGTCAATCGGCGCCGGGGTTCGCGAGATCCGGGTTCGCGAACGTTCCGGAGCCTTCAGAGTGATCTATGTCGCCACGTTCGCGGATGCGGTCTACGTGCTTCACGCTTTCCCGAAGAAGACACGGCAAACCGCAAACGGATAGAGCTGGCGACGTCGCGGCTGCGGGAACAAATGGCGAGGAGGCGATGACCACCGAGGTCTTTGAAAATGTGTGGGATGCTCTGGAAGACACCCCGACGGAAGCGGAAAACATGAAGCTCCGCTCACGCCTGATGATCGCGATCACCGAGACCGTGTCGGCCTGGCAAGTGACCCAAACGGAGGCCGCGAGACGTCTCGGCGTCACGCAGCCTCGCCTCAATGATTTGCTGCGCGGCCGTGTCGGCAAGTTCAGCCTCGACGCCCTGGTGGCGCTCGCCGCTCGTGCCGGCCTCGCGGTGCATTTGGAAATCACATTGGCCGCATAGCTCGGCGGCCTCAGGATCCTCGCCTGCGTTACGGGGCTCGGCAGCAGCGGTTGCGGACAATTCAAGTGAACTGTCACCGTAACCCGGCTGTCACTGTAACCCCGGCCTGTTGTGGCATTAGCAACACTAAAATTGCCATAATGTTCGGGTCTCATGGAGCTTCGGGAAAGGCTGACGGCCAGGCCGGGTGACCAAACCGATGCCGCGATGGCTGTTGTTTCGCTGCAGAAACAGCCAGCACGGGCAATGGGCGATAGCCTGCGAAGGGCGTCCGGCGATCTTGCCGCCTGCCTGCGCAGTTCCAAGACCGCGGGCCACAGGCTGCTGCGGCTTGCTCGGGTCCGCGATACGAGGCAAGTTCCCTTGCTCAGACGGCTGCACCAACAGATCCGGAGCGGAAGACGATGCCGATCCACACCGAAGACCTCGAATACCACCGCCCGGCAGGCGTTCCTCTGCTCGCCCGGTTTTATCGGCCGGAAGGGCAGGCCCCGTTCCCGGCGGTGCTGGAAGTGCATGGCGGCGCCTGGACGTCGGGCGACCGGTTCAACAATGTTTCGATCGCCGAACATCTCGCGGCCCAAGGCATCGTCGTGCTGTCGATCGATTTTCGCATGCCGCCGGCGGCGCGCTACCCCGATACGGTGGCGGATGTGAATTTCGGCATCCGCTTTCTGAAGGCGAATGCCGAGCGGTTCGCCACGCGCCCGGAATTGGTCGGCGGGCTCGGCACGTCTTCCGGCGGCCATCTCCTGCTGCTCAACGCGCTGCGGCCGCGGGATGCCCGCTATGCCGCGGTCTCGCTGCCGGGGAGCGATGCGAGCCTCGCGTTTGCCGTCGCCTGCTGGCCGGTGGCCGATCCGCTCGCGCGCTACCGCGCGGTCATCGAGCGCGGCAACGACCGGCTGGTCGAAGCCCACCACCAGTTCTGGCCGTCCGAGGAAGCGATGTCGGAGGGCAGCCCGCAGCTGATCCTGGACCGCGGCGAGACAGTCGACAAGCCGCCCGCGCTGATCATGCAGGGTACCGCCGACGACAATCTGACCCCCGACATGGCCGCCGATTTCGCCGCCGCCTATACCAAAGCCGGCGGCTCGATCGCGTCCCACAAATTCGTCGGCCAGCCGCACGCCTTCATCCCGCGCGACCCCGGTTCGCCGGATTCGCGGCGGGCGCTGGGTCTGATCACGGATTTCATCCACCACCAGACGCGCTGAGGCGAGCAGCGCAGTTAGTTGCGCGGCTTCAGTTACGGGTCAGGGGCTTGTAGCGGATGCGGTGCGGCTGATCGGCTTCGGCGCCGAGGCGGCGGCGCCGATCGGCCTCGTAATCGGCGTAGTTGCCTTCGAACCAGACCACCTGGCTGTCGCCTTCGAAGGCGAGGATGTGAGTGGCGACGCGGTCGAGAAACCAGCGGTCGTGCGTGATGATGACGGCGCAGCCGGGATAGTCGAGCAGTGCCTCCTCGAGAGCCCGCAACGTATCGACATCGAGATCGTTGGTCGGCTCGTCGAGCAGCAGCGCATTGGCGCCGGTTTTCAGCATCTTGGCGATGTGCACGCGATTGCGTTCGCCGCCCGACAGTTGGCCTACCTTTTTTTGCTGGTCGGGCCCGCGAAAGTTGAACAGCGCGCAATAGGCGCGGCTCGCCATCTTGCGGCGGCCGAGATCGATCTCGTCCTGTCCGTTCGAGATCTCCTGCCACACCGTGTTGGCCGCGACGAGGGTATCGCGGGACTGGTCGACATAGCCCAGCTTGACGGTGTCGCCAACCCGGAATGTCCCGCTGTCCGGCTCCTCCTGCCCGGTGATCATGCGAAAGAGCGTCGTCTTGCCGGCCCCGTTCGGGCCGATCACCCCGACGATGCCGCCCGGAGGCAGGCGGAAATCGAGCGCCTCGATCAAAAGCCGGTTGCCAAAGGCTTTCGCAACGTGCTGCGCCTCGATCACCAGGTCGCCAAGTCTCGGGCCCGGCGGCAAGACGATCTGCGCCGTCTCGGGCGCCTTCTCGCGGCTCTCCGCTACGAGCGCCTCATAGGCGGAAAGCCGCGCCTTGCTCTTGGCCTGGCGCGCCCGCGGGCTCTGCCGCACCCATTCGAGCTCGCGTTCGAGGGTGCGCCGCCGAGCCGCCTCTTGCCGTCCTTCCTGCTCGAGCCGCTGCTGCTTCTGATCGAGCCATCCCGAGTAATTGCCCTCGTACGGGATGCCGCGGCCGCGGTCGAGCTCGAGGATCCAGCCGGCGACCTCGTCGAGGAAATAGCGGTCGTGCGTGACGGTCACGACAGTCCCGGGGTAGTCTTCGAGAAAGCGCTGCAGCCAGGCGACCGATTTCGGCGTCGAGATGGTTTGTCGGCTCGTCGAGCAGCAGCAGGTCGGGCCGCTGCAGGAGAAGTCGGCACAATGCGACGCGCCGCCGCTCGCCGCCCGACAGATTGGCGACATCGGCGTCGCCCGGCGGGCAGCGCAGCGCGTCCATTGCGATCTCGACGGTGCGGTCGAGGTCCCAGGCGCCGGCCTGGTCGATCTTTTCCTGCAACTCGCCCTGTTCGGCGATCAGCGCATCCATCTCGGCTTCCGAGAGGTCCTCGGCAAAACGCGCGCTGACCGCCTCGAACCGGTCGAGCAGAGCCTTGGTCTGCGCGAGGCCCTCGATGACATTGCCGAACACGTCCTTCGCCGCATCGAGCGCCGGTTCCTGCGGCAGATAGCCGACCCGCGCCCCCTCGGCCGCCCAAGCCTCGCCGGCAAACTCGCGCTCGTCACCCGCCATGATCCGCAGCAGTGTCGATTTCCCGGCGCCGTTCGGCCCGAGCACGCCGATCTTGGCGCCTGGCAGAAACGACAGCCAGATGTCCTTCAGCACCTCGCGCCCGCCGGGATAGGTCTTGCTCAAGCCTTTCATCACATAGATGTATTGGTAGGCCGCCATCACCGATCCATTTGGTCAACTGTGTTAATATTGGCCGCGGGGCTCGAGGCCAAAGGCGTGTTGGCCGTACATCGTGCCGACCGCGTCCCAATTGAGGCTGACATGGCGGGCGACGGCGTTGACGTCACGCCAGGCGCGCTGCACCGGATTGCTGAGCATCAGCCCGTAGCCGCCGGTCGAGGCGTTGAGCGCTTCCACGGCCTGGAGGGCGAGCCTGGTCGCATAGGCTTGGTTGCGGCGGCAGCGAACGCGGTCGGCGACGGTTATTTCCTCACCGGCCCGCAACTTCTCCATCGCGTTCCGCAGATCGGTCACCAGGATCATTTCCGCCGCCTCGACCGCCGCGGAGGCTTCCGCGACGCGCAGCTGCACAGTAGCGAATTCGGCCATTGCGAGCCCGCCGCCGGCCAGGGCGCCCCGAGTCTCGCGCCCGGTCGTCATCGCCAGATAGGCCTCGAGCGCACCTTTTGCGGCGCCGACCGCGGTCGAGGCGAGCATCGAGGCGCCGAGCACCAACAGCGGCAGGCGGTAGAGGGGGTTCTTGTGATATTGCGCGCCGGGCGTGCGGCCGGAGCGCGTATCGGCGAACAACAGCACGCGATGCTGCGGCACAAAGGCCTTGTGCACGATGATGTTCTTGCTGCCGGTCCCAGACAGCCCGCAGACGAACCAATTGTCCTCGATCTCGACATCGCCCATCGGCAACAGAAAAAACGCGCCTTCATAGGGCCGCGCGCCGCCCGGCGGCGCGATCAGGGCGCCGAGCCTGATCCAGCTCGAATGATCGCAGCCGCTGGCGAACGACCACTTGCCGCTCAGCACGTACCCGCCCTCGCCCGGCACCGCCGCGCCGGTCGGGGCAAAGCAGGCGCAGGTGAAGGGGTCGTCGCCGCCGCCCCACAATTCGCGCTGTGTCTCGATCGGGTAATGGCCGAACGATATGCCATTGGAGAGAGCGCCGTTGAGCGCCCATCCGGTCGACGCACAGGCCGCCGACACCGCCAACGCGATTTCGAGCGCGACCACTGCGTCGTATTCGAAACCGCCGAACTCCTTTGGCCTGCAGGTCCGCAGCAGTTCCGCATCGCGGATCTTGCCGATTATGTGCGGCGCGATCGTGCGGTTGCGCTCGGTCTCTTCGGCCAACTCCCGGATCTCGGGCAGCATCGCCTTGGCGCGGGCGATCAGTTCCTCCGGGCCGGACGGTGCGACAAGGCGAACGGCGGCACTCGTCATAGGCCTCTCCGGCAGATTTCGTCGAGCGCGCTCAGGATGCCCCCGCCCAGAAATCGCGACAAGCGGAAACCCAGCCCCGCGGGCATTTGGCGTTGACGGCGGGGCGAAGAAGGCTGACAGTCCGAACATGATCCTGTTGCCAGGGTAAGGCTTGTAACCAGCTTTGAACCCGTCGCCCGATAGACCAAAGGATCAGGCAGCGCGCGGCGGAGATCGATCACGACCAGGAGGGAAGCATATGCCTAACGACCCAACGCTCGGCGGCGCCGACCAGACCAGCATCGCGCAGCGTGGCGCCTTGCATGGTGTGAGGGTGGTGGACCTCACTCAATTCGAGGCAGGGACGTCCTTGACCCAGACTTTGGCTTGGCTCGGCGCCGAGGTGATCAAGGTCGAGGAGCCGACGAAGGGCGAGCAGGGCCGCGGCGCGTCGACCGACAAAAAGGGCGTCGACTCGCATTATTTCATGCTACTCAACGCCAACAAGCGCAGCGTCACCGCCAATTTGAAGGCCGACAAGGGCCGTACCTTGTTGCGCGGGCTGATCGAAAAGGCCGACGTCTTTGCGGAGAATTTCGCCCCTGGCGTCATCGAGCGGCTCGGCTTCGGCTACGACGTCGTGCGAGAGATCAATCCGCGGATCATCTATGCCCAGGTCAAAGGCTTTGGCCAGGACGGCCCCTATAAGAGCTTTCTTGCGTTTGACATGATCGCCCAGGCGACTGGCGGCGCGATGTCGATCACCGGCGAGCCCGACGGACGCCCGATCAAGCCCGGGCTGACGATCGGCGATACCGGGACCGGGCTGCACGGCGCGATCGGCGTTCTCGCGGCACTCTATCAACGCCAATTGACCGGCGAGGGCCAGCGCATCCAGCTGGCGATGCAGGAATGCGTCATCAATTATGGCCGGATCTCGTACGCCGCCCAGGCGCTTTGGGGCAAAGCTGCGCCGCGGATGGGCAATCAGAGCATTATGGGCACCAACTCGCCGAGCGAGACCTATAAATGCAAAGGCGACGGCCCGAACGACTATTGCTACATCTACACTTCGCGCGCTAATCCCCAACATTGGGAACGGCTCTTGAAGATCATGGGCCGCGAAGACCTGATCGGCGACCCGCGGTTCGACAGCCCGCAAGAGCGGTTCAAGAACCGCCATGTGGTTGACGAGATGATCGCCGAATGGACGATCCACCATGACAAGATGGAAGTCATGCAGCGGCTCGGCGAGCAGGGCATCCCCGCCGGCGCGATCATGGATACGATGGAACTGTCGAACGATCCCGACCTCAACCGCCGGGAAATCTTCGTCACCGTCAAGCACCCGGTGCGCGGCGATTTCAAGATGCCGGGTTGGCCGGTCAAGATGAGCGGCTCCAAGGTGCCGATTACCGCCGCCCCATTGCTCGGCGCCGATTCCGATGCCGTTTACGGCGAGCTGCTCGGCCTCTCGAAGGACGAACTGGCCGCCTTGCGTGAAGAGAAGGTCATCTGAGCCGGGAGAAGCGGCCAAACGGAGCGTAATGAGCACGAGCGGCGGGGCATCCTCGGTCCCTTCGCCTACTCTTGGAGCGGCCTCGCCGCTTGTGCCCGGTCCCGGGTGGGAGCCTGCAGCGAGCTATCCGGACCCGGCGGTTCGCACGCTCGATCCGCGCTTCGACAATATCAAGCCGCCGTTCAACGCGGCGGTTGAGCGTCTGGCGACAGGATTTCGCTGGGCGGAAGGCCCGGTGTGGTTCGGTGATGGCCGCTGCCTGTTGTGGAGCGACATCCCGAACAACCGGATCATGCGGTGGGACGAGGAAACCGGCGCTGCGGGCGTCTATCGCAAGCCCTCCAACCACGCCAACGGCAATACCCGCGACCGCCAGGGACGCCTCGTCACCTGCGAGCACGAGGGACGGCGGGTCACCCGCACCGAATATGACGGCTCGATCACCGTCATTCTCGACCGGTTCGACGGCAAGGCGCTCAACTCGCCGAACGACGTGGTCGTCAAATCGGACGCTTCGATTTGGTTCACCGATCCGCCCTTCGGGATCCTCGGCAATTACGAGGGCGAGCGGGCGGCACCGGAATTGCCGACCAACGTCTATCGAGTGGACGGTAGGACCGGCGTCGCCACCGTTGTGACCGGCGACATCGACGGACCAAATGGTCTTTGTTTTTCGCCCGATGAGAGCAGGCTTTACATCGTAGAGTCCCGCGCCAGGCCGCGTCTCATCAGCGTTTTCGACGTGGTCGAGGACGGCGCCGAACTCGCCAATAGGCGCGTCTTCATCGATGCCGGCGAGGGAACACCCGATGGCTTCCGCTGCGATGTCGAAGGCAATCTTTGGTGTGGCTGGGGCATGACGCCGGGGCTTAATGGCGTTGCCGTCTTTGCCCCCGACGCGACAATGATCGGCCATATCGGGCTGCCCGAACGCTGCGCTAATCTGTGCTTTGGCGGGCGCAAGCGAAACCGCTTGTTCATGGCTGCCAGCCAGTCGCTGTATTCGGTTTATGTGAACACCCAGGGAGCCCTGGGCGGCTGAGCGGTCTTTGATCTGGCGAGATTAGCCTCGTAAGCCGAAACGCAAGGAGAGCGCCGAAGGCGCCCTCCGTCTTTTCGAAATCAGCGCTGCCGCTACACGGCTTCGTAAGGGAAGCGGCGGATTTTGTCGACGTTCCGGCCCTCGATGCGGATCAGCCGGGTTGGGCCTTCGCGGCGCGGCGAATGCAGGTCGCCCTCGTTGTAGAGGTGCGCATCGCCAGGGTCCAGCGCATACTCCTTGACGAGGCGCACCTTGCCGGGCTTGTCCTCGGAGGCGGGCTCCAGCATCGACCAGTCGCTCATGATCGTCCGGCCGCGCGCCTGGCCATAAATCGCCCAGGTCGGGCCGTGATCATGCGGCTTGCTCTCCCGCGCGCCGTGATTGACGTGGCCGAGGATGCAAAACCCGAGTTCCGGATCCTCGTAGAGAATTTTCCGTTCGGGTACGCCGTCATGAAGATGCGTGCTGACAAAATCCTCGTCCTCGAGGACGTCCTGAACGAGCGCGCACACCTTCTTGCGACCCTCGACGTTGGGATCTTGCGACAGGATCCGGTGACATTCACTGGAGAACTGTTCGAGCGTATACCCCATCAACCCACCTCCTCAGTTTGGAATTGCTGTTAGACAGCGTATGCCGCTGAAATTTCCGGCACAAGAAATCGTTCGGCATTAGATCCTAGATGCGAGCCTGCCGGTGCCTTCGATGACTTCATCCCAGTCGTCGACCTCGCGATTGACCGGCGCAACCATGATGTGCTGGACCCCGGCTGCCGCAAAGGCCGCAACCCGGTCGTGCAATTCCCCCTCGTCCTTGCCGTTCCAGTGAGTCCGGATCGAGATCGTGAATTCCGGCTCGGGGCGGTCACGGCGCAGCCGCGCCACGATAGGCGCGGCCTCGTCTGGCGTCAGCTGGCTGCCGTGCCAGCCGTCGCCGATCCGCACCGTGCGCCGGTACGCCGCCTCCGAACGCGCCCCGAACCAGATCGGGATGGGCTCGACCGGCAACGGCTGCATCGTCATCTCCGTAATCTCGGCCGGGATGTATTTGCTGCGGAACGTTACCGGGTCCTGGCTCCATACCGCCCGCATCATCGCAATGCCTTCGTCGGTGCGCCGCCCGCGTTCGTGAAACGGCGATCCCAAAGCAGCAAATTCGGCCTCGAGCCAGCCGACACCCGCGCCGAGGATCAGCCTCCCCTCGGAGAAGTTCTGCAATGTCGCCAGTTCCTTGGCGAGCGGCAGCGGGTGGCGCATCGGCAAGACCAGCACGCTGGTGCCGAGCCGCACCCGTTTGGTGACGGCGGCGGCCCAGGTCAAACTCAGCACCGGGTCGTAGAACAACGGCGAGCGGGGGAAGGTCGCCCGCGGCACGATGATGTGCTCGCTGACCCAGACATCGTCGAGCCCCGTATCCTCGGCCCGCATCGCCGCGCGGCGGATCTTGTCCGGCGTCGCCTGCTCGCCGGCATGCGGCAGATGAATCCCGAGTTGCATTGGCCGTCCTCCCGTGTTCGTCTCTTCTCAGACAATGCACTGGCAATAGCAGAGACGAAAGGGGGAACCATGCGGTTCAAGGACAAGATCGCGGTCATCACCGCCTTCGCCAATGGCATCGGCCGCGAGACCGCCGAGATCATGGCCCGGGAGGGCGCCATCGTCGTTGGCGTCGACAACCACCCTGACCACCTCGACACAGCCGTCGCAGCATTGCGCGGCGCAGGCGGGCGGGCGCACGGGCGGCTCTGCGACGCCCTCGACCAGCAACGGGTCGAAGCGACCGTGGCCTCGGTCGAGAAGGAATTCGGCGCCGTCGACATCCTGGTCAATGCAGTCGGCGGGAGCACCATCATCGCCAACTCCGGCGCGAATGTCGACGAGCTGACTTTTGAGGAGTGGCAGCGGCTGATCGCCTTCAATCTGAACGGGACCTTTCTGTTCACTCATGCCGTCGTGCCGATCATGAAACGGCGGCGGCACGGCAAAATCGTCAACCTCGCCTCAATCGCCGGGCGCGGTCTGAGCGAGTCGAGCAGCAGCGCCTATGCCGCGGCGAAGGGCGGCATTATCGCCTTCACCCGCAAGTTGGCGTTCGAACTGGGGCCATACGGCGTCACGATCAACGCGATCGCCCCGAGCCTTACCTTGACCGAACGCATTCGCCCGCATTGGGACAAGCGCTCGCAGGAGGCGCAGGCGGCCGAGATCGCCCGCACCCCGCTGCGCCGCGTGGCAGAAGCCGCCGACCAGGCCAAGGTCATCTGCTTTCTCGCCTCGAGCGACGCCGACTTCGTGACGGGCGTCACGATCGACGTAACCGGCGGCAATTGAGGATAGGCTGGACCGAGCGCAGTGCGTCCTTCGAGGCCTCGCCTTCGCGAGGCACCTCAGGATGAGGTATTTTCTTTATGCCATCAACAACAACCCCTCATGCTGAGGAGCGCCTAAAAGGCGCGTCTCGAAGCACGCACCACTTCGATGCTGCCAGATCTTCTGCGCACTCTTTCCGGATGAGCAAAAGGAACTCCAAACTATGACGACATTTGTTCTGATCCACGGCTCGTACCAAGGCGGCTGGATTTGGCAGCCGGCGGCCAACCGGTTGCGGGCCGCCGGGCATACGGTCTACGCGCCGAGCCTCGACGGCTGCGCCGAGCGCAAGCATTCCCTCCGCCCCGGCATCACGACCGAAACCCACGCCGCCGAAATTGCCGACATTCTGTTCTACGAAGATTTGCGCGACGTCGTTATGGTCGGCACGAGCTCGGGCGGCATGGTCCTGTGCCGTGCCGCCGAGATGGGGCGCGACCGGATCTCGCGGTTGTTCTTTGTCGATGCCCTCGCATTGCGCGATGGCGAACGGATCCGCGACATCGTCCGGCGCTCGACCGCGGTGCCGAGCGGGCTCGCCGCCGGCCCAACGCGCGAGGATGCGGAAAATCGGCTGTTCGCCGACCTCGACCCGCAGCCGCGGGCTTGGGCGCTGGAGCGCTATACCTTGCATCCGATCGGGATTTACGAGGACCCGGTCAAGCTCGACAATTTCTGGGACCAGCAATGGCACGCGACCGTAATCTGGTGTCGCCGCGCCGCCAATCCGGGCGAAGCGCATCAGCGGCGCACCGCCGGAAAGCTCAATGCCCAATGGCACGAGCTCGAAACCGGCCATT
>CAVOHI010000063.1:0-63254 GCA_963695605.1 uncultured Alphaproteobacteria bacterium | reverse complement strand
CAGCGCGATTTCGAGCGCCACCGGGGCGTCGTATTCCAAAGCCGCCAAACTCCTTTGGCCGGCAGGTCCGCAGCAGTTCCGCATCGCGTATCTTGCCGATTATGTGCGGCGCGATAGTCCGGTTGCGCTCGGTCTCTTCGGCCAATTCCCGGATCTCGGGCACCATCGCCTTGGCGCGGGCGACAAGTTCTTCCGGGCCGGACGGTGCGACAAGGCGAACAGCGGCACTCGTCATGAGCCTCTCCGGGCGATCTCGTGGAGCGCGCTCAGGATGCCCCCGCCCAGAAATCACGACAAGCGGAAACCTACCTCATTCCCACGCCTCGCCAGGCATTTGGCGTTGACGGGGCGGCGAAGAAGGCTGACAGTCCGAACATGATCCTGTTGCCAGGGTAAGGCCCGTAACCAGCTTTGAACCCGTCGCCCGATAGACCAAAGGATCAGGCAGCGCGCGGCGGGAACCGATCACGACCAGGAGGGAATCATATGCCTAACGACCCAACGCCCGGCGCCGCCGACCAGACCAGCATCGCGCAGCGTGGCGCCTTGCATGGTGTGCGGGTGGTGGACTTCACCCAATTCGAGGCCGGGACGTCCTTGACCCAGACTTTGGCTTGGCTTGGCGCCGAGGTGATCAAGGTCGAGGAACCGACGAAGGGCGAGCAGGGCCGCGGCGCGTCGACCGACAAAAAAGGCGTCGACTTGCATTATTTCATGCTGCTCAACGCCAACAAGCGCAGCGTCACCGCCAATCTGAAGACCGACAAGGGCCGCGCCCTGCTGCGCGGGCTGATCGAAAAGGCCGACGTCTTCGCCGAGAATTTCGCTCCCGGTGTCATCGAGCGGCTCGGCTTCGGCTACGACGTCGTGCGCGAGATCAACCCTCGGATCATCTATGCCCAGGTCAAAGGGTTTGGCCAGGACGGCCCCTATAAGAGCTTCCTCGCCTTCGACATGATCGCCCAGGCGACTGGCGGCGCGATGTCGATCACCGGCGAGCCCGATGGACGCCCGATCAAGCCCGGGCTGACGATCGGCGATACCGGGACCGGGCTGCACGGCGCGATCGGCGTACTCGCGGCACTCTATCAGCGTCAGTTCACCGGCGAGGGCCAGCGCATCCAGCTGGCGATGCAGGAATGCGTCATCAATTACGGCCGCATCTCCTACGCCGCCCAGGCGCTGTGGGGCAAAGCCGCGCCGCGCATGGGCAATCAGAGCATCATGGGCACCAACTCGCCGAGCGAGACTTACAAGTGCAAAGGCGACGGCCCGAACGACTATTGCTACATCTACACTTCGCGCGCTAATCCGCAGCATTGGGAGCGGCTCTTGAAGATCATGGGCCGCGAAGACCTGATCGGCGACCCACGGTTCGACAGCCCGCAAGAGCGGTTCAAGAATCGCCATGTGGTCGACGAGATGATCGCCGAATGGACGATCCACCACGACAAGCTGGAAGTCATGCAACGGCTCGGTGAGCAGGGCATCCCCGCCGGCGCGATCATGGACACGATGGAATTGTCGAACGATCCCGACCTCAACCGCCGGGAAATCTTCGTCACCGTCAAGCACCCGGTGCGCGGCGATTTCAAGATGCCGGGTTGGCCGGTCAAGATGAGCGGCTCCAAGGTGCCGATCACCGCCGCCCCGCTGCTCGGGGCCGATTCCGATACCGTTTACGGCGAACTGCTCGGCCTCTCGAAGAACGAACTGGCAGCCTTGCGCGAAGAAGAAGATCATCTGAGCCGAGAGAAGCGGCTAAACGGAGCGTAGAGAGCACGAGCGGCGGGGCATCCTCGGTGCCTTCGCCTACTCTTGGAGCGGCCTCTCCGCTTGTGCCCGGTCCCGGGTGGGAGCCTGCAGCGAGCTATCCGGACCCTGCCATCCGCACGCTCGACCCGCGCTTCGAGAATATCAAGCCGCCGTTCAATGCGGCGGTCGAGCGTCTGGCGACAGGGTTTCGCTGGGCCGAAGGCCCGGTGTGGTTCGGCGATGGCCGTTACCTGTTATGGAGCGACATCCCGAACAACCGGATCATGCGGTGGGACGAGGAAACCGGCGCGGCGAGCGTCTTTCGCAAGCCCTCGAACCACGCCAACGGCAATACCCGCGACCGCCAGGGACGGCTCGTCACCTGCGAGCACGAGGGGCGGCGGGTCACCCGAACCGAGTATGACGGCTCGATCACCGTCATTCTCGACCGGTTCGAAGGCAAGCAGCTCAACTCGCCGAACGATGTGGTCGTCAAATCGGACGGTTCGATCTGGTTCACCGATCCGCCCTTCGGGATCCTCGGCAATTACGAGGGCGAGCGGGCAGCGCCGGAATTGCCGACCAACGTCTATCGAGTGGACGGCAGGACCGGCGCCGCCACGGTCGTGACCGGCGACATCAACGGGCCGAACGGTCTTTGTTTTTCGCCCGACGAGGGCAAGCTCTACATCGTCGAGTCCCGTGCCAGGCCGCGTCTCATCAGCGTTTTCGACGTGGTCGAGGACGGCGCCAGGCTCGCCAACAGGCGCGTCTTCATCAATGCCGGCGAGGGAACGCCCGACGGCTTCCGCTGCGATGTCGAGGGCAATCTGTGGTGCGGCTGGGGCATGACCCCGGGCCTCAATGGCGTCGCCGTCTTCGCCCCCGACGCGACGATGATCGGCCATATCGGCCTGCCCGAACGCTGCGCCAATCTGTGCTTTGGCGGGCGCAAGCGAAACCGCCTGTTCATGGCGGCCAGCCAATCTGTCTATTCGGTCTATGTGAATACCCAGGGCGTAGCGGGCGGCTGAGCGGTCTTTGATCTGGCGAGATTGGCGATTTCATCCTAACCTGCCGCGTTCAACTGCAGGAGGAACAGATGAAGCGTTTTTTCCTGGTCTGCTCGTTGGTCGCGATCGCCGCGTGTGCCCAGCAGCCTCCGCCGCCGCCAGTGGCGGCGAACCCTCCACCCCCGCCCCCTCCTCCGCCGCCGATGACCTATACCGTGTATTTCGACTATAACAGCTCGCAGCTGGGCCCGGCTGGGAGGGAGGTTGTCAGGTTCGCGGCGGATGCCTACAAGGCAAGACCACCCGCGCCCGTTCAGGTCGTCGGGTATACCGACCCGTCTGGCTCCGCCGGGTATAATCAGCGGCTCTCCCTGCGACGGGCCAATGCCGTAGCCGCCGAACTGCAGAGTGACGGGGTGCCGCAGAGCGCTCTCGTGGTCAGCGGACAAGGCGAGAGCAGCAATGAGCCGACACCGGGCCAAGACCGCCGCGTCGATGTGACCGTAGGCGGATCACCGCCGGCCTCGTAAGCCGAAAACGCTGGAGGGCGCCTAGGGCGCCCTCCTCGCCTTTCCGAGATTTGCCGCCGCAGCTACACGGCTTCGTAAGGGAAGCGGCGGATCTTCTCGACGTTCCGGCCCTCGATGCGGATCAGGCGGGTCGAGCCTTCGCGGCGCGGCGAATGGAGGTCGCCCTCGTTGTAGAGGTGCGCATCACCGGGCTCCAGCGCATACTCCTTGACGAGGCGCACCTTGCCGGGCTTGTCCTCGGAGGCGGGCTCGAGCATCGACCAGTCGCTCATGATCGTCCTGCCGCGCGCCTGGCCATAGATCGCCCAGGTCGGACCGTGATCGTGCGGCTTACTCTCCTTGGCGCCATGATTGACGTGGCCGAGGATGCAAAACCCGAGCTCCGGATCCTCGTAGAGGATCTTCCGCTCCGGCACTCCGTCATGGAGATGAGTGGCGACAAAATCCTCGTCCTTGAGTACGTCCTGGACGAGCGCGCACACCTTCTTGCGGCCCTCCACCCCCGGATCCGCCGCAAGGATGCGGTGACATTCACTGGAAAACCGGTCGAGACTATAGCCCATCAAATCACCTCCTCATTCGCAATCTGCCGGCCGACAACGTATCGCGGCAGATAACCCGGGCACAAGAAATCGTTCCACGCTAGATCCTATGTGAAGCGAGGCGTCCGGCGCCTTCGATGACCTCGTCCCAGTCATCGATCTCGCGATTGACCGGCGCCACCATGATGTGCTGAACCCCGATCGCCTCATAAGCGGCGACCCGCTCGCGCAGTTCGCCTTCGTCCTTGCCGTTCCAGTGGGTGCGCATCGAGATCGTGAACTCCGGCTCGGGCCGGTCGCTGCGCAGCCGCCTGACGATCGGCGCGGCCTCTTCCGGCGTCAGCTGGCTGCCGTGCCACCCGTCGCCGATCCGCACCGTACGCTTGTAGGCGGCCTCCGAGCGTGCGCCGAACCAGATCGGAATTGGCCGCATCGGCAATGGCTGCATTGTCATCTCGGTGATCTCGGCGGAGATGTATTTGCTGTTGAAGCTCACCGGGTCCTGCGTCCACACCGCCCGCATCATCGCGATGCCTTCGTCGGTGCGCCGCCCGCGTTCGTGGAACGGCGCCCCCAAAGCGGCGAATTCGGCCTCGAGCCAGCCGACCCCAGCGCCGAGGATCAGCCGGCCCTCCGAGAAGTTCTGCAATGTCGCCAATTCCTTGGCGAGCGGTAGCGGGTGGCGCATCGGCAAGACCAGCACGCTGGTCCCGAGCCGTACCCGTTTGGTGACGGCGGCGGCCCACGTCAAACTGAGCACCGGGTCGAAGAACAACGGCGAGCGCGGGAAGGTGGCGCGCGGGACGATGATGTGCTCGCTGACCCAGACATCATCGAGGCCGAGATCCTCGGCCCGCATGGCGGCATGGCGGATCTTCTCCGGCGTCGCCTGCTCGCCGGCGTGGGGCAGATGAATCCCGAGTTGCATTGGCCGTTCTCCCGTGCTCGTCTCTGCCTGAGAATAGCGGAGCCGAGAAGGGGGAACCATGCGGTTCACGGACAAGGTCGCGGTCATCACCGCTTTCGCCAACGGCATCGGCCGGGCGACCGCCGAGATCATGGCGCGGGACGGCGCCATCGTCGTCGGCGTCGACAATCACCCCGACCGCCTCGAGACAGCCGTCGCAGCATTGCGCGGTGCCGGCGGGCGGGCGCACGGGCGGCTGTGCGACGCCCTCGATCCAGGAGCAGGTCGAAGCGACCGTGGCTTCGGTCGAAAAGGAGTTCGGCGCCGTCGACATCCTCGTCAATGCGGTCGGCGGCAGCACGATCATCGCCAACTCCGGCGCCAGTGTCGACGAGCTGACCTTTGACGAATGGCAGCGGCTGATCGCCTTCAATCTGAACGGGACCTTTCTGTTCACTCATGCCGTCGTGCCGATCATGAAGCGGCGACGGTACGGCAAGATCGTCAACCTCGCTTCGATCGCCGGACGCGGTCTCAGCGAGTTCGAGCAGCAGCGCCTATGCAGCGGCGAAGGGCGGCATCATCGCCTTCACCCGCAAGCTGGCGTTCGAGCTGGGGCCATACGGCGTCACGATCAACGCAATCGCCCCGAGCCTTACCTTGACCGAACGCATTCGCCCGCATTGGGAGAAGCGCTCGCAAGAGGCGCAGACGGCCGAGATCGCCCGCACCCCGTTGCGCCGTGTGGCAGAAGCCGCCGACCAGGCCAAGGTCATCTGCTTTCTCGCCTCGAGCGACGCCGATTTCGTGACGGGCGTCACGATCGACGTAACCGGCGGGAATTGAGCGAAATCGCCGGCTCCCGCGGCTCGGATGGACTGATACCCCTTTCGCGGGCATGACGAAACAGCAAGGAGACTGCCCATGACGACTTTCGTTCTGATCCACGGCTCTTACCAAGGCGGCTGGATTTGGCAGCCGGTGGCAAACCGGTTGCGGGCCGCCGGGCATACGGTCTACGCGCCGTGCACTCGACGGTTGCGCCGAGCGCAGGCACTCTCTGCGCCCAGGGATCACGACCGAAACTCACGCCGCCGAAATTGCCGATCTCCTGTTCTACGAAGATTTGCGCGACGTCGTGATGGTCGGCACGAGCTCGGGAGGCATGGTCGCTGTGCCGCGCCGCCGAGATGCGGCGCGACCGGATCTCGCGCCTGGTCTTTGTCGATGCGCTGGCATTGCTCGACGGCGAGCGGATCCGCGACATCGTCCGGCGCTCGACCGCGGTGCCGAGCGGGCTCGCCGCCGGCCCGACGCGCGAGGATGCGGAAAATCGGCTCTTCGCCGACCTCGACCCGCAGACGCGGGCTTGGGCGCTCGAGCGCTATACCCTGCATCCGATCGGGATTTACGAAAACCCGGTCAAGCTCGACAATTTCTGGGACCAGCAATGGGCGGCGACCGTGATCTGGTGCCGCCGCGCCGCCAATCCGGGCGAAGCGCACCAGCGCCGCACCGCCGAAAAGCTCACTGCGCGATGGCACGAGCTCGACACCGGCCACTACCCGATGCTGAGCATGCCTGACGAGCTTACTGCGCTGTTGACCGCCAAAGGCTAGGCCGCGCTCAGAGTATTGCTCGCCCCGCCATTATGCCCAACACGAGGAAGATCACGCAGATCACGAGGAAGATGAAGAACAGAATCTTTGCGATCCCCGCGGCTGCCGCCGCGATGCCGGTGAACCCGAAGATCGCGGCGATGATCGAGATGATGAAGAAAAACAGTGCCCATTTGAGCATGTCGGTGGTCCCGAAAGGTCGCTGCTGAGGGATAAAGGTCCGGCCGGGCCGGGTCGTTCCAACCGGCGACGCAAGGGTCTCTTCCACTCCGCAGGCGGGCTGCTTATCCTCGCGACAGCAGGAGGGTCCCATGGTCGAGTGGACGGGCGGCGCGCTGCCGACATTCGTGACGCATCTGGAATGCAGCCTGACCGGGGAGCGCTACCCGGCGGACACTTTGCAGACGCTCTCGAAGGCCGGCCGACCGTTATTGGTGCGCTACGATCTCGATGGTGTCCGCCGGGCGCTGCCTCGCGAGATGCTCGCCGACCGGCCACAGACCCTCTGGCGGTATCGCGAGCTGTTGCCGGTGCGCCGGCCGGGCGATGTGGTCTCACTCGGCGAGGTGGTGACCCCGCTGATCCCGCTGCCGCGCATTGCCGCCCGGCTCGGCGGCGGCGAGATCCTGGTCAAGGACGAAGGCCGCCTGCCGACCGGATCTTTCAAGGCGCGCGGCCTGGCGCTCGCCGTTTCGATGGCCAAGGAGCTCGGGGTCGCGACGATGGCGATGCCGACCAACGGCAATGCCGGGGCGGCGATGGCCGCCTATTGCTCGCGCGCCGGCATCAAAGCCTATGTCTTCTGTCCCGACGATACCCCGGCGGTCAATGTCCGCGAGATCGCGATGCAGGGCGCCGCGGTGTTTCTCGTCAACGGACTGATCGACGATTGCGGCAAGCTGGTCAGCGAAGGCGAACGGGAAACCGGCTGGTTCAACTGCTCGACCTTGAGAGAGCCCTACCGCATCGAGGGCAAGAAGACGATGGGCATCGAGCTTGCCGAACAGCTCGGCTGGGAATTGCCGGACGTGATCTTCTACCCGACCGGCGGCGGCACCGGGATCATCGGCATGTGGAAGGCCTTCGCCGAGCTCGAGGCGATCGGCTGGATCGGGCCGAAACGGCCGCGAATGGTCGTGGTTCAGGCGACCGGCTGCGCGCCGATGGTAAAGGCCTGGGAGGAAGGCGCGGAACACGCCCCGCGATGGGAGAATGCGCACACCTTCGCCGCCGGCATTCGCGTGCCGCAAGCGATCGGCGATTTCCTGATCCTGCGTGCGGTGCGAGACAGCGGCGGGTTTGCCAGCGCCGTCAGTGACGATGCAATCGCCGAAGCGTGGCGGGAGGTTGCCGCCGAGGAGGGGCTTTTGTTGTGTCCCGAAGGCGCGGCGACCTATGCCGCCTACAAGCAGGCGCTCGCCGAGGGACGGGTCCGTCCCGACGAGCGGGTCGTTCTGTTCAACTGCGCGAGCGGTCTCAAATATCCGATGCCCGAAGCGGGCACGCCATTGAAGCTGGGCAGCGCGATCGATTGGCAAAAGCTGACCGGAGCCGTTCCGACCTCAGCCGGCCCGACCCAAGCGCGGTGATGCGGTCGATGCCGAAGGCTGCGATCTGGGCTGCCGGGGTCGCGATTTTGTTTTGCCTTGCAGCTTGCAGCGGACCGCCTTGGACGCTCGACCAATCGCCCGATGGGATAACCCTGCGGTGGTATCCCGACAACACACCCAATGCGGTAGCGGATTCGGTTGCCCAGGTTCATTGCCGTTCATTGGGCAAGAATGCCGAATTGATCGCCTACGATCAGGACGGCAGTGCACAGATTGGCAGATATCGGTGCCGATGACATAAAAGGAGACCGGGACATGAGCATCGAGCAGCGGCTAAAGGAGTTGGGACTGACACTGCCGCAGGTCGGCGATCCGCTCGGCAACTATGTCCACGCCAAGCGCGTGGGCAACCTGCTCTACCTTTCGGGCAAGGGCCCGCCCGACAACCCCGCCGGCACAATGCCGAAAGGCAAGCTCGGCGCCGGCATGTCGATCGACGAGGGATATCGTCACGCGCGCGGTGTCGGGCTCGTGCTGATCGCGGCGATCAAGGATGCGCTCGGCGGCGATCTCGACCGCGTCGAGGACATCGTCAAGGTGCTCGGGATGGTCAACGCCGCCCCCGATTTCGAGGATCATCCCGAAGGTCGTCAACGGCTGCTCCGATCTGTTTGTCGAGGTGTTCGGCGAGCGCGGGCGGCATGCGCGCTCCGCCGTCGGCATGAGCTCGCTGCCCGGCGGGATACCGGTCGAGATCGAGGTCATTGTCGCGGTCAGATAAGCCCGCCGAAGGGTCTGCCGCGACGCCCTGCACTTCCGCCCGTCATGACGAGAGCCGGCAGATCAGCCGGCTCATGCTGTTTTTTGCGCTGGTCTATGTCGTCGAAGGCATTGGGCAGACCGGCGGGCTGATCGCCCAGCCGCTCAATTATTTTCTGAAACAGACCTACGGGTGGACGCCGGTCCAGGTCACCGCCTATCTGACGGTCCTCAACCTTCCCTGGATCATCAAGCCGGTCTACGGGATCGTTTCGGATTTCCTGCCGCTCTTCGGCTATCGCCGAAAATCGTACCTCGTTCTCGCCAATTTGATGGCGGCGGGCGCCTATTGCTGGGTCACGCAGATCACCTCGCCGGGCGAAATCATTGTCGCCCTGCTGCTCTCCGCCTACGGGATGGCGATATCGAGCACGGTGTGCGGCGCTATTCTCGTCGAGAACGGCCAGAAATTCAGCGCCAGCGATTCCTTCGTCAATCAGCAGTGGCTGTGGTTCAACATCGCGGCGATGGCCTGCGGCTTTATCGGCGGTGAGCTTGTCGAGAGGCTGTCACCGGCCGGGGCGCTGCACGGCGCCGCCGCGATCATCGCCGTCGCCCCGCTGATCGTCGTCTTTGCCGGCGCGTTTCTGATCCGCGAGCCGCAGAGCCGCGTCAATCTCCCCGAGATGAAAAGGACCTTCGCGAGCCTGCTGGCCGCCCTCACCCTGCGCGACCTTTGGATAATCGCACTCTTTCTGTTTGTCTATTATCTCAACCCGGGGCTTGGTACGCCACTCTATTATCACATGACCGACGATCTGAAGTTCTCGCAAGAGTATATCGGGATTCTCGGCTCGATCAATTCGGCGGGCTGGATCGCCGGTGCGCTGCTGTACCGCCGGTTTCTGAAAGGCATCACGGCAAGGGCGCTGCTGAATTTGAGCATTGCGCTCGGCATCGTTACGACCGCGGCCTTTCTGCTGCTGTGGAACGAGGCCCTGGCGGCGGCGATCAACTTCTTCAGCGGCATCGCAACCATGGTCGCCTTTGTCGCGACCTTGAGCCTGGCCGCGGATTATTGCCCGCCTCGCGCGGAAGGCTTCGCCTTTGCGGCTTTGATGTCGGTCACCAACTTTACGGCGGCCCTATCCGAAAATCTCGGCTCCTTTCTGTACGAACATCTGTTTCAGCGCCAACTCGATCCCCTGATCCTGGTGTCGGCCGCATTTACCGCCGTGGCATTCGCTTTTGTGCCGTTGCTGCGTCTCGGCGACAAGCAACCCGGGGAACCCCTCCTTGCGGGCAATGATTGATATGCTCTTTTTCTCATAGCGCAGACTGCTGCTTAACTGTATCTTGGCCTTGTTAACCCTGCTCAGGCTAAAGACAAGGATAAGAGGGTCCCATGCACAAGTTGCTTCCAGTGCTTGTGTTTCTTGCGACTGCATCGGCCTTTTCTCAGGGATCGATAGCGGTCGAGTTGCCGTTCGCCGCTGACGTTTCCGGCGCCGGCAATGCCGTCGTGCTCGTCGGCGGCATGGGCGGCGGGACCGGGGGCGGTATGGGTGGCGGCGC
Organism: uncultured Alphaproteobacteria bacterium; assembly: GCA_963695605.1. Taxonomy (GTDB): domain Bacteria; phylum Pseudomonadota; class Alphaproteobacteria; order ATCC43930; family CGMCC-115725; genus AP-15. The sequence continues at coordinate 53,004 of CAVOHI010000063.1, read as the reverse complement.
CGGGGCTATGGCTATGCCAGGAGGCATGGGCGGCATGGGCGGCATGACGGGGTGGCATGGGCGGGGCATGACGGGGGGTGGCATGGGCGGCATGACCGGCGGAGGCATGACCGGTGGAATGGGTGGAATGTCTGGCGGCATGAGTGGTTATGGCGTCACGCCGAGCAACGATTTCGGCAGCACCTAAGGATGGAGCGGATCCGAGCAGCGGAGGCGCGCAGTCTTCGCAATACTACCTGTGCGTCACGCCCTACGACCGATGCTCGTTTGCCTCCTCCCCCGGCTCCCGTCGCAGCGGTTCATCATGCACGTGTGCCACCGGACATCGCGGCACGATCAAATAGGCGTTCTGTTGCGGCGGGCCAGGATTATCTGATAACCCCCGGCGGTAGGATTTCCTTCTCGCCCAGCATTTCCGAGCGATAGAGCTCGGAGATCGAGGCCCAGCGCAATTCGCAGATCTCCTCGGCCACCTGCTCGGCGCGCGCCTCGAGCTGCGGCGTGTCGAGATACCGGCCGCACAGCTCGATCTGGCGGCGGCTGTGCTCGACATCGGCTGCGTCGTGCTCGGTGAAGAACTCGATCTCCGGCGAGTTCAGCCTGAACCCGTAATGCTTCTCGAAGGCCGGCAATAGGACCTCGCTGATCAACCCCGGCATCTGGCCCTCCTGGGTCGTCTGCATCGCCAGGATCACGCCGACCGGCTCATTGGCGGTCGTATGGTACATGTAGAGCGAGCGCGCCCACCAGGCGGGCGGCATTTTCGTATTGCGGACCTCGTCGTCGCTGAGCCCCGCGGCGCGGCAGAAGCGCAGGATCAGCTCGTTGTGGTCATGGGGCTCGTGACCCGGCTCCGGGATCGCCTTCAGCCCCTCCTCCTCGGCAATGTTCTCGGCGATCATCTTGCGCACGTCTTCGAAATGATAGCCGCGCGCATAGAGCATCCCAAAGCTCGCCAACGCGCGCGACACGAAATGGTAATGCAACGCCTGATAGCGGCCCAACGCTCTCAACGGCAATTTGCCTTCGCCAAAAGCGAGAAAGAACGGATGCCGCTTGGTGTGCCAACGCTCGCGGATTGCCAAGATGCGATCGGTGATCGGAAGATTGCCGTTCCGTGCCATTGCTGTTACCTCGCGCGACGAGACATTTTCCGTTCAGCATAGCTGGACAGGGTAGCAGCGGAAAAGGGGCGAGCGGAAGCGTCCTACAAGCGCGAAGCCCGACGGCTGTAGCCGTTCTGTACGTACACTCAAAGTTAATTTATCGCGATTACCAAAGCCCGTCAGGTTTAGCTGGAGAACGTAAGGACTATGGCTACTTCGAAGAAAGATGCCAGCAAGGCGGGAAGGTTATTGAGCACCAGTAAGAGCAGCTCTGGTCGATCCGTAGCCGGCTCGGACCTTGCTCAGGCAAAAAAGAAACCAACCAAGAAAAAATAGGCATAGCGCAGCAAGGCGACGGGTCTGGCTCATGTCACCTCGACCGTCGCCAAGCGCAGACCCGCGAGGTACAGCTCGCGCTGCTCCGGGTTGCGCCACTGCGTGCCGCTCGGCAGCACGAGGGGTGTGAGCGCCCGCAGCCTTTGCACGATCTCGCGCGCTTCGTCGAGCCGGCCTATCTGAGCACCGCAGGCGGCGAGAAAGCGGTAGTTCGGGACCCACCCTGGAAATTCCTGCAATGCGCGGAGCAGCGTCGCCCTGTCGGGCACGGCGAGTGCGGGCCCACCACTTGCCCCCATCCTTCTCTCCCCCGTTTGCGGGGGAGGGATGGGGAGGGGACCTTTACGTCGAACCCGGTAAACCCGCATCGGCCGCATCATGTTCTTGAGCGCCTGCTCGTCCATGTCGTCGAAGGCGAGATCGAGGCGGCCCGCAGCATCCTCCTGCACTCGCGCAGAAACGCAAATGCCGCCAGGCTCGGCCAAGTCTTCAAGTCGAGATGCGACGTTGATGCCGTCACCGAAAATGTCGGCACCCTCGACAACGACGTCACCCACATTGATGCCGATGCGGCGGTCCGGCGCCAGGGAGGCGCCGGTAATGGCGACTGCCGCCTCGATCTCGGTCGAGCAATGCAGCGCGTCGACGACGCCGGCGAACTCGACCAAAAGGCGGCCGTCTCGACGATGCGCCCCTTATGGCTCGGCGCGGAGCGCCTTCAGTCGGCCGAGCGCCCCTTCCTCATCGGCCTCGATCGGGCGCGAATAGCCGGCGACGTCGGCCGCGAGGGATTGCCGCGAACCGACGTTCGACGCGAGCCTTGCGGCCTCCATGGCGCCTCCTCGGTCGAGGTCGATCCTGCCCCAACCGCCGTCCGGCGCCCTATCGGCGGCCGATATCGCGCCGGAAGAAGCCTTCAGGCCACTGGATGCGGTCGACCGCGGCGTACGCGCGGTCGCGGGCTCTGTGGAGGTCGCTGCCGAGGGCAGTGACGCCGAGCACCCGACCGCCGTCGGCGATCAGCCGCCGATCATCGCGGCGGGTGCCGGCGTGGAAGATCTTGACCTTGGGGTCGCTTCCCGTGGCGTCGAGGCCGCGGATCTCGGTACCGCTCTGCGGCTCGCCGGGATAACCATTCGCGGCCATCACCACGCACAGCGCGCTCTCGGCGTGCCAGCGCAGGTCGACCGATTTCAGCACGCCGTCACGCGCGGCGATCAATGCCGGCAACGGATCGCTCATCAGCCGCATCATTAACACCTGGCATTCCGGGTCCCCGAATCGGGCATTGAATTCGAGCAGCATCGGGCCCGCTTCGGTCAGCATCAGGCCGGCATAGAGGACCCCCTTGAAGACACGCCCCTCGCGCCGCATCGCGGTGATCGCCGGCAAAATAATGCGCTCCATCACGATGCCCTCGATCGCCGGGGTCATGAGGGGACTGGGCGAAAACGCGCCCATACCGCCGGTGTTGGGCCCGATGTCCCCGTCGCCGACGCGCTTGTGATCCTGCGCCGAGGCGAGCGGCAGCGCATCCTTGCCGTCGACCAGGGCGTGGAAACTCGCTTCTTCGCCGGCGAGAAAATCCTCGACGACGATCTCGAGCCCGGCCGCGCTGAACCGGCGCTCGACGAGGGCGGCATCGACTGCCTGATAGGCGCTGTCGAGATCATCGGCGACGACCACGCCCTTGCCGGCCGCGAGACCGTCGGCCTTGACGACGATCGGCGCACCATGGCTCGCGATAAAGGCTTTCGCCGCTGCCGGATCGCGGAAGCGACGGTAGGCGGCGGTCGGGATTTGCGCACGCACAAAGAGGTCCTTGGCGAAGGCCTTCGAGGCTTCGATTGCCGAGGCCGCAGCACTCGGACCGAAGGCTGCAATTCCCTCGACTTCGAGCGCATCGACGAGCCCCAGCACGAGCGGTGCTTCCGGGCCCACCACGACGAAATCGACCCGCTCGCCGCGGCAGAACCGGACCAGCCCCTTGATGTCGGTCGCGCCTATCGCGATGCACTCGGCTTCCTCGGCAATCCCCGCATTGCCGGGGGCGCAGAACAGGCGGTCGACCAATGGCGACGCCGAAATCGCCCAGGCGAGCGCGTGCTCGCGACCGCCCGAACCCACCACCAGCACTCGCATCGCTCTTCCTCCCGCGCTCGGCTATCATGTAGGGATGGACGATACTTCTATCGCGGCCCCGGTTCGCTCCAACCTCGCCGAATACACGGTCTCCGAACTCTCGCGCGCGCTCAAGCGCTCGATCGAGGAAAATTTTTCCTTTGTCCGGGTGCGCGGCGAGATCTCCGGCTGGAAGCGGCACAGTTCCGGACACTGCTATCTGTGCCTCAAGGACAGCGAGGCGGTGCTCGACGCGGTGTGCTGGCGCACGACGGCGATGCGGCTGGGAATCAAGCCCGAAGACGGGATGGAGGTGGTGTGCACCGGGCGCCTCACCACCTTTCCCGGCCGCTCGAAATACCAGCTGATCGTCGATACGATCGAGCTCGCCGGGATCGGCGCCCTCCTCAAACTACTCGAAGACCGGCGCCGGCGCCTCGCCGCCGAGGGTCTGTTCGCGCCGGAGCGCAAGAAGAAGTTGCCGTTTCTGCCGGAGGTGATCGGCATTGTCACGTCGCCGTCGGGAGCGGTGATCCGCGACGTCCTGCACCGGCTTTCCGACCGCTTCCCGCGCCGGGTGCTGCTCTGGCCGGTGGCCGTCCAAGGCGAGGGCGCGGCCGCCCAGGTGGCGGCCGCCATCACCGGCTTCAACCGCCTCCCCGAAGGCGGCGCGGTGCCGCGGCCGCAGCTGATCATCGTGGCCCGCGGCGGCGGCAGCCTCGAGGATCTGATGCCGTTCAACGAGGAGATCGTCGTGCGCGCCGCCGCTGCGTCGGCGATCCCGCTGATCTCGGCGGTGGGGCACGAGACCGATACGACCCTGATCGACCATGCGAGCGATCGCCGCGCACCGACCCCGACCGCCGCGGCGGAAATGGCGGTGCCGGTGCGGCTCGATCTGATCGCCGAGCTCGGCGGCAAATCGAGCCGGCTCTCCGCCGGCCTTTCCCGGCTGTTCAGCGAACGCCGGATGCACCTTGCGGGCCTCGCGCGTGGGCTTCCCGACCCGCACGACCTGATCGGATCGGCGGCGCAACGCCTCGATGATCGTGCCGAGCGGCTGCGGCTGGCCGCCGACCGGCGCCTGCGGGCGGCGCAGCATAGCCTCGATCTCGCGGCAGCGCGGTTGCGTCCTGCGGTGCTGTCGGCAGAACTCGACCGCTCACGCACCCGCACTGCCGAGTTCGAGCCGCGGCTGCGCGCCGCGATGGCCCGTTTTATCGACCGAAACCACCACTTGCTCGACAATTTCGCCGGACGGCTCGCCACCCATTCGGAACGCCACGAAAGCCTGCTCGCCCGCGGTTACGTCGTGGTCCGCAACGGTGTCGCGCGGGTATTGACCGAAGCGGCGGAGATCAGCGCCGGCGATCCGCTCGATCTCGAATTTCACGACGGCCGGGTTGGCGTGGTTGCCGGCAGCAGGCCGCGGCCCCGGCCCCGGCGCACGGGCGTCCATCCGGGACAGGGCAGCTTGTTCTGACACGCTCGTATTGCTCGGAAAGGAGGGTGGTGCGCCGTGACCGACCCGCAAAGCTATTCGCCTCGACGACCGGCGAGTTCTCAGGCCGAAAGCTCTCAACCGCTTTGGCAGTATTACGTCGGAATAACCGCGCTGCTGCTCGTCATGGTGGTTGCGCTGGCAGGCGGCATCATTTGGTACAATTCTAAGAAATCGAACCAGCTGGCGATTGCCGCAGCCGAGCGAATGATGCTCGAAGCGGGCGACGACGTTTCGAACCGTATCAAGCTCCTCTATGACCCGATGTACGCCATCGTCGGGATTGCATCACTGGTGCCTGAACTGATCTCGCCGGCGATCAAGGACGACCCGCGCGCGAGATCGTTGCTCATGCGGGTGCTGAGGGTATATCCGCAAATCCGGTCGCTCTATGTCGGCTTCGACAACGGCGAATTCTTCATGATGACCCATATTGCCGGCGAGAACGGCGCAAAGCTTCGCGGTGCATTGCACGCCCCGTCAGATGCGGCATTTGCCAACGAGATCATCTCTGCGGAAACGGCGGGTGACCGCAAGACGCGGTGGGTGTTTCTCAGCGAAGACGGCACGGTCGTCGGGCGCCTCGATCCGGCCCCCGCGGAGTTCGACCCGCGAGCGCGTCCCTGGTACGATAGCGCCAAACGCAGCGAGGCGGTCGAGCAGAGTACTCTTTACATGTTCGCGACCAGCGGCGAGCTGGGCGTCACCCTGAGCCGCAGCTTCACCGGGCAAATGCCGGGTGTCATGGGTGCCGATCTCGCTGAGATCGACCTTGCCCGCTTTTTGCGCGATCAGCAAACTACCCCCACCAGCACAGCCTTCATCTTCACAAAGGCGGGCGAGGTAATCGCGCTGCCGAACGCCGCCCAATTTGCCAAAGTGCTTCATTCCGATGGTCAGATGCGGGTGAAGCCGCCCAAAATCGGAGATCTGAACGACCCGGTGATCGCCGGTCTCGTTGCCGCCTACGAGGATGGGCACATGTCCGGGACCCGCTTCTACGATGTGGCCGGCCGGACCTGGGTCGGGCACGTCCTCGATATCCCGCCCCGCTACGGACGAGATCAGCTGCTTGCGATCATGGTGCCGCTCGACGAGATCGAAAAACCGATCACCGAGATTCGTAACCAAACGCTTCTGTACTCGATTGCGTTTCTCGTCTTCGCTCTACCGCTTTACGTGACGCTCGTCGTCGCTTGGATCGACCGCCGCTTCGAAGGCCGGATCCGCTGGCCCGGATCGAGAGATGACGATTGAGGTCTTGGTCCGCGTAGCACCATTTTTGTTTTCAGGGCATTTCGGACAAATATTATCCACCCTGACGCGTAATGGACGAGATCCGCCACGTTTACAGGACGCAGAGGATGTTATAGTCCATTCAGTTCATTAGCAAATATTAATGGCGATTATGAAAACTTCAATAAGACGCAAGCTGGGACCACCGCATTCGGAGCCACAAGAGCCGAAATCTCCACCAGTCCCACTCGAATCACTTGAGGATATCGCCTGGGAGCTTTGGCTACTGATAGAACTTCTAGCACCTGTCCGGCGCAGATTACCGAACACGGCTTCACAGAAACTCGTCGATTACGTCAAAGACCGCCTGATCGCAAAAAGTGTCGCCTTAGCCAAGTGGAAGAAGGCCCGCCCGGAATTGTTCCCCGACTTTGCAATTCGGGCGCGGGATGTGCTACCCGGCGAGAACTGGACGTTCCCGGACCACCGGACTTTTGCGGAAGTGATCGAGGCCGAGCGAGCTTCGCCCAAGATATTCTCGAAGGCTTCCTGATCTGTTCTGCTCGGTTCCACAGTCCATGCGAAACGCTTCCGACCTGCGTGTTTGGTGCTTTCCAGGGGCCGTGCACCACTTAGGCTACTGTCTCATTTTCGAGGTCCAGCTCAACCATACCGGTCAACGAACTGGCGCGTAACACCGTTTCCAGTTCCTCAGGTTGCCCTTTTCCACGGTGCTCTCAACCGTTAGAATACAACAGCTAACGTGGGAGGACAGCAATGGACAACGACATGTCGCGGCGCGTTGTCGCCGAGTTCTTTGGCACGTTCTGGTTGGTATTGGGCGGTTGCGGCGCCGCCGTCCTGGCGGCGGGTTTCCCGAACCTCGGGATCGGGTTTCTCGGCGTCGCCTTCGCATTCGGCTTAACCGTGCTGACGATGGCCTATGCCGTCGGTCACATCTCGGGCGGCCACTTCAATCCGGCGGTCACGATCGGCTTGTGGAGCGCCGGGCGTTGCGCCAGCAAGCACGTCATCCCCTATATCGTGGCGCAGGTGATTGCCGCCATTATCGCCGCCGCGGTCTTGTGGGTGATCGCCTCGGGTAAGCCCGAGTGGGTGGCCGGCGGTTTTGCCGCCAACGGTTATGGCAATCTCAGTCCTGGCAAATACGGCTTGGGCAGTTGCTTTGTCGACGAAGTGGTGATGACGTTCTTTTTCCTCTTCATCATCATCGGCACCACATCGAAGGGAGCGGCCGCGGGCTTCGCCGGGATTCCGATCGGCCTCGCCCTGACCTTGATCCATCTGGTCTCGATCCCCGTGACCAATACTTCGGTCAACCCGGCGCGCAGCACGGGGCCGGCTCTGTTTGCCGGCGGCGAATATATCGCTCAACTGTGGCTTTTCTGGATTGGGCCAATCATCGGCGCGGTGATTGCCGGGCTGCTGACCCGCTGGATGTACGAAACCGAAGCCATCATTGAGACTGTCGTCGTCGAGGAAAGGCGGATAACAACTTAATCGGGCCAGCGCCGGTGCAGCCAGAACCACTCTCCCGGGTCGATCGCGGATCCATTCTTCTAAAATCTGATTGACCCGCGCCATCAGGGCGGCGACGTCGGCGTGATGATCGCCGCTACGCGGCAGCGGCAACGGTGGGAAGACAGTCAGCCGAAAATGTGCGCCGCCGAGCCGCTCGACACGCGCGGGCAGCACATCGCAGTCGAAGCGCAGCGCGAGCGAGGCGAGGGCGGATGATGTCATCGCCGTTCGGCCGAAAAAGGGCACCGGAACTCCGTCGTTCATCTTCTGGTCCGCGAGCATCGTCAGATGCGCACCACGCCGCAGCACCGCGATCGCGCGCCGGGCGGCGACGCTGCCTTTGGGGATCAATTCGCCGCTGCTGCCGCGGAAACGGGTGATCATACGGTCCACCAGCGGATTGTTGGCGGCGCGGTAGATCTGTGCGACCGAGATCCCGTATTGGATCGCCGCGAGCATCGCGATCTCCCAATTGGCGATATGCCCGGAGAAGATGATCATGCGGCGCCCCGTCGCGACCGCCCGATCTATGTGCTCGAGGCCGTGCGTCTCGACGCCGCCGCCGGGTTCGAACACGCGGATCTGACGCAGATGCGGATACTCGGCCGCGACCCGGCCGAGATTGTCCCACATCTCCGCAACGATGTTCGCGATTTCGTGGTCTGCGAGTTCCGGCAGGGCTCGCCGGATGTTGAGCCGGGCGCGTTTGGAAACCCCGAGCCGCGGGCCGATGAGGCGCGCCGCCGCGCCGCCGATGGCTGACGCCCAATCGAGCGGCAAAAGCCCGAACGCGGCAAAGCACAGCGCCGCCCCCCAGCCCTGCAGTCGGTGAGCAAGACTGATTGGCTTTTCCCGGCGCGCAGCTGTTTCCCCGCTCGTCCGCCTACGCGCATACACCACGCTGGGAGCAATCTGGGGCGGTAACTTGCCCTGACAAGTCAAGCAGTCTCTCGGGTACCCGCGACGGATCTCAGCAACTCGTCGAGCGCATCGGGATCGCGCCACGAGATTTCAACTTCGAGAACCTCGATAGCCGCCCTATTCGCCGCCGGTACTCGGACGATGTCCTTTGCGGTCGTAATCAGGCACGCCCGCGCGCGCTCGGCGGCACGCAGCAGCTCGTCGACTTCGCCGGCGCGAAACGGGTGATGATCCGGAAAGGAGCGGGTTTCGACCAGTTGGGCGCCCAGTTCGCGCAAAGTCGCAAAGAATTTTTCCGGTCGGCCGATCCCGGCGAACGCGAGCAGGCGCTCCCCGGCCAACCGATCCCCGGCGACTGGCCGCAGAACCGCAGGTATGACCGGCAGGGTAGCGCCGATTCCCAGCGTTTTCGGATCGCGAGGCGAAGCATCGGCGCCGAGCAACACAACCGCGTCCGCGCGGGCGAGCCCGCGGGCGAGGCCTTCGCGCAACGGGCCCGCGGGGATCACCCTTCTATTGCCGAAGCCGTAGGCGTCATCGACGACCAGGAGCGACACGGTCTTGGCGATGGTCGGATTCTGGTAGCCGTCATCGAGAATGACCATCGCCGCCCCGACAGCGACGGCGGCGCGGACACCATGGGCGCGGTCGCGCGCCACCCAGCACGGCGCGCGCGCGGCGAGCAACAGCGCTTCGTCGCCGACTGCCGTGAAATCGTGACGGGCGGGGTCGACCCGCACCGGACCACCGAGACGGCCGCCGTAGCCGCGGGTCACGATGTGCACTGCGGCGCCACCCTGGGCGAGGCGCAAGGCCAACGCCAGTGCGACCGGTGTCTTGCCGGCGCCGCCAGCGACCAAATTGCCGACACAAATCACCGGAACTGCTGCGCAATCAGCACGGGCAAGCGCCCGCCGCAACCGTCCCGCGGCATCCCAGCCTGCAGCGGCCGGCCACAACAGGTCGGAGAGAAGCCCCGGAGGCTGCGCCCAGAAGGCAGGGGATCTGAGCATCACGCCCGCAGCGAACGCGGTGGCGCGAAATCTCGCGGTGGCAAAGCCCGAACCGGCGCGAGCTGGTCGAGCCACGGCGCCAGCCGCGCCGCCACCTCATCAAGAATGCTGAGACTGGCCGCCGCGACGCGGGCAGCGGCGGCAGCGCGCTCGGCGCGCCGCCGGGGATCGGAAATCAGCGTGGACGCCGCTTGCGCCAGCATCGCCTCGTCCCGTACGGTTTCCGAGGCACCCGCCGCAACAAGCAAGGCCGTCATCGCCGCGCAATTGCTCATGTCAGGGCCATGCAGGACGGCGCAGCCGAGCCGGGCTGCCTCGAATGGGTTGTGGCCGCCCTTGGTGACCAGCGAGCCGCCAATGAAGGCGATGCCGGCCAAGCGGTAAAACAGCCCGAGCTCGCCGAGTGTGTCCACCAGATAGATCTGCGTTTCGGGCGTGAGAGGCTCGCCCCGCGCCCGCACGGCTACTCGCAGTCCATGCCCTCTCAGCATTGCGCAGATCGCTTCACAACGCACCGGATGACGCGGAGCGATGATCGTCAGCAAATCGGAGTGCCTGCCGGCGAGACCGCGATGAACCCGCGCGGCGATTTCCTCTTCGCCGGCATGGGTGCTGGCGGCGAGCCAGAGCGGACGCCGACCCGTCAAACGGCGCAGGCGCGCCAGCTCCGATCCGTCGCACGGCAAGTCTGGAGCCGCCGATTTGAGATCGCCGACGCAGTCCACACGCGGGGCGCCGAGCGAGCGCAAACGTTCGGCCTGAACCTCGTCCTGGGCGAGGCACAGTCCGAATGCGCTCAGCACGTGCTTAATCAATCCAGGCCAATGACGCCACCGGCCATAGGATCGCGTCGAGAGCCGCCCGTTGATCAGCACCATCGGGATGTCCCGGCCGTGGGCCGCGAACACCAGATTGGGCCACAGTTCGGATTCCACCCAGACCCCCAGGTCTGGACGCCAATAATCGAGAAATCGTGCAGTCCATCCCGGCAGGTCGGCCGGAACGAATTGGTGACGCGCCCGCGGCGGCAACCGGGTCTCCAACAATCGTGCCGAGGTGACGGTCCCGGTCGTGATCAGTATTTCGAGGCTCGGCCGCGTCGCCAGCAGGTGTTCGATGAGCCCCAGAACCGAGGTCGCCTCGCCCACGCTGGCGGCATGTATCCAGGCCAGCGCACCCTCCGGGCGGGCCACGCTCGCGGCGCCTTGGCGCTCGCGAAAGCGTTCCGGATGTTCCCTGCCTCGCTTGCGCCGCTGCGCCAGATAGGCCGTCGCCACCGGCGTCAGCGGCCACGTCAAGGCACTGTAAAGGCGAGGAAGCATCAGCCGCCGGCAATGCGCCGCAGAGGCCCGGCCGCATCATTGGCAGCCGGTGCCGGCGCACAATGGCCAACAAGACGTTCCGCCTCGCGAACCATTTCGATCATTCTGGTCTCGACGTGACCGCGCGCGCTCTCGATCCCTGCCTCGTCCAGTTCTTGGGTAATCTCGATCGGCTCAGCCCATATATAAACGCCGCGGCCGAATGGCCACGGGAGATGAAAACGGTCCCACGTGGCAAGCACTCTGCGCCGGCTGGTTGCGTAGGTGATCGGCAGGATCGGTACCCGGGCGTGCCGGGCGATATTGACGATCCCGGTACTTGCAGTCATCGCTGGGCCCCGCGGGCCATCCGGTGTGATCCCGACGCAATCCCCCGCTTTGAGCCGCTTCAGCATCGAGCGAAGCGCAGCGGAACCGCCTCGGCTGGTCGAGCCGGCAACCGAATCGACACCGAAATAGGTCACCGCATCGGCAATGATCTGCCCGTCGGGATGGGCCGATATCAGCATGTGCATCGGCGCCAGCCGCTGCCATGCCATCGGAATCATCAGTAGGCGCCCATGCCAGAAGGCGAGGATGAATGGCTTTCCTTGGGCGCGCAGACGGTGCGGCCATTCCGCCCCTTCGACCGTCCAGCTCGTCGTCGCATAGACGAAACGGATATACCAGTGGATGAACCAGCACGCCACCCGCCGCGCCCGCGCGTTGCGCAGAACGCGCCGCAAGATCACCGGTCGGATCGGTTTCGGCACGCGCTTCTACCCCGCGGCGTGCTGCTCGGCAAACTGCATCGCGTAAAGGCGGGCATAGAGCCCGCCGCGCGCCAGCAACTCCGGATGCCGGCCGGTCTCGACAATCTGCCCGCGATCCAGCACGCAAATCAGGTCTGCACCTTGGACTGTCGAAAGCCGATGGGCGATGACGAGCGTGGTGCGTCCCCGAATCAGCGCATTCAGCGCGCGTTGCACGTGCCGTTCCGATTCGCTGTCGAGGGCCGAGGTCGCTTCGTCGAGCAATAGGATCGGCGCGTTCTTCAGCATTGCGCGGGCGATCGCGATGCGCTGGCGCTGGCCGCCGGAAAGCCTGACGCCGTGCTCGCCGACCATCGTGTCGTAGCTCTGCGGCAGCTCGTGAATGAAATCGTCGGCGGCGGCAGCCCGCGCCGCTTCCTCGATTTCGGCCGAGGATGCGCCGAACCGGCCATAGGCGATGTTGGCGCACACCGTGTCGTCGAACAGACTGACCTCCTGGGCGACCAGCGCAATGGCCTCGCGCAGCGAGGCGATCGTCACCTGCCGCACATTCTGCCCGTCGATCGTAATACTTCCGCGTTCGATGTCGTAGAAGCGGGGGATCAGGTTGAGGATCGTCGATTTCCCGGCGCCGGACGGGCCGACCAGCGCAACGGTGTGACCGGCCGGGATCGTCAGCGACAGGCCGTCGATGACGGGTGTTCCGGGCACATAGCCGAAGCGGACGTCCTCGAAACGGATTTCTCCGCCGCTGATCCGCAATGGCCGCGCCCCGGGCAGGTCGCGGATTGCCGGCTCGACATCGAGAACTTCGAAGATCCGCTGGGCGGCGGCGAGGCCCTCCTGCAGCGACGCGTTCAGATTGGCCATGCTCTTCAGCGGCTGATAGGCGAGCAGCAGCGCCGTGATGAACGAGAACAGGGCTCCCGGCGTGCGGGCGCCGCTGATGACCTGATGACCGCCATAGAGAATGACGACGGCGATCGCCGTCCCGCCGAGGGTCTCCATCATCGGCGAAGCGCGCGAGCGTGTCCGCGTGCCGCGATCGATCAGCGAGAAAAGCCGCTCGATCAGCCCGGCGGCGCGGCGCTCCTCATACTCTTCCATGCCGTAGGCCTTGACGTGGCGCGCGCCTTGAAAGGTTTGACTCAACAAGGTGGTGAACTGGCCGATCTCGGCCTGGGCACTGGCGGTCACCCGGCGAATCCGCCGGCCGATCGCGACGATCGGGCGGATCGCCAGCGGGAAAACGAAGAACGAAATAAGGGCGAGAAGCCAATCCTGATAGAACATCACGCCGACCAGGAAAACCACGGTCACCGCGTCCTTGCCGATGGCGCCGAGGACATTCGCCGCAGCACCGCGCAACAGCGCCGCGTCGCTGGTGAAGCGCGAGATCAAGGTGCCGCTCGAATGGGCGTAAAAATAGGCGAGATCGGCCCGCATCAACCGGGCGAAGAGCGCGAGCTGCACATCGGCGATGACGCGCTGGCCGACCCGGGTCATCAGCACGGCGTCGCCGTAATCGGCGAGCCCCTTGACCAGAGCAAGGGCGAGCGCGCTGCCGGCGATCAGCAGCAGCAGCGAGCCCTCGCGCGCGACAAAGATCCGGTCGAGCACCGGCTCCATCAGCCAAGCGCGCCCGGCGGTGCTGCCGGCCGCGAGCCCCATCAATAAAAACGCGAACAGGATGCGCCGCACATGCGGGCGCATGAAATCGCGCGCCAAGCGCCAAACGAGGGCCGCCGAGCGTCCGCCCACTCCTAGGATCGCCGGGTCTATTCGCATGGGTTCCCCCGGCACTGTTAGAGCCGGGCACCGGTTCTGGCAAGTGCGGCGCGACGACTGCGGCCACTTACCGGACCGCTGACACAATCGGCCGATCGGGAGGTGGGCTTTTGGATCGTTATGATATAACATAAATTTCGAGCTGCACTGCTTCTAGAGGGCTGCCGTGACACCTCGGCAAATCGAAAGCGCGCTGTCGCGTGCGCAAGTGATCTGCAAGATGCGCGGAGCACGGCTGACGCCGGTCCGCCGGCGCGTTCTCGAACTGATCCTATCATCGGATCAGCCGACAGGAGCCTATGCGCTGCTGGCCGAGCTGCGGCGCGGCCGCGGCAAGCTCGGGCCGCCGACCGTCTACCGGGCACTCGAATTCCTGCTCGCGAACAAGCTGATCCACAAGGTCGAGACTTCGAGCGCGTTCATCGCCTGCGGCGATATCGAGCATCCGCACGAAAGCCAGTTCATGATCTGCGACGATTGCGGCGCCACCGAAGAGCTTCGCGACGACGAGATCGTCCAGAGCCTGCGCCGCCTTGGGGAAGGAAGAGGTTTTGCCGTCGAGCGCCAAATAATCGAGGCGCGCGGACTGTGCCCGGCCTGCCGCTCGGTACACCGGTGAGTGTGCCCGAGCACGTAGTGCTTTCCGTACTTTGCTCTTTCCTCGGTACCTTGCGGCCCGTGTGACGGCTCGCGGGCACCGTACTTCGGAGGCCGGCAACAGCAAATGATCGCGACCGAGCGAAAGCCCGGCGCTGAGCCGGCGCGTTGATAAGCAATCCAGCTGTCGCGCCCAACGTCTTGAACGGGTCACCACGGCGCGTAAATGTAACTCCGCCCGAGACGGCCTCGATCCGCCCATAGCGCGTCGAATGTAGGCCGTTTCGAATAATCGGCGGGGAGGAAGCGCGTTACCGTGCTGCGAGAGGCGCTTCTTATGTCTGGAATTCGGCGTTCGCACCGGAAAAGTCATGTCGTAGCCGAACGGCCACCCTTCGAGCGCATTGCCTTGCTGCTGCAAGGCGGCGGCGCCCTCGGTTCCTACCAGGCTGGCGTCTATCAGGCGCTGGCAGAGGCCAATCTGCATCCCGACTGGGTGGCCGGCATTTCGATCGGCGCCGTCAACTCGGCCCTGATTGCCGGCAATTCACCCGACAAGCGCGTCGAGAGATTGCGCGAATTCTGGGAAGCGATTACCGCCCCTCCGTTCGGCATAGCGGATTTGCAGTGGTTTCAGCTGAACGGCGAGTTCGCCCACAGCGTGGTCAATCAGGCGCGCTCATGGGGCGCGCTGTTGGGCGGCGCCCCCGACTTTTTCAAACCGCGCGTGCCGCCACCCTATTTTCAGCCGAACGGCACACTGGAGGCGATCAGCTATTACGATGTCGCCCCGCTGAAAGCGACGCTCGAACGCCTGGTGGATTTTGACCTGATCAATTCTGGTGCAACCAGGTTCAGCGTCGGGGCGGTCAATGTTCGCACCGGCAATTTCGTATATTTCGACAACGTCACTCACCAGATCTGTCCGGAGCACGTCATCGCCAGCGGCTCGCTGCCGCCGGGTTTTCCGGCCACCGAGATTGAAGGCGAGTACTATTGGGACGGCGGCCTGGTTTCCAATACGCCGTTGCAATGGGTGCTGGACAGCCGGCCGGGTCAGGACACGCTCGCCTTTCAGATCGATCTCTGGAGCAGCCGCGGCGAGTTTCCGCGCAATCTGCTCGAGGCCGAGACCCGCCAGAAGGAGATCCGCTACTCGAGCCGCACCCGGATGGCAACCGACCAGTTCAAGAAGAAACAGCTGCTGCGTCGCGCCACGGCCAAGCTCCTCGCCAAAATGCCGGCGGAGCTGTTGCAGACGCCCGAGGCGGATATCCTCGCGGCAGAGGCGGACGAAAAAGTCTACAACCTCATCCAGCTGATCTATCGCGCCAAAAACTACGAAGGCAACGCCAAGGACTACGAGTTCTCGCGGCGGACAATGGAGGAGCATTGGCGGTCGGGCTACAACGACGCGGTGCGCACTCTCCGCCATCCCGAGGTATTGCAGCGCCCGAATGGCTCGGACGGGGTCTTCACCTTCGATCTGGCATTCGACGGCCGCGAATGATTCGGCCACCCGTCATGTCAAGCAGGGGCTCCCGGGATTGTGCCGGGTCGTCGCCAAGGAGGGGGCGCAATACGATGCGTGCCAATGTGGTCTGTCCCGGCTTTGTGCACACGCCATTGCGGTCTCGGCACGCGCGTGGCCACCCGTCGATTTTGCTGGGCCAAGTTCGAGGCTACGGCCGAAGGGGCGCGACGCGCGACAAAGATCCCCTAACGCCGCGCTTAGAAACGGGCCCGAGATTGCTTCGCTATGCTCGCAATGACCGTGCGAGCGGTGGTGTGTTGTCATTGCGAGGAGCGCCTCGCGGCGAGGCAATCGACCCGCAGGCACCTCGGCGGCCTGGGATTGCTTCGCCTCGCTCGCAATGACGCCAATTCTCTAGACACCGGTCGGCTTTGCCTCGAGAAATGGAAAGGCCCACTGGCGACGTGGAGGAGACTATCCCAGTATCGAATGAGCCCCACCAGCGATTGCGGTGTTTGCCTCAAAGGAGAAGGCCAGTTTGGAGGCAAGAATGCACCGGATATGTATTGTTGCGGCGACGGTTATCGGTTTCGGCGCAGTCACCGTCGCGGCCGAGGAGCCGAGCGGCCGCCCGGGGCGCGGTCAGCCGGCGATGCCCGCCGTGCCGCCGGCGAGCGGAACCCTCAGCTCCGATCTGAACCGTTCAGGCGGGGTGATCACACCACCCGCCGGGATCGATCCGGAAATAAAGCAGACCCCGCCTGCTACCGGCTCGACAATGCCGATAATTCCACCTCTGGGCACTCCGGGCGGCAACCGGCGGTCAAACCGAAATAGCTCATCCGGGTGTTGCCGCTCAACAGCGTCCGTCGAAGCTGAGCTGCGGATCGCGGATCAGGATTTCGGTGCGGCCGAAGAGAGGGACTCCGCGATAATCGGAAGCGGATATCATGTCGGGAGCGGTGCGTTCTGCGGTGACGTCATGGGTGCGGCCGTCTTGCGGGTCGTAAAGCCACCCGCTCGACCAATGGCCCTCACCGTCGGGTTGCAGCCCTCAGATGATGGTCAGGCCGCACAGCGGTCGATGCCGTAGTGCGGTTTCAACCAATCGACGGATGGTAGGTTTCGGCTGATGGCTACGTTGCACTTCATTTGCGGAAAAGCCGCCTCGGGCAAGACGACGTTGGCACGGGAACTGGCGGCGCGTCACGCAGCGGTCATGTTCGGCGAGGACGAATGGCTGACGCTTCTTGATGCGGAGATCAACAGTCTGGCCGACCATGTGCGTCATTCAAAGCGGCTTAAAGCCGCCTTCGCTCCTCTTGCTGTCCGGCTGCTTCAGTTGGGTGTGCCGATCGTGTTCGACTTCGCCGGTAACACGCCGAACGACCGTGCCTGGGTTCGATCGATATTCGAAAGCGCCAATGCCGACCATGTGCTGCATTATATCGTCGCGTCCGATGAATCGTGCAAAGCGCGACTGCGCTTGCGCAATGAGACTAAGCCGGAAGGACTCTATTTCGGCTTTGTCGGCGAAGACCGGTTCGGCGAGGTCACGCGATATTTCACGCCGCCATCAGATCAAGAAAACTTCCATGTGATTTACTATGAAGCCGACACCTCTTCCTCAAAGGGGTAGATGCGTATGGAAATTCGAATGATCCTTGACAAACGGTAAGGTAGCAATCATCGTTTCAGCGTGTTGTAGGGCGCAACGGCCTTCGGGCCGGACGGGCTATGCCCGCCTACGTATCGTCAACCGTAATGCGCCCAATGCCCAATCTTGAAAACCTGAAAAAGCAAGCGAAGCTGTATTTGCGTTGGCATCGTGACCGGTATTACCCGGTTGCGGCGCGAATTAGAGCAGTGCTGCCGAGCTATCGCCATTTGAGCGACCGCGAAGTGCTCGCCCACAGCTTCAGGCTGTCCGATGCACAGGAACTGATCGCAAGAAAGACCGGGTTCGAGAGCTGGGAGGCGCTCCGCAAGGGAATGCAAACCATGACGCACACACCAGCCCAAACCCTGTCTAAGCCGGTACTTCTAGCTGCTGAGCCCCAACTTTTCGTCGCTGATATTGTGGCCTCCTGCGAGTTTTACACAAAGAAACTCGGGTTCTCGGTGGCCTTTAGCTACGGCGAGCCACCGTTCTACGGACAGGTATTCCGCGACGGCGCGCGGTTGAATCTCCGCCGCCTCGACAAGCCGGGCCTCGATCCAGAGATTCGAGACCGCGAGCAGCTGCTTTCGGCATCGATCACACTCGACGATGCGAAACCACTGTTCCTTGAATATCAGGCCGCCGGCGTCCTTTTCGAGCAGCCGCTCAAAACGGAACCCTGGGGCGCTCGGACGTTCATCGTGCGCGACCCTGACGGCAATCTGATCCTGTTTGCAGGGCGGGGAGAGTAACCGCGCGTTCGACGGCCTGGAGCCGAGCCGTCGAGGAAAGGGGCAGCCTCAGTGACGGTCCCCGACCGGCAGAGATCTTTGGTGCTTAAACTCAAGGTTATCATTGCTCGACCTCGCCGGCCGGGTACTCCTCAAGAACGTATGAGCGGTGGAACGTCGGCATGACGTACTCGGCCTCGGCGCGGATGCCGGCGGCCCGGCGGGCGGTCACCGCGTGCCAGGTTTGAGCGCGCCCAATCGTCCGCACCGACCGGAACGGCACCGCTGAAATTGCCACAATCGCATGGTATGTTGCAGGCGAAAGCGGACGGTTGGGTGCAGCGCACGTGACGGCGAGACTTGCAAGCTTTGGCGAAGCGAATGCCGAGCCAGGTGCACTCATTCCGGGAATCCGGCCTGATCTTCTTCTGATCAAACAGGTCGATCAGGTCGGCGAACTCAACGGTAGATTGCCTCCGGCCGGCGGGTCGCCAGGACCTTCACCGCATTGTCGGCATCAGGTATTCGGCGCCGGCTCGGATGCCGGCGGGCCAGCGTGCCGACACGATTTTGAAGCGGCCGTTTGGGGTGAGGCCAAAGATGTCGACGCGAGGAACTAGCACCGTGGCGAGACCAACTATGCGGGGCCGGACGTCAATCGGCATCGATTTTGGCACGACAAACACTGTGGTTGCCGTTGCCAAGCATGGCGAGCCAGTGCGCGCGGTAACTTTCCAGGATGACTGGGAACAGTCAGGGATCTACCGGTCCGTGTTGTGCTTCGAGCAATTGGCAGCAAGTCGGTTCGACGTCGAAGCTTCCGCCGGCATGAAGGCGATTAGGGCCTATCTAACCTCCGCCTACGAAACGCGCTTCATTCAGTCGCTTAAGAGTCACGTTGCAAGCGCCATCTTCGATGAAACTCGCATCTTTGGCCGCGGTTACAAATTCGAAGATCTGTTGTCGACATTTTTTCGCCTCTTGGTCCGCGACGCGAATGGCCAACTCGCCGATCTTGGCGGCCCCATCGTCTCGGGCCGGCCGGTTGCCTTTGCCGGTGCCGCGCCGGACGAGGCGCTCGCCGGCCATCGCTCTGGAGAGGCTTACCGGCGGATCGGTGTTCGCGACCCTGTATACGCGTACGAACCGGTCGGTGCTGCCTATTATTATGCGCAGCGCCTTAAATCTGACGCGCTGGTGCTGGTTTGTGATTTTGGCGGCGGCACAAGTGATTTCTCGCTGATCCGCTTCGAGAGGCGCGGCACCAGAATAAGTGCCACCCCGATCGGTCACGCTGGAGTGGCTGTGGCGGGCGACAATTTCGATTATCGAATAATCGACGCGGTGGTCTCACCGCTGCTGGGGAAAGGAACCCAATTCAAATCGTTCGATAAGATTCTACCGATCCCCCAACATTACCACGCCAGTTTCGCACGATGGCATCAACTGGCGATGCTTAAGACCCCGGAACACATCCGCGAGTTGGAGAGCTTACAGCGGACCTCCCTGTCTCCCGACAAGATCGCGAAGTTTGTCGAGATCATCCGCAATGATCGGGGTTTCAACATCTATCGTGCCGTGTCGGAGGCGAAGGTACGGCTCTCTTCTGTGCCGACCACGAATTTCGTTCTCGGGCTCGGCGAGCTCCATATCGAACAGGAGATCTCCCGCCAGGATTTTGAGCGCTGGATTGCCGATGACATCGCTCGGATTGAGCAGACCGTCGACCAGCTACTGCAACGGGAAAGCGTGTCGGTCGACGAGATCGATAGCGTTTTCCTCACCGGCGGCAGCTCGTTCATTCCCGCGGTTCGCAGCGTGTTTGAGACCCGATTCGGGGCGGATCGGTTGGCAGACGGCGAACATTTTCAATCGGTTGCCTTTGGCCTTGCATTAATCGGATTGGAGGATGATGTGGGCCCATGGCTGGCTCAGTCGCCAAGCTCGTGAATCCGCGGCTTTCGAAGAACATGGCTCGTGCTGCCAAATGTCAGAAGGGGGCACTTCCGGCCAAACGCCGTTCGCGAGGCTATTCAGCTGCTCGGAGTCGAAGGTCGCCGTTAGCCGCATTGGAGAAGCCCCGAGATTTTGAAAATCGCACCTATGCCGTGGGTGCAGGTCGACGCTCATTCAGGCGCGCCGGACGCCATAAAACACCGCGAAACAACCGGGGAGGACGTCGGTCAAGTCCTTCCGGTACGCCGACGCTTGCCAGTACTCGCCCATCGGGATGAACGGCACGTCTGCCCAGAGCTGCTTCTGCAAATCGACGCAGATCCGCTTTTGCTGCTCCAAATCGGCCGCGTCGAGCCAGGCGGCGCGCAATTCCTCAATGCGCGGACTGTTGGCCCAGCCGTTTATTGGCTCCTTGCCGTCGGCGCGAATGGCCAGGTTGCCAAAAGGATGAACGTTCGGCAGGGAACGGTCGATCAGAGTGCAGAACATGTTGTAGCCGCCCTTGTCCGGCGGGCCCTGATTGTTGCGCCGCCGGACGACGTTGGCGAAATCAATCTCCAGCAGATCGACGTTCATCCCGGCGCGCCGCAGTTGCTCGGCGCCGGTTCGTGTCAGGTCGCCGAGTTCGCGTACATCCGTCGGCGCCATTACAACGATTTTCTCACCCTTGTAGCCGGCCTCCGCCAGGGCCCGCTTGACGGCGGCATAGTCGCGGGGGCTTCGCAGCACCTCGACGCCGACATCGGTGGCGAATGGCGAGCCGGTGCCGAACAGACCGACATCATCCCGCCAATTCTTCCGGTCGCCGCCGGCGATCGCCGACATTGCTTCGGCCTGATCGACCGCGCCGAGCAGTGCTCGGCATATCGCCGGGTTGTCGAGCGGCGGGTAGCGATGGTTGAAAGTCATGATGCCGTTCGCGGTCGCGAAATGCGAGACAACGGTGATGTTGGGATCGCCGCTGACTTGGTCGACGAGATCGCGCGACGGGTTCTCCCACCAGTCGATCTCGCCGCGGCGCAAGGCTGCCGAGGCCGAAAACGGATCCAAGGTCAGCCACTCAACGCGATCGAAATGCGCCACCTTCGGGCCGGCTGTGAACCCGACCGGGCCGCTCGCCCGCGGCTGATACTCGTCAAATCGCTCGAAGACTGCGCGGGCGCCGCTGACATGCTCGTCCTTCAGGAAGCGGTAGGGGCCGCTGCCGACGATCTCGGCGACAGGCTTGTACGGCGATTCCGCCGCCAGACGCTCCGGCATGATCGCCGGGACGTTGCCGCCGGGCCCGGCCAGGGCCTCCGGCAGGTGCGGGAAGGGCCGCTTCAAGCGAAACCGCACCGTGCGGTCGCCGGGCGCCGACAGCTCGTCGGTCGCGTCCATCAGCGCCGTCGCAAAGATGACGCGCGGCGCGAAGCGGCGGATGCTGGCGACGACGTCGCGCGCCAACACCGGCTCCTTGTCGTGAAAGCGCAGACCGTCGCGCAATTTCAGGGTCCAGGTCAATCCGTCCTCCTCGACGGTATGACCCTCGACCATCTGCGGCTGCGCCTTCCATTCGGTGTCGATGCCGTAGAGCGTATCGAACACGAGATAAGCGGAGTTTCGCGTCGGCCGCGCGCCGGTGACGACCGGGTCCAGTATGGTTAGATCCGAGGTCGGTACGAAAACCAAGGTTTTCGCGCGATCCGCTCGCACGAGTCGCGGCGCCGCAGTAATCGTAAGTGTCGCCGCCGCGGCGGCTTTGAGCAGATCGCGTCGTCTCACAGCGGCTTCTCCCAAACGTTGCAAACAGCGGGGCCAATTTCCCTGAACAGCCTGGCGCAATTCTAGGTTACGAGCAAACGTTGTACACCCTTGGACCCATTACGAGCAGTAATGGCGACGCGAGCGGCGAGGTTGCGAAGGTCGCGGGATGAGCCGGATTTGCTCATTTACATTATGGTGGATAGTGGCCGAAACGGTTGATGCCGTCGTAATGCATGGCGGCAAATCGCTCAGCCGATCGGGCCAGATGCGCCCGAGATCACTGCTCGGTTTCGTGATCCGGCTGGCAATGTGCTGGGCCTCTATCAGCAGTCGTAGTCCAGGGGGGCGAACTTCGAGGTCCATTGCTTCGAGTTGCTCGGCATCGCCAAGCAGGCCCGCGCACACCACGGCACGAGCGCTGCCCCGAGACCAGCGCCAAGGAGGGTGTCGTCGATAGCCTAGAAATTGGCCTAATCGTGCAACGGGACGATCGGCACCTCTGCATGTTGCCGGCATCCTGATCAATATTGCAGTGACCGTCGTGCGAAGGGCCGAGGCGACACTCGCCCGATCTCGAAATCTCCCGTCGCGGTGGCATGACGCCGTTATGGGACCCTTGGCGGAACCCGATGTGGGACGCCGTCGCGGCGAGCGGATCGCCGGTACACTTCCACACGAGCGCGGCTTCACCTGGCTGGTTTTGCTGTTATGTGCAGCGAATATCAGCCATCGCTTCACCCCCCAGTCACCTGGCACCCGCCAGCGACGCTTCCCAGAGGATGCGCCAGCATCACGGCGCGGAACGCCGCTGAGGGGGGCTTTTGGTGCATATCCCTGATGCGTCGTTCGGAGTTGACAAATGTGCGCGCCGCGCGGGACCATCATCGGGAGAATGAACAAGACCCGGTGTAGCCCTTTTTTTCGCCAAGGGAGAAGGGGGCCGCGCCGGTCGAGAGGCACTGCGTCGATTGAAAGAGTGAAGCCAACGAGGCCGAAACAACCGCATTGAAGGAGAAACTCGCCATGCCGATGCCGCAACGTGTCCAGTTTTCCGACGCCATTGAGCCGTTGGTCCAGTTTATCGAGGATACGCCCCCCTCGGAAATTCTGGATCGCACGCTGGACAAGCTGCGTGCCGGGGTATCCACCCAGACCATGCTGACAGCCTCGGCCCTCGCGGTGACCCGCTCTACCGAAATGCCGCCAGGCCATCACGGCGGTCCGCTCCATCCGCTGGCGGGCCTCTACGCGATCTCGAAGACGGTCGAGCGTCTGGAGGGCGAGCAGCAATTTGTCCCGGTGCTGCAACACGTGGCGCTCACCAACAAGCACATCAACCATCCGGCGATGGGTCCGTACGCCCTCTTCGAATTCGCGCCGGAGGATGCCGGCGGGGTCGAGGCGACCAAAGCGGCGTTTCTGAACGCGGTCGGTCGCGGCGAATGGAACAAAGCAGACCACCTTTACCAGTGGCTGTGGGATCATGCGCCGCGCATCGAGGCCTTCGATCTGCTGCTCAGCGTCGCGATCCCGAAGAATTTCAACGATGACCATTACTTCATGTTTCCCGGCACTGTGTGGCGCGCCTTCGAGACCGGGGTGCTCGACAAGGAGTTCTTCAAGACCGTGATGCGCCCGGTGGTGCGCTTTGTGACCCGTTCGCCGGTTGCCCCGAACAATCCGATGCCCTCGCCGCTGCCGCAGATCGAGGGGCTGATCGAGGAGCACCAGTTATTGAAGCGCATCTACCGCCAGCGCAGCGGCGAGGATGAAACGGCGGTGATCGGCGAACTCGGCGAGGCGATCGCGGCGGTTGACGTCTTTGCCGATATTCCGGTGCTGATGGCGAAGGCCTTGGCCGGGGGGATTTCGCTGGAGGGCGCCGGTGAGGCGCTGTCGATCGGCGCCGCCGGTCTCTTCCTGCGCTCGCTCGGCGGCAACCCGATGGATGTGCACCTGCACACCAGCATCAATCTGCGGCGCTACTTGCTGAAGCTCGACGGGATCAGCCTCAAGAACAAATTGCTGCTGTTGTTGACGTGGCAGTCGGGGCCGGAGATCCGCTCGACCGCGGGCCGTATGGAGCCCTACCCGCAGCCCGACATGGCAGCAGTCGCCGCCCTGCCGGCGCGCAGCCAGGAGGGATTGCTCGACGCGATCCGGCACAGCATCTACACCCAGCCGCCGACCGATTGGTCCAAGGTCACCAACCTCGGCGTGATGCGGGCGGTGCCGGAGGTCAAGGAGATGGTCAACTTGGCGACCCAATACGTGAAGGCCGGCTACGACCCTGACGCCTTCATCGCGCGTCTCGCCGAGATCGTCTGCCACGACAATTTCACCGAGATGCACGCCTTCAAGCACCACCAGTCGATCGTCGAGGAATACCACGCGACCCGTGAGCCGTGGCGCTGGATGCATCTGGTATGCGGCGCCCAAGCCGCAGCGATTTCCTTCGGCAAGAACATGACGATCTATGAGGAGTACCTCGGACTCCTCCACGCCGCGTAACCGCGGGTAGGCAAACAAGGGAGGCCTTGCGCCTCCCTAACTGCTCTGGGTGTCTAAAATCGCGGCTGAGGCTCGCTTGCCAGTCTGAACGCGAAGCGGCTCTTAGACACGTTTAGCGGGAGTGCCCGAAGGCTAGAACGCCAGGCCGCGGACGTCTCAGTCAATACACGGCACGCGATCGCCCCCGGCCCATCGGACACGAACCCGCTTACCCAGGGCGCGACAATGTCACACTAATCGGCTGCTCGCCGTGCATCGGCCCTGGAGCTGGCGAGATCGACCTGCGCGAGTTCTTTGGCCTCAATCCCACAATACCAGCCGGCTATCGGGATCCGCGCCCGTTGTGATCAAGGGTCACAGCACAGAAGAGCAGTTCCGGCGAATGCACCAATGCGTATTGCCCAATTCACCAAATTTCTAAAACATCACCCACGCCATCAATCGAGTGAGGCCAGAATGGGGGGCAAGGCGCTATCCGCCGCCGTCTCCCCAGCGCAAATGCAACTCTCAAAATCGGGACAACCTTCGATGGAATCAAAATTATGTGACCGCGATGCAAGCCTCCAGTGGCTTGGGCAGCAACCCCGGCTATCAAGGAAGTCCGCTAACCTTGCGTTCCAAACGTAACCAAATTTCCAGAACCTGAAATCGTAACGTAACTTGCGGTGCCTAATCTCTGATCGGTCGCGTCGTGCTGCGCGACTCGGACACCGCCGCAAAGCGTGAAAAGCCGGTGTAGTCGGTAACGGGAGGGAGGTCCCTGAGATGTGCGATCCGAATTGGATCTTGGCAGCAAACCCCCATTTCCCCCGAATCCATTGTGAGCAAAATTCGAGCAGTTTTTGGCGTCGAAACGAGCAGCCGATCGACCCATTTCTTCGGCGCCGTAGAACGACGGTCAAAAAGGCTACCCAATGCCACTACAAACGACACTCGGCTTGGTGCGGGATGCGACGCAGCGGCCTCGGCGAAATACAACCCCCCGGCGTCTCATGGGCTTACTGCGACGCTGGCGCGAGCGAGCGCACTCACGTCCGGATTTGTGCGAGGAGGACGACCGGATCCTCGAGGACATCGGCTTGAGGCGCGACGCGCTGCCCCACAAACCAACCGCGCCGCTCTGGGTAGTAACCGTTGATCTCACGATCGCGAAGAGAATTACAATGGACACAATCGAACATCTCAGCGCACCGATTTTGGAGAGCTCAAGCCGCAATGCGGAGATAGGCGCACCCGACGATAGGAACAACGCGATTGCGGTGCGCCCGGCGGGCGCTGGAACCTCCTTCTCCTGGGCGATGCATCTCCTGCCGGTTCAGCGTCGCAAGGCCGTGTACGCGCTTTACGCTTTTTGCCGTGAAGTCGATGACATCGCGGAAGGCGCGGCATCGGCTTCGTTGAAGCAAATCCTCTTCACGAACTGGCGCGGTGAAATCGCTCATCTCTATGGAGGGCGGCCGCGGCACGCGGTGACTCTTGGCCTGAACCAAGCCATACATCTTTACGGTCTGCGGTGTCACGATTTTCTCGCCATCATTGATGGCGCGGAAATGAAGGCGCGGACCGATATCCGGGCGCCCAGCTTCGCGCAGCTGGATCACTATTGCGAGTGCGCGGCAGTTGCCGTCTGCCGACTATCCGTGCGCATTCTCGGCGAAGAAACACCGCCAGGCGAGCGCGTTGCGGCGGAACTCGGCCGTGCGTTGCAGTTCACCAACATACTTCGCAATCTCGCCCACGATGCGAAGCAATACCGGCTGTTCCTGCCGCGCGAGTTGTTGCAGACCCACGGCATACTCGCAACGACGCCGAGTTGGGTGCTGGCGCAGCCGGTGTTTGCCGAAGTGTGCCGCGATTTCGCCGTACTCGCCAAACGCCACTACTCGGCTGCCGCTGAGGCAATTGCAATCTGATCATCGAGCATGGCAACCGGATGAAGTCCCGGCTGTGCCGCATCGTCATACAGTTCTTCGGCGGCGCCGCGGGCAGAGTCGGCTCGGCGGAGACGGCATTCGCGCAGCGGCAAGCGGAGTATAATGTCGGGATCGAGACCCAATGGACCGATGCAGCCGAAAGCGAAAAGCACATCCGCTGGACGCGCGCCTTGTCGGATGCGCTGAAACCTTATTCAAGCAACGGCTATCTGGTGAATTTTCTCGGGGATGAAGCCCGAGAGTTGGTCCGGGCGGCGTTTGGGAGCAATTACCAACGCCTGGTCGAACTCAAGACCAAGTACGATCCAACGAACTTCTTCAGCCTCAACCGCGGCGCTGAGCCCCCGTCCCAGCAGGGCGCTCATACTGATAACAGCAGGTCACCGCTCACGGCGTTTGCATCCGGTAGCCAGAACTCCGTCGCCTGAGCTGGACAAGAAGGAGGGGTGTGATGACGGATCTTGCCAATCCCGTTTCCAAACTTCGAGACCTGCGGGACAGCATCGATAATATCGATGCCGCGATCGTCCACATGTTGGCTGAGCGGTTCCGATGTACCCACGCTGTCGGCAAATTGAAGGCGCAGCATGGGCTGCCCTCTCGCGACCCCGGAAGAGAAGCCGAGCAGATCAGCCGTCTGCGGCATCTCGCAGCGGTCAGCAAACTCAACCCAGACTTTGCCGAGAAGTTGCTCGCCTTTGTCACTGGTGAAGTGGTCCGCCACCACGAATTGTTGTCACGCGCAATCACTGAAGGTCTATGAGGGAATTTCGATGAGTTAGCTAACGTCCAACCAGCAGACTATCTTGGCTACGTGGCAGCAACACACCCACGCTGAATTCGTGCTCAAAGATGCCAATGCGGCTCTCGCAACCATGACTGATAACCCGTATGTGTTTATGATTTCGTCTGGGGTGGCGCGAGTTGGCCGAGCGGCCGTGCATGAATTTTACGCCAATAAATTTTTGCCTAACATCCCGCCGGATCTGGAACTGACCGCTGTCTCACAGACCTTCGGCGATGATCGGATCGTCGAAGAATTGGTGATGCGCTTCACGCATGCGATCGATATGGATTGGATACTTCCAGGTCTGCGACCCACTGGGCGAAGAGCCGAGTTCCTCCTGGCCGCCATCATCCATTTTCAAGACGGCAAAGTGGCCAGCGAGCACCTCTATTGGGATCAGGCGACGGTGCTCGCTCAGTTGGGCGTCCTGGATCATCCGTTGGCGGCGGCCGGAGTTGGCAGCGCGGAGCAGCTGCTAAAACTTCGATGACCGGGTTAACGGCCGCCGACAATTACCCATCGCGAGTGACGGGGCTGGTCGTCATATTCGTCCGGCTATCCGCCTCGCCGAGATCGTGTGCCACGGCCATTTCACCGAGATGCACGCCTTCAAGCACCACCAGTCGATCGTCGAGGAATGCCACGCCACCCCGCGAGCCCCGGCGCTGGGTGCAGCTGGTCTGAGGCGCCCAGGCAGCCGCGATTCCTTCGACAAGAACATGACGGTCTGCGAGGAATACCTCGAACTGCTCCACGCCGCTTACCCCGGTAGGGCCATCAGGGAGGCCTCACGCCCCCCTGTTCCCTCAATCCCTCTGAAGCGGTTGCCCTGGCTGCGTGATTGACCTTTGCCAAGGTATTCACCAGCCCTTTCGGCGCGCGGTCCGCACCTGAAAACTGACGCGAGCTTCAGCGCGCTAGGCTACGAGCACTCACCGAGCCGGGCTGGTAATCCGGCTGTGGAACGATACCGTCATGTAAAAGTCACGTCGGAAGATTACATACATCAGCCGTTCGGGTCTTCGGCAGCGGGCACGGATTAGAATGAAAGAACCGAGTGAAACCGCGTCTGCGGGGGCATTTGCGTCGGGCGATGCGGCGTCGGATCTGTTGGAGCAATACGGGTGTGGGCCGATCCGGTTTTCGGGTCACGGCGACGCGCTTTACGAGCGCCATCTGCTGTTCGACGACGTCGTCGATCCGCTTGCCGCCGGCGCACGCGAACGCTTTGAGGCCGCCGCACGATCGGTCAGAGACGTGCTGTCGCAACGCTGGGTTAGAACCGAACGCACTTACAATCGCCTCAATCCAAAACGCATCTACTATTTGTCGATGGAGTTTCTGATCGGGCGCTCCTTGGCTAACAACGTGACCAATATGCTGATCGATTCCTTTGTGCATTGCGCTACCCGCGAACGAGATCTCGACTGGCTCGGTCTACTCGAGGAAGAACCCGATGCCGGGCTCGGCAATGGCGGATTGGGACGACTCGCCGCGTGCTTTCTCGACTCGATGGCGACGATGCAATTGCCGGCGATGGGCTACGGGCTGCGCTACGAATACGGCATGTTTCGGCAATCGATCGAGGATGGCTGGCAGCGCGAGAACCCGGACAATTGGCTGCGCCAGCATGACCCTTGGGAGGTCGCCCGCCCCAAGGAAGCGGTTGAAATAAAGCTGCGCTCCTCGGTCAGGATGCATCGCGGCAGCCTGGAGATCGTTCCCGGCCGCCCCGCGACATTGATCGGCATCCCGTTTGACCGACCGGTGGTGGGATATGGCGGCAAAACCATCAACACCTTGCGATTATGGGCCGCCGCGTCGCCCGATTATTTCGATTTCCAGGAGTTCAGCAGCGGCGATTTGGTTGGTGCGCTAGCCGGAACTCTCGCAGCGGAATCCTTGACACGGGTGCTCTATCCAGACGACAGCACGGCGGTCGGGCAGGGGTTGCGCTTTGTACAAGAATACTTTCTCGTGGCCTGCTCGCTGGCCGATCTTGTGCGCCGTTTTCATCGCCGAAATGGGGATTGGCGCTTGCTTCCCGACAAGGTCGCGATCCAGCTGAACGACACTCACCCGACCCTGGCGGTCCCGGAATTGATGCGCATTCTGCTCGATGACGCGCATCTCGGCTGGGACGAAGCCTGGGAGATCACGCAAAACACTTTGGGTTACACCAATCACACCCTGCTGCCCGAAGCGCTCGAAAAGTGGCCGGTACACTATTTCGAGCAGCTGCTGCCGCGCCAGTTGGAAATCATCTTCGAGATCAACCGCCGGTTTCTCGACGCGGTGCGAACCCGCTGGCCCGGGGACGAGGCGCGTACCGCGCGCGTGAGCCTGATCGAGGAGGGCGCGGAGCGCAAAGTGCGGATGGCCAACATGGCGATCGTCGGCGCGCACAGCACCAATGGTGTGGCCGCGATTCACTCGGCTTTGCTGCGCAAACTGACGGTGAAAGACTTGGCCGAGATGTATCCCGAGCGCTTCAACAATAAGACCAACGGGATCACGCCGCGGCGCTGGCTGCTGCTGGCAAACCCCGGGCTCGCCGGGACGATTACGGACGCCATCGGTGACCGATGGGTAACGGATCTCGGCGAGCTGAAGAGGCTTCATCCGCTGGCGGACGACACCGCCTTCCGCGAAAGGCTTCTCGCCGCCAAGAGTGCGGCCAAATTGCGCTTCGTCGATTGGGTCAAGTCGAGCTGCGGCATCGCGGTCGACCCGGAGGCGATCTTCGATTGTCAGATCAAGCGCATCCACGAGTACAAGCGGCAGCTCTTGAATGCGCTGCGCATAATCGTTCTTTACAATCGGCTAAGGGCGAACCCGCACCTCGATATGATGCCGCGAACCTTCTTCTTCGCGGGCAAGGCGGCGCCAGCCTATCACTTAGCCAAGCTGATCATAAAATTCCTCAACAATCTCGCGCGCACGATCGACGGCGATCCGGAGGCTAGCGGCCGGTTAAAGGTCGTTTTTCTGCCCGAATATAACGTATCACTGGCCGAGCGGCTGATCCCGGCGGCCGATGTTTCAAACCAGATTTCGACCGCCGGCTATGAAGCCAGCGGCACGAGCAACATGAAGTTCATGATGAACGGAGCATTGACGATCGGTACGCGCGACGGCGCCACGATCGAAATGGCGGAAGAAGCCGGCGACGAAAACTTCTTCCTATTCGGCTTGACCGCGGACCAAGTCGAAAGCAGCCGCGGTTGGTACAATCCGCATTGGCATTACGATCACGATCCGGAGACCCGCGCCGCCTTGGACATGATTGCCGCCGATTACTTCAGCCGGTACGAGCCCGGCATATTTGCACCGTTGCGCGATGTGCTATTGACCGGGGGCGATCATTACATGCACCTCGCCGACCTCCAATCCTATATGGAGGCCGATCACAGGCTGACGGCATTGTATGCCGACAGCCATGAATGGGCGCGCAGGGCCATCTTTAACGTGGCCGCCTCAGGGAGATTTTCGAGCGACCGCACGATCGCGCAATACGCTAGCGAGATCTGGAACGCGCATCCGTGTCCAGTGCCGTGAGGAGAAACCGCCGATGACGATTTCGCCCTTGGCCGGCAAGCCGGCGCCAAAGGAGATGCTGATCGATCTGGCCCGCCTGGAACGCGAATATTTCGACTGCCGGCCGGATCTCGACGATCCCGAACAACGCGTCGCCTTTGGCACCAGCGGGCATCGCGGCTCGCCGTTTCGCGGGTCGTTCACCGAAGCCATATTCTTGCGATCACGCAAGCCATCTGCGACTACCGGCGCATCAAAGGCACCGACGGCCCGCTCTATATGGGCAAGGATACGCACGCGCTTTCCGGGCCGGCCCAGTGCACGGCACTGGAAGTCCTGGCGGCCAACGAGGTGCAGACGGTCATCCAGCAAGCCGATGGGGTGACGCCGACCCCGGTCATCTCGCATGCCATCCTTGTCCACAACCGTTCGCGCACCGAGCATCTCGCCGACGGCATTGTCATCACCCCTTCGCACAACCCGCCCGAGGATGGCGGCTTCAAGTACAATCCGACACATGGAGGGCCGGCCGATACCGACGTCACCCAATGGGTCGAGAACCGGGCCAACGAACTTCTGCGGAGCGGCAATACCGGCGTAAAACGGATCGGGTTCGAGGCGGCCCTCAGTGCGGACACGACACACCAAGACGACTTCGTGCTGCCTTATGTCAAGGATCTGCGCAATGTCGTCGATATGGAGGCAATCCGCGCCGCGGACCTCAAGCTCGCCGTCGATCCGCTCGGCGGCGCCGCCGTGCACTATTGGGAGCCGATCAACACCGTCTACAAGCTGGACATCGCCGTGGTCAATCCGAAGGTCGATCCGACCTTCTCGTTCATGACCGTCGATCATGACGGCAAGATCCGCATGGACTGCTCGAGTCTCTATGCAATGGCAAGGCTGGTCGGCCTGAAGGATCGATATCGGGTCGCGTTCGCCAATGACCCCGATTCCGATCGGCACGGCATTGTTACGCCATCGGCAGGGCTGATGAACCCCAACCATTATTTAGCGGTCGCGATCGGGTACCTGCTCGCCCATCGGCCTCACTGGCCGTCACAAGCCGCGATCGGCAAGACATTGGTCAGCAGCAGCATGATCGATCGCGTCGTCCACAAGCTCGGTCGGCGCTTGTTGGAGGTGCCGGTCGGCTTCAAATGGTTCGTCCCTGGGCTTTTCGACGGCTCGTGCGGCTTTGGCGGCGAGGAAAGCGCCGGTGCAAGCTTTTTGCGATATGACGGCAGCGTTTGGACGACCGACAAGGACGGCCCGATCATGGATCTGCTCGCGGCCGAGATCACGGCCCGCACCGGCAAAGACCCGGGGGAGCATTACCACGCGCTGACGGCGGAGTTCGGGACGGCTTACTACACGCGCATCGACGCGGCGGCGACACCACAGCAGAAATCGAGGCTGGAAAAGCTGTCGCCCGAGGCCGTTAAGGAATCTGAATTGGTCGGCGAGCCGATCACCGCCAAACTGACCCGAGCCTCGGGCAATAATGCTCCAATCGGCGGGCTAAAAATCATCACCGCCAGCGGTTGGTTCGCGGCGCGGCCGTCCGGCACCGAGAACATCTACAAAATCTACGCAGAAAGCTTCAAGGACGAGGCTCACCTCGACTCCATCGTCGGTGAAGCTCAGGCGATGGTGGACAATGCGCTGGGCCGCTCCACGCCACTCCGCGGGATTTGACTACAACGAGGAGAGTTCACATCGTCATGGGGTACGAGTGGGTGCGTACTTTCGAGGACGCGCAAGGGATGACAATTACCTCTGGCCTGCGCTTTGATCACAGAGCCGGTCCGCTCCAGCACGGGATCCAGCCGGGTCCCCCGGATCTAGACCGAACTTTGACCACTTTCTAACTGAAGCTGCAGAAAAGACCTGATATTCGTTATATAAGCGGTCATGTAATCTATCGATTTCGATTGACAGGCACGCTGCTCTATGATCATGACGGCGCATGTATGTGGCCGTCGTCCCGAACCGAGGCTCACCACCCGCCATCCTGTTGCGCGAGAGTTACCGCGAGGCCGGCAAGACCAAGAACCGAACCCTCGCCAACCTGTCGCGCTGGCCCGCCGAGCGCATCGAGCAACTCCGCGCGGTGCTGCGCGGTGACAAACTGCTGCCCGCCGCCGAGGCGGTGGAAATCGTCCGCGCGCTGCCGCACGGCCACGTGCTCGCCGCACTCGGCACCGCGCGCCGCATCGCGCTCGACGCCGTGCTGCCGCGCCGCGCGCCGCAACGCCGCCGCGATCTGGCGCTGGCCCTGATTGTCGCGCGTCTGCTCGAGCCGGCAGCCAAGCTGGCGACCGCGCGGATGCTGGACCCCGCCACCGCCAGCCATTCGCTGGGCGAGATGCTGGGGCTGGGCAAGGTCGCCGCCAAGGAGGTCTATGCCACGCTCGACTGGTTGGGCCGCGAGCAGCTGTTGATCGAAGCCACATTGGCTCGCCGCCACCTGAAGGATGGCGCGCTGCTGCTCTACGACGTCACCTCCACTTACCTCGAAGGACGCTGCTGCGAACTGGCGCAGCATGGCTACAGCCGCGACCACCGTGGCGACCGGCCGCAGATTGTCATCGGCCTGATGTGCGCGGCCGAGCCTGCCCTCGCGAAAGCGGGGGGCTGCCCGGTCGCGGTCGAGGTATTTGAAGGCAACACCGCGGATCCGGTGACCCTGTCAGTGCAGATCGAAAAGCTGAGGCAGCGCTTCAAGCTGCAGCGCGTGGTGATGGTGGGCGATCGCGGCGTGCTGACCAGCGCGCGGATCGAGCCGACACTGCGCCCGGCTGGTCTGGATTGGATCACCGCGCTGCGGGCTCCCGCAATCAAACAGCTCGCCGCCGAAGGCGGGCCGCTACAACCCTCGCTGTTCGATCACCGCGACATGGCCGAGATCACCAGCCCCGACTATCCGGGCGAACGCCTGGTGGTCTGTAAGAACCCGTTGCTCGCCGAAGAGCGGGCCCGCAAACGCGCGGAGTTGTTGGCCGTCACCGAGAACGAGCTCGCGCGCATCGCGGCCCGCGTGCAGCGGGCGCGCCGTCCGCTGCGCGGCGCCGCGGCGATCGGCCAGGCGGTCGGCGCGGTGCTGGGACGGCGCCACATGGCCAAGCATTTCCAGATCAGCATCACCGACGATGCGTTCAGCTTCGCCCAAAACCCCCTCAGCATCGCCGCCGAGGCCGCGCTCGACGGCATCTATGTGATCCGCACCAATCTGCCAGCCGCGCAGTCCGACGCCGCCGCGACAGTGCGCGCCTACAAAAGTCTCAGCGGCGTCGAGCACGCCTTCCGCTCGCTGAAGACCGTCGATCTCGAGCTGCGTCCGGTGTTCCATTGGACCGCGCCACGGGTCCGCGCGCACGTCTTGCTCTGCATGCTGGCCTATTATCTGCAATGGCACATGCGCCGGAGCCTCGCCCCGATGCTGTTCGACGAGCCCGATCCGGCGGCGCGCGAGGCACAGCGCACCTCACCGGTGGCCAAGGCCGAGCCCTCACCGGCGGCGCAACGCAAGGCCGCCCGCAAACGCACCGAGCCAGTAGATCGCGAACCGCTCCCGGTGCACAGCTTTCACACCCTGCTCGGCGATCTCGCCACGCTCACCCGCAATGTCGTCCGCCTCGGGCGCGATCGCCTCACCGCCATCCTCGCCACCCCCACCCCCACACAGCACCGCGCCCTCGATCTGCTCGGCGTTACCCTCACCGCGTAGACAGACCGACACCATCGCTGCAAACTATATCAATGGTTTGCGCTCAAAAGAGTGCAAAGTTCGGTCTAGAAAGCAATATTCGGGTAGAGCGAGGGGCTGAATACGAGGCATCTATTTCATCTTCGTTCCCCGGAGGATGAAGCGATGCCGAGCGGTGTTATCAGCAGGACATTTGGGACCGTCAGCGCCGACAAGCAAAAGGAGATGACCGGCCTCGAATTTGTTCAGGGACTGGCGGATGGAACGCTGCCTCTCAATACGATAGCCAAGACCTTGGGCTATGACATCACCAAGGCGGAGAGTGGGCGCGTCGTCGTTACCGCCGAGCCGAAGGACATCCACCTAAATCCGGCTGGCACCGTGCATGGCGGTCTCGCAGCCACAATGCTCGATAGTTGCATGGGCCTCGCGATCCAATCGACCTTGCAGAAGGGCGTTGGCTCCACGACCCTTGAGTTCAAAGTATCGTTCGTCCGGCCGATCACGCCTGAGACAGGCCCGATCATGGTGAGGGCACGGTGATCAGCCGCGGCCGCCGGATCGGAACCGGGGAAGGACGTGTCACCGACGACAAGAAGCGCTTGCTCGCCCATGGGACGACCACCTGTTTGATTTTTGAAATCTGATAATGGCGCAAAGCGCGACGACTTCATCGGCAATCCCGCTTTATCCCCCGGGAACTGAAACCGTAAATTGATCGTGGTCAGCACGCATGGCAAGAACCGATCGGCAACCTCAGCGCGTTTGGTCC
Source organism: uncultured Alphaproteobacteria bacterium (assembly GCA_963695605.1). GTDB lineage: Bacteria > Pseudomonadota > Alphaproteobacteria > ATCC43930 > CGMCC-115725 > AP-15. The sequence goes on along the minus strand of CAVOHI010000063.1, from coordinate 17,952 downwards.
GCAGCCCTCGATCACCCCGTCGCTCGGACGGTGATCGTCGTGCTGATGGGTGTCTCCGGATCGGGCAAAACCACGGCCGCAGCCCTGCTCGCAGCCGCGTTGGGCTGCCAGTTTCAGGAAGGCGACGATTTGCACCCTCGCGAGAATGTCGAGAAGATGCGCAGCGGGACGCCACTGACCGACGCGGACCGTCTACCCTGGCTCCGCAAGATCGCCGAGGAAATCGATGGGTGGCGGGCGCGGGGCGAATGTGGCGTCTTGACCTGCTCGGCGCTGAAGCGATCCTACCGAGACATCATCATCGGCGATCGTCATGACGTAGGCCTGGCCTACCTCAAGGGATCGCGCGATCTGATCCACCAGCGCATGGCCGCACGGCACGAACACTTCATGCCGATTGCCCTGCTCGACAGCCAGTTCGCGACACTGGAAGAGCCCACGCCGGACGAGCACCCGATCATCGTCGATGTCGGCGGTAAGCCGGCCGAGATCGCCCACGAGATCGTGCGTCAGCTCGAGGAGCGGCAGCATCAAACCGGCAGGCCGGCGCCAATCGCCACAGCCAGCCCGCGAAAGGACTGATGATCACGTGATGGGTGTGGTGGCGCCGATAACGACGGGCTGCATTGTCGAGGCAACGCAGTCCTTCACCGGCGCGTTCCTCGTTGCCGGCGTCGTTCTGGTCAGCGGCATCGTTGCCTACGTTTTTATCCTGGGCCGGCTGGAGCCGATCGCGGATCCGCCGGCCGCGTGATGCGTCGCGTACCTGGCGACGCCGCATCGGCGTCCCCCGGAGGCGCAGCAAGCGGCCGTACTGCGAGCGCGGCACGGTGCAGGCGCGACAGATGCGTCTCGCGACACGCGATATAGAGCGTCGATCCGACGATCATCGCCGCACCGACCAAGGTGTATCTGTCGGGCAATTCGGCAAACAGCAGGAACCCCATGATCCCTGCGAAGATAAGGCGACTGTAGTCGATTGGCGCTACCGCCATCAGCTCGCCCGCGGCGAAGGCTCGCACCTGGCAAAATTGGCCGACCGCGCCCAAAGCGCCGACGAGAGCGAGCAGCGCGAACTCGTCGCCGGCCAGCGGGCGCCACACGAAATAGGCCGGGATCGCAGTCAATATCGATGAGAACAGGCCGAAATAGACGAGGATCGTCAGCGCCTCTTCGGTCGCCGACAAGCGCTTGATCAAGGTCGTCGAGAGCGCCCCCAGAAAGGCGGCGATCAGCCCAACCATGGCGCCCAAATCCAATGTCCCGCTGTCTGGCCGGACCATTACCAATACGCCGATAAAGCCGGCAGCGGTGGCGAGCCCCCGCCGCCAACGCACCTTTTCGCCGAGCAGGAAGATGGCGGTGAGGATCATGAACAGCGGGGCGGTAAAGCTGATCGCCGTCGAGTTGGTCAGCGGCAGCCGGGTCGTCGCGTAGAAGCCGGCAACGATCGCCGCAACGCCGAGCGCGCCGCGCAGGAAATGGCCGTAAAGATGGGTCGTGCGGAAGGCGTGACGACCCCGCTTGAGAAGGACGAAAGGCAGGATCGCGATAAACCCAAAGAAGCAGCGGAAGAAGGCGATCTGAAAGCTGTCGATTTGCTGCCCCAAAAGCTTGACGAGCGCGCCCATGACCGAAAACAGCAGAGATCCGGTCACCATCAGCAGGACAGCGCGGACCGAGAGTGGTAATGCCCTCCAGCTGCGGGCGAGCGTTCGTCTGGTTGGCAGCAAAAGACGTGACGAGCGCCTCCACACTGTCGATGGACCTCGCGCTACCAAATTTCTCGAGCGGAGACCGGACATTTTCTTGGGCCCGGCTCGTCCAGCGACAGTCATTGTCGATATTTTGGGTCTCGTCGGCGAATATGGTAGCCGCCATCGACATAAATGGTCCCGCCGGTGATCAGTCTGCCAGAAGGTCGGATCTAGGGTAACCGGCTGCTACTGCGTCGCGTAATGCACGGCTTCGCGCGGCTCCCGGCGGGCGCCGCGTTCGGGTTGAATGCTGCGGCGCATTCCCGCACCGCTTGATCCGGGTGAGGACCACCCGACCGTAACGGACGCTATCGGACTCCCACCCGTTCCGCTAATCTTCCGATCAGCGAATCCGCAACAGAGGGAAACGCCGCCGTGTCCTATGTTTACGTCGTTCAGATGGATATCCCGCAGCACCTCGAAGCCGAGTTCAACCGGATTTACGACGAGGACCACGTTCCAACCATCCTCAAAGTCCCGGGGGTGAGGTCCTGCGCACGCTATCGGCTCGAACACTCGACCGTTCCGAGCATGCCGCGCTACCTGGCGATTTACGAGACCAATTCCGCCGAAGTGATCAACAGCCCGGCCTGGCAGGAGGCCTCCGATCTCGGCGAATGGAAACCCAAGATCCGGCCGCACACGACAAACCGCCAGCACAGCGTCTTCCGGCGGATCTCCTGACCGTGGCCCACATTTTCGTCGTGCAGCTCGACATCCCCGCCGAGCACGAGGCCGAGTTCAACCGCGTCTACGATACCGAGCATTTCCCGATGCTGTCGAAGGTGCCGGGGGTGCGCTCGGCGGCGCGCTACCGGCTCGAGCACTCGAAAGTGCCGGGGATGCAGCGGTATCTGACGATTTACGAGCTCGAACTCGCCCGACGTGCTGAAAAGCGCCGCCTGGGAGAAAGCCGGCAGCTATGGCGATTGGGCGACCAAGATCCGACCGCTGACGACCAGCCGCCATCACAGCGTCTTCGAACGGATCGCCTGAGGGGAGCGAACATGATCCACGTGGTTGCAATCATTACCGCCAAGCCCGGGATGCGCGAGGCGATCCTGAAGGAATTCCACGCCAACATGCCGGCGGTGCGCGCCGAGAAGGGCTGCATCGAATACGGCCCCGCGATCGACGCCGAAGGCATCGGTGGCTTTCAGGCCAAATTCGGCCCCGACACCTTTGTCGTGATCGAGAAATGGGAAAGCCCCGAGGCGCTGAAGGCGCACGCCGCCTCGCCGCACATGGCCGCCTACGCCGCCAAGTCTCGGGAGATGGTCGCCAGCCGCACGATCCACGTGCTGCAGCCGGGGTAACGCGGAGGGACATCGCCGGACAGGGGCAATAGGCGGCGATGGAACTGTTGCTGCAACAGGTACTGGCGGGCCTCGCGACCGGCGCGATCTATGCGTCGATGGCGCTCGCCGTAGTGATGATCTACCAGGCGATTGATCATCTCAATTTCGCCCAAGGCGAGATGGCGATGTTTTCGACCTTTCTCGCGTGGCAGATGCTCCAATGGGGTTGGCCCTATTGGGCCGCGTTCATCGGTGCGGTGACGTTGTCATTCGTTGGCGGTATCGCGATCGAGCGGGTCCTGTTCAAACCGATCCAAAACGCGCCGATCTTGAGCCAGCTCGCCGCGTTCATCGCCCTCTATGGCATCCTCAACAGCTCCGCCGGATGGATCTGGGATTTCAACATCAAAACCTTCCCGACACCCTTCGGCTCGGCCCCGTTGTTCGGCGAACGCCTGATCGGCACCCATCAAGCCGGTATGATTGGGGTTACCTTGCTAATGCTGGGCCTGCTCTACCTGTTCTTTCGCGGCTCCCGCCTGGGCCTGGCGATGCGCGCTGCGGCGACCAACCCGGAATTGGCGCGCCTCGTCGGCATCCGCGTCGGCTGGATGATCGCGCTCGGCTGGGGGATGTCGGCGGCGGTCGGCGCGGTCGCCGGAATGCTGATCGCTCCGGTGGTGTTTCTCGAACCGAACATGATGCTCGGTGTCCTGCTCTATGGATTTGCGGGCGCAGTCCTTGGCGGGCTGTCGAGCCCCGGCGGCGCGGTGGCCGGCGGGTTTGCCGTCGGCGTCATCGAGAACCTCGCGGGCACTTTCATCCCCTATGTCGGGCGCGAGCTGAAGCTGACGATCGCCCTCGTGCTGATCGTCGCCGTGCTGATGGTCAAGCCGAGCGGTGTGTTTGGCCGCACGGTGGTGAGCCGAGTATGACGGGTCCGCCGCCGGACACAGTGGCTCTCGCAGGCGCGACGCCCCGCGTTCTTGCGATCGCGAAGCCGAGCACCCGCCAACTCCTGATTGCGGCGGCGATAGTCGTGGCATTGGTAATCCCCTTTGTCGTCAAGAGCTTTTTAGTTTTCCAGCTGACCCTGGTGATGGTCTACGGCTTGGCCATCCTCGGTCTCAATCTGCTGACCGGCTTCAACGGGCAATTCTCGCTCGGGCACAGCGCCTTTTACGGGATCGGCGCCTACACCGCTGCGATCCTGATGGAGCAGCTGGACCTCGCCTATTATTGGACCTTGCCTTGTGCCGGCGTGGTCTGCTTCGCTGTGGGCTTTCTGTTCGGGCTGCCGGCCTTGCGCCTACAGGGCCTCTACCTCGCTCTGGCGACCTTCGCGCTCGCTACTGCGATGCCGCAGATCCTCAAATTTCAACCACTCGAGCCACTGACGGGCGGGGTACAGGGGATCGTGATCTTGAAACCCGATCCCCCGCCTGGCGTGCCGCTCGACCAGGACCAATGGCTTTATTTCTTCACATTGGCGGTGTTGCTGATCATGTTCGCCGGCGCTGCGAACCTCGTGAAGAGCCGAACCGGCCGGGCGATCATGGCGATCCGCGATCACCCGATCGCTGCAGCGACGATGGGCATCAACACCGCGCTCTATAAGACCCTGACCTTCGGCGTCAGCGCGTTCTACACCGGGGTCGCGGGGGCGCTGGGCGCCATCGCCATCCAATTTGTCGCTCCCGACAGCTTTACTTTTCTGTTGTCCGTCTCCTTGCTGGTCGGGTTGGTGGTGGGGGGCGTTGGCTCGATCCCGGGAAGCCTTTTCGGTGGCGTATTCGTCCTGTTTGTCCCGAACATCGCCGAGCGTGTATCGACCGGGCTCGCCGGTGCGATCTATGGAGTCATCCTGCTGTTGGTGATTTATGTCATGCCGTCGGGCGCCGCCGGCTTCGTACGGTTCGCGGCCGCCCGGCTGAAATCGAAAGGAAACTCTAGATGAAGAAAATTACGCGCCGATCGATCCTAGCGGCGGCGCCGAGTGCGCTTGCTCTCGCGGCCCCATTCTTGTCAATCGGGCCCGCGCGCGCCGAAAAGCAATACGGTCCCGGCGTCACCGACACCGAGATCAAGATCGGCAACACCGTCCCCTACAGCGGACCGGCCTCCTCTTACGGCACGATCGGCAAGGCCGAGGCGGCGTATTTCCGGATGCTCAACGCGCAAGGGGGTGTCAACGGCCGCAAGATCAACTTCCTCTCGTACGACGACGCCTATTCGCCGCCGAAAACGGTCGAGCAGGTGCGCAAGCTGGTCGAGGAAGACGGCGTGCTGCTGATGTTGGCGCCGCTGGGCACACCGACCAACTCGGCGATCCAGCGCTATCTGAACCAGAAAAAAGTGCCGCAGCTCTTCGTTGCGACCGGGGCCACCAAATGGAACGACCAGAAGCACTTTCCGTGGACCATGGGATGGCAGCCCAATTACCAGAGCGAGGGGCACGTCTATGCCGCCTATATCTTCGAGCACCAGCCGAACGGCAAAATCGGCGTGCTCTATCAGAATGATGATTTCGGCAAGGACTATCTGAAAGGCCTAAAAGACGGACTCGGCGACAAGGCGAAATCGATGCTGATCGTCGAGGCGCCATACGAAACGACAGATCCGACCGTCGACTTGCAGATCATCAGCATGAAATCCGGCGGCGCCGACGTCTTCGTCAATACCGGCATTCCGAAGTTCGCCGCACAGGCGATCCGCAAGGCGGCCGAGATCGGGTGGAAGCCGCTTCACATTCTCAGCAGCGTCGGCAACTCCGTGGGCGCCACGTTGAAACCGGCAGGGTTGGAGAACGCCCGGGACATTGTCTCGGATTTCTACATCAAGGACCCGACCGACCCTCAGTGGAAGAATGACCCCGGCTACCAGCAGTGGGTTGCATTTATGGACAAGTATTATCCGGAAGGCGACAAGACCGACGCCGGGAACGTCGTCGGCCCGTCCTTCTGTCAGACCATGGTGCAGGTACTGCAGCAATGCGGTGATGATCTGACCCGCGAAAACATTATGAAAGAGGCAGCAAACCTGCACGACTTCACCGTCCCGATGCTGTTGCCCGGCATCAAAATCAATACCAGCCCGACCGACTTTGCACCGATCAAGCAGATCCAGATGGCGCGTTTCGACGGCGAGCGGTGGGAAGCTCTTCGGCCCGGTGCTCAGCGGCGAGACCAGCGGTTGACGGCTACTGCGATCGAACGCGGGATCGGCCCTCGACCGTGCGCCCCGAAACCCGTCGATGATGCTGCTGTGGGGGTGCCCTTGCGAGTGGTGATGCTAGTGGCCGCCGCCTGTTGCCTGTTATGGCTCGGTGGGCTGCTGTGGTTTGCGACGCCGCCGGCGGCCGACACGCGGGCGGCGGCGACCGACGCCATTATCGTGCTGACCGGCGGCAGCTTGCGCCTGCAGAGCGGCATTGACCTTCTCCGCGAGGGAAAGGGGCGCAAGCTCTTTGTCTCCGGCGTCAACCAGCAGGTCGATCTGGATGATCTGCTCGGCGTTTCAGGCCATGCTCCGGATTGGGCACTGTGCTGCGTCGCGCTCGGCCATCAGGCCGACAACACCTTCGGCAATGCGCAGGAGACGGCGCAGTGGATGCGCCGTCAAGGGCTTCACAGCCTGCGTCTGGTCACTGCCTGGTACCACATGCCGCGCAGCCTGCTTGAATTCGATCGGGCAATGCCGGAGATCGAAATCGTGGCTCATCCCGTCTTTCCCGACCAGGTCAAGCAAGATCGTTGGTGGGCATGGCGCGGCACCGCTGCGCTGCTGGTCAATGAATATGTCAAATACCTGGGCGCGCTGGCCCGTCCGCTGATCGAGCGGCGGGGACCAGGGACAATCAACAGGACGGACGAGCCGGCGAGCGCCGAGATGCAGCGATGAGCTGGGTAAGAGCGCTCGCCTTCAATCTCGCCTTCTTCGCCTGGACCGCGATCCTGGGCACGCTCGGGCTTCCCTTTCTCTTGACGCCGCGTGCCATGACAATGCGGTTCGGCCGGTTCTGGGCAGCGAGTGTTTTGGTATTGCTCAGGCTCATTGTCGGGCTCGGCCACGAGGTCCGCGGGCTCGACCGCCTCCCCCCGGCGGCTGCATCATCGCGATGAAGCATCAATCCGCCTGGGACGCTCTAGTGTTGCCGGTGATGCTCGGCGATCCAGCGGTCGTCGTGAAGCGCGAATTGTTGCTGCTGCCGTTTTACGGCTGGTATGCGGCGCGCGCCGGCTCCATCGGGATCGACCGCAAGGCCGGGGCGGGTGCGTTGCGCCGGATGTTGGCCAGGGCACGCGCGCCTCTGCCGCTGCCGGGCGGCCGATCGTCATCTTTCCGGAAGGAACCCGGGTCGCCCCCGGCGAGCGCAGACCCTATCAGCCCGGTGCCGCTGCGCTTTATCAGGCATTGGCTCTGCCGCTGGTTCCGGCGGCGGTCAATTCCGGCCTCTATTGGGGCCGCCGCAGCTTCGTAAAGCGCCCTGGCCGCATCGTTCTCGAATTTCTCGATCCGATACCGCCCGGCAGAACCCGGCCCCGCGTGATGGCCGAACTCGAACGGCGGATCGAGACCGCCACCACCGCGCTGCTGCGCGAGGCCGCGAACAAGATCAATGCCCGGCCGCAATGGCGGGCGAACTACTACTCGCGCCCCGGAATGAGGAACTATCAGCGCTTAGAGAGATTTCGACAAAATTGGGGGCTGTCATTGCGAGGAGTATCGCGACAAAGCAATCTCGACCCGATCGAACGCTCGGCGGCCCGACATTGCTTCGCTGGCGCCCGCAATGACGATTTCTGCTCAAGCACAGAGTGATCGGGCGGAAACTCCCGAACGAATCCGGAACTGTGGTACACTGCTGGCGAGAAGGAGGAAATCTCTGCCATGGCGCTCGTCGGCTCGATATCGCAGCAGATCTGGGACATGAAGTATCGCCTGCGGTCCGCTTCGGGCGAGGTGGTCGACAAGACGATCGAGGATACCTGGCGGCGGGTCGCGGCGGCACTTGCTGCGCCCGAACGCGATGCAGCGCAATGGACTGAGCGGTTCTACGCGGCGCTGACCGATTTCAAGTTCTTGCCGGCGGGCCGCGTCGTCGCCGGCGCTGGCAGCGCCCGCTCGGTGACCCTGTTCAACTGCTTTGTGATGGGCGCCATCCCCGACGACATGGGCGGGATCTTTGCGCATCTGCGGGAAGCGGCGCTGACGATGCAGCAGGGCGGCGGCATCGGCTATGACTTCTCGACCCTGCGGCCGCGTGGCGCGCCGGTCAAAGGCGTCGGTGCCGACGCCTCGGGGCCGCTCTCCTTCATGGATGTGTGGGACGCGATGTGCCGGACGATCATGAGCGCCGGCTACCGCCGCGGCGCGATGATGGCGACCCTGCGCTGCGACCATCCCGACATCGAGGCTTTCATCGAGGCGAAGCGCGAGCCGGGCCGGCTGCGCATGTTCAACCTTTCGGTGCTGGTGACGGACGCGCTGATGAAGGCGGTCGAGGAAAATGCTCCGTGGGAGCTGTCCTTCGGCGGCCCCGATGGCGCGAAGACCACGTGGAAAGTGCTGCCAGCGCGCGAGCTGTGGGACAAGATCATGCGCGCGACCTACGCCTATGCCGAGCCTGGCGTCATCTTCATCGACCGCATCAACCGGCGGAACAACCTCTATTACTGCGAAGAGATCACGGCGACCAATCCGTGCGGCGAGCAGCCGCTGCCGGCTTACGGCGCGTGCCTGTTGGGCTCGATCAACCTGGCGAGCCTGGTCGAGCATCCGTTCTCTCCCGAGGCGCGGCTCGACCTCGACCGGCTCCGCCGGCTGGTTTCGGATTGCATCCGCATGATGGACAATGTCGTCGACATCTCGCAATTCCCGCTGCCCCGGCAACAGGAAGAGGCGCGCCGGAAGCGCCGTATCGGCCTCGGGGTTACGGGGCTCGCCGATGCGCTGATCCTGTGCGGGCTACGATATGGCTCGGCGGCGGCGGTTGCGGCGGCCGAAAGCTGGCTCGGCACGATCCAGCGCGAGGCCTATCTCGCCTCGACCGCCCTCGCGGCCGAGAAGGGCGCGTTTCCGCTGTTCGACCGCGAGCGGTATCTGGCCGGCGAGACGGTGAAGGGCTTGGACGAGGAGGTGCGCGCGCATATCGGGCAGCACGGCATCCGCAACGCGCTGCTTACTTCGGTCGCGCCGACCGGCACGATTTCGCTGTTCGCCGACAATGTTTCATCGGGGATCGAGCCGGTCTTCAGCTTCCGCCACACGCGCAACGTGCTGATGCCCGACGGCACCCGCCGCGAAGAGGAGGTGACCGACTACGCCTATCGCCTGTTCCGCCGCGTCAAGGGCGAGCACGCGCCGCTGCCCGACTATTTCATCGATGCGCAGGTTCTGACCCCCGAAGACCATGTCGTCATGCAGGCCGCGGTGCAAAAGCACATCGACAGCTCGATCTCGAAGACCATCAACGTCCCCGCGGAGATCCCGTTCGAGCGCTTCAAGGATGTCTATCTGCAGGCCTACGCGCTCGGGTGCAAAGGCTGCACGACCTACCGGCCGAACGAAGTCACCGGGGCGGTGCTGGCGGTCAGGGCCGAGACGCCGGCTGCCGGACGGGAAGCTGCACGACAGCAGGAGCTGCCGCTTCCGCCGCCCGCGCCGGCGACGTCCGCCAAGCCTGCCGACATTTTCGAGGCCGGCGGCGTCGTCTACATGACGCAGCCCTTGAGTCGGCCGGAGGCGCTGCCCGGGCAGACCTACAAGGTCCGCTGGCCGGACAGTGAGCACGCGCTCTACATCACGTTGAACGACATCGTTCAGGACGGTCGCCGCCGGCCCTTCGAGGTGTTCATCAACTCGAAAAACATGGAGCACTACGCCTGGACCGTCGCGCTGACGCGGATGATCAGCGCGGTATTCCGCCGCGGCGGCGACGTCTCGTTTGTCGTCGAGGAGATGAAGGCGGTGTTCGACCCGCGCGGCGGCGCCTGGATGGAAGGCAAATACGTGCCCTCGCTATTGGCCGCGATCGGCGACGTCATCGAGCGCCACATGATCGCGATCGGCTTTCTGCCGGCACGCGGCCAGAGAGCTGCAATCGGCGAGCAGAAAGTCGCTGCCGGCAACGCGTTGATTTCGGATCAGAGATCCATCACGACCCGGATGGCGCAGTGCCCGAAATGCGGCGAGGCGGCGCTAATCCGCATCGAGGGCTGCGACCAGTGCACCAGCTGCGACTATTCGAAATGCTGGTAGCAACCCGCGGAGACACAGTAGGGATGACCCGATTTTCCGAAAATGCCTGGCAGCGCACCACATCCTTGCGGGCCGGCAATCCACAACCTCCCCTTCAACACGGAACTCGCGGCGGGTTCGCTCAGTCGCGACCGGTTTCAGACCTACATCATTCAAGACGCGATTTATCTCGGCCAGTTCTCCCGCGCGCTCGCGATCTCTGCGGCCAAAGCCCCGGACACGGCGACGATGCAGTCCTTCGCGCAATCCGCTCTGGGCGCGATCGCCGTCGAGCAGGCTTTGCACGGCCGTTATTTGCGGGACTTTGGCGTGGACCCAGCGGGCATTGCCGATGCCGAGCCGTCGCCGGACTGTCTCGCCTACACCAGTTACCTGATCGCAGCGGCCTATCATGACCCTTGGGAAGTGCTGGTTGCTGCCTTATTGCCCTGCTTTTGGATCTATTGGGATGTCGGGTGCGCGATCGCTCGGACAGCCGCGCCGCAGAACCCGTACAAGGCGTGGATCGACACCTACGCCGACGAGCGCTTTGGCGAGGCGGTACGGACGGTCATCGCGATAACCGATCGGGCGGCCGATGCCGCGACCCCGGCAACCCGCGCCAAGATGCTGGCGGCCTTTATCCGCGCCTGCCAGTATGAATGGCTGTTCTGGGACGGCGCCTACCAGCGCCGCGGCTGGCCGCAATTCGGTTGAAGGCGGCGTGGCATGAGGGGAATGTACACGATGGCCGAAGAGACGCGCTTACCGGCGGATATCGACGCGCAACCCCTGGTGCAGGCTGCGGCCGCGCTGCAGCCGGAGCTCCGCAGCTACCGCGAGGAGATCGAGCGCGAGCAGCGCCTGCCGAAAGCGTTGGTCGAGCAGTTGCGCGCCGCCGGCTTCTACCGGATGGTGATCCCGCGCGAGCTGGGCGGCCTAGAGGTCGACCCGCTGACCTACCTGCGCGCCGTGGAGCTGCTGGCCGAGGGCGCCGGCTCGGTCGGCTGGAACCTCGGCAACGGCGGCGTCGGCCAGCTCGTGACGCTCGGCTTGCCGGAAGAGGGAGTGCACGAGATCTACGCCAAGCGCGCCGACACGATCATCGCCGGCACTGCGGTGCCGGGCGGCGGGCAGGCGGTGCCGGTCGAGGGCGGCTACCGGGTCACCGGCAGATGGCAGTTCGGCACCGGCTGTCAGGAGGCGAGCTGGATGCTCGGCAGCTTCCAGGTGCTCGGCGATGACGGCCAGCCGCGCCGCCACCCGGAAGGCGGCTCGCTCTACTGGCGCGGCGTGTTTGCGCGCTCGGAAGCGGAGATCGTGCCGGGGAGCTGGGACGTCACCGGACTGCGCGGCACCGGCAGCTTCGACTGGACGGTCGAGGACGTGTTCCTGCCGGAGCGGCGGACGATGCCGCAAGTCGGCATTCCCCTCGAGAACCAATGGTCGCGCTGGCCGGGGGTCACCTATCAGCTGCCGGTCCAGTGCTGGGTCGGGCCGCATCACAGCGCGGTGATCACCGGCATCGCGCGCGCCGGCATCAATGCGCTGATCGAGCTGGCTGGGGGCAAGCAGCCGCGCGGCCGCCCCGTCGGGTTGCTCTGCGACAACCCGCAGGTGCAGGATGCTGTTGGCCGGGCCGACGCCATCCTCAACGCTGGGCGCGCCTACCGCAGCGCGATGATCGCCGAGCTGTGGAACACGGTCGCTTCCGGCAAGGAGACCACCCTCGAGCAGCGCGCCCGCTGCCGGCTGGCCGCGGTCTACGCTGCCGACTGCGCGCGCGAGGCGATGGATTTGATGTACCGGCACGGCGGCAGCACATCGTTCAAGCGCGAGAGCCGCCTCGCCGAGTGCTGGCGCGACCTGCACACCGTCGGCCAGACCGTCACGCTCGCGCCGGAATGGTACCCGATCGGCGGCAGGGTGTACCTGGGAATGGACCCGGGCCCGCGCCTGCGCTAGCGCCACGCGACGCAGCGGTCCGCCCGTTCGAGCCGCGGACTTCTTCGGCCGCACTGGTGAAAAACCAGCGTGGCTCCAGCCCGACAGCCCTGCAGACCAAATGCCGATCCCCGAAGAGGTCGCGTGTATCGATTATGCGAAGGACACCGGCGAGATCGACAAGGACCCGCGACATCCACACATAGTTGACCAGCACTGCGGCGTAGCGGTTGCGCGCGTGCAGACTGCGGACGCGCTCGCACAGCTGATCCGGGCACCAATCGTCGACACCCCAACAGCTGCCGAGAGACGGCGGCGGAAGCGGCGTCGATTTGACAAAATGGAACCGAGACCAAAAGGCCGACATCGCGGCTTCTTGCCGCGCAGTCAACCCCTCCATCCCATAATACAGCAACTCCGGCGCTATCCCGCGGGACAGCAACTGCTGACCGAGCGCCTGAAATCCGCGCCGAATTTCCTTGCGTTGCCGGGTGCGTGACCACCGGTGTGACGACCAGAAGGCGCGCCGGTGCGTTCATCCGGTAGCCATGACGGGGCTCGCAGCAGCGAAGGGTCCACGGCTCGGCTGCGACTGGGGGAGGAAGTTCCAGCTCGTGAACCACCAATTCGACCCCGCCGAACCGAGAAGCGACGCTGTCGGTACCTACGCAACACCTCCAAAATCCGGAGTGTCGACTCGCATTCAGCGTGCCCGCTTCCATCGTGCTCGACAAGGCGGCGACCATATGGGCATCATCGAACCAGAATAGCGGCAGGTGCCCGCCTGCCTGGCGGAAACGCCGATAGAAGCCACGCTCGGCAAAATCGGGATGAAAATCGGGTGCTCCCACTTGGATTATCGGCCCGTCGTGACCGGCCAAACGCTGTCTCCGAAAGGTGGCGTCAACGAGCAAAACGTCTTTGAATGCTGCGCGAAGAACGGGCAGCATCACTGTCGCGCCGATCGGCGGTGAGGTTGAGGCTGCAGCCGTTTCTCCGACAGCTGCGGCGGCGTCCCAGGCGTTCACGGAATGCGGGTCTCCAAAAGGACACCCACTGCATTGGAGGGGAAATCCCCGCGCAATCCCGCCGGGTCACCCGCAGGGCGAGAAGTCCTCACCTGGGTCAATGATCCGAATGTCGCGTGCCTCCACACACTCCGGAATGAGTTCGTCCAGCAGACGCGGCCGACGCAGGCTGAGCTCGACGAGCTTATCGAGACTGGCGCCGCGCAATAGGATTTGCAAAAGCCTTGCCGATCACGCAGAGCACGCTCCAAGGCGTCTCGGCTCGTTTGGTGATCGAGTTGAGGCTGATGATTGGATCCCCGCGTTGCGAGCACACCGGCTCGGGCCCGGTGAATGAACGGGCCCAGCCGCCGCCTCTATTACGTCCCGGTATTGCTTAACGATGGCCGCTGGCGACCAATCGGTAGCGGCAATACGGCGGGCAGCGCTCGCAAATCGAATTGCGCAACTCTGAGTTGCGTCGAAGCGTCGTCAGCGCCGCTACCAGATGCGGGATAGGCCGACCGATCGGAATATGGACGACCGCGTCCTTCGGCAGCTCCGAGTAGGAGGCAGTGTCGGAGACACTGCAGCATCGCCGGCAGCCATTCCTCGAGCGAGGATTCCGGAGCTCTCGCCGACAGAAGGAAAACGCAGATTGACCAGCACATCACAAACGGCAATGTAGGCGGTCAGATCTTCCTCCGGCACAAAGCTGGCGATCCGACTGCGTCTCCGGAGTTCCGGGTTCGTCTGGAGGTATTGTGACGGGTTGCACTCGTCAGGACGCTCTTCACCGGCGTGGATCCACAGGAACGCCAAGCCGCGTTTCCTGAGCTTCGCTCAATGCTTCCATTACCCATTCGAGACCCTTGGCGCGTGTCGCAAATCCACACGTCAAAATAATAAAAGCGTCGTTCGGCAACCCGATCTTGACGCGCGTCAGCGCCCGATCGTGCATCGTGGGGGGCAGCGCGAGATGCGGTATCACGGTCACGCGTTCGGCCGCGCGCTCGCCATAGACGGGTTCGTAGTCGCGCCCCTCGCAAATTTCGAATGCACGATTAACGCGCTACTCTTGGCAATAACCTCATGAAGCATGTCGAACAAGGCATAGTTCGCTGCAGTTTTTGAGATCACCATCACGCCAATGTCGAGCGAAAACCGCTCCAGATCGCGGGAGGTCGCCGCCCGGTCGGCGCCGTGCAGGTGGCGAAAGGCCAGGGCCTCGTCGCGTACGCGAACGTGATGCGGGGCCTCTGCAAACACGTCAGCGCAGAAAACAGAGCAATCGTAGTAGTTTGTTTGCAGCTCCTGAAGTAATGCATACATATAATCGACAATGCCATTCTTCGCGGGTGGCAATGGGCTAAATACGAAAAGCGGCCGCCGATCCATCGAAGAAAGTCACTCGAAATAGTGGAAGACGACCTTAGTGATGGCCACCGAGAGCATCCGCTCGTCTTCAACGTCATAATCTTGCGCCGGGCAGCCGATCGCAGAGCTCTCGAATTCGCGAATGCCCGAATCGGCAGCGGATCTTTCGATTTTTGTAAAGCGAACCTTGCGAGAAAGCCGTCCTGGGCGCTTAGAATGTCGACGACTGCGTCCTCCCGTCGAGGAAGCCGCCAAGCACGGGCTCAAATGCTCCATATACTTGGCCGATGGTGACTTCGACGCGAGCAACGGGTCGGCTCGGCTGGGGTTGAGCAAAATCGCCACCGGACCCATCCAGCGGAACCTCCCCGCCTTGTCGTCTTCGAGATCGTACCTGCCGAACACAAGCCCGTCCGAAGTGAAGGCCACCTCCACCCAGGTCATAGGTTGCGCCAGCGCGATGTCGTTGCCTGGGCTCTCTCGTCGGAGAAGCGAAGCAGCCGCTCGGCAGCTCACTCCTTGCGGCAGGATCACTCGACGTAATCGGGTCGAGCCAACCGCTGCTGAGCGTTCTGGACGCGAGATTGTCGAATAATAGCGAGGAAGGATATTCCACAAATGAATCCAGGCGCTCCTGCTGCCGCGCCAAGCGACGCTGAAAATCGGTGCTGACCGAGGCAAACTGGAAGGGCTGCAGACTGCTGCATCTGGCGGCTGCGTTCTTCGGTCTCGATCAAACCCTCTCAATTGCGGTAGACATCTACCGATAGATAGCCGAACGTGGCGACTGGTGCATCGATCCCGAGTTCCAGCGATAAGCCAGTGTCGGTCAAGTCGGCGATCCGGACTGGCACTCCAAAGCGACGGGCGCTGGCGCGTTCGTCCAGTGGTCTCGCTTACTCGACTGTGACCTGACGGACGGCAAAGCGATTGATCCGAGCAAACATCGTCGGAGCGGCGATGCCATTGACACGGTTGATAGAGTCCCCGCGGAGCAAGCCGTTTTCGAGCGCGAGGTTTTCTATCGTGAACTCGCCTGGCCCGAGCAATACCATCGCCGGCTCGACCGAAGATAAGACATAGGGCTCGGCAATGGCTTGGCCGGACCGCTCTTCGAGGAACCGCAATGTCGCCGGCAATTCGGATGGAGCTTATACGACTGAAAGGGTTTACAATTCGTCTCGCCAGGAACGCTCGGTCATTCGGCGAGCGCGATCTTACAATTGCCTTTTTGGCATTGCATACTCCGACTGACGGTTCGGGAACGGATCGCGGCTGGACGGAGGAGGCCCCGATCGCTAGCGGTTTTCACCAAGAGCACCGGAGCGCGCGTGCTCGCGTCGGGGCTGGCGCTAACCTGCGCCGCCGGCGATTTGTCGTTTCCTTCGGCCTTACAACCTGAAGGGGAACTCTCGCTGTAAATTCGCCGCAGATGCAGCCAGCGACCCTTTCCCGATACAACTTGGATTGCGGTGCGTGGGCGGCGGCAGGCTCGAAACAGGCTCATCCCCGAGAGCGGCTCGCCGCCTATGCCACCGGCACTGACAAAGCCGACCGACCGTGAGGAGCGGATGTTTTCGTCGACCCGGTGGAGTGCGATCCGAGGAGCCAGGGCAGGATGGACGGGATGACGCCATGGTTGAAGACCTGCACGTGGCGGGCGCCCGTAAGGTCAACGCATCGATCGGCGCCATGTCCAAGTGCTCGATCGTCTCGGCGAACAGGCGACCGAGCACCCGATCGAGTGAACCGAGAGCGCCAGGGCGCCCGGAAAAATGCCCGAGCCCGACGGCGGTGACGAGTAGCAACGCCCAGACCAGGTTGGGGACGGCGCTGGCGAAGCCTGTTACCCACCGCGCTACATAAATAGAGGGACCGCAATGGCGTCACATTTGCGGCGGCGAGAATGACAGGTGGGAGCGCCATGACGATGCCGCCGAAAGGCATCGCGCGCCGGATGATGCCATGCCGTAAGCGCCGGTGACCGGATCTTGCGGGCGGGCCCGGACGACGATCGCCGCCGGCACAACGACGTGCTTTGTCGGGTTCTGCTTGGAGTGGCCGCGGATCGTATTTTATGCAACGCTATCGTACGGCGTCGGATGACACTGTGTGGCGCGACTGCGAGGCAGGTATTATGAGCGAGTGCCGGGGCGTTAGCATTATTGTCGTCAACTACAACAACGCCCAGTTTCTGGCTGCTGCAATCGATAGCGCTCTTGCGCAAGACTACCCTTTGTGCGAGGTGATTGTCGTCGACGATTGTTCGACCGACCACTCGCAAGCGATCATTTCGGGCTACAGCGGCCGGATCCGGTACCTCCTCCGCGACACCAATGGCGGCCAGGTCGTCGCACAGGATAGCGCCTGGCCGCTGGCGCGCTATCCCGATCCTGATCTTCCTAGACTCTGACGATCTTTTGTTGCCGAATGCCGCCGCAACGATGGCTGGCCTTTGGACGGCCGAGACCGTCAAGGTTAGTTTCCCCTGGCAACGATCGACAAAACGGGCCGCCAGCTCGGCCATGTTGCACCAAAATACCCGGCAAACCTCGACACGGCGACGCTGCGGGCAGCGCTCCTTCGGACCGGCGGATCGCCCAACTCACCGGGCAGCGGCAACGCGTATTCTCGGGCGCTGCTGGAGCGGCTTAGGAACGACGGAGCCTTCGAGCTGGAGAACCCGCGCGACTATCACATGGACGCAGTGCTGGAGTGCAATTCACCATTCTATGGTGAGGTGATAACTCTTCACGAACCGCTAGCCTGCTACCGGATCCACGATAGCAACATCTATGCGATGAACGCCGTCGAAAATGCGCGCTTCGCGATGAAGTGCCGCACGTTTGAGCTCAAAGTCGATTATCTTGCGCGGCGCTGCCTGCAATGGGGTATCGCTTTCGACGCGACCGCGGCCCGCAACGGTTCGATCTGGCTGCAGGAGTGCCGGCTGGCCGCCGCAAAGATGGGCGGTAGAGCGGCGGAACAACCGATCGCTGTCACTCTTTACCGTGCAATCAAAGCTTGTATTGGCGCGCAGCTGCCGGCGGCAAATCGGATACTTCGGATCATGTGGTTCATGAGCATCGCGGGCGCGCCGCGACCTGTCGCGCGATGGCTAATCGAGTTCCGCTTTATCCCCAGGCTCGGCCGGCGTGGTTCGAGCCGCTGTTGATGAAAGCGCTCAGCGCAACCGGCCGGGCGCGCAGCCAAGCTCCCCGCCGACGGATCGGGAGCCGCCCCGCATAGAAGTCGTACCAAGCCGGCCGATTGAGGCCGACAGGAAGCGGTATAATCACCGCCCGGAGTAAGCCTTTGCGCTCTCGGCCC
>CAVOHI010000062.1:0-12869 GCA_963695605.1 uncultured Alphaproteobacteria bacterium | reverse complement strand
CATCCGGATAGGCGGCTTTGGGTCACGTCCCGCCGTGCCGTCTGGTCAGCGGCGGGGCAGGGCCCCCCCACCCCGAGAACCCGAGCGAGCCGACCTAGCGGTCCGTCACCCGCCGGCCGCATGACAACGAGTTAGACTTGCGACGGGGCAGCCCCAAAATTTTGCGGGGTACTGATGGTTCAAATCCCATCTCCCTCCAGCGCAAGTCTCGTGCGAACCTTTCCCTCGGGGAGCGATCGCAGGAATCCCCCGATCAGCGGCATCAAGGTCGGATTGGCTCATGCGGTCCTTCCACCGGCCGTTCTGAGCTGACATCCTCTAAGGATCCCAGTTCAGCTGCAAATCATAGTGATTGTGCAGGTCGATAGCCCCCGGCGCGACGATGCATCCGGTGGCGTCCGCCTTCTTCATCGCCGTCGCCTTGATGCGTCCGCTGATCATGGCGATCTTTCCGTCCTTGACCGCCACATCGCCCCACAACCTCCATAACGTTCTGCGTCTCGTGCCGATCAGCTCGGCGGCAAATTGGGATGGAAAAGCGAGTACCGGATCTTGATTATTGCAGCAGGGCAGCGGCTATCCCGCGGTTTCGTAACCGGCCAGAGGCTCGTCACCGAATACGTATCGACCAACGCGATACAGGCCGGTAAATTCCCCTATTCAATCGACAGGGTCACGCCGCTTGCTGCTTGACGTTGCCGACCCGCGCACTCACGGGTCAACCTGGGATCGCAACGAACCACTGGAAGGGGATCAGTCGGCGCCATGTTCCAACTTGGCGCGCTTCGCGGTCGGCTCCGATGCGGCGGGACGAGAACACAAACTTGATCTCGCTCGGCCTGACAGCGGCCTTGACGTCTTATTCGGCTGCGCGGTCCAGGATCGTTCTCAGGGTGACTGCCCATCAAGCCGGGAGCAGCTGGATGACCTCCTTCGAAGATCCGGCGGAGTTGGGCTTCCTCCCAATGCCGGCCGTCGAAGAAGCGGGTCGGCTTTAGGCTTGGGCCATCGACGCCGTCGAGGCAGCGTGCATTCACGCGGTGCCGTCGGCGTGCTCCAGATAGCCGCCGGTCGGCAACGGCGCGCTAGATCCCACCTTGATCGACGGTGAAGACTTCCCAGCAAACTCCGCGCTGGAAAGAGATGGATTCGAACCATCGGTACCGCATAAGAGCGACTTTTGCTGCCCCCGTTCGGTCCCGCAATTCGCTTTCGGCAACTAAAAATCGGCTCTTTCGTGCCGGGACCGATGGTTCAAATCCATCTCCCTCCAGCGGCGAGTCAGATGCGAACCTAATTCCAGAGCCGTGCGCGCACGACGACTGCAAAACCCGCTGGCGGCAAACACAGTCCGTCGAACCTCGGCGACCAGGTCCTTGCGCTGGGCAACCGGCAAGACGCAGCAGGAAATCACCGCTGCATGCAAGGGCGCTCGCGCCAAGCGATCAACCTCGCTCGTGATAAACAACCCGATTTGATCCTCATGGATATTAAACTCCCGATATCTCCGAATTCGACGTAACCCGCCGACTTAAATAAGATGATCAGACCAAGAGCATTCCGATCATCGCCGTGACCGTTTTTGCAACGGCGGGAGATGAAACCAAGGCTTTGGAAAGCGGATGTGATGGCTATATTACAAAACCGGTGATCATCGACAACTTGCTGCGGACAATCAAATCGTTCTTGTGACCGCTTCCTGACGTCCCTTCTTGTCGGTGCCGATCAGACGTGAATATCCGACCAACTCGGCTGCGAGGATATCGGCCAGGCAAAGAAGTGGTAGATGCGCTGGCTGATGGAGCCCATTCGCAATTGGCCATCGATCGGAAAGGATTTGACCGGCGGCGGGTCTCGTAGAACGAAAGCTCAGGGTCAGAGGCGCCCATATTACGAGTAAAATCTTAGCAATACGCACCGCGCCGCTTCGGCACGCAGGTGTACCTCATCTGACATCCCGTATTCCCCAGTTTCGCTCGCGGCTTGCCGACGAACTCGAAGCATTAGGGCGTGCTTTCAAACGAGAGGCGAGAGAAGTTGAAGCGCGTTTGTCGCACCGGTCAGCGCACAAGAGCACGAGGGCGAACCAGCACTACATCAATGCCGGGGAGATGGCTGAAGCAGTCTAAGGTGTTTGAACCTGAATTCACAATGATAGCTGAAACCGCCAGATAGCCCAACAGCTCGGTCAAATCCGGTCGCGGTGGGGCCAGCCGCCAGCCGAGCCGGTTCCGTAAGCCAAGTGTACTTCCGAACGCCCAATCATCGTCCTTCATCTCGGCGTCTTCACCGAGCTGAGCTATCTGGCCAGCCCGCCGCTGAAACGCTGGGCCTGGAGCGATCGGCCTGACCTTGGTCCTCAACATCCTGATGGGCGGGGCGCTGACGGGCGCCGCCTTCAACCCTGCGCGCGCGTTGGGCCCGATGATCGTGACGGGCAATCTCAGTGACGCCTGGTTGTATGTTCTGGCCCCGATCGTCGGCGCCATCATCGCAGCCGTCGTCCATCTGGGCCTCTCTCGGCTCGCCGACGAGCGGCCTGCGGTGGCCGCGGCACCAGCCGAGTAAGCCCTTGGCCGAGTGAGCCTTGGATGTGGGTGGAACGGGGCAGGCAGCGCCGTTCCACCCACACTCATGCCGCCATCATGCTAGTCGACGCCGTGCCGTCCCGGGGGGCATCCATCAGCGGCGATCGGCTAGCCCCCTCGGTATTGTAAAAACCGTCGATCAGTGCCTTTGCGGCTTTGAGATCGGCAGTGTCGAAACCCTCGGTGAACCGATTGTAGATCGGCGCGAGAAGCGCAATCGCCTCTGTGGACCGATTTTGGTCGCGCAACAGCCGGGCGAGGCTCGTGGCGGCGCGCAGTTCCCAGGACAAGGCGCCTTGCCGGCGCGCCCAACCGAGCGCCTGCTGGTAGTGATCTTCGGCCGCCGCCGCGGCTCCGGATCCTCCCTGCAACAGAAGAAGCTCGCCTTTGATGCGCAGCAACTCGGCAACGCACCAGCGGTCTTCATTGCGCTCGGATCGCGCCAGCGCCTCGTCGATTGCGTCAAGTCCCTGAGCAATCTGCCCGGCCCGACCAAGCCCTTCTGCCAACTCGCCGAGGAACCACGTGAAGCGTGGCTGGAAGCTGGCCTCGGGAGATTGCTCAAGAGCGGTGCGCAGAAGCTGTAGCCCGGTGTCGAAATCGCCGTTCCTGATCAGCAGGGTTCCGTGGAAGCGATGGCCCCAACTGCGCCAGATGGGCAGCGCATGCGCAGCGGAGCTGTCGAGCAACATCGCCACATAGCTTTCGGCTGCCGCCAGATCGCCGGTGAACAGCGCGACTGGGCAGGCAGCTTCGTGCAGTGCCAAACACAAGGAAACCGCATGATTAAGTGCTCGGGCGTCGTCGACAGTGCTTTGCGCGATGCGCCTGGCCTGCTCGGGAAATCCCTGGAGCCAGAGGATCCGCGCGAGCGCGACACGAGCCACCACCCGCTGGTCAAATATAAACCGAATCATCGGCGACCGCTGAACCGGCGCGACATAGCCACTGAGCATGCGCTCGATGTGGCGCCGCGCGTTCGTCTGATCTCCCCAGTAATGCAGCGAGACGCCAATCATTCGATCGCCGATCGGCAGATCGGCCGGGTCGCCCCGATCTTGCGCCAGGCTGTAGAATCTTTGAGCGAGCGTCAGCGCGACCCGGCATTCGCCGCAGCTCACCCGACAAGCCCAAAGCCCGTAGAGCGCCCGTAATTGATACTCGGTGTCACCGAGGCTCTCGGCGATCTCGAGAGCCTTGGCCCAGACTGCCTCGGTCTCAGGCATCGGACCTTTTGAGAACAGCAGCGATGCGCCAAGTGCTGCATAGAGCTTCATCTCTTGGCGTGCGCTTCGGCCCGCTTCAGGCGCAAGGCCGGCGAGCGCTCGTTCGACACGTGCGCGACACTCCTGCACCAGCGACAACTGTGCCCAGAGCGGCACCGCGGCAATCGTCAACGCTACCCCGACCGCCACGTCTCCGGTCGGCGAAAAGGCCCAGTCCAGCGCCGCGCGCAGGTTGTCGATCCGGCGGCCGTAAGCGGCCAGCCATTCGGAGGCGGGTCGCGTCTCCAGTTCGACTTCGGCCCGCTCGAAGAGATCCCGACAGTATTCGGCGTGGCGTCGCGCGACCTGCTCGAATTCGCCGCTTTGCGTGAGTTTCTCGAGCGCGTAGGCCCGCGTCGTCTCGAGCAGCCGATACCACCCCGTTGCGCCACCGAGATCCGCCGCGACGAGCGACTTCGCGACCAGGTTCGCGGCGCAGTCGACGATATCCGAGCCGGCGATCTCGTCAGTCGCCGCTATCGTACTCGCCGCCTGCAGTGTGAAGCCGCCGGCAAAGATCGCCAGGCGCCGCAGGACCACGCGCTCGGGCTCCGGGAGCAGCTCGATAGCTCCAGTCGAGCGTCGCCCGCAACGTCTGGTGCCGCGGCAACGCCGTGCGGCGGCCGCCCGTCAGCAGGTGGAAACAATCATCGAGGCGGGCCGCGAGCTCTTCGACCCCGAGCGCATTCGTCCGCGCTGCCGCCAGCTCGATCGCCAGCGGGATGCCGTCGAGATGCCGGCAAATCGCCGCGATCGCCGCGGCAACGTGCCCGTCCGGCGAGAACTGCGGCTCCGCCGCGCGCGCCCGCGCAACGAACAGCCGCACGGCGCCGTATCGCAGCAGGTCCTCCGCGTCCTGGCTGCCCTCCGTCGGCACGGCGAGCGACGGCACCCGGTAAAGGCACTCACCCTCGGCTCGCAGCGGCTCGCGGCTCGTCGCCAGCACGCGCGCTGCCGGGTTGGCGCGAAGCAGTGCCTCGGCCATGCTCGCCGCCGCGCTCGACGAGATGCTCGCAATTGTCGAGCACCAGCAGGAGCTGCTTCGCGGCGAGCGCATTCGCGACGCGTTCGGGCGATACAACGTCATCGGCGAGGTCGAGACCGAGCGCCGTGGCGACGGTGGCCGGCACGAGGTCGGGATCCGACAGCGGCGCGAGCTCGATAACCCAGACCCCGTCGGCGAATTCGGACAGCAGGTGCCGTGCGACCTCGAGGCCGAGGCGCGTCTTGCCGATCCCTCCGGCACCCGTCAGGGTGACCAGGCGGTGGGCGGCGGTGAGGCCCAGGACCTCCTCGAACTCGACGTCGCGGCCGATCAGTTCGGAAACCGGCTCCGGCAGGTTCGTCGGTGGGCGGGGCGGGGCGGGGACCGGCACGGCCGTCCCTGCAACCGCCTGCGTATCAGGGCTCGCCGCGACCGTGCGGATCTCCCCGGTAAACTGGTAGCCTCGTCCGGAAATCGTGCGGATCAGGTCGCGATCCGCTCCGAGGGCGTTGCGCAGGGCCGAGATCTGGACGTGCAGGCTGCTTCTCCTCGACGATCCGGTTCGGCCAGACGCGGCTGCATCAGCGCGTCCTTGCTGACGACAGCCCCTTGCCGCCTCGATCAGCGCCATCAGCACATCAAAGGTGCGCCCGCCGAGGTGGATCGGCCGACCGTCGGCGAGGAGCTCGCGGCGATGCGGCACGACCCGGAAACGGCCGAACTCGATGATCGCCGGCGTTTCGGACGTGAGATCCATAGCCGCGGACAAGGCCATCTCAGGGGGTTCAGGCTTCTTCAGTCCTGGAAAGCCCGCGAGCGCATCTTCCGCGTGAGCCGGCCGACTTTTCAGGAGCATTCATCCGGTCGAGGGCGGTTTAGCCAGCCCGGAGACAGCGTCGAGCAGTCCACGGTATCGAGCGCGGGCATCCTCGATCGAGCTAAGGCAGCAGCGCGCATCCGCCAAATCCCCTTTCTGAAGGAGCCCAAAAGCCCTCGCCAGCCGATGAGATAACGGTCCGCGTTGATCGGGTGTGAGTTAAACCTCATTAACCATGGTAAATCGGGGTAAATCACGCCAATCGCGCCCTGCCGAGCGCTTGCAATTCCTCTCGGGCCTCGCCAGTAAGGTGCAGAAGCGTGACGCGACAGCGGTGGAATATAAGCGCATCCGAGCCGAGCCGCGGCCCGAAAGCCGTGCCCGGCCCGAAGCGAAGCTGATGCGGGCCGAATAGTCCGCCAGATCCAATCGCTCCTCACCGCCGATACCACGGTTATCGCCGAGACCGGCAACTCGTGGTTCAACGGCGTGGCGTTGAAGCTGCCGGGCGGCGCGACATCGGCCCTTGATGCCGCGGTGATCCTGCTCAAGTCGGTTGTTCAGATAGCGACTTGTCCGATGCCGCACATGGCGGCCGAGCTCTGTCCGGATTGCCCTGGGATAGGCATCGTGGCCGTCCGTAGTACCCGATCCGGGGTTACGCCGGTCACCGCCTTTGCCGATCGAAAGAAGAGCCCGGGCGGCGGCAAGGTCGCGATGCTCACTCAGCATCACGTCGACCAGGGCGCCGGCGCGATCGATCGCGCGATACAGATACCGCCAACCACCACGCACCCGAATGTATGTCTCGTCGACGTACCAGCTTCAGGCCGAGCTTGGCCTTTTCGTCGCCGACGCAGGTTTTCAGCCACCGATGCCCAGGGTAAGTTTGGCTTCCCAATCACGGACGGCCTCATAGCTGAAGACGAGCCCGCGGATCAGGAACATTTCGGCCAGATCCCGTAGGCTGAGCTTGTAGCGAAGCCGCCATAGCACCACGAGAGCAATGACATCACTCGGGTATTGGGCTCGGTTCAGGAGGCCGGCGCTGCGCTCGTTGAACTGCTTGCCGCAGTTACCGCAGCGGAACCAGCGATAGCCTTGCGCCGTGCGCTCAGACCGATGCCTGACGGCCGTGGATTGACATGCCGGGCACCGCATCCCGCTTCATCCCCCTAAAACGAGCAGCAGCGTACCCCACGACGGCTGGTATCCGCCAGCTGGCGCAAGTGCTGACAGAACCGGAGCTGCCTGGTGGTCAGGCGGCGACGGGTGCGCTGCCGACAGTCGAGACGGCGACCACTCCGCCAAGGATGGCTAGTGCGAGCGCGACAGCGAAGATGAGCTTTTTCATCGAACGCTCCTCTGCAGCAGTTGCCGTTGAGGGCAGCCGCCGTCTGCGGCGACCGGCGAGATGGCAACGGCCGAGAGAGCAACGGCACCGCCAAACACCGCCGGGGCCAGCGCGAGAGCCATCAAGAACAGGCCACCGTGTGCCGTGGGACGGGACCGTTGCTATCAGGTGTTGCTGTCACTAAGGCAGCAACCCCACCCCGCCAAGTAAGATCACCCCCGTGCCGCGAACTCTGGCAGGAATAGACTGGCCGGAAAGGCTAAACGATGAAACCGGTCTCGGCTGGATCCTCGACAGTGATGTCAGTGACAATGTTCAGGGGACTTCCCCAGTTCACTTCGAGCACAAACTCGACGCCGCCACCCGTCATCATGAGGGTGTACGTTGCGGACGCCAATGACCGCCGCGCCTCTAAACCGTGCGGTGGCAATGAACTCTTGCGGCGTAGTGCCGATTTCTGGCGGTGGAAGAGCTGTTGCCTCACATGCCGAAATATAAACAACCGATCTGCCGTTAATCACGCCGGTCCAGTTGAAGTTCTTCCAGCCTGTGGATTGGTTCGGCCACCACACTCGAATGGTTCTAGCCATCGAATATCTCCCTTCTCCTTCGTTATCCCGCTATCTCGGGTGCTCGAAGTTACGGCGCGTTCGCGTTTTTATGTGTGAGCTGGATTACACACGCCGAGCGAAATTCTTGCCGGGTTATGATGCAAGTTCCCGGTGTGTTCGGGGGACGGCAAGGTTAGGCTCAGTGGCTTGCCGTATCACGTTCTCCCCGGCCCAACGCTGGGCTGCCTCGACTGAGCCTGGTCTTGAAGCCGGGTCGAGGTCACCCCTGCCCAACTCTGCCCCGCAAGATCGGATCGCGGATTTCGTACTCGAAGCGCGAAAACCCCGCCGGCCGGGCTGGCGCGGCCGAGCCGTCAAGACGCGCGGGATCAGCGCGGTCCCTCGTGATCCTTCTCAGTGCCTGGAAGGCACCGGCATCCGCCCTTTGGCGAGCGGGGATCAAAGCCTCGATCTTGTAGACCGGCGGGGGTTGGCGGACCCAGCCACATCAACAGTCTCGGGCCACGGTGGAGGGCTATTGAGCTGCCCAGGGGATGCAGCCCGCGTCGGGCGCCTAAATGTAGATGCAGCTTGGTCTTTGTCTCCCACCAAGCTAGTTCCCCCTTCGGCGTCGGGCTTCGGCTCGGCGCCCTTTTTTCGTCTGGGCCGGATGGGCTACGATCCGTGCCGACCAGACGTTCGCCGTTCCGTGATCGCCCCCCCGAGCTATCCACAACCCCCCGGCGTATCCGAGGCTGCCTATATTTTAGGCAAGCCTGCATGACGTAATATTCGAGCCCGCTGCCCTCAGCAGCACGCAAGTAATCAACAGAGATGTCCTCAGGTTCGGTGGAGCGATCACTCCGGCGGGATATATCGATCACAAGAAATCGTGACAGGAGTGCTAAAATACCTGTGGATAAACTCCGCAAAAGAAGCAGGTGACCCTTTTTCTGCTCCGCTGACGCTGGCAGTCTGATCATAAGGATCGCGTCGGGGCTTGCAGGGGAGGAGCAGGGCCATGAACCCGATCGACTGGCGTCCCACCATCCTCCGATGGTCCGCGGTGGCCTCTTTGCGGTCGTCATCCCCGTGATCGAAATCGAACATATCGATAGGTCGCCGATCGCCGGCGCGTTGACCGGCACATAGGGAACACGTTTGGCGCGCGGCGGTTCGGCAGATTATCGCGGCTGCGGCTGGTGAGCGACGCGAGTTGCCCCTTTCTGACCGTTGCCCGGCAACGTGACACAGCCGGTGTGGCTGCTGTCTACAACCGATCTCAGCTCACAAACATCGCCCACCCCATCGCCAGCGAGGGAGCGGGCGATGGGGCCATATTCTGGCGGGGGCGGATTTCGTCTACCGCCCCAGCAGCAAGGACGCCTTAATCATGGTGGTCCTTCTGGTGTTCGTTGGCCTGGCAGACGTTATCCTGGTCGTGCTCGTCGTCGGTTTCGTGGGTGTAAACAGCGACACACCCGTTGTTGCTGCCGCAAATCAGTGAGCCCACAGTTGGACTGCCGGGCCCGGCTGTGGTGTTGGTGTCGCCGCCGGTCCCAACCACGGCAACCGGTGCCACCTGCGGGACGAAGATCGTGTTACGCTTGCAATCGGCTGCCACTGAATGCGAGCCGGACGATTGCGGGATGGTCTCGATCAGGACACTGGTTCCGTCGATCACACCGAGAACGGCGCCGCTACCGAGCGGCGAGCCGGCGGGTAGGATCGCCGCGCTGGAGCCCGTGTAATAGCGATTGTCGCCCGGATTGAACCACACCTCATCGGAACCAGTAATACCACCGATATTGGCATAATTCTTGGTCTCCGCGTTGATGACAAGTGTCGTTGTGCTGCCCGGGAGGTTAGCGGGGGTGCAGCCCAACAGAAGATTCTCATGCGGACCAACCGTGGCGCCGTTCGGTCCGCACTGGTTGAGCGGCACAACGCCAGTGTTTGTGGTCGAATCGAATGCGCCGATCACAGCGGTCGGCGCCGGCAGCTTGGTCGGATCAATCACAAGCATCCCGCCTTCACACTGGTTGGAACCTGTAGAAAACGGTACGCAGCCGGGCGGGTCATTGATTTGCGGGATTGATACATAAAAGCGCGCAGTCTCGGGCTCCCATGTCGGCTGCTCGAGCGACAAGCCAAGCCCAGTCGGGATGATTGTGCTGTCGACACTGACCTTGGTGATTATGCGGACGTTACTCGTGGCGGCATCGCCATTCGCCGTGAACAGCGTCGCAAAGGGTGGATCCTCTGCGTTGTTCGCGGCGAGCAGCAGTTTGCCGTCCGTCGTCAACGCCATTTCGTCAACTCGCGTGCTGCCGCCGGTAGGGATGGACTGTTTGATCGCCGATGCCGTAGGCGCATTGAGGTCGATCACCTTGAGCGTGCTGTCGCCGTCACCGGCATAGAGCCAGCGCCCGTGCGATGTGACGCCATCGGGTCCGGATATATTGTTGTTTACGGTGCCGTTAGCGTTGAGCATGATGCCGACGAAACCAGGGATCGTTCTCTTGAAGGTGTTGTCTCTGGTGCTGATGATGTCGATACCCGCGTTCGAACGGTCGCCCAGATAATATTCGGCACGGTCGGGATTGACCCAGCTAATGTCGAACGAGCGCAGCGCATTGCCGGGTATTTGAACTGCGGTCAGGCATTCGGTCTGGGTCGTCGTCGGCGCCCCCGGTCCGGTGCAGGGAGCGCCGAGCGTGGCTCCGGTCGCGACTAGAGACAATGCCGCCGACAGCGCTGCCGGTCCGCAATACTTTGTGAGTAAGGCGCGCAAGATTTTGTGCTTTTGAAGCATGTCGTCCTCCCATCTCATCTAGTTTCGAGTCGGAACGCGTTGAAGCACCCGTTCCCAATTAGGGAAGCTCTGCACAAGTCGGCTGCAGTGATGTGGTATACTGGTGGCGGGGTGGATTGCTGTATCGGGTTGGGAGATGAAACAGCTGACGCTGGCGGCAGTGGGGTTTGAGCGCTACGCCAAGACGACGCGGCGGGCCGCGTTTCTTGCCGAGATGGAGCGGGTTGTGCCGTGGTCGGCGCTGTGCGCGCTGATCGAGCCGTTCTATCCGAAGCCGGGCAATGGCCGCCCGCCGGTCGGGGTGGAACGGATGCTCCGCATCTATTTCCTGCAGCAGTGGTTCAATCTGTCGGACCCGGCGGTGGAAGAGGCGCTTTACAATTCGCTGGCGCTGCGGCGTTTTGTGGATATCGATCTTGGCCGCGAGCCGGCGCCTGACGAGACGACAGTGTGCCGCTTTCGTCACCTGCTCGAAGCGCACGATCTGGGGCAGAAGCTGTTCGACGATGTGCAGCGGCATTTGGCAGCGAAGGGGCTGAAGGTGGCCACCGGCACGATTGTCGATGCGACAATCATCAATGCGCCGTCGTCGACCAAGAACGCCGACAAGGCGCGCGACCCCGAGATGCATCAGACCAAGAAGGGCAACCAGTGGTATTTCGGGATGAAGGCGCATTTCGGGATCGACAGCCGAACCAAGCTGATCCATGCCGTGGTGGCCACGCCGGCCAATGTCGCCGACAGCACGGTATTGCCCGAGCTGCTGCACGGGCGAGAGACCCGGGTATGGGGTGATCAGGCCTATCGCGGCCAGCGGGCGGTGATCCGGGAGCACGCGCCCAAGGCGCGGGATTTCACCAATCGCCGCTACCGCCACCGTGGTGTTGTCGATGAGGTCGAGCGGGCGAAAAACCGCACCAAGTCCAAAGTGCGGGCCCGGGTCGAACATGCGATCGGGGTCATCAAGCGGGTGTTTGGCTTTGCCAAGGTACGCTATCGCGGGCTGAAGAAGAACACGCATCGCCTGCTGGTGACCTGCGCGCTGGCCAATCTGTTCATGGTGCGCCGGCAGCTATTGGGCGGCCATGGGGCGTAATGTGTCTGCAACCAGGCCGGCAACCGTGCAGCCGCCCCAATACGGCATCAACGCCGCCCAATAGACCCGTTTCGTACTCATCAAGCAAATCGCCATGCCCCCTTACTCAAGTTCCAGCCCCTTATTCAGACGTTCCCTTAGAAGAACTATGAGACGGCTACCCCCGTCAACATATTTCCGACATGTTTCTGACGAATTTGCTTCAATGTCGGTTTTTATGTTCGTATTGCATCAGTGTATATCATCTTTGAGCTTAGCGATTGCCACACCACTTTTGGTTAATCGGCGGTCCGCCGATTTGGCACTAGCGCCGCGGGCGTCCAGCGCGCGCCGCCGCTTTCTTCGTCGGTCAGGTCGAGCCGCATGCTAGAAATTACCGCCAAGAGCCTCGATCCCAACGAGGCCGAGTACAGCGGCGACGAATGCGATCAACAGCATCGCCCGCCAGAGATCCGCGCGGTCGGCTCTTTGCGAAATCGAACTCGTCCAGGATCTAGGCGAAGTCCTCGCGGCTTGGGCGGCTTGCGAAGGTGAATGGCTCGGGATTGAGGCCGCTCATGTCGCTTGTCTGGGGTTGAGGCATCACGCATCTGTAGCGCCTTGTTGATTAATACCTGCACTGTGTATCGCGACACGGCTTGGCCTTACCGAAGCGGAGACGTTGGCCCGGTTCGAAATCCTCAGCAACTCCCGCCGGCTCGACCCTCCACGACCGTGGCGAGCTTGGTGATATTCGCTAGCCCCGGATAGCTCGCGTCCTTTTCCAGCTTGCTCACACCGCACTGCGGGAATTGGTACCGGCTAATTACGCTGAAAACGGTCGCATGCTTGGCCGGGAACCGCGCTCCCACCACTTCTGGGCAGGTGGACGAGCCTATCGCAATCGTCGCCTCGGCAGACAGTTCAACGCGTGGTCGCGAGCGGGTCAACGGGCCGCTTCAGCCACTGCGCTATCTGCTCCTCGACAATCTCGCCGTCTCCCCGCTCGCCAGGGCTTAGGGTTAGGCCGCCGGCTGCTTGCGTTCGCGGAGCACGAGGGATTGCGGCGCGGTTATCGCGAAATCCGGCTCTACACGCATCAGACAATGGTAGAGAATGAACTTCTCTACACTTCGATCGGCTATAAAGAGACGGGACGCGGTACCGAAGCCGGTTATGACCGCATCTTCATGCGCAAGCAGCTTCGTCGGGCGATCAGCATCGGATGTCTCTGAACCTGTGCGGCGACACGGTAATGACCTCGGCCAGCTTGGGGCGGTGACGTGGCGACCGTGAATTGGCAGCGCGACACCGGGCAGCTACGGGGCAGTCACCGAGATCTATGGCGAGGACCTACGAATGCCCGGAATGCTGCGGAAATCCGCGGCTTTTGCGCCGCGGTACCGGAAGTTCGAATCC
>CAVOHI010000061.1:0-54164 GCA_963695605.1 uncultured Alphaproteobacteria bacterium | reverse complement strand
AGAACGGCCGGTCGCCTGCGACGGTTACCCGGTTTCCCGAGCGCGTGTGGGGCCAATAGTCCCACATCGCGTGGTGCTGGACGCAGCGATTGTCCCAGAAGGCGATCGAGTTCTCGCGCCAGCGGAAGCGGCACTGGAACAGCGGATTGGCCATGTGCTCGTAAAGATAACGCAGCATGCCGTCGCTCTCGTCACGTGGAATCCCCGAGGATGCGCCGCGTAAAACCCTTGTTCACGTAAAGCGCCTTCCTGCCGGTCACCGGGTGCGTCCGCACGACCGGGTGCTCGGCGCGCGGATAGCTCGGCTTGTCGGCGATCCCGTAATTGGCGTATTGGCCGCGATAGTGCTCGCCATCATGGATCGCGGTCAGCCCGTCGAGATAGGTCTTCATGCGGTCCGACAGCGCCTCATAGGCGGCGTACATGCTGGCGAACAAGGTGTCGCCGCCGCGCGGCGGGCATTTCTTGATGTAGAGGATGCTGCCCATCGGCGGCTCGGGATCGCAGGAGACGTCGCTGTGCCAGCCCTCGCCATTGGCGCGCGGCGAATCCTTGTCGGCGTGGATGATCATCAACTCGGGCTTGCCCGGCTCGTGCGGCGCCGCCGGATGGAGGTGGAGATCGCCGAACAGTCGGCCAAAGGCGAGATGCTGGTCCTGGGTCAAATGCTGGTCGCGGAAGAAGATCACGAGGTTCTCGGCCAGCGCGCGGTGGATCTCGTCGAGCGTGCGATTGCCGAGCGGCCTCGACAAATCGACCCCGCCGATCTCGCCGCCGATGATCGGCGTCAATTTGTCGACCGTGATCGTGTCGTACGGCGCCGGCTCATCGGCGAGTGCTTGTAACGGGGGCCGTTGTTGGAACGAACGGGGTCCATCGCGCTCTCCTCGGATTGCTTTTGAGATCCTATCACAGTTGGACCGCTTCGATCGCGACCTTGCGGGCGAGCAGATCCGCGATTTTGTCATCGGCGAACCCGGCTTCGCGCAGGATCTCGCGCGAATGCTCGCCCAATCGCGGCGCCGGACGGCGCAGCGCGCAGTCGGCCTCGCCGAACCGCACCGGCGGCCGAACAATCCGGATGCTGCCTTCGGTGGGGTGGTCGGTCCGCGGGAACATCTCCACGGCGGCGAGGTGCTCGTCGGCCGGCAATCCGCCGAGCGGGTTGACCGGTCCCGACGGGATATCGGCCGATTTCAGCTTGTCGAGCCAGGACGCGGTCGACCCGTCGCGCACGCATTCGGCGATCAGCGCATAAAGCTCGGCGACGTGGCGGCTGCGGGTTTGCGCGTCGGCAAGCCGCGGATCGTCGGCGAGCTCCGGCCGGCCGGCAATGCGGAAGAAATCCCTCCAGTGCCGATCGGTGTAGGGCAGAATGCAGATATGCCCGTCTGCCGTGCGGTGCGGCCGGCGGTCCGGCGCGAGCATTCGGGAATAGCCGGGCTCCCCGCTCGGCGGATCGAAGGTCAGCCCGCCCATGTGCTCGGCCATGACGAACGCGGTCATCGTCTCCAGCATCGGCACTTCGACAGCCTGCCCCTCTCCGGTGCGCTCGCGCTGGAGAAGCGCCGCCATCACCGCATAGACCATCGTCAGCCCGACGGTCTTGTCGCCGATCAGGGTCGGCACGAAGCGCGCCTCGCCGCCTGTCGCCGCTTCGAGCGCGACCAGTCCGCAGCCGCCCTGAATGATGTCGTCAAACGCCGGCCGGTCGGCGAACGGGCCGTCTTGCCCGTAGCCCTGCGCCGAGCAGTAGACGAGCCGCGGGTTGACCTCGCGCAGCCGCTCCCAGCCGAAACCGAGCCGCGCCATCGCCTGCGGTCGCATGTTGTGCATCAGAACATCGCTCTGCCGGACCAAAGCCAACAGCACCGGCGCCGCATCCGCCTGTTTCAGGTCGAGTACGAGCGAGCGCTTGTTGCGGTTGAGGTTGAGGAAGACGTGGCCCATCTCGCGATGCCGAGCCGGCTCGGCATACCGCATGATGTCGCCGCCGGGCGCCTCGATCTTGATCACCTCGGCGCCGAGATCGCCGAGTATCTGCGTCGCGAGCGGCCCCAGTACCACGGTGGTCAAATCGAGGATCTTGATGCCGGCAAGCGGCCCCGGCTTGGTTTCGCTCACCGCGTCACCCGAACCATGATCGTCCCCCTTAACGCAACCTCGCCCAGCCGGCTCGCTCACCTTACCTGCCGGAGCGGCCGTCGGACAGACTGTCCGAATCTACAATCAAAACGGGCATCGAATATTTCACCTTGCTGCACCTGCAGCAAATCTGCAGCAAAAATCGCTCGTCAAAGTTGAACCAATGGCAGGCTCCGACCCTTTAGGATCCGCTCGGGCCAAGGGAATATGCAACGTCAAGCAGGCGATTTTATGGTCAGCTATCGAACGTCACCACATCGGCGCCCGCGGCGCCGTAAGCGATGATCGCTGACCATCAATGGTCAACATTGTACCGAAATGCCGGTTTGTCAGACAGCCGCGCGAGGCTCGTAGCGGCGCAGAAGGCCTCGACCATCACCCATTTGATGTCCGGCGCGGATTGCGAATGGCTCGCCGCTCGCCTAATTGAGGTTTCGGGGGAGAGGTAAAAGGGCAATTATGCGAGCGATCCAGGATCCCGCCGATGCCGCCAAATACGCCGCTCTGGTGATCCGGCGGCATCTGCCCGATCCCGCCTATCGTATATTTCTTTTCGGCTCCCGCGCGACGGGGTCGTCTGCCGAGCGCTCGGATATCGACATCGGCATCGAGGGACCGGCTCCGGTGCCGCATACAGCCCTCGCGGCAATACATGACGAGCTCGAGGAAGCCCCGACTCTTTTTACGATCGATGTCGTCGATTTCAGGCGTGTGCCGGAGAAATTCCGTAAGGTGGCGCAACAGCGCATCTCACTGTGACAAAATCTCAATCGCTGCGAGCCGATTTCGCGCGCGCCGTCACGCGACTGGACGAGGCTCTCGCCCTCCCCAAGGACCCGATCGTGCGGGATTCCGCGATTCAGCGGTTCGAGATTTCGTTTGAGCTATGCTGGAAATTTCTCAAAGCGTATCTCGAAGAGCAGCACAACGCTTTGTGCACCTCACCCCGGGCCTGTTTTCGCTCGGCATTCAGGCACGGGGTCATCGACAACGATCCGTTTTGGATCGATCTGACGGTGTTGCGGAATTACACTGTTCATACCTACAACGAGCAGCTTGCCGATTACGTATACTCTCGGTTAGCCGAAGCGGCGCGCCGCTTTCGCGCCGTGCTCGCCGCGACGGGGATCGAAGATGGTTAAAGAAGCCGGCTCAACCTAGCTCGTCGAGCAGCGCCTTCGCCTCTTTCAGATCGGCGGTATCGAAGCCCTCAGTGAACCAGCCGTAGACCGGCGCCAGCAGATCGCGCGCCTCGGTCCGTCGGCCCTGCTCGCCCCACAGCCGGGCGAGATCGCGGGCGGCGCGCAATTCCAGCGATTTCGCCTGTTGGGCTTGCGCGATGCGGATCGCTTGCTGAAGGGAGGCCTGGCCCTCATCGAGCTTGTTTTCGGCGAGCAGCACAGTCCCGGTAAGGCGGTGTAGTTCCGCGTCCCACATATGCTCGCCGGTGGCGTCTGCTATTGCCAAACCCTCTCGGAGTGCGGCGAGAGCTTCCGCCTGATCGCCCTGCCGGGTCAAACCCTCGGCCAGGAACGCAAAACCATACGGCAAAAAGAAAGTGCGCCCGAGCCGGGTCCAGTTCGCTATGCCCTCGCGGATGTGGGCGACGGCTTCGTCGACGGCGCCTTGTCCGAGTAGAGCCGCGCCGCGCAATATGCCAGGTTCGTAGACCAACGAGAGCCGTTGCTCCGCAGCCAGCATCTCGGCGGCTTCGAGTTGGCGCAGGGCTCGCTCGGGCTCGCGGCGATTGAGGTAAACCACCGAGGAAATTTGGAGAGCAAGGCCCAGCGTGAACGGGTGGGCGATCCGCTCGGCCAGCGCCAAAGCATCAGCGATGCTTGCGAGCGCCTTCTCGGGATATCCGAGCAACCATTCGGCCTGAGCGCTACTGTATCGGGCGCAGACCCCGGGATCATGTCCGCCATAGACGAGACGATGCGACGCATGTTTCGACGGATCGTAGAGAAGGCGCCCGGCGTCGGCATGCTCGCGAGCTTTTGCAGGATCCCCTGCAGCCGCCCACGTCGTCCAGCCGCTATGATGCGCCTGAAGCCGCAATTCATCATCTCCCTCCCGCTCGGCCATCCGCAGTAATCTCTCGGAGAGCGGGCTGGCGGCGGCTATTCCACCCGACGTCATCGTTGACTGCCAAACCCCATAGAGCGCCTCAAAACGTTGCTGCGGCGCGCCGCCTTTCTCGGCAAGCTCGTGCGCCCGCGCATAAGGCTGCTTCGACTTCGACGGCGCCTTTGCCGGTGAGCAGACAGAGCCCCAATGCCAGTTGCAGTTCGATCTCGCGGCCGTTGCGGAGCGGGCTCTCCGGTAGCGAATTCAGCAGGCCGAGACCCCGCTCGAGATGGGCAATCGCTTCGAGGTAAGCCAATCGCGCTGCGGCATGCCGCCCCGCCTTCAGCCATTGATCGACCGCGCGCTCGGTGTTCGCCGGCAGCCGTCAGGTGATGGGCGAGCAACTCCGGCTGGCGCTCGACGAGATCGGCGAAATGCGTTTCCAGCGCCGCCGCGACGCGCGCGTGCAATTCCTGCCGTCGCCCGCGCAACAGGGTCGAGTAGGCAGCGTCCTGCACCAGCGCGTGCTTGAACAGATAGGAGGCGTGCGGAGCGGTACCGCGGCAGAACAGCAATCCCGCATCGCTGAGCTGATCCAATGCGGCTTGCAGCTCTTTCTCGGGACGCTGCGCCACCGGCTCGATCAGCTCATAGGCAAACTCGCGGCCGAGCACCGCGCCGATCTGCGCGATCTCCTTGGCCGCCGGCCCGAGCCGGTCGAGCCGCGCCATCAGCGAGGCATGCAAGGTCGCCGGCACCGACAGCGCGGCAAGCGATGTCGTCGCCAGCACCGCCGCGACCCGGTCGCCCTGCGCGGCGCTTTCCAGCACCGCCTTGGTCAGCTCCTCGACAAACAGCGGCACCCCGTCGGTGCGCTCGACGATCTCGGCGACGATCTCGGCGGTGAGCGCGGCATTGCCGGCCAGAGTTTGCACCAGCGCCTCGCCGTCGCGCTCGCCGAGCCGATTGAGCGCCAAACTCGTGACGTGGGCGCGGCCGCCCCAGGGCGGCTGAAATTCCGGGCGAAAGGTGATCGACCAGCAGCACCGGCAGATCGCCGCACCCGGTCGACGGTCAGATCCGAGCAATTCGCGCGAGGTCGGATCGATCCAGTGGGCGTCCTCGAACACCATCAGCACCGGCCGGCTGCCGCGCCTCGGCTTCGAGCTGGTTGAGCAGCGCCTCGAACAGCTTCTCGCGTTTGCGCTGCGGGCTGAGGTTGAGGTCAGCGGCGGAACTCGGCAGCGACAGCAGCTCGCTCAACAGCGCGATATCGTCGTCATCCCGCGTGCCCGGCGCGAGCAGCGCCCGCAGCTTGCCGAGCCTGGCGTCGACCGTGTCGTCGCGGGCGAACCCGGCGGCGCGTTCGAGCTGCGCGATGAACGGATAGAGCGCGCTGTCCTGGTGGTGCGGCGAGCAGAAATAGCGCAGGCGGGTATGCGGCTCGGTTCCGATGTGCTCGGAAAGCGCCGCCGTCAGCCGCGACTTGCCGATGCCCGGCTCGCCGGAGATCAGCACCACCCGTCCTTCGCCGGTCTTTGCCTGCTGCCAGCGGCGCAGCAGCAGCTCGACTTCCTCGTCGCGCCCGACGAGCGGCGTCTCCCCCGAGCGCAATGCCTCGAAGCGGCTCAACACACCGCTCTCGCCAATGACCCGCCATGCCGGCTGCGGCTCGGCAAAGCCGGCAAGCGCTTGCGGGCCGAGATCGGCGAGGTCGAACAGTCCGCCGATCTGCCGGCGCGTCGCTTCGGCGATGACCAGCGTGTTCGGCGCGGCCAAGCCCTGCAGCCGTGCGGCGAGGTTCGGGGTCTCGCCGACGACGCCGCGCTCCTGCGCCGCGCCCGCGCCGATCAGATCGCCGACCACGACGAGACCGGTGGCGATGCCGAGCCGCACGTTGCAGACCGTTCCGGCGCTGGCGAGCTGCCGACCGCCTCGATCACGGCGAGCCCGGCGCGGACCGCCCGCTCGGCGTCGTCCTCATGGGCCTGCGGATAGCCGAAATAGACCAGCACGCCGTCGCCCATGTACTTCGCGACAAACCCGGCGAAGCGGCCGACCGTGTCGGCGACGCAGCGGTGATAGGCGCCGATCGATCTCGCGCAGATCCTCGGGGTCGAAGCGCGCCGACAGCGCCGTCGAGCCGACGAGGTCGCAGAACATCACTGTCAGCTGGCGGCGCTCGGCCTCGGCCCCCACCCTTCCCTCCCCCGCAAGCGGGGGAGGGTTAGGGTGGGGGCTGCCGCCATAGGGCGCGATGGGTGGAATGGGGGTCGGCAATGCTTCGGCCGTGCAGAGCGCGGCGATGGCGTCGAGCAGTCTGCGGCGATGGCCGATCGAGGTGACACCCAGCTCGCGCAGATCCTCGCCCGTGAGCCGGCGTAATACCTCCTCGTCAATGTCGTTGGCGCGGAACGCGGGCACGTATTGGTCGAGCCCGAGCCCGCGCAGCCATTCGGCTACATCCATCGAGATTGCCTGACGCCAGCCAACGGCGGACCATTACAACCACCCTGCGGCATTCTGTCCAGATGGGTCGGAGGTTTAAGAAGCGGCGCGGCGGGCCGTCACCAGGAAGATGGTGGAAGGAAGCACCATCTCTTCGCCTTTCGCATAGGCTGCGAAGGCCTCGGTCATTTCCTGCTTGATCAGCTCGCGGACGCTTTCCTGCGGCTTCTTCTCCTCGATCAGCCGGCCCGAGGGACCCATGATGCAGGCGTGCTCGGCCTCCTCCTGGGGGCTTGCGCCGATAATGTCGGGCGTCTCGCGGCGGATCTCGATGCCCTCGTACCCCGCCCCTTCGAGGATCGAGCGCACGTATTCCGGTTCGGCGAAAGCCATGGGCCCCGGTGCATGGGGAGGCTTTGGCGCCGGTGGTCCTAAATGCCGGAGAGCAACTTCGTAGGGGATCAGCCAGTGCCGATTTTCCTCGAGCGCTGCCCAGCACGCAAAGCACAGCCGCCCGCCGGGCCGCATCGCACCGAGCAGGTTTCGGAAGGCCGCTACCGGATCGGCAAAGAACATCACGCCGAAGCGCGACGCGATCAGGTCGAAGCGGTTGGGCTCGAAGGCATGCACCTGCGCGTCCGCCTGCAGCAGCGTGATGTTGCGCAGCCCGCTCTGCGAGATCCGCTTGCGCGCGGCGGCCAGCATCGGCTCGGAGATGTCGATCCCGACGACCTCGCCGGTGTCGCCGACTGCCTCGGCCAGGGGTACCGTCGCGGCGCCTGTGCCGCAGCCGACCTCCAGCACCTTTTCTCCGGGCGCGACCGCCGATCGCACCAGCAGCAGATCGTTGATCCGCTCCACGCGCTTTTCGACATAGCCGGCGAGCCCGACCCAGCGTGGGCCGGCAACGCTGTTCCAATATTCCTGCTGTGCGGCATTGGCTCCGGTGCTCATGTCCAACTCCCTCAATTCGGCTCGATCGGCATTGTCGCGATGCTCTTCCAGGCGATCGGCGCGCCGCATTTTTCTGCCGCTTCGGCGGGCGGCAGCGTGGTATCCCAATGCACCGCCAGAAAGCGCCGCCCGGTCACCTCAGCGGCGGCGTCGGAAACCAGCCACAACAGCGGCGGCGCCATGATCTCGGGCCGCAACAGCCGGCTGCGGTCGGCGACCGCGCCGTCGGCAATGATCCGCGTATCGGTCATTCCGCCCGGCACCAGCACATTGGCGGTGACCCCGGTCCCTGCGAGGTCGGCTGACATGATCGCCGTCGCCGCTTCGGCCGCGGCCTTGCTGGCACCATAGAGGATGTAGCCCTCACGCAGCATCGTGCCGAGGCTGGTGGTGACCGTGACGATGCGGCCGCGCTTGGCACCAAGCATGTGCGGCACGACCGCCCGGGCCATCATCAGGGGTCCCGTCGCGTTTACCGCGACAAAGCGGCTCCATTGCTCCGGCGTGATTTCCCAAAACCGGATCGGGTTGCGGCGGCGATCGGCGCGGATCGAATCCTGGCCGATCCCCGCGTTGTTGACCAGGATATCGAGACGCCTGGATTCGCCGAGCACCGCCGATACGATCGCGTCGAACGAGGTCGGATCCGTCAAATCGGCGCGGATCGTGTGCAATGCCCCGCTGAACCTTCTGCCGCTCGCAGCCGCCTTCAGCTCGTCGAGCCAAGCCGGCTCCTTGTCGACCGCAGCGACATCGATGCCGCCTTCGAGAAGGCCCAAACTCATTGCCCGCCCGATGCCGCTCGCCGCTCCCGTGACGATCGCGACCTGCCGTTCGCCCGCCATCGCGTCTCCTCCAATTCGTTGACCCCGACCGATTGCGACTCTCACACCCGCGCGTTCGCTGCGCAATCCGCATCTGCCGCCAGATATTCTGTTCCGCAGCGCGGCGAATTCCGCCAGAATGAGGCAGCCGGAGCATTGGGGAGACGGCATCGTGAGAACGCAAGGCATGACCCGCAGCGAGGTCGAGGCGGCGCTTGCCCGCGCCGGGCTCGATGTGCCTGAACGGGAAACGGCGGAAATCGCCACGGCAGCCCATTTCATCGAGGAAATGGCAGCGCGGGTGCGGGGAAAGCGCACCATGAGCGCCGAGCCCGCCCATATCTTCCCGCCTCCGGGGGCGTGACGGCATGGTCCCAGATTTCCTGACGATCGCCGAGGCGGGCGCGCTGATCGGCAAGCGCGAGCTGTCACCGGTCGAGCTCACCGAGAGCCGCCTCGCGCGCATCGAGCGGCTCGACGGCAAGCTCCACAGCTTTATCCGGGTATTGCGCGAGCCTGCCCTTGCGGCGGCTCGCGCCGCCGAGGCCGAGATCATGGCCGGCAATCGCCGCGGCCCGCTGCACGGCATCCCGATCGGCCTCAAGGACATCTACGAGACCAAGGGCGTGCCGACCACCGGGCATTCGAAGGTCCTGATCGACCATGTGCCGCAGCAGGATGCGACATCGGTTCGGCGGCTGACCGATGCCGGCGCGATCGTGCTCGGCAAGCTCGCCACCCATGAATTCGCGCTCGGCGGCCCGTCTTTCGATCTGCCCTGGCCGCCGGCGCGCAACCCGTGGGACACCAGCCGCTTCACCGGCGGGTCGAGCAGCGGCACCGGGGCGGCCGTGGCCGCGGGGCTCGTGCTCGGCGGCACCGGTAGCGACACCGGGGGCTCGATCCGCGGCCCCGCCGCGTTTTGTGGTCTGGCAGGTTTGAAGCCGAGCTATGGCAGGATCAGCCGCGCCGGCATCCTGCCGCTGGCGTTCTCGCTCGACCATGCCGGCCCGATGGCGTGGACCGCCGAGGATTGCGCGATCATGCTGCAGGCGATGGCCGGGCATGACGCACGCGACCCGGCGAGCGCCGACCGCCCGGTGCCCGACTACCGCGCCGCACTATCGGGTGACGTCAAAGGACTGCGCATCGGCCTGATCCGGCACTTCTACGAGAACGACAATCCGGCGGACGAGGCGACGCGGCAGGGTATTGCCGCCGCCGTCAAGGTATTCGAAGACCTCGGCTGCTCGGTGCGCGAGCTGCGTCTGTCGCCGCTTGCCGAATGGGCAGCCTGCGGCGTGATGATCATGCTGAGCGAGGCCTACGCGATCCATCAGGCGACGTTGCGCGAGCGGTTCGGCGATTATGGCGAGCTGTTCCGCGACCGCATGGCGCTTGCCGCCCTGGTCAGCGGCGGCGACTACGTCCAGGCGGTGCGGCGCCGCCGCGAGCTGGCCGCCGAATTCGCGGCAGCCATGGCCGATCTCGATCTCGCAATCACCGCCGCCGCTCTGGGCGAGGCACCGGCCATCGACGCGGTCGGCAAGTTCGCGACTTTCGAGCGCCCGATGCTGACGATGCCGTTCAACGTCACCGGCACCCCGGCGATGTCGGTTTGTTGCGGCTACAGCCCGGCCGGCTTGCCGTTGGCCTTCCAGCTGTGCGGCAAGCCGTTCGACGAAGCGACGGTGCTGCGGGCCGCACACGCCTACGAGACGGCCACGTCGTGGCGCTCGGTTCGCCCGCGGCTATAGGTGATTAGTCCGGCTTCGATGACCGAAATGCCCGTAATCGACTATGTCGAGCGCGCACGGGAGCTGGGCGCGGAACTGGAAGCGGCAGCCGAGGCAGATCGAGCAGCGCCGCGAACTTCCCGAGCCGATCGTCGAAGCCCTGGTCGGGCGCGGCCTCTTCCGCCTTCTGTTGCCGCGCTCGCTGGGCGGCGCCGAATTGCAGCCGGCGGCGTATGTGCAAGTGATCGAGGAGGTGGCGAAGCACGACGCCAGCACCGCATGGTGCCTCGGCCAAGCCAACGGTTGCACGATGACGGCGGCACTGCTCGACCCGGAGGTGGCGCAGGAGATCTTTGGGGGCAGGCACGGCATCGTAGCCTGGGGTCCCCCGGGTCCGGCCGAGGCCCGAGTGGTCGCGGGCGGCTATCGGCTGACCGGGACGTGGAGCTTCGCCAGCGGCAGCCATCACGCGACATGGCTCGGCGCCCATGTGGCGATCCTCGGCGAGGATGGGACGCCACGGCTGCGGCCGGACGGCGGCCCGGTGATCCGGACACTGCTTTTCCCGAAAGCCAGCGCCGAATTTTCCGACATCTGGCATGTCATCGGATTGCGCGGCACGGGAAGCGACAGCTACACCGTCGCCGATTTGTTCGTGCCGGAAAGCCACACGGTGTTGCGCGAAGCCGAGCCGAAGCCCCGTCAGCCGGGTCTGCTCTACGCCTTCAGCAGCAGCAATATGTATTCCGCCGGCTTCGCCGGGGTCGCGCTCGGCATCGCGCAAAGCGCACTGGACGCTTTCATCGAACTCGCCCGCGACAAGATCCCACGGGGCGCCAAGCGCACCTTGCGCGACGACAACGTCATCCAATCGCAAGTCGCGCAATCCGAAGCGCGGCTCCGAGCGGCACGCGCTTTCCTGTTGGGCTCGCTCGAGCAAATCTGGCGCGATATCGCGCGGTCCAAGCGGCTGACCCTAGATCACAACACGACGATCCGGCTGGCCTCGACCTGGGCGATCCATCAGGGAAAGGATGTCGTCGACACGGCCTACCACGCGGCAGGAGCGACCGCGATCTTCGAGAGCAACCCGTTCGAGCGCCGCTTCCGCGATGTCCACACCGTGATCCAGCAATATCAAGGCCGCCAGGCGCACTTCGCGACGGTCGGCCAGGTACTGCTCGGTCTTGCAGGCCGAAGGCACGATGTTTACATTTTGACCGGGATGTCAGAACGCATCGCACATCACCGCTCTTTTGCCCGGCAGCGCTGGTCGCTCGACGATATTCCATGGCACGAAATCCGGCATGATGTCGTGGCGAACAGCCATGCGTTCTTTTATCTGGTTGCCTCGGCGTCGCTGATGGAAAGCGCGACGGACCTATACACCGAAAATCTGATCGAGTTTCTTGCCGGTGATGACGAAGTCACGTCGTGGCTGGAGCATTACTGGCTACCGGAAGAATTGCAGCACGGCCGGGCATTGCGCCGTTATGTCGAGACTGCGTGGCCGGAATTCGAGTGG
Source organism: uncultured Alphaproteobacteria bacterium (assembly GCA_963695605.1). Lineage (GTDB taxonomy): Bacteria > Pseudomonadota > Alphaproteobacteria > ATCC43930 > CGMCC-115725 > AP-15. Next base: position 42,465 of record CAVOHI010000061.1, on the reverse strand, counting down.
GAGCCCGCCTACTTGCGGTTCGTCGAGGAATTCAGACCCTTCTGCGACACGTCGCTGGAGACCAGGCGCAGCCTCGAAATGGCCTCGCGTTGCGTCGTCGAGATGGGTACGGCCAGCTATTACACGACCCTGTCACGCGCCAGCCCCGAGCCGGTGCTGTCGCTGCTGGCGCGCCGCATCGTCGAAGACGAGGTTCGGCACTATAAACACTTCTACCGTTTTTTCCGGCAATACCGCGAGGCCGAATGCCCGAGCCGCGCCGCGATCGTTCCGGCGCTGTGGCGGCGGTTGCGGATGACCGGCGGCAACGACAGCTTCATTGTTCTGAAAAATGTTTATCGTGCGCGTTATCCCGAGGCCGCCTTCGATGTCGCGGTGAATCGCGACTTGCGCCGGCAATGCCGCGATCTTGTTCGCGATCACTTTCCGCACGAGATGAGCGTGCGCATGCTGCTGAAGCCGCTGGCGCTCGGTCCGCGCACGCAGCGTGCGGCATTGCCGCTTGCGGTGGCGGTCGCGCGCCGCCTGGTGCCGTAGATTTGACCTAGGTCGTAAAAGCGACCTAGATCAAAGTCGATCGATGCCGACTCATTGGAGTTCTCGTCGCCACCGGCAAGGGGAGACCCGATGATCAAGACAATTCTCGTACCAGCAACCGGAAACCAGACGGACGATGCCGTCTTCACGTCGGCCCTCGCGGCGGCCCGCGCGTTCAACGCGCACCTCGATTTCTTGCACATTCGCGTCGACGCCGCCGCCATGGTGGCGGCAATGGCGACCGACGGAAGCGGTGCCGCGATGGTCAGCGGCCTGGTCGAGCGGATAGACGAGGAAGCCACCCGGCGGGAAGACACGGCCAGGCAGCTGTTCCAACGCTTTTGCGAGCGAGAGCGGCTGGCGATCGAGGATACCCCGGCGGGCCAGCAGAGCCCCACGGCACAATGGCTTCGGCAGATCGGCGACGAAGCCTATTGGGTTCGGGAATATGGCCGGGCGGCAGATCTTCTGGTGGTTGGACACCCGGCCGACGATCAGGGCGTCTCGATCGATACGATCGAAGCGGCGCTCGTCGGCACTGGGAGGCCGGTGCTGATCGTGCCCGCCGCCCCGCTGGTCTCGCTTCCCGAAACCATCGTCATCGCCTGGAAGGCGGCGCCGGAAGCGGCCCGGGCGGTGACCGCGGCGATGCCGCTCCTCTCGAAGGCGAAGCAGATCCAGATCGTCACCGTGGCTGAGGAACAGGGCCTGTCGGACGAGGAGGGAGCCCGCCTGATGACCAGCTCTCGGCTTGGCATGGTCTCAACGTGTCGACCCGTCACCTGCGGCCCGACCGGCTGGGCGCCGCCGACACCCTGCTCGCGGCCGCTGCCGAAGAAGGCGCCCTGGTCGTCATGGGCGCCTATGGCCACAGCCGATTGCGCGAATGGATGTTCGGCGGCTTTACCGAGCACGTGCTGCGCGGCGCCGCGGTGCCGGTGCTGATGATGCATTGAGGGGAGACCCACCCAGGGAAGAGGTTGTAAGAAAATTTCACGAGGCACTTTGCTCGCGTCGCCGCGTTGATCTACGGCGATGGTCGGCCACCGGGGCCGCGATATTTCGCAATGGAGGTGCCGAATGCCTCGGGAAGATGGAACCCAAACGGCCGCGCAACCGCGATCGTCGGCAGAGCTCGACCTGATCGACGTCTGGTGGCGGGCCGCCAGCGTTTAGCTTTCAGTAGATGAATTATAAAAGAGAATCCTGATGCTGGTCATTCCGCTCGATAGACTTGCCTTCATCATTGCCAAGGCGCGCGAGTTCGATGCCGAGGTGCCGATAGAGCCGGACGCGGCGACGGGCTCGGACCCGCCCGACGACGATGAACGGCAGGTTCTGCTCGACACGCCGGACAATCCGACCGAGCAGGAATTGCGCGACGCAATCGACGGGCTCGGCCTGCCCGAGCGGCAGGAACTGCTCGCGCTGATGTGGCTCGGCCGCGGCGACTATGATGCGGACAGCTGGCCGGAGGCGTTGCGAGAGGCAGTCGAGACCACGATTGCGAATGCCACCGATTATCTGGTCGGCACGCCGCTTCTCGGCGACTACCTCGAAGAGGGGGCCTCTGTCCTGGGGCTCTCGCTCGAGGATTTCGAGGGAGGGTGATGCCGTCTCGTTTCGCCTAATGATGCCGGAACCGTACGCTATCGTCACGGAAGCCGATCTCGAGCGCGAGCTGGTGATGGTCCGGTCTGCCGCGGTGGGGGGGCCGGCGGGCATATTCGGCCCGAATTCGGTGATCTGGCGCATCGACCGCGAGGCGGCGGTTTTCCTTGGAGCGGGTCGCGCATTGCTGCTGCAGCTCGCCCATCCCTGGGTCGCCTCCGCCATCGCCCAGCATTCCCGGAGTCTTGACCGACCCGATCGGCCGGTTTCACCGGACCTTCAGCATCGTCTTTACGATGGTGTTCGGCACGACGGGCCAGGCGCTCGCGGCCGCCCGCCGCCTGCATCGCCGCCATACCGCGATCAGCGGCACACTGGCAGAGGATGTAGGCGCCTTTGCCGCCGGCTCGCCCTATTGCGCCAATGATGTCGCGGCGCTGCGCTGGGTTCACGCCACGCTGACCGACACCGCCCTCCTGGCCTACCAGCTCGTCAACCCGCCGTTGTCGAGCGCAGGATCGGGAGCGCTATTACGAGGAAATGCCCGACTGTTCGCGGCGCTGTTTGGCATCCCGCAGAGCGCGCTGCCGCAGAGCTGGGCAGATTTTGCCCGGTACGTCGATGACATGTTCACGTCGGACACGCTTGCGGTGAGCAGCGCCGCCCGCAGCATCGCCGCCGAGCTGTTCTCCGGTGCCGGAACCCGCCTGCGCGCGCCGCTCTGGTATCGAGCTTTGACCGCCAGTCTGTTGCCGCCTCGGCTGCGGGATGCGTTCGAACTGCCCTATGGTCGCTCGGAGCAGCGCTCGGTCGAGCGGTTTCTTACCGTGCTCCGCCATATCCATCCCTGGATGCCGGCCCGCTTGCGTTATGTGGCGCCCTATCACGAGGCGCTCGCACGGCTTGCGGGGCGCGACCGGCCGGCGCCCTTGACACGGGTTCTCAACCGTTTCTGGATCGGCCGGAGTTCGATGGCGATCGGCGGAGACTAGTTCATGGCGCGCCCTGCGATAAGGCCCGGGCAGGCCGAGAAGTGCGTGCTGCGGGTGCCGGCGGGCACAGACCTCGTTGAATGGTATTTCGAGCAGGGATGGACCGACGGGCTGCCGGTGGTGCCTCCTACGCGGGCATTGGTCGACGCCTTTGTCGAGGCGCTCGGCGGGGATCCGCAGTTTGTCGAGTGCAAAGTGCCGCCGCGGCACGGCAGTTTGACCCGTGAGGTGCTGGCCATCAACATGGTCATGGCGGGCTGCAAGGCCGAGTACGCGCCGGTGGTCCGCGCCGCAATGCTGGCACTGACCGCGAAGGCCTTCAATCTGAACGGAGTGCAGGCGACGACCCACATGGCGGCGCCGCTTTTGGTGGTCAACGGCCCGATCGCGCGCGAAATCGGCATGAATGGCGATTGCAACGCGTTCGGCTCCGGCAACCGCGCCAATGCGACGATCGGGCGGGCTCTGCGCCTCGTGCTGCTCAATGTCGGCGGCGGCTGGCCGGGCGACCTGGACAAGAGCACGCTCGGCCATCCCGGCAAATACACTTACTGCGTCGCGGAGAACGAGGCGGCGAGCCCATGGGCGCCCTATCATGCCGAGAAGGGGTTCAATGCCGAAGACTCCGCAGTGTTCGTGCTGGCCGCCGAGCCGCCACACAGCGTCACCAATCATGTCGCGAACGACCCCGAAGGGATCCTCGACAGCATCTGCTCGGCAATGAGCACGATCGCCAACAACAATGCAGTGTCGAGCGGGCACTGCGCCGTCGTGATCGGGCCGGAACATGCCCGGACCATCGCCGCCAAAGGCTGGACCCGGCACGACGTGCGCAATTACCTGGCGCTGCACGCCTATAACCTGTTTTCGGAAATCACCTTCAATGAGCGCTACGGCAAGATCTACAACCGCAACCTGCCGAAATGGTACAAGCGCGAACCGCAGGCGCGCATTCCGATCGTGCCCGGCCCCGACCACATCCACCTCTTCGTCATCGGCGGCGAAGCTGGGCGGTTTTCCGCCTTCATCCCCGGCTGGGGCCACATGTCCTCCCCGGTATTGCGCAGCATCGAAACCGCGTCCGAGCCGAGGGCGCCGATCTGCGTCGACGGCACGTGCTATCTCTGAGAGGTGACTATGCGTAAACAGGGGACGGAATCTGCTGCATCGCGGTGGTGCGTCCTTCGAGACGCGCCCCTCGGGCGCTCCTCAGGATGAGGCAGCCCTTTGGTGGCATCAAGAAAATCCCTCATGCTGAGGAGGCCGCGAAAGCGGCCGTCTCGAAGGACGCACTTAGCTGGAGAACCCCGATGAAAAACGAACCGGATCACATCGTCTTCGACCCACGCGGCGTCGTCGAAACCGAGTCGCTCGCGCTTTCTCAGCGCCCCGCCACGCTCGATGGGCTGCGGCTCGGGATCCTCGACAACACCAAATGGAACGCTAACCGCTTGCTGCGCAAGACCGTGGCGAAACTTCAGGAAGAAATCTCATTTGCCGCAGTGAACTATTACCGCAAGGAGAGCTTCTCAAAGGAGGCCGACCCAGCGCTGATCGCGACCATCGCCGCCGATAACGACATCGTGGTGACCGCGATCGGCGACTGAGGGTCTTGCACGTCGTGCTGTACGCATGACGGCATCAGACTGGAAGCCGCCGGCCGCCCCACGGCAGTTGTCGTCACTACGGAATTCCTACATGAGGCAGAGGTGCAGCGCGATGCGCTCGGCATGCACGATCTCACCCCGGTCGTGATCGGACACCCGCTCAGCACTCTGACGGATGAGGAGATCGACAAACGCGCGCAACACGCCGCCGCTCAGTGCGTCGGCATCTTGCTCGGGCGCTTTTTGTGACGAGAGAAACCGTGCTCACGCGTTTGGCCTATATTGTGCCCTTGTTTCTGTTGCTGGCATGCGCCTCGCCCGAAGAGCGAGCGAGGCTGCAGACCGCAGCCGCGGCGGAGGTCTGGGGGCCGACCAAATTTGCCGACCAAAATCGATGTAGGATCCAAGGCTTTCAGGAAGGCACGGACGCTTTCGACCAATGCGTCAGGATGACGATCGATCAGCAACGCAGGCCACACCGCTGCACCTATTGCCGGAGCGTTGATTAAATTAAATTCGATGCCGCGCACGGCTGGCGCCCTACTTGGTAGCCGTTTCGCGGCGATCATCTTTCTGTGCACAAGTGCCGCGGCGCTTGCGCAGAGGCCGAGCCAACCCAACGACTACACGGTCGTGATGCAGGAGATCTGCCGACAATACGCAGACGCACAGAGGGGGATGCCGGCCGATCTCATGTTCAATCAGTGCATGTCTGAACGGCACTGCCGGCTGTCTTCCGGCTCGTCAGCCTATCGATGCGAATTGCCCGGGCCGATGACATGGCATGGCGGCGGTTACTAGAAATGGCGCCGATGCGCTATTCGCAGCGACGCTAAAATTGCCGTATTCTTATCGTATCTGTGAGTCGAACCGCACTTGCAGCGCATGCATGACCAGCGAAGAGAAAGCTCGTGCTTGTAGATTCATTGCAAAAACAGGAGGGCTTGGAGGCGCGGGCGCTTAGCCCCTCCCGAAAAAATGATCGCGACTTGCCGGGAGACGGCGCCACCCTCACCCACCAAGCCCCACCCTAACCCTCCCCCGCTTGCGGGAGGGAATGGGAGGGGCTGGCCCCTCTCCCGCAGTGCGGGAAAGGAGCTTTGAGTTGAATGCGTTGAGTTGAATGCGTTCTGGCCTCTGTCCTGCATCGCGGGAGAGGGTGGGGAGCGCAGCGAAAACGGGTGAGGGCCTTGTCGCGGCCCAAATTTTGTTCCAGCGTGGTATACCGGAACCGCGCGACGGCCGCGGTGGGGGCGGTTTCCACCTGTTTTTCCATTGCAGTATCAGGCTGGTTGGCAAACGGCCGGGGATCCGATTAGGTTAACGGCACGGTCCCTTAACGGGCCGGTGAAAAGGGGGAGGAAACCATGAGGTGCGGACTGCGAATTGTCCTATCGGGAGCTCTCGGCTTGCTCATCGCGGGCGCGGGCACGGTTTGGGCCGCCGATCCCGAAATCGACAAGCTGCTGCAGAGCCCGGTCGGCAAGGACTGGGTGACGAATGGCGGCAATATGACCAACGAACGCTACTCTACGCTGAAGCAGATCGACACCACCAACGTCAAGCAGCTCAAGGGAGCCTGGATGACCCGCCTCAAGGGCTCCGGGCTCGGCGGCAAGTATTCGTTCGAGGCGACGCCGCTCGTCAAAGACGGCATCATGTATATCAGCACCGGGAACGACGATGTCTTCGCGCTCGATGCCAAGACCGGCCAGATCCTTTGGGAGCACTGGTCCGGCATCGGCCAGACGATCTCGACCGTCTGCTGCGGCTGGCTCAACCGTGGGCTGGCGATGGGCGAAGGGATGCTGTTCATCGGCCAGATGGACGCGAATGTCGTCGCGCTCGACATCAAGACCGGCAAGGAGGTGTGGCGGACCCCGGTCGAGGACTGGCACAATGGTTACGGGATCACCAACGCGCCGCTCTATTTCGACGGGATCGTCTATAGCGGCATCACCGGCGGTGAATTCGGCATACGCGGGCGTCTGACCGCGCTCGACGCCAAGACCGGCAAGATCCTCTGGCGGGCCTACACATTGCCGGCGCCGGGCGACGTCGGAAGCGACACCTGGCCGGCCGGCACCGATCACGCGATGCGCGGCGGGGCGTCGATCTGGAACACCCCGGCTCTCGACCCGGAACTCGGCCTCGTCTACTTCGCCGTCGGCAATTGCGGGCCGGATTACGACGGGTCGATGCGCGAAGGCGACAATTTGTTCTGCGCCTCGGTCCTCGCGGTGAATGCCAAGACCGGCAAGTATGCCTGGCATTTCCAGGAGGTGCACCACGACATCTGGGATTACGACGCGGCGAGCCCGGTCGTCCTTTTCGATACGGTGATCAACGGCCAGCCGCGCAAGGGCATCGCCCAAGCCGGCCGCACCGGGTGGGTCTACATCCTCGACCGCACCAACGGCAAACCGCTGATCGGTGTCGAGGAGCGCGCCGGTGCCGCAGGAGCCGCGGCAGAAGACGGCGAAGACGCAGCCCTTCCCGCTCGGCGACGCGATCGTGCCGCAATGTGCCGAGCCGATGCCTGCGAGCGGCTACGAAAAGGCCGGCTGCATCTTCGAGGCGTTCTGGGAAGAGCCGGTGCTGATCCAGCCCTCGGGGATCGGCGGCACCAACTGGGCGCCGATGTCCTACAATCCGGAAACCGGGAGCTTCTACGTTTCCGGCACGATCCGAACCAGCGCCTTTGCGCGCTACGGCGATACCTACAAGCTTGGGCTGCGCTATACCGGCGGCACCCAGGCGGCGCCGATCGGCTCGGCGATGAGCGGTACCTTTACCGCAATCGGCGGCAACACCAACAAGATTGTCTGGCAGAACAAGGCACCCTATCGCGTCGGTCAAGGAGGCGGATCGACGACGACGGCCGGGGGCCTCGTCTTTCGCGGCGAACCCGACGGCAATTTCCTGGCGATCAATGCCAAGACCGGTGAAGAGTTGTGGCGGTTCCAAACCGGGTTCGGGGCCGATGCCCCTCCGGCGGTCTACGAGGTAAACGGAGACGAATATGTCGCGATCGCGACCGGCGGCAATCAGGGGATGCTCAGTGCAAACGGCGACGCGGTGTGGGTATTCTCGCTGAAGGGGCAATTGGGTCCGCTGTGGCCGCCTCCCGTGCCGCAGAGCATTGCCGGGCCCACCGGGCCGGTTGCGGACGGGGTCGACACGATCAAGATCGGCGACAACAACGTCGAATACGCCTATTGGCCGGGCCGCACTCGCGTCAAGGCCGGGACGACCGTGACCTTTACCAACGTCGGTGATGTCCAGCACACGGCAACCGCGTTCGAGAAGGGCAAATGGGATACCGGCCCATTGGAGAAGGGCCAGTCGAAGACGATCACCTTCTCCGAGCCCGGCACCTATTACTACATCTGCACACCTCATCCGTGGATGTACGGACAGGTCATCGTCGAATAGCTAGAAACGCCGCTTACTTGGCGGACGGTCGCGCCAGCCGCATGCCGAGCAACGGGGCGGCCGCCTCCGGCGGCAGCTTTGCGTAGTCGTGCGGTATCTCGAACAGCGCGGCGTCCTGCGCGCCGATCTTGACGTGGCGCAATTCCCAGCGAATCGTCGAAACCTTGCCTTTGTCGGTTGTGAGCCGGGCATCACACTTCATCGGGATGCCTTCCTCGCTGAGCCACAGCGAGCCGACGGCGCGGCCCTGCGGCTTCTCCTCGTCCACCTCATATTTCGTGGTCGCAATGCCGTTGACGGTTTCCTGCCCCACAGGTTTGCGCAGCAGGTTGGGGTCGCCCAGAATCGACAGCTCTTTTGGAAGCGCGAATTCGACGACGGTATGCAGCTTCGGCAGGATGATGTCGCCGATCGTGGTGCCGGCACGAAGAATAAAAATCGGCCTTAATGCCGGCAGATCCTGCTCATGCCGCTGCTCGCCCGGCATGTGCCACATCCGGCCCACGTAGCTCTGCCCATTGATGACCAGCACCCGCTCCGCGCTGAAGCCGACGCGAGCATCACCGAGCGTCTCTGCCAATGCGGGTGCTGCGAGCACGGCGAGCAAGAACGCGATCAGGGTACAGCGGAGCACGCGCATTTCAGTTCTCGATCGGCGGTCCACTGTTAGGCAGCCAATGAGGCGGTTTCGCGGCAGGCTGGACAGCGGCGGCGCAAAGCCTATCTTTGCACGCGCGGATCTTTGCGCCGAAATGGAACAACAGAAATGAATAAAAGGATCGGACTGTGCGCGTTCGGAAACCGGGCGCCAGGCAGGCGATGAACGATAGCGCCGGAAGTGTTACGATTCGGGTCCACGCGGCGATATCCGAAATACCGGCCGCTGCCTGGGATGCCTGTGCAGGCGACGTGAACCCGACCGTTTCGCATACGTTTCTGAATGCGATGGAGGAAAGCGGCTCGACGACAACCCGTACGGGATGGACGCCGCAACATCTTTCTCTCGCCGGACCGGACGGGGAGATTGCGGGTGTCGTACCGCTCTATGCCAAGACACATTCCCATGGCGAATACATCTTCGACTATGGCTGGGCGGATGCCTATGAGCGCGCCGGCGGCCGGTATTACCCGAAGCTGTTGTCGGCCGTACCGTTCACCCCGGTCCCGGGCCCCCGCTTGCTGCTGCACCCATCCGCCCCAGCCGAAGCTCGCGAGCATCTGCTGGCAGGAATGGTCGAGTTCACGAAGCGCCGCCGAATCTCGTCGTTGCATGTGAACTTTCCCGACCCCGCCGAGGCCGAGGTGCTGACCGAGGCGGGATTTCTGCAACGGCTCGGCCAGCAATTCCACTGGATCAATGACGGATACCGCGATTTCGATGACTTCCTCGCGGCGCTGAATTCGCGAAAACGCAAAGCGGTAAAGAAGGAGCGGCGCGAGGCGCTCGCCCGGGGTCTCGAAATCGAAGTGCTGACCGGGACCGACCTGAAGCCGCGCCATTGGGACGCGTTTTTCGAATTCTATCTCGCGACTTCCGATCGCAAATGGGGCTCGGCCTATCTAAATCGCCGCTTTTTCACAATGATCGGTGAGCGGATGCCGGAAAATATCGTGCTCTTCCTGGCCCGGCGCGGCGCCGACTACGTCGCCGGCGCGTTCAACCTGCTCGGCAAGGATACGATCTACGGCCGCAATTGGGGCAGCTACGGCGACTACAAATTCCTCCATTTCGAGTGCTGCTACTACCAGGCGATCGAGTTTGCGATCACCCGCGGATTGAGGCGCGTCGAGGCCGGCGCGCAGGGCCCGCACAAGATCCAGCGCGGCTATTTGCCGGTGCCGACCTACAGTGCACACTGGATTCCTGATCCGGCGTTTCGACGGGCCGTCGCCCAATTCCTGGTGCGCGAGCGCCAGATGATCGAGCACAAGATGGGGTGTCTCGGAGAATTTTCCCCGTTTCGCCATGAGGAGACCGCGTGCTATCCCTCCGAGCAGGAAAAAAAGGCGCGAGAAAGCTGATCACTCGACCAGCTCGGGCACCTTTGGCGTCGTCGGTTCGGCCGGGCGCTCTTCGTAAGAGAAGGAGAGCTGGTCCTCGTCGGGTTTGCGCGTCACGCGGACGATCCCGCCCTTCGACAACTGCCCGAACAGGAGTTCCTCGGCCAGCGGCTTTTTGATGTGCTCCTGGATCACCCGGGCGAGAGGCCGCGCGCCGAAGAGGCGGTCGTAACCTTTGTCGGCGAGCCACGCCCGCGCGCTATCATCGAGCTCGATTATCACATTCCGGTCGGCGAGCTGCTCTTCGAGCTGCAGCACGAATTTGTCGACGACCCGTCCGATCGTATCCGCGGATAGCGGCGCGAAGGAAATCACCGCATCGAGCCGGTTGCGGAACTCCGGCGTGAACATGCGATTGATCGCCTCCTGATCGTCGCCCTCCCGGACGCCGCTGCCAAAACCGATCGCCGGTTTGGCGAGGTCCCAGGCCCCGGCGTTCGTCGTCATGATCAGGATCACGTTGCGGAAATCGACGGTTTTGCCGTTGTGATCGGTCAGTTTTCCGTAATCCATGACCTGCAGCAGGATATTGAACAGGTCCGGATGCGCCTTCTCGATCTCGTCCAGCAACAGCACGCTATGCGGGTGTTGATCGATCGCATCGGTCAATAGCCCGCCCTGGTCGAAGCCGACATAACCGGGCGGCGCGCCGATCAGCCGCGACACCGTGTGCCGCTCCATGTATTCGGACATGTCGAAGCGGGTGATCTCGATCCCGAGGGTACGCGCGAGCTGGCGCGCCACCTCGGTCTTGCCGACCCCGGTGGGACCAGAGAACAGATAGGAGCCAATCGGCTTTTCCGGATCCCGCAGGCCGGCGCGCGCCAGCTTGATGGCCGAGACCAGAGCCCCTATCGCCGGATCCTGGCCAAACACCATGGTCTTCAGGTCGCGCTGAAGGTTCTTCAGCACCTCGCGATCGTCGCGCGAGACGCTTTTCGGCGGGATACGCGCCATCGTCGCGATGACCGCTTCGACTTCTCGCGCCGTTATCGTCTTGCGGCGGCGGCTCTCGGGCACGAGCATCTGGGCGGCCCCGGTCTCGTCGATCACGTCGATCGCCTTATCCGGCAATTTGCGGTCCCCGATATAGCGGTGCGACAACTCGACCGCCGCCCGCAACGCTTCGCTCGTATAACGCACCTTGTGATGCCGCTCGTAATAGGGCTTCAGGCCGCGCAGGATCTTGACCGAGTCCTCGACGGTCGGCTCGTTGACGTCGATTTTTTGGAAACGGCGAACGAGCGCGCGGTCTTTCTCGAAATAGTTGCGGTATTCCTTATAGGTGGTCGAGCCGATGCAGCGGATGACGCCGCCGGCCAGTGCCGGCTTCAGCAGGTTCGAGGCGTCCATCGCCCCGCCGCTCGTCGCCCCGGCCCCGATTACGGTGTGAATCTCGTCGATGAACAAGATCGCACCGGGCTGCGCCTCGAGCTCGGACAAGACCGCCTTGAGCCGCTCCTCGAAATCGCCGCGATACCGGGTGCCTGCCAGCAACGCCCCCATGTCGAGCGCGTAGATCGTCGCGTTCATCAGAACCTCGGGGACCTCGCGCTGCACGATGCGACGCGCCAAGCCCTCGGCGATCGCCGTCTTGCCAACACCGGGATCGCCGACATAGAGCGGGTTGTTCTTGGCGCGGCGGCATAGGATTTGGATCGTGCGGTCGACTTCGGCTTCACGGCCGATCAGGGGATCGATCTTGCCGCCCTTGGCCTTTTTGTTGAGGTTGACGCAATAGGCGTCGAGGGCGTCATGGTTGCGCTTCTGCGACTTTTCGCTGCGGTCATCCTCATCGGCGCCCTGAACACGACGCGTCTCCGAGCGCCCGGGCGCCTTGGCGATGCCATGGGAGATATAATTGACGGCATCGAACCGGGTCATGTCCTGTTCTTGCAGGAAATAAACAGCGTGGCTTTCCCGCTCGGCGAACATCGCGACCAACACGTTTGCGCCGGTCACCTCCTCGCGGCCCGACGACTGGACGTGAATTGCGGCGCGTTGCAGCACGCGCTGGAAGCTCGCAGTCGGCTTCGCGTCGTCGCTATGGGCCGCGACAAGATTGGCAAGTTCGTTATCGACGTAGTTCAGCACCTCGCGGCGCAAACGGTCGAGGTCGACGCTGCACGCGCGCAGAACGGCAACCGCGTCCTGATCCTCGGTGAGCGCCAGCAGCAGATGTTCGAGCGTGGCATATTCGTGCCGGCGCTCATTGGCGTGGGCGAGAGCCCGATGCAGCGACTTTTCGAGATTGCGTGACAGCACGCCCGCCTGTCCTTCCTTGGCCTAGTCCTTTTCCAGCGTACACTGCAGCGGGTGCTGGTGCTGCCGGGCGAAATCCATAACCTGGGTTACCTTGGTTTCCGCGACCTCGTAAGTGTAGACGCCACAGATACCGACGCCGCGGCGATGCACATGCAACATGATGCGGGTCGCCTCCTGCAGGTTCTTGTTGAAGAACCGCTCGAGAATGTGAACGACGAATTCCATCGGAGTGTAGTCGTCATTTAACATAAGTACCTTGTACATGGACGGTTTCTTCGTCTTCGGCTTTGTCTTGACGACAACACCGGTCCCCGGTCCTTCATCGCCGCGTTTTCCGTTGTCGCTCATTTCAGTCCGAGCCGATGGGTTTGCTCGCTTCCAATGATATTGGCTTTCAGTCGGTCCAGAAAAGTGTTTTCCGCCCTCCGACCCGGCTGGCGCCCGCGGGTTCGCCGCCATATCCCTATTCGGCCCGGTAGGGCCGCCGCAACAGCAGATCGATAACGGCGCTTATCGCTTCACCGCGGTGGAGTAACGCATCAACTCCCGCGGCGATCGGCATCTCTATGCCGAGCCGTTCCGCCAGTCGCGCGATCGACGCAGCCGTGGCCACGCCCTCGACGACCGAACGACTGCCGCGGAGCGCCGCCTCGAGGTCTCGCCCGCGACCGAGCGCAAGGCCAAGCCCATAGTTGCGCGATTTGTCGGAACTGCATGTCAGTACGAGATCACCCAATCCGGAGAGGCCACGAAAGGTCTCGGCTCGACCGCCCTTCGCTACCCCCAGCCGGATCATCTCCGCCAGCCCGCGAGTGATCAGCGAAGCTCGAGCGTTGTCGCCGAGGCCGCGGCCGACGACGATGCCGCAAGCAATCGCGAGGACGTTCTTGGCCGCTCCGCCAATTTCGGCGCCGACCGGGTCCTGCGACAGGTAGGGGCGGAACCGACCGCTTCCGAGGGCTTCAATGAGGGCGTGACCGACCGCCGCATCACCGCTCGCAATCGTGACCGCCGTCGGCAATTCTCGCGCGACCTCGGCAGCAAATGTCGGCCCCGATAGCACCGCCGAGGGCGAGGCGGGCAGAATTTCCGCGACAACCTCCGACATCATTTTCAGCGAGCTGGTCTCGATCCCTTTCGCGCAGAGCAGCAAAGGGAGCCCGTGGGGAAGATGAGACCCGAGCACCTCGATTACGCCGCGCAGGAATTGCGCCGGGACAACCAGCAATGCCGCCTCCGCCCCCTCTGTCGCGAACGCCATATCGGTGGTTGCCGTGATGGCGGGGTCGAGGGTCACGCCGGGCAAGAAGAGTGGGTTCTGATGGCGCTGATTGATCGTCGCAACGACATCCGGGTCCCGGGCCCATAGCCTCGGGATCGAGCCGGCGCGCCGAGCAACCATGGCGAGCGCCGTTCCCCAGGCGCCACCCCCAATGATCGCTAAGCGTTTCACCGGATCACGCCCAACGCCAACTGCTCACCCCTTCACACCCGCTCCGGGACGGGGCGGCGCTTCGTTGTCGAGCGGCCAACGCGGTCTAATCGGTGCATCGAGACCGTCGACGAGGCCGAGTCGAAGCCGCTCGATGCCGGCCCAGGCGATTATTGCTCCATTATCGGTGCACAATTCTGGCGGCGGCGCGACAAAGCGCAGCCCGGCATCATCGGCGAGGTCCGTAAGACGTCTTCTCAGCCTTTTGTTGGCGGCTACGCCACCGCTAACCACCAGCGAATTTCCCTTCGGGTATTTGCGGCGGAACCACGCGACCGCATTCGCGGTCCGATCGGTCACCGCATCGCAGATTGCGAGCTCGACCGAGGCCGCGAGATCCGCTTGATCGCGTGGATCAAGGCTGCCTCTCGCGGAAGTGATCTGACGCACTGCCGTCTTCAAGCCGGAGAATGAGAAATCGCAACCCGGCCTGCCCTTCATCGGGCGCGGCAGGACGAAACGGTAGGGGTCTCCGTCCTGCGCGGCCGCTTCGATGGCGGGTCCTCCGGGATAGCCGAGCCCGATCAGCTTTGCCGTCTTGTCGAATGCTTCGCCGGCGGCATCGTCGAGCGTCGTCCCGAGACGGGTGTAGCGGCCAACTCCGGAGCACACGAGGAGCTGACAGTGCCCCCCCGAAACGAGGAGCAAAAGGTACGGGAAGTCTACCTCCTCGGTCAGGCGAACCGCCAGAGCGTGGGCCTCCAGATGGTTGACAGCGAGAAACGGCTTATCCGCGGCCCAAGCCAACCCCTTTGCCATTGTCGAGCCGACGATCAGGCCCCCGATCAAGCCCGGGCCCGCCGCAGCAGCTACCCCATCGACCTCGCCTAGGACAACGCCGGCCTCGGCGAGCGCGCGCGATATCAGCGGATCGAGGTGGTCGAGATGAGCGCGCGCGGCAATCTCGGGCACGATACCGCCATAGGGCTTGTGCTCCGCGAGCTGGGAGTGGACCAAATTGGAGAGGATCTTCGGTCCGGCCGCCGTGATGGCCACTACAGCGGCTGCGCTCTCGTCGCAGCTGGTTTCGATGCCGAGAACGACCATCGTGCATGCCACCGCTCGGGAGCGTGGGCTTCGGGCTCCCGAGCTCCCCGGTGGTCAGCCGGGCGGTGCTACCTCGTAGGTTTTCAGGGTTTTGTCGGTGGCGGCGTCGATTTCGAGCAGCTTGACCGAATAGCCCCACAACGTTGCCGTATGCCGGATTACGGCGCGGCAGCTCTGTTCTTCGAGCAGCACGCCGTTATGCACGTAATGCGCAAGAATGAGGCAGCGATCGCCTCTGAGATCGACATCGACCACCTGAATGTCGGGCTCGCGCCGGGACAGATCATATTGCCGGGAGAGAGCGCTGCGAATTTTTCGATAGCCGACATCGTCATGGATCGCCTCGACGCGCAGCGCCGGCTTTGTGCTGTCGTCCGAGACGTGGAACAGCCGGAACCGGCGGATCATCGCCGGGCTGAGATGTTGCAGGACAAAGCTTTCGTCGCGGTAATTCGCCCAGGCGTGACGTAACACGCCAAAGCCGTCTCCCGAGCCGGCTATGTCGGGAAACCACTCCCGGTCCTCCTCGGTCGGCTCTTCGCAGATGCGGCGGATATCGCTCATCATCGCGAAGCCCAGCGCATAAGGGTTGAGGCCGCTGAACCGCGGGTCATCGAAGTCCGGCTGAAATACGACGCTCGAATGCGAGTGCAGAAATTCGAGCATCGATCCTTCGGTGATCAGCCCCTTGTCGTGCAATCTGCCGCATGATTTCGTAGTGGCACGAAGGTCGCGCACCCTTCGTTCATCATCTGCGTCTGCTTCTGCGGATAGAAATACTGGGAGACCAAGCGGACGATGCGGACCAGCTCCTGTTGCCAATCCTCGAGCCGCGGCGCGCGTTTCTCGATGAAATAAAGCAGGTTCTCTTCAGGCAGGCCAAGCTCGCGCTTGATTTCCTGGAGCCGCGCCTCCTCGTCGCCGCCGTCCTCCTTGTCTTTTCCGGCGCCAGGCACGGTGCGCCACAGATCGTTGTATGTCGCCTCGAAATGCGCACGCCACTCCTCAGCTCGGCGCCGCTCCTCGGCGAGATTTGGCTTGGTGCGGTGGGCGTAACGGTTGACACCGTGATCCTTCAGCGCATGCGCGGCGTCGAGCACGCGCTCCACCGCCTCCGCCCCGTGCCGCTCCTCGCATTTCTGCACGTAGTCGCGTGCGAAGCTCAGATAATCGAGAATGCCGTTGGCGTCGGTCCACTGCCGAAACAGATAGTTGTTCTTGAAGAAGTGGTTATGGCCGAACGCGGCATGTGCAATGACTAATGTCTGCATGGTCATGGAATTTTCTTCCATGATGTAGCAGATACACGGGTTGGAGTTGATGACGATCTCGTAGGCGAGGCCTTGCAACCCCTTTCGGTAGAGAGTCTCGTGGTACGCGAAACGTTTGCCGAAGCTCCAATGGCGATACATCAGCGGCAAACCGACCGAGGCGTAAGCGTCGAGCATCTGCTCGGAGGTGATCACCTCGATCTGGACGGGATAGACGTCGAGCCCGAGCTCGTCGAGCGCAATCCGCTCGACTGCGTCATAGACCCGGCGCAACCCCGTGTAATCCCAATTTGGGCCGGTGAAGAGCGGGGCGGCGGTTTCGAGCCGCAGCGTGACGGAGTCAGGCACGGATACCCCCCTTTGCGAATAATTCGTGGAACACCGAGAAGATCTGCGACGGGTCGCTGACCCGACGCATCACGAAATGAGGATGGACCGGCGCCACCTCGTTGTAGGCCCTCCAAAGGTCGCTGTCTCGCGACAGTCCGGTCAGGCTTCCTCCCATACCGTCACCGACTTCGACATAGGCGAAATACTGACAGAGCGGCAGAACCTCGCCACCCAACAAGGAAACGCAACGTCCGCTGTCCGCGCCGTAATTGTCGCCGTCGGAAGCCTGAGCCGCGTAGATGTTCCACCGGTCGGTGGGATATCGCGCCCGCGCAATCTCCAGCATTTTTTCGAGCGCGGTCGAGACCACGGTGCCGCCAGTCTCCCGGCTGTAGAAGAACGTCTCTTCGTCGACCTCTTCGGCGGTGCTGGTG
This sequence comes from uncultured Alphaproteobacteria bacterium, assembly GCA_963695605.1. GTDB lineage: Bacteria > Pseudomonadota > Alphaproteobacteria > ATCC43930 > CGMCC-115725 > AP-15. The sequence continues at coordinate 25,383 of CAVOHI010000061.1, read as the reverse complement.
TGGCGGATGAAGACGATATCGACGTGCCGGTAGCGCCGGATCAGGAACACATGCAGCAGCATGAAGAACCTCTTGGCAAGGTCCTTCATCGCCTCGGTCATCGATCCTGACACGTCCATCAGGCAGAACATCACCGCCTCGGTATTCGGGCGAGGAACACGCTCAAACCTGTTGTAGCGGACATCGATCGGGTCGATGTAGGGGATGATCTTGCTGCGGTGCTCGAGGCGGTCGAGCTCGCGCAGAAGCCTTTCGGCCTCTTCGTCGGCGCCGCGAGAGCGTGCGTTATCGATCGCCTCGCGCAGCGCCTCCAGGTCCGATTGTTTTGGCCGTTTCAGCGAAATTCGGCGCGCCATGCTGTTGCGCATCGTCCGGCGGATACTGAGGTTCGCGGGACTGCCGGTAACCGTGTACCCGGCACGCTGCAGATCGACTGCAAACGTCTCCTTCAGGCTCTTCTTGACGAGATCGGGGAGTTCGAGGTCCTCGAAAAACATGTCGAGGAACTCTTCCTTGGATAGTGTGAACTCGAACGCGTCCTCGCCTGACCCATCGGGGCTCCCCTGCGAGCCCCCGCGCCCCTCCCCACCGGTCGGCCGGGGGATCTCGTCGCCCCTGATATACTCCTTGTTGCCAGGGACGACATGTTCGGTTCGCCCGGTGCGGCGGCTGTGATGAAAGTTCGGCTCGGCAATCCCGCGCGTCGGGATCGCCACCTTTTCGCCGTGGCCGACATCGGCCACCTTGCGCTTGCGCAGTGCCTCCTGCACCGCCGATTTTACCTCGGCTCGGGCGCGCGCCAGGAAACGTTGACGATTACTGAGACTCTTACCCTTCGGGTTCGGGCGACGGTCGACGATGTTCATAGCCTGACCTCCGAGAGAGGACCGTGGTCCCCTACCCCGCCTTATTGACCCGCATATACCACTCGACCAACCGCCGAACTTGCCGCTCGGTGTAGCCGCGCGCCACCATGCGCTCGAGGAAATCGGCGTGCTTCTTCTCCGTCTCGGTATCCTTCTTGGTCCCAAAGCTGATTACCGGCAACAGATCCTCAACTTGAGAGAACATGCGCCGCTCGATGACCTCGCGCAACTTCTCGTACGACGTCCATGACGGGTTGCGCCCGGCATTATTGGCCCGCGCCCGCAACGCGAACTTTACGACCTCATTGCGAAAATCCTTGGGGTTTGCGATCCCGGCCGGCTTTTCGATCTTTGACAGCTCCTGGTTCAACAGCTCGCGATTCATCAGCTGGCCGGTATCCGGGTCCTTGTAATCCGAATCCTCGATCCAAGCGTCGGCGTAGGCGACATACCGGTCGAACAGGTTCTGGCCGTAGTCGGAGTAGGATTCCAGATAAGCCTTCTGGATCTCGTGGCCGATGAACTCGGCATAGCGCGGCGCCAGCTCGGCCTTGATGAAGTTCAGGTATTTCTTTTCGGCGTCGTCCGGGAACTGTTCGCGCCAGATTGCCTGCTCCAACACGTACATCAAATGGACGGGATCGGCCGCCACCTCCTGCGTGTCGAAGTTGAACGTGCTCGACAGCACCTTGAAGGCGAAACGAGTGGAAATGCCGTCCATTCCTTCGTCGACGCCGGCCGCGTCGCGATATTCCTGCACAGACTTGGCGCGCGGATCGGTGTCCTTCAAGCTCTCGCCGTCGTAGACCCGCATCTTCGAATAGAGGTTCGAGTTCTCATGCGATTTCAGCCGCGACAGCACGCTGAAGCGTGCGAGGATATCCAAGGTCGATGGCGCACATGGCGAGCTGGCAGAGCTCACTATTCTGCAATAATTTTTCGTAGATCTTGCGTTCCTCGGTGGCGCGCAAGCAGTACGGGACCTTGATCACCGAGATGCGGTCGATAAACGCCTCGTTGTTCTTGTTATTTTTGAAGCTCTGCCATTCTGCCTCGTTCGAGTGCGCCAGCACGATCCCCTGATAGGGGATGCCGCCAATGTTTTCGGAACCGACGTAATTTCCTTCCTGCGTCGAGGTCAGCAGCGGGTGCAGCATCTTGATCGGCGCCTTGAACATCTCGACAAATTCGAGAAGCCCTTGGGTCGTCCGGTTAAGGCCACCCGAATAGGAGTAGGCGTCTGGGTCGTTCTGGCTGAAGAATTCGAGCTTGCGAATGTCGACCTTGCCGACAAGGCTCGACACGTCCTGGTTGTTCTCGTCGCCGGGCTCGGTCTTGGAGATGCAGATCTGCTTCAGCCGCGATGGCTGCATGCGAACCACAGTGAATTTGGTGATGTCGCCGCCGAATTCTTCGAGCCGCTTGACGGCCCAAGGCGAAATGGTACCGGTCAGACGCCGCCGCGGGACGCCATAACGCTTTTCGAGTTCTTCGCCGAGTGTCACCGGATCGAACAAGCCGAGCGGGCTCTCAAAAACCGGACTGACTTCCTTGCCAGCCTTCAAGACGTAGACCGGCTCTTTCTCCATCAGCTGCTTCAGGCGTTCGGCGAGTGAGGATTTGCCGCCGCCGACCGGACCCAGCAGATAGAGAATTTGCTTGCGTTCCTCCAGGCCTTGTGCGGCATGACGAAAGAAGCCGACGATGCGCTCGATCGTCTCCTCCATCCCGAAGAAATCGGCGAATTCGGGGTAGACCTTGATCGTGCGGTTCATGAAAATGCGACCAAGCCGCGAATCTTGGCTCGTGTCGACCATTATCGGTTCGCCGATGGCGCTGAGCATGCGCTCGGCGGCGCCCGCATAATAAGACGCATCATCGGAGCACTTGCCGAGATACTCCTCAAGAGAGAGCTCGACATCTCTCCGGTTGTCGTACAACCTTGAATAGAGTCCAAAAATCCCTTCATCGAATTTCATATCTCACCTCAACCGATGCCCTGCGCTCAACCCGAAGCCTCCCGTGACACTACCAGAGAACGACGAAACTGAGGGAACGTCTCGCTGGAACGTGTAATTCGTTGTAAATTCGCGTAATATCCTTGTTACGTCGATTTCTCCCAGCGTAGGTCCCCCAGTTCCCAACCAGTTGCAATCCTCCGGTTCCCGCCCTCGGGCTCCATACGCCCGCCGTCCACTCAGGCTGCGGTCATTATGCCAACACTTTGTGGCGAGAGTACGAATGGCACGATCCGCGGAGACACGCCTTCGCCCAGTTGGCGGCTCCAGTCGCCTGTGTGCCCAAGCTCCACGATCGGACAACATATTGTGGTCAACTCCGACACTGCTCGCAGCATATATTAGATTGCGCCAAAACCCAATAGAAATGTAGGTTAAGATCTGCGATGCTGGCGCTGATTGGAGTCGAGCCGCCGCACTTATTGGAACGGGTTGCGCCACCGCGGCGTTCTGCCGCAGCACGGTAAATTCTAGGCGGCTCAGCAACCGTCGCGTTCGCGACCTAAAAAGTTATCGATGTAACTTACCGTTAGTGCGGCTGTGAGGACACGGCGGGCTGCACGCCCGTCGAGCGGCCGACGCCGGCGACCGTGTCCGGACTGCGTTGAGGCGATTTCGCCAGTTTGTCGCGCGAACGCCAATTCGACGCCAAGGCATCGGCGAGCTGGCTCGCCAAGCAGGCATAGCCCGCGTCGGTCATATGTAGCCCGTCGGGACCGACGCTGGAGGCTGGTGCGAGCTGCTGCGTATGATCCCATTCCTTCATGATCTCAAAACGGCGGAACAAGCCGAACTCGAGTGCTTCTGGCAACGTCCGTGATCAGCCGCTCCATATCGGCGGAAGCCGGGCGAGCGAGCACCCGCGGAGCGTATTGAAGATCCATCAGGACGATATCGATTCCGCTCTCCTTCATTAAGGTTACACCGCGGCTAATGAGCTGTTCATCCGCCGAAAGGTCGTCGCGCCGAAGCACCGCATTAGTGCCGACTTGCCAGACCACCAAATCCGGGTGCTCGGCAAGGACGTCCCGGCCGATGCGGCTCAATTCTTCCGGAACATCCTGACCGCCTACGCCATGGTTAACGACTCGGATCTCAGCGCCGGGAAAACGCAGTCTCAATTCCTGTTCGAGGCGGCTCGGATAGCTCAAAGCCGGGGTGCTCGCCCCAACCCCGAGGGTCGAAGAAGAGCCCATCGCAACGATTGTGAGCGGCCTCCCCGACAGGATTCGGGATGAGGTGCGGTCGAGCGCAGCGTCAATTCCCGAAAGCGCCGGCGGGGCGGCGCAATTTGGCGGAACCAGCGTCGCTGTGGTTTCGGGAAACGCCGGACCGCTGGAGCCCAACACCATCGCAAGTGCCGCAGCAAGAAGTCCGACGGAGGGGATCGCGGTCATCGAAGGGCTACCCGTATAGCTTCCGCGAGCTTACCGGCGATGCACTCGTAAACTTTGGCGGCAAGGCTGGCCCGTTCGTCTTTGGCGACCCCGTCGAAGTTGAACACGTTCTGCTCGCTCCAATAGCGCATCATTTCGAAGCGCGGAAAGACGATCACGTCATTGACGTCACCGACTCGGTGAAGTGCGTTCAAATATCGCTCGAAATCAATCACGGTCGCGGTGCTGTGAGAGAATTGCATATCGACGAGCATGATCTCGATCCCGTGCGCCTTGAGCTCGTCTATACCGGTTTGGAGTGTCGCCGCAAAATCGTCGACCCCAACCCCACGCACGGCATCGGTGGTGCCGGTTTCCCAGATCACCAGAACTGGATCTTCGGGTATGACATCGGTGGGGAACCGTTCCAGCATTTGTTGGGCGGTCTGGCGCGGGACCCCCCGATTGACGACAGTGATCGAAGAGGAAGGGTACCAGCGGGCTAGGACCTCCTGCAGACGATGGGGGTAGGCGAGATCCGACGAGCCGGCTGCCAATCCGGTCGTTGACGCTCCACCGATCGCGACGATCCTGACGGGCTGATCCGCGCGCAACCGCTCGGCCAAATGCGGCAGCTTGTCATCGACCTGCGTCAACTCGTCCGGCACATCGCAGGGGAGCGCCCCGCCGAAGGCCGATGAGAAGGGTGGAAGTACAATCAGGGCGAGGCGCGCTGCAAGCAGTGCCGGCTGCGCGAACCCGCCGGTCGAGATACGCCACCTCATTTGCCGAAACGATTGCCACGACCGGATTGGGCGGCTGCGAACCGCGGCGCCTGCGTTCGACCCATAGTTTTATACCAATCCAACATTCCCGCAGTTAGGCACATCACGACAATGCCCGCAAGATTAACGAGGAGCTGGATGCTGATCGCGGAATCGTATTCCGAAAGAACGAAATGCCCAAGTGCCGACAACAGGATGCCGAGACAGAAGATCTCCAGCGATTGTTGACCGCACAGGACCAGCGGTTTCGCTGCTGACGAACGCAAAATGGCCGCGTTGGCGGGCACGACGATGACGACGACCGCGACTGCTGCGAAGAAGGGAATGACCCGGATCAAGGACAAGTTGTTCTTGTTCACCGGCCACAACTCCTTGAGAAGGAGGCCGGGAAACGGGTCCCAAATACCGTGGATCGTCCAGCTGAGCTTGATGATTAGGCCTGCCGCGACAACGCTCACGGCGAGCGGCAATACAGGCCGAGCCCACCGCGACCAGCGCCGCTCGTGCCGCCAAGGTAAACCGAGCGCAGCTCCGGCGATGAACAGAAACTGCCAGGCCAAAGGGTTGAAATACCAGACGTGACCCTCCGGGTAAGCCGGAACTGGCAGGTCGGTTGCCTGGACAAGGAGATAAAGCAGGAAAGACGGCACTAAGACGATCAGCGGCCGCGAGCGCAAGCCGAGCAAGACGACGGGGAAGATCACCAGAAGCAAAATGTAGAGCGGCAGGATATCGAGGAAGGTCGGCTGAAACTCGAGGAGGAGTGCCTTGACGATCGCGACATGCGGCTCGTTGAGAAAATCGCCGACCCGCATCTCATCGTTGTACATTGGGTTATTGAAGGTCGTGACGGTATAAGACACTTCGGCGATGAACATCACGAATAAGAAAATGTGAGCGACGTAAAGCTGCCAGGCACGGCCGAGAATCCGCGCAGTGGCATACAACGTTCCTTGCGAGACCAGGGTCTGTCCATACACGAGTGCAGCGGTGTAACCCGAGATGAATATGAACACCTCGGCGGCATCAAAGAATGCGACCGCCTGGATCGTAAAATAGCTGAGGATATTCTCCGGGATGTGATCGACGAATATAAATATCAGAGCAAGACCACGGAAAAAATCTAGACGGAGATCGCGCGACGAAGCAGGCACGGTCGGGCTCGAAAACTGTCGCGTTAGTCGCAGCGCGCTGCGCGACGTTAGTCTAGCGAAAACGACGGCCGCGGTCGATACGGGCAACACGCCGCTGGCAACATCAAGATGCGACGGTGTGACGGCCAGCGAAGTCAGCGGGTGGCGGTGATTGAAAAGAGGGCGCCAGAGCAGCCTGATCCCTGGGGTGATCAGCCGGGGCGATCAGACGAGACCGGAGGTCACCATGAAGGATGCCTGCGTATTCTGCCGGATTTCGTCGAGCGACACGCCGGGTGCCAGTTCCGTCAACCGCATCCCGGAGCCATCGATCGTAAAGACGCCGAGGTCGGTGATCACCATATCGACCACTCCCTTGCCGGTCAGCGGGAGTATGCAGCGATGCAGCAGTTTCGGCTCGCCCCGCGCGGTATGCTCCATCAACACGATGACCCGCTTTACCCCGGCGACGAGGTCCATCGCGCCGCCCATACCTTTGACCATGCGGCCGGGGATCATCCAATTGGCGAGATCGCCATTTTCCGCCACCTGCATAGCCCCGAGGATCGACAGGTCGATATGCCCGCCCCGGATCATCCCGAAAGATTGCGCGCTGTCGAAATAGCTCGTCGACGGCAACTCGGTGATTGTCTGCTTGCCGGCATTGATCAAGTCGGGGTCCTCCTCTCCCTCGAACGGGAACGGGCCCATTCCCAGCATTCCGTTCTCGCTTTGCAGCTGAACCGTGATCCCCGGCGGAATGAAATTCGAGACCAGGGTCGGGATGCCGATGCCGAGATTGACGTAGAACCCGTCCTCGAGCTCCGCCGCCGCGCGGCGCGCCATGTCGTCGCGTGACCAAGCCATTCCGCTTTTCTCCTCTGCCTCAATTGCTCCGCTTGCGGACAGTGCGCTGCTCGATGCGCTTCTCGTAAGATGGGCACCGCACGATGCGTTTGACAAAAATGCCGGGCGTGTGGATGTGGTCGGGGTCGATGACGCCGGGCTCGACCAGATGCTCGACCTCTGCCACGGTGACCTTCGCGGCCGTCGCCATCACCGGGTTGAAATTGCGCGCAGTCTTCCGGTAGACGAGGTTGCCTTCGCGATCGGCCTTCCAGGCGTGGATGATAGCGAGATCGGCGAAGAGGCCACGCTCCATAACGTAGCTCTCTCCATCGAAGTCGCGAATTTCCTTGCCCTCCGCCACCAGGGTGCCGACACCCGTCTTGGTGAAAAATGCCGGAATGCCGGCGCCCCCGGCCCGTATCCGCTCGGCGAGAGTACCTTGGGGATTGAATTCGAGTTCGAGCTCGCCGCTGAGATAAAGATCGGCAAAGAGCTTGTTTTCGCCGACATAAGACGAGACCATCTTGCGGATCTGGCGGGTCTCGAGGAGTAGACCGAGCCCGGCTCCGTCAATGCCGGCGTTGTTCGAGATGACGGTCAGGCCCGTCACGCCGGAGCTTCGGATCGCGGCGATCAGCGCCTCTGGAATTCCGCAAAGGCCGAACCCGCCCGACATCACGGTCATGCCGTCTTGCAGCAGGCCGGCAAGCGCGGCATCGGCGTCGGGATAAATTTTGTCCATCGTGTACTCCTGCGCTTAAGCGGGCGGCCGATCATACCGCCCACGTTAATTTCGGCCACCTTGCCGCAGCGGGTCCCCCAACCCGCCGAGCCGCTGTCGAGTTGCGGCATCTACGACGCCACTCACATTCAGACCATTCTGCTTTTGAAAGCGAGCAACCGCGCCGGCTGTGGCCGAATTGTACTCGCCATCCTGCTCGACCGAAATCTTTGCGGCCGCGAGAGCGCGTTGCACGTTCTTGACATCGGTTCCCCGCATGGGCGGATCGGACGGTTTCAAGACGCGCGGCTGACCTGCCGCCGTCTCGGTCCCCTCGAACCAGGCACTGACGTCATTGCCGTTGATCGCGATCCAATCCGTCGGAGCGGAGGTGAGATGGAATTGCAGCCGCGGCGTCCCGTCGGGCGCCGTCCCTTCGATCCCAATTTCCCGGAGCACCGGGAGATATTGGGCGAACGGTATCCCACCGCTTAGTTTCGGGATCGCGTCAAACCCACGGACAGCCACATCTCCCGAGGCCGTGTAACCCTTCGGCGCGAGCGGCGAACCTTTGGCTTCGGCCGTTAGGTCCACCCCGACATCTTCGGTGTCGATCGCGACGTTATAGATATGGAAGGTTGGGTTGAGCATAGCCGCGGCTCCGAGCGCCTGCTGAAGAACCTCCTGCTTATTTGCTTCGCTCTCTCTGTCCCCCGATTCTTGCTGGTCGGTAGCGGTAATAAGGGCGTGGAGCAAACTCGTCAGCGCTTGCGTGCTGAGGTCGGCGACCCCGAAATCGAGCACCACCCGGCGAGGCACCTTCCCGTTCTCGAGTAGCGATGGCGCGAGGTCGAGGCCCTCGTGACTGATGCTGAACCGTAGCGCCGCCTGTTCCGTATCGAGTCCGGTGACCTCCGCGGTGCTACCCGCCTTCGTCACCGCGAGCAGCCTCTCGCCGGTCACGCTTCTGACCGTCAGACCTTCCAGCGCGACTTCACCCCTGATTGTGCTAAACGGTTGTGAAACTGTCGACATAGCGGCGAGGAACGCGGCGCCGCGCGCTTGCGGTGATTTGCTGTCCTCACTTTGTAGTCGGTCGATCGCGCTTCGGAGCTTGTCCAGTTCGTTCAGCCTTGGACCGGCGCTGCTTCCAGTGAACGCGATCCGCTCGATCGCGCCGCTAACGGGACCCTGCGGCAGAAAGTATTCTATCCCCTTGACCTCTAATGCAACCGGTCCGCTCCACCCGCCATTCGGCTCGGCGGCGAGCTTCGAGGACATCGAGAGCGGTCCGAGGCTGACCCATGTCCCGGTTTTGGGTTGGTCGATCCGCGCGCTGGTGATCTCGATAACGGTTTCACGGCTGCGCCCCGACTCGACCTCCACCACCGTATTCGCGCTTGCGCCCGTCAGGGTGATCTTGGTTTCGGTGCCGTCCGCGTCAGTAAGCAGCATGTGTTTTGGCAAATCGAGGGCGAGCTCGATCAGCTTGCCCCCGTCCTCGCGGGCGAGCTCTCGGATCTCGATGCGGTCGAGAGTGAATTGGCCGGCCTGTGGCGTGTTTAGCAACAGTCGACCATTCTCGATGATCGCCAGCAAAGCTTCGCCGTCGTGCGTTATCTCGTAAGGATCCGAACCAGCCCATTGGACCGCGCCATTCGAGCTCGGTCCCAGCCGCCCGAGAAACGCGTCGACCTCGGTCCTGAAACGATCGACATCCGGCTCGGCCGCTCGAGCGGATGCCGAGAGAAAGAGAGCCGCCATCGTCGCGGCAATCACTAGTCTGCACTGCGGAACTGAACTCATGAGCTGGTGTGTCATGCGCCTCCGACCCGCTCCAGATATAATATCGTGTCGCCGTCACCGGACCCGTGCGCCATGTCGGGACCGGCGTGCCGGCTCACAATATCGATCGCCGCGTTAATAGAATGCCTGTGCTCCCGGGGGAATTCAGTGAGGTAACGCAGAGTATCGCTCAGGATTGGGCTTCTCTGGAGCACTATCTCGCACGCCGCGGCATCGAGCTCGGACCAGGTCCGCCGCGGCAGTTCGCCGGCGGCTACGGGAATCTCAACTATCTGATCGAGATAGACGGAGAGCCGGCGGTGTTGCGCCGGCCGCCGGCCGGCCCGCTGCCGTACGGCGGCAACGACATGGCGCGCGAATACCGCATCCTCTCGTCGCTGTGGCGGGAATATCCGCTAGCCCCGCGGGCTATGCTTTTCTGCGACGAGGCAAGCGTGCTCGGCGCGCCGTTTCAGATCATCGAGTACCGCCCTGGAATGGTAATCCGCGACACTCTCCCGCCGGATTTGGCCGGACGACCCGAGGTCGGCATGTTGCTGAGCCGTCAATTGGTCGAGACTCTCGCTGCTTTGCATGCCGTCGACCCGGCGCAAGCTGGCTTGGAGACACTTGGACGTCCAGCGGGGTTCCTCGCCCGAACCGTCGACGGCTGGGCAGCTCGCAGCGTTGCCGTCGCAGATCTGATCAATCCGCTCGCGTTATCCGGGGTGGTCGATTGGCTGCGCCGCCGGGTGCCGGCGGACGCGACGCCGAGCCTTATTCATTCCGACTTCAAGCTCGACAACATGATACTCACTCCGAAGACGCTCGCTCCGGTCGCCGTGATCGACTGGGATATGGGGACGCGCGGTGATCCGCTGTGGGATCTGGCGGTATTGTTGAGCTATTGGGTCGAACCAAAGGATCCCGCGTGCCTCCATCGGATCCGGCAAATGCCGACCGCGCAGCCCGGGTTCTGGCGCCGCAACGAAATCCTCGCAGCTTATCTGCGTCTCAGCTGCCGCGAAGTCGGTGACTTCGCCTTCTATCGCGTTCTGTCGTTACTCCGCTCAGCTGTCGTTTTTCTTCAACTTTACGATCGGTTTCGCCGGTCGCCCGGGCAGAACATGAGATGCGCCGAGTTCGATACACTCGGGCGCGAACTAATCGACCATGCCTTCGAAATCATCCGAGCGCGCGCCGAGTAACCGACGCCAAATCCAAGGCCTGCCACTTTTCCCTCGCTCTACCCCGAACGCGCGGGCTAGTCAGGAATGTAAACAGCACTGCTGCAAATTTCAGAACATGTGATGCTCCCTCACGTGATTTGATCGCACAGTAAATGGCCCTCCGGAGCTATCCGGTTACGTTGCTAATCTCTTTGATTTTCCTACGGAATTTAGCTGCTTCTCGTCCGGTTAATAATATATGAACGCCTCCGGTTGGGAGGATAGGCCGCGCTGATGTTCGTGCTTTGCGAGCAATGTCCGCTCCGACGAAGGACTTGTTTTAGACCCTTCTCGGAGCTTGAGCTCGGCTTCATCACGGAGATGAAGACAGACCACATCGTGGTGGCGCCCCGCGCCGACATCATCCGAGAGGATGAGGTCGGAGGGCCGGTCTATACGCTGTTCGAAGGATGGGCGATCCGCTATCACCGCCTGCCGAACGGCGCCCGTCAAATCCTCGATATTGTACTTCCGGGCGACACGGTCGGCATGGCCTCGGCGGTCCTGGGCACGGTCAAGCACTCCGTTCAGACGATCACCACCGCTACCCTCTGTGTTCTACAAGGCCGCGGTTTTTCCGATCTGTTCACCGGCCACCCTGCGCTGGCGCTGAATGTCCTTCAGACGCGAGTCGAAGAGGAGCAGCGCATGGATGTTCGGCTCTCATTGCTCGGGCGCAACACCGCGGAACAGCGGATCGCCTACCTGATGCTCGAAACCTTCGAACGGCTGCGCCAACGCGCCATGGTCAACGGAGGCTCGACCTGCCCGTTCCCTTTGCAGCGGCGCGACCTGGCCGACGCTGCCGGCCTGTCGCGTGTGCATGTCGCTCGAACGCTCGAGTCCCTTCGCGAGCGCCGGCTAGCCGAGATTCAAAATGGCACACTCGTCATTTTCGACCGACCGAGGCTGACCGAACTTGCCGGCTATGTCCCGTTGGGAGGAGCGGCGGGCAGAAGAGCACTGCTGTAACCGGAATCTCAGCAGGCGCTATCGCGATCGATCGGTCCCCGCGTTGTGCAAGGTCCGCACGATCAGCTCGTCGAGACAGGTCAATCGAAATGGCTTGGCCAAGAAGGGAAAGGGATGCTCGGAGCAGGTCTCGATGTAATGGGGATCGCCGCTGGTCAGGATGGTCGGGACACCCAGCTTCGAGGCGTGTTCGGCGAGCGAATTTCCTTGCTCGCCACTCATCAGGCAATCGACCAGGGCGAGGTCGACCGGCTCGTTCGCAAGAAAGAGCCGCGCTTGTTCCGCCGATGACGCGCACGTCAAGCGATGCCCCAGGGTAACGAGAAAGTCTGATACTACTGATTGCACGTCCGCATCATCTTCTACAATTAGGATATGCGCCATGGGGCTGACTTCCAGCATAATGGGTGCCTAAAGGTAACGCGAAAGGCACATATGTTAAAGCAACGATTTACATTCCTCCATTTCACCTGATCGGTGGCTTGTCGCCCGCGCTGCCGACAACGCAGCCCGGCCCAACAAAGTCCTTGCATCCGCAAAGCCTTGGTCCGAAATTGCCGGAGGCTGGGGTGCTGGCCGGCCGCGCAGTCGATTTTGCGCAGTCGGGCCGGCTGAGATCAAACCCACTGAACCTGGCCGGGCTTGCCCGGCGAAGGGAGTCCGCTATCACCGCGCTCACCACCGTCTCGTTGTTTCGCCCGAAGACCGTCATCATCGGCGCCGGGGTCATGGGGTTGGGGATTGCCTGGCGGCTTGCCCAAGCGGGTTGCCAAGTTGCCGTTTACGACCGTGCCGAGGCCGGACGCGGTGCGAGTTGGGCGGCTGCCGGAATGCTCGCCGCCGCAGTCGAAACCGAGCCGGGCGAGGAAGCATTGCTTGCCTTGACGCTGGAAAGCCAGCGCATGTGGCCGGATTTCGCGCACGAACTCGAGGCGCTATCCGGCATATCGGTCGGCTATCGCGACGAGGGTACGATCGTCGTTGCGCTGACCCGCGACGACGCCGAGCAGCTTCGTTTCACTTTTGATTTTCAAAAAAGCCTCGGGCTCGATCTCGAATGGCTATCGGCGGCGGAGGCGCGGCGGCGAGAGCCGCATCTGCGGCCGGGCATCTCCGGCGCGGTCTTCAGCCCGCGAGATCATCAAGTCGACAACCGCCGGCTCGCTCGAGCTCTCGCCGAGGCGGCCCGCAAGGCCGGGGTCGTAATTTACGAGCACGACCCGGTCCGAGAGGTTGAGATCACCGGCGGACGTATAACCGCGGCCGTGACCGAGCATCGCCGCGAACCTGCGGATGTAATCGTGTTGGCTGCCGGGGCTTGGTCGCGCGACATCGCCGGGATACCGGCGGCTTACCTCCCCCCGGTCCGTCCGATAAAAGGTCAGATGCTGGCGTTGAGCATGGATCCGGCGAACCCGCTGCTGCACCACGTCGTGTGGCTTCCGCGTGGCTATCTGGTGCCGCGTCGGGACGGACGGCTCGTGATCGGCGGGACCGTCGAGGAGCGCGGCTTCGACGACACGATCACGGCAGGCGGCTTGCTGGCGCTGATCGAGGGCGCCTGGCGCGCCGTGCCGGGCGTCGAGGAGCTTCCGGTGGCCGAGACTTGGGTAGGCTTTCGTCCTGGTTCGCGAGACGATGCTCCAATGCTGGGGCCGAGCGGGGTCGACGGGCTGGTCATCGCAACCGGACACCATCGTAACGGAATTCTGCTGACGCCACTGACGGCCGAGGCAGTCAGCGCCTTCGTATTGACAGGCCATTTGCCCGAGGCGGTTCAGCCGTTCACCCCCGAGCGATTCAGCAACAATGGCCGTCACTTTGGCACAACTATAGGGTACGGCATCGCCGCGGAGGTCCGATGATGCGGCTCAAGGTCAACGGGGTGGAAGAGGATTTCGCGGTGACGACCGTCGGTGAACTGCTGGCATTCCGCGGCGTCGATCCCGTCGCCCGGTTTGTCGCCGTTGCTGTGAACGGCTCCGTAGTCCGCCGGTCCGAATGGTCGTCCAAACCTCTCGGACCCGGCGATGATGTCGAGATCGTCCGCCCGTTTTCCGGCGGTTGAGGCTTTCTCCGAGCAGAGAGAATTTCAGCAGGACAATTCCCAATGACCGATCCGTTTACCATTGCTGATACCTCGTTTGCCTCCCGGCTGATCGTGGGCACGGCTCGTTATCCGAACCAGCAGGTGATGCTCGATTGCCTCGACGCGAGCGGCGCGGAATTGGTCACCGCCTCGATCCGCCGCATCAGCCTGGAGGGCTATGCCGAGAGTTTGGTCGACGTTCTCGGCGGCAGATATCGGCTGTTGCCGAACACCGCGGGGTGCGTCACCGCACGAGACGCCGTTCTGACCGCCGAACTGGCGCGCGAAGCGCTCGAAACGAATTGGGTCAAGCTCGAACTGATCGGCGACCGCGAGCTGCTGTACCCAGATGTCGAGCAGCTGGTTCATGCCGCCGAGGAGCTGGTCCGCAAAGGCTTCACCGTGCTCCCCTATTGCAACGAAGATCCGGTTACTTGCCAAAAACTGGCCGATGTCGGATGCGCGGCGGTGATGCCGCTCGGATCGCTGATCGGTTCGGGCATGGGTATTGCGAATCCGACAGCGATCGAACTGATCTGCTCGCGCAGCCCTGTCCCCGTGGTGTTGGACGCCGGCATCGGGACAGCTTCCGATGCCGCCTTTGCGATGGAACTCGGATGCGACGCGGTGATGGTCGACACCGCTATTGCCCAATCCCGTGATCCGCGCCGGATGGCTGCCGCGATGCGCGCCGCAGTCGAAGCCGGACGCCTCGCGCGGCTTGCCGGCCGCATACCGAGGCGCCGTTTTGCCGAACCGTCGAGCCCGCAGCTCGGCCTCGTCGGCTCCTGACCGCACAGACGCCCACCGGGGCGTCCGGGCCGTCGGCGGGTCCTCGGCATGATCTTTGCCGTCCCGCTGTCTGACGACAACCCGACCGTCAACCCGCCGATCCTCACCTATTTCCTGATCGGTGCGTGCGTCGGCGCGTTTTTGTGGCAACTCGGTCACAACGAGCGCCTCATCCTTTACGCCTACGGCATGATCCCGGCGGAACTCTTCGGGCTCTGGCGTCCGACGCGGAATTACCAGGTTTTGGCGCCCTGGGCGACAGTGCTGACCAGCATGTTTCTGCACGGCGGCTGGTTCCATCTCCTCGGGAACATGCTTTATTTGTGGATTTTCGGAAATAACGTAGAGGATGTGCTCGGGCGCGGGCGCTATCTGTTCCTTTATCTGACTTGCGGCATTGTGGCGGCGCTCGCCCAGGCGTACTCGAACCCTACTTCGCACATTCCGATGGTCGGAGCGAGCGGCGCGATCGCCGGTGTCCTCGGCGCCTATCTTCTGCTCCACCCCGGCGCGAATGTGCGCTGCTTTGTGTGGATCGTGATCTTCTTTCGGATCGTCAACGTGCCGGCCTGGGCGATGCTCGGCCTCTGGTTCACGATGCAGCTGGTGAGCGGCTTGATGGCCGCTCCCGGCCGGCCGGGCGTGGCGTTCTGGGCGCATGTCGGCGGCTTCGTGACCGGATTGGTTCTGGTCATCGTGTTGCGCCCGAGCGGCGTAACACTGCTGCAGCCGCCCCGCAGCCAAGCCTTCGCCACCGCTCCCCCGGGTTCCTTCGTCGGCCGCCGCTCTTCCTATCGCGGCTCGGTGCCGCAAGCCGGCCGCCGGTCCATCCGGCCGCGCAGCCCCTGGGAATGAGGTCGAGCGAGACACCCGTTCCGCTCTGTCACGCCCCGCCGGGCCCGAATAGCGGATGGCTGTTTCTGCAGCGAATCTACAGCGAAAAGTACTTTTTTTGTTCAAGTCGGATGAGTATGGAAGCGTCTGCAATTGTTCCAAAGACATTTTGTGAGCTGCGCGAACTCGGCCTGCGAAAATCCCATCTTATGATCTGATTTTGGCGATTATGCGGTCGCTGCACTGTTGTTGCGATCCGCAGCCGCGCGGCGCATCTTCACCATAATCAAGAGACCGGGGAGAGGCGGATGCTGAGCGCGCGGATCGAGTTGCGGGGCGAGGAGCTGTTCTGCGCCGATACCGGCGAGGGCGGCATTCTCGACGGTGCGGCGGCTGACACCCGAGACGCTCGCCCGGCTGCGCGGCTGGGCCGAGCGCTACGATGCGGCGGTGCGCTCGGGAGCGTTGCCGCCGCTGGTCGAGATCGGGCGGGACATCGCGGCGTTTCTCGACGAAGGCGACCGCTGGCTCGACCAGGTCTTGGGCGGAACGATCGGTGAGATCGCGCTCGACATCGCGGTGCCCGGACAGCCGGAGGAGCGCGAGCGGCTCCTGCTCGACATACCCTGGGAATTGCTGCGCGCCGAACAACCGGTTCCTCGCCGAGGATGACGAACGGCTGTTTCGGGTCACGCGCCGCCTCGGCGGCTCTGGTACGCCGGCGACGCCGGAATTTCGCGATCTGTCCTTGCTCTTCATGGCGGCCGAGGTCGAGGGCCAAGGCATCCTCAATTACGAGCAGGAGGAGGCCGGCGATCCTGCAGGCGACAAAGGGCTCGCCTCTCAACCTCAGTGTCGAGGAAAGCGGCGCGATCGAGTTCCTCGGACAACGGATCGCGCAGGACGGCCCGTTCGAGGCGCTTCACCTCTCCTGTCATGGGGATATCGTCAAAGGCCACCCGGTCCTCGCTCTCGAAAAGCCCGAAGGGGGTCTCGATCTCGTCGGGATCGATCCGCTTTCCCGGCGCCTTTGGTGAGGAGGACAAGAAGCCGAAACTGGTTTTCCTGTCGGCCTGCCGCACCGGCGAGCACGGCGCCGCCGTCGGCTTTTGTTCAATCCCTCGTCCGCTCGGGTGTCGCGCAACACGATCGGCTGGGACGGATCGGTCAATGACGCCGACGCGATCGGCTTTGCCGCGACGTTTTACGAAGAACTGGCGCGGGGAAGCTCGGTCGCCTATGCCGCGGCGCGAGGCCCGCGGCGCGTTGCTGCGTCGCCCATCTGGCCGATCCAAACCACGGTCGGCATTGGCATTTGGCGCGAGCCTATTCCGGCCCGCGCGGCGGCGGCGCGCTCTGCGCTCGGCGCGCCCGCGCCGCGTCTTTCGCCGTGATGCCGGCTACAAGGAATTTCTCGACCTCAGGCAACGACGCGTGCCGGTCGCCTCCGCGGCGGAGTTCGTCGGCCGGCGGCGCCAGGCCCAACGCATACTGCGCGCCTTTCGGGAACGCGAGGGCGCCGGGGTCCTGATCCACGGTATCGGCAGTCACGGCAAGTCGAGCCTTGCCGCCCGCATCGCCAACCGCATGCCCGGCCACGACACTGTCGTGATCTATCGAACGCTATGACGCGCTGGCGGTGTTCGAGGCGCTGCGGAATGCATTGCCGCCTCGGCTGCAGCGCGATTTCGATCAGACCTGGCGCGAGCAGGTAACAAACGATCGCTTCGAACCTGCACAACGCCCTGCTCGACATGCTGGAGGGGCCGTTTCGCGCTGCCGATCCGGCGACACAGACAAAGCCGATCCTGCTGATTATCGACGATCTGGAGTAGATCCTGGAGACCCCGAAACCGGGCGAGACCACACGCCGGTCAAGACGGCGTACAGCTTCGCGCTCGCCTCGATTATCGCTGCGTTCCGAGACGCCGAAACCGAGTCGCGTCTGCTTCTGACCAGCGACCGCCCCTTTATAATAACCAGCGAGCGCGGTGACGACCTCACTGCTCGCTTAATTGCTGTCCAACTGCTTCCACCCCGCGATCTCAATAACCGGGGGATCGTTGCTTATGAAGCAAATCAGCCGTTTGCGATAATACCCGCTCTTGGGAAACCGAAGGAGCTGGACCAGGGGCATCAGTACATCGTTCAGCTGAAAAAAGATCTGATAGAAATGAAGGAGTTGCAGGATTTAATGCCTGCCAGAGTATATGAAGACAGCACAAGAATGATGGCGATATCCACTCTGAAAAAATTGGGATACGGCAAATGAACGCCATACGTGTCTTGATCAGCTATAGCAACGACAGTCCATCGCAACAAGATAAAATACGCCAGCTGGCAGACCAGCTGCGCCACGATGGAGTCGATGCAATCATTGACCAATACGTTATTCCCCCAGGGAGAAGTTGGAGCGAGTGGTATGAAGCTGAAATCAGCCGTGCTGATTTTGTTCTCATGGTATGTAGCGAAAACTATCTTCGGCGGTTCAATCAAGACACTGGGCCGGGTTTGGAAGGGCTGTGGGAGGGCGACACGATTAAGAGGCTTTTAGGCGGTCCGACTGCGGTGAGCAGTAAGTTCGTGCCGGTTCTACTTGGGGACGGTTCCCCAGCGAGCGTCCCTATGCCGGTAAGGGGAGCGACCATTTACCGTGTCGAAACCCCTGAGGGGTACGAAGCGTTGTATCGGCTTCTCACTGACCAACCACTTGTCACGAGACCAGCTCTCGGGGGTAGGAGAGACCCACCGGAGCTAGAGCGAGAAGAGCCGACTGCAAAAGAAGCCGAGACCTTGCTAGCACGGGGTGACTCAGCCGCCGCCCTCCGCCTTTACCGGAATGTTATACTGCCCGTCTACGAACGCCTCGGTGATGCGCGAGCCCGCGCCCTCACGATGCGTCGGATTGGGGAGATTCTCGGAGCTACCGGTGAGCTCGATGAGGCCCTCAAAATTCTTAGGGCTGATGTGCTCCCGATTTTGGACGGTCCCAGTGACGCACGCGAGCGCGCTATCACCCTGGGCCAAATCGGCGACATTCTCCATGCCCAAGGCCGGATCGACGAGGCGCTGAAAATCCGCAACGAGGAGGAGCTGCCGGTCTATGACCGGCTCGGCGACGTGCGCGGTCGCGCCGTCACGATGGGCAAAATCGCCGACATCTTGCAGGCCCGCGGGCAACTCGACGAGGCGCTGAAAATCCGCAACGAGGAGGAGCTGCCGGTCTATGAGCGGCTCGGCGACGTGCGCTCGCGCGCCGTGACGATGGGCAAGATCGCCGACATCCTGCAGGCCCGCGGCCAACTCGACGAGGCGCTGAAAATCCGCAACGAGGAGGAGCTGCCGGTCTATGAGCGGCTCGGCGACGTGCGCTCGCGGGCGGTGACGATGGGCCAAATCGCCGACATCCTGCAGGCCCGCGGCCAACTCGACGAGGCGCTGCGCATCCGCAACGAGGAGGAGCTGCCGGTCTACGAACGGCTCGGCGACGTGCGCTCGCGCGCGGTGACGATGGGCAAGATCGCCGACATCCTGCAGGCCCGCGGCGAACTCGACGAGGCGCTGAAAATCCGCAACGAGGAGCAGCTGCCGGTCTACGAACGGCTGGGCGACGTGCGCTCGCGCGCGGTGACCATGGGCAAGATCGCCGACATCCTGCAGGCCCGCGGCCAACTCGACGAGGCGCTGAAGATCCGCCACGAGGAGGAGCTGCCGGTCTACGAGCGGCTCGGCGACGTGCGCGCGCGCGCCGTGACGATGGGCCAGATCGCCGACATCCTGCAGGCCCGCGGCGCAACTCGACGAGGCGCTGAAAATCCGCCACGAGGAGGAGCTGCCGGTCTACGAACGCCTCGGCGACGTGCGCTCGCGCGCCGTGACGATGGGCCAGATCGCCGACATCCTGCAGGCCCGCGGCGCAACTCGACGAGGCGCTGCAAATCCGCCACGAGGAGCAGCTGCCGGTCTATGAGCGGCTCGGCGACGTGCGCTCGCGCGCCGTGACGATGGGCCAGATCGCCGACATCCTGCAGGCCCGCGGCGCAACCGACGAGGCGCTGAAGATCCGCCACGAGGAGGAGCTGCCGGTCTATGAGCGGCTCGGCGACGTGCGCGAGCGCGCCGTGACGATGGGCCAGATCGCCGACATCCTGCAGGCCCGCGGCGCAACTCGACGAGGCGCTGCGAATCCGCAACGAGGAGCAGCTGCCGGTCTACGAGCGCCTCGGCGACGTGCGCTCGCGCGCCGTGACGATGGGCCGGATCGCCGACATCCTGCAGGCGCGCGGTGAGTTCGACGAGGCGCTGAAAATCCGCAGCGAGGAGGAGCTGCCGGTCATATGACGAACTCGGCGACGTGCTGGAACTGCTCGTCGGGCGGGCGAATCTGGCGATCACGCTTTTGCAGCGGGCGAACGACGGCGACCAGAGCGAAGCTCGCAATCTACTACATCTCGCGCTCGACGACGCGCGACGGCTCAATCTTCCGGAGGCGCAGCAGATCGAGCAGTTGATCGCGCAAGCGAGGCTCGAGGAATTGTCCCCGGAAGAAATGAGCGGTGGAGTGCGACTGGTCGAAACGGAGTTGTCGTCTGCCTCCGCGCCGGAGCCTGCTACGCGCGGCTTTCCCAGAGAGCTTGGAAAAGCACCGCAGCCACCAACAGCGGCAGACAAGGCGGAATACGTGGTGTGGTACGGCACCAACCGGCGGCCGAATGATCCCGCGCGATCGCCGGCAAGGGTTATTCGGCCGGTCGCGACAATGTCGTGCATTACGGCTCGTGCCGGGTGTTCATCCCGCAATCACACAAGATCGGGTCGATCGGCTCGCCGTGGTGGAAGCGGCTGCTGACCTTGACCGACGACCGGTTGCGTCTGCTCTCGGTCGACGAACTCGAGCAGAGCGCCTATTGGGGCGGCATCGCGGCGCAGCTCGCCGCAATCGATGCAAGACGAGCGCAGCGCGTTGATCTTTGTGCACGGCTACAACGTCTCGTTCCAGGATGCGGCGCTGCGCGCGGCGCAAATCGGGTTCGACCTGTCGGTCAAAGGCGCGATGGCGTTCTTCGGCTGGCCGTCGCAGGGATCGACAAGCGGTTATCCGGCCGACGAGGCGACGATCGAGGCGAGCGAGGGCGTCATCGCCGATTTCATGACCGACTTCGCCGACAGGAGCGGCGCCGCTGCGGTGCACATCATCGCGCACAGCATGGGCAATCGCGGGGTGCTGCGCGCGGTCAACCGGATTGCGACAAAGGCGCAGCGGCGAACGGGAAAGCCGTTCGGGCAGATCATTCTCGCCGCTGCCGATGTCGATGCAGATGTGTTCCGTCAATTGAGCGCGGCCTATGCGGATGTCGCCAGCCGAACCACACTTTATGTCTCAAAGCGCGATTTGGCGGTCGAGGCGTCGCGCTGGCTGCACAATTTCCCGCGTGCCGGTCTGATGCCGCCGACCCTGGTACTGCCGGGCATCGACACGATCAATGTGACGAATGTCGATCTGACGATGCTGGGCCACGGCTATGTAGCCGACGCCCGTGACGTGCTGATCGACATGCACGCGCTGATCACACAGGGCGCCCCGCCGGATAAACGGTTCGGACTGCGCGAGGCGAAGAACGAGGAAGGCGAGCGCTATTGGCTCATTGGCGCCTAGCGTTTCTGAGCGGCTCCGTCGGCAGAGCGCGTGCTTCGAGACGCGTCCCGGCTACGCCGGATCGCTCCTCAGCATGAGGAAGCACTTCAATCGCATGCAAGCGCTATTGGCTCATTGGCGCCTAGCGTTTCTGAGCGGCTCCGTCGGCAGAGCGCGTGCTTCGAGACAAGTCCGGCTACGCCGGATCGCTCCTCAGCATGAGGAAGCACTTCAATGGCATGCAAAGGACTTCCTCATCCTGAGGAGGCCGCTTCAGCGGCCGTCTCGAAGGACGCATCGAAGCTGATCTGAGTGGTTCGATTCCGCGCGGCGCGTCAGGTGCCGGTGCGGCGAAATTCCTCGCCATCGCGTGTGGAGTGCCGCCAGGTCGCCAGCTCGTCCCAGCTGTCGGCTTCCATGAACTGGGCCCAGCGGCGGTAGAGGTTGCGCATCGGCTCCTCGCTCGACTGGGCCTGAGTGATTTCGACGACGCGGCCCGGCATGCGCAGCCCGTCCCACTCCCAATCCTCGACCGCGCAGCCTATGCCCTGCTCGTAGCAATAGGGGTAGCGGCGGGCGATCGTGCCGCGGCTCGCGGCATGGGCGTAGTTCCAGTTCTCCATGTCGTCCTGCTCGGTGAAGCCCGCCGGACCCGAATAGCGGATGTAATAATCGCGCAGGAACTGCTTGACCTCCGGCGGGGCCTCACGGTCGACCAAAAACCAGCGCCACACCTCGGTTTGGTGGGGTCCGCGCGGATGCCAGACCGCGATCGTGCGGGGCTGGCGCGGCAACAGCGCGGTGTTGGGGAAGATTTCGCCCGGGGCGCCGATCAGCCTCGCGCGGGGATCGGTGCGCCGGCGGCGCCGCTCCTCTTCGCAATGCCGGAAATACTCGGCGACTTCCGGCGAGTTCTGATAGGCCGGCGGCGTCGGCTGGTCCTTCGGCAAGACATAGACAATCGTCTGGTGGCCGCGGTCGGGAATGCAGACGTGCAATCGGCGGCTGATCATCCGCTCCGGCATGTCGCGCCGGCTCTGGCCGCTCGGCCCGATGCCGACCAGGTCGACCGAGCGGTGGCTGATATTGTGGTAGGCGTCGCCGCTGAAGTTCTCCGCCGGGAATTTCCAGTTGCACGGGATCAGCCATTTCTGAACCCCGCACAACACCTCCGCTTGCCCCTCGCGTCCGTCCCAGCCATCGAGGATCAGATCGAGAAAGGTTGCGAACCCGCCGAGATATTCGAGAAACGGCGGTGCCGCGGGGTCCCAGGTGGCCCAGACCGAGCCCTTGTAATTGCACGATTGCGCGACCTCGACGAGGCCCCATTGCGAGCGGTCGAGCTGCGAGCGATACGCCTCGCGGAAATAGGGGACGCCGACGAGCCTGCCGTCGGTCGAATAGCTCCAGCCGTGGTAGGGGCAGGTGAAGACGGCGGTGCTGCCCTCGTCGTAGCGGCACACTTTCATGCCGCGATGGCGGCAGGAATTGAGGAATACGTGGACCTGACCTGCCCGGTCGCGGCACAGGATCACCGATTCCTCGCCCATCGACGAGACGAAGAAATCGCCGGGGTTCGGGATCTGGCTCTCATGCCCGACAAAGAGCCAGGACCGGGCGAACACCCGCTCCAATTCCTCGCGGTAGATCTCGTCATTGACAAAGATCTCGCGGCTGATCCGCCCTGCCGCCGGATCGACGAGACCCTTTCGATACCCCACCGTGCGTTCGGTCGCCATCGCCGCCTCCTAAGTTCTGCCCCGTCTCGGGTCTTCCGCTTGGTATCCGGCCACATCCGCAACCGGAGCGCGGAGCTCGGCGCCGGCCATCGCCTCGAGGATACGCGCCGCGACCGGAAAGCCTTCCTGGCCCCACCCCTGCGCTTGCGCGCGATGCAGCACGTCGTGCGCGAGGAGCCCGAGATGGGCTGGCGCACCGACCTCCCGCGCCAAGCCGCAGGCGAGGTCGAGATCTTTCGCGACGATGTCGAGGGTGCCGCCGGCGGTGAACGAGCCGGGCAAGACCGAGCGCGGGATGTTATCGAAGGTCCGGCTGGCGCCGGCGCTCAGCGGAACGATCTGCGCCAGCACGCCGAGATCGATCCCCGCCTTGGCGCCGATCAGCATCCCTTCGAGCGCCGCGATGAAATTTGTGTAGCCGAGATACTGGGTGACGAGCTTGGCGGTGCAGCCGGCCCCCGCCCCGCCGACATGGAAAATGTTCCCGGCCATCGCCGCCAGCAGCGGCCGGTAACGGGCGAATACCGCGTCGTCCCCGCCGACCATGACCGTCATCGTCGGGGGACGCCCGCTGACCGGAGCGTCGAGCATGTCGACGCCGCGCGCCCCGCAAGCCTCGGCGACACGCCGCGCTACCGCCGGCGAATTCGTCGTCATATCGATGTAAGCGCCGCCCCGTTGCAACCCGGTAAGAATCCCTCTTCCGGGGTCGAGCGCGGCATGCTCTACCTCCGTGGGGCCGGGCAGCGACGTGAACACCACCTCGCTCCCGCGGGCCACGGCAGCTGGATTTTCGGCCGAGCGTGCGCCGCGGGCACAAAGCGCGGCGGTGGCATCGGGCCTGACATCGTAGAGCGTCAGCTGGTGGCCGGCATCGATCAGACAGCCAGCCATCGGCGCACCCATCGTCCCCGTGCCGACAAAACCCAACCGCATCGGACTTTACCTCTCACTCGCGAGGCGAAGAAGCTAACCCCCGGCGTCGATCGAGACAACCGGCGGCCGGCGGCTGCTAGTCGCGGAAATTGACGTATTGCAGAGGCTGCTCGATCTTCATGCCGCGCGCCACGGCGATCGCCGCCTGCAAATCGTCGCGCTTCTTGCCGGTGACGCGCAGTTCGTCGCCCTGGATCGACACCTGCACCTTCAGCTTGCTGTCCTTGATCTCGCGGATCAGCTGTCTTGCAAGATCGGCGTCGACGCCTTGCCGCAGCACAATCGTCTGTTTCAGCGTATTGCCCGACGCCTTCTCCGGCGTCTTGTAATCCAAAGCCGCGGGGTCGACCTTGCGGCGCGTCATATGCACCTTCAACAACTCGTGCATCTGTTTCAGTTTGAGCTCGTCGTCGGCGACGACGTTGAGCACTCCTTCCTGGCGCTCGACCTTGCATTTGCTGCCCTTGAAGTCGAAACGCGTCCCGATCTCGCGCGTTATTCCGGCAAGGGCGTTGTCGACTTCGGGAAGCTCGATCCGCGAAACAATGTCGAAGCTCGGCACGGCGGCCTCCTCCGCTTCAAAAAAGAGATCTCCGTCCGATATAGCGCGCCGGCAAACCAAAATCAGCGTCGATCGGGGGGCGCCCGGCGGGTTCTCGTTACGACCGGCCGCGAAAGGCTGCTGCAGTCACTGCGAGCCCGATTTCGGGCGAGACCGCAGGCCGCCAATCGAGTACGGCGCGCGTCTCCGCGTCGTCGACCTGCAGCGAAAGGGTCAGCCGGGCGACCAACGGTCCCAGTTTCGGAACTCTGCGAAGCATGCTAGGGCCGGCCCTGGGACACTAAAGAGCCGGCCCGGCCGACCCAATCCGGTGCCGAGGAGCCGGATCAGCTCGGGTGTCGATAGATCGGCCGAGTCGCGCGCCAGCAGCACCCGCCCCGCCGCGCCGGGATGCAGGCAAGCTTGGCCCAAGAGGCCGACGAGGTTGTCGATGAAGATCAGGCTGCGGCGATTGTCAATCCCGGCGAGAGGCAGCGGCAGCCCGCTCGCGACGAGCCGCATCAGGGCCCGGAAATTTGCCTTCACTCCGGGACCGTAGACGAGCGGCGGCCGCAGAATGACAATTTCGATCCCGGTTTCCAGCCCCGCCGCCTGCAAAGCGCGCTCGATGGCGAGCTTGCCGCGGCCATAAGGATCGCGCGGGCACGGCGGGTCGGTCCCGCGAAACGGCGCTCCCGGCAAGGTGGCTTCGCCCATTGCACGAACTGAACTCATATGGATCAGCCGGCGCACCCCCGCCTTTGCCGCGGAGTGCGCCAGGACCCGCGCGGCCTGCGCCTCGCTATGATCTGCTGCCTCCGGCCTCGGACCATGCGCGCGGTTGGCGAGATGAACGACGATTTCGATACGGTCGAGATGCCCCGACCAGTCGGTCGTGGGGCCGATCTCTCCGATCGGGAGAAGCTCGACACCAGGGATTGGTTCCGCCGGCCGCCGAGAGCGCCCGACCAATGCATGGCCGCGCTCGACGAGGCCGCCGCACAGCGCCCGGCCGATGAAGCCCGCCGCACCGGTCACCAGAATGCGAGCCAAGCGCCACCCTCGGCGCGATCGCGTCGCCGA
>CAVOHI010000060.1:0-13218 GCA_963695605.1 uncultured Alphaproteobacteria bacterium | reverse complement strand
CAGCGGCGAGTCATCGGTGAACTCGGCCCAGGTTCTACGTCTTGTCAGTTGGCGTTATACTGAATGCTCCATTTAAATCAAGGGTTGTCAGATGAGCATAACCGCGAAGGTCTCGGCGGCGGAGACGAAGATAACGGCCCGCCGGCAGTCGCCTCATTCGTCAGAATCTAAGGCGGCCGCGACCGCATCAGGGTCGGGATAGAGGCCGCGCCGCTCGGGCGGCTGCTGGTCTCCCGGATCGTCACCGGGAATGATCGCGCGCGCGAGCGTTGACCGGCATCGGCTAAGAATGTCTCACGACCATATTTCTCGGGATAGAAACTCGCCTTCTGAGAAATCGGATAAGTTAAGACCACGACGATTTTGACCGGCGCGACCAGTCATCAACCATGCGAATTCTCCTTTTGGTCCGGCGCCTCGGGCAATTGTTCCCCTGATGTTCCCGTCAAAGATGCCAGAAGCGACGGGGAATGTTGAGCAAGCAAACGTCAACTGGTTGACCGCATTTCAGGCTAGCGACCCAAACCTGCGATCGGCGGTCACTCCTGACTGGGCTGTCCTGTGAACGCCGGCATGATCTCGCGAGCAAAGGAACGCAGACTGTCACGCGACATGCCGCCGATATTGAGAATGATGTATTTGATCCCAACACGTTGGAGCGAAGTCAGCTTATCGGCGATATCATCCGGTGTTCCGTAGAGCATGCTGTTTTCGGTATCCGAGCTGGCATGGTCGTAGAAGAGGATATGCGATCCGCCGGAGCGATTAGGGTCCCGCGACACGGCCAGGGTGCGCTGCTGCGCTGCCCAATGGCGGCCAAGAGCCTCCTCCTTGTCGAGCCGGTTTTTCGCAACGTAAAGGTCCCGCGCGACGATCACGTTCATCGGATCAAACATATGGCCCCAGCGCTCCACCTCCGATCGGAATAAGGCGATCCGCTGCCCGAGTGCGTCCGACGAGGCGTATTGATCGAGCAACAAATTGCAGCCGCGATCGGCTACCCGCAGAATCGACGCGGGACTCGCAGCCCCCATCCAAAGCCGGCGGATGGGGCTTCTGTAGCGGCGCGGGTTCAACGACGATGTCGTCGAATCTCCAGAAACGGCCCTGTACGAAAAGCGCTCTGGCGACGTCCACGCCTTCGCCAAGATGGCGAGTGCCTCCTCAAACCGTGCATCGGCCTCATCGATCGGAATGCCGAACCCCTTGAACTCATTATATCGATAGCCCTTGCCCACGCCGAGATCGAGCCGGCCACCCGACAGAACATCAAGGGTCGCGGCCTGCTCGGCCAGAGCACCGGATTGTGCCAGGGCAAGACCATGACCGCCGTACCCACCCGCAGGGTCGTGTCCGCGCCGCAACCCAGTTCAGCAGTTGCAAAGTGGCCGATACCTGCGACCAGCCGGTGAAGTGGTGCTCAACGAGGAAGCGCCCTGTGATAGCCGAGAGCCTCGGCTTCGACGTTGTACTCGATGTAATTGCGGAAACCTTGCCCGCGGCCGGCGCCTGCCGCATCGCCACCCGCCTCGGCACTGCCAAATAATCCAAACCGCATTGCCGCCTCCTCGCGGCATTCCGAGACGTCGCCGCCAGTGATCGCCGAGAGTTGTAGGGCCAATTGCCCGGGGCCGAAGCCACAAGAGCGAAAGAGACTTTTTCAAAATATTCGCATATCTAGGCCTTCCGACGAAAGGGCATTGATCCGAAAGAGAGTGCGATGAACCGAACTGACAGCCTGGCGCTCTTCGTCAAGGCCGTGGACACGGGAGTTTGTCGGGCGCGGCGCGAGCGCTCAGGCTATCGCTCCCGTCGGTGAGCCGTCACATCACGGCCCTCGAAGAGCGGATCGGCACGCGCCTGGTCATTCGGACGACCCGCTCGCTAGCGCTGACCGAGGCGGCCGGATCTATTACGAACATGCCAAGCAGATCCTTGCCCATCTGGACGAGATTGAAGCAAACCTGCTCGCTGACGCCGCTGTTCCGTCGGGGAAAGTCAGCGTATGGGGACCGACGCTGTTCGGCCGCGTTTTTTTAGTCCCGTTGCTCGCGCGGTTTCTTGCCGACAACCCCCGCATCACGCTGGACGTCACGCTGCTCGATCGTCAGTTCAACCTGGTGGAAGACGGGGTCGATCTCGGCATTCGGATCGGACCGCTCGAGGATCAGACTGATCGTGCGGCGGTCGGGCAGCCTGTTGTGGGTCGTAAGCGGTGCTCCCGCTTATCTTGAGAGGCGTGCCGAGCCGAGCTCTCCGGCAGAGCTCGCAAACCATGATTGTCTGGTTTTCTCGCAGCCCGGATATGAGTGGCGCTTCCGCAGGGAGGGCCGGACCGTCAGCATGCAGGTGCCGGTGAGGATGAGTTCGAACAGTCTCGACGTGGTCGTCGCGGCGGCCGTCGCCGGAGCGGGCCTAGTGTACGCTCCGGCTTGGCAAGTTCGCGATCATATCGCCGCGGGGCGGCTCAAGGTCCTGTTGCGCGAATACGAAGTCGCGCCGTTGCCGATCAACGCGATGCTCAGCCATACCCGGCTGCTATCGGCAAAGGTCCGCAGCCTGCTCGACTTTCTTGCCAGAGAGCTGGCGGCGCGCGATTTCACATCCATTTCGCACTAAACGGACCGCGGTTTGGAATGTGCCAGGGCAGCGCTGCTTGAAATAGGCAGATGTCCTAGCACTGTGAGGTATGCCCGCGACCCTACAAAGTATTTTAGGAGTTGTAAGTGACGTAAGCATACCATGAAGCGGCCACGACCGGCGCCACCGCGGCTCCACCGACCAAGAATGTCCATCGTGCGCCGATTCTGGGTAGGAGGAGCATCAGGACCAGTCCGATCTCGAGATGAACGCGACCTCAGCGCCGCGCGCCCAATCGGGACGCTGGACATTGTCACCGAGCAGCATCTGTTCCAGCAACTGGGCATGAATCTCGATGCCGGCCGCGGCTGGATCGAGTGGAGTGGCACGGAATTCCTTGAGTCCTTCTGCCGTCGTGGTCGAGATCAGGTTCGGCGCGAATCAGGTTCGCACCAACTCTCTGCTGGAGGGAGATGGATTTCGAACTGTTAGTACCGCGGCACCATGATTGATCAATTCGAGAAATTTCTTCAAGAATCCGTGGCAGGCTTCGGCCAGGTTTCCGCCCGATACTTTACAGGATGACCGTGTATCATCGTCCGCCGAGACCCACCTTCACGGGCGATGTCCTATCTAGAATGCGGACGAGGATGCTGGCGATCCATGAACCGATCACGCAGGCCGTGGGCCAGGCCGCAAGTGCCTCGGCTCATCCTGAGGAAATAAGAGCGAAGGTGAAGCTTCGCCTTGGCAAGCGCAGCCGGCTCAATGCCACACTCCGCACGACGCCAGCCGGTCTCGTGAGCGCCGGCATCATGACGGCCGCCATTTTTCTCTCGATCGCCGCCTTGGTGCGGGCGGCGCGCGGGCGCTATTAGCTGACCTTCGTCGTCGGTAAGGAAGACGATGGAGCGGCCGCGGTCCGGGACCGGGCGAACGTCGTGCTGCCGTCGCGCTCATCGACCCCAACGAGCAGACCACACTACAAGCCAGATCGGACACAACACCGCGCCGAACCGTTTTAGCCGCTTACTCCGCACCGCGGATTTGTCTCGGAACCGAAGGCTTATCCCGCGCGGAACTGGAAGTTCGAATTCAGCTCCCTCCAGCGAAGAGTTCTGCGAACTTTTGGTTCCTCCCGAAACGAAGAGGATCGAGTCTGAACAGTTCCCGCCAGGACGCCGTGAGGGCAAGCTCGATCTAGCCCGACGCAACTTAGGAGCAAAGCCGGTGTTTTGGGTTAAGGAGAGCCGTCGGAAGCTCATGGGCCGGGCATTCGAAGGGGATACCGCCCACCGGCGGTCGTCGATTTTTGAAGACGCAATCGGAGCGGTGCTCAATGGAACAGCGATCCGCGGCCTATCATCGTGCAGCGGCGGCACGAGCCCGAAGGCTCCGGGCGGAAGCAACGACGCCGTGGTTGAAAGGGCACCTCGAAAGCGCGATCGACGAGCACGAGCAGATAGCGGAAGAGATCGAGAGGGCATCTGAGCCCGACGGCGATGCGGTGTCGTCACAAGACGAAACCTCCGCGCTTTCAAGCGAAACCCCCGGCCGATAATCCGGGGGCTTCACCAGATCCCTTTCGGGACAACCGGGCAACCCGGTCTAAGCGCAGGCGACTACTCGAACCCGCGCCTACAATGCACAACATTTGACCTTCGGTTAATGTTTAAGGGCTCACCCCAAGCCCAATCTTTGTCACAGTTGACCGGAACGCGCGTCAACCCCTACCGCGAAGCGAGAATTCAGCCATTACCTGGCCAAGGTGAGGTTCTTCCTGGGCGACTTCGATGTTGATGACTTTGGCATTACGCGGACACAGGCTGCGGAGTTCATGGCATACGGTGCTGGCATCGCCCGGATCATCGAACCGCTTTTGCCGCTTGTGGTCGGTCGACCACCGCGTATTCCTGCCGGCATACCAGCCGGTGATCGTTTCATCGGTTCGGGATCGAAGCGTGATGCAGTAGGACATTGCGTGCCCCTTCGTTGCTCTTCCAGGCGTTTCCGAAAGTTCCAACGTTGGTTCGTCACAGATCTCCGGGTCGGGGCCAAAAATGACACAGGTGCGCCGTAATCCGGCCACGGAATTATCGACGATCTCGCGTGGAGCGTTGCGCGGGAGTGCGAGCGGCGGCTGCCAATGTGTCCCGGTCAGAGCCGGTGCCGGCGCGCGCCAGCCAGCGCTTTCGACTACACACAGCAGGCCCTAACTCGAGCGGGCATACACAAGTCACCCTGGGGCACGGCCGGGGAAGCAGTGGGAGAATACTGATGAACGGCTCCGCAGCGCTCGAATGTGCAGATCCGAAAAGCCTCGGATCTACGATTGGAACGGGCAACCTAGAAGTAGACCTCGATAAACGGCTCGTCACGGTCGATGGCAATCCGGTGAAACTGACCCAGAGGGAATACAAAATCCTCGAATTACTTAGCTCCCGCAAGGGCACGATCGTGACGAAGGAGATGTTTCTCGATCGCCTTTATGCCGGCGGGCACGAGCCGGAGCACAAGATCATCGACATCTTCGTCTGTAAGTTGCGACAAAAGCTGGCACAGGCAACCGGCGGAAGCCATTACATCGAGACGGTGTGGGGTCGCGGCTATGTTCTGCGAGACCCGGCCCAATAGGGCTCAGGCGCAGCGGACAGAGGAGCAAACCGTGACCGAAACTTGCGCTGATGATTTCGCGACCATTCGGGCTCGCATGGAGGAATTGCGCCGGGAGGTGGAGCGGGGAGAGGCGGGCCAAACGCCTAGAACCGGGTAGCGGCAGGCGCGTCAGTGCCAGCGCGGGGGAAGCGGACGGGCCGCGTCGAACGAACCGGGGACGGCCAACCGGAGCGCCTCGGCGAAGAGTTCCCAAATCGTCAAATCGAGCGCCCTGGCCTGCTCTACCAGTTCGCGTGAAATGGTGATCGTCACCTTGGCGTGGCCTTCCGGCTTGAACTCGATCCGCGCCCCAGCACCGCGCTCATCGGCATCTTCAAGCTCGGCTCGGTCCAGTGCGGCGGCGATCACCAACTCCTCAGGATCCAATTTCACTGCTCGCCATTCCTCTCATCTCCCTGCCACCAATCCTGGGCGGCGGCGAAGGCCGACAGCAGCGTGCGCGTGGGTTCGTCTGACATGCGCCCGCAAACCCTGAATTGCTGGCACGCGACGGGTCTGCAACGGCCCGGTTCAGCAGCCGAGACATTGGTTTGGCAGCCCTGCGGCTCCCGTCGCCCAGACGAAGCGCCGCTACGGCCACTGACCCAGTAGGTGGTCTAGCGGTGCCCACCGCCTCCGAAGCCTCCGCCATGGAAGCCGCCGGCCATGCCGTGACCGAAGCCGCCGGCGTGGGCGAAACCTACACCATGGTTGAAGCCACCACCCATGCCATGGGCGAAGCCGTGGTCGCCGCCGTGCGAGACATAATATCCACCATAGGGCAGATAGCCGTAGGCGAAGTCGGGGTAGCCGTAGTCGGTACAACCGTAGCTCGGGTCCGGCACTAGGCCGTCTGGACAGTACTCCTGCGCGGCAGCCGGTTGCCCGGCAAATGCCGCCACTGACAACCCAATGCCGCCAACCAACAAGAGCACTTTGCTCGACAGTTTGCTGCGGGTCATCGCAGCCTCCTTTGGGGATTTGCCCCACAGTTTAAACTTATTCCAAAATGGGAGAGCGGCAGAGTATCAACCAGTAAATTCGCTGTAACCCTTTGGCCCTTTTCGTCGCACCGTCATCGCCGATCAGCCCGTTTGCGACGATGCCAAGCCCGGCGGACTTCATTGCCCAGGCTGAAGGCGATTGAAGCGTGGACCGACGTACAGATCGGCGGGGCAGGCGGTCGTTTCGGTCATGCGGCGGGACAGGGCCAGTGAGCGCCGTTCCAATGGCGCGGTTGTCTCTGACGCCGTCCGCGCGCACAGCCCGCTACTGAAAGGCGTGGGAAGGAGCGGCGCCGGGTTGGGGGGATCATCTCGACGCCGCTCCACTCAGGCGAGCCGGGCCCGACCATAAGCGCCCAAGCCGGCTCGATCTTACGGTCGAATAGTCAAAGAAAGGTCTAGAGCCGGCGATCGCGGCTTGAGGCTCAGATCGCCGCCTGCGCACCCGCTACAGGCTGACGCCGAAGAGCTTCCCCACCCGCGCCGGCAGGTTGAAGGCGGCAACGTCGCGGGCCACGTCGAGCAGTTCCAGGCCGAAGAACGGCATGACGTGGCCGATGATGACCCAGACCAGGAAGACCTGGGCCGCGATGCCCAGGGCCGCGCCCGCCGCGACCTGGGCGGTGAGAACAGTGGCGATCCAAGCGCGGTCGCATTTGGGCACGTTGCCGCGCTCTGGGATCTTCCGCAAGAGCAGCGATGGCAAACCGGGCACCCCGCGCACCAGCGATGTCCCGCCAATCACGAGATTGACCAGGCTCGGGATCATGGTCGAGAGCAGCAGGGCGTAGAGCCACCAGTACTCCGGCGCAGACGGATGCGCGGCGATGCCATTAAAGAGGGCTTCCAAGGGTAGGACGGGCGTGCCGCCGCCGCGAACGGCGAGCGCGTCGAAAGCCTGCACTCCTACGACCATCGTGAGCGCGAGCGCGGCGATGATCAGAGCGGCAAGCCCCGCGTCCACCAGCGCCAGGCCATAAGGCCACCACCCGCCGAGTTCGAGCCCGCGCCGCAGCAGTGCCCGCGTCAGGCCGAGCGAAGCCCAGTCGAAGGGTGCGTTGAGCAATGTGAGGAGGCCCAAGATCAGCAGTAGCGGACCCAATATCTGCCAAATCGTCAGCGGAGGCAGCCATATCGCCGCACCGAGACACGCGAAGATCATGATCGGAATAAAAAGCGAGAGAAAGGCGCCCTCCCATCGGTGTCCAGAAGCGTCGGCGAACCGCCGAACGGCGCCCAAGCCAGCGCTAATGACAGCAATCATGCCGGCGACGCTAACTGGCCCAAAAAAAGCAACAACGATCGTTACCGCGCGGAGGACCACGATGTTGATTTTTGTTGTAGTTTCAGCAGCGTGAGCGTCGCCGACGATTGTCGCGCCAGCCTGGGCAACCGAGAGGGCAATAGCGATCACGAAAGCGGCAATGCAAAGACGGCGCGAATGAAGCGGGGCCATCCTGTCGCCCGCACAGCGCCGCAAAGAGCGACTACTGATAACCCGAACACGGCTCCTGCCAACCAGCGTTGCCAGGCGACAAGGTGAGGGTTCAAACGCAGAGCGCTCTCGGCGGGGCCGACATGGCCGGAAACAGCCCAGACAACAAAGAGCGTGGCGAGTGGGTAGATCAAGGCGAGCAGCAGGCACCGTTCGAGTGAGGGAGCCGTCCAGAGCGATGCTGGCGTTCTCAGCCCGAAGGCGTGCGGGAAGAGTGTCTGGTCCGTTCTATCAGCATCGCCAAAAAATCGATCCACCCCGTCGAGCAACGCGGTCAGCCATCGGGCGTAAATGCGTGTCGCCAGGTTGCCGCCAGCGAGGCTGGCCCGCAACGCTTCATAGGCTTGTCGCTCGGCTGTTTTCTTCCGATCGGCGCCAAGGATGCCGAGATAAAGCCCGGGTAGGTTGCCATTGATCAAGTGTCAAACGAGGCCGGCCGCAACTGACGCGACGCTGGAGCTCGGTCGTTTCCGCGGACTGTCGCGGCAGCCGCAGTTGCTAGCCGACAGCGTGCCGGTCGAACTTGGCACGCGCGCCTTCGATCTCCTCATGGTCCTCATCGAAGCTGTGAGCAAGCCGATATTACCAAAAACGCCCGTGTGGAAGGCCGTGGGTTTTGCCGCTGGGCTCGGCCTCGCCATGCTTTCTTTTCCGGTCCATGCCGCGCCGGCGAGTGGCGGCGATACCGTGCAGGGGCTCTATGGCGCGCTGCTCAGCACGATGAAGAACGGCCGGACGCTCGGGCAGGGCGGGCGGTTTGCGCAACTGGAGCCGGTCATTCGCAGGACCTTCGACATACCGTCAATGGCCCGGTTGTCGGTCGGCTCATCCTGGGCCACTCTGACCGAGGCCCAACGGCAGCAGGTGACGGAGAGCTTCGGGCGCTATATCTCGGCGATCTACGCCGACCGCTTTGACAGCTACGACGGGCAGTTTAATTCGCTGCAGGCGCAGCGCGAAGCCTGTGAGGCCTTCATCGACAGCCGACGGCACGAAGGCTGGCTGTGCCTGCGCGGGGCTTATGACGACGGCGGGTTCTCCGGTGCGACGATGGACCGGCCGGCTCTGCAGCAGCTGCTTGAGGACATCACGGCGGGGCGGGTCGACACGGTGGTCGTCTACAAGATCGACCGGCTGACCCGCTCGCTCGCCGATTTCGCCAAGATCGTCGAGATCCTCGATGCGAGGGGAGCGTCCTTCGTATCGGTCACGCAGCAGTTCAACACGACGACCTCGATGGGGCGCTTGACCCTCAATGTGCTGCTGTCCTTCGCGCAGTTCGAGCGCGAGGTCATCGGCGAGCGCATTCGCGACAAGATCGCCGCCTCGAAAAAGAAGGGGATGTGGATGGGTGGCGTACCGCCGCTCGGGTATGGAGTGCAGGACCACAAGCTCGTCATGATCGGCAGCGAGGCCGATGCCGTTCGTTTGATATTCCGCCGCTATGCCGAACTCGGCTCAGTTCGTTTGTTACAGGCGGAGCTCGAAGCGCGCGGGATCAAAAGTAAGTCGTGGACGAGCGCTTCCGCGCGCCTCGTCGGCGGCAAGCCGTTCTCGCGCGGCGCGCTCTACCTGCTTCAACCAGGAGATCGTCGCCGTACGGTTCACCGACGGCCGCTGGCACATCGATACCGCCCGGGGGCAAGACGGATGTTGCCGACGTCTTCGTCTGCGCCACCGGTTTCCTTCACCAGCCGCTCCTTCCCGACATTCCGGGGCGCGAGAGTTTCGCCGGCCCCTCTTTCCACTCGGCCCGGTGGGACCACGGTGTACCCTATGAGGGCAAACGCTGGGGCGTCATCGGTAGCGGCGCCAGCGGCGTTCAGATCACCGAGGCGCTGGCTTGGGCAGGCTGCGATGTTACCCAATTCATCCGCCGCGCGCAGTGGGTCCATATCCGCGAGAATCCGTATTCGACCTGGCGCGAGCGCTTGAGGTTGAGGCTGCCGGGCGGCTACCAACGCGAGCAGCGACGGCTATGGCAACTCATCAACGAGAGCGACCGGTGGCGCCTCGAACCCGGGCCGCAGCGCCAGGCAATGGAGCGCGAGTTCGCATCTTATCTCAGATTCCATCAGCGACCCCGAGCTGAAACGCAACCTCACGCCCGAGTACAACCTGGACTGCACGCGTATCCCGAAGTCCGACCGGAACTATTACGAAGCGGTGCAGCTCCCGAACGCACACATCGTCAAAGGCGAGATCACCCGCATTGTGACGGACGGCGTAATCATGGCCGATGGGACGCATGTGGGGCTGGACGTGTTGGTCTACGCCACCGGTTTCGATGCGCACGGCTACATGCGCCCGATGGCGGTGACGGGCCTCAACGGCGCGACGATCGCCGAGGTATGGAAGGACAAGATCTACTCCTACGGCGGCATCGCGTTGCCAGGCTTTCCCAACCTGTTCATGCTCTACGGGCCGTTCGCCCCCGTCAACAATGTGCCGGTGCCGCTCGGCCTCGACCAGGAGATCGCCTGTATCATGCGGCTGATTGTTGAGGCCCGGGCCCGCCGTGCCGCGGTCGCGCCCACCGTCGCCGCGACTGAGAAATTCCTCTCCCGACTCGGTGCCGCCTTTCCCGGTACCGTTTGGGTGGGCGGTTGCAAGAACTGGTACACCGGCGATCAGGGCACGCCGGTCTTGTGGCCGCTGCCGCAGAGCGAGCACAAGGCGTTCTTCGACGAAGTACCGATGGAAGATTTTCAGTTCATCCCTACCGGGCAGGGAGACTGAACTCACGTCGCGGCCCAAGTCGCGCAGCGATCAGTAACGCTGTTTATCGCGATATAGGGCGGCGGGGAATCCTAGCCTCGCTCGAAAGGGAGCTGAAAAGTAATCGCGTGGAGATCGCCCTATCGCGTCAGTCGCTCGAAGGTGCGTTACGCAGGCTTGGAAACGGACATGCGATTGAATATGCAGTGACTTAGCATAAGACGAGAGTAGATGCCGCAGGAGAATGAAAAACGATCGAAATCCCAGATGGCTGAGGCAGACCCCTCCGCCATTGCGTCTCCGCGATTTGCTTTTTCGGATCGAGGGGCCCCCGGCGACTTCAACGTCGGTTTCCGTTTTTGCTGGTCCCATCTGGCCGTGTGTTATATCCCCGTCCTACGCCGTCAAGACCCGTGTCGGTCCCTCGCCGCCCTTCTCGTCCGTCTCGGGTCCTCCGGCAGACGCCCCCGGCCTATAATTGCCCTGATGGGTCCCTCTGCCTGCCCTTCCAGGAGCCCATGTGGGACTCGCTCATGCCGCTTGCTCCGCCTTAATCGACAGTCCTGCACCGCGCTTTAGCGTCGAAGGTGCTGAGGTCTGAGATTTCATGTCACGCGGGGCCTGCGATCGGACAAAGTTTTGGCGCGTGAAGCTTCCGGCGGCAGCGCCCAACCAAAGACGGATCTGCCTTCGTAGGCATGCGACCGATCTCGCTCGTCCGCGAGCAGTTCCTCGACCGGAGGACCCGAAGCCTTCTGCTCTAATAGCCGGGCCTGCGCATCGAGCCGCCTGAGCGCGCCCAGTTCCTCCTGTCGTCCGAGTTTCGCGGCATGAACGGCGGACTTCAGCACGCGTATCGTTTCGTCGTAGACCCGCAGCGGCACAGGGAAGGGGTGCCTGTCCTTCCCTCCGTGCGCGAACGAAAATCGAGCCGGGTCAGTGAAGCGATAAGGGGCTCCATGCACGACCTCGGCGACCATAGCCAAAGCCCGCACGGTCCGAGCGCCCACACCGGGAGTGAGCAGCAGCTCCGAAAAGTCCGTCGGCGCGCGATCGGCTGCCGCCGCCAAATTTCCGTATAGCCGTTTCTGCGACGAATGTCGTCGGCGCGAACATCGTGATGTGCAGGCAGTTCGAGATGTGGAAGCAGTGGCTCTCCACCGGCGTCGCGCGTTGCATCGCAAGCGATTATTTTCGACAGCTCGCGAGCGATGCCGTCCGGGCCCAGCGCGCCGAGGAGCTCGAGCTGACGACCGCGAGACGTTTCCGCGCGGTGGTCGGTCAGGTTTACGATCTCGCCCTGCCCTGGACCTTCAATCGCGGCATGCGGCTCGTCGACGAAACTCTTCAGTCCCTCGGAGAGCCAGTGGTAGCGGCGGGCCTGCTTGAGCTCACCGTTCATGCCTTGTTGCACAACGACCCAGTGGCCGTCGTCGGTGACGATGAAGCCGTGCAGATACAGCTGGAACCCGTCCTGCACAGCGGCACTGTCGACCTTCGCCACCAAGCGGCTGGCCGTGGCGAGCGCGGCTCCATCAAAGCCTACGCGGTCCCCGATATCGACCAGCTCGTGCGGCGTCTGCCGCGAATACCTCCCGCGTCCGCCGCAGACATGGATCCCGAGTTCCTGCTCCAACGGTGCCAGCCCGCGCTTCAACGCGCCGATGACGCTTGTCGTGATCCCGGAGGAATGCCAGTCCATACCCATCACGGCGCCGAACGATTGGAACCAGAACGGGTGGGCGAGACGCCGCAACAATTCGTCGCGACCGTAATGATGGACAATCGCTTCGCTGATAACCGCGCCGAGGCGGGTCATTCGGTCGGCGAGCCACCTGGGAACCTGTCCTCCGTGCAGCGGCAGGTTGGCGGTTCCAGCCCTTTGGGCCATCAGTGAACTCGGCGAGGTAACGGTGAAGGTGTTCCTCGCTGACGTGTTGATAGATGCCGTAGATCCCGCGTTTGAGGATGGAGAAGTAATTTCTCGGCCGCATTGGTGGACGCGTCCCCGCGGACGTATTCCTCTTGCGCATGATTGACGGTGCGATGACTGGCGAATTGCTC
The DNA here is from genome assembly GCA_963695605.1 of uncultured Alphaproteobacteria bacterium. Classification (GTDB taxonomy): domain Bacteria; phylum Pseudomonadota; class Alphaproteobacteria; order ATCC43930; family CGMCC-115725; genus AP-15. The sequence continues at coordinate 702 of CAVOHI010000060.1, read as the reverse complement.
GCCGGCTTTCCAGTAGACGCCGCTCTCATCGGTTCTCAGGTGCGAGGCTTTATCGATTTCAGCCTCAAGGATCGGTCGCAGGTTGGCGGCAGTGACCTCTGGGACGTGATGAGAACGGACGCGCCCTTTGCGTTCGACCAAAGCAACGACGGCTTTCTTTGGTGCGGGATCCTTGTAGGCGCGGTTTCTGGCGCGACCGCCGATAAAGGTTTCATCTGCCTCAACGAATTTGTCCTCGCCGCCAAGCGGGCCGGGGTCGTCGAGACGGAGATCCATCATCGCCTCGCGGATGCGGTGCGACAGGAACCACGCGGTTTGCAGGGTGACGCCGAGCACGCGGCTGAGTTGGTGGGTGCTCATGCCCTTTTTGCTGGAACAGAGCAGGTGCATTGCCTGCAACCAGACATGCAGCTTGACGTGGCTGGACTCGAAGACGGTGCCGACCTTGACGGTGAATGGCTTCCGGCAGGCGTAGCACTTGTAGACGCCGATCCGAGTGCTCTTGCCCTTCAGTGGCCCGCTTTTATCGATAACGCCGCAATGCGGACACGGACGCCCGTTCGTCCACAGCCGCGCCTCAACGAACCGATATGCGGCTTCTTCGCTATGGAAATGTGCGGCAGAAAGGACGGACGGCATGGCGTATCTCCTTGACGAGACGACACCATATTCCTAGCACGTGGGTACGTCAACTAGAATATG
>CAVOHI010000059.1:0-14751 GCA_963695605.1 uncultured Alphaproteobacteria bacterium | reverse complement strand
TGCCACAGCTGTATAATTAGGCTGATCGACCAACCGACCTATCGCCATATCACGATCGACATTTCGCCACTCTATCTTACTGGCAGGACGAGGATTCGCTAATTCATCCGCCCAACCCTAGGCTTCCTCCATAGCGGACCTCACGAGACCAGTGCAGCCGTTCACTGCGCTTGACGATCACGCCTTCAATGATGTCTGGTACTGTGGTCCGAAAAAGAACGCTCGCCCATACTCGCCGATCGACCCGGTACATAAGCGCCCCAATGACCAGTGCTTCGACGGGTATCCCGAATTGTCGATCGCGGAATGGCACAAAAAACACGGGCTGTGGATCGACTGACGGCGGCCCCCGAAAATTAAGCGGCCGATCGCAGCAAGACCCAAAGATCGTTATCTAAGCTCGTCGCAACAGGGCCGCCTTGCTCTGAGTGCGCTCGGAGCAAGGCAGTACCATCTGGATGATGAACGACCAGCGCCATGAAGCCACTTCGATCAGCCGACGAAGGCGGCCGGCCTCGTCATGCTTGCCGGCCCCCTGTTCGTGTCGCAGGGCTGCCTCGTCTATTCGGTTTACCTCTACATGACCTGACTGGCCAATTATCTGCAGACCGCACGCGGCCTGTCGCTGATCGGGTCCGGCATTTTCACGTCGATCCCGTTCTTCGCAGCTTCGGTCGTCAACATCATCGCCAATTGGTCGGGCGACACGAGCGGCGCTTTCCTCGAGCCAGCTGCATGTCGTGTTAATTTAGATCTCTCTACCGGTCTGTTTTGTAATCACGATTGACACCCATCCGAGGACGTGGAGTAGTGCGCGTCGTGATGTCTCGTGCTCTCCCCAAATCGTGACGCGCAGAGGCCGAAGTCCGCCGCAAAGCGAGCTCAACATCGGAGGAATGCAATCATGCCGCTCGATGTCGCTGTAACCCCAAAACCCTCACCTCGACGCTCCATTACCTGAAACGCGGCACCGAAAAGCCGGCCTCCTACCGCATCGAACCGCCGCCCGGCGTGCCGCGCTGGAACGGCATCGACGATCCGCACGAGGTCACGATCGAGGACGCGCGCGGCCGTGAAGCCGACTTCACGCTCGACCGCAACGGCTTCGCGCTGGTCAAGGCGCCGACCGCGGTCGCCGATTTCTATTCGCCCGAAGAGATCAAGCGCGTCTACTACCCGGAAGTCGAGCGCCTGCTGCACGACAAACTGGGCGCCAGCCGCGTCTTCGTCTTCGACCACAATGTGCGCAACGCCACGCGGGAAGGCCTCGCCGTGCCCTCGCGGCACGTGCACAACGACCATACCGTGAACTCGGCACCGCGCCGGGTGCGCGACCATATGGGCGCCGACGCGGAGGAGCTATTGAAGCACCGGTTCGGCATCGTCAATGTGTGGCGCCCGATCCGCGGGCCAGTGAGGATTCGCCGCTGGCGCTGTGCGACGCGCGCAGCTTCACCGACGACGATTTGATCGCCAGCGAGCTCGTCTATGCCCATGTGCGCGGCGAGACCTCCCGGGTCGCGTACAATCCGGCGCACCGCTGGTACTATTTCTCGGACATGCAACCCGACGAGGTGCTGTTCATCCGGGTGCACGACAGCGCCAATGACGGCCGCGCCCGGCTGTCGTTCCACACCTCGTTCGACAACCCGCTGACTCCCGGCGCGCCGCCGCGGGAAAGCATCGAGGTGCGCACCTTGGTATTCTTTCCGCCCGTGCCTAACTCCCCCTTCCGACGAAGCGCCGCCTTGCTCCGAGTGCATTCGGGGCAAGGCGGCGGGCGTCACTGCAAGGCGTAAAAGCCCATCGCGCCGCCGGCCAATACCTGGTGCCGCGCCGCGGCCGACAACGGCCCGAGCCGCTCGCGGATCATGTCAGGCGCGCCGGTGCGGCGGATCCACGGCAGAAGCAGGGCGGGCAAGATGCCGACCGCGAACAACGCCCGCCGCGCGATCGCTTGCGTACGCGCGCGAGGAACGGGGAATTGGAGTTGCTGCAGCGCCGCCGGCAACAGAGCATCGGTCCAGGGGACCAGATCTTAACAGCTCAGTTAGATTTCCGATGAGATAAACACTTCCCGTCCCACAACGCGCTCGCGCGTGATCTTCCGAGTTCGATATTGCTGTGCGAGCCGCCCGCAAAAGGCCATCCAGCCGCCTGATGAGAGAGGAGCCTCTCCCTTGGCCGTCCTACGCTTGCTCCGCACCACCGCGGGAGATCAATGTCGGGTCGGCTGTTATTGCCTCGCGGGTCGGCCACGGGCCGGCGTCAATTCCGCCAGGCGCCGGTTTAGTTGGCGCTGCCTGATCGGCGACGTCCTCTGGTCATGTGCCGGCTCTACGAGAAAAGCGCCCCGATGGGATGGGGTGCGGCGATTTACGGGGGATCACCCTCGAGGGGGATCACCCTCGAAAAGAGCGACCAAATTTTGGGCTCTGTTATGCCCGGCAATGCGCGCAATCCCGAGCAGCGCGCATTGCCGGCTTTACGGACAGCCCCGCTTCCGGCGCAATCATCGCCCGCCTCCCAGCAATCGGGAGATGGCGGGCTGCCCGGCAAGAAAATCGCACTCGACCTGCAGCTGACCGATCTTGCGGTGCAGATCGTCGATCACCTTCTGCGCATCTTCGGCCGCCGGCGCCTTGCTGCCGCGCCCAAACAGCTCCGCTGCACGCGTCACCAGCTCCTGCTTCCAGTTGCTGATCATCGTCGAATGAACCCCAAACTCCGCCGACAGCTCCGCCAGGGTCTTCTCCCCCGAAAGCCCCGCCATCGCCACCCGCGCTTTGAACTCCGCGCTGTGCTGCTTCCTCTTTACGCCCACTTCTCACGCCCTGGAATACGACCCAACCTTCGCCAACCAGCGCGACCCACATAGGAAAGCGGCTTGCGGGAAAACTGCACGAGCCGTTTGAGCGAGCGGGCGGAGGCAGGGCGAAAAGCCCCACCTCTCCCGACTTACACCCGTCGCTCACCACCTTGGCGCCGATCTTGATTCGCCAGCGACCACGGCACCACGATCGAAATACGCCTGTCGCACCCGGTAAATCCCGCTCGATTATGATGTCCGGTAGCACCCGCCTGAAGGCTGAGCCATAGTCAGCCCCATAGCTCTGGGACGATACGAAAATGCCAATCTCGAAAAAGCCGCGCTCGAAAGCTGCCCTCAGAACCTCGACGAAGGCCAGCGCCCCCGCAGCGTTGCCGGACAGGCGCGCGATGGAGAGTTTCCTGGCGGCGATCGCCGGACGCCGCGGTGACGACGCAACGGCGAAAGCGCAGGACGTGATGTACGAGGCGTGGGAGCGAACCACCTCCCGTTCCCGGATCGCGCTCGCCCGTAAAGCACTCGGCATCTCGCCGCTTTGCGCCGACGCTTATGTCCTTCTGGCCGAAGAAGCCCGATCTATCGAGGAGGCTCGTGACTACTACGCGAAGGGCGTTGAGGCGGGGGAGTTGGCACTCGGGCCAGGGGCTTCAAGCAGTATGCCGGCCACTTCTGGGGCTTTCTCGAAACACGCCCCTATATGCGGGCCAGGGCCGGTCTCGCGGGCACGCTCCTGAAGCTTGGCGACGTCGACGGCGCCCTCGCCCACTACCGCGACATGCTCAAGTTGAACCCGAACGACAATCAGGGGATACGGTACGTCCTCGCCGGGTGCCTGCTCAGACAAGACAATGACGGCGCGCTCAAGGAGTTGCTGGCCGCCTATGAGGACGGCAACGCGTCCTGGCTCTATACCCGGGCGCTCGTGGCCTTTCGCGAGAGCGGGGGCAGCGACGAGCAGGCCGCGGCGCTGGTCAGCGAGGCCTGGTCCGCGAACGAGCACGTGCCCGCCATCCTGGCCGGCGCGAAGCCTCCGGTGATCTCCGACGATGGCTACGTCACCATGGGTGGTCCGGACGAGGCGACCGACTACGTCACGGAATGCGGCGCGGCGTGGCATCGCACGCCAGGGGCGGTCGCCTGGCTGACAAAGCTTGCCGCCACCTTGGGGCCGAAACGGCGGACACGTGCGGCCGTGCACTAATTCGGCTCCCGGAGGCCAGGCGGATCGTGTTCCGCATGCTGGAATGCGACAAGCCGATCATCGCGCGGGTCAATGGCCATGCCGTCGGCCTCGGCGCGACGATAGCGCTGCTTTGCGACATCATCATCGCGGCTGACCATGCCAAGATTGGTGATCCGCATGTCAACGCCGGCCTCGTCGCGGGTGACGGCGGCGCGCTGATCTGGCCGCAGCTCATCGGCTTCGCGCGTGCCAAGGAGTACTTGTTTACCGGCGATCTGATGACCGCGGCGGAGGCCGAGCGGATTGGGCTGATCAACCATGTTGTGCCGGCCGATCAGCTCGATGAGAAGGTTTATGGGTTGGCCCGACGACTGGCTGGCGGCGCGATGCGGTCGATCCGCTGGACTAAGCAGACGGTAAACATCCCGCTGCGCCAGCTTGCCCACTCGATGATGGACCTGAGCCTCAGTCTTGAGACGCAATCGAACCTTTCCAAGGACCACCAGGAAGCGGTATGGGCCTTCGCCGAGAAGCGCCGGCCGAACTTCACCGGCCGCTGAGTACCATTCAAGGCAAAAGAGAGGACCACCATGAGACTCGCGAACAAAGTCGCCATCATCTCCGGCGCGGCATCCGGCATGGGCGCAGCCACGGCGCGCATGTTCGCGCGCGAAGGCGCCAAGGTAGTGATCGCCGATGTGCTGGAGCACGAAGGCCGGCAGGTGGCCGATGCCATCGGCGCCTCGGCGCGGTTCGAACCGCTTGATGTGACCAAAGAGGAGAGCTGGGCCGCCGTCGTGGCCGCCACCACCAGACATTTCGGCAAGCTCGATGTGCTGGTCAACAATGCCGGTATCTCGGGCAGCGCCGAACAGGATTTCTACAGCACCGAAGCCTGGCACCGGATCATGGCGGTCAACGCGACCGGCGTGTTCTTCGGCATCAAGTACGCCATCCCGGCCATGATCGCCAACGGAGGCGGGTCGATCGTCAATCTGTCATCGATTGCCGGCGTCATCGGCAGCGAGCACGTTCACATGGCCTACAACGCCTCGAAGGCGGCGGTACGGCTGATGACCAAGTCGGTTGCGGTGCAGCACGCCAAGGACAACATCCGCGCCAACTCGGTTCATCCCGGCATCATGCCGCCAATGCGCACATCCGGTCGCACTGCCGACCCCGCCGTGCGGGCCGAACGCATGCGCGTAGTGCCGATGCGCCGGCCGGGAGAAGTTGACGAGGTGGCGTACGCCATTCTGTTCCTGGCTTCGGATGAGTCGTCCTACATCACAGGTTCGGAAATCCACGTCGACGGCGGGATTCTCGCCATATAGGCCCGCGCCTCGGCTCTCGGCGGTCGTCACCTGCCATCAATATCGAGACCCCATCATGAAGCCAACAACTCGCCGCAACGGTCGCTCTCCGTCGGGCCCCTTCGTTCCGGCGGTGTCACGCGTGCGCTTTTCGACGACCGCTCAGCTGAATTGCCGCCGAGTGAACGCAATTGACGGCAGCCGGGCGCAGCTTCACCTGGTGGAGTCCGCGTTGCAGTCCTATTTCGCGTGGACCGCCTCGAGGATGGGCGACGCATGCTGAGCGCGCGTCATCGCGGCTTCTCGCGCGTTCCCGTCGCTGGGTTGCGCCCCCTGTATTGAGAGCTACCCGAATGCGATATGGCTTTTACCTTCCCACTCGTGGTCCAACCGCGACACGCGACGGCGTTCTCGCCCTGGCACGCGAAGGCGAGCGGCTGGGCTTCCATTCGGCGATGATTGCCGACCACATCGTCTTCCCGGTCGAGTGCAAGTCCACCTATCCCTACACCTTGGATGGTAAGCACCCGAGCGTCGGCGATGCGCTGGAAGTGTTCTCGATCCTCGGGATGGTGGCTGGCGCAACCGAGCGGCTGCGGCTCGTCACCTCGGTGTTGGTGCTGCCCTACCGCAATCCGGTGCTGACCGCGAAGATGGTGGCCTCGCTGGATGTCTTGTCCGGCGGCCGGGTCACGTTAGGTGTCGGCGCCGGCTGGCTGAAGGAAGAGTTCGAGGCGCTGAACAGCGGACTGAACTCGACCGAATGCTTGGCGAGTGCGACATCGTCGTCCTGAGCTGTGCCCTAACCTCCGAGACGACGGGCCTGATTGACGGCCGCCGGCTTGCCGCGATGAAGCCCAGCGCCTTCTTGGTCAATCTGGCGCGCGGCCCGATCGCCGAGGAGCAGGCACTTTACCGCGCCTTGCGCGATGGGGTCATCGGCGGAGCGGCGCTCGACACCTGGTGGCGTTATCCGAGCGCTGACGATCCGGCGCCGCGCCCCTCCCGTACCCCTTCCATGAACCGCCGAACGTGGTCATGACGCCTCACTGCTCGCCACGGACCGATGGAACCACTGAGCGTCGCTCGCGCGATGTTGCCCGAAACATCGACCGCTTTGTCCGTGGCGAGCCGCTTGAAAACGTCGTCACCACGACCTGACAAGTTGAAGCGCACGGCTCGCAGTGAACTCACCGCTGGAGGAAGCCGGATTCGAGTGGGCGAGATTTGGACCGCAACCCCTACAGGGGTGCAACTTTTCCCGAAGCTCAAGGTCGACGTTAATTACTCAGCAGGATTTGCTCGTGCACGGGAGGATGGCGCATTCCCAGTGAGGTATTACTGGGAGACGCCTGAAGCACGAAAACGCCCCTTCAAGAGCCGATGGGGAGCGCTTCCTTTGCCGGGGTCCGAGGGGCTCTGCCGGTGAGGAACCGATGGTTCGCAGACTTGTATGGGGCTTTTCCTGTCAAGCGGTTGTTTTGGGTTGCGCTGACGGTTTTTTGTTCGGAGCGGGAAAGGCCGTTTTTCGTCCCGTCGCCTGCGATCAGGTTCGCGGAGCGCGCGGAAGGGGTCAAGGGACCGAAACGGTAGCAAAGCTTGGCGGCTTGCCGCTTAGCGACGCTTGTGTTTCGCAGCGCCTTGACGCCTGAGCACGCGGAGGGACGATGGACAGGGGGAGACGGGCCTTTCTTCGAAGCTCAGTGTCTGACGTGCGCCTAGCTGCGTATTGATCCGAGGGGAGCTCGCCATTGGGGCGCATCTTCGCGCCGCACACTTGTATTCGGTAGGTCCGTTCGGATCCTGACCATGATGCAGTCATGCGCATCGGCGGCGAAGCTCCGGGCGGCGGGCCCATTCTCTCTGTCGGCATCGGTGCCACGTCTGCGACCGGTTCCCGCCACCTCGGATTGTCGACCGGCAGTCCCCGTTGTGGATGCCAGCAGCGAGCGTCGAGCAGGTAAGGAGATGATCCTCCAGAGGTTCGTTAGCTTGCCGGACGCAGGGTGACGCCGTCCATTGGCTCGCCAATGGTGCCAAATCGCCAGAGTGCGATGAGCAGCTTGCGCGCCAGGGCGACGATCATTGTTTTGCGCGTGGCGCCACGGCGATCGGCCGTGCGGGCCTGGTACCACTGGGCCAGTGCGCTATTCTTTTGAAACCGCAGAAAGCGCCAGGCGAGTTGGATCATCCCACGGCGGACCCGGGCATTGCCGGCTTTGGCAAGCCCTTGTTCCCGTCGCTTGGCGCCGCTTTCGTCCGGCGCACCCGTCAGGCCGGCGTAGCGCGCCACCGCCCTGCGGTCACGCATGGGCCGCGACAGCACCTCATTGACCAGCATATCTGCCGTTTCAATGCCGATGCCGACAACCCGAGCCAGCAGTCGAACCATGGCGTGCGGCCCGCGCTCAGGCTGTTCTTCTAATCGCTGTCGACGAGCCTCCTCGATTTGCTTGATCTGGCCGACAACGAACCTCAGCCGCGCCAGATCGCGTTGCACCTCGGCCAAGGCATTTGGCGGCACCGGCGTGCCCTCCGGGGTGCGCATGGTTGCCAGACGTTCGGTCGCTTGGCGCAGGGTTGGTTTGAAATTGCGAATGCCCAGCCGGGCCAGGGTGCCCTTTATGCGGTTCACAAGCCGTGTGCGTTCCTTGACCAGGCACTCGCGCTCCCGATTGGGCCGCTTGGCGTCCTCTTCGGCAATCGTTGGCACGCGCGCCATGCTGCAATGGCCCCGTTCACCACGCAGCCACCCCGAGAACCCGCGCTTCAGCAACTCGGTGTCGAGCCGATCGGTCTTTGCCCGGCGATGTTCCCGCGACACCGCCACACTCGAGGGATGGATCACGTGCGCCTCGACCCCACGCGCCTCCAGCCAGCGCGCCAGCCAGAAGCCGTCGCGGCCGGCTTCGAAGGCAACCGCAATCCGCGTGATAGTGCGGCCAGCCCTGACTGACTCGTCGCGCCAGCGATGCAGTAGGGCAAGCAGCCGCTCAGGGCTCGGCTCCTGCTTCTTGCGCGGCTGACGCTCAATGCCGGGAAGCACACCGCCAACCAGCCAGCTCGACTGGCTCATCTCGACGACGGCAATGATCGTGCTATCTTGGTCCAGGGCCACGAGGGACCTGCTCAAATCGTTCGGTTGGGGCATCGCGGCACTCCATCGATTGATGTAAGCGACGAAATTGCCATCCTCGCCGCCCGCCCCATAGCATCTCTCTCTGGAGGGAGATGGATTTGGGACGGCAATTGCCGGCGGCGATCTATGCGGGTGCACCGCGCTATGACAGCGTCGCGAGGGCCTTCCGAGCGCACCGGATCGCGAGGTTCGTACTCTGGCCAAGGTTCCGGTCCTGGTCGGTGCATAGCGCTCTCCCCATTGCCGGTCCGACGAGACCTTTCGGTACTCCAAAAATCGGCGGTATGCGGGAATAAACCGAGCTTCCCGGAGTCCCTACAGACAACCAGCCGTGCGTCAAAGACGCGGCGGACAAACGACGCGAGAGGATCGCAATGAAGCAGCCCGTATCCTTTCGAATGGGGGTTCTGGCAAGCCGTTTCTGGTCGTAGCGATCGTCTTACTCCCCACGATGGGGCGCGGCGCACACAGTCAAACTTTGGGCGATTCCACCCAAAAAGCGCTCGAGGCGATAACGCAAGAACCGCAGAAACTTGAACCCACGACGGCAAATGCGGCTGATCTCGTCAGCCGGGGGCGGCAGATCTTTCGGTTCGATACATTCGGCGACGAGGCCTTCTGGGGGGATAAGCTCCAACTGCACCTGGCGATCGAGGGGTCGAAGTTTGCGGCGTCGGCCCAGGTCTCAGCCCAAAGGGCGCACTCGCCGCCGGCCTGAAAGTCGATACTGACGCGTTACCCGCGGATTTGCGGCAGCAGTTGTTGCAAGGGAAGGTAAATCTCGACGATCCGGCTGTAACGCTTGCGCTGCTGAAGTTGAACGCCGTCATCGGGGTTACCGGTTTCTTCAATTCCTCGGGAACGCTCCAATCGGTCGGCCTGCAGTGCTCGGTTTGTCACTCGACGGTCGACAACTCCCGTCCCGCGCTTTGTGCGGGTGCGATCGACCCGAACCCCGGCACGGGTTGCGTCGGACACCGGCTCGTCTTGTAGATGAGTTGAATACGTGATCGCGCGTATTGGCTCGACGCTCTAACGGGGTAAGCATCTGGCGGATGCTGAATACGTGGTTAACCAATGGCGACGAGGCCCTGCAGCGCGTTTGGGGACTGGTGTCGATCGACGGGGTTGCCGAAGAATGGACAGCATGAGCTTCGCACTCCGTCTGTCGCGAGTGGCATTGTTCGGAGTTGCCCTCGTTCTCGGCTCCCTGGGGATCTTTTGCTTGTACGGAAGCTGTATCGGCGCACCCCTCGCCGCCGATGCCATCGTTTGTCTAGGTAGCGCGACAGCCATCGTCCTGGCTTGTCCGGCAACGGATGCGCGCTGACTGCGTGACGGCACTCCTTCGCTTCTCGACGACGGCGAGCTGGCCTTTCTAACCAGTCACATAGCGCCGACCGGAGGAGGCGTGCTACCGCCTGCTCGCCATACCGTCAGCGTTTGATCGCTGGGGTTAACATCACAAATCCCAAAAGGCCCACTAGCAGCCACAGCATCCAATCGGGCGTTTCGCCGATCACGGGCGGCCTCCTCCCGCGGCTTTGGCATCGAAGTGGGCAGCCCTCGGGTGCGCGCCAGCTCGCGATAGAGGCTCGCCGCCTCCTTGGCCACCGCTACCGCCTCCACGTGACGGTCGAGCTGTGTAAACATTTTCATGAGATTGAGGAGGGGCCGCCCGAGCTCGGCCGCCGGATGATGGCAGCGCTCGGGTGCCCTCTGGCCGACGATCACCGGCGGCTGACAGCGTCGTTCGTTATTGACCCGTCGGCGGACTCAGCACTGCGCCGCGCGGGACGGTCTGAAGGCCGGCGACGCTGTGGCGCGTCGTCCACGACGGGGGAGTGGGTTTCTTCTCTCATTACCGAAGCCACCTGACTAGCGCTCGGCGCGCGAGCCCTGTGAACCCCGGCCTCGGGCTGCTCCGAGAGCGGTGCATCAGCGGCAAAGGATCGGCTCGCCTCTTCTCGCCTGATGCTCGCAGCGCGACGGGCGGCGCGGTAAATATGCGGAACGCAGCCGCCGAACACTATTGCGATCGAGGTCGGAAACCCGATCACCATGGTTATTTCCCAGCCGGGCAGCCCTACGGTCGGGAAGGGGAGCCTGTCGCCCAAATAGATCAGGACCATGGCCATACTTACGGCCATCACCAAGCCGCATCCCGCCGCCTCGGCGAGGCGCAGCCAGGCGGGCGGAGGCGTACTCTCCACCCAATCGTCGCAGCAAAGTGCCAAGGCGGTGCAAAGCGGAAAGCTCAGCAGGATGATCGGGAGATCGCCGCCCATAGCAGCCAGCGGATCGACATCGCCCAGATGTGTAAAAACGCAGATGGTTGCGGCGGCTGCCGTCGCAATAGCGCCGTTGACGACATAGGCGAAAAAGCGCGTCGGCTCTCCGGGTGCGCGGCGGAAGAAGCGGTAACCCTGCATCAGCCATACCGTCACCCCGATTGTCACCAGCCGCACCATCGCCGATTTGGCTGCCACCATCAGCCCACCGGCTTGGTCGTAGTGCTCCATGCCGACCACGCCGCCGAGCAGGAGGATCAGCACGCCCAAATAGAGAAACAGCGCTATCGCCAAGACGGTCAAGCTGTTGATCGGAAACCGCGGCAGGTTCATCGGCTCGGCCGCCGTAAAGCCGGCCTCACGCAGACGCCGAACGACACCCCTCTCGCTCGTTTCCGAGCGCAGCACGGCGCGGGCGAGAAACAGCGCCAGCTCAACGAAGATTTCGTGGGAGCTCTGAGCAAAGGCTTCACGGCGCTCGCGGGCCAGTTCCACGAAGACCGGCCCATTCTCGATCTCTCTCAACCGTTCGTCCAATGCGAGGGACGCGGCAGCTCGATGCAGGAAATCCGTCACGCGCCGTTCGAGCTCGGCGAACTCTTTCCCGGCTTCGGCGAAGAAGCGGCCATAACCTTGCTCGCCGGCCAATTTGCGGACGCGGTCGTATAGTTTCACGACGCGCGTCAGGCGGCAGTGCGACAGCTCCGGCCCATCGGCGCCGCGTCTCCGTAAGTACCGGCTCAGACTGTCGCCATAACTGCCGTCGCCATAGGTTTGGCGCAGCGCCGCCACATCCTCTCTGCTGATAGTGAAGCTCTCGGGTGTCATCGCCGCCGCCCGGCGCTTAACCTCGGCAGGGATCTCACCCCATTCGAGAAAGGTCGAGAGGAACCACTCGTCCAGTCGCTTCAAGAGTGGGATCGACGGCAGCAGCGTCGTCATCGCCAATGTGGCGATCAGCGGCGCCGGCAGCGACGGCTCGTCGGACCGGCCGAGGAGTGCGGTGCGCCAGACAGCGGCTTGTAGCAGGATGGAGAGTGCCGCAAACAACGCCAGAGCGCTGAGCACGTAGCCGGCGCAGCTCCACCAATAGAGTGTTTGGCGAGTGGAGGAACGGTTGCTGGGCGGGGTGTTGAACCGTCCGGAGGCATAGACGACGATCAGCAACCCGCAGGCGGCATAGGTCAGGACAGCCGGGCTTCCGTTCACGAGACCCTCCACGCTCGCTCTGGCTCACCGAACTTAGACCGGAATCGGCAAGCCCAGTGTGGGATGGATCACACTCCCTTTAACCTATTCTGCTCCATCCCGCTGGGCTGCGCCACGCCCGTCAGATGGTACGTCGGGGTCGTCGCCCCGGATCGATGACTGTGGTCTTGGCAAGACGAGTTCGGCAACGAGAGCCACTGGTCGCGCCAGTTCGACCAAAAAGTATTGGCGGCCGGCGCCGATGCCGTATGGCCGATGATCAGCGCAGGATGAGGCATCCCATTCCGAAGAGCGGGCGGAAGAATCCTCGGCCAGACCGGGCGGGTCGCGCAAAAAGTCGGTTCGGGTTTCTCGAATGAAGCCGCGTTTTTGCCGACGGCAAGCGGATACGCTGATCCTTCGGCCCAGACCGAAACAAATGAGATCCTCGATATTCTTGGGCTACCGCGCGACACGGTATATCGAGATTACGCTCGGGAGTTAGTTGAGCAATTATGACCAGCTCTTCGATCCCCATATGAGCCCTCTCTCCCGATGGTTAGTCAGGCGAGGATGCGGTTCGCGTCACGTCGCTTGCCCCGGAATAGGTAATCGATCGCGTCGGCAAAGGCTAACGCCTACCTCCGCCGCTGGACTAGGAAACGGCGAGGGAGTGGCATGCAATGCGGCGGCGCGATGTTAGTTCCATCATCCCGGCAGCATGCTCGCGACCCCGCTCCCTAACCCATCCGGGCATCCTGAAAAGGCCAGCGGAGCTTCATCAGGATGTAATCGGGCCATCAGGATGTAATCGGGCCATCAGGATGTAATCGGACTATCAGGATGTAATCGGGCTCGAACGTCTGCACCCGGCCGGCGCACGTCTCCTTGGGAGCTGCCCACAAAAATCATCGCGTTGGAATCGCGCTGGTCCTGCGCCCAGAATCAATTCCAGCCGCATCGACTGTTCGGCATCGTTCACGCGACGATGTCCGGCAGCTCAATCGCGAGCGAAAAGCCGCCGTCGCGACGCAAATATGTTCCATGGCCCGGGGCTGAGCGGAGCCAATGTGCTCGGCTCAGGGCCGGCCGCGGACGTGATTGCGGCGCAAAGCCTGTGCCAGCAAATCCGTAATGCGCACGCATCCGTTCGTCGGCTAACCTGCTGCAATGGAGCAGGTTTCCTTCTCTAGCGAGTGCCCTTCTGAATGGCGGTAGTGATGCCGCCCTCAGGCCGGATGGCCGGATGGCACAGCTCCAGCCGCCGGTCGGCTGGAGGCGATGCGATTGGATCTTAATGGGACCCGCGATGACCCGCTGCAGCGAGGTACCGCTTTGTTGGATCAACATTAATATTACGGCATAGTCCCTTCTAAACTTCGGGGGGGAAACGATGTGGCGCGTTCCAAAGCCAAGCGTAAGTCTCGGATGGGCAAGCACAGGCGGGTTTTTCGTCCGGGTGTTGCTATTAGGTCCCGGTTTGCGGGCGCAACTCGACATCGGAGGTGAAGCGGGGTGGACCGGCCTATCTCGCCAGACCGATACGATCAGCGGCATCACGTCGCCCACAGCGCGCTTCAACGGCGGCTTCAATACCGGCGTTCGCGGCGGCTATGAGTGGGGGCCTTGGCGCTTTGAGGAGGAGTACAGCTATCGCCAGAACGGAGCCCGTGATGTGGTTGGAAGCAACTTTACAGTAAACGCGGCCGGCGGGGACCGGCACAGCAATTCGATCGTGACCAATGTCCTATACGACTTCACGCCAGGCTACTCGATTACGCCGCATGTCGGGTTCGGCGTTGGAGCGGCCGAGGTCTTCGATGGACTGAAATTGCCGGGGATTGGTCAGGTTCTAAACGGCAACAGCTGGCAATTTGGCTATCAAGGGATCGCTGGGATCCGGTATCACCTGAGTGGTGCCTTCACTCTCGATCTCGACTACCGCTTCTTCGCGACGATCGAGCCGGGATTCAGCATCCCGAGGACAAATCTTCAATATTCCACGTACTACAGGACCAACAACTTTGTCGCGAGCGTGACTTATCGGTTCGCACCGCCTCCTCCAGCTCCCGCCCCAGTCTCCGTGCCTGCCGCGCCGGCGTCATTCCCGTAGATTTTCTCACATTCTTCGATTGGGATCGTGCCGATATCATGCCGGCGGACCTAGAGATCGTCAGCAAGCGGCGAACGCTTACAAAGCCAGTGGCCCAATACGCCTGGATCCGATTCCTCCGGTCGTCGTGCCACAACCGGCCGCTTGCCAACAATGTTGCGAATGCGCTCGCCAATATGCCAGTTGTGCGCGGCGCTGAATTTTTGAGCCAAAATCTCTTGGTCTAGCCCGATCGAGCGGGTGCCTGTCGTCGAGGATCGCCCCGCGTCCGGGTGAGCAAGAGCGGTAAAAGGAATACCGTCACCGCGGACGAGAGTAGTATGGGCCATACAGCTTCTGAGAAGAAACATGGGCTGCGTTTCGTCGATTAATGCGAGCGTTCCTCGCGTACGCCAAATGGCGGAGGAACCTGGAGGGCGACCCATCGGACGGGGAGTGGCTGCGGTCCCCGGCCGCAGCACCGATCATCCTAGCGAGTTCCGGCGTCGAATCGTCCAGGTCCCGGTGTGCTCGGCTGGCGTGGGGAGCCGTCACTCAGCTTCACAAGGTGAGAATTTTCCCTTCGCAGCGCACAGACGATTTGAGCAGCGTGGCATAACGCGGCCGCAGCGTCAGCGATATCTAATAATAAGACTGCGGAGAAATCACTCGAAGGTGGTGGAGTGCGTCCCGCGGCCCGTCGTGCCGAGGTGGC
>CAVOHI010000058.1:0-475562 GCA_963695605.1 uncultured Alphaproteobacteria bacterium | reverse complement strand
GCCGCATAACGTGCATTTATGGAAACGCCCAGACTCGTCGTTATAATCGAGAATAGATTGTCTCAGGATTCGTGCCATACAATCGTCGATAGAATTCTATAGCATATCTATCCGTCACTCCGGCGATGAAATCACATATTACGCGTCTCTTCTTTGTGCCGCTATCAAGGCTCCCGTATATCTCCCTAAAATCTTCTGGCATGAGCAGTTCGCCGCCGTCTGCATTAAGTGCCCTAAATATTGCTGAAATTATGTCTTTTCCTCTATATCTGTAACCTTCAATCTTGATGACATTATCATAGCTTGGTAGGTAAAATTCTTAAGTGTTTCCACATATTTTAATACGTCTACTTGTAATCTCGCCCGAGAAAGCCACGGTTGCTGCGTATCTGGAATAACCTCTACACCCTCAATAAATTTACCGACCAGAAGGGAAGTTAACCCATGACGCTCATACCCGCTAGACGCCACTAGTTTACTCGGCACTGGCGCCGGAAGCTCGGCGATGTATCAGGCCATGACCACTTTGGGGCTCGCAGCCGAGTCGACTTACGAGGGGCCGCGACCGCCGCCACGAGTTCCGCGCCGCCACGATAAGCTCACCGACCTCGGCAATTATTCCGCGTCGGACTGCTTTGCCGGGTGGGCATCTGCGAAAGCCGGGATGGCCATGCAGGTCTCATGGACGCGCAAGACACGCGGATAGGGGTCGAGCGGGACGTTGAAGGTCATGGCCGGCGTCACCTGCGTGATGAGGCAAATGTCCGCTACAGTCGGCCCGTCGCCATGACAGAACCGGCCGCTCGCGGGATGCTCAGCGAGGCCTCCAGGGTGCTAAACTCCAGGGCGGTAACCTCCAGAATACCAACCTCACGGAAGCCCACCTAGAGGGCGCTGACCCTCTCGGACGCTGACCTCCGGATCGCCATTCTCAGGGGCGCTAACCTCACGGGGGCCAGCGTCAGGGGCGCCATTCTCGCGGGCGCTGACCTCGAAGACGCTGACCTGGAAAAACGCTGGACCTCACGGGTGCCATCCTCGAACATCCAACAATTCAAGGAAAGCGCTGGGTGCGGCAATGCCAATGAGTTGTCATAAGCGGGGGTTATCGGACATTCGCCCCGTGCGGGGCATCGGCTAGATCCATTGAATTTTCGCATCACGGCTATCAGTGCGAAATCCTTGAACTCTGCACCTGGGGCATGCCAGAGCCAACAGGCAGTTCTGAATGTCAGCCCCGCGGGAAAAGTGCTGCCGTGCCATGCGGCGGAGACATTGCCCGGCTTCGACTTCCCGAGCGTCACCGAGGCGAGCCTCGCGAATATCTGGTACCACTCGCCCGCCTTCGCGCGGTTCCGCGGGACGGATTGGATGCCGGAACCTTGCCTTTCCTGCGACCGTCGCGAGATCGATTGGGGCGGCTGCAGGCTTTTGCGCTGACCGGCGATGCCGCGCGCACCGACCCGGCCTGCGCGCTCTCCCCGACCGTGATCTCCTAGTCGGCGCCCTCGGCGACGCGGAAGTAGTGGCGCCCGAATTCATATACCGCCAGCACTCTGCCGCTGCCCCGCCCAGAACAATTCGCTTGTGCCGCTGCCCTAGCCCGAACTTTGCACTCTTTTGAGCGCAAACCATTGATATAGTTTGCAGCGATGGTGTCGGTCTGTCTACGCAGTGAGGGTAACGCCGAGCAGATCGAGGGCGCGGTGCTGTGTGGGGGTGGGGGTGGCGAGGGATGGCGGTGAGGCGATCGCGCCCGAGGCGGACGACATTGCGGGTGAGCGTGGCGAGATCGCCGAGCAGGGTGTGAAAGCTGTGCACCGGGAGCGGTTCGCGATCTGCTGGTTCGGTGCGTTTGCCGGCGGCCTTGCGTTGCGCCGCCGGTGAGGGCTCGGCCTTGGCCACCAGTGAGGTGCGCTGTGCCTCGCGCGCTGCCGGATCCGGCTCGTCGAACAGCATCGGGGCGAGGCTGCGGCGCATGTACCATTGCAGATAATACGCCAGCATGCAGAGCAAGACGTGCGCGCGGACCCGTGGCGCGGTCCAATGAAACACCGGACGCAACTCGAGATCGACGGTCTTCAGCGAGCGGAAAGCATGCTCGACGCCACTGAGACTTTTGTAGGCGCGCACTGTCGCGGCGGCGGCGGAGTGCGTGGCCGGCAGATTGGTGCGGATCACATAGCCGTCGAGCGCGGCCTCGGCGGCGACGCTGAGGGGGGTTTGGGCGAAGCTGAACGTATCGTCGGTGATGCTGATCTGGAAATGCTTGGCCATGTGGCGCCGTCCCAGCACCGCGCCGACCGCCTGGCCGATCGCCGCGGCGCCGCGCAGCGGACGGCGCGCCCGCTGCACGCGGGCCGCAGATGCGTGCGAGGTCGTTCTCGGCCGCGGCCAACAGTTCCGCACGTTTGCGGGCCCGCTCTTCGGCGAGCAACGGGTTCTTGCAGACCACCAGGCGTTCGCCCGGATAGTCGGGGCTGGTGATCTCGGCCATGTCGCGGTGATCGAACCGCGAGGGCTGCAGCGGCCCGCCTTCGGCGGCGAGCTGTTTGATTGCGGGAGCCCGCAGCGCGGTGATCCAATCCAGACCAGCCGGGCGCAGTGTCTGCTCGATCCGCGTGCTGGTCAGCACGCCGCGCTCGCCCACCATCACCACGCGCTGCAGCTTGAAGCGCTGCCTCAGCTTTTCGATCTGCACTGACAGGGTCACCGGATCCGCGGTGTTGCCTTCAAATACCTCGACCGCGACCGGGCAGCCCCCCGCTTTCGCGAGGGCAGGCTTGGCCGCGCACATCAGGCCGATGACAATCTGCGGCCGGTCGCCACGGTGGTCGCGGCTGTAGCCATGCTGCGCCAGTTCGCAGCAGCGTCCTTCGAGGTAAGTGGAGGTGACGTCGTAGAGCAGCAGCGCGCCATCCTTCAGGTGGCGGCGAGCCAATGTGGCTTCGATCAACAGCTGCTCGCGGCCCAACCAGTCGAGCGTGGCATAGACCTCCTTGGCGGCGACCTTGCCCAGCCCCAGCATCTCGCCCAGCGAATGGCTGGCGGTGGCGGGGTCCAGCATCCGCGCGGTCGCCAGCTTGGCTGCCGGCTCGAGCAGACGCGCGACAATCAGGGCCAGCGCCAGATCGCGGCGGCGTTGCGGCGCGCGGCGCGGCAGCACGGCGTCGAGCGCGATGCGGCGCGCGGTGCCGAGTGCGGCGAGCACGTGGCCGTGCGGCAGTGCACGGACGACTTCCACCGCCTCGGCGGCGGGCAACAGTTTGTCACCGCGCAGCACCGCGCGGAGTTGCTCGATGCGCTCGGCGGGCCAGCGCGACAGGTTGGCGAGGGTTCGGTTCTTGGTCTTGCCGGCCTCGCGGTAACTCTCGCGCAACAGGATGGCGGGTGGTGAGCCTCGGTTCGGGACGACGGCCACATACATGCGCCGTCATGATCATAGAGCAGCGTGCCTGTCAATCGAAATCGATAGATTACATGACCGCTTATATAACGAATATCAGGTCTTTTCTGCAGCTTCAGTTAGAAAGTGGTCAAAGTTCGGGCTAGAACTGCGACGCGGTCAGCACGTCGACGCGATCATACTCGGCATGCGTACCGATGAATTTCACGAAAGCTATCTGCCGGCGAAAGTCGAAGGCAACCACCAGGTTCGTCCGTGGACATCCAATGCGCGGCCCTTACGAGTTTGTACCAGCGTTCGAGAGAAACCTTTGTTTCCGGGTGGTCGGCCCACGATCTGGTGCCATGTATTACCTAGACAGGGTCTGGTATTACGAAGCGCGGACATGACAAAGATCACCACCAAGGGTCAAGTGACGATCCCGAAACGGTTGCGCGACCACCTCGGCCTCAAGCCCGGGTCATCTGTCGAGTTTGAGTTGGCGGCAGACGGACGTGTTTTTTTGAAGACGCGGCAACAGGCGCCAGAGAGCAGGTTTGCTCGCGTGCGCGGGAGCGTCAAACTTGGCATGACGACCGACGAGGTGATGGCTCTGACGCGAGGTGAGGACGAGGGTTGATCCTCGTCGATACGAATGTCCTGTTGGATCTCGTCACCGACGATCCTCGATGGGCCGAGTGGTCGCAACAGCAGCTGGATCTCGCCTCCGCGCACGGTCAGCTCGCAATCAATGACGTCGTCTATGCCGAGCTGTCGATCGGCTATGCAAGAATGGAGCAGCTCGATGCCATGATCAGCAGCGCCGGGCTTGTCTGCGCCGTGATGCCGCGTCCGGCGTTGTTCCTCGCCGGTAAGGCTTTTCAACGGTATCGCTCCGCCGGCGGCCGAAAGACCGGGGTGCTGCCCGATTTCTTCATTGGCGCCCACGCCGTAGCTGACGCCCTGTTGATCACCCGCGATGCGGCTCGCTATCGCAGCTATTTCCCGGGGATCATGCTGATCGCCCCGTCGTGATAGCGGCGCCTAGGCTCTCGGGCTCGAACGGCGAAGGTGCGGCTCGTGCGTAATGTCGGGAGAGGGCGGCGCAGGCCATCAATTGGATCTGGTGGAAGATCATCAGCGGGAGCACGATGAGGCCCAAAGGCTGGCCGGCGAACAGCACATTCGCCATCGGGATGCCGCTGATTAGGCTCTTTTTCGAGCCGCAGAAGACGATCGCGATCTCGTCCTCGCGCGAAAAGCCCAAGCTGCGCGCCGCGGTGGCGGTGATCGCCAGCATCAGCCCGAGAAGCGCGGCCGACACGGCAAAGAGGATCGCCAGCGGTCCGAGGGCGAGCTGGTGCCAAATCCCGCCCAAGGTGGCGCTGCTGAACACGGTATAGACCACCAGCAATACCGAGCCGCGATCGACCCAGCCCAACGGCTTGCGCCGTTGCATGACCCAATGCCCAATCCATGGCTGCAACAGGTGCCCGGTGATGAACGGAAGCAGCATCTCGGCGCCGATCGACCGCAGCGCGCCTAACGAAAAGCCGCCGGAGGTCTTCAACGCGAAGCTCGCCAGTAGCGGCGTCATAACCATGCCGATGATGCTCGACGCAGAGGCGCTGCACAGCGCCGCCGCGACATTGCCTCCGGCGATCGAAGTGAAGGCTACCGACGCCTGCACGGTCGAAGGCAAAGTGCAAAGGTACAGAAGGCCGAGATAGAGCGGCGGCGTCAGCAAGGTCCCCGACAACGGCCGCAGCAGAAGCCCAATGATTGGAAACAGCACGAAGGTCACGGTGAAAACGACGAGGTGCAGCCGCCAATGCAACGCTCCGGCGAGGATCGCGCCCCGCGACAGGCGAGCTCCCTGAAAAAAGAACAGCAGCGCGATCGCAGCCGCGGTGAGCCATTCGGAAACCGCGGCGCTGGTGCCTCGACAGGGCAGAAGCAGCGAAAGCACGACCGTCGCCAGCATCGCAAGCGTGAACTCATCCGGACGGAAGCGAGAAAGCGCGCTCATTGACCGGCTCCGTAGCGGGAAGTTCTGCCGGCCACCAAAATGTCGGTGATGCAGCCTATTGTGAAGACCGATCGCCGAAGTTAGTGTAATCACGAAATGTGATGACCGTGTTCGACCCCACTCTGCTGACCAGCTTTGTGACCGTGGCGAACGCCGGAAGCTTCACCGAGGCCGGGCGCCGCCTCGGTCTGCGGCAATCGACGGTCAGCCAGCATATTCGCCGCCTCGAAGAAGCGGCGGCGCGGCGGCTCTTCGTGCGCGACACGCATTCGGTCGCGCTGACGCCGGACGGCGAGGCGATGTTGGGGCTCGCACAGGGCATCCTCGACGCGAACGAACGCGCCCGGCGCTACTTCGCCGGCTCGGAGTTGCGCGGGCGTGTTCGCTTTGGCGCTTCGGAGGATTTTGTGCAGACCAGGTTGCCCGAGGTCCTGCGCGAATTCACCGGGGCTCATTTTGCCGTCGATCTCGAATTGACCGTCGGGCTCAGCGGTGCGCTGCTTCAGGCGTTGGATGCCGGTGAACTCGATCTCGTGCTGGCCAAACGCCGCCCCGGCGAGGATCGCGGCCGCCTGGTGCGGCGCGAAAAGCTCGTCTGGGTCACCAGCAATCCGCGGCTCGCTGCTCCTGAGCGGCCGCTGCCCTTGATCCTATACCCGCCGCCGAGCATCAGTCGGGCGATTGCTCTGGAGGCGCTCGAACGCGCCGGGCGAAGCTGGCGCATTGTGTGCACCAGCAGCAGCTTTAGCGGGCTCAACGCGGCGGCTTTGGCCGGGCTCGGCGTTACCGTCCAGGCCGATGGCTTCGCGCCGGCCGGCCTCGTTCCGTCGCCCGCCCTCCCCGAGCTCGGCCACATCGAATTCGTCCTCGCCGGTCTGGGCCGGTTCTTGCGGGGACCGGCAGAGGCGCTTGCAACGGCTATTCTCGACAATGCCTACCGCCTGTAGATTGCCGCAGCGCCCAGCCAGTAAAGGAGGGACCGAATGGCCGAGGATTTTGCCGGGAAAGTCGCCGTCGTGACTGGCGGCGGGAATGGCATCGGCGCTGCCACTTGCCGCGCCTTTGCCGCGCAAGGAGCGCGTGTTTCGGTCCTCGACCGCGATGCGTCGGCTGCCGAGAGCGTCGCCGGCGGGATCGCTGAGCGCGGCGGCAATGCCACGGCGCATGCCGTCGATGTCGCCGATCGAGCCGCGTTCCATGTCGCGGCTACAAAGATCGCCGAGGCGGCTGGCGGGATCGACGTTCTCGTCAATGGCGCCGGCACGACGGTGCGGCAACTGATCCGTGACATGCGCCCGGAGGATTGGGATCGCGTCATTGCGGTCAATCTTACGGGCGCCTTCAACGGCATTCAGGCCGTGCTGCCGCACATGCGAAGGCGCGGCGGCGCCATCATCAACGTCGCCTCGATCGCTGGGCAGCGCATCTCGTTCGGCGGCACCGCCAATTACTCGGCGTCAAAGGCCGGCCTACTCGGGCTGACGCGCCACGCGGCCTACGAGCTCGCGCCCGACGGCATTCGCGTCAACGCTGTCTGCCCCGGTCCGACGGCCACCGCATTTGGCGGGGCAATTCCGTCGGAGGAAACCAAAGCCGTGCGGGCCCAGAAAATTCCGCTGGGCCGCATGTGCGAACCGGAGGATATCGCCGACCCGATCCTGTTCCTGGCCGGCCCCGCGGCGCGCATGATCACCGGCGTCGCATTGACCGTGGATGGCGGCGTGCTGGTCAAGAACGACACGCCGTACGAGGAATATTTCCGCCCCAGATAAACCGAAGCGACGCCTGGTGAACGCCGGCAACAAACATCTTGCCGGGATGGCCCGAAGGGCCAGGCCCGGAATGACTTCGCGAAATATGGGCAGTGTTGATCCTAGATGACGCGTGCCGGGCTAGGTGTGCTGAGGATTTCACCCTACCCCAGCGCCTGGCGGAGCTGGCGGCTGGCGACAACCAGCATTGCGAGGTCGGGAGTGGCAGTGACACGCAGCTCCCTGATCAACGGCTCGGCAGGCGCAAGGGCCGCCGCGTGCGCGGCAGACCAAGCGGCAATCGGATCTTCTGGTTGGGCTGAGCCGCCGCTCCCCAGTATGCGAACTGCCAGATCGGTCTGCACCGCAAACAGATCGTCGATCGTCGCTTCGACCGCCTGCTTCTGCCAAGGGGTCTCGGCCCGCAGGCGGCGCGCGGCGATTCGCATCTCGTCGAGTGCAAACTGAGCGCCGACTGCGTAGTACACACGGGCGGCCTGGTCGAGTTCTTGTCCCGAGCGCTCCGCCAGATCGGCGATGTCGAGCGCAGCGGCGAGAAACATCGTTCCGCCGATGCGAGTGGCGAGCGCTTCGGGGACGCCGGCCTCAGCGAAGCGAAGGCTGCGCTCGGAGACGAGATTTCGATCGCTCGGCGGCAGCAAATCGAAGAGGGAATCAGCGATGCCGCGCACGCTCGGCGCAAGCTTGCCGATTTCGGGACCGAGCGCGAGACGCTTGTGATAGAGCAGCCAGCCGGCGGCGCGTTCGACGAGGTCCGCGATCTCGATGAACAATTCGATCTGCACCTGAGCCGCCACTTTGTTGTCGAGCGCCTCGATTTCGGCCCACAGGTTCCGCAGCTCGAACACTTCGCGCACGATTATGTAGGCTTGCGCCACCTCGGGCGGCGATCGGCCGGTGCGCGCGCGCATGTCGTGGATAAAGGTCATTCGCGCCCGATTGACGATCTCGTTGGTGAGAACCGTCGCTATGATCTCCCTGTGCAGCGGGTGGGTCGCGATCTGTCCGGCAAGGCGGCGTCGCGCGGCCTCCGGAAAATAGCTGCGCAGCTCGTCCGCCAGTTCCGGAGCGTCCGGCAGGGCGGAGGCGAGCAGCGCCTCGTACAACGTCATCTTGGCATAGGCGAGCAGCACCGCCAATTCCGGGCGGACGAGCCCCCGGCCTTGCGCCGATCGTGCGGCGAGGGTCTCGTCATCGGGCAGAAACTCGAGCGCCCGGTTAAGCCGGCCCGCGCGCTCGAGATCGCGGATCATGCGCAGCTGCCGATCGAGCGAGACGACGCCGCGCGCCTCCGCCGCCGACAGCGCCTCGCCCTGCAAATAGTTGTCGCGCAACACCAGGGAAGCGACCTCACCCGACATCTCGGCAAGCAGCGGCTGACGGTCCTCGGCCGATAGGGCGCCCGAAGCAATCGCCTGATCCAGCAGGATCTTGATGTTAACCTCATGATCCGAGGTGTCGACCCCAGCCGAGTTGTCGATCGCATCGGTGTCGATGCGCCCGCCGGCGAGTGCGAACGCGATGCGTCCACGCTGGGTCACTGCGAGGTTGGCACCTTCTGCGACGACCTTTGCGCGGATCTCGTCCGCCGTTGACACGCAGCGCATCGTTGGCGCGGTCGCCGGCCTCGGCATGGGTTTCGTTCGCGGCCTTGACGTAAGTTCCGATCCCGCCGAACCACAAGAGGTCGACCCGGGCGGTCAACAATTTGCGGATCAGCTCGGCCGGCGTGAGATGCTCCGCGTCAATATCGAAAGCGCGCTTCATCTCTGGGCTGATCGGGACGGATTTGGCGCTACGCTCGAAGACGCCGCCGCCCGGCGAGATCAGCGCTCGATCATATTCGGCCCAGCTCGACCGCGGCAGCCGGAACAGACGCAGCCGTTCGGCGAAGCTGCGCTCGGCATCCGGGTCGGGGTCGACGAAGACATGCCGGTGATCGAAGGCGGCGAGCAGCCTGAGGTGCCGCGACATCAGCATGCCGTTGCCGAACACGTCGCCGGACATGTCGCCGACACCGATCACGGTGATCTCGCTGCTCTCGATATTCCGCCCGAGCTCGCGGAAATGGCGTTTCACGAGCTCCCAGGCGCCGCGGGCGGTGATGCCCATCACCTTGTGGTCGTAGCCGGCCGAGCCGCCGGACGCAAAAGCGTCGCCGAGCCAGAACCCGTACTCTTCGGAGATTGCATTGGCGAAATCGGAGAAGGTGGCGGTGCCCTTGTCGGCTGCAACCACCAGGTAGGGATCATCGTCGTCGTGCCGGACAACATCCGGCCGCGGAACGATGCGATGTCCTCCTGGTTCCTCCGAGACGATGTTGTCGGTGAGGTCGAGCAGGCCGTGGATCAGCGTCTTGTAACATTCGACAGCCTCTGCCTGCAGCTTGTCGCGCAACGCGGGTGGTTGCTTGACTATGAAGCCGCCTTTCGACCCCACTGGGACGATCACCACATTTTTAACCGTCTGCGCCTTCATCAGTCCGAGGATCTCGGTGCGGAAATCCTCTTTTCGGTCGGACCAGCGGATGCCGCCGCGGGCGACCTTGCCGGCGCGCATGTGCACGGCCTCGACCCGGGGACTGTAGACATAGATCTCAAAAAGCGGCCGCGGTTGCGGCAGCAGATCGATCTCGCTGCTGGCGAGCTTGACGGCGAGATAAGGCTTTGACTCGCCCGACGGTGATTTTTGGTAATAATTTGTGCGCACGGTCCTGAGAATGAGAGTGAGGAACGTGCGCAGGATGCGGTCCTCGTCGAGGCTACTGACCTCATCGAGCGCATGATCGATCGCCTGAATCTCGGCTACGCCCGCAAGCGAGGTACCGGTACGTTCAGGATCGAAACGCGTCTCGAACAGTTGGACGAGCCGGCGGGCAATACCGGGGTGGCCGCTCAGCGCGTCCTCCATGTAAGCTTGGCTAAAGGTGGTTCCGGCTTGCCGCAAGAATTTCGCGTAGAGCCGCAGTACCGTCACCTGCCGAGCTGATAGTCCGGCACCCAAAACGAGACGGTTGAACCGGTCATTCTCGACCCGCCCGGTCCACACTTCGACGAGCGCCGCTTCAAAGCGCGCCCTGATTGCCGGGGAAACAGAGGCCAGCAAAGCGATCCCGGACAGCTGAAACTCATGAATCCACACCGTCGTGCCGTCCGAGCTGTCGATCTGGAACGGTTCTTCGGCCACCACGCGCAGACCGAGGTTCTCGAGTATCGGCAGAACGTCGGAGAGCGCGGCCGGCTCTTTCGCCCGATACAGCCGCAATCCGGGCAGCTGTGCATCGGGGGCAGGATGAAGCGAGACTTCTAGCGGAGAACCCGCCGACACAGCCTCGATCCGCTCTAGATCCGCCACGGCCTGGGCAACGTCCGTTCTTGCCTGATAGGCGATCGGGAAGGATTGCAAACGACGCAGCCGGGCACGCGCCTCCTCATCGCCGAAAGCCGTCGCGGCCGCCTGATACAGCCGGTCCGTCCAACTGCGCCCGGCTTCGGCGAGCCGCTCTTCTAGCCCTGTGACGTCGACCGCCGGGACCGCGCCGCGGCTCGTGCGAATGATGAAATGGATGCGCGCCAGCGCCGATTCGTCGTCGAGGTGAGTGTGAAAGGCCGAGATCCGCCCGGCAAACGCTTCTTCGAGGATTGCCCCGAAGCGGCTGCGTAATTGGCTGTCGTAGCGCTCGCGCGGCACATAGACAAAGCAAGAAACGAAGCGCTCCAGCGGGTCGCGGCGGACAAACATGGCAATGCGCTGCCGCTCTTGCAGGTTGAGGATGCCGGTCACCGTGTCGAACAGCTGGTCCTCGTCGGCCTGGAACAACTCGTCGCGTGGAAACGTGTCGAGGATGTGCAACAGAGCCTTGCCGTCATGGCTCGCCGGCGACACTCCGGAACGCTCGACGATCCGGCGGACCTTGAGCCGTAGCAGCGGGATCGAGCGCGAACTGCGGCTGTAGGCTAAGGACGTAAAGAAGCCGAGGAAGACGCGAACGCCGGTGACGTCGCCGTTTCCGCCGAACCGCCGGACTCCGATGGCATCCATATGAGCGGTCCGGTGAACCGTCCCGCGGCGGTTTGATTTGGTGATGACCAGCAGTTCGCGGCGGCGGACAAAATCCTGCACGTCCGAGGGCAATGAGGCGAGATCCCGCAGGCCCCCGAAGACCGAGTGGGCTTCGTCGCGCAGAATGCCGAGCGGCCCGTATTCGGGTTTGACCGCCCCGTCGAAAAAGTATTCGCGGTAGCCGAGAAAAGTGAAGTTGTCGTCATCGAGCCACTTTAAGAAATCCTGAGCTTCGGAGAGTTCGGCGGCGGGAACCGGCGGTGGCTGCGCCGACAATTCGGCTGTGACCTCTCGCAAGACCTGCCGCATTGGTTGCCAGTCGCTGACCGCCCCGCGCACGTCGACGAGGACACCCGACAATGTTTGCGTCAAACGGGTGAGGTCCGCCGGATCCGCTTCGGATGTGATCTCGATTTGCATCCAAGATTCGCATGTCCCGGCAGCGCCCGGCTCCAGAACGTCGCAGAGCCGCCCGTCCGGGTCGCGGGCTACCGTCAGGATCGGATGGATGATCAGATGGACGACGCGGTTGCTCGCATTGATCGCTCCGGTAACCGAGTCGACGAGGAAGGGCATGTCGTCGTTGACGATCTCGACGATCGTGTGCGGCGATGACCATCCATCCACTGCCGGATCCGGGTTGTGCACCCGGATCTTGGCTTGGTCGGTGCGCCGACGCTCTCCAAAGCGCCACAGCGACAGCGCGGCGCCGTAGAGATTGCGTGGCGTGCGTTCGGCAACATCCGAGGGCGGGACGTGCTCGTAAAATTGCGCAATGAACCGATCGGCTGTCGCCTGATCCGCTGGGTCGAACAGCTGAGCTGCGAGCTCCGCCGCCTTGTGGACGAGCGTTTTCTTCTTTGTCTCGATAGTGCTCACCATCGCCCTTTCGATCCCTGACGCGCTTGGAGTGTTAGGCTCTTGGGAAGATGATCACGACTGCCGGTAAATGCGTTCCGCCCTGAGGCGAAACCACCTCACCTCTCGCCGCCGCCGCACAATGCGGCAGCATCGTGGCGAAGCCTTGGACTGTATCAGTCCGTAACAAATCATCTTCATTTAAGCTGCGAGGCCAATCATATTTTTGCAAAGTATGGAGCGGAGGCTATCGGCCAGAGCAATGCGAGTGATGGAATTTCAGGTCTGTCGACGGGGGCGGGCAACCAGGTGGGTCGTTATGCTCGGCGATTCCGTCTATGGCGCATATCTCGATAAAGAGCAGGCGCTTCTTGATGCTGTGGATGCGGCCCGCGATGCGTTGCAGTCGGGTCGGAAAGCCCAAGTCTGGCTCAAGGATCGTTCGAACGCCGCTCGCGTGTTCTAGGTCGAACCGTCAAGAACCGGGCGGATTTATCCGGGCGGTGAAGTCCCGCGTCGCGCGAGCTTCGCGGTCGTGTTGGAGCGCCCAACCTATGGAGGGGAAGGCGAGTTCGTTCCACGGGATTTCTTCCCACCTGAAAAGCTTGACCTCCAGGCTTTCCAACCCTGCCTGGATGGCGTCATCGAGAAGCCGGGCGCGGTAAATCAGCTGCACCTGGCTGATCCGCGGAATGTCGTAGATTGCGAGCAAACCCTCGATCTCGATCCGCGCTCGGGCTTCTTCCCAGGCCTCGCGTTCGGCCCCCGCGCTAGCCGCTTCATTGAGTTCGAGATAACCGGCGGGCAACGTCCAATAGCCATACCGTGGTTCGATCGAACGGCGCACCAGCAGAATGCGGTCGTCCCAACGCGCGACCGAGCCCACGACGATTTTCGGATTGTCGTAGAGGATATAGCCGCATTCGGCGCAGATCATGCGCTCGCGGTTGTCCCCTTCGGGGATCCCGCGGACCGATGGGCCGCGAAAAGGGTTATCGTCCGACATCGCGCCTTCCCCCGGCCGGCAATGGGCTCCAACCATGGCCATTTTCACAATTTCCGGCCAGCGATCTGCAATGATCACTAAGCGCCATCTCGGTCGATCTATCGCTCCGTCCGACCCTCGATAATACCAATACCCGGATGCGGGGCAACATCGCTCGCTCGGTCCCCCTTGCAAAGCCACGCCTCAGCGTTAACTCCTCGTTCGCTATGATATCCCCATTGGACAGGGTGGCTTTCAGCACGGCGCAGACCGCACGGATCGGCTGGTTTTTCGGTCAAAAGCTGCTGGCCGCCCGAATGGGTCGCCCAGTGCGATTGCCGGAAGCGCTCCGCGGGCGGCCAATGCCGGACCGGCAACGTCTCCTCGCAGACCTGCGCTCGCTGTTGGAGCAGGATTGGCGCAACATCGAGGCCGGCTATTATGCGCCCCCGCGCGACGGGCTCGGCAAGCCGCTGGAGCAGCTCCGCCGCGCAATCGACTTCTTTGCCGATCTGAGGGCGGTCGAACAGAGGCGGCACGGCGAACATAAGGAGCGCGTTCTGACGGATGCGCCGGCCGGTCGATACCCGCCGTATTATCTGCAGAAATTCCATTTTCAGACCGATGGGTACCTGAGCGATGCTTCTGCCGAGCGCTACGACCATCAGGTCGAGGTGCTGTTCGGCGGCGGCGCAGCAGCGATGCGGCGCCAAGCGCTCGTCCCGCTAAAGCGCGCTCTCTCTGCAAACTTCGTCGAAGGGTGGGGCGCGGCTCGATTGCTCGACGTCGCCTGCGGAACCGGGCGATTTCTCCGCGAGGTAAAAACGAATTACCCACGCCTCCATGTCACCGGTCTCGATTTGTCACCGCATTACCTCTCCGTCGCCCGCCGCGAGCTCGCGCCATGGTCGCGTACCCGGTTTGTCGAGGGCATGGCCGAGGCGATGCCCTTTGCCGATGGGGAATTCGACGTCGTCACCTGCATCTACCTGTTCCACGAGTTGCCGCCGCGCATCCGCCGCGAGGTTGTGGCCGAGATCCGGCGAGTGCTGCGGCCCGGCGGCACGCTGATCTTCGTGGATTCGCTGCAGACCGGCGACGAACCCGATTACGACGGCACGCTCGAGCTTTTTCCCGTCGCCTTCCACGAGCCCTATTACGAGAGTTATCTGCGCGAGGACCTCGACCGGTTGTGGAGCCCCGGGTTCACACCTGGTGAGCGCATTCCGGCCTATTTCTCGAAAGTGGTGAGCTATCGCCGCCACGGAGATATTTCTTGACCCAGATATAGATATTGCTTGCCAGCGGGCCACAAGCGTGGTACCGTATTTTGTGTAAGTGGGCTGGGGGGTCCACTGTATACGGGGGAAATCGATGGAAATGACTTGGACGCCCGAGCGCGTCGAGATATTGAATCGCCTGTTTGAGGAGGGGTTGCCGACCTCCGAGATCGGCCGCCGCATGGGTTTGACAAAAAACACGATAATCGGCAGGCTGCACCGCAACGGAATGAGCCGGCGCGAGACCGGGCCAAAATTCGTGCCGCAACGCAACTTCTTCGAATTCAGCGGGCCGGGCTGCCTGTGGCCGCACGGCCACCCGGACGATCCTCAATTCCATTTCTGCGGTGGTCTCCCGTTACCGGGGAAGCCGTATTGCGCAGCCCACGCGGCGATCGCGTATGTGCGGCCCAAGGAAGAAAAACAGGCAGCATAGGCGGACACTCTCAGCGGGTGAGCCGGCGCATTGCGCGGTCGAGGCCGTCGAGGGTCAGTGGGAACATCCGGTCCTCGACGATCCGCCGGATCATCCCGATGCTGGCGGTGCCGGTCCAATATTTCTTTGGCACCGGGTTGAGCCATACCGCCTTCGGATAGGCGTCGAGCAGACGGCGCAACCAGGTTTCGCCGGGCTCGTCATTCCAGCGCTCGACGCTGCCGCCTTCCTTTTCGATTTCGTAAGGGCTCATGCTGGCGTCCCCGACGAGCACGACCCGCCAGCTTGCATCATAGGTGCGGGTCAGCTCCAAGACCGGCGTCTGCTCGATCTGGCGCCGCCGCGAATCGCGCCACACCGACTCATAGATGCAATTGTGAAAATAGAAGTGGATCAGGTGTTTGAACTCGGAGCGCGCCGCCGAGAACAGCTCCTCGCAGACGCGCACGTGGTCCTCCATCGACCCGCCCACATCGACGAACAGCAGCAGTTTAACCGTGTTGTGCCGCTCCGGGACCAGCTTCAAGTCCAGCCAGCCGGCATTGTGCGCGGTCGATTTTACCGTGCCGTCGAGGTCGAGCTCTTCGGCTGCTCCCTCGCGGGCAAATTGCCGCAATCGGCGTAACGCCAGCTTGATATTGCGGGTGCCGAGTTCGACGGTGTCGTCGAGATTGCGGAACTCGCGCCGGTCCCACACCTTGACCGCGCTGCGGTTACGGCTCTCCTCCTGGCCGATGCGCACCCCTTCGGGGTTGTAGCCGTAAGCGCCGAACGGCGAGGTGCCGGCGGTGCCGATCCATTTGCTGCCGCCCTGGTGACGCGCCTTTTGCTCGGCCAGCCGCTCCCGTAATGTCTCCATCAATTTTTCCCAGCCGCCGAGCGCCTCGATCAGCTTTTTCTCCTCCGGGGTCAAAAACCGCTCCGCAAGCTTCTTCAACCAAGCCTCGGGAAGTTCGGCCTTCGGGTCCGCCAGGGTCTCAATGCCCTTGAAGCAATGTCCGAACACCCTATCGAAGCGATCGAGATGCCGCTCGTCTTTGACCAGCGCGGTGCGCGCGAGAAAATAGAACTCTTCGAGATCAAAGGCGGCAACGCGCCGTTCCATCGCCTCCATCAAGGTCAGGTGCTCGCGCAGCGAAACCGGCACCTTGGCCTCGCGCAGTTCCGCGAAAAACGAGAAGAACACCGGTTACCCTCGGGCGTAGAGATCGTCATTGCCGGGCTTGACCAGATCAAGCCCGGGCATGACGACTTCTTGTAGTTCCCATGTCACAACGGCGGGTCAGCCGCGTTCGCGGCGGTGCAGGAAGGCGAGGCGCTCGAACAGGTGAACGTCCTGTTCGTTCTTCAACAGAGCCCCATGCAAAGGTGGAATGAGCTTGGCCGGGTCGCGCGTGCGCAGCACATCGGGCGAGACGTCTTCGACCAGCAACAGCTTGATCCAGTCGAGCAGCTCGGAGGTCGACGGTTTTTTCTTTAGTCCCGGCACCTCGCGGATATCGTAAAAGATCGTCAAAGCCTCGCGCAGCAATTCCTGCTTAAGACTTGGAAAATGAACGTCTATAATTTGCTGCATCGTCGCGCGATCAGGGAAGCGAATGTAGTGGAAGAAGCAGCGGCGAAGAAAGGCATCCGGCAGCTCCTTCTCATTGTTGGAGGTGATAACGACAATTGGGCGATGCCGGGCGGATATGGTACGCCGGGTCTCGTAGACATAGAATTCCATGCGATCGAGCTCGAGGAGCAGATCGTTCGGGAACTCGATATCTGCCTTGTCGATCTCGTCGATCAGAAGCACCGGAGCCTCGGCCGCCTCGAACGCCTCCCACAGCTTCCCCGGCACGATATAGTTGGCGATGTCGTGGACGCGTTCGTCGCCTAGCTGGCCGTCGCGCAGCCGGGAGACCGCGTCATATTCATAAAGCCCTTGCTGCGCCTTTGTCGTCGATTTGATATGCCAGGTGATCAAGTCCTTGCCGATGCCGCGGGCGACTTCATGGGCGAGGATGGTTTTGCCGGTGCCGGGCTCTCCTTTGACAAGGAGCGGGCGCTCGAGAGCGATGGCAGCGTTGACCGCGACACGAAGATCCTGCGTCGCGACGTAAGTATCGGTGCCCTCGAAACGCCGCATCCCGATTATTTCCCTCGCGCCTGGATTGCCTCTCGTGCTCAATGACATAACCCGAGGTACGCGATGACGCCAGCCCCACCGCAGCCTGCACCTCATCGAGCGCGGATCAGGGCGATACTGACAGCTGTCCTTGGGGTAGTCCTGCTCGCCACCCTTTTTCTGCCGGCGCGCGACCCCGTGACGCATAGTCTCGCCGCAGAGTGGCGTCCCTCCGCTGAGCTGGCGGGCGTCCTCTTTCTGATCGCGATGGCAGCCCTGGTCAGTCCGCGTCTTGTTACCGGACGCGGCTTTGCCTTCGTGCTGGCCCTGCTCGTGGCCGGGGCGGCCCTGCTCAACCTCGCCGATGCCGCGACCCCGAGCTTGCTCGGCCGTGACCTCAACCTCTACTGGGATCTCCGGCATCTGCCTTCGCTTTTCGGCTTGGCCCGCGACTCGGCGGGCCTGTGGAGCGCCTCGGTCGCGGCCGCCCTGCTGTTTGCCGCACTCTCGTTGGTGGTCGCGGGCGCCTATTGGATATGGCGCAAGGTACTGGCGACCCTTGCCGACCGGCGGATCGCCATTGGCGCCGCGGTCCTGCTGGGTGTCTCACTCGACCTCACATCGTTCTTGCCCGCCGAACAGCGCCCGCTCGGGACCGGCCTCGGCACCGACATCATCCGGCATGCCGCGGCCTTCGAACGCGGGTGGCGGGCGGAGGTCGAGGCCGGGGTGCCGTTACCGGCGGTGCTCGCTTCTTCAGGCCCTCCCGGCAGCGCCCTTACCGGCCTCAAGCGACGCGACGTGTATCTCGTTTACATCGAATCCTACGGCACGACTGTTTTCGACACGCCGAAGTTCCGCTCCGCGTTGCGGGGATCGCTCACCGAGTTCGAGTCGGCGCTGCGCGCAGCCGGCTACACGATGGCCTCGAACCGGCTGGTGTCGCCGACGTTTGGCGGCGGGTCCTGGCTGGCTCATGCGACCCTCGCCAGCGGGATCCGCCTGGACGATCCGGTTCTCTACTCCCAGCTGCTCCGTTCCGACCGCAAGCTCCTGCCCGGCTACCTCAAGGACGCGGGTTGGCGTGCGATCGAGATAATGCCGGGCATAAAGGCGCCGGATCCGGAAGCCCGAGCCTGGGGTTTCGACCGTGACGTCTATGCCGCGGAACTCGGCTATCACGGCCCGTCCTTCGGCTGGTTTGCGATCCCCGACCAGTTCACGCTCGAACGCACCGCCGAGATACGCCAAGCGCTCGGTTCCGAATCGCCGGTATTTACCCAGATCGTGCTCGTGTCGAGCCACATCCCGTTTTCGCCGGTTCCACCTTACCTGGCCGATTGGCGTGATGCCGGGGCCTTTGCAACCGTGCCGGCGAATGCTTGGGGAGAGATTCTCCGGTCGCCCGACTGGACGGTGCTGGCGCCCGGCTACCTGAAGAGCCTCAAATATGACTTCGCGGTGCTCGGCGATTGGCTCGCCAATCATCTGGCGGGCGACGGGCTCGTCATCCTGCTCGGCGACCACCAGCCGCCGGCGGTCGTTGGCGGCGAGCTTGGGCCGTGGACCGTACCGGTTCACGTGCTGTCACGCGACCCCGACCTCGTCGCGCCGTTTATCGCTGCCGGATATGTCGCCGGCCTGTTTCCGCCGCCAAACCCGCCGCCGAAGGGAATGGAGACCTTCCTGCCCGGCTTTCTCGCCGCGTTCGACCGGTCGGACTGACCGCGCTCACTGCGACTACTCCCGCACGTTATTCCCGCGGGTTGAACCATAATTCGCAACCGTAATCGATCGTGACCTCCTCGCCCGGTTCGATCGGAGCGATCGCGATGAGGTCCAGGGTGAGCCGGGCATGATTGCGATCGACGCGGGCAAGCGGGCGGCTGGAATGGTTGCACAGGGTGACGAGGCCGAGCCCCAGGGCGCCACGCCCTTCCCCCTCGGGGTCGCCGTCCCAATGAAAGTAGTAGTCGTAGACGGTCGTGCGATCGAGCGCCGGACAGTCCGCAGCCGGCAAAATGATCACAGGCGCCGCCTCGATCAGCGTCCCCGGCGCGATCGGTTCACGGGCGAACACCCCACGGCCCCGCCCCGGGCTCGTACGGATTTCGACTCTATCGTTAGGGACCGGCAGGATGCGGCCGCGCGCCGCCGCATCGCACAAGAATCGAACCTATACAGTCTTGGCGGGCTCGCGCGTGTGGTCCGTCACACTGGCGGCCGGCGCCGCGGCAGCCTTCGCAGCGGCGGGAGGCGGCACCTGGGCCGGCGGCGCCGTTGCTTCGGCTTCGTCCTCCTCATCCTTCATTCCCGCCTTGAATGCCTTGATGCCCTTTGCGAAGTCGCCCATGACCCGCGGCAGTTTTCCGGCACCGAACAGGATAAGGATGATGGCCAAGACCACGATCCAATGCATCAAGCTGAAGGAACCCATTGCGACGACCTCGAAGCGCGGCGAAAGATTAGTCTAGCAAGATTTTCCGCCGAATTGCCAGTATATAGCGGCGCAGCCCCACCTTTCTACGAGGTCGTGCCGATGGCTGGAAAGTCAACCCCGGTGAGCGAGATCGAGCCCTGATGTCCTATTTCCCACCACCGCATCCCGCTCCCTGGCAGCGCGCGACCCCCGGAGAGGCCGGGCTCGACCCTGACGCCGTCGCTGCCGCAACGCGACACGCCAGCGAGCATGAAACCCCGTGGAGCCGCGATCTCACCCGGACGGTCGCCAGCGACTTCGCAGAGCGCCCGCCGTGGAACGAGACGCTCGGGCCGGTGCGTCCGCGCGGCGGTCCGAACGGTCTTCTGCTGCGCAAGGGGCTCGTCGTCGCCGAGTGGGGCGACACGACGCGCGTCGACATGACCTTCAGCGTGGCCAAGAGCTATCTCTCGATCCTCGCGGGCCTCGCCTGGGACCGCGGTCTGATCAAAGATTCACACGAAAGGGTCCGGCTCACGGTCGACGACGGCGGTTTCGCTTCGCCGCACAACGAAGCGATCACCTGGCATCACTTGCTGCAGCAGACCTCGGAGTGGGACGGCATTCTGTGGGACAAGCCCGATCTGATCGACCGCAACCGATCTGTCGGCGGCCGCCCGAGCACGGCGCCAAAGGGCAGCCACCGCAATCTCCGGACCCCCGGCGAATTCTGGGAATACAACGACGTCCGGGTCAATCGGCTTAGCCACGCTCTTCTGGGGCTGTGGCGCCGCCCTTTGCCTGAGGTGTTTCGAGAATTGGTCATGGATCCGATCGGCGCTTCGCCGGAGTGGGAATGGCACGGCTATCGCAACTCCTACGTCGAGATCGACGGCCGGCGGGTGCAATCGGTCTCGGGCGGTGGGCATTGGGGCGGTGGGGTGTTCATTAGCGCCCGCGACCAGGCGCGGATAGGGCTCATGTTGTTGCGCCGCGGCGTTTGGGGCGGCCGCCGTATCCTGTCGGAAGCTTGGATTGAACGGATGCTCGAGCCCTGCCCACTCTATCCGAATTACGGATATCTCTGGTGGCTCAACACCGGGCGTGCTCTTTATCCGAGCGCCTCGGCGCAGAGCTATTATGCCCGCGGTGCCGGTGGGAATCTGACCTGGATCGATCCGGAAAACGATGTCGTCGCGGTGTTGCGCTGGACCGACCCCGCCGCGATGGACGGTTTTATGAAGCTGACCATGGCGGCTGTCTCGAGCTGACCAGCGGATACACAAGGGGAGCATCCATGCTGACGCTCTATTTCTCACCCGGGTCGAGTTCGATGGCCGTGCACATTGCGTTGCACGAAATCGGCGCCGAATTCGAGCGCCGGTTGGTGTCGCTCGCCAGAGGTGAGCAGCACAAACCCGAATACCTGGCCGTCAACCCGGAAGCCAAGGTGCCGACCTTGCTGATCGACGGCCGGCCGCTGACCGAAGTCGCGGCGATCCTCTATTATCTTGCCAAACGCTTTCCCGAGGCCGGGCTCTGGCCCGTCGGCGGCCTCGAAGCCGAGGCGCAGGCGACATCGTGGATGTCGTTCATTGCATCGACGGTTCACCCGGCCCGGCGCATCGGTCCCGAGCGCTGGCGGGAGGTGTTCGGCATCGCCGAGCGACGATTGGCCGGCAGGGAATGGACGGTCGAGCGCTATTCGATAGCCGATATCCATTTGTTCCGGCTCTATTGGCGCTTTGTGAATTCGCTGAAGCCGAACCTCGGCGACTTCCCAGGCCTGTCCGCTCACTACGAACGCATGATGGCGCGTCCTGCGGTGCAGCGGACGCTCGGAATCGAAAGCGCAATCGGG
This sequence comes from uncultured Alphaproteobacteria bacterium, assembly GCA_963695605.1. Classification (GTDB taxonomy): domain Bacteria; phylum Pseudomonadota; class Alphaproteobacteria; order ATCC43930; family CGMCC-115725; genus AP-15. Next base: position 454,365 of record CAVOHI010000058.1, on the reverse strand, counting down.
TACGCCCTGCCGCAATAGTGTGCGAACGATTGCTCATCTCTCGGATCTGCATTTCGGGCGGCACGACGAGACCGCGGCCGAGCGCTTGCTGGCCGACATATCGGAGACGAAACCGGACATCGTTGTCGTCACCGGCGACCTGACGCAGCGCGCCCGCCATCGTCAGTTTGCCGCCGCCCGTGCCTTTATCGAGAAATTGCCCCGGCCCGTCATCGTCGTGCCCGGCAACCACGACGTGCCGCTCTACGACATCATCGAGCGCTTTGTGGGGCGGCTGGCACGTTACCGGCGCTACATCAGTGCCGAGTTGCAGCCATTTTTTGCCGACAACGAAATTGCGCTGCTGGGCCTCAACACCGCGCGCTCGGCAACCTTTGCCAACGGACGCATCTCGCGTAAGCAAGCAGCCGCCATCAAAGCAGTCTTTTCAGAGGTTCCGGCCGACCGCTTGAGGGTTCTGGCGATCCATCACCCGTTGGCCACACCCCCGGCGGGGGGAAATTCCGCCCCAGTCGGTGGGGCCGCGATGGCAGTCGACGCCATAACCGAGGCCGGTGTCCGGCTCGTGCTGTCGGGACATTACCACCGCGCCCGCAGCGGCGACCTGGCAGGCAGCGATCTCGTCGCCAAGGGGTCGATCCTGTTCGTCCATGCCGGGACCGCCATCTCGACCCGCCTTCGCGGGGAGCCGAATTCCTATAATCTACTCCACATCGAGCCCACCGCCGTGACCTGCACGGTTCGCAGGTTTGGCGGCGAAGACTTCGAAGATGCCGAGAACGCTCGCTACGCGCTGCTTGGAGGCCGGTGGACGCGGCAGTAGCTAGCAGATTTCGATCACGCTGGAGCTGTCATTGCGGGGCCCGCTCTGCGCGACGTGCTTCGCTGCGCTAATAAGAAACAAGGCGGTTCGCGACGGCAGACCCTAATGAACGCTTTCCGCGGCGAAAGCCGGGGTCCGTTCTTTCGGCGGCACAAGCACGGGAATAGCTGGGTCCCGGCTTTCGCCGAGAAAGCGCGCTGGGGGCGGTTTCATCCAGCGTGGGTCGGCCACCCCCGCCGGTCCCCAACTCGCAATGACGACTGGAATGGCGGTGCAACCTGATCGGGATCTGCGCCAGCCGGTCAGCCTGGAGCGGGTGAGGGGAATCGAACCCCCGTCAGAAGCTTGGGAAGCTCCTGCTCTGCCATTGAGCTACACCCGCCTGGCCGCCGATGATAGGCGATCGGCGGCCTCCTGCAAGCGGTTTGGGGACGCTATCCGCCGTTCGCCCGCTTTGCCGGCGGGTCCACCGCCACGGTCCCCATGTCCGCCGGCACCGAGACTTCGAGGATCTCGAGATCGTCCGAGGTGCGGTTCTCCTGGTGGAGCATACCGCCGGGGATGAAAACGGAGTCGCCGGCCTCCAGCCGGCAATTCGTTCCGTCCTCGAATTCGAGCTCGACCCAGCCCTTGAGCGTATAGACGAACTGTCCCTCGCACACGTGGTAATGCCAGCCCGTCGGCTGGGTCATTCCGGTGAGGGCAGAGGTAACCTGCGCCCGCATCCACCCGTCGGTCGCCTTGGTGACGCCGAGGTCGCGATACTTGAAGAAGTCACGCCGGCCCTTGACGAACTGCGGCGTCTTCGCGCTCGTCACCGCCAGCTTCATTGACGGCTGTGCCTGGGCAGGCTTCTCCTTCAACGCAGTCTGCTCGATCGTCATGCTCGAACCTCCTCCCGAACACAAGTGGGCCATCATAGCAGCATCTACCGCCGAGCAGCGAGGGCCGCCTTCACCCTGCCCCAAGATTGGTGTTAACCTGCGGGTCTCGTTGCAAGGAGGATCGAATGGCGAATATACCGGGTGCGGTGACCGATCCCAGCCGTGTGCGCGGCGAAAACATCGAACTGAACAGCGGCGGCGACACGATAAAGGGCTACCTCGCCCGACCGAGCCAGTCCGGGAGATATCCCGGCATCGTCGTCATCCACGAGGCCTTCGGGCTCGTCGAGCACATCCGCGACATCGCCCGGCGCTTTGCCAATATCGGCTACAACGCGCTGGCGCCCGACCTCTATTCCCGCAAGGGTGGGCCATCCGATCCGAACGACATCAACACTGTCTTCCCGGTCATGTTTGGTAAGTCGGATGCCGAGGTCGGTGCAGGATCTCGAGGCGGCGGCGGATCATCTGAGCGCGCTTCCCGGCGCGACCGGCAAGATCGGCGTCATCGGTTTCTGCTCCGGCGGCCGGCAGACCCTGCTCTTCGCGTGCAGCAGCAGACAAGCCCGATGCGGCGATCGATTGCTGGGGCGGGTTCATCCACCGCGCGACGCCGGATGCCGAGACGACCCCGTCGCGCCCGACCCCGATCCTCGAACATGGTCGAGCGCCTGCATTGCCCGCTCTTCGCGGTCTTCGGCGAAGAGGACCAGAACCCGACCGTCGCGCAATCCGAAGAGCTGCGCAGCCGCGCGCAGCGCGCCGGCAAGGACGTCACGATCAAGGTCTACAAGAACGCCGGACATGCCTTCCTCGCCGATTACCGGCCGAGCTATCGCGAGGGTCCGGCGGCCGAGCTGTGGCAGGACGTCGTGGCGTTCTTCGACAAGCACCTGAAGTCGTAGATCCCCGTTGAGTCGCAGCGCTCGCAGACGAAAGGCATTGGCATGGCACGCAACAAGATCGCGCTGATCGGCGCCGGGCAAATCGGCGGCACGCTGGCGCTCCTCGCCGGGCTCAAAGAGCTCGGCGACGTCACTCCTCGTCGATGTCGTCGAGGGCGTGCCGCAGGGCAAGGCGCTCGACATCGTCCAAGGCTCGGCGATCGAGGGGTACGATGCCGTCGTCGGCGGCTCCAACGACTATGCCGACATCGAGGGCGCCGATGTCGTGATCGTCACCGCCGGCATTCCGCGCAAGCCGGGGATGAGCCGCGACGATCTGATCGGGGTCAATGCCGGGATTGTCAGAACTGTCGGTGCGGCGATCAAAAAGCATTGCCCGCAGGCTTTCGTCATTACGATCACCAATCCGCTGGACGTCATGGTATGGGTCATGCGCGAGGCCTGCGGGCTGCCGCCGCAGCGCGTCGTCGGCATGGCCGGCATCCTGGACAGCGCTCGCTTTCGCTATTTCCTCGCGCAGGAGTTCGAGGTTTCGGTCGAGGACGTCACGGCTTTCGTGCTCGGCGGTCACGGCGACACGATGGTGCCGCTGGTGCGCTATTCGACCGTCGCCGGGATTCCGTTGCCGGATCTGGTCAAGATGGGGTGGACGACGAAGGAGCGGCTCGACAAGATCGTCCAGCGAACGCGGGACGGCGGCGGCGAGATTGTCGGGCTGTTGAAGACCGGCTCGGCATTCTATGCGCCGGCCAGCTCGGCGATCCAGATGGCGGAAGCCTATCTGCGCGACAAGAAACGCGTGCTGCCCTGCGCCGCGTGGCTCGACGGCCAGTACGGGATCCGGGACCTTTACGTCGGCGTCCCGGTCGTGATCGGCGCCGGTGGCATCGAGCGCATTGTCGAGATCTCCCTCGACCCGGAAGAAAAGGCCGCCTTCGACAAATCGGCGGCCGCGGTTCGCGAGTTGATCGAAGTCGTCAAAAACATGCGGAGCTGAAAAGAGCTGAATTACGGCCGTGCGTGCTTCGAGACGCGCCTTTGGCGCTCCTCAGCATGAGGGAAGCCTCTGAGGCATTGGGGATAACCCTCATCCTGAGGAGGCCGCGAATGCGGCCGTCTCGAAGGACGCACGGTGCTGATCCAGCCAATCACAAACTGGCGGGATGCGATGAATATCCACGAATATCAGGCGAAAGAGCTGCTGGCGAAATTCGGCGTCGCGGTGCCGCGCGGCGGGGTGGCCTACACCGCCGCGGAAGCGGTCGAGGCGGCGCGCCGGCTCGGCGGATCGGTCTGGGTCGTCAAGGCGCAGATCCATGCCGGCGGGCGCGGCAAGGCCGGCGGGGTCAAGCTCTGCCGCTCCGAAGAAGAAGTCGCGGCTGCCGCGCGCTCGCTTGTTGGGCAAGAACCTCGTGACGCATCAGACCGGACCTGCCGGCCGCGAGGTCAAGCGGGTCTACGTCGAGGAGGGCTGCGATATCGCGCGTGAGCTCTATCTCGGCCTGCTGATCGACCGCGACACCGGACGGGTGACCCTGATCGGCTCGACCGAGGGCGGCGTGGAGATCGAGGAGGTTGCGGCGCGCTCGCCGGAAAAGATCCTCAAAGTCGCGATCGACCCGGCGAGCGGGATCGAGCCCTTCCATGCGCGCAAGATCGCCTACGGGCTCGGGCTGCAAGGGGCGCAGATCGGTGTCGCGGTCAAGTTCGTCACCGCCCTCTACAAGGCCTTTTGCGAGCTCGACGCCTCGGTCGTCGAGATCAATCCGCTGGTGGTGACGGGTTCGGGCCAGCTCTTGGCGCTCGACGCCAAGATGGGGTTTGACGACAACGCTCTCTTCCGCCATCCCGATGTCGAGGCCTTGCGGGACGAGGACGAGGAGGACCCGACCGAGCTCGAAGCCGGCAAGCACGCGCTCAACTACGTCAAGCTCGACGGCAACATCGGCTGCATGGTCAACGGCGCCGGCTTGGCGATGGCGACGATGGACATCATCAAATTGCACGGCGGCAACCCGGCGAATTTTCTCGACGTCGGCGGCGGGGCGACGCGCGACCGGGTGGCGGCCGCCTTCAAGCTGATCCTCAGCGACCCGAACGTCGAAGGGATGCTGGTCAACATCTTTGGCGGGATCATGCGCTGCGACGTCATCGCCGAAGGCGTCGTCGCCGCCGCGCGCGAGGTCAATCTGCACGTGCCGCTCGTCGTCCGCCTCGAGGGCACGAACGTCGATCTCGGCAAAAAGATACTGCAGCAATCCGGCCTGCCGATCCTCGCCGCCGAGAACCTCGCCGACGCTGCCCAAAAAGTCGTCACGGCCGTCAAGGAGGCCGCCTGATGTCGATCCTCGTCGATGCATCGACCAAGGTGCTGTGCCAGGGTTTCACCGGCGCTCAGGGCACCTTCCACTCCGAGCAGGCGATCGCTTACGGCACCAAAATGGTCGGCGGTGTCACGCCCGGTAAAGGCGGCACCCGCCATCTCGACCTCCCGGTATTCAACACGGTCCACGAGGCGCGCGCCGCGACCGGCTGCGATGCGACGGTGATCTATGTGCCGCCGCCCTTCGCCGCCGACGCGATCCTCGAAGCCGCCGACGCCGAGTCCCGCTGATCGTGTGCATCACCGAAGGCATCCCGGTGCTCGACATGGTCAGCGTGAAACGCAGCCTGAGCGGCGGCCATTCGCGGCTGATCGGACCGAATTGCCCCGGCGTCATCACCCCCGACGAGTGCAAGATCGGCATCATGCCGGGGCACATCCACCGCCGCGGCAAGATCGGCATCGTCTCGCGCTCCGGCACCCTGACCTACGAAGCGGTGGCTCAGACGACCGTGGTCGGGCTGGGCCAGAGCACCTGCGTCGGGATCGGCGGCGATCCGGTCAACGGCACCAATTTTGTCGATGTGCTCGACATGTTTCTTGCCGACGAAGAGACCGAGGCAATCGTCATGATCGGCGAGATCGGCGGCACCGCCGAGGAAGACGGCGCCGATTTTCTGAAGTCGGCGCGGCGCAAAAAGCCGGTCGTCGGGTTCATCGCCGGCAGCACCGCACCGCCGGGCCGGCGGATGGGCCACGCCGGCGCGATCATCGCCGGCGGCAAGGGCGGCGCCGCCGACAAGATGGAGGCATTGCGCAGCGCCGGAGTCGTCGTCGCCGAGTCACCTGCCGCCATCGGCACGACAATGCGGGACGTGCTCAAGGGTTAGCTCTCGATGGGTAGCAGTTAGGGCCAACTGCACGCATATAAAGTCGCGCGCACTCTCAATTATCCGTCACCCCCGCGAAAGCCGGGGTCCAGCCCGAGGCACGGGCCAATGCCCATGGACCCCCGCTTTCGCGGGGGTGACGTTGAGGTCTGGGTTATGGCTGATATTGACGGCACGACGTTTCTGACCGGCGCCAATGCCGGGTTCATAGCCGAGCTCTATACTCGTTTTCTCGAAGACCCTCGCTCCGTCGACGAGAGCTGGCGCCGGTTCTTCTCGGAAATGAACGACGACGTCGCGACACTGCTCACCGAGGTGCGAGGACCTTCTTGGGCCAAGCGTGAACCGCCGATCATCGGCAACGGGGCGGCAGCTACGGCGGAATTGATGAAGCGGCGCTGCGCCGGGCCACCACCGACTCGATCCGCGTATTGCAGCTGATCCGCGCCTACCGCGTGCGCGGCCATCTCGAAGCCGATCTCGACCCGCTCGGCCTGGAGAAGCGGGGGCCTTATCCGGAGCTCGACTACCGCAGTTACGGCTTCACCGAGTCCGATCTCGACCGCGAGATCTTTATCGCCAATTTGTTCGGCCGCGAGCGCGCCAGCCTTCGCGAGATCATCGCGATTTTACGCGAGACCTATTGCGGCCGGATCGGCGTCGAGTACATGCACATTCAGGCGCCAGCCGAGCGGGCCTGGATCCAGGAAAAATTCGAGAGGCGACAGAGCCGCTCGGTCCCGTCGGCCGGAGTAAAAAAAGAAATTTTGCGGACTCTGACCCAGGCGGAGACCTTCGAGCGGTTTCTCGACCGGCGCTACACCGGCACCAAGCGGTTCGGCATCGAAGGCGCCGAGTCGCTGATGCCGGCGCTCGAAACAATCCTGCACCGCGGCGGCGAACTCGGCATCCGTGAGTTCGTGATCGGCATGCCGCACCGCGGCCGGCTCAACGTGCTCGCCAATTTCGTCGGCAAACCGTTTGCCGCGGTCTTCTCCGAGTTCCAGGGCAATTCGACCAACCCAGAGCACGTCCACGGCTCCGGCGACGTCAAATACCATCTCGGCACTTCGGGCGATCGAGAAGTGGGTGGCCAAACAATCCACCTGTCCTTGGCCGCCAATCCGTCGCACCTCGAGGCCGTCGATCCCGTCGTGCTCGGTAAGGTCCGGGCAAAGCAATTGCAGCGCGGCGACACCGAGCGATCACAGGTGGCCGGCATTCTGATGCATGGCGATGCGGCTTTCGCCGGACAAGGGCTCGTCGCCGAATTGCTCGAATTGTCCGATCTGATCGGCTTCTGCACCGGCGGCACGATCCACATCATCGTCAACAACCAGATCGGCTTTACGACGGCTCCGTCCGCCGCCCGGTCAAGCCCTTACCCGTCGGATGTGGCAAAGGGCGTCCAGGCGCCGATCTTTCACGTCAACGGCGACGATCCCGAAGCGGTCGTCGAAGTCGCCCGCGCCGCCGCCGAATTTCGCCACGAATTCAAAAAGGACGTCGTCATCGACCTGTTTTGCTACCGGCGGCACGGGCACAACGAAACCGACGAGCCGGCCTTCACCCAGCCGCTGATGTACCGCACGATCGCGCGCCATCCGACGACGCGGCAGATCTATGCCAAGCGTCTCGCCGAGGCGGGCGTGCTGCGCGAAGGCGAGGCCGATGCGATGGCTACCCGCTTTATTGCGGAGCTCGAAACTCAGTTCGAGTCGGCGAAGAGCTACCGCCCGAACAAGGCGGATTGGCTCGAAGGCGCCTGGGCCGGGCTCGAACAGGCTCCCGACGACGATCGCCGCGGCGATACCGGCGTTGCCGGCGAGACGTTGCGGCAGATCGGGCGCGGCCTCGTCACGGTGCCGGACGGTTTTCGCCTCAACCCCAAAATCGCCCGCCAGCTCGAGGCAAAGCGCGCTGCGATCGAGGCCGGCGAGGGGATCGATTGGGCGACCGCAGAGGCATTGGCGATCGGCTCGCTATGCGCCGAGGGAACCCATGTGCGGATGTCCGGTCAGGACAGCGGCCGCGGCACCTTCTCGCAACGCCACGCCGTGCTGGTCGACCAGGAGACCGAAGAACGCTACGTCCCGATCGACCATGTCAGCCCCGGACAGGCGCCGTTCGAGATCATCGACAGCCCGCTCTCGGAAGCTGCCGTGGTCGGCTTCGAATACGGCTACAGCCTCGCCGACCCCTCCTCTCTCGTCTTGTGGGAGGCGCAATTCGGCGACTTCGCCAATGGCGCCCAGGTCATCATCGACCAGTTCCTCAGCTCGGGCGAGGCCAAATGGCTGCGCATGAGCGGCCTCGTCATGCTGCTGCCGCACGGTTACGAGGGTCAGGGGCCCGAGCATTCCTCGGCGCGGATCGAGCGCTATCTGCAGCTCTGCGCCGAAGACAACATCCAGGTGTGCAACCTGACCAGCGCGGCGAACTACTTCCACGCGTTGCGGCGCCAGATCCGCCGCAACTTCCGCAAGCCGCTCGTCATCTTCACCCCGAAATCGCTGCTGCGCGCGAAAGAAGTCATGTCGCGCCTCGACGAGATGGAGACCGGGACTTCGTTTCACCGTGTCATCGGTGAGAGCGAGGCGAGCGCGGCGGATGAGGCGGTGCGCCGTGTCGTCCTGTGCACGGGCAAGGTCTATTTCGATCTCGCGAAGGCGCGGGCGAAGAAAGGCGACGACCGCGTCGCGCTGGTCCGGATCGAGCAGCTCTACCCGTTCCCGTTCGATGCGCTCGCGAAGGTGTTGCAGCGCTACCGCAACGCCGAGATCGTCTGGTGCCAGGAAGAGCCGCAGAATATGGGCGCCTGGAACTTCGTCGACCGGCGGATCGAGCAGGTCCTCGGGGGCCTCGATGTGGCGGCGAAGCGGCCGCGCTTTGCCGGCCGCGCCGAGGCGGCTTCCCCGGCGACCGGCCTCTTCAAGCGGCACGTCGAGGAGCAGGCGCACCTCGTCTGCCGAGGCGCTGGCGGCGTAAGACGCCGATGGCGACCGAGATCAAAGTCCCGAGCCTCGGTGAATCGATCACCGAGGCGACCGTCGCGAAATGGCTGAAGCGGCCGGGCGAAGCGGTCGCCGCCGACGAACCGGTCGCCGAGCTCGAAACCGACAAGGTGACCCTCGAGGTTCCCGCGCCCGCCTCCGGCACGCTCTCCGAGATCCTCGCCGAGGAGGGCGCCAACGTCCCGGTCGGCGCAGTTCTCGGCACGATCGCCGACGGGCTCGCGGGCACCCTCACCCACCCCGCCGCGATCGCGCCGGGGTCCCCCCTCTCCCGCATTGCGGGAGAGGGGTCCGAGCGCAGCGAGGCGGGTGAGGGTCTCGCGCGCGCTCGAACGCTCCGGCCCGGCCGTCCGCAAGCTGATCGAAGAGACCGGGCTGGACGCGACGAAGGTTGCCAGCGACCGGGCCAGGTGGCCGGATCAGCAAGGCCGACGTGCTCGCCGCCCGGGTGCCGCCGCTCCCGCCCCGCCGACACCGGCTCCCGCCGTGGGCGAGCGTGAGGTGCGGGTGCGCATGAGCCGGCTCCGGCGGCGGATCGCCGAGCGGCTGAAGGCGGCGCAGAACACCGCCGCGATGCTGACCACCTTCAACGAGATCGACATGAGCGCGACGATCGCGCTGCGCGAGCGCTATCGCGACGCCTTCGAGAAAAAGCACGGGGTCCGGCTCGGCTTCATGTCGATCTTCGTCAAGGCGGCGATCGTCGCGCTGAAGGAGCTGCCGGCGGTCAACGCCGAAATCGACGGCGACGACATCGTCTACAAGAACCATTACGACATCGGCGTCGCCGTCGGCACCGAGCAGGGCCTCGTCGTGCCGGTCGTGCGCGACGCCGACCGGCTGAGCTTTGCCGACATCGAGAAGACGATCGCCGAATACGGGCGCAAGGCACGCGACGGCAAATTGACGATCGAGGAGCTCTCCGGCGGCACCTTCACGATTTCGAACGGCGGGATCTATGGCTCGCTGATGTCGACGCCGATCCTCAACCCGCCGCAATCCGGCATCCTCGGCATGCACAAGATCGAAAGGCGGCCCGTCGCAGTCGGCGACAAAGTCGAGATCCGGCCGATGATGTACGTCGCGCTCTCCTACGACCACCGCATCGTCGACGGCCGCGAGGCGGTGACCTTCCTGGTGCGCATCAAGGAATGCGTCGAAGATCCCTCGCGCATCCTGTTCGAGATGTGAGCCTCGCGCGATGCCGGATCGTTACGACGTCGTGATCATCGGGGCGGGGCCGGGCGGCTATGTCGCGGCGATCCGCGCGGCGCAGCTCGGGCTGAAGACGGCGTGCATCGAAAGCCGCGCCAGCCTCGGCGGGACCTGTCTCAATATCGGCTGCATTCCGTCGAAGGCATTGCTGCAATCCTCGGAGAAATTCGCCGAGGCTGGGCATGCGCTCGCCGAGCATGGGGTCAAGGTCGGCGAGGTCGGGCTCGACCTCGGGGCGATGATGGGCCGCAAGGACAAAGTCGTAACCACCCTGACCCGCGGCGTCGAGTTCCTGTTCCGCAAGAACAAGGTCGATTGGCTCAAGGGCAAGGGGCGCATCGCCGCGCCGGGGCGGGTCGCAATAGCCGGTGCGGATGGCGCTGCCCGCGAGATCGAGGCGACTTCGATCATCATAGCGACGGGCTCGGAAAGCACCCGGCTGCCCGGGATCGACATCGATGAGAAGCGCATCGTCTCGTCGACCGGCGCATTGTCTCTCGACCGCGTGCCGGAGCGGCTCACCGTCATCGGCGGCGGCTATATCGGGCTCGAGCTCGGCTCTGTTTGGCAGCGGCTCGGCGCCAAGGTGACCGTCGTCGAGGTTCTCGACCACATCGTCCCGAACATGGATCGGGAGCTCGGCACGGCGTTGCAGCGGGTCCTCACGCGCTCGGGGCTCGACTTCAAGCTCGGCACCAAGGTGGTGGGCATCCGCGACGCGAATGACGGGCTGAGCTTGGAGCTCGACGGCGCGGAGCGGCAGACCCTCGCGGCGGATGTGGTGTTGGTATCGATCGGCCGGCGTCCCTACACGGAGGGACTAGGCCTCGAAGGCGTCGGTGTCGCGCTCGACCAGCAAGGCCGTGTCGTCGTGGATGACGGCTTTGCGACGAACGTCCCGGGCATCTACGCGATCGGCGACGTGATCCGCGGGCCGATGCTCGAGCACAAGGCCGCAGAGGAGGGCATCGCGCTCGCCGAACGGCTCGCCGGGCAGAAGTCACGCGTCGATTACGACGCGATCCCAGCCGTCATCTACACTTGGCCCGAGGTCGCCTCCGTCGGCAAGACCGAGGAGGAGCTCAAGGCGGCAGCGGTCCCCTACCGCACCGGCAAGTTCCCGTTTACCGCCAATCCGCGCGCCCGAACCAACGGCTACACCGAGGGCTTCGTCAAGATCCTCGCCGAGAGCGAGACCGACCGGGTGCTCGGCGTCCACATCATTGGCCCCGATGCCGGAACCTTGATCGCCGAAGCGGTGCTGGCCAAGGAATTCGGCGCCTCGGCCGAGGACATCGCGCGCACCTGCCACGCCCACCCGACCTTGAGCGAAGCCCTCAAGGAGGCCGCGCTCGCGGTCGACGGGCGGGCGATTCACATTTGAATTAGCCCCGGCAATTTGTCGCCGTCGGGCGGGGCTGGCACCTCGAAGGGATTGACCATGCCGGAGAGGAAGGCGAAGTAGTTCGCGACTTCCGTCAGCTCGACCATCCACTGCGCGTCGTGCCGGTTTTTCAGCCGGTCGAAGACCGCCTGGTCGACGCGGTTGGTGCGCATCAGCTGGCGAACGTAGGTGACGATGTCCCGCTCCTCGTCGGAGAGCCCGGCCGGGTCGCCCTTGGCGCGGATCAGGTCGATGACCTCCTCGCGCAGGCCGGCGCGGCGGGCGGCGCCGACCTGGGCCGCCCAAACATAGGCCGCCTCGCGTTCGCGCACCGCCGAAAGGATTGCAACCGAGCGCAGTTTCGGCTCGACGACATTGTTCTCACGGTTGAAGGTGACCAACGGCAGCAGCCGCTCGGCCAGCTTCGGGCTGTGCAGCAGGATGCTGAATGGACCGCGGACGCCGCCGAAGACCTTGACGACATCGTCGACAACGGCGTGGTGCTCGGCGGGTACATCGGCCTTGCCCGTGACTGGGGCAATTCTCGGCATTGTTTCCTCCCTTTATTGCAGACCGGGATAGGGCTTGCCCCATCCGTCGAGATAGACGACGTCGGAGAGCGGCCCGCGGCCGACTGGCCCGAAGCGCCCCATCGGGTAGCCGATCGGCAGGATGGCGTAGGAATGGTAACCGGGCGGGATGCCCATCGCGGCGTCGACTTCTTTCTCGTAATTGATGTGCCGCGTCGTCAAGGTCGAGCCGAGGCCGAGCGCGCGCGCCGCCAACAGCATGTTCTGCACCGCCGGGTAGATCGACGAGCCGGCCGAGCGCGTCGGATTGGGGCCGTCCTCGAGGCAGGCGACGATCCACACCGGCGCCTCGTGATAGTGGTCCGTCAAATATTCGACAGCCCTGTGCTGACGGCTATACTTGCCGGGGTCCGAGCCCGGCGGCGGCGGCGCTGCTCGCATAACGCGGCCCGACCATCTCGTCGAAGGCTTTCTTGTAATAGACCTGCACCTTCTTTTTGATCTCCGGGTCCTTCAGCACCAGAAAGCGCCAGCGCTGCGTATTCCCGCCGCTCGCCGCGGCTTGCCCCGCCAAGAGGATCTGACGGATCAGATCATCGGGCACCGGGTCGGGCTTCAACCGCCGCATCGCACGCAGGGTATGGATGATCTCGAAAATCGGCCGGGTTCTTCGGGCATGTCGTCCTCCTTTCGCCGGTTTATTGCGCCTGGGGCAGGTCGAGCCTCACCGCAACGGCGGCGCTGGCGATCACTGCAATATCACCCGCTTCCTCATCGGGCGACGTCCAGACCCCCTTTAACCACCCTCACCGAGACCTCGCCGTGCGGCAAAGTATCCTTTACGAGGTCGGCATCGACCTTTTCGGGATGTTGCACGCCGATCGTGACCTCGACCTGCATTTTGCGCGAATCGAGCCCAAGCGTTCGGATCAAGGTGAGCGAGCTGTGATGGATCGCATCCTGCACGGCCCGGACCGCGGCCTTGGTGTAGTCGCCGCCATGCAGATCGTTGCCGGTCCCCATCTCCAGGATCACACGTTTCGCGGTCATGCCCCTATCCTCACCCGATATCGAGCCGCACGACCGCCGCCGCATTGGCGATCACAGTCGTGTTCGTGCCGGCATCATTGGGGATTTCCAACCCGCCTTCGACGACGCGCACCGTTCCGCTGCCATGCGGCAGCACCGCCAAGACCGCCTGTTTGTCCACTTGATCGGGGCGAGGAACACCGATGGTCACTTCGACCTGCATCGAATCTACGGGTAAGCCAACCGCGTCGGCGACGCTCAACGAATTGTGCCAGAGCGCGTCGCGCAGAGCACGCACCGCTGCTTTCGTGTAATCCGCGCCGCGGATGTCGGTTCCCATGCCGATCTGCAGCACCATGCGCTTCAAAGCCATATCCGCCTCACTCAGCCGCCCCGGCCGGCCGATCGAGATGGGCGCGGGGATGCGCGGCGTCGTAAATAGCAAGAAGGCGCTCCGTCTCGACCGAAGTATAGCGCTGGGTCGTCGACAGGCTCGCATGACCCAACAACTCCTGAATTGCGCGCAGATCGCCGCCGGCGCCGAGGAGATGGGTTGCAAAGCTGTGCCGCAACGCGTGCGGGGTCGCCGTTTCAGGCAGGCCGAGAAAACCGCGCAATGCTGCCATTTGACGCTGCACGATCCGCGGATTGAGCGGCCCGCCGCGGCTGCCGACGAAGAGCGGACCGTCCTTGGTCAGCATGAACGGGCACGCGGCGAGGTAATCGGCAACCGCTTCGCGCACGGCCGGCAAAACCGGCACCAGGCGCTGTTTGCCGCCCTTGCCGGTGATTGCCAGCATTTCGCTGAGCGGCGCTTCGCCCCGGCTCAGCCCGAGCGCCTCGGAGAGCCGCAGGCCGCAGCCATAGAGAAGCGTCAAGATCGCGGTGTCGCGCTTGCCTTCCCATTGCTTGGTTGCGACCGCGACCGCGCTGTCGAGCGAGCCTGCTGCATCCTCGACCGTCAACGGCTTCGGCACGCTGTGCGGCAACTTCGGGAGAGCGGAGCGCGGCGAGCGCCGTCGTGGCGGCAAGCCCGCGACGCTGCAGAAAACGCAGGAACCCTCGCAGCACCGACAGTCCCCGGGCGAGCGAGCCGCGCTCGATCCCGTCCTGGGCGCGGCGGGCCAGATAGGCGCGGAAATCGCCGGGCCGCAGCGCGTTGATTGCCGTCAAGCTCGGCAACTCGCCCAGATGCTCGGTCAGAAAGTCGAGAAAAAAGGCGAGATCGCGGCCGTATGCGGCAACGGTATGCGCCGAGGCGCGGCGCTCCCCGCTGAGCCAAGCAACCCATAATCCGATCGCCGCGCGCAGATCGTCGGCCGCCGAGAACCGGGCGAGCGGCACCGGTTCCGGCAGCGCCGGGAAAGTCGCCTTTTGCTTGCGTCACCGGGCGCGATCGAGCCACTGCGCGATCGTGATCTCGAGCGTACGGGCGAGAAAGGTCAGGAGCTCGGTGCCGAGGCCCGGCTGAAAAGTGTCGGCCGTACGGGTCCCGATGCACATCAGCCCGATCGGCGCCGAGCGGCTGAAGGACAGCCGCAGCAGCGCCTGCGAGCGAACGAGACCGGCGGCCTCGCCAAAGAGCGCCGGGTCGCCTTGGATATCGGTGCACAACAGCGTGTCGCGGTTGGGGCCGAGCAGCCGGTCGACGGTTCCCGCAGGGCAAAAGATGAATGCCGTGCACCGGGAGGCGCGGCGTGCGCGATGCCGAACTCTCGACACCGAGAGTTATGATGTCGACGTCGATCAGCACGGCGAGATCGGTGGTCACGATTTGCAGCAGGTGCTCGAAACTCGGAGCCCGCAGCATCGCCAGCACCGCCTTGTGCACGCGGCACTGGCTCGCAAGATTGCCGCGGCTCGTCGCGATCAGGCTCTTCTGCTCGTCCTGCAGCCTGGTGAGATCGCTGCGCAATCGCTCCAGCATGAAATGCTGGAAATCGAGGACGCCGTCGCCGACGATCCGGCTGGGGGCGCGCAACAGTCGCAACGCATCCGGGTGGCGGTCGAGGAAATCGGGATGCTCGCGCAGATAGGCGACGACCTCGCGGGCGCCGATCTCGGCCGGCCGCACAGGCGCCGGCAAACCGCTGCGCAGCGGCTTCGGCTGATCTTGCGGACGATCGGCCACGCCTATTTCCGCGGCGTGGCGCCGAGGCGTCGGCCCAACGAGAATACAGCAGCGGGGCAGTGCGCAATCATTCGGAAGCCACCTTGAACTAACCTCGGAAAGACGCGAGGCGGATGCTTGCCGCGCGTCGTTCCGGGAGCGAGTTTAGCCGATGCCCGACGATCACGCCAGTTCCCGCGAGCCATCGCCGATCGGCGTCGGCCAACAAGAGGTAGCTCGCGCGCCGGGTTCGGGTTCTGCTGCCGTTGCCTCTCCCGGAGGCGCTCGACTACCTCGCCCCGGAAGGCACATCGCCGCCGGAGCCCGGCAGCTTCGTCAACGTACCGCTCGGGCAGCGCAGCTTGACGGGCGTCGTCTGGGACGGAGTGGGCGACGAGCTTCCCGAGGAGCGGCTGAAGCCGATCATCGAGACGTTGCCCACTCCCCGGCTGCCGCCGGAGCTGCGCCGCTTTGTCGAGCGCGTCGCCGCCTACACGATGGCGCCGCCCGGTTCGGTCCTGCGCATGACGATGAGCGTCCCCGAGGCGTTGCAATCGCCGCGGCCGAGGCGGCTTTGCGCGGCATCCCCAACCGGACTGGCGGCACTCGCCGGTTCGACGACGGAAATGCGCCTGACCCCCGCGCGACGGCGGGTGCTCGAGCTGTTGTGCGGCGGCTCGCCGATGCCCGCCGCCGAACTCGCGCGGCTCGCCGCTTGCGGCACCGGCGTCGTCCGGGACCTCTTAGCCGCGGGGCTCGTCGAGGAGCGATTCGCCTCGACCCAAGCACCCGAATCGCCGTCGCCGGATTGGCGCCTATCCGGTCCGCCACTCTCGCCCGACCAGTCGATTGCGGCCGCAGCGGCTCGTCAACAGCGTCGAGGCGGGTGCCTTTCGGGTGACCGTGCTCGACGGCGTCACCGGCTCCGGCAAGACCGAGACCTATTTTGCCGCGCTCGCCGCAGCATTGGCCGCCGGTCGGCAGGTGCTCGTGCTGTTGCCGGAGATCTCCCTCGGCGCCCAGTGGCTGGAGCGGTTTCGCCAGCGTTTCGGGGTGCTCCCGGAGCAGTGGCATTCCGATATGACGGCAGCCGAACGGCGGGATACCTGGCGAGCCGTCGCGGCGGGCCGAGCACGTGTGGTCGTCGGCGCCCGTTCCGCGCTGTTCCTACCGTTCCCGGAGCTTGGGCTGATCATCGTGGACGAAGAGCACGACCCCTCCTACAAGCAGGAGGACGGGGTCATCTACCAGGCCCGCGACATGGCGGTGCTGCGCGCCTCTCTTGCCGACATCCCGATCATCCTCGTCTCGGCCACCCCATCGCTCGAAACGGTGGTCAATGTCGCGCGCGGCCGCTACCAGCGAGTCGCGCTGCCGCGCCGCCACGCGGCGGCCGAGCTTCCGGTCGTGCGGCTCGTCGATATGCGGCGCGAGCGCATCGAGCGCGGTCATTTCCTGTCGCCGCCGCTGGTGGGCGAGCTCGCCGCGACCTTCGAGGCCGGCGAGCAGGCGCTCTTGTTCCTCAATCGCCGCGGTTACGCGCCCTTGACCCTATGCCGCGCCTGCGGCCATCGCTTCCAGTGTCCGAGCTGCACCGCCTGGCTCGTCGAGCACCGCTTTACCGGGCGCCTCCTGTGCCATCATTGCGGCCACGCCGAGGCGGTGCCGGCCTGCTGCCCGGAATGCCTCGCGGCTGGCGCCCTCGTGCCGTGCGGGCCGGGGGTCGAACGCCTGCTCGAGGAGGTGACGGAGCGCTTTCCGACGGCACGCGCAGCGCTGATGGTCAGCGATCTGCTGCCCGGCCCGCGCGCCGCGGCCGAGCTCGCCCGGGCGATGACCGAGCGGCGCTACGATCTGCTGATCGGGACCCAAATCGTCGCGAAGGGCCACCACTTTCCGATGCTGACCTTGGTCGGCGTGGTCGACGCCGATCTTGGGCTCGCCGGCGGCGATCTGCGCGCCGCCGAGCGGACCTACCAGCTGCTGCACCAGGTCGGCGGCCGGGCCGGCCGCGCCGAGCACAAGGGCCGGGTACTGATCCAGACCTGGATGCCGGACCAGCCTGTCATGAAGGCACTCGCTGCCGGTGACCGCGACCGGTTTCTCGAAGCCGAGGCGGCGGCGCGCCGCCATGCCGGACTGCCGCCCTTTGGCCGGCTGGCAGCGCTGATCGTCAGCGCCGGCGATGCGGAAACCGCCGATTTCACGGCCCGCGCCCTGTCGCGCGCCGCGCCGCAACTGCCCGGCGTCACCGTGCTCGGCCCGGCCCCCGCGCCGCTCGCCGTGCTGCGCGGCCGCCACCGCCGCCGGTTTCTCGTCAAGGCGGGCCGCGACGTGCGCCTCCAGGCGGTATTGCGCGATTGGCTCTCCCGCGTCCGCACCGCCGGCTCGGCCCGCATCCAAGTCGACATCGACCCCTACAGCTTTTTGTAGCGGTCTTTTTGTTCACGCGATCGGGAAGCGGGTGCCGACGATACAGTTTTCGAGTATCCCGCGGCCGCGGTCGGGGATGTGGCGGTCCCGGACGAGGCGTTCGAGAACATCGGTCATGGCTTCGGCGCCAATGCTCGGGTTGGGTCGCCACGTACTGGACCAGATTGTCGCGGAAGCCGCGGCGGGTCACGTATATCGGCTCGAAACCGCGGGCTCGCGCGACGGCGGAGAGGGAGTCGGACATCGGCCGGACCTTCGGGTTGACGGCGAAGTCGGCCCAGTTGTTGGCGAGACAGCCGCCGGGCGCCAGCGCGTCGAGGCAGCGCGTCCAAAAAGCTCTCGTCGCTCTCGGCGGGGCCGCCGGGGCCGTACAGATCGACGAGGATCACGTCATAGCGCGCGCTCGACCCGGCAAGAAATCGCTGCGCCGTGTCGAGCACGACCGGCTGCTTCAGGTAGAACCACCGGCGGGCGGTCGCGATGATGGTCTCGTCCGAATCGACGAGGGTCGGCGCGCAATCCGGCAGATAGGCGCGCATAAACCGCCACATCGCCGCGCCGCCGACCCCGAGCAACAGCGCATTGATCGATCGCGCGCTCATCGCGAAGGCCAGCGACATCAGCCGCTCGTAATGAAAGACGAGGCGGGAGGGATAGAGCAGGTCCATGCTCGATTGCTCGGTGACCTGCGCCCCGCCGCCGAACGACCCCAAGGTTCGGAAATTGCGCGGCCCCCGGTCGAAATCGACGACGAAGATCGCAGCGCCGAAGATCTCGGCCCGGCGCAGCACCCGAATCCGCGCGTCATTCCCGAAATAATCGAAAACCAGGCTGCGCTGCCGCTCTTCGCCATAATCGGTAATCATGGCGGGAAAGCCGGGATCGCCTCGGCGAAACGGCTCAACGCCTGATCCCCTTCGGGTGTCAGGCGGTAAGTGCCCCGTTCGATCCGGTCGAACCAGCCGTAGACATTGCGCTGCAGAATGTGCGCGGCCCTCGGCACATCCGCCGCGGTCCGCAACATGCCGACCCGCATCGGCCCACCGAGGGCGAGGGCGCGCGCACAGCGCAAGGCGTCCTGGCGATAGGCGGTGACGAGCGGGACGCCGACCGCCCCGCCGACATTCGCATCGCCGATGCGGCGCGAGAATTCATCCAACAGCCGCAAGGCACGCGACTTCGCCTGGCGCGGCCGATAGGGCACCGGCTCCTCCAAGATCTCGACGGTCTTCCGGGCGAGGCCGACCAGCATCAGCCCCAATCCGAGCCGGCGGCAGAGCTTGCGGATCTCGGGCCTCTCCGGGGCGAGCGGCCCGCCGCGGGAGCGCCGCTCGGGTCGCGGAACCGCGAGGTAGACCCGCTCCGTCAACGCGAGCCGGTCGATCCCTTGCAATACCAGCGGCAGGTTGAAGCGCAGTTTGAGCTCGACGATGACCGGCGGCTCGTCACCGCGCCGGGCGACGAGGTCGCAGCCTCTGACCTCGCCCTTGACCTCGTACCCCTGCCGTTCGAGGAACTGCTTTACCGGCGGATAGAGCGCCGCCTCCAGGTAGGCGTTATCATCTTGTTGCTTCACGCCGAGCACTACTAATGGAGAGGCTCATGCGTGCACAAGTGCTGACCGCCGCCAGGGCGCCCGCTTGCCGCGGCCGAGCTGCCGGTGCCGCGGCCGGGGCCGCAGCAAGTGTTGATTGCGGTGCGCGCCTGCGCGGTGTGCCGGACCGATCTGCACGTCGTCGACGGCGAGCTGCCCGATCCGAAATTGCCGCTGGTGCCCGGGCACGAGATCATCGGCAACGTCGTCGAAAAGGGGGAATCGGTCGACCGCTTCGAGGTCGGCGACCGGGTCGGCGTGCCGTGGCTCGGCTGGACCTGCGGCGTCTGCGAATATTGCCGGAGCGGGCGCGAGAATCTGTGCGACCGCGCCCGCTTCACCGGCTATCAGATCGATGGCGGCTATGCCGAGCTGACCGTCGCCGACGAGCGCTATTGCTTTGCGATCGACCCACTTTACGGCGACGTCGAGGCGGCGCCGCTGATGTGCGCCGGCCTCATCGGCTATCCGCACCCTGCGCATGGCCGGGGACGCGCCGCTGATCGGGATCTACGGCTTTGGCGCCGCCGCCCACATCGTCGCGCAAGTAGCGCGCCACCAGGGACGCCGGCTCTTCGCCTTCACTCGCCCCGGCGACGTTGCGGCGCAGGAATTCGCCCGCTCGCTGGGCGCGGAATGGGCCGGGGGCTCCGACCAGCCGCCGCCCGAGCCGCTCGACGCCGCGCTGATCTTCGCCCCGGTCGGCGCGCTGGTGCCGGCCGCCCTCGCCGCGACCAAAAAGGGCGGCACCGTCGTCTCGGGCGGCATCCACATGAGCGACATCCCGTCGTTCCCGTACCGCATCCTGTGGGAGGAACGCGTGCTGCGCTCGGTCGCCAACCTGACCCGCCGCGACGCCGAGGAATTCCTCGCGCTGGCCCCAGCGGCCGGCGTCAGGACCGAGACGGTCACCTACCCGCTCGCCCGCGCGAATGACGCGCTCGCCGATTTGCGCAACGGCGCACTGCAAGGCGCGGCCGTGCTGACCCCCTGAGGTTCAAGACGGCGAAATTGAGGGTCGCGAGCGGCCTCAATTGGTGTGGTGCGACAATTTGGTCTGATGATACCGTGTATGATGGAGGCATGATGTTACCATCGTAACATATATAATGAGCGATGGCGACGTACCCGTGGTTACTGCTTACGTACAAAGTCCCTCCTGAGCCGGCATCCAAGCGGGTCGCGTTGTGGCGGCGGCTGAAGAGCATGGGAGCCGTCTATTTGCAGAACGGCGTATGCGTCTTGCCCAAAACCGATGACCACGCGCGGCGGCTGAAGATGCTGGCGAACGACATCGCCGAAATGGGTGGCGAGGCGGTTATTCTGGAAACGGCCGCGCTCGATCATCGGCAGGAGGACAAGGTCGTCGCCCGCTTCAAGGCCGACCGGGACGATGCTTATCGCGAATTCATCGACAAGTGCGATGATTTCGACACCGAGATCGCCAAGGAAACGACCGCGCAGCACTTTACTTACAACGAGCTCGAAGAAAACGACGTCGAGCTGAAGAAGCTTCAGGGCTGGCTCGAAAAGATAAGAAAACTGGATTTTTACGGTGGCGAACTTGCCGCCGAGGCCGCGGAGCGGCTGAAGGGCTGCGAAAGTCTGCTCGATGCCTACGCGCAACGCGTATTCGACGCCCACGACGAAAACCGTTGAATGGAGGAAACATCATGACTTGGTCTATTGCGGCGCCCGCTGTAACCGCTGCGTTTTTGGCCTCTCTCGTGGAAGTCGTCGAGGCCTTCACGATCGTGCTCGCCGTTGCCACCTTGCGCGGCTGGCGCCCGGCGGCGCTCGGCACAATCGCCGGCCTCGCTGTGCTGGCCGGGATCGTCCTGCTGCTGGGGCCGCTTCTCGACCGCATCCCGATCACCTCGCTGCAGCTGGCAATCGGGATCCTACTGCTGCTCTTCGGCATGGGCTGGCTGAGGAAGGCATCGTTGCGGGCGGCCGGTATCATCCCGTTGCATGATGAAGACGCGATCTTCGCGACCGAGACCGCTGCGCTCAGCGACGAAGCGCGTCGGCGGCAAGAAAGCCTCGGCTGGGCCGCCGGCATAACCGCGCTCAAGGCGGTGCTGCTCGAAGGTCTCGAAGTCGTCTTCATCGTGATCGCGGTAGGTGCCGGGCGCGGTCTGCTGGTGCCCGCCAGCCTCGGGGCGCTCGCCGCCTGTGCCCTGGTTCTCTCGATAGGCGCCGTCGTTCATCGGCCGCTGTCGCGCGTTCCGGAGAATCTTCTCAAATTCGGCGTTGGCGTAATGTTGTCGGCCTTCGGTGTGTTCTGGACCGGCGAAGGGCTCGGCATCGCATGGCCCGGGCAAGATGTGGCTTTGCTGTTGTTTGCCGCCCTGTTCCTCGGCGCGGGGCTGATCGGTGCTTCGCTCGCCCGAAGGTTGCGCGTGGAGTTCGCATAATGACAATGCTAAAGGAAGTCGCTGCTGAAATGGTCGGCATGTTCGTCGGCGAGAAGCGGCTGACGATGGCGGTTCTGGCGCTCGTCGCGGTGGCCGGATCATTGGTCGATTTTACCAATCTTAACTCGCTTATTGGCGGTGGATTGCTACTTTTCGGGTGTCTGGTCCTGCTGGTTGAGAGCGTATGCCGGTCCGCGAGAGCGGGCGCCTCTTAGAGGTCTACACTCCGATGACTGCCTCACCCGTCACCACCGATCGACCTGTCGCGAAACACCGGCGGCGCCCCCCTCTGCTCGTCGGCCTAGCGATGATTGCGGTAGTCGCGGGAGGCTACCTGGGCTGGCAACATTTCGCGCAAAGCCCTTCCGCTGCGAAACCGGAACCCCCACCCCCTGTCCCGGTCATCGCGACGACGGTCAAGCAGCAAAATTTTCCGATCGTGCTGACCGGGATCGGCAATGTGGCGGCGCTGAACTCGGCGACGGTGCGAAGCTTGGTCACCGAGCAGATCATCAGCATCGACTTCAAAGACGGTCAGTTTGTCAAAAAGGGCGAACTCCTGGCCCAACTCGATCCGAGCACCTATCAGGCGCAGCTCGACCAGGCGGAAGCCAATCTCGCCCGCGACGAGGCCCATCTCGAAAATGGGCGGATCAACCTCGGTCGGTATATCCCGCTGCAAAAACAAGGCTTTGCAGCCGGCAGCAACAGGTCTCCACGCAGCAAGCGAAGATCGCTCAAGAAGAGGCCGTCATCAAAGGCGATCAGGCGGCGATCGAATACGCCAAGACCGAGCTCGGCTATACGAAACTGGTGGCGCCGTTCGACGGGGTCGCCGGCATCCGTCTGCTCGATGTCGGCAACATCATTCACTCGAGCACGACACGGGGATCCCCGACCGAGCCAAATGCTTTGGTCGTGATCAACCAGGTGCAGCCGATCAGCGTGATGTTCACATTGGCGGCAGCCGAAATCCCGGCGGTGCAGGAGGCGCTCGCAAAGGGTCCCGTCAAGGCGCTCGCATTGAGCGCGGACGGCAAAACCGAGCTCGATACCGGCACGCTCGCCGCGATCGACAACCAAGCGAATACCACCTCGGGGACGATAACCCTCAAGGCGATCTTCCCCAATCCGGATCGCAAGCTGTGGCCCGGCATGTTCGTCAATGTCCGGGTCGTCACGCAAGTGCAGGACAATGGTCTGACGGTCCCGCTCGATGCCGTCCAGCAGGGGCCGCAGGGGCAGTTCGTCTTTGTTGTCGACTCTGATCACAAGGTGGCGATGCAGCCGGTCTCGGTGCGCGAGACGCTCAACGGCGACGCGCTGATCGACAAAGGCTTGAGCGCCGGGGAGACAGTCGTCGTGCGCGGCCAATACCGGCTGACACCGGGTACCGTGGTGTCGCTCGCCAATCCGAACGACCCGGCTGCGGTGTCGAATCCCACACCGGCAAGCTCGGGGCTGTTGCCGTGACCCCCACCCCGCCCTCCCCGCCTGCGGGGGAGGGGTAGGGAGGGGGCATCCTCGGGGGCTATTGCAATGAACATCTCGGCGGCATTCATCAAAAGGCCGATCGCCACCGCGCTGCTGATGGCGGCGATCCTGCTGCTCGGCCTGATCAGCTACGAGCTGTTGCCAGTGGCGGCCTTGCCGAATATCGACACACCGACGGTTCTGGTCACCGCGCAATTTCCAGGCGCCGATGCGCAGACCGTCGCCGGCACCGTCACGACGCCGCTCGAACGGCAATTCGGCCAAATCCCCGGCCTGACGCAGATGACGTCGAGCAGCGGCAACGAAAGTTCCGAGATTACATTGCAGTTCGCTCGCAGCATCCCTGTCGACACGGCGGCGCAGGCCGTGCAGGCGGCGATCAATGCGGCGGCCGGCTTCCTGCCGCCGATGCCAAGCCCGCCGATCTATCGGCTGACCAATCCGGCGGATACGCCGGTGCTGATGCTGGCGCTGACCTCGGAGACATTGCCGCTGACGACAGTCAGCGATTATGCCAACAGCATCCTGGCGCAGAAGATTTCGCAAATGCCGGGTGTTGGCCTCGTCAGCATCGGCGGCGAGCAGAACCCAGCAATCCGGGTACAGGTCAACCCGGCGCTGCTGGCTGGAGTGGGCCTCGATCTGGAAGCGGTGCGAACGGCGCTGTCCACGGCCACGGTCGATCAGCCGAAAGGCACATTGTACGGTGCCAATCAGGCCTTCGCGCTGCAGACCAACGATCAGTTGATGACGGCCGAGGGCTTCAACAACTATATCCTCGCCAACCGCAGCGGTACCTTCGCCACGACGGCGCAGGGATCCAACACCTTGCTCACCAACGCCACCACCGTCAACCCCAACCCCGGTGTCGTCGGCGTTAGCGGACCGGTACGTGTGCGCGATGTTGGCCGCGCCATCGTCGGGCCGCAAGATGTGAACCTGGCGGGCTGGATGAACACCGAGCCAGCCATTGTCATAGCGGTCCAGCGCCAGTCGGGGGCCAATGTCATCGCCACGGTCGACGCAATCAAGAAGGCACTGCCCCAACTGGAAGCCTCGCTGCCACCATCGCTCAAGATCCATATCGTGTCGGACCGCACGCAGACGATCCGGGCCAGCGTCGCCGACGTCCAACACACCTTGCTATTGACGATAGGGCTGGTCGTCGGGGTCATTCTCCTCTTCCTGCGCAAGTTTTGGGCGACTGTGATCCCGGCGATATCTGTGCCGCTGTCGTTGATCGGCACCTTCACAGTGATGTATGTTCTCGGCTATAGCGTGGACAACCTCTCGCTGATGGCGCTGACGATTGCTGTCGGGTTTGTCGTCGACGATGCGATCGTCATGATCGAGAACATCGTGCGGCACATCGAGGAAGGAAAAACGCCGATGCAGGCCGCTCTGCAAGGGGCGGGCGAGATCGGCTTTACGATCATCTCCATCTCGATCTCGCTGCAGGCGGTGTTCATTCCACTGTTTCTGATGAGCGGCATTGTCGGCCTGTTGTTCCGCGAATTCGCCGTCACGGTCGCCGTGTCGATCCTCGTCTCCGTCATTGTCTCGCTGACTTTGACCCCGATGATGTGCGCCCGCGTCCTGACGGCGGAGGGCGACACGCGACCCGGCTTCATCTCGCGCGCGCTCGAGCGCTTCTTTGATTGGCTGGCCGCGGTTTACGATCGTGGGCTGATCGTCGCACTGCGCCACCGCTTTATTACATTGCTCGTGATGCTCTCGAGCGTCGCCCTAACCCTCGTTCTGTTCGTGGAGATCCCCAAGAGCTTTTTCCCACAGGAAGACACTGGCCTGATTCAGGGCATCGCCGAGGGCGCCGAAAACATCTCGCCGCAGGCGATGCAGGACCGCATGCGGGCGGTTCTGGCGGTGGTAATGAAGGACCCCGCGGTCGCCGCGGCCAATGCCTATATCGGACCCGGCGGGCCGACCGTGACCGAGAATGACGGCCGCGTCTTCATCACGTTGAAGCCGCTCAGCCAAAGGGTTGGCGTCGACCAGGTGATCGCGCGCTTGAACAAGGCGCTGCAGCCGGTCTACGGCATCACATTGTACATGCAGGCGGCGCAAGACATCACGATCGGCGCGCGGGTTTCCAAGACCCAGTACCAATACACGCTCGTCGATGTCGACATTGACGAACTCGACCACTGGGCGCCGATCCTCTTCAACAAGCTCAAAACGTTGCCTCAGCTGACCGACGTCGCGAGCGACCAGCAGAGCACCGGCAGGGTCCTGAAAGTCGAAATCGACCGCCAGCTCGCCCAGCAGCTGGGCATCAACCCTTCGGTGGTTGATTTCGATCCTCTATGATGCATTCGGCCAGCGGGTCGCCGCACGCATCTATACGAGGCTTAACCAATATTTCGTGATACTCGAAGTCGAGCCCGATTTCCAGCTCGGGCCCAACGCGCTCAGCCGCATTTACGCGACATCGTCCAGCGGCAAGGAAGTGCCGCTGAGCCAGTTCGCCAAGATCACCTCGACGGTGGCGCCGATTGCGGTCAACCACCAAGGCCAATTCCCGTCGGTAACGCTGAGCTTCAACCTTCCGCCGAAGGTCGCGATCGGCGCGGCGGTAACGGCGATCCAGCAAGCGGCGAAACAGCTGCACTTGCCGGCTTCGATTGCCACGAGTTTCCAGGGCAGCGCGCAGGCGTTTCAGAACTCGCTGAGCAGCACGCCGATCCTGATCCTCGCCGCCCTGATCGTCGTCTACATCATCCTCGGCATGCTCTATGAGAGCACGATCCACCCGATTACGATCATCTCGACGTTGCCTGGGGCCGGGCTTGGGGCGCTCTTGACCCTGATGCTGTTCGGCATGCCGCTCGACGTGATCGGCATTATCGGGATCATTCTGCTGATCGGCATCGTCAAGAAGAACGGCATCATGCTGGTCGATTTCGCGCTGGTCGGCGAGCGCGAGCGCGGTCTTAGCCCCGAGGAGGCGATTCACGAGGCGGCCCGTCTGCGCTTTCGCCCGATTCTGATGACGACGATGTGCGCATTGCTCGGCGGCGTTCCGCTGGCGCTCGGCACCGGCATCGGCTCGGAAATTCGCCAGCCGCTCGGCTATGCGATCGTCGGCGGCCTACTGGTGTCACAAGTACTGACATTGTTCACGACGCCGGTCGTTTACATCTACATGGATCGGCTCGGCAATTTGTTGGGGCGCCGCCGCCATCAGCCCACCGGAGCGGAAGCGGCAACCCTCGCGCAATAACTCAGCTGAGCCTCTGGCCCGCGATCGTGATGCGGTGAAGCAGGCGGCGTTCGCCGTGGTAATCGTTGACGGCGAAATGCCAGGTCGAGCGGTTGTCCCAGAAAGCGAGGGACCCTTCGCGCCATTGGAAACGGCAGGTGAATTCGGGCCGCACGGCGTGGCGGTAGAGATAATCGAGCAATGGGCGCGATTCCTCCTCGGTCCAGCCGTCAAAGCGCACCGTGAACCCCGGATTGACATACAGCGCCTTGCGCCCGGTGTCGGGGTGGCGGATGACGACCGGATGCACGGCGTCCTGAGTCGCGAGCTCGGCATTGCGAATGCGGCCCTCGAGGTCGCCCCGCCTCGCCGCCGCCGCGGGGCCAAAGACGTGGCGGCTCGAATGCAGCGCGTTCAGCCCTTCGAGGGTCGATTTCAGACCGTCCGACAGCGCATCGTAGGCCGCATACATGCTGGCGAACAGCGTGTCGCCGCCGGTCTTCGGTACCTCGCACGCATAGAGCATCGACCCCAATGCCGGCGCCTCGTCATAAGAGTGGTCGGTATGCCAACCATTGCCGATATTGCGCTGCTGCTCCGGCTCCTTGCGCACCTCGGCGATCATCGGATAGCCGGGCACAGCGGCAAAGAAGCGGTTGATGTCGATCGCGCCAAATGAGCTGGCGAAGGCGATATGCTGCTCCGGCGTCAGCTGCTGGTCGCGAAAGAACACGACCCCGTATTCGCCCAACGCCCGCCGGATCTCGGTCACCCCCGGCTCGCCGGGCGGTCCTGCGAGATCGATGCCAGAAATCTCGGCGCCGACAAAGGTCGCGAGGGGCGTCACCCGGATATGATTGTACGTCATGCACGTCTCCCAAGCCGCTTGCGGCTCAACCGAGCAGGGTGCTTTCGAGCAGGGTGGCGCAAATGACGCGGTCGAGGCCGGGATAGCGCTTTTCGACCGCCTTCAATTGCTCGATGATGTCCTCCGGCCGGCCGGCGAGGAAGCCGCCGACCTTCACTGCGTCCTCGATGCGCGGCAAATTTGAGGCACCGCCCGCGCGCCGGTCTCGCGCTGGCCTGTTCTCCCTGTTTTATCTGGTCGAGATCAGGCATCGGCAGCTCCCTTTGATCGCAAACGCGCACCCGCTGATGGGGGCATCGATGCGCGTGAGATTACACTGCGATTATGGCAATGATGTGTTGTTGATACCGCAGTGTCGAGACCACCGCGCCACCCTCGACCGAGCCGCCGCCGATGACGACGCCGCGCATGCAGTATTTCGCCACGAAGTCGAAGGCGCGCTCGGAGCCGCTCTGGATCGGCTGCCAGAAACTGGTCGTGAGAGCTGCCAACTCAAGCTAGTTCGTCGAGCAGCGCCTTCGCTTCTTTGAGGTCAGGGGTGTCGAAGCCTTCGGTAAACCAGTCATAGACCGGCGCGAGAAGATCGCGGGCTTCGGTGTGGCGGCTCTGGTTGCGGCGGAGCCGGGCGAGGCTCGCAGCGGCACGCAATTCCCAGAGCTTGGCTCCCTGCTCCTCGGAGATGCTCAAGGCTTTGCGATATAGCTCCTCGGCAGCCTCGGAATGCCCTTGCCGCAGCAGCAACTGGCCCTTGTGCCTGTTCAGCTCTGCTGTGCACCAGCGCTCCCCCGTCCTTTCCGCGATCTGCAAGGCCTCGTCCGACAGGGTCAAACCCTCTGCAATTTGCCCTGCGATCTCACATGCCACGGCCAGGAGATCGAGATAATGGGCCATCCACATCTCCGGTCCGGTGGCGCGGTAAGCGGCCAAACCGCCGCGCAGCACCGACATCCCTTCCGTTACATCGCCGCTTTTGAGCTTAGCCCACCCGCGATAGATCGTTCCCTGCGCACGCCACATGGCGAAACCCTGTTCGGTCGCCACCTCAACCAGCTGGCCTGCCCGTTCATCCAAGGCTGTGTCACCGCCAACCACTGCAAGCAACCTGGCGCCGATCGCCAAGCTCACGGCTAAAGACGGGGGATGAGCCAGTTTCCGAGCCGCAGCGATTGCGGCGCTGCTCCGCGCCAATGCTTGGTCGGGAAAGCCGAGACAGAAAAGGACATTTCCCAAGTACGCTCGTGATGTTGTCAAGGGGTGAAGATGGCCAAGCGAGCGATGGGAAATCGGATCATAAAGCGAAAGCACCTCTTCGAGCTGTGATCGGGAAGCCGCAAACCTGCCGGCGAACATCAGGTTTCGACCGGAGGATAGGTGACCCAGAACGAGCCCGGCGGAATCGTTGCGTTGGCGACTCAGCCGCAGCAGACCTTCGTCCAAGCGAAGCGCCAATTCCAATTCGCCGAGGTGCACGTGATAGGAAGATTGTCCATAAGGAACATGAAGGAACTCCGAGGGGGAACCGAGTTTCTCCCACAATTCCTGCGCGCGGGCATAAGCACGGCCTGTTTCCGGCGCTGCGTAGCCTTTCACCACCAATAAAACCGCGCCCAAGGAACTGCAGATTTCGAGCTCCTGTCGCTGACGTTCGGAGTTGTCCGACAGCAGCGCTAGCTGGTCCAGCCCCTTTTGCAATTGCGCGGCGGCTTCCGCCATTGCCGACCGGGCGGCGGACCTCCGACCGGCCTTACCCCAATAGGCGACAGCCTTTTCAGCGAGCCCAGCCTCCGCATAATGCTGGGCGAAGAGCTCGGGCTGGTTCTCCATCACGTCAGGGGATTGGGTTTCGAGCGCTTCGGCGATCCGCGCATGCAATTGCTGCCGGGTACCGCGTAGCAGGCTGGCGTGAGCCGCGTCTTGGACCAGCGCGTGCTTGAAGGCATAGACTGCATCCGGCGGCGTACCTCTCTGCAATACGAGTTCGGAAGCGACGAGCCGGGCGAGAGAGTTTTGCAGTTCCTCCTCGGGAAGGCGGGAGACGGCGCGCAACAGGGCGTAGGGAAACTGACGTCCAATCGCCGCGCCGATCTGCGCGACCAGCCGCACCGACGCCAATCGGTCGAGCCGCGCCATCAGCGAATCGTGTAAGCTTGTCGGGATCGCGAATGGTGGCAGAGCACGGTCGAGCATATAGCCATCTGGTTCCTCGCGCAGCAGGCCGCTCTCCAGCACGCTCCTGGTCAGCTCCTCGATAAACAGCGGCACGCCATCGGTGCGCTCAGCGATCTGGTCAGCAACCTCACCGGGCAACGCCTTGCCGGCGATTTGCCCGACCAAGGTGGCCCGGTCACGCCGGTCCAGACGATTGAGCGCCAGCATCGTCACCTGTGGCTGGCCGGTCCATGGCGACTGGAACTCGGGACGGAACGTCACGATCAACAGCACCGGCAAACTGCGGACGCGCTCGACGGTGAGGTCGAGCAGCTCGCGCGAGGTCGGGTCGATCCAATGCGCGTCCTCGAAAACCATCACCACCGGTTCTTGGCGCGCCAGGCCCTCGAGCTGCCGGATCAACGCCTCCAGTGTGCGCTCCTTCTTGCGCTGCGCGCTCAAGTTGGGCAGCGGGTGGCGCTCGGAAGACGGCAATGACATCAGATCAGAAAGGAAAGCCACGTCCTCGTGCGGTGGCGCGGCGAGGGCGAGCAAGGACTCGAGCTTCTGCCGCTTGGCCGCGGGCATATCGTCGCGCGCGAACCCCGCCGCCCGCCCGAGCTGATCGATAAAGGGATAAAGCGCGCTGTCTCTGTGATAGGGCGAGCAGAAATAGCGCAGGCGGAGATGCGGCTCGGTCTGGAGGCGCTCTTCTAATGCAGCGGTGATGCGCGACTTGCCGATGCCGGGTTCGCCCGAGACGAGCACGACCTGGCCGTCGCCGCCCTTGGCTCGCGCCCAGCGCCGCAGCAGCAGGTCGATCTCCTCGTCGCGGCCCACCAGCCGGGTCAGCGTCGATCCACGTAGTGCCTCGAACCGGCTCGTGACGACACTCGGCAGCAATACCTGCCACACCGGTACCGGCCCGTCGATGCCCTTGACCTCGACGGCACCGAGATCGCGGTAATCGAAGAGATCGCCGACCAGCCGTCGCGTCCCGGCGGCGATCACGACGGTATCCGGTTGGGCCATGGCTTGCAGACGCGCGGCGAGGTTCGGCGTCTCGCCAACGACAGATTGCTCCTGCGCCGATCCCTCGCCAATCAGGTCGCCGACGACCACCAACCCGGTGGCGATCCCGACCCGCGTTTGGAGATTGGCGGATTTGACATCGAGGTGAGCGACAGCATCGATAGCGCTCAGCCCCGCTCGCACCGCCCGCTCAGCGTCGTCCTCATGCGCTTGCGGGTAGCCGAAATAGATCAACACGCCGTCGCCCATGTACCGGGAGATGAAGCCATCGAACCCGGTGACCACTTCGGCCACGGCGCGGTGATATGCGCCGATGACCTCACGCAGATCCTCGGGATCGAGCCGTGCCGAGAGCGCGGTTGAACCGACCAGATCGCAGAACATCACTGTCAACTGCCGGCGCTCGGCGCCGGCCGGCGCCGGCACGGTGGCGGTGGGCGCCTCAGCACGGAGCGCAGCGATCGCGTCGAGCAGCCGCCGGCGATGCCCGACCAAGGTGATGCCGAGATCCCTCAGATCCTCGGCCGTCAGGCTCGGCAGGACCCTTTCGTCGATCTCGTTTTCGCGGAAGGCCGGCTCGTATTGCTCGAGCCCGAGCTTCCGCAGCCAATCCGCGATATCCATCGCCGACACGCGCCAATGATACGGACCGGCCTCAGTGTCCTACGATTTCGCTCCTTGCGCTAGCACCGGGCTCGTTCCGGTTCCGGTTTGATAAAGATCATCAAATTGCCTCTTTGCGATTGCATAATTTCAATCTCGCGGCGTCGGCGGGTCGCGGATTGGAGGGCATAGTTGCAACCAAAAGGAGAGCCTTTGCTGCTGATTTGCTGCAGGTGCAGCAGCGGTTAATCTATGTCTCAACTCAAGGTTGCCGGTGCAGCGAGATTGGCACGGGCGTTGCAGCCGCAAGAGGATCGAACTCGAACGGAGGCCGCTATGACGCGTGACGTATTGACCAGCAAGATCCTTGCTACGAAACGTGCCAAGAACCTGAGCTGGAAGGCGATTGTCGCCGAGATCGGAGGCGGTTCGGCCGTCTATCTGACGGCAGCGCTGACGGGCCAGATGAAGCTGCGCCCCGAGCAGGCGGAGCGCGCGGCGAAGCTGTTCGATCTCTCCGAGGACGAGGAGCGCCTGTTGCAGGAGATCCCTTATCGTGGCTCGTTACCAACAGTCGTGCCGACCGACCCGCTGATCTACCGCTTCTATGAGCTGGTGCAGGTTTATGGCACGACCTGGAAGGAACTGATCCAGGAGGAATTCGGCGACGGCATCATGAGCGCCATTGATTTCGACATGTCGATCGAGCGCCAGCCCGACCCGAAAGGCGACCGTGTCCAGCTGACTCTAAGCGGCAAATTCCTCCCATATAAGGAGTACTGAACGACCCGAGGAAACCGCGATGGACGTGATCGACCTCAATTGCGACATGGGCGAGAGCTTTGGCGCCTGGACGATGGGCAGCGATGCCGAAATGCTGAAGATCGTCTCTTCGGCGAATGTCGCCTGCGGCTTTCACGGCGGCGACCCCTTGGTCATGTTCGAGACCGTGACCCGGGCCAAGGAAAACCGCGTCGGGATCGGCGCCCATCCGAGCTTTTTCGACGTGTGGGGCTTTGGCAGGCGGCAGATCCAGGGCGAGAAGCCCGAGGACATCGAAAAGATGGTCGTCTACCAGATCGGCGCCTTGCAGGGTGTGGCGCGCGCCGTCGGCCATCGGGTCGGTCATGTAAAGGCGCATGGCACATTGGCCAACCTCGCCGCGGTCGACCGTGCGACGGCGCTCGCCATCGGCCGCTCCGTCGCCGCGGCCGACCGCGAGCTGATCTATGTCGTCATGGCCGGCACCGAACTCGAACGCGCGGCGCAAGAGCTGGGCCTTAGAATGGCGCGCGAGATCTACGCCGACCGTGCCTATGACGACACCGGCAACCTGGTCTCTCGCAAGCTTCCCGGCGCGGTATTGCACGACCCCGAGGAGGCCGCCGCGCGGGTGCAGGCGATGGTGCGCGAAGGGGCGATCATCAGCACTTCGGGGAAGCGGATCCCAGTCGCGATCGACACGGTCTGCGTCCATGGCGACAACCCGGCGGCAGTGGCAATGGCTGAGCAGGTCCGCGACAGGCTCGAAAAGGCCGGGATCGCGATCCGGCCGATGGCCGAGACGATCAGCTGAGCGTATCGTCCTGGAGCCCGCAGATGACCGAAACCCTTCTCCCCACCACCGTCGTCGGCAGCTACCCGCAACCGGACTGGCTGATCGATCGCGACAAGCTGACCCATCTGCCGCCGGTGCGGGTGCGGGCGAGCGAGCTGTGGAGGGTACCGGAACCTTGGCTCGAACAGGCGCAGGATGACGCGACTGTGCTCGCAATTCGCGACATGGAGCGCGCCGGCATCGACATCATCACCGACGGCGAGATCCGCCGCGAAAGCTACTCGAACCGCTTTGCGACGGCGCTGTCCGGGATCGATCTCGACCACCCGGCGGCCGTACCGGGACGCACTGGCGGCACCGTTACGGTGCCGCGGATTGTCGGCCCGATTCGGCGATTGCGCCCGGTCGAGGTGCGCGACGTCGAGTTCCTGCGGCGCAACACGGACCGCACGATCAAGATTACGCTGCCCGGCCCGTTCACGATGTCACGCCAGGCGAAGAATGAATACTACAAGGACGAAGAAGAGCTGGTCATGGATTATGCTGCGGCGGTCAATGCCGAACTCCGCGACCTGAAGGCGGCCGGCGCCGATGTAATCCAGCTCGACGAGCCCTGGGTGCAGGCGCGGCCCGAAGAGGCGCGCCGCCTGGCGTTGCCCGCGATCGACCGAGCGCTCGAAGGCATTTCCGGTCCGACCGCGCTGCACCTCTGCTTTGGCTACGCCTATGTCGCCCGCAACAAGCCGAGCGGCTATTCGTTCCTGCCCGAACTGACCGGCACGGTCGCCGAGCAGATCTCGATCGAGGCGGCGCAACCCAATCTCGATCTTGCGACCCTCGACGGCCTCGGCGACAAGACCGTCATTTTCGGCGTCATCAGCATGGGCGATCCGCAGCCGGAAACTCCGGAGACCGTGGCCGCCCGGATCCGCCGGGCGCTCGAGCACATCCCGCCGGAGCGGCTGATCCCGGCCCCCGATTGCGGCATGAAATACATTCCGCGCGACATCGCCTTCGCCAAATTGAAGGCGCTCGCCGAAGGCGCCGCGATTGTGCGACGCGAGCTGGGCGGGAGTTAGAGATGCGCACGGCATCCTGGTATCCGGCATGATCAAGAGCAAGATCACCGGCAAGACCCAAACGACGATCTCGCAACTGGTCCGATTCGCTCGGCGTCTCTGCGGGGCCTATGATCTCGCGTATCGCATCGAGGGTGGGCACCTGCCCTTGACCGACGCGGACCGGAAACCGATCGACGATCCCTTCGCCAGCTTTAGCGAGTGGTGGTCCGAAGTCGACCGGCGCGCCTTTACCGATCTTTGAGACGGGAACCCGGTGTGCGCAGCTTGATCGGTTTGCGGACGAGAGTATTTGACGCGGTGAGCACAAAACGGGCGTGGCGCTGGTGAGAGCAGCCGTTATCATTTTCCCGGGCTCCAATCGCGAGCGCGATGTATGCGCGGCACTGGCCCGCGCCTCCGGACGAGAGCCGCTGCGCGTCTGGCACCGTGACGCCGAGTTGCCGCCGAGCGATCTGATCGTGTTGCCGGGCGGTTTTGCCTATGGCGATTATTTGCGCTGCGGGGCCATAGCGGCGCACTCGCCGATCATGCGCGAAGTGCGCGACCAAGCCGCCAAAGGCACCCCCGTCCTCGGCATCTGCAACGGATTTCAGATCCTGACCGAGGCGGGGCTCCTTCCGGGCGCGCTGCTCCCGAACCGCTCGCTGCGGTTCACCTGCCGCGAGGTCGATCTACGCGTCGAGAACAACCAGACGATCTTTACCTGCGGCTATGAAGCCGGAGAGACGATCCGGGTGCCGGTCGCCCATCACGACGGCAATTACACCGCAGATCCCGAGACGCTCGACCGCCTCGAAGCGCGCGGCCTCGTCGCTTTCCGCTATTGCGGAGCGAGTGGCGAGAGTAACGAGGACGCAAACTTCAACGGCTCCGCGCGCGCGATCGCAGGCATCTTCAACGAGACCCGCACGGTTCTTGGCCTGATGCCGCATCCCGAAAACGCCACCGACTCGCTGCTCGGCCGCACCGACGGCCAAGCCTTCTTCGACGGGCTGGTGGGCGCGCTGCAATAACTGATGCCGCTCCGAGTTTCCGCCTCGCCATTTTTTCCTCTCCCCCGCTTGCGGGGGGAGAGGGCAGGGTGAGGGGGGTGTCGGCCGCGCACTCGTTCGCGGAAGTTTCTGCTGGCTCGGCCCCCCTCACCCCGACCCTCTCCCCCCGGCGGGGGGAGAGGGAGATTAAGTTGATCCGGCGGGTACGGACCGCGGGAGCAACGTCACTGCCGCGCTCGCCGCCGAGCACGGGCTGACCGAGCGAGGAGTTCGAGCGCGCGGTCGCGATCCTCGGGCGCACGCCGAACATGACCGAGCTCGGGATTTTTTCGGTGATGTGGAGCGAGCACTGCTCCTACAAATCGTCGAAGATTTGGCTCCAGACATTGCCGACGACCGGGCCGCGGGTGATCTGCGGGCCGGGCGAGAATGCCGGGGTCGTCGATATCGGGGACGGCGATGCGGTCGTCTTCAAGATCGAGAGCCACAACCACCCCTCCTTCATCGAGCCTTACCAGGGAGCGGCGACCGGGGTCGGCGGCATTCTGCGCGATGTCTTTACGATGGGCGCGCGGCCGATCGCGATCCTCAATTCGCTGCGCTTCGGCAGCCCGGATCATCCGAGGACCCGCCACCTCGTGGCCGGCGTCGTGAGCGGGATTGGCGGCTACGGCAACTGCGTCGGGGTGCCGACGGTCGGCGGCGAATGCGAGTTCGACTCCTCCTACGACGGCAACATCCTGGTCAACGCGATGTGTGTCGGGCTCGCCCGCGCCGACCGGATCTTCTATTCGGCCGCGGCAGGGCCGGGAAATCTTGTCGTTTATGTCGGCGCCAAGACCGGACGCGACGGCATCCACGGCGCGACAATGGCGTCGGCCGAGTTCGGCGGTGACGCCGGCAAGAAGCGGCCGACCGTCCAGGTCGGCGATCCGTTCACCGAGAAATTGCTGATCGAGGCCTGCCTCGAACTGATGGAGCAGGATGCGATCGTCGCGATCCAGGACATGGGCGCGGCCGGGTTGACGTCGTCCTCGGTCGAGATGGCCGGCAAGGGCGGGCTCGGCATCGAGCTCGATCTCGACCGGGTGCCGGTGCGCGAGAGCGGCATGACACCCTACGAGATCATGCTGAGCGAAAGCCAGGAGCGCATGCTGATGATCCTGCGCCCCGGCAGCGAGGCGGCGGCCCGCCATATCTTCGAGAAATGGGAACTCGACTTCGCGGTGATCGGCCGGGTCACCGACACCGGCCGGCTGGTGCTGCGGAGCGGCGGAGAGACCGCTGCCGAGATCCCGGTCGGGCCCTTGGTCACCGAAGCACCGGTCTACCGGCGCCCGTGGCGGCGCCCCGATCCCGAGCCGGAAATCGACCCGGCTTCGCTTCCCGATCGCGACCCGCTCGAATGCCTGGAGCGGCTCCTCGCCTCGTCGGCGCTCGCCTCCAAGCGTTGGATCTGGGAACAGTACGATCACTTGGTGATGGGCAATACTGTCATCCGGCCGGGCGGCGACGCCGCAGTGATCCGGGTTTCCTCGGAGGGCAAGGCACTGGCGCTGGCGGCCGACTGCACGCCGCGCTATTGCCGCGCCGATCCGGTGCGCGGCGGCGTGCAAGCCGTCGCCGAGAGCTGGCGCAACCTGACTGCGGTCGGCGCCGAGCCGCTGGCGATCACCGACAACATGAATTTCGGCAACCCGGAGCGGGCCGAGATCATGGGCCAGTTCGTCGGCGCGATCGAGGGCATGCGGGAAGCTTGTCTCGCACTCGCCTACCCGGTCGTATCCGGCAATGTATCGCTCTACAACGAGACGAGCGGCCGGGCGATCCTGCCGACTCCCGTGGTCGGCGGCGTCGGACTGATCGCCGATGCGGGCACCGCGGTCGATCTCTGCGCTTAAGCGCGACGGCGATGCCGTGATCCTGATCGGCGACACAGGCGGCCATCTCGGCGCATCGCTATATTTGCGCGAGATCGAAGGCCGCGAGGCGGGCCCGCCGCCGCCTGTCGATCTCGCCGCCGAACGCCGCAACGGCGATTTCGTCCGCCACATAATACAAGGCGGGCTTGTCGCCGCCTGTCACGATCTGTCGGATGGCGGGCTTCTCGTCGCGCTCGCCGAGATGGCGATGGCGGGTATGCGCGGCATCACGCTCGATCCCATCCCGACCGGGTTGCCGAAACACGCTTACCTCTTCGGCGAAGACCAGGCGCGCTACTTGATCGAAGTCGAGGATCTCCAGGCAGTGTTGAATGCGGCGCGCGCTGCGGGGGTGCCGGCCCGCGCAATCGGCGTGGTCGGCGGGGCTTCGTTGACACTCCACGGCAGCGGTGCCATATCGGTTGCCACACTGAAGGCCATCAACGAGGCTTGGCTGCCGGGCTATATGGCGCAGACTTGAGCGGAGGGTGTCGGGGATGGCGATGGACGCGGCGATGATCGAGCGGCTGATCAAAGAGAGCCTCCCCGACGCCCAGGTCTCGATCGAAGACCTGCGCGGCGACGGCGATCATTACGCGGCGCATGTCGTTTCCGGCGCGTTTCGCGGCAAGACGCGGGTGCAGCAACACCAGATGGTATATCAGGCGTTACGTGGCCGGATGGGCAACGAGCTGCACGCGCTTGCTTTGCAGACGGGCGCACCCGAGGACTGAACGCGCCAAATGTTTTGGGCCTTCCTAACTGAAGTTCCGCTTGCGCGGGAATGACGGGAAATCCATACCGAAAAACTCGAGGACCAGGAAAATGGACGACACGGTTCAACAGCGAATCCGCCAGAACATCTCAGAGACCCCCGTCGTGCTGTTCATGAAGGGATCGCCGGTCTTTCCGCAATGCGGGTTTTCCGCTGCGGTGGTGCAGATCCTCAGCCATATCGGGGTCAAGTTCAAAGGCGTCGATGTGCTGTCCGACCCGGGGATCCGCCAGGGGATCAAGGAATTCTCGAACTGGCCGACGATCCCGCAGCTCTACGTCAAGGGCGAGTTCGTCGGCGGCTGCGACATCATCCGCGAAATGTTCGAAACCGGCGAATTGCAGCAGCTCTTCGAGCAGAAGGGCGTCCCCGTCCGCGCCTGAGCGCCGTCCCGGTCAGCCGGTGGTGAGGTAATTTCGGAACGTCAGCGGATCGCTGATGTTGCGGATCGGCTCCAAGGCGCTGCCGACGCCGCGAACAGTGACCGTGCCGTAGCCGAGACAGGCGGCCAAGCACGGTTTGGTCGACGGTGACGCTCTCGACCCTCGCTCCGATTCATCTCGAGGGTGTGGCGCGCGATAAGACCGGTCTTATAGATGACGCGTTGATCGGTCACCGCCAGTTCGGTCGACGCCCGCCGAATGAACGCGCGGAGGGCCGACGACAGTGCCAGCAACGCAAAGATTGCCGCGGCGATTCCGAGCGCGAGACCGAGGTTCTGATTATCGGCTGTGTACCAGGCCGCCACCGCTAAGATTATGCGATGATCATCAGCAGAATGGCGCGCCAATAGATGACCGGGTGCAATCGCGTCGCATAAACAACCGTTTCTCCCGGTTGCAGTACCCGTCTCACATAGCGCATCGCGGCGGGTACTGTCCCGTGAACTGCCAGGGCTATTCGGCGGCGCGCGCGGAGCGCGTTGGCGGCATTGCCGAGATGCCGACGCAGCGCGCGGCGAGCGCGTCCGCTCTCGGCTTCGGTCGTGTCGAAACGGCACACGAAACGGGCGAGTGTCCGGCTTCGGCGATAGAACTGGAAGCCGTCGCGCTCCAACGCGTCCATTGCGCCGTCCGGCAGTTCGAGAAAGATCTCGTTCGCCTCGACCGGGGCCAACAGCCGGACGCCTGGTATGTCCGTCAGCGCGGCGGCGATGCGCGCCGCAATCCGGTTCGAGGCCCGCGCCATCTCGAGCCAGAGATCGTTCTCGACATAGGCGATCAGCTGCGCCGACGCGAAACGCATTTTGGACCAGACCTGGCCGGCGCGGCGCAACTGCACCGCAAGGCCGTCCGCGAGGTCGGGCGCAAAGACGACGATCGCGTCGCACAACGCCCCGCCATTCTTGGTGGCCCCGAACGACATGATGTCGATCCCGGATCGCCAAGTCGCATCGGCTGGGCTGCACCCGAGCCGCGCCACGGCATTGGCGAAACGGGCCCCATCCATGTGGAGCCTCAGACCGCGCCGTCTGGCGATCTCGGCAACCGCCCGGATCTCGTCGAGGGTATACACCGCTCCGAGATCGGTCGCCTGGGTCAGGCTGACCGCGCTCGGCTGGCCTCTGTGAAGCTGCGCGGGCGAGATCCCGGCCAGCGTCTCGGCCAGCAGTACGGCGTCGATTTTGCCGTGTTGTCCGCCGACCGCAGCCAGCTTGAGGCCGCCGCCAAAGAACCCCGCAGCGTTGGCTTCGGAAGTGTTGATGTGTGCAACTTCGCTGCAATAGACGATGCCCCAGGACGGGCCGAGCGCGGCCAGAGCCAAGGCATTGGCGGCGGTCCCGGTGGCGACCGGAAAAACCCGCACCGAGGTCTCGAACAGGTCTGCAAAAGCGTCGCTGCAGGTTCGCCGTCCACTCGTCGGCGCCGTACCCCAACGCGGTGTCGTGATTGGCCCGAACCAGCGCCTCTAAGATCTGCGGTGCGGCTCGGCCGGTGTTGTCGCTGCGATAATCGATCATTGCCGTCACATGTATTGTCGTGTCAGCAAACTTACCCCTTTTTGCCGGGGCCGCCACGGGAGTGAGCCAAACGGAGCACGACCATATGCCGACCGCGCGGCTGGCCGGCATAAGCGGGGGCGTGCAGGTGCGCACCGCGCAGAACAACCGGCTGGACCCGGCCGCGCAACTGTATCGAGCTGGCGCGGATGGGCTTGGGACCGCCTTTG
The DNA here is from genome assembly GCA_963695605.1 of uncultured Alphaproteobacteria bacterium. GTDB lineage: Bacteria > Pseudomonadota > Alphaproteobacteria > ATCC43930 > CGMCC-115725 > AP-15. The sequence goes on along the minus strand of CAVOHI010000058.1, from coordinate 414,951 downwards.
CGCGACAACTGCACAGACGCATGAATGACGGGTGAATTCGCCGTCGCGACGTTGGCGACCCTCTGGGCCGAGGCGGGAGCGATCTGCGGTGAAGCCATCAGCACCGGCGCGTCCTGCAACCGCTTTTCAGGTAAAGATACGCGCGCGGGCGCGGCTGAGCGTCCATTGGCAAAAATTAGCCGCGGGACAACGGTCGCGAACAGGCGGTTGGCGAAATCCTCGTTGAACGCCTCCAGGGGCGGCTCTCCGTCCGCTCGCACCCCGATTGCCGCGACATCTTGAACACTCCCGAAATTCAGGTTGCGAACGTAATCGAGATCTCGCGTGTAGCTCGGCCAATACGCCTCGCCTGGAGCGAGCGGGAACCACGCGATCGTGGCTCCTTCCTGCGAGCTCAGCCCGACACCAGGCGTGCCGAGGAACGCGACGACCGCCGGCGCATAAAGCGGTCGTCTAACATATTCTCCGGGAACCCATGCCCAATGGTCGTCGATGAGCGCCCACCGGCCATAGTGCGACGGGGCGAAACCCCAGGGCTGATCGTCGAGCCAGGTCCAACCCCACGGCGCAATCCAGCTCCAATGTCCGAAGCGATATGGCGCCCATTCCTCGGACTGCGTGGGGAACCACACGGGCCCGTATTGCGCATTGATCTTCCACATGCCGGCGGAATCGAGCTCGTCATAGCCGGTCATGTATCGTGAGACGTAATAGGGCGCGGCGAGGCGGGTCTCGTCGTAGTCATGGTCGCGGCACCACGCGACAAAGTCGTCCGCCGTGGCCGGTTCGATCGAGATGGCATCAGCCGGTTCCGACTCCGTCAGGACGGCGGTTTGACCGCCCTCGATGCGTCTGTCGCCGCCCGCCCCGGCGAAATGCGCCTTTCCGTCGAAAACCGCGACGCGCATTGACCGGTCACCCTCTCCGGCATCGATATCATACGTGCCGGGAGCTAGCAGCCAAATGTCGCCTTGCGGAACATCGATCTCGACGGTCTCATTTTCGCCGGCCTGGCGTGCATGAAAGCCGATTCGACCGCGCGAAAGGAGGATTTGAGTGACCCCGTCGCGCAAACTCGCGATTTCGATCTCGCTGCCATTGGACAGGTCGATTGTATTCGCGCCGATACGGATCTCGCCGCGGGCTCGTGGGTCAGTACGCAGCGCTTCACCGGAAAAGATCGGCTGGTTCAACTCGGCGTCAGCCCAGGTGCTCCCGCCGGAAACTCTAAGATCGACATTTCCCGAGACAAGGCTGACCTGGCCGACGCGGCCCGGCGGCGACCACTCGGGGGGCAAAGGAGCGCTCGCCTCGACTGCTGGCACCGCCTCGGGCTGGGTCATCTCTTGCGCGATTACCGGGACGAGCCCAGCAACCATTGCGATACAGCAGATGCAGACAAGCAATCGCATGGGTCTAACCCCCCCAAGCGTCCCCTGCCGAAACTTTAGCAGATAATTTTCGAAGACAATCGACAAATTGTAGCAATCGAGGTTAACTCGCGGGGCCCGATGGATACATTCGGCTTATCGGCAGTTTTCGGAGAATGGTCGGGTTACTACCCGAGGACATTGCCGTCGTCGTGCTCGGCCGAGGGGGCGCCGCGCTCGGCCGGCGATTGCGGACGGCGCTGGCCAGCGCTCGGTTGCACGGGCCGCGCGCCCTTCCCGGCGACTGGGACGAGCGCTACGATCGGGCGTCGACCCATATCGGCCAGCTGTTCGAAGCGGGTCGGCCGATCGTCGGTATCTGCGCCAGCGGCATCCTGATCCGCTCTGTCGCCCCCTTCCTCGCCGCCAAGCAGGAGGAGCCGGCGGTCGTCGCGGTCGCCGAGGACGGCTCGGTAGCGGTGCCACTGATCGGCGGACATCGTGGCGCCAATGCGTTGGCCCGCGCGCATTGCCGAGCTCACCGGCGGCATCGCGGCGATAACCACCGCCGGGGATGTGCGCCTCGGCGTCGCGCTCGATGAACCGCCGCCCGGCTGGCGTATCGCCGATCCGGACAAGGCGAAGTCGATCGTGTCGGCGCTCCTTCGGGGCGAGGCGGTGTCCCTGGTCGACGAGACGGGCTGCGCCGGATGGCTACATGCCGGAGAAATCGGCTGGGTGGAACACGGCAATCGACGGGTCGTCGTGACCGACCGCGTGGGGGAAGCCGAAACTGACGCCCTGGTATTTCATCCGCCGGTCCTGGCGCTCGGCATCGGATGCGAGCGCGGCTGTTCCGCCGAAGAAATCGCGGATCTCGCGCGCTCGGCGCTCGGCCGAGGCGGGGCTCGCGGCGGGTGCGGTCGCGGCGGTCGTGTCGGTCGAATTGAAGCTCGCCGAACCGGCGATCCATGCGCTCGCGGCGGAACTCGGGGTGCCGGCGCGGTTTTTTCCCGCTTCACGTCTCCTCGTCGAGACACCGCGTCTGTCGGAGCGCTCGCCGGCTGCATTTCGGGCGACTGGCTGTTGGGGGGTGGCCGAAGGGGCGGCGCTCGCCGCCGCGGGACCAGATGGGGTATTGGTCGTGCCGAAGCGCAAATCGCGGCGTGCGACTTGCGCCGTCGCGCGCGCGTCGCAGCCGATCATTGCCGAGGCAATTGGCCGCCCGCGCGGCAGGCTCGCCGTCATTGGCATTGGCCCGGGCGATCCGGACTGGCGCACTCCGGAGGCGAGCACGGCGCTTGCGCAGGCGAGCGATGTGGTCGGTTACAGTCTATATCTCGACCTGCTTGGGCGCGCGATCGAAGGCAAACGCCGCCATCCGAGCACGATCGGCGACGAAGAGGCGCGGGTCCGCCTGGCGCTCGATCTCGCCGCCGAGGGAGGGTCGGTAGCGCTCGTCTCCTCCGGAGACGCCGGCATCTACGGCCTGGCGCCGCTCGTCTTCGAGATTCTCGATACCCAGGCGAAGCCGGAATGGCGCACGATCGATCTTATGGTCGTTCCTGGCATCTCCGCGTTTCAGGTCGCCGCCTCACTGGCCGGCGCGCCGCTCGGCCATGATTTTTGCGTGATCTCGCTGTCGGATTTGATGACCCCGTGGGAGACGATCCGGGCTCGCCTCGAGGCGGCGGCAATGGTCGATTTCGTCGTCGCGCTCTACAACCCGCGCTCGGCGCGGCGGCAGGCTCAACTGGCCGAGGCCACGGATATTTTGCTGCGGCATCGCTCGCCCGAGACACCGGTCTTCATCGGCCGTAATCTCGGGCGTGAACGGGAAGAGCGGCGCATCATCTGTTTGTCGGAACTGGCCGGCGCCGATATCGATATGCTTACGGTCGTGCTGGTCGGCAGCAGCCAGACCCGCCGGATCGACAGCGATCCTCCGCGCCTTTACACACCGCGCGGCTATTTCGACCGCAGCTTCCCGTGACGGTGCATTTCATCGGCGCCGGCCCCGGCGCGCCCGATCTGATTACGGTCCGCGGGCTGCGGCTGATCGAACGCTGCCCGGTTTGCCTCTACGCGGGTTCGCTGGTGCCGGTCGAGATCCTCGCCGCGGCGCCGCCGGGGGCGCTGGTGATCGACACCGCGCCGTTGACCCTCGACGAGATTGTCGGCCATCTCGCAGACGCCGATCGCTGCGGTCTCGATGTCGCCCGGCTGCATTCCGGCGATCCGTCGCTCTATGGCGCGATCGCCGAGCAGATGCGGCGGCTCGAGGCGCTCGGCATCCCGTTCGACGTGACGCCGGGGGTACCTTCTTTTGCCGCAGCGGCGGCCGCGCTCGGCCGCGAGCTGACCCTGCCGGAAATCGCGCAGACCGTGATCCTGACGCGCACCGCGACGCGCTCCTCGCCGATGCCCGAGCGCGAAGCCCTCGAACGGCTCGGCGCGAGCGGCGCGACCTTGGCAATCCATTTGTCGGTCAACAATCTCGCGCGGGTCGTGCGCGCGCTGACGCCGCATTATGGCGCAGATTGTCCCGCGGTCGTCGCCTACCGGGTCAGCTGGCCGGACGAATGCCTGATCCGCGGCACTCTCGCCGATATCCGTGACAAGGTGAAACAGGCCCGCATCACCCGTACCGCCTTGGTGCTGGTCGGCCGGACCCTCGGCGACAGAGACGCTCCCGAAAGCCGGCTTTACGCCCCAGACCACCATCATCTGCTGCGGCGCGGCCCCGCCCCGTGGAGGGATTCGATATGAACGAAGCAGCCTTAAGCGAACTCGCCGGCTGGGTGACCGAGGCCGGGCTCATCGGCCGCAGCGAAAGCGAGCTGATGGCCGGGTTCTGCCGGCGCCTCGGCAAAGCCGGGGTTCCGTTGGCACGCGCCCTTGTTATCCTCGACACCCTTCACCCGATCTATGAGGGCCGCGCTTTCCGCTGGCGCTCGGATATGCCCGAGGCGGCCGAGGCGGTGGACTATGGCCGGACCAATGAAGGCGAGGCCGCCGAGAATTGGCGCAATAGCCCCTTTTTCCATCTGCTGCAGTCGGGCGAAACGGCGATGCGGCGCTGTTTGGCTGCCGGTGATCCGGCCGATTTCCCGACCATCGCGCAGGCCCGCGACGAGGGGGCGACCGACTATCTGGTGCTTGTCCATCGCTTTGCCGCCGAGGGCGTCATCGGCGAGATGGATTGCGTCTATTCGACCTGGTCCAGCGATGCGGCGGATGGCTTCGGCGAGGCCGCGGTCGCGGCGCTAAAACGGCTCGCCCCGTTTCTCAAGCTGGCGGTCAAATCCGCCGCACTCGCCCGAATGGCCGGGACGCTTGCCGAAACCTACCTCGGCCGTGACGCCGGCCGGCGAGTGATGAGCGGCCGCATCGTGCGGGGGGTCGCCGAGAAGATCGGCGCCGTGCTGTGGTACAGCGATCTGCACGGCTACACGAATATCTCCGACAATGCCCCGCCGGAACAGATCATCCCATTGCTCAATGACTACGCCGAAGTCGTCATCTCTGCCGTGCACGGGCATGGCGGCGACGTGCTGAAACTCGTCGGCGACGGCACCCTCGCCATCTTCACCACTGAGAACCGCCAGGAGGCATGCCGCGCGGCGCTCGCGGCGGCGGCGCAGGTGCGCAAAGGAGCCGCCAAGCTCAATCAAAACCGAAGCCAAGCCGGTCTGCCGACCACCGCCGTCTATCTCGCGCTGCATGTCGGCGACGTCTTCTACGGCAATGTCGGCAGCAAGGATCGTCTCGACTTCACGGTGATCGGCCCGGCCGTCAACGAGGTCAGTCGGATCCTGGCGATGAGCCGGTCGGTCGAGCAGGATTTATTGCTGTCGTCAAGCTTTGCCGACGCGCTCGGCCCGGAAATGCGAAGCCGGCTGGTTTCCGTCGGCCGCTACGCGCTGCGCGGCGTCGCGCAGCCGCAGGAGCTCTTCACCCCGGAACCCGATTTTCATATTGCATTGCCGCCGAGCCTGAAGCCCGTATAACGCCCGGGGCCGCTTAGCCGATCGGGTCAGCTGCTACACGCCCGAACATGCGAAAATCGTGAAAGGCGCCCTTGAACCAGGCCTTTTGTTTCAGCGTCCCCTCGTAAATGAAGCCTGCCTTGACGAGGACCCTGTCGGAGGCATCGTTACCCGGCAAGGTCCAAGCCTCCATGCGGTTCAACTTGAAACGACCGTGTCCACAAGCGACAACCGCGCGGGCCGCTTCGGTCATGAGACCGCGGCCCCAAAATTCCGGGTGCGACTCGTAACCGATCTCACCCCATCGCCATCGTTTATGGATCCGATTGATACGGATCGCTCCAAGCAGCGTACCGGTGCTCCGCTCCTGGATCATCCAGGCGCAGCCGCTGCCGCTGCTGAACAATTTTGACATCCAGTCTACGAAACGATCTGCCTGCGCTCTGGTGGCCCTGTCGGGAAGATCGGAAAAACGCGTGACTTCCGCGACCGACAGCAGCTGATGGTAAAAACTGGCGTCGCTGGATTGCACGGCGCGAAGTTCCAGCCGTTCGGTTGTGAGGACGGGAAAAGGCTGCGCGTGCCTCATAGCCGCTCTGTCCCAGGGCTCCTTTACGTGCCGGCAAAGCGAGCGGTACGCTCAATCGGTTCGAGGTCGTAACCGGCCGCAATTCGAGGAAGAGTCGCGATGCTGCTAAATCGGCAAGATATCCAGGAGGACAAATACTTCGATTTGCTGACCGACCGCCATCCTCGATCGCGATCAGCCGCGCACGACCGACCTGTTCGTTCGGATGACGCGGGACGGGCATTCGGTCGGCGACGCGCTCAGCGTCGTGACCGCTGCGGAAGCACCGTTTGTCCAGGTTCCGAGCCACATCAATGTGCGCGACGGTCAGATCACCTTGATCAACAACGATCACACGATCCTCGGGCTGCGTGCCTCGGCTTATCTGATGCCTTACCTCCCAGAGAAATATCGGCTGCTGCCGTTGTTGCAGAGTGTCTGGTACATCCCGGCGGGGCTCGACATCTGGAACCAGCTGCTCGGCAAGTATCCGGGCCGGTACGCCACAATGAAGGGCATCAATGTTCCGCCGCCGAGCTATGGTCCGGTGGTGTGGCAGGAGGACCACGAGCCGATCCGGGAAAAAGGCTCCATCGCGGAGCGATTGCACGCGCAGATGGTCGCTACGGTCAGCGGCGACTTGCGCCGGTCTTACGGTCTTTTTCTTGGGCTCGCCGAGGAGGAAGAGGCGCGGCCGCTTCTGGCTGATCAACTGAACTTCCTCGGGTTGATCGATCTGCAGGACACGGTCATCGGCCGCAAGGCACGCAATACCGGCCATAAGGCGATACGCGCTCGTTCGATTACCGACCTCGCCGACTTCATCGGCTGGGAGCGCTCACACGGGGTCTATTACATGGGCGTCCCCGACATGGCGGTCGGGCCGCTCTATTATTCGCTCTACGACGCCGTCTGCGTCAGGATGGCGAGCGAGTTCCCGGATGGCGGGACCAGCCTCAAGCAGACCAACCAGACACCGCTGACCCCGGACGAGGTCGAGGACATGGTCCGGCAGCTGATGACGGCAGACGCCGACACGGTGTGGGATCTGCTGACCGCTCACCTGAAGAACGGCAAGTCGATCCGCAGCCTCGGCGACACGATCCAGCTCGGCGCCGCCGAGCTGATCCTCAGGACGACGGTGCCGCGGCAGTTCACCAATGGCCAGCATCCGTTCGATTACTGCAATGTCGCGAACAATTGGTTCCGCATGAGCGACAATCCGTACCAGCCGCGCGTCCTTTACCTGATGGCCCATTTCATCAACGACGTGGCGCACGAGAACAAGCTGCAGAACTCGGTGATCGAACAGGAGGCCGCCGGGATCGATACCAGCGGTCACTCGCCTGATGCACTGCTGCAGGATCTCGACGAAGCGATCATGGCGCTCGATTTCCCGCGCGCCACGGCCCTCGCCAATGCGTATCTGCAGTCGGGCGCCGACCGGAAAGCCTACCAGTCGACCGTAGCGCTGGCGGCGTGCCGCTTTCAGGACGATCCGCACAACCAGAAGATCACGATCTCGACCTTCGAGGAATACGCACACAATTCGACCCATATGCGCGATCGCCTGATGCTCGCGACGGCGCGGCTTCTGGCCGGGTGGGTAAAGATGCCTGGTGAGCGCGATTGCTATGCCCGGTTCGAGAAGGACTGGATTTACCACTGAGCCGCAACTGAGCAGGAGAAGAAGGTCATGGCCCGTGCATACAACGTCATCGATTCCGATGGCCATATCCTGGAGCCGCTGACGCTCTGGAATGACTACATGGACCCGGCCTTCCGCGACCGTGCCCCAAAGCTCGTCATCGACAAGGACGGCAAGGAGCGGCTCCTGGTCGAGGACCAGATCCTCGGCAGCCAGCAGGGGATGGGCGGCATCGGCGGGGTCGGGGCGAGACAGGGCGTCGTCTCGGCCGAAATGATGAGCTACGAGGAGGGCCGCCCCGGCGGTTTCGACCCGCACAAGCGCATTCCGGATATGGATCTGGACGGCATCGACGCCGCCTTCCTCTATCCGAGCATGGGGCTGTTTGCCGGTGCGGTGCACGATCCGCAACTGGCGAGCGCGCTGTGCCGTGCCTACAACCGCTGGCTCGCCGATTACTGCAAGCCCTATCCCGACCGCCTGTTCGGCATTGCGATGCTGCCGATGCAGTCGATCGATCACGCGATCGCCGAGATGCGCTTCGCGCGCCGCGATCTCGGCTTCCGCGGCGGCTTTATCCGGCCCAATCCCTACAACGACAGGAAGCTGCACGACCCGGCCTACGACCCGCTGTGGAGCGCGGCCGAGGATCTCGACTTCTCGATCGGCATTCACGAGGGCGGCAACAGCGGCATGCCGACCGTCGGCATCGACCGCTTCGAGGGCCGCGGCGCGCAGCACATCATCTCGCACACGATGGAGATGATGCTCGCCTGCATGAGCATGATCTGGGGCGGCGTGTGCGAGCGTCACCCGAAATTGCGCGTCGCCTTCCTCGAATCCGGCGGCGGCTGGATCGCGCCATGGCTCGACCGCATGGACCGCCATTTCGACGATCAGGGCTTCAACGACTCAGGTCTGAAGACGCGCCCCAGCGACTTGTTCCGGCGCAATTGCTGGATCTCGTTCGAGCCGGTCGAGGGCAGCCTCAAAGTGCTCGCCGAATATATCGGGCCAAACAAGATCCTGTGGGCGACCGACTATCCGCACCGCGACGGTTTCTTCCCCGGCGCCCCGCAGATGATCAGGGACCGACTGGCCGGCGCCTCGCCCGAGGTTCAGCATCAGGTCATGGCGGGCGGCGCAATGGGCTTCTACGGCCTCAACTGACCCTCACCCACCCAGCCCCCTCGGGCTGGGTCCCCCCACGCACCGCCGGAGACGGTGGCGCGCGCAGCGAGGAGGGTCTGGAGAAGAGCGCCGGTTCGGCCGGGCGGCTCTCGATATGCGCGCTCGCCGTAGCTGCGTTGCCGGGTCTGGCGCGGGCGGGTGCGGCGGCATAAGTCAGCCGCATAATGAACACGGCGGAAGACGGCCTCCCGCTCCCACTGAGATATTGGGCGATCCTGAACCTCGCGGTCGGGATGGCGCTGTCGGTGCTCGACAGCGCGATCGCGAATATCGCATTGCCGGCGATCGCGAAGGAAATCCACGCCAGCGCCGCCGATTCGATCTGGGTCATCAACGCCTACCAGCTGGCGGTCGTCATTTCGCTGCTGCCGTTCGCCTCGCTCGGCGACATTTTCGGCTATCGCCGCATCTACATCATTGGCCTCGTGGTGTTCACCGGCGCCGCGCTCGTCAGTGCTCTGTCGCACTCCTTGCCGATGCTGACCCTGGGCCGCGCGCTGCAGGGGCTGGGCGCCGCCGGCATGATGAGCGTCAATACGGCTCTGGTGCGCTTCACCTATCCGCGGCGGCAGTTGGGCCGCGGCATCGCGATGGTTTCGGTCGTCGTCTCGATATCGTCGGCCGCCGGCCCGAGCGTCGCCGCGGCGATCCTCGCGGTCGCCTCGTGGCCCTGGCTCTTCGCGATAAATGTCCCGATCGGTCTCGTCGCGCTCGCGATGTCGTGGCGCCTGTTGCCGGCGACGCCGCCCTCCGACCATCGCTTCGACCTGGCGAGCGCGGTGTTGAGCGCAGTTGCCTTTGCTTTCCTGATCAGCGGGATCAACGGCATCGGCCACCACCACCCCGCTCTCCTGGTGTTGAGCGAACTGACCGGCGCCCTCCTCGTCGGCTATGTCCTGGTGCGCCGGCAAAACTCCTTGGCCATGCCGCTGCTGCCTGTCGATCTCTTCAAGCGGCCGGTGTTCGCTCTGTCGGTCACGACGTCGGTTTGCGCGTTTGTCGCGCAAGGCATCGTGTTTGTCGCGCTGCCTTTTTACTTCCAGGACGTGATCGGCCGCTCGCAGGTCGAAACCGGGCTCTTGATCACGCCGTGGCCAGTGACGGTCGCGATCATCGCGCCGATCGCCGGCCGGCTGGCCGACCGCTATCCCGCCGGAATTCTCGGCGGCATCGGGCTCGGCGTGCTGAGCCTCGGCTTTATCCTGCTGGCATTGCTCCCGGCTCAACCGGGCGATGCCAGCATCATCTGGCGAATCGTCGTCTGCGGCTTCGGGTTCGGGTTCTTCCAATCGCCGAACAACCGCGCCATCGTCAGCAGCGCGCCGCGCGAACGCAGCGGCGGCGCCGGCGCCATTCAAGCGACCGCCAGGCTGCTCGGCCAGACGATCGGCGCCGCTCTGGTGGCGCTGGTCTTCGGCTATGCCGGACACGGCGGCGGCACCAGCCCGACCACGGCCATCCTGATCGCCGCCGGCTTTTCTGCGCTTGCCGCGCTTGCCAGCCTATCCCGCCTGCTCAATTTCGTGCGCCTACCACGACGTGCGTCCGTCCGCGGTTCCGGCATGCCGGAACCAAACCGCGATCAAGTCCCGGTGCGCGCGCCGCCGTAAATCGAACCCGCCCTCGGCAAGGGAACTGCTCCTCGGCTTGCGTCGGGGTCGAGTTTGACTATCCTGCAGCCGCCTGCAATCGGGGGGATGGGGCGGGACCCGATGAGTAACGGGGCGCGTGGGCGATCGCGCTTTCACCGGTTCTTCGCTGCGACGGCGGGGTTGCTGATTGCTCTGCCGTCGTTATTGGCGCTCGGCGCCGAGCCGGTCTCGGATCAGACGGTCGTCCATCTCCTGAACCGGCTCGCCTTCGGCCCGACCCTCGAAGAGGTTCGGCACGTCAAGACGATCGGCGTCGAGCGCTATATTGCCGAGCAGCTCGACCCCGAACTTGGTCCCGGAGCCGATCGAGCTGCGGTGGCGCCTCGCCCAGCTCGACACCTTGAAAGTTCAACCCGGTGCAGCTGCGCCAGCTTTACGGGCCGTTGCGCAGCTTGCGTGGCTTCAAGCCCAATCCGGAGCTGGAGAAGGCTCAGCGCGAACGGGTGCAAATCATCCTGCGTGACGCCAGCGAGGCGCGCATCCTCAGAGCCCTGCTGAGCCCGCGGCAGCTGTACGAAGTCATGGTCGATTTCTGGTTCAACCATTTCAATGTGTTCTCCGGCAAGGGGCTGGACGATGTATGGATCGGAAATTACGAGCAGCAGGCGATCCGTCCGTTTGTGCTCGGTCGCTTCCGGGATCTGCTGTTCGCCACGACAAAGCACCCGGCGATGCTGGTCTATCTCGACAACACGCTCAGCACCGCCCCGGGAAGCCCGGGCGCCCGCGGCAGACAAAAGGGACTGAACGAGAATTTCGCCCGCGAGGTCATGGAGTTGCACACGCTCGGCGCCAATGGCGGGTACACGCAGGAGGACGTCGTCACCTTGGCGCGGGTCTTGACCGGGTGGGGCGTCAATCCGCCGAATGCCCGCCTGTTTCCCGAATACGCCGCGGTCTTCGAAGGCGCGCGCCACGATTACAGTCCAAAGGTTTTTCTCGGCCATCCGCTGCAGTCGCGCGGCAAGGCGGAGGGTGAGGAAGCGCTCGACATCCTGGCGCACAGCCCGGCAACCGCCCATCACATCGCGTTCGAGCTGGCGCAATATTTTGTCGCCGACGAGCCGCCCCCAGAGTTGGTCGAGCGGCTCGCGGCACGGTTTCTCGAGACCGACGGCAATATACGGGAGATGCTGCGGACGCTTTTCGCCAGCAGCGAATTCTGGGACAGCAGGGGCGCCAAGTACAAGACGCCCTACCAATTTGTGATCTCGGCAGTGCGCGCCGCGGGGGTGTCACCCGGCAATGTCCGGCCGCTGCTCGGCGCCATGGACCAGCTCGGGATGCCCCTCTTCGGCTGCCTGACGCCGGACGGATACAAGAACACCGAAGACGCCTGGCTCAGCCCCGACGCAACGACCCGCCGCATCAGCTTTGCGACCGCATTGGTCCGAAGCAGCCCAGGCGCGGTCGATGACGCGCATCTCGAAGCGATTTTCGGCTCGACGCATGAGCGAGGGCACGCGCGCTGTCATCCAAGAATCGCCGCAAGGGCTTCGCGCCGCCCTGATCCTCGGCAGTCCCGAGTTTATGCATCGATAGGGGGACCGGTGCACCGGCGCGATTTCATCAAAGGGGCGGCGGCAGCTCCCTTCTGTTTCGGACCCGATGCGTGGGCGGCAATCTCCGATGAGGGCCCGAGGCGCCTGATCGTCATTCTGCTGCGCGGCGCGGTCGACGGGCTCAATGTCGTAATCCCCTACGCCGACGGGGCCTATTACCAAGAGCGCCAATCGATCGCGATCGCACCGCCGGGCAAGCCGGACGGGGCATTGGCGCTCGACGGGCATTTCGGACTGCACCCGGCCCTCGCGAGCCTGATGCCGCTATGGACCGAGCGCAGGCTCGCCTTTGTTCACGCCGCGGGTTCGCCCGATCCGACGCGATCGCATTTCGACGCGCAGCTCTATCTCGAAAACGGCACCCCGGGGCAGGACACCACCCGCGACGGCTGGATGAACCGCCTGCTGCTGGCGCTGCCCGGCCCGCGCGGCGCGACCGACGCGATCAGCATCGGCCCGACCGTGCCGCGCATTCTGGCGGGCAAGGCGCCCGTCGCCACCCTGCCGCTCGGCCCCAACGGCGTCCGGCCATTGCCGATCGACCAGCCGGAAATCGCCAGTGCCTTCGATCGGCTATATTCCGGCAATGACGACCTCGCCAGATCGTATCGCGAAGGCCGGACGGCGCGCGCGGAATTGATCGGCGCCTTGAGCAAGGAGCGGCAGATTGCCGACAACGGTGCACCGCCGCCAGCCGGCTTTCCTGGGCAGGCGGCCCGGCTCGCTCTGCTGATCCGCCGTCACCCCGGCGTCCGGGTCGCGGCAATCGGGCTCGGCGGTTGGGACACCCACATCAACCAGGGCAACCACAACGGGCAGCTGGCCGATCATCTGCGCCCGCTCGGCGAGGGCCTCGCCGCCCTTGCCCGCGGATCGGGCGAGGCCTGGCACGATACCGTCGTCGTCGTCCTGTCGGAATTCGGCCGCACCTTTCGGGAAAACGGCAACCGGGGCACCGATCACGGCCACGGCAACGTCATCTGGGTATTGGGCGGCGCCGTCAATGGCGGCCGGGTTTACGGCGATTGGCCCGGTCTCGCCCCGGCGCAGCTCTACCAGCGGCGCGACCTCGCCGTCACCACCGACTTTCGCACCGTGCTGGCGGCGATCCTCGAGCGCCACATGCGTCTCGCCGACCGCCAGCTCGAAGCGGTCCTCCCCGGCGCCCCGCCGGCGCCGCAGGAGTTGGCAAAGATAATTTCGGCATGAGCTGAGCTATCCTCCCGCTGCTGCTCCGCGTCTTTCCCGCGAAAGCGGGAACCCAGGGCTGCAAGGCCGCAGCGGTTGCCCCTGGACCCCCGCTTTCGCGGGGGCGACGATATGTCGAATTCGAAAATTGGATCGGAGGGAAAGTGGGGAGGAAACGGCGACTGCGAGCACGGCATGCCTCCGCCGCGCATGCTCTGCCGGCTGCCATGACGGATACGGCTGTCCGTGCTGCGCCCCGGGCGTGGCTTTTCGGGGAAGCCGATTTTCGCCGGCTGTGGCTCGTCGGCGTCGTCGTCTTTCGCGGTGCGCTGGCTGGAGATGCTGGCGGTCGCCGTGTTCGCCTATCAGCGCACCGGCTCGCCGTTCATCGTCGCGCTGCTGACGATGCTGCGAATGCTGCCGATGGCGCTGTTCGGCGCCATCGTCGGCGCCATGGCCGAGCGGCTGGAACGGCGCACCGCGCTGATCATCGTCGTCATCTCGATGCTGCTGACCTCGCTCGTCCTGGCGCTGCTCGCCTGGAGCGACACGCTCGAAGTCTGGCATGTCGCGCTCGCCAGCTTTGTCAACGGCATTGCCTGGACGACCGACAACCCGGTCCGCCGCACGATGATCGGCGAGGTCGTCGGACCGGACCGGATGAGCGCGGCGATGTCGCTCGATGTCGGCGCCAACAATGCGAGCCGCATGCTCGGCCCGACCCTCGGCGGCGTGTTGCTCGCGACATTCGGGATCGGCGGCGCCTTTGCGGTCAGCGTCGCGTGCTACCTCGTCGCGGTCGCCGCTGCGATGCGGATCCATCATCGCAACAGCGTGCGGCCCACCGGCGTCGCGAGCATCCTCGAACGCATGCTCGAAGGGTTCATGCTCGTCCGGCGCGACCGGCGCCTGATCGGAACCCTGGTCGTCACCGTCATCTACAACACCTTCGGCTGGCCGTTCACCAGCATGATCCCGGTGATCGGCCAGGATAATCTGGGTCTCGGCGCCGCCGGCATCGGTCTCCTCGCCAGCATGGACGGGGTCGGCGCGTTCTGCGGCGCCGTCGCGATCGCCCTCTTCGCCAAGCCGGCGATATTCGCCCGCCTCTATGTCGGGGGCGTCTTCGCTTACCTGCTGATGCTGCCGGTTTTCGCATTGGCGCCCGATCCGCTGCTCGCCGGCACGGTGCTTCTGGTGACGGGTGTCGCCAATTCCGGTTTCAGCATCATGCAGGCGACGCTCGTCTACCTCGCGGCGCCGCCCGAGATGCGCAGCCGCATCTTCGGCGTGCTCTCGGTCTGCATCGGGGTCGGCATGATCGGCTTCATCCATCTCGGGCTGCTGGCCGGCCTGGTCGGCGCCTCTTGGGCCACGGTGATGATCGGTGCCGAGGGCATTGCGGCGATGCTCCTGACCCGGCGCTGGTGGCGCGCCATCGCCGCGTAAGCGGATCGAGGTGGGTTGCACGGAAATCGTCGCTTCTTCCGCCGCGCTCGATGTATTTTGACGGCGAATTCTTGGAGAAGAAAATGTCGTCGAACTTGCTGGACCTGCCCCGCGTCGAGACACGCGACGTCGACTACGTGGAACGTGCCCGCCGCCTCGCGCCGCTGCTGAAAGAGGCCGCAGACGAGATCGAGGAGCGCCGCGAATTGCCGGAGCGGGTCGTCGAGGCATTGATCGAGGGCGGCTTCTTCAAATTGCTGATCCCGCGCTCGCTGGGCGGCGCCGAGCTCCACCCGCTGACCTATGTGCAGGTGCTCGAAGAGATCGCCAAGGCCGAGCCCTCGACCGCCTGGTGCCTCGGGCAGAATTCCGGCTGCTCGATGTCGGCGCCCTATCTCGACCCGGCGGTGGCGCGCGAGGTCTTCGGCCCGCCGCGCGGCATCCTCGCCTGGGGGCCGGAGCTGCCGGGCGCCGGCCGCAGCGTCGCGGTCGAGGGCGGCATCCGGGTCACCGGGCGGTGGGGGTTTGCGACCGGCAGCCGGCACGCCACCTGGCTCGGCGCGCATGTGCCCGGTCTTCGAGCCGGACGGCACGCCGCGCATGAACCCGAACGGGCGGCAGCATGTCCGCACCGTCCTCTTCCCGAAATCAAAGGCCGAGATCATCGACAACTGGCAGGTCATCGGATTGCGCGGCACCGGCAGCGACAGCTACCGGGTCGAGGATCTGTTCGTGCCGCAGAAATACACCTTCTCGCGCGACAACCCGGCCGAGCGGCGCGAGCCCGGCCTCCTCTACCGGTTCACCAGCGGCATGATCTATGCGATGGGGTTCTCGAACGTGTCGCTCGGCATCGCCCGCGGCGCGCTCGAAGCCTTCATCGAATTGGCGCGCGACAAGATCCCGCGCGGCGCCCGCAAGACCTTGCGCGAGAACAACGTGATCCAGTCCGAGGTCGCGCAGTGCGAGGCGAAGCTGCGCTCGTCGCGCGCCTCGATCCACGCGACCCTCGAGGACATGTGGGAGGATGCCGAACGCGACGGCGAGTTCGCGCCCGAACGGCACTGGCAATTGCGCCTCGCCGCGACCTGGGCGATCCAGCAGGCGCGCGACGTCGTCGCGAGCGTCTACAACGCCGCCGGCGCCACCGCGGTCTTCAACGAGAACCCGTTCGAGCGCCGCCTGCGCGACATCCACGCCGGGACCCAGCAAGGCCAAGGCCGCCCGATCCATTTCGAAACCGTCGGCCAGATCCTCCTCGGCCTGCCGCCGGAGGGCGCGGATGTTCCGCTAGCGGCAGGGGGAGGCCCTCTAGGCGGCGGGATTGGCTGCGGTATGGGCCGCCAAGGCCTGCCGCAGCGCCTCCTCCTTCGTGTGATCGAACGAGGTGCGCATCACCGTACCGCCAGCGCCCTGCAACGCCGCGAGCACCTTGTCGGTCGTCATCTTGCGGATCAGCAGGAACAATTCGGCGTTGCCCGACTGCAGGGTCTGCGCCGCCTCTTTCATGAATTTGTCGTCGATGCCGACATCGGTGAGGGCGCCGCCGAGAGCCCCGCCGGCGGCGCCGAGCGCGGCGCCGGCCAACGGCATCAGGAAGATCAGCCCGATCAATGTGCCCCAGAAGGCGCCGGTTGCAGCCCCTGCCGCCGTCGGATGGAACAGCTGGTTGAGCTTGACCCCGCCATTCGGCTGTTTCACCGCGATGACGGCATCGCCCAGCTCGATCAGGTATTCCTGCTGCATGTCGAGCAGCTTTTTGCGGACCTCTTCCGCCGCCGCTTCCGTCGGGAAGGCGATAGACACCAGATCGCTCATCGCTTCAGTCCTCCTTGCGAAATCAATTTACCGCGGAACAGGTCAGCACGCGAGCCCGGTAGTCAAGCGCCCGGGCCCTCCAGCACGATCTCGATGCGGCGGTTCTGCGCCCGCCCCTGCGGCGTGTCGTTGGAGGCGACGGGATGGGTGTCGCCGAACCCCTTGGCCGACAGGATGTCGGGGTTGACGCCTTGCGAGCGGAAATAGGCCACGACATTGTCGGCCCGGCGCGACGACAGGTCGATGTTGTTGGCTAATGCCCGCCCGCTGCAGCGCGGGCCCGACCGGCTGGTTGTCGGTATACCCGTACACGACGACTTTGGCGTTCTGCAGATTTTGCAGCCGCGGGACGTATTCGCCGAGAGCCGCCTGCGCGTTGGGGCCGAGCTGATAGCCGCCTTCCGGGAACAGCAGGTCGCCGGCGACGACCCACTTCTGCTCCTGCTGCATCTTGGCGATCTGGGCCTGCTGCGCCGCCGCCTCTGCGCGAGCTTCCTCGAGCTGCTGCCCCTGCTGTTCGTATGCGCTCTGCGATACGCAGGCGGCCGACAGCAACGCAATGAGCGGGGCAGCCCGCGCCGCGGTCGCCAAATTTATCTTCATGGCTCCGTCTCCGTTATTGCTGCGTCCGCTACGTGACGCTTTCCAGGCTCGCGAAAAATACGCCCGGATTTTTCCCGCGACTATGCAGAATCGGAAAGTCCATTGGTTCGCTGTGCCGCTTGGCACCGAACCTTGGCGGAGCTCAACGCGCTGGGGCGTCGCGCTCTGCAAGGTAGGTGCCGGTGGGTTCATGGGATAGCAGAGCGTCGACCTCGCCCGCAGCGTTGCGGCGGAACTCGATGCGGAAGAATTCGCTGTCGGCAAAGCCGAAGATGCTGCCATGTCGAGCGAGCAGGCGCTCGGTCGCCGCCTCATTGCGGGTGAAGGTCAGCCGGCCTGCCTCATCGATCCCGATGCGAAACACGATGGTGCCGTAGCGGTAGATTCCGGTCAGCGGCTCCAGAAAGGCGCGGGCCGCCATATCGGGTTCCGGCAGGCGCCGGAAGACGATCGGCGCGACCGCGGGCTCCACGGCACCGCCAGCTCTCGACGTGACCTTCGACACCGGTGGCGAACTGGACGGTTTTGCTCTCGAACCATCCCGTCGGCTCGGTCGCCACCAGGTCGCGCAGCCGGAACTCCGGCAATGTCTCGCGCACCGGCGTGTTCCAGTCCAGCTTGCCTTCGTCGACGAGCAGCGCGAGCCCCGTCGCCGTGAAAGACTTTGTCACCGAGCAGATCGGGAACAGCGTATCGGGCCTAACAGGCGCCCCGGCCTCGATGTCGCGCAAGCCCCAGTAGCGCAGCGACGGCGGCTCGTCTTTCCGGACCACCGCCATTGCGAGGCCAGGGATCTGCCATTCGGCCATCACTTCGGCGACGAGAGCGTCGAATTCCTCGAGACCCTCTGACGGCATTCCGCTCATAGGCGCGCCCCGAGATGAAGCGCACCATATAACGCCCGGTCGCCAACCTTGCTACGCCCGAAGGCGATGCAGCCGGTGGCCTCCCGACCAATAACCGACGATTATTGCTGTTATCAACAATATTATATTTGACAACAGAACTCATTTCGTGCTAAAAAATCGCTCTTCAAAACATTAGTGCCCAGAAACTCTAGCCAACCAAACGCGAAAAGCGCCAAAATAGTCATCATTTTGTGTAAATCGCAATCAATGTCAAACGGTTGCGGCTGTCGATAAACCGGCCGAGCCACGCCTTTAGAGGGTCAAATGATTTTAAATTTAATCAGGATTTTCGCCATCCTCTGCGCCCTGGGCGGGTGTTCGCTTATCCAGCAGAAGGTCGAGATGGACGCTTCGACGGCGGCGACGATCGCCGCCAATGCCGGCGACACCGCCGGAGCGGCTTGCTTCAAAGCTCTGGAGCCGGTGGTGGGGACGACGCCGGCTGGTCTTCTCAGCAAGTTCGAGGTCGCTCGCGCGGCGCAGATCGTAATCGAGGACGGTCCGTGCGCACCGCTCGCCGCCGGGCTGTTCCTGCATCTGTTGAACAAGGTCCCGGGGACACCCTGACGGCAGCCGCCGAAGCCCGGCGTCCTGTTCTTGTCCTGCTAAAACAGGTGGAACAGGTGCCGGACAGAGGCCGGGTACGCGAAAAGCACCCGGCTCGATGGCGGGGTGCGGCGGGACCATGCCGCACCCCGCGATGGGGGGCTAGTTGATCAGGCCGTAGAACTTGCCGGCGTTCTCGCAGGTCATCTTGTAGGTGACCTCGGCCGGCAGGTGGCTGAACTGGTCTTCGATGTATTTCTTCGACTCCGGCCACACGCCGTCGGGATGCGGGAAGTCCGAGCCCCACATCAGGGTCTCGACGCCCATGTCTTCGATCAGCTTGGTGCCGACGCGGTCGTATTGGAAGGTCGCGCGGCACTGGTTGCGCCAGTACTCGCTCGGCAATTTCTTGAGCTTCAGGTCCTGATACTGGTCCTTGTACTCGAAATCCATGCGGTCGATGACGTAGGGGATCCAGCCGATGCCGCTCTCGCCCAACACGACGCGGATGTTCGGGAAGCGCTCGAACACCGCCGCACCCATCAGGTCGGTCAGGATCGTCGCCAGCGTCATCTGGAACCGGCACAGCCCGCTATAGGTCATGCGACGGGCAATGGCCGGGTCCAGAGACTTGCGCAATTCGGGGTCGGTCGCCGGGAAGGTGTGGAAGTGCAGCGGCAGCTGCGTCTCGTTGACCGCCTCCCACAGCGGATCCCACATCGGGTGCCACATCGGCGTCATGTGCCAAGAGCAGGACAGCTCGACGCCCTTCATGCCCATCTTGGCGACGCGCCGGACTTCGCGGGCGGCGCCCTCGATGTTGTTGTAGGGCAGGCAGGCGAGGCCGATCATCCGGTCGGGATAATAGCTGCTGAAATTGTGCATGAAGTCGTTGTAGATGCGCAGCATCTCGTCGGCCGCTTCCGGGTCCTTCATCTTGGCGCAGGCGGCCAGGATGCCGTAGATGACCTCGGCGTCGACGCCGTCGCGGTCCATGTCCTTGACCCGCAGATGCGGGTCGCCTGGCCGGCGCAGGCCCTTTTCGAAATAGTCACTGTAGAGACCGGCCTCGGCCATCTTGTCGGCGCGCAATTGCTTGCCCGGAACCCACGGCGTGCCGGTCGCGCCGACGCCACCGCACAGGCCGTACTCGGCACCGCTATTGTCGGTCCAGCGCTTCACCCCGTCCGAATTCTCGGCGACGTAGGGCATCTTGTCGTGGAGTTTGCTCGACGCGTTCGACGTGAACAGGTCGGGCGGGAGCCAGAGCATGTCCAGATGACAATCGGCCGATATTCGCCGGTACTGCATGACGCACCCTCCAGTGAAATTGGACCCGGGCGGGGTCGATCGACTATACCTTCCCCATGACAATCTATCGGAGCGGCGCAACGGCATCCTAGACCGATCTGCGCAGGTCTCCGATGCAGGGGGCTCAACCCTGGGGTAGGGCGGGCGGCGCGGCAACTGGATGGATTGGGGGAGTCGAAACCGGCAATGAGAGTTTTGGTCACCGGCGGCGCCGGGTTTATCGGCTCGGCGGTTTGCCGGTTGCTGGTCGGCGAACTCAACGCCACCGTTCTCAATGCCGACAAGCTGACCTACGCGGCGAATTTGACGTCTCTGCGCCCAATCGAGGGCAATCCGCGTTATGCTTTTCGCCGGGCCGACATCTGCGACCGAAGGGCGATTTCCGACATTTTCCGAGAATTCGATCCCGATGCGGTGCTCCACCTCGCCGCGGAATCGCATGTCGACCGCTCGATCGACGGTCCGGCGGCGTTCATCGCGACCAATATCGAGGGGACCTATGTCCTGTTGGAAACCGCGCTCGCCTACTGGCAACAGCTTCCGGCAAAGCGGGCCAAACGGTTCCGCTTTCACCACGTCTCGACCGACGAAGTCTTCGGTTCGCTGGGACCCGAGCGGCAAATTCACCGAAACGACGGCCTATCGGCCGAACTCCCCTTATTCGGCATCAAAGGCGGCTTCCGATCACCTGGTGCGTGCCTGGCGCGAGACCTTTGGATTGCCGACCGTGGTCAGCAACTGCTCGAACAATTACGGTCCGTACCATTTTCCGGAAAAGCTGATCCCGCTCGCCATTCTGAAAGCGCTGCATGGCGAGGCGATTCCGGTTTACGGCGCCGGCGACAATGTCCGCGACTGGCTCTATGTCGAGGACCACGCCCGTGCCCTGTTCACAATCCTGAGCGAGGGCAAGGCGGGCGAGTGCTACAATGTCGGCGGGAATGCCGAGCGGACCAATCTAGATGTTGTCACGTCGATCTGCCGATTGCTCGACGAAATGCTGCCGCGTTCGGCGCATCGGCCGCATGAGCAGCTGATAACGTTTGTCGCGGACCGGCCGGGACATGACCGGCGCTATGCAATGGAGATCACTAAGATCGGGCGCGAGCTGCGTTGGACACCCCGCGAAACCTTTGACAGCGGTCTGCGAAAGACCGTCGCGTGGTATCTCGAGAACCGCTGGTGGTGGGAGGGAATCTGGGCGCGCCGATACCACGGCGAGCGCCTGGGGATGGCCGCGAGCCAGCCGCCAAATCCGGCGCGAGCAAAGTCCGGCTTGCCTCGGGCCGATCAATGAGGGAATAGAGGATTGGCTCTCGTCAGGAGGATCGACACGGTGCGTATGCTCGCTTTCGCCGGTCTCGGCTTGCTCCTCTTGGTCGGCGCGTGCAACGATCATGTGCGGGTCGTGAGCTTCGAGGCGGATCCGGCCGGCACCTTTATCTTCACGGCGCAGACCAATACGGTGATGACGGAGAACGCCGACGGTGAGGCCGAGAATATCCGGCGTGACTGGCTCGGCGATGAGCTCAACGCCCGTGGAATGTGCGCTGCCGGATATTTCGTCGAAATCCGCCGGCTCGTCGAGCCGCCGGATGCGCCATCAGGTAATGCGCACGATGTCGTTTATTCCGGGCGCTGTCTTTAAACCCGGCGAGACGCTCCTGCCGTCAGCCGCGATTGGCGGCGCTCCACCGTTTGATCAGCGGGCCCGGCTTGCCGTAGACCGGATCGGAGGCCGGCAGCGGCACCTCGCGGACGTTGCGCAGCGCGCGCTCACGGTGCTGCGCAGTGGGGGCGCACATGTCGGGGCTCTTGCCGCCGGGATAGGCGCCGACCACGACGAGATCGGGACTGGCGCACTCGTTTTTGTGGGCGACGCCTGCTGGGATCACGACGACGTCGCCGGCGTGCAGCTCTACCGTTGTGCCATCCTCACCGCCGAGCCGCACCCGAACCGAGCCGGCCGCGATGCCCAGCACCTCGTGCGCGGTACTGTGATAATGGTGGTGCGCGTAGATCCCATTGCGCCAGGCGCCGCTCCAGCCGTTATCGGCGAACAACTTCTCGCAGTCGGCCGCGCACCGGGGACCGGTCGCCAGCGCCGAGCGGTAAACGATCAGCGGCAGCGACGGGTTGTTCGGTACGCGCCCGTCATCGGCAAAAAAGTGCTCCTCTATGGTCAGAGTGTCCGGGGGGTTCGGCATGGCGAGCTCTGCTTTCGCATCATCTGCGGTGAACGGCAGCAAATTACCCAGTTAACCAAAAAAATGCTAGCAAGGTTTACGGTATTCCTTTGGAGTCGACACCGAGGACCGCCGATCTGCGCTGCCACAGCGGTTTACGCTCCGAGTGCACTCCCGGTCGAGATTTAGGAAATTTATTTTCGGCGGGAGCGTTCAGTTTTACGGGCCGGGCAGGCCGCGTTATTAACCACGATAAGGTCTGGAACTGCTTGCCAAGTTGATCTTACTCGCGTATTTAAGGTGCCGTCGCAGATTGGGCTCCACGGTAGTGCCCGGGCGAGAATCTCCCTCTTCAGGCGCCGAGTGATGGACTACCCGATCAAGACGGTGTGTGTGGTCGGTCTCGGTTATATCGGCCTGCCGACTGCCGCGACTTTGGCGAGCCGCGGCATCGATGTGATCGGCGTCGACATAAACCCTTGCGTTGTCGAAGCGGTCAACGCCGGGCAGACCTATTTCTCCGAGCCCGATCTCGACATGCTGCTGCGTGCCGCGACGACATTGCGGAAATTGCGCGCCACGGCGCAGCCCGAGCCGGCTGACGCCTTTGTGATCGCCGTCCCGACGCCGTTCCGCGAGGACCGCTCACCCAATCTCGATTATATCGACCTGGCGGCAGACGCGATCGCGCCGGTGCTTGTCTCCGGCAATGTCGTGATCCTCGAGTTCGACCTCTCCGGTCGGCACCACCGGCCGGTTGGCCAACCGGCTGGCGCAGCTGCGCCCGGATCTGCGCTTTCCGCCGACGCGGCACTCGGAACCGCTCGATGTGCATGTGGCGCATTGCCCGGAGCGAGTGCTTCCCGGGCGGATGGTCCGCGAGCTGATCGAGAATGATCGCATCAGTCGGCGGGATGACCGAAGCCTGCGCGGAGCGCGCCGAAGCGGTCTACCGGGTTTTTCTGCAGGCCAAAGTGTTCCGCACCGACGCGCCGACGGCGGAGCTGGTCAAGCTGGTCGAGAACGCCTCTCGCGACGTCAACATCGCTTTTGCCAACGAGCTGTCGCTGATCTGCGACCAACTCGGCCTCAATGTTTGGCACGTCATCGAGCTCGCCAATCGCCATCCGCGTGTCTCCATCCTCCAGCCGGGACCGGGGGTCGGCGGCCACTGCATCGCCGTTGATCCATGGTTCATCATTTCGTCGGCCCCGGAGCGAACGCGGCTGATCCGCGCGGCTCGCGAAGTCAACGACGCTAAGCCGAAGTTTGTCGTCTCACAGATCCGGGAACGCGCCGAGCGGTTCAAGCGACCCGTCGTCGCCTGTTTGGGGCTGACTTACAAGCCTGATGTGGATGACACGCGGGAGAGCCCGGCAATCGCAATTGCGGCGCAACTGGCGCGCGCCGGGCAGGACCGCATCCTAGTCGCCGATCCGAACCTGACTGGCCTCCCCGACGCACTCGCCCCGCTCCCCAACCTGTCATTCTGCGAGACGCTCGAGGCCGTGCGCCAGGCCGACATCGTTGCCCTTCTCGTGGCTCATTCGCCCTTTCGGAAGATCCCGCGCGAGGAGTTGATGCGCCGCGTCGTCATCGACGCGACCGGGCTGACGCATCAAAATGCATAGCCGTGCTCGGGCATATCTATTGCGCGCACCTAAGACGGCTCGCGCAGCATGAAGCTGCTGTTTGTTTTTGGGACGCGGCCCGAAGCAATCAAACTCGCGCCGGTTTTCTTGGAATTAGCGGGCCGGCCGAATTTCGATTGCAAGATTTGCGTCACTGGGCAGCACCGCGAGATGTTGACCCAGGTCCTCGAAATGTTCGAGCTGCGGCCGGATTGGAATCTCGATTTGATGCGGCCAAATCAGGATCTCGCCTATCTGACCGGTGCCGTATTGTCTGGGGTCGGTGAGGTCCTCGATGCCTTTCGGCCCGATCGGGTGATCGTGCAAGGCGACACGACCACGACCTTTGCCGGAGCGCTTGCGGCCTTCTACCACCGCATCCCGGTGGCTCACGTCGAGGCTGGCCTGCGCACGGACGACATCTATTCGCCCTGGCCCGAAGAAGTGAACCGGAGGCTGGTGACCCACATCGCCGATCTGCACTTTGCCCCGACCGCGCGGGCACGAGAGAATTTACAGCGGGAAGGGGTCGGTGGCGACCGGATCTTCGTTACCGGCAATACCGGGATCGATGCCCTGCTGCGGATTGCCGCTCTACTGGATAACCGGTCAGACCTGCTTTCTCGGTGTGCGGCCGTTCTGCCTGCGCATTTTGCGGGCAGGCGAATGATTCTTATGACGGGTCACCGCCGCGAAAGCTTCGACGGGGGGATCGCCCGCGTTTGCCGCGCGATGGCGCGCATCGCCGAAAGAGACGATACCGCGGTTGTCTTTCCGGTACATCGAAATCCCAGCGTGCGCCAGGCGATCGAGCCGCTTCGCCGGCATCCGAACGTGCTCCTCATCGAGCCGGTCGATTATCCCGAGTTGGTGTTTCTGCTGAAGCGCTGCCATTTTGTGGTCACCGATTCAGGCGGGATTCAGGAGGAGGCACCATCCTTTGGGAAACCGGTGCTGGTTACCCGAGACACAACCGAACGCCCCGAGGCTATGGAACTGGGGCTTGCTGCGTTGGTGGGCACCGACGAGGATCGGCTTTTTTCTCAAATGATGGCATTGCTCGACGATCGCGACGCCTATTCGCGGATGAGCCGGGTATCGAACCCTTATGGGGACGGCCGTGCTAGCCGTCGGATTGCGCTGCAGCTGATGACCGAAGCCGGCATGCCGTGCTCGGCGGCGGCTTGTTAGCCGACTACAACCGAAGCAAGCGAGGCAACGGCTGCCCATATCGCGGCCCACAATCCAAGCGACAACGCCAACACCAGCAGCAACGAGGTTCGCTTGCTGAGGCGCGGGGCTTCGAGATCTGTCGATCTTTCGGACGGCAGAGCAGACCTCGGGGCAATGCTGGCATCCATCGGATTCTCCCTCCCAGTGATTGGCCTAGCGAGACCGGGCCGCCCGACTTCGTCGCGCCGTCCGTCTGTCGGGTTAGTCTTGCCAATGCGCCGTCAGGCGCCTGTCCGAGGTAGCGTCAAGATCCTGTCCTCGGAAAACGTTGGGATTAGAGAGAGGCAGGAAAGATTCGTCCGAACGCACCGGTATTGGGTCGTTGGCTAATCAGAAAAAATTAATATTCCTTACTCAATCCTTTAAAATGCAGCGGCTATCTTGTGTATCTCCAAAACTTCAATAAAATTGGGATAAATCCCATGCGATGTTTCTTGCCTGTACGGTGATTTTCCCTACAGTCTTGCACGACGCCAACACCATACGTCGCAAAAAAATGCTCCAAAGCAATTCTTCCCACCGCGATTATGAAGTAAGTGAGGGAGTGGAGTTGGGCAGCGATCGGCTGCCGGTGGGCCCTGCTCTGTTTACTGTTTTTGGATTGTCATTGCTCGCATGGGCTGTCGTGCTCGCCCCGTTTGTCGCAATCTTGCACCTCTGAGCAGCAGACCGGCATCGACCTGTCACTCGGTTGCGCGCCGGCGAGGACGCACCGGGGCAGTGTCCTTCAGCTATTCCGTTCGATAACCCCAGGCACGGATCTGTGCCATTCCCGCCTGAAACCCTTTCGGAGTGAGACTAAAGTTGAACTCCCCTTTTTCTGTGTAGACGTCGATCAGTATAAGCGATCCGGTTTTAAGTTGCTTCAAAGCAGCCAGCGCCTGCATGCTCGGGAAAACGCAATAGCGCGCTTCCCTGCACTCGATCGGCGGGTTCTTGTCAATTCGAAGCACTGCCTTGGTCGGAAAAGGCTCACCGACAATCCCCATATTCCCAGTCTGAAGCATGACGACGAGAGCGAATGAACCCCTTGGAGCGCCTCGGCTTTGCCAAAACGGCACCGTGATCGAGCAGTCCGGAGCCCCAATTCCGGGACTGGAATTGCATTCGGTGACCCACTCGTCAGCTCGGAATTTCTGAGCTGCGACAGCCTTTGAAGCACTCAACGTTTGAACACAAGAGATGAGCAACGCGACCAGGGCGATAAGGGATTTTCTGCTGCGCATCATCATATGTCGTCTGGCCACCCCTTGACATCGAAAACCCCCGCCCAGCTCGGGTCAGGAACCCGCCATCCTCGATCATCGTTTCAGTTGTTCGAGCTCCGACAAGTCGAGGCCGTTCGGTCACCTGTCGGTGCCGATGTTTACAGTTTTTCAAGACTTTTGAAAGTCACGACGTTTGCTTCCGTTTTAACCAAGATTCCGCTTTTCAACCGACTCAAACGGCGTTATGCGTAAGAGTGGACTTGGATATAGCAGGGCTGAACCGGTCGCTATTAAGCGGCCAAACTCGCGATGATGGCGCGTCCATGGGAGCCCCGAGGGACAGATCGGTGTCCCGCCGAATGCTCAGAGTGAACCCGTGCTTCCATCGGCGCCATGGCCTTTTGCAACAGCTTAAGGATCTGGGATGGCCTGCTTTCTCGTGACCGGCGGTGCTGGCTTCATGGGCTCGCACCTCGTCGACGCGTTGTTGAGGCAGGGACACCGAGTGCGCGTTCTCGATGATCTGTCGAGTGGACACCGACAGAACCTGCCGCGGCAGATCGAATTTTTGCATGGGGATATCACTGATCCGATGACTGTCGAAGAGGCATTCGAGGGCATCGATGCCTGCTTTCATCTAGCCGCAATTGCGTCCGTTGTGCGTTCCCACCGCGAGTGGTTGCGCACGCACGAAGTCAATCTCACCGGCACTATCAACATCTTGAATCAGGCGCGGCGTTTGCGGCACCGCCTTGAAATCCCCATCGTCTACGCCTCGTCGGCTGCGATCTACGGCAATTGCTCCACCGTTCCGATCGGTGAGGACACTTCGGTTGCGCCGCTGAGTGCCTACGGAGCTGACAAGAGAGCGTGTGAGCTGCATGCGCGCGTCGCCGGTGCGGTGCACGAAATTCCGACGGTTGGATTGCGTTTCTTCAACCTCTATGGGTCCCGGCAAGACGCTCAATCCCCATATTCCGGCGTCATTGCGCTTTTCGCCGATCGGCTCAGGCTCGGCGAACCAGTCGAAATCTTTGGCGACGGAGAGCAGGTTCGCGACTTCACCTATGTCGGGGATGCCGTCGGCGCGCTTGACCGAGCCCTGACCGCAGCGAGCACCAGCGCCCCGGTCTTCAATATCTGCACGGGCAAGGGCACGAGCGTACGGGCCCTCGCCGAAACCATGGCTGAGTTGTACCAGACCGATATCACCGCGTATTACAGGCCGGCACGATCCGGTGAAGCCCGAATATCCGTCGGAGATCCGCGCCGCGCCGCCGAGCAACTCGGCTTCAAGGCCGAAACGGCTCTGGCAGACGGTCTGGCAATCACCCTCGATTTGCCGCGCACTCGCTTCGAACTGAAGCCCCGGATCGTCGCCTAGACCCGGACCGGTCCGCGGTGTTCGACCCGCGCGGAATTTCGCGAAAGCACTGAATGATCATGGCGACCCCGGCAGGATTCGAACCTGCGACCACTCGCTTAGAAGGCGAGTGCTCTATCCAGCTGAGCTACGGGGTCACTGCGTCCGTTTCGCTCCAGCTACGCGCGCTACAGCGGGTCAGCCGCGAATGCGATCGTAGTGGAAATTGTCAGCATAGCTCTTCAGCTTCTCGGTGCTCTCGTGCGGCTGGATGACCGTATAGTCGAAACCGTTTTTGGTCGCGAAGGCGATCGCCTCTTCCATCGTCGCGAAACGCAACTCTACCTCGTTCAACGTGTCGCCGGCGCTGATCCATCCCATCAGCGCCTCGGCCTGGCGGCGGGTGGCCGGTTCGTAGGCGAGCACCCATTTTCGAGCCCGCGCCCCGGATTGCATCGCTGTTTTTGCCGGCCTGGAAATTCGCGCCCGCGCCATCGACGTGCTTCCCGATCCGCTCAAACCTTTGCCGGAAGGGCGGCCCCGAAATGGTCGGGGCGAGAGGATTTGAACCTCCGACATCCTGCTCCCAAAGCAGGTGCTCCACCAGACTGAGCTACGCCCCGTCGCGAAGGCCCACGCCCTTTTAGACGTTTTGCGCTCATCGAGCAAGGTCGCGGGCTCGCAGGATGATAAATTCACCGGTTTTCAGAGGCTGACCGTCAGGCCGCTTTGCGTGGATAATCGGAATTTTGACGCCCGTGCGGGCGCTCGAAGGTTACGTCCGGCTCCTCCTTCATGTCCATCAAGCGACGCAACGTTTCACGGCCGCGCGACAAGCGCGAGCGGACCGTGCCGATCGGAATGTCGAGCACTGCGGCGACTTCCTCGTAGCGCATCCCTTCGAGACCCACCAGCAGGATGACTTGCCGCTGCTCTTCGGGCAGCAGCCTGATCGCCCTTTCGAGGTCGCGCAGTTGCAAGGAGGCGCCGGCTCTTGGCGCCACGGTCAGCGCCGGGGCGACGTCCTCCACCGCTACCACCACGCCTTCGCGCACCGAGCGGCGGATCTCGTTTACATTTTGATTGTGCAAGATCGTGAAGAGCCAGGCGCGCAAATCGGTCCCCGGCACCCAGAGGTGCTCTTTGGCAATGGCGCGGACGAGGCAGCTTTGCACGAGATCGTCGGCTCGCGCCGCGTCGCGAGTGAGCGCCCGAGCGTATCGTCGCAGCCGAGGAATTTCATTTTGCAGAAGCAGGGCAAAATCGCTCATCGACATCACCTACCGGTCGTCGAACCTCGGCTGGCCGAGGCGCTTTGGATTGAGGTTGAATATAGTCCCAGGCTGTAACCCTTTCGTGGCATCCCATGGCAAGTCAGTGAAATGTTGTTTTCAATTGTAACCGTTTACGAAGAGCGGCCACGGCGGCCTATAGACACAACACGGTAATCATGCGATTGACCCGCTCGGCCTCGCTCCGTTAAACTGTTTGGTCGTCCGAGCCCGTAGCTCAGCCGGTAGAGCAACTGACTTTTAATCAGTAGGTCTCGGGTTCGAATCCCGACGGGCTCACCATATTTATGGAAAGCTTGGCCTGATTGGGGGATAATTGGGCAGACCAACAGGACCCTGATTTGACCAGATAAGCGCTGCTGGCGTGAACCCGACCCATCTTTTCCATCCCGCAGTCGCCGAGTGGTTCGACTGCAGCTTTGCGACGCCGACCGCTGCGCAGGCCGAGGCGTGGCCAGCGATCCAAGCCGGCCGGCATACCCTGATCGCCGCACCTACCGGGTCCGGAAAGACGCTCGCCGCCTTTCTCGCGGCGATCGACGCCCTGGTTCGCCAGGGCGTGAACGGCGGCCTCGCGGACGAGACGCAGATCGTCTACGTCTCGCCGCTGAAGGCGCTGTCCAACGACATTCAGCGCAATCTCGAAGTCCCGCTCGCCGGCATCCGCGAGGCCCTGAAGAGGCGAGGGCTGCCGGACCTGGAAATCCGCACCTGGGTGCGCACTGGCGACACGGCGCCCGGAGAGCGGGAGCGCATGCGCCGGTTTCCGCCGCACATCGTCGTGACCACGCCGGAGTCGCTCTACATCCTGCTCGGCTCCGAATCCGGCCGCAAAATGCTGACGACGACGCGGACGGTCATCGTCGACGAGATCCATGCGTTGGCGCCGAACAAGCGCGGCTCGCATCTGGCAATCTCGCTCGAGCGGCTGGCCGCGCTGTGCGGCGGCCGTTTGCTGCGCATCGGCCTCTCGGCGACGCAGAAGCCGATCGAGGCGGTGGCCCGATTTCTCGTCGGGCCCGATGCCGAGTGCCGGATCATCGACACCGGCCATCGCCGGGCGCGCGACCTCGCCCTCGAAATTCCCTCCTCGCCGCTCGAAGCCGTGATGTCCGGCGAAGTCTGGCAGCAGGTTTACGACCGGCTGGCCGAGCTGATCGAAGCGCATCGCACGACCCTGGTCTTCGTCAATACCCGCCGCCTTGCCGAGCGGGTGACGCGGCAATTGTCGGAACGGCTCGGCGCCGAGCGGGTGACCGCGCATCACGGCAGCCTCGCCAAGGAGCAGCGTTTCGACGCCGAACAGCGGCTGAAAGCCGGTGCGCTGAAAGCGCTGGTCGCGACCGCATCGCTCGAGCTCGGCATCGATATCGGCGATGTCGACCTGGTGTGCCAGCTCGGCTCGCCGCGCTCGATCGCGAGCTTGCTGCAGCGCGTCGGGCGCTCGGGGCATGCGGTCGCCGGCACTCCGAAGGGCCGCCTCTTCCCGCTGTCGCGCGACGAGCTCGTCGAATGCGCGGCGCTGCATCGACAGTGTGCGCCGCGGCGAACTCGACCGGCTGATCCTCCCCGAGCAGCCGCTCGATGTGCTGGCGCAGCAGATCGTCGCCGAGGTTGCCGCTCAGGAATGGAACGAGGACGAGCTCTACGCGCTGATCCGCCGCGCTTGGCCCTACCGAACGCTGCCCCGCGAGGATTTCACCGCGGTGGTGGCGATGCTGGCCGACGGGTTCAGCACCCGCCGCGGCCGGCGCGGCGCGCTCATTCACTACGATGCGGTGAACCACAAGCTGCGCGGCCGGCGCGGCGCTCGGCTGACCGCGCTGACTTCGGGCGGCACGATCCCGGACAATGCGGATTATCAGGTGCTGCTCGAGCCGGAGAACCAGATCATTGGGAGCGTGAACGAGGATTTCGCCGTCGAGAGCATGGCCGGCGACATCTTCCAGCTCGGCAACACCGCCTATCGCATCCTGCGCGTCGAGCGCGGCACCGTGCGGGTCGAAGATGCGCAGGGCATGGCGCCGAACATTCCGTTCTGGCTCGGCGAAGCGCCCGGCCGGACCGACGAGCTGTCGCAGTCCGTCTCCCGCTTGCGGGCAGAGCTCGCCGCCCGCTTGCCGGCCGACGAGAACACCCTGCATTGGCTCGTCGAGGAGGTCGGCATCGCCCGATCCGCCGCCGAGCAGCTGATCGAATATCTGGCCGCCGGGTCACGCCGCTCTGGGAGTTCTGCCGACCCACGACACGCTAGTCATCGAGCGCTTTTTCGACGAAGTCGGCGGCATGCAGCTGGTCATCCACTCGCCTTATGGCAGCCGCATCAACCGCGCTTGGGGGCTGGCGCTGCGCAAGCGGTTTTGCCGCAAATTCAATTTCGAGCTGCAGGCGGCGGCGACCGAGGACAACATCGTGCTGTCGCTGACCCGAGCGCACAGCTTCGATCTCGCCGACGTCCCGCGTTACCTCCATTCGGCCAGCATCAGGCACCTGCTGATCGAGGCGTTGCTCGACGCGCCGATGTTCATTACGCGCTGGCGCTGGGTGGCCGGGGTCTCGCTGGCGCTGCCACGCTTCCGCGGCGGCAAGAAAGTGCCGCCGCAGCTCGCCCGTATGGCTGCCGAGGACCTGATTGCGGCGATTTTTCCTGATCAGGTCGCCTGCGCCGAGAATCTGGTCGGCGAGCGCGAAATTCCGAACCACCCTTTGATCCGCCAGACGATCGCCGATTGCCTCGGCGAGGCGATGGACATCGCTGGCCTCGAAAGGCTGCTGAAGAGGCTCGAAGCCGGCGAAATTCGCGTTGTTACTTGCGACTTGACCGAGCCTTCCCCATTGGCGCTCGAAGTCCTGTCGGCGCGGCCCTACGCCTATCTCGACGACGCGCCACTCGAAGAGCGCCGCACCCAAGCGGTGATGAGCCGGCGCTGGCTGGCACCCGAGGCGGCGAGCGACATCGGCCGGCTCGACTCCGAAGCCATCGCGCGGGTGCGCAACGAGGCGTGGCCCGACCCGGCAAACGCCGATGAGCTGCACGACGCGCTAGTTTGGCTCGGTTTTCTTAGCGTCGATGAAGCGCAGCCGGCCTGGCGCAACTGGTTCCTCGAGCTCTCCCGGGAAAACCGCGTTGCTAAGATCGCCCTCTCCACCCCCGGGGACGGAGAGGGAGCTTTATGGATCGCGGCCGAACGGTTGCCGCAGTTTCAGGCGCTGTGGCCCAAAGCGGAAATCGATCCTCCGATCTCTGCACCCGAGGTTTACGCCGAGCGCGAATGGTCGCGCGAGGAGGCGCTGATCGAAATCCTCCGCGGGAGACTCGAGGGGCTGGGGCCGGTCACCGAGGCCGCTCTCTGCGCACCGCTCGGCATCGAGCCAGCGGAAATCTCGGCGGCGCTCACCGCGCTCGAAACCGAGGGCTTTGCGATGCGCGGGCGTTTCACGCCCGGCGCAGAAACCGAGGAATGGTGCGAGCGCCGGCTGCTCGCGCGCATTCACCGCTATACGGTGGGTCGCCTGCGTGCCGAGATCCAGCCGGTCGCTGCCCGCGATTTCCTGCGTTTTCTGCTCGGCTGGCAACGGGTCACGCCGGAGACCCGGATGGAAGGGCCCGACGCCCTCGAAGTATTGGTCCGACAGCTCGAAGGTTTCGAGGCGGCGGCCGGGGCCTGGGAAACCGAAATCCTGCCGGCGCGGCTCGATTCATACGAGCCGTCCTGGCTGGACGATCAGTGTCTTGCGGGACGGATCGCGTGGGCCCGTCTGCGCCCGCGCAACGGCGGCGAGCGTGGCGCGACGCCGGTGCGGACGACCCCGATCACCTTGCTGGCGCGCCGCCATGCAGGGCTTTGGGCATCGCTGTCGCCGATCGAAGAAACGACCTGCCCGAGTTCCCGTGCGCAGGCCGTCGTCGAATTCATTCGGCAATACGGCGCATCGTTCTTCGACGAGCTGGTCGAAGGCACCGGCCTGTTGCGCCCGCAGGTCGAAGAGGCGCTCGGCGAACTGGTGGCGCTCGGCATCGTCACTTCCGACAGCTTTGGCGGGTTGCGCGCATTGCTCCGGAAACCGGCGAGCGGCCGGCGGCGACAGCGCGCGATGATGTTCGGCATGGAGAGTGCCGGCCGTTGGGCGCTGGCCCGCCGCGGCCAGCCCCGGCGAGAAGCCGGACCGGGGGCAGTCGAGCACCTCGCGCGGATATTGTTGCTGCGCTACGGGGTCGTGTTTTGGCGCTTGCTCGAACGCGAGGCGCCGTGGCTGCCACCGTGGCGCGACCTGCTGCGCGTCTATCGCCGGCTGGAGGCGCGCGGCGAGATCCGCGGCGGCCGGTTCGTCGCCGGCTTCTCCGGCGAGCAATTCGCGTTGCCCGACGCGATCGGAATGCTGCGCGAGATCCGCCGAAAGCCGGCTTCGGGCAGCTGGGTCTCGCTGTCCGGGGCCGATCCGCTGAACCTCGCCGGCGTTCTGACGCCAGGGCCAAAGCTCGCCGCTCTAACCGGCAACCGGCTGCTCTATCGCGACGGCCTGCCGGTCGCACTGTACGCCGGCGGCGAGGTGCAGTTTCTCGAAACCCTCGACCCCGCCGCTCAATGGGAGGCTCGCAAGACCCTGTTGCGTGGCGCGGTCCCGCTTTCGCTCGTTCCGCTGTCCTGACACGGACGCTCGTGGCGTCCCGATTGCCGTCAAAAATGCGTCTCCTGGGTTCTCATTCTCGGCGATAACGTACAGATTTGCGACAGCGCTGCGGCGGCGCGGGTGGTGATGAACGAAATTGCTTCCTGCCGGGGCCGTGGGGAGACGCGTCCGCACCCGAAGGTGGGCCGCGCAGCGCTTTTAACTCTCAGCCGGACGCAATCATCCGCAGCCAGGTTTCGATCCGATCCTGAATGGCGCGATGTACGTCCGATTGCTTGACCCCGGTGCTCCTCGGGACCCTGAACGAATGGTCGCCGCCTTCGACAACGAACAGATCCGCGGCGGGATCGAGCTGGCTGATGATCGGCTGCAGCTCGGCGGGGGTGCCGAAGGGATCGCGAGTACCTTGCACAAACAGCATGGGAGCCTTCACGTCTCCCAGGTGGGCTGCGCGCAGCCGGTCGGGCCTTCCGGGCGGATGCAAGGGATAGCCAAGAAACACGAGCCCAGCCAAACCCCGGCCCTCGCCCGCGGCGACCTGCGATGCGATACGTCCGCCCATCGATTTGCCACCGATCGCCAGACTGTCGGCGTGCGAGGTAATCCGGCTTCGCACGATTTCGATAACGGCGCGCCAGCAGCTCTCCAATCTGGCGTTCGGATCGGGAATGCGACGGCGAAGCTCGGCGTAAAGAAAGTTGAACGTGACGATATCGATCCCGCGTTCCGCCAGCGCGTTCGCGAAGGCGACCATGAAGCCGCTCGTCTGGTCGGCTCCCGCTCCGTGTCCGAGGATCAACGTCACACCCGCGCGGTTCCCCGTTGCGGCGGGGTAGTTCATGGCCGTGACGTGTTGTGAAGGCGCAACTTCGACGTGAAATCGATCAGGCATCCCCGAGCCGCTAGACCCGCCGGCAGCTTGTCACGGCCGCAGTACGAGACCCTCCTGCGCCACGATGGTGCCCGGCCGGGCCGCCGCCGCCTCGGCGGCGACCTGATCCATGAAGTCGTCGTCGTGACCGGGATCGTGGTGAAAAATCACAAGGGTCTTCACATCCGCCGCGTCGGCCAGACGCACACCCTCTTGCCAGGTCGAGTGTCCCCAATCCTTGTGGGTGGGAAATTCGGCGTCGGTATAGGACGCGTCGTAGATCATCACCTCGGCACCCCTGATCAGTGCGAGGACGTTGGGGTCGCGCTCGTCGGGGTGATGTTCGGTATCGGTGATGTAGGCCACGACCTTCCCTGCGTACTCGATACGATAGCCGGTGGCGCCATTCGGGTGGTTCAGCGGGCCCGTCCGAAGCAGGATACCAGGATGCGGAGTCAGCACATCGCCGGCTTCGAAATCGATGAATTTCATCTTGGCGGTGAAAATACCCATCGGGATCGGGAACAGCGGCGCGATCATCATCTTGTTGAGCACCGCCTCGATGTCCTTGTTGCCGTTCAGATGCCCGGCCCAGATGCGCAAGCTGCTCGCGGCATCGTAACACGGCGCAAAAAACGGCAATCCGCAGATGTGGTCGAAATGCGTGTGGCTATAGAAGAGATCGAGGTCGGCCGGCCGGCCCGAGGCCATCAGTTCGTTGCCCAACAAGCGCAGTCCGGTCCCACCGTCGAAGACCATCAGGTGATCCCCGCAGCGGATCTCGACGCACGAGGTGTTGCCGCCATACCGGACGGTGTCGGGCCCCGGGCAGGCTATACTGCCGCGCACCCCCCAAAACCTAACTGTCCAATCGGGATGGACCAAGGTCCAACCTCGTCCTGATAATCCCCCCGCTTCGCATATATCGGCGAGAATCGTGCGAAACGCCAGCCGGCTCGCGAAGGTTAGCCGGCTTTTCTAAAACTTTTTTAGAGGTATTGGTCTAAACCCGTCATTAACCGGCCGCGCGCTATCTGAGGGCACCATTCACCCGAGGAGAGATACGCGATGTCTGAGGCCGATTACGAAGCAGCGGTTGCCGCCTTTTTGAGCACAAAAGGGGTAACGCGCTGCCCGACCGTGTGTGCTGTCCCAACCCAGGCCACCGTGGCCGACGCAGACCGCGCAGCCTACCGCGATTATATCGCGGCGCAGGAGACAGCGCGGATGGAAAAGCTGAAATCGGCCCAATTGGCCCACTTCCCACCGCCGCCTCCCATCTAATATGCGGACCCGCGCTTCACCGGACCCAGATCGGTCGGGTTCGGTGCG
Organism: uncultured Alphaproteobacteria bacterium; assembly: GCA_963695605.1. GTDB lineage: Bacteria > Pseudomonadota > Alphaproteobacteria > ATCC43930 > CGMCC-115725 > AP-15. Next base: position 379,400 of record CAVOHI010000058.1, on the reverse strand, counting down.
GCCGGGGTGAATTAGGCGAGAGAGGTCATGGTGGATTCCGAGGTTTCGGTCAGCTGCTGCATCGCAGGCGGCGGACCGGCGGGTATGATGCTCGGCTTCCTTCTTGCCCGAGCCGGGGTCTCGGTTCTGGTTCTCGAAAAGCATGCCGACTTCTTGCGCGATTTCCGGGGGGATACGATCCACCCCTCGACCCTCGAGATCATGTACGAGCTGGGGCTGCTCGACGAGTTTCTGCAGCGCCCGCACCAGGAAGTCCGCACGCTCAGGGCGCAGATCGGAGACGAGTTTGTCGAGGTAGCCGACTTCACGCATTTACCTAGCCACTGCCGGTTCATTGCCTTTATGCCGCAATGGGATTTCCTCGACTTTCTTGTCGAGCATGCCAAGAGGTTTCCGGCCTTCCAGCTGAAGATGGAGGCCGAAGCCCGCGACCTTACAGTCGAGAGCGGGGTTGTGACCGGATTGCTGGCAACGACCCCCGGCGGAGAGGTCAGGGTCAAGGCGGATCTTGTCGTCGCGGCCGATGGACGCCACTCCACGCTGCGCGAACGGGCCGGTCTCGATGTCGTCGATCTCGGTGCGCCGATGGACGTGCTGTGGATGCGCGTCTCACGCCAACCGGGGGATCCGGGGCAAACCCTCGGACGGGTCGATACCGGGCGCATCTTTGTGATGCTCAACCGCGAAGATTATTGGCAATGCGCTTTCGTGATCGCGAAAGGCGGGTTTGAGGAGATCCGTGCTCGTGGTTTGCCGGCTCTGCGGCAGGAGATCGCGGGCCTCGCCCCATTTCTGCGCGACCGGGTCGACGAGCTGAAGGATTGGTCCGATGTGAAGCTCTTGAGCGTATCCGTGGATCGCCTGCGCGCGTGGCACCGGCCCGGGTTTTTGTGCATCGGCGACGCCGCTCATGCGATGTCGCCGATCGGTGGCGTCGGAATCAACCTCGCGATCCAGGACGCGGTCGCCACCGCGAACATTCTTACCCCGAAGCTTCTTCAGGGTTCAGTTTCGCAGCGGGATCTCGAAGCCGTGCAGCGCCGCCGCGAGTTCCCGACGCGCGCAACGCAGCGGCTCCAGGTGGTCCTGCAGAACCGGGTGATCGGCCGCGTGCTGGCGAGCACCGCAAAGATGTCGCCGCCACTCCTGGTGCGGCTCCTGGGATGGCTGCCGTTTCTGCGGCGGCTCCCCGCCCGCCTCATCGGTCTCGGCTTTCGCCCCGAGCATGTAGGTGCCTCCGCTCCCGGTTGACCAGGGCGGGGAAGGCCGGCCATGATCTGTTGGTTCGTTGCGGAAGGTCGGCATGCATCGCCATAGCTCGGGCAAGCCGGTCACATCGGCGCCCGCCGAAAAAGCCCGGCCACCGGCGCCGCTCAGATCGCGCCCGTTGGTACTTCGGCCGGTTGATCGCGGTGGTTGCCACCGGGCCGCGTGATCAACCCAGACGGCCTCTCATAACTTCCGAATCCCAGTACGCGCCGGACACGGCACGCAGATCACAATAGCACGATTACGAACGGCAATGCTGCGACAACAAGGCGCCCCAGTTGTGGGTAAGAATGATGCGGCTGATTGACCACTTCCTTCCTTTCATGTAGTGGGATGAAACTGATTCAGGAAGGCAGCGCCAGCGCATTGAGCCAGTTGCCGTTCAACCTGAAGAAAGTGTCGACTCTGCGGGCTCTTTCTATTTCCGGGTAACGGGCGCGCACGTGCTCGCGGCCGGCTGTTCGCCTGGTCGCCAAGCTGATTGAAAACGACGAGGTAAGGGTTTGACTCTAGGCGGCGGGCTATTTCGCTGGAATGTGGAACGTTGGCGAGCCGCCGCCTTTGACCATCGTATCTATATTTTTATCCTCTTGGCGATCACGCTGGGAATGTATTTCGACCTCCCGAAACGCGGCGATATCGATTGGGCGGACGCGTCGCGCCACGCATTGAACGGCGCTTTCGTGCTCGACTTTATCCAGCAACTTCCCTGGCGTCACCCGGTCGAGTTTGCCTACGATTATTACCGCCAGTGGCCGGCACTGACGATCCTGTTCTATCCCCCGTTATTCTATGGAGTTTTGGCAGCGGTTTATGCGGTCTTGGGCGTCTCCGAAGCAGCGGCATTGCTCACCGAGGTCGCTTTTCTTTTCCTTCTCGCTTGGGGCGCCTTTCGTCTGTCGCGGCATTGGCTCGAGCCACCTCCGGCGCTGGCCGTGGCGTTGCTGCTGCTCGGCGCGCCTGAGCTGGCCTTCTGGGGCCGTCAGATCATGCTCGACGTACCGGCCTACGCGTTCCTCGTATGGGCCGCAGAATTCCTTGGGCGCCATTTGCAGAGCGGGCAAAGGTGGACCCTATTCGCAGCAGTAACCTGCGTTGTGGCGGCGGCCTACACCAAGTACAACGCCATCTTCTTCGTCGTGCCAATCGCAATCTCGCTTGCGCACGCGTATGGCTGGCGCGTTCTTCGTCAAAGGACGGTACTGCAAGCAGCTGCGCTGGGTGGCGCATTGCTGCTGCCACTGGTCGGTATTTTTTTTGCGTTCGGCAGCTACAATCTCGATCAGGCGGCCGCGCTTCGCGGTGCGGAGGCGTCCCGTTGGAGCATCACCGAGCTGACGTATTACGCCCGCATCTTGCCGTCGGTTATTTCCTGGCCGACTTTGGTTTTCGCATGCCTCTATGTGCTGGCGCTGCCGTTCGCCCCGGCCCTACGGCTCGCGCGCACAGACGCCATCTTCCTCGGCGGTTGGCTGCTGGTGGGCTATGCTTTCTATTCCATGATTGCGGTCAAAGAGCCGCGGCACATCCTCTTCATCACCTACCCGCTGGCGCTCATGGCGGTGCTGGCGATCGACAGAACACTCGCAAGCTTCAGTCATCGCTATGCGATTTCTTTGATATTTGCAGTCGCTGTATTGGCCGCGACGCTGACGACGGGGACCGTCCCTGCGATGGCGGGTATGCGGGAAGCCGCGGAAGCGGTGGCCCACTTGGCGCCGCCGGAGACCAATGTCGGCTTTTGGGGGTCGCGCGACGGTACTTTTGTATATGCGATGCGCGCCTATTCCCGGCGCCGGGATCTCGGGGTCGTCCGTCTCGACAAAATTTTGCTCAGCGAGGTTGCCGTCTATGTCGAGCACGGCTTCAAAGAGAAGGCGATCAAGCCGGATGAGCTGACCGACACTCTTCGCGATCTGCACGTCCAGTATGTCGTCTTTCAGACGCGCTATCACAACGACCTCACCTCGGTGAAAGTGCTGGAAGAAGCGCTGGGCTCGGATAAGTTCTCGGAAGTGGAGCGGATCCCGATGACCGCCAATTACGGCAAGGGTTATATGGCCGATCTCGTCATCTATCGGATGAAGGCCGAGGTCCCGCGCGGACGCGTCGCGCCCTCGATGCAGATCAAACTTCTCGGCCGGTCGCTTTGACCCGGCGGCCGGTCGTGGACAAGCGGATCGATGACGTCGCAGTTCTCAACGCGGAACCGAAGAGCGCCGCCTCTCGACCCGCTACGACGGTGCTGAGCATCATCATCCCGACATTGAACGAACGCGAGAATATCGAACCGTTACTGTCTGTGGTGACGGCAGCCCTGCCGGATACCGAATGGGAGGTGATTTTTGTCGATGACGACTCGCGCGACGGCACGGCCGAGCACGTCCGGGATCTCGCGCGGCGTAATCCGCGGGTGCGCTGTCTGCAGCGGATCGGCCGGCGCGGTCTCGCGACGGCTTGCATGGAGGGTGTGCTGGCTTCCGCCTCGCCCTATATCGCCGTCATGGATGCCGATCTGCAGCATGACGAGCGACTGCTGCCAAAGATGGTGGAAACCCTCGACAGCGATGCGGCTGATCTGGTGATCGGCAGCCGCTATGTGCCAGGCGGCGGGGTTGGCGATTGGAGCAGCGGCCGCGCCCGGATGAGCGGGGCAGCAACGCGGCTCGCGCGCATCGTTTGCAAGACCGATGTCGCCGATCCGCTGAGCGGCTTCTTTATGTGTCGCCGCGAAATATTCGAAGCCGCGCTGCGCCGTATGTCTGGACAGGGTTTCAAGGTCCTGCTCGACCTACTCGCCTCGTCACCCGAGTCGCCCAGGGTCAGGGAACTTCCGTACAGCTTCCGCGAGCGGCAGCGCGGCGAAAGCAAGCTCGACACGATGATCGCGTGGGAATACGGGATGCTGCTCGCCGACAAATTGGTCGGCCGGTTCGTTCCCGTGCGCTTTGCCCTTTTCGGCCTGATCGGCGGGTTGGGCCTTGTCGTGCATCTTGCGACGCTGTGGGTCGCTCTCAACTCGCTGGCCTTCGGGTTCGGCGCGTCCCAGGCCATTGCCACAATGGTGGCGATGAGTTCGAATTTCGTCCTGAACAATCAGTTCACGTATCGCGACCAGCGGCTGCGCGGGTTCAAACTGCTGCGCGGCCTCGCGGTTTTTTACCTGATCTGCGGGATCGGGGCGATCGCGAATGTCGGCGTCGCCTCCTACGCGTTCACCTCGAGCCACACTTGGTGGCTGGCCGGTGTGGCGGGAGCGGTGGTCGGCTCGGTCTGGAATTTCGCGATGTCCTCCGTCTTCACTTGGCGGCCCCGCTAGTGCTCCCAGTCATTCACACGATTTCATCAGGTAATGGCGCGCCATCGCTCATACCCAATCCCGCTACACCGGCGACAGCCGGTGCCCACGAAAAACTTGCGGCTGTTCGAACGGCGAACGCCCGTCACGTTTAGCGAAATCCGCTCACTGCACGCGGTGCAATCCGTAATCGGCGAGACAGCCCTCGATCGGGTCGCTCTTGTTCGCAGTCTTTGCCCGGTCTTCGCAAGCGGCCATGACTGCCGCAAACTCGGTTTTCGAAGGCGGCTTTCCGTCTGCGGTTCGCCACTCGCGCAGTTCGGAAGAAGCGTTCGCAGGTGTCACGGCATCCCCCATGGCACAAGCGACAATGCCAAAGAGAACAACAAACGCCACCCCCCGCATCTCCAACACCCCTGAATTTTTCCACAAACTTTCCCCACCCACACTGTACTCGGTAAGGCCGGGGATCCGCCACTCCTTTCAGATTTAACGACAGCCGATCGGGCTCACTCGATTTCGGCAAACCCGAGCTGGTCGGCCAGCCCGTAGCCTTCCGCCAGTGTGCGCAGCTTGTACCAGGTGGCGTCCTCGATTTCGATGCCGTTGGCGCGGCGATCCTCTTCCCGCATATGCTCGATTTCGCCCGGATAGTAGACGCCGCTGCTGCCTTCGGCCGGCTTTGTCGCCTTCAAATATTGCACGAACTCGCCGATGTCCTTTTTGAACTGGGCGAGCGGCCGGAAGGCGTCGACCTTGAAGACCGCCATGAAACAGCCGTCATTGTGGCGCCCGGTCGGCTCGACCCCAAAGCCGAGGCCGGTCAACAGACCGCAGAGGATCTCGACCATCACCGAGAGGCCATAGCCCTTGTAGCCTTCGCTGCCGCCGACCGGCAGCAGCGCGCCGCCCTGGCGCAGCTGGCTCGGATCGGTCGTCGGCCTGCCGTCGCGGTCGATGATCCAGCCCGGCGGCACCGGCGTGCCGCGCGCGACCGACAGCGCGATCTTGCCGGCCGCAGCGGCCGAGGTGGCCATGTCGAGGTAGAGCGGCCCGTCCAAATCCGACGGCATCGCGATCGAGATCGGGTTGGTGCCGAGCCGCGCCTCGCGCCCGCCAAACGGCGCCACCGCCTTGGGCGAGCGCCCGGAATCGGCGGTGGCGATGCCGATCATCCCTTCTCGCGCCGCCATCAAGGTATAAGAGGCCACTCGGCCGATATGCCCCTGGCGAAACACTGTGGCGGCCGCAAGATTGGCGGTTTTGGCCTTCTCGATAGTCAGGCGCATGGCGCGCTCGTTGACGACGTAGCCGAAACCCCAATGCCCGTCGACGACCGTGGTGGTCGGCGATTCCTGGACGATTTTCCAGGGTGCGCCGGGCACGATGTGGCCGACTTTGATGCGCTCGATATAGGTCGGGATCTGGATCACGCCGTGCGAGTCATGGCCGGCAAGGTTGGCGTTGACCACATGTCGCACGACGATCTCGGCCTCTTCCGGCGGGGTCCCCGCCGCCACGAACAACGCCCGCCCGATCTCGGTCAGACGCTCCGCCGGGATTTTCGGCATCGTGTTTTCCCTCCCTAATGGCCCGCGCCGAAGGTGGCGGGGTCGACTTTCATTCCGTAAAAGCGCTGCGGGTTGTCGAAGAAGATCTTGCGCTTGAGCGCCGTCCGCGATGTCGGTGCGGTCGGCCAGGGTCGAAACGGCATCGGGGAACTGACCGTCCCAGTGCGGATAGTCCGAGGCGAACAGGATATTGTCGGCCGGGAAGAACTCGGGCACGTAGCGCAAGGTCTTCTCTTCCGGCTCGCAGGACACGAAGACCCGGCCGCAAGTCATGTATTCCGACGGCTTGGCCTTCAAGAGCGGCGCGTCGAAGGAGCGGAATTCGTATTCCTCGTCCATGTGCTCCATCCAGAACGGGACCCAGCCGATCCCGGCCTCGAGAAAGGCGACGCGCAGATCCTGATATTTCTCCAGCAGCCCGCTGTAGATGACCGCGGTGCACGCGATCAGCTGCTCCGGCGCGTGCGACAAGGTGTGGATCTGCAGGAAATTCTCGAAATGGCACAGCGGGTCCATCGTGTCGCTGCCCGAGGCATGAAACGCAACCGGCACCCCCTGGCGCGCGCATTCCTCATAAAACGGCCAGAAATCGCGATGCGCGATATTGCGGCTGCGGTCGTAGGTATTGACCATGACGCCGACATTGCCGAGCTTTGAGACGGCCCGCTCCATCTCGTCGATGGCGGCCCGTGTATCGACGTGCAACGGGACGAGAGCGACGGCTTTCAGCCGCCTGCGGTCGATCGCGCACCAATCGTAGAGCCAGTCGTTGTAGGCGCGGCATAATGCGATCGCATAATCGCGCTCGCGCACCCGCGTCAGCATCAATCCGCCGGTCGGGTAGATGATCTGCAGATCGATCCCCTCCTGCGCGTTGTCGGCGAGGTTCTGCGCCGGCGACGGCGGCCGCTTGCCGGCGAGCGTGCCGTTTTGCGTGCGGTCGAAATTGTCGGACGGGATAGATCGTCGCCCGGTTGCCGGTACTTTTCCGGCAGCCTCTCGCGATACACCGGCTCGTAATCGACGGCGTGCCCGTCGGCGTCGATGATGACCATGCCGTTCTTCATGCGGGAACCTCCTCGTCGGCCGGATGCGGCTTATACCATGCGGTTCAGCGGCCCACGGTACCCGGGAGCGAGGGCTCTCGGTGCGCTTCGCGTGACAAGCGGCAGACTGACCGGTATACCTGTACAAATGATCCTTGAGCGGCGGCCCGCTGCGAAGGCCGGAGGAGTGAGGGGAGAAAGCGCCTCGCCGGCAGCCAACCGGGCCGCGACGACCGCGACGATCATCTGCGCCTGCGTCATGCAGGGGCTCGACACGACGATCGTCAATGTCTGCCTGCCGCACATCCAGGGCAGCATGTCGGCGGCGCAGGACCAGATCTCGTGGGTATTGACCTCCTACATCGTCGCCTCGGCGATCATGATGCCGCTGACCGGCTGGCTCGCCGGGCATTTTGGCGTCAAATACATCTTTCTCGCCTCGGTCGTCGGGTTCACGATCGCCTCGGCACTGTGCGGCGCCGCGACAAGCCTCACGCAGCTGGTGCTCTATCGCCTGCTGCAGGGCGTATGCAGCGCCGGGCTGGTGCCGCTCGGCCAAGCCACGCTCTTTACGATCTATCCGCGCGAGCGCCACGGCTACGCGATGGCGATCTTCAGCACCGGCGCGATGATGGGGCCGATCATCGGCCCGACATTGGGCGGCTGGCTGACCGATAATTTCGGCTGGCGCTGGTGCTTTTACATCAACCTGCCGGTCGGCGCATTGTGCGCGCTCGGCATCTTCGTCTTCATCCGCCATTCCCGCACGATGCGGCGCGACCCGTTCGACGGCTTCGGCTTTGCGATGCTGAGCCTCGGCGTCGGCTCATTGCAATTGATGCTCGACCGCGGGCAGCTCAAGGACTGGTTCCACTCGACCGAGATCTGGATCGAGGCGACGGTCGCGGGGTTGTGCTTCTACCTGCTGGCCGTCCATACGGCGACGGCCGGCGAGCGCTCGTTCTTGAACCGCGAACTGTTGAAGAGCCCGAATTTTGTCGCCGGCAGCCTGCTGATGTTCGGGGTCGGGATGATCCTCACCGGCACTCTGGCGCTGCTGCCGTCGATGATGCAGGTATTGCTGAACTACCCGGTGTTCGACGCCGGGTGGATGATGGCGCCGCGCGGCTTCGGCACGATGCTGGCGATGTTCATCGTCGCCCGCATGATCGACCGCGTCGACAACCGCCTGTTCATCCTGGTCGGGTTTCTGATGACCGCGGCCTCGCTGTGGCAGATGACCGGCTATTCCCTCTACATGGGATCGGGGCCGATATTGTGGGCCGGGTTCGCGCAGGGCTTCGGGCTCGGCTGCACCTTTGTGCCGCTCAACCTTTTGGCGCTGTCGGGCCTGCCGCACCACATCCTGACCCAGGGAACCGCATTGCGCGCACTGATGCGCATGCTCGGCGGCAGCATCGGCATCGCCATCCTCGAAACCGAGCTCAGCCAGAACACGCAGATCGTCCATTCGCGCCTGATGGAGCACCTGCGCCCGGACAACCCGCTGGCCCAGGCGCCCTACCTGTCGGCCCCGTTCAGCCTGACCGACCCCTCAGGGATCGCCGCGCTCAATCACGAAGTCACCCGCCAGGCCGCAATGATCGCCTACAACGACGATTTCGCCCTGATGCTGATCGTCATCCTCGCCTCACTGCCGCTATTGCTGCTGGTCCGCAGCCCCGCGCCGCCAGCCGCTGCCCGCGGCGGCGGACGATTAGTTCTTGCGCTTTTTTGGGGTGTACCCCTTGGGGGTTCACGGTGATGGGTCAAACCCGCGTGATGTGCCAACAGCTGACGTTCACCGCGCCTTTTCCCAAGCCGCCGCAGTCGATCCTTCTCGGCCATTCAGCCATCGCGCCGGGAACCGCTCTTCCTGCCCCGTTGCGGTCATTGCCTAAGGCAAGCCACAGAGCCCCAGTGGGGTGGGAAGCGGGGCCATCTGCCACAGGGACTGCAGCTCCCGTTGGTGCCTCGCTCCCATTGGCGGCAGCGCCGCCGACTGCTACGCCTCGATCTTCGAGAATAGGTAGGCGCCGATTGCGATCAGGATCGCGGCGATGAGGCATACGGGCGCGCGAGCGGAAAAGCAGCTTCAATTGCCGCAGCCACAGGATAAAGACGGCATTCACCGGCGGCCGAGCCACACCCGACGCATCATCCGCATGCGGTCGATCGGCGCCGCCTCGGCCTCGCGGATGCCAGTGTCGAGCGTCTTTAACAGTGTGAAAGGCGGCCGCCGGTCGAAGACTTGGGTCTTGCCGATATCTTTCAGGGTGAACCACACCCGAGAACCGTTTGGGGGTGACGGCAATATTGGGGCAGAATGGGCTCGCCTGCGTGACCTTTCCGACGATCTGTCGGTCGGCGACGGATACAACGTCGGTCTCTGGCGTAGGAGACGAGCCGACAAGCCCGGTCAGGCGGCGGCGAGCGTCTCGCAGCCGGTGGATTTCACGGTGAACTCTTCGAGGGTTTGGCACACCTTCGCGGCCGGGACGCGACCCTGTGCCGATGCCCTGATCTCGGCCCTCCACGCGTAATATGCGTCTTCGATGCGGCGATAGGGATAACCGCGGGTCAGCCCCTTGGCCGCCGTCCAGACGTCGAAGCCATATCCGCCGGGACGCTTGAGAACCGGTCCGATAACGATATCCATGTGAGGCCCCTCCAACGGACGATGCGCCGAAATTATCCGCCGCCGAAAAGGAGCGGCGCTGGGGTCAGGATGGTCATCCCAATCGCGATAAACACGGCGGCAACTCTTTCGCCCCGAGTCCATCGCCGCCAATCGGCTCTCAGGTCTCTCATGACATCCCCGCGACAGCTCTCCGGCATCATGAAAGCTGGAGTGGCTTGTGATCGGGACCTAATTAAGCTGCGTGAAACCCGGTAAATGATAGTAAAGCGGGCGACATTGCATTGTGTGCGCCGACGCGTAACGAAACGTTACAAAGCGACACGAAATTTTACAAACCGGTAGGTTGCGCTGCGGTTCGACCTGCGACAATCTGTGCCTTAATTAGAAAATTTAACTAAAATTTTCCGCATCCAGGCCATGAGCGGGCGGGTGGATCGCTTGAAATCAGCGCGATCCGATAAGAGCGGAGGAGGGAAGCCGATGCGCCGATACACATCCACAGTCGATAGCAGCAGGTTTGGCAGCGGTGCTCGGGATCTTGAGCGTTCCGCACCCCGCGTCCGCCCAGGCCCAGGTGGACCAGCCGGTCCCACCCTACAACCCGTATCCGCCGCTGCCTGGTTCCACCCCGCCTACCGTTCTGCCGCCCGATTTGCAGCCGGAGATGCTACAGGGTTCGGCGCGAAGTTCAAACCATCTTCGATCGCTATTTCGCAGAGTGGCAGGCATTGACGCCGCCGGTTCTGAGCAATACCCAGGGGGAAGGTAACCCGCCGGTACTTCAGGGCACCGGATATGACGCTGTGCGAATACTTGGCGGGCTGCTGAATTTCGACGAAAACATGTCCCCCTTCAGGAATGAGGCCTGCGCTTTCTGCCATATGCCCTACGCCGCCTTCAGCGGGCCGATCCCGTCCGTCAATTTGACGATGGTCGCGTATCCCGGAACGTTTCGCTATCGAGCCAACAAGCGAACAGCGCATGCGATACACCGTATGCACCGTTCTTCGCCGTGCTCCACTACAATCAGACACAGGGCCTGTTCTTCGGCGGAAACTTCTGGGATGGGCGTGCGACCGGATTCAAGCTGCAGAGTCCCGACGCCGAGCAGGCACAGCATCCGCCGGTCGATCCCGGGGAAATGGGCTTGCCTGATACGGCCTGCATCGCGTTTCGCATAGCCGAGGCGCCGTACCGACAGCTCTTTGAGCTGGTGTGGGGCGCGGATTTTGACATCCGTTGGCCGGGCAACACTGACAAGATCTGCTCCACCCCCGGAGGGAATTTTCCGACCGCCATGCCAATTGCGCTGAGTGCAGCAGACCGCACCAAGGCAAACAATATTTATGATCACTGGGGGCAGTCCATTTCATTTCTCGAACACACACCGGATGTCAGCCCTTTCAACTCCAAATTCGATGCAATCTCTAAGTGCGCAATTCCGGGTTACCCTGACGGCAGACGAGGTCGCCGGCTTCGCGCTGTTCAACGGCAAGGGCAACTGCAATTCTTGCCACGTCGACGGCACGATCCACCACCCTGACGCCGGGCCAGACCGACACCGGCAACACCGCCAGCGTGCAGGCTCTATTCACCTGCCACGGCTTTGCCAATGAAGGCCTGCCGATCAATCCCAGGCTGCCTCTGTATTATGAGAGCAGGCCAGATCGTTTCGGGTTTACGCCCAATCCGGACGGGTTCCGCTACAGAGATCTGGGGTTCGGCAATTTCCTCCGGAGCGGCCCCCAATCCGCCCCCGATCCGAATTCCAGCAACTGGCTGCAGTTCGCGCCGAGTACCGACGGGCAATTCCAGGTCATGACCGCGCGCGATGTGGGGCTGACACCGCCGCAGTGTCCGACGACCGAGGCGGGGACCGGGCAGCCCTATTTCCAGAAGGAGTTCTTCCACAACGGCTACATCAAGAGCCTGAAGCAACTCGTGCACTTCTATAATACGCGCGACTCGGTGCCGAACCCAAACGGCAATACAACCTATGCATTCCCTGTCACGTCGGGCCACTGCCCGCCCGGAACGGTGGAAAGGGTGACCTGCTGGCCGCAGCCCGAGGTTCTGAACAACATCGACATGACGACCGGAGCCCTCGGCTTGACGGATCAGGAGGAGAACCAGATCGTAGCATTCCTGCAGACACTGACCGATGGTTACAACCCAGCCAACCCGAGCGTCAGTACCTACAAGAACATCGATACCTTTACCGGTCAGTGCGCAACGACCGTGCCCGGTCAGACGGCATCGGACCCAAGGCAACGAGACCATCACCCCGGTTTGGAATCTCGCTCAATTCCCCTGCGCAGCGGATATCTGCGGTGTGTCCGCCGCTGCCCTCGATGCCAATTCCGTAGGACCCGGGTTATGCGTGGGGCCCCTGCATCGGTTTTGCATCGGAATTGGCCTGAGGAGATGACCGAGGCGGCACTTGAGGCCGGGCGGTTTGCTGCCACCGGCAGCAAGCAGGGGCATCGTCGCTAGGTCGAGCCGGACTGAACGGAAATCCATCGCGAACTCAAGCGCAAGCACGTGGCGCTGTCGGCCGCAAGACCGAGGCAATCGCCGCCGAGGCGGCCCTCGACCTCTCTGCCGGCATGCAGTCCCTCCCTCGGCAATCCGATGGAGCGGACCTGAGTCGGTCAGCAGAGGCATTCGACCCCCGGGCGAGATCAACTCGAAGTGCTGGCGACTTCATTCCGGAATCGCGGGCGGCTTCACTCCGGAATCCGCAACCTTCGTTCCGCGAAGTGGGTCCCATTACTTCGATTGGACTTGAACGACAGCTCCGTGTTCAGCGGCGGTGCCGGGAACGATCACCAAGTAGCGACGCGGTATTTGGTCCGCGCCCTGCACCACTTGGCGGATTGGCCCAATGGCGTTGACGATCGCTGAACCTGCGGGGTTTGTCATGAAGCCCTGCAGCGGCTCAAGCGCGCCGGCGCCGGACGGCTCATTCGCCAATGCGAGCACATACGGCTTTCCTGGTTCGAGCCCAGTCACGGCAGCTTCGAGGACCTGCACCAAGCCTTGGTCGAAGAGCGTTACGCTCGTCGGGGCTTTTTCCCCGCCCGCAGTCGTGCCCTGTCCCGACGCTGCCAGCCACGACTGCACCGTCTGCCCGGCTATGCCCAGCGGCAGCAGTCCCTCTGTCGCAGCACCGGTGGGAGCGTTGCCCTGCATCACAGTCATCGCGTTATTGCCGGTATTGTTCGGCGGGAACTGCTTGCGGCACGTAGACGACGGCCTGTGGGGCCTGGCCGATCGGGCTGGTAGCGATCACCTTATTGGTGAGGGTGTCGATTGCTGTGATGCCGTCTTCGTTTTCGAGACCGACATAAACTCGAGTGCCGTCGCCGGAGGGCCAGATGCCATGCGGCAGCCTGCCGACGGGTATCGTCGCAACTTTGGAGAAATCGTCCGTACGATACACTTGAACCTCGTTGAGACCGCCGACCGTGACGTAGGCGAACATGCCGTTTGCATTGCGCACGATGTTGACGTGGTTGGTGATGGGACCAGTGTCGAGCGTCTTTAACATTGTGAAAGGCGGCCGCCCGTCGAAGACTTGGGTCTTGCCGATATCTTTCAAGGTGAACCACACCTGAGAACCGTCCGGGGTCGCGGCAATATTGGGGCAGAACGGGCTCGCCTGCGGAACTCTTCCGACGATCTGATGGTCGGCCACGGATACAACGACGGTCTCTGGCGTAAAAGACGAACAAACATAGCCGTATTTTCCGTCGGGCGAGAAAATCGTCATGCCTGGGCCGTTCGGCACAATAATTCGAGTCTTTGGCTCGTAGGTCGCGCCGTCGAGTACAGCGACATAGTTTTCGCCACGCACCGTCACCCAGACCTCAGTGCCGTCCGGTGTAAAGAACGCTTCGTGCGGAGAGCGCCCGACATAGGTTGTGTGCTTTACGGAGCTGGTCGCAGTATCGATGAAAGTGACGGAATTCGAGCCGATCGAAACGACGTCGACGGTGCGGCGATCGGGCGAAAAGCCCAGCCCATGCACCAGCAATTGGCCCTTATAAAGCGGACTGAGACTGGACGGCGTCGGATTACCGAGATGGATGCTGCCGAGCAGCCTGTTGTCCGCCGGATCGGTAACAGAGACAGTGTTCGAGTACTGCTCCGCAGAGTAAACGCGGTCGCTATGACTGACCGGTATTTCGGGGGCGGTAACTCCGAATGGCGCCTGGCCCGCGCAAGCATCGCGCCCGCTGATAAGGGCTGTCGAGGCGAGTAGAACAGCCACAATCGAAGCGCGTCTCATATCACGGCTCCTTGCTCAGGGTGCAAAACGGCTGGAATTTGATTGGTTTTGCCCAGCAGGTCGCACTTGGTCCGGCGCCGGCGCAGGTAGCGGCAACGGCTGGCCGAGCGCCAGCCGCATTGCAACAATCTCCTGCTGCTGGGTCACGATAATTTCCTGGCTCAGACGCTTGAGCTGCTCATTGCGTCCATAGCGCAGCTCCGCCTGCGCCATCTCGATGGCGCCCTGATGATGCGGCACCATCATCGCAACAAAGTCGGTATCGACATCTCCGGACGGTCGGATCCCCATGTTGATCATCATCTGCGTCATCGCGCTGACATTCTCGGCGAGGTAGGGAGCCTCCGCGGTAGGCGCGGAACCAAAAGACTTCGCGCAGATTGCTGCGATGTAGTCAGCGAGCGACCGCGGTTCCGCTAAATGCGTATTAAGCAATGCGGCAACGGCGATGGCACCGAGCGCAATCGCCGCCGCGTGCGACGCAATTGACGTTCCGAGGGTCATCGGCATGACCAAAGCCCTCGAGGCAGACCAACCCAGAGCAGCCTCGTAGCGTTGAATAACGCGCTTCACGGAAGCGAGTTCCATGACCTACGACGTATTCAAGGTCGCTCACTTGTTCGGTTGGTCCTGTTTCTCGGCAACATCATTGTCACGGCGGTTCGAAGTCCGGTTTGGGATCACAACCGAACCAGGGATGGCCTATCCGGAGGTCTGCTATCCACTCCCCCGAGGCCTCCACGCCAAGGAGAGGCAAGGTCCGACCGCGCGGAAGGGAGGAAAGCGCCGCTCTATGCGTAGAAGTCGCGTCGCTAGACCTCAATCTTCGAGAACAGCCAGGCGCCGATCGCGAGGAGGATTGCGGTGAGGAGACCCAGGACCGCGAAATCGGTCGCGATGCCGAAGGCGAAACCGCCGTTGAGCGTGCCGCGCAGGCCATCGACGCCGTAGCTCAATGGGTTGAGCCAGACCGCGAGCCGCACCGGCCCCGGCAGGTCCGGCACCGGGAACAGCGCGCTCGAGAAAAAGAAGAGCGGCAATACGATGAAGTTCATGATCAGCTGAAAGCCCTGCATGTCCTCTAGCACCGAGCCGACGGCGGTGCCGATCGCTGTGCACATGATCGCGATCAGCGCCATGAATACGAGCGCCAATGGCAACAGCAGCGGGTGGGCCGGCCGGAACCCGGCGGCGAGGCAGACGACAAAGACGATGCTCCCCTGGATCAGCGCCACCGTCGCGCTGCCGAGCGTCCGCCCGAGTACGATCTCGAGCCGCGGCACCGGCGCCACCAGGGTTTCCTTCAGAAAGCCGAACTGGCGGTCCCAGATGATCTCGATGCCGCTGAAGACGGCCGTGAAGAGAATCCCCATCGTGACAATGCCCGGCGCCAGGAACTGCACGTAGTCGCCGCGGCCGGCGCGGGCGAAGGTGGGGCCGAGGCCGAAACCGAGCGCCAAGAGGAACAGGGTCGGCTGGCCGAGCGAGCCGATCATGCGGGCGCGCGAGCGGAAATATCGCTTCAATTGCCGCAGCCATAGGATGAAGACGGCGTTCACCGGTTGCCGAGCCACACCCGGCGCATCATGCGCATCCGGTCGACCGGCGCCGCTTCGTCCTCGCGGATGCTGTGGCCGGTCAGCGCGATGAAGGCGTCCTCCAGGGTGCGCCCGCCGGTCTGCTGCCGCAGCTCCGCGGCGGTGCCCTCGGCGACGATCCGGCCGTGGTCGATTACCGCGATCCGGTCGGCGACGCGCTCCGCCTCCTCCATGTAGTGCGTCGTGAAAAACACCGTCACGCGCTCGTCGCGGCAGAGCCCGCGGATGAATTCCCAGATCTGGTTGCGGGTCTGCGGGTCGAGCCCGGCGGTCGGCTCGTCGAGAAACAGGATGCGCGGCCGGTGCTGCAAGGCGCGGGCGATTTCGAGCCGGCGCCTCATGCCGCCCGAGAAGCGCTTGACGTAGTCGTCGCGCCGCTCCCACAGGCCGACGAAGCGCAGTAGCGCCTCGATCCGCGCGCGGCGCTCGGCCCGCGGCACGCGGTAGAGGACGCCGTGCAATTCCATGTTCTCGGCCGCCGTCAGCTCGCCGTCGAGGCTCGGATCCTGGAACACGATGCCGAAGGCGCGGCGCACCAAGAGCGGCTCCTTGACCGGGTCGTGGCCGGCGACCCGGAGCCGCCCCTCGCTCGGCTTCAGCACCGTCGTCAGCATCTTGATCGTCGTTGTCTTGCCGGCGCCGTTGGGGCCGAGAAAGCCGAAGATGACGCCCTCCGGCACCGTGAACGAGATGTGGTCTACTGCAGTAAAGCTGTCGAAGCGCTTGACCAGATCTCGGGCCTCGATGATCGCAGCAGTCATTTTCTACGGAATAATCCCCTCGGCCGGATCTGCCCCGACAGTCCACACCACAGGTAATGGACTTGGATCGCCCTGCTAGGCCGGAGCCACAATTCTACCGGTTATGCGATGGCGCGGCCACGATTCGGACTGTCCTTCAGGGTGCTGCCACCGACATGTCCAAGCCAACACCAAGCCTGAGTACATATTGTTCGGTCGTGAAGTTTCGAGGATCGATCGTTCTCGAAACCGCCATGGTCCATTACGACGGGGTTTTGGCGCGAGCCTCGGAACGCCGTCCTTCCTAAGCGGGTGCGGAGCGTCGCCGCCGTCGGAGGCGGCTTTTAGCAGATACCCGAGATCGGTCGCCGGATTGCATCGGCGCACAGTAAGCGGTCTTCGTCCAAAAGGAACCACGCTTGAGCCGTCGGCGCGGTTGATCCTGCGAGGGCGGCGACGAGCCGCTTGCGTCGGCGGCGGGTCTGCGCTGCAGGGCGCCTCCTCGTCTGCCGGGCAAACCGCGGGGTATGCTGCGCCGGATGAGTCCCACCACCCTCGAGACCTCACCGGCATGAGTACCGCCCCCTCCAGGCCCCCCGCGTCGCTGTACGTCGCCGGGCCGTTCAGCATGGGGTATGTCGATTTCTTCACCTTCCTGATCCCGCTCTATGGCCTGTCGCTGGGGTTCGATGCGGTCGAGATCGGCATCCTGGTGGGGGCGCGCTCGATCCTCGCCTTGTTTCTGTCGATTCACATCGGCGTGCTGATGGACCGCTTCGGCACGCGCAGGGTCACGTTGTTCTTCGTCTGGACGGGTATGGCTCTGGCGCCGCTGTTCCCACTCGTGCCGGGGTTCTGGGCCTTATTGCTGCTGCAGCTGGTGAACGGCGCCGCGGTTTCCTTTGCCTGGTCCGGCGCTCAGACCTTGATCGCCCAGCTCGCCGAGGGCGATGCCGGCTATATCGGCAAGTTCAGCTTCTTTGCCCGGCTCGGCTCGACGACGGCGCCCATTCTCGCCGGCATTGTCTGGGATTTCGGTGGAGCGTGGCCGGCCTATCTCTTTGGCGCCGCATGGGGCGCGGTATTGACCATTGCATTGCTGCGCACCCAAGAGGCCGAGATTTTCGGGGCGCGACCATTCGGGGCCCAATCGGCGGATGGAACCGGACGAGTGCGGTTCCGCGCCCGCGACGCCTTGCCCCGAGCCTCGGACTACGTGAGCTCGATCATGCTGGTAGCGATCCCGGCCGTTGCGGTGTCGATGGCGATCATCTCGATGCGCAATACGACATACAGCATACAGACCTCGGTCTATGTCGTTTATCTCGAGCAGATCGGGCTCGTCGGCACGACGATCGGCATGCTGTTCGCTACCGCCGAGATCGCCAGTGGGTTCGGCGCGCTCTTTGCCGGGCGCGCGGTGCGATTGGGCGATCCTCTGCGCACGATGCTGAGCGGCACGGTGCTGTCGATCCTGCTGATTGCGATGACGCCGCTGCTGGGCGGGATCTTCGCCTTGCTGCTGCTGTCGCAGGTGATCCGCGGCTGGCTGGAAGGCGTTATCCAGCCGGTCATCTTATCGGTGCAGGCGAGGGCGGTTGGCCGCCATCAGCAAGGTGCGGTTGTAGGACTGCGTCAGACCGGGCAGCGGCTCACCTCGATCGTGATCCCGCCGCTGATGGGCGCAATCGCCGACCATTGGGGTGTCAGCGAAAGCTTTTTCATCCTCGGCGCACTGATGCTGCTGTTGTGCGTACCGCTCGCGCTGCTCACCCGCTACGCCGTGCGCTCCGCCTCGCGCCCCAAGGCGGAGCCCACTCTGGCTGACTGATATGATTATTCAAGAACTTCAGCTTCGAGGTGATGCGGCATCGGCAAAATTGCCATAATCCGATGCTACCTTGGACCCCGAGATGATGCCGCGCCGCAGGCGCCGAGCGGGCGAACGGAGATGCGGTTGGCTGTAGATTCGCTGTAAAAACAGCCAAGCCGGGGGAAGGCAGCCTCGGGCTAGACCGGGGCGTCGTCGCTCGATGGCTTGAGGAATTTGTAGACCGAGGAGAAATCCTCACGGCCGAGCCCATGCGATGACGCGAGCCGGTAGAGCTGATGCGCTGCCGGCGCTACGGCGACCGGGACCCGCTTCTCGCGCGCGGCGCTGATTGCGAGGCCGAGGTCTTTCGCCATCAGGTCGGTCATGAAGCCCGGGGCATATTGCCGGCTCGATGCGGCACTGTCGACGATGCCGGGGACCGGATGCATGTGTTCCATGACCCAGGTGGCGCCCGAGGATTTGGCAATGACACTGGTCAATATCTGCGGATCGACGCCGAACGCCTCGCCGATGCGGAAGGCCTCGGCCACCGCGATGACGGCCGAGCCCGAGATCAAATTGTTGCACAGCTTGGCGACCTCGCCGGACCCGACCGCGCCGACGTGGATGATGTTGCCGCCCATCGCCGCGAGAGCCGGCCGCGCCTCTTCGAGATCGCCGGCATCGCCGCCGACCATGATCGCCAATGTACCCGCCGTGGCGCCACCCACCCCGCCCGAAACCGGCGCGTCGAGGAACCTCAGGCCGCGTTCCTTGAGGCGTGCCGCCACCCGCTGCGACGTGCCGGGATCGATCGTCGACATGTCGACGCAGAGCCGCCCGGCGGGAGCGCTCTCGATGATCCCGCCCTCACCGAGATAGGCGGCCTCGACATTGGCCGAGGACGGCAGCATCGTAATCACGAGGTCGCAATTCGCCGCCGCTTCGCCCGCCGACCCTGCCCGCCCGGCACCCAGCCTCACCGCAGCGGCGAGCGCGCCCGGCACCACATCGAAGGCGACGACCTCGAAGCCCTTTTTGACGAGGTTGGCCAGCATCGGCTGCCCCATCGTCCCGGTCCCGATAAACCCGACCTTCATCGCCGTATTCTCCTCAAATTACCAGATAGCCGCCATCGACCGTGACCGTACTGCCGGTCACCCAGCGAGCCTCGTCGGAGGCGAGAAAAAGGATCGCCCCGACGATATCCTCGGGCTCTCCCAAACGGCCGAGCGGGATCTGTGCGATCGTGGCGCGCCGCCTTTCCGGGTCGGCGTAGTTGGCGCGGGTCAGCCCGGTCAAAGTAGGACCCGGGGCGATCGCATTGACGCGGATGCCGTGCGGCGCCAGTTCGAGCGCCATCGCATGGGTCAGCGACCGGCCACCGCCTTTGGAGGCGACATAGGCGGCGCGCTCGGGGCGGGCGACCTCGGCGAGTTGCGAGGTGACATTGACGATGCTTCCGCCGCCGCCCTGCCGCACCATCTGCCGCGCCGCCGCCTGCCCCAAATGGAACATCCCGGTCAGATTGACCGCGATGATGCGGTCCCAAATGGCGGGATCGAGATCGAGAAAAGCGGCGGTCTGGCTGATGCCCACGCAGTCGAGCAGCACGTCGAGCCTGCCGAATTCGCGCACCGCCGCGGCAATCGCGGCGTCGACCGCCGAGCGGTCGCTCACGTCGAGGCCGAGCGCCGCAGCACGGCCGCCGCCGGTACGAATTTGCGCAGCGGCCGCCTCTGCCGTGGCAGCATCGATATCGGCACAGACCACCGCTGCGCCTTCACGCCCGAGACCGAGGGCGCCCGCTCCGCCGATACCGCCCCCCGCACCAGCGACCAGCGCGACCTTTCCCTCAACCCGCCCCATGCCACTCTCCCCGATGCTCGACAGCGGACTATAGAGGAAACTCCACACGAGCGTAGCTCAGTCTATTCAACGATTGTTTTCCGTATTTATTGAAGCGTTTGACTCCTAATTTCATGTAATTATTTCTTATTGGTCGCGAGGAGGAGTCGATGACGCATATCCATGTTATCCACGAGAATGCAGCCTGGCTCGAACCGCTGGCGGCGGCGTTGGATCGCGAGGGGCTTCCCTGGCGCGACTGGTTCCTCGACCGGGGGGTCTTCGATCTGTCTCAGCCGCCGCCTGAGGGCGTCTTCTACAACCGGATGAGTGCCTCCTCGCATACGCGCAACCACCGCTATGCCGCCGAACTGACAGCTTCGGTGCTCGCCTGGCTCGAACGGCACCGGCGCCGCGTCGTCAACGGCGGTCGCGCGCTCGACCTCGAGATCAGCAAGGCGCGCCAATACGCCGCCCTCGAAGCCGCCGGCATCCGTACGCCAGATACCGTCATCGTTGCCGGCAAGGAACTGCTCGTCGACGCTGCCCGTCAGGCGTTTTGGCGGCGGCCCGTTTATTTTGAAGCCGAACCGCGGCGGCAAAGGCTTCGGCGTGCGGCTGTTTAACTCGCCTGGTGCATTCGCCGACTACCTCGCCGGCCCGGATTACGAGCCGCCGGTCGATGGCTTGCATCTCTTGCAGCAATACGTCCGCGCCCCGGTCCCGCTCATTACCCGCGCCGAGTTCATCGGCGGCAGATTCATGTATGCGGTCGAGGTGGACACCAGCGAGGGCTTCGAGCTGTGTCCCGCCGATGCCTGTGCCGTCGGCGACGCGTTCTGCCCCGCCGGTGAGCAGCCCCGCGCCAAGTTCACGATCATCGACGACATCGACCCCGCTCTGAAGCAGCGTTACCAGTCCTTTCTCGCCGCCAACGCCATCGATATCGCCGGGATCGAGTTCATCAGCGACGCCGACGGCACGATCTACACCTACGACGTCAACACCAACACGAACTACAACCCGGACGCCGAAGCCCGCGCCGGCCGCTCCGGCATGGCGGAGCTCGCCCGTTACCTCGGCAGCGAACTCGCCGCTTCTCCTTCCCCAACATCGAGCTCGCCCATGTCACCAGCGACGTGCTTTGGATTTCCGGGACGGCCATGCATAGCGTCAATATCCCAGATACGAGCGGCGCACCGCCTCATCTTTGCCGATCTCGCCGGCTGGGCCGGCCATGACGATACGGCCGGTTTCGAGCAGGTAAGCATGGTCTGCCAGGTCGAGCGCGAGGGCCGCGTTCTGCTCGACGATCAGCATCGCAACACCGAGCTCGCGATTGAGCCGCCGCAGGATCTCGAACAATTCCTCGACGATCAGCGGCGCCAGCCCGAACGAAGGTTCGTCGAGCAGCATCAGCCGCGGCCGCAGCATCAGCGCGCGGCCGACCGCCAGCATCTGCTGCTCCCCGCCGCTCAAGGTTCCGGCGGCCTGCGCGCGGCGCTCCTTCAATCGCGGAAAATGCGCGTAGACCTGCTCGATGTCGCGCGAAATAGCGGCGCGGTCGCGCCGCACCATTGCGCCGAGCTGCAGATTTTCTTCCACCGTCATGCGGACAAAGGTGCCCCGCCCCTCAGGCACATGGGCAATGCCAAGGCGGACAATGTCCTCCGTCGCGCGCCCCTGGAGGGACTTGCCGTCGAAGCGAACCTCGCCGCCGAGACGGACAGTTCCGCAGAGCGCGCGCAAGGTCGTCGTCTTGCCGGCACCGTTGGCGCCGAGCAACGTGACGATGTTGCCTTCGTCGAGCGCGAAGTCGAGGCCGTAAAGCGCCTGGTTCCCGCCATAAAACGCAGACAGTCCGCGCACCTCGAGCATCATTGCATACGCTCACGCGGCTTGCCCAAATAGGCGCGGATCACTTCTTCATCCTGCTGCACTGTGGCGGGTGGGCCCTCGGCGATCTTGCGGCCGAAATCGAGTGCGACGACCTTATCCGAGATCGACATCACCAGGCCCATGTGGTGCTCGACGAGCAGCACGCTGACTTGCCGGTCGTCGCGAATGCGCCGGATGAGGCCGCCGAGTTCGGAGACTTCCACGTGAGTGAGCCCACCGGCCGGTTCGTCGAGCAGCAGCAGTTTGGGATGTGCGGCGAGGGCCCGCGCCAGCTCGATCCGTTTTCGCGTGCCGAGCGGCAGACCCTCAGGGGGCTCCTGCGCCACCTCGCTCAGATCCAAGGCTTCGAGCAGCGCCCAGGTGGTCTGTTCGAGTTCCCGCTCCTGGCGGCGCACCCACGGCAAGTGCAAGGCATCGCTGACAAAGTCGCTGCGGCAGGCGGTATGGGCGCCGATCCGCACATTGTCGAGCACCGACTGACGCGGGAAGAGGGCGAGGTTTTGGAATGTCCGCGCGATCCCGATTTCGGCGATCCGGTGCGGCGGCCGGTGGAGCAGCGAGGAGCCCTCGAACAGGATTTCGCCTCGGTTGGGCGTATAGAGCCGGCTCAGGCAATTGAATAATGTCGTCTTGCCCGCGCCGTTCGGGCCGATCAGCCCGAGGATCTGGCCCTCCTCCAAATCGAACGAGACGCCGTCGAGCGCGACAATGCCGCCGAACCGCACCGCTACATCGCGAACCTCGAGCAGCGCGGCGCCGCGCATTCATCCTCCCGTGAACTTGTTGCGGCGGACCCTGCCGGCCTCTTTCCGGCGTGTCAAGCCGTCGGCGGGCCGGATTGCCCCTTCATCGCGCGGCCTCGTCGGGATAGTCTGCCGAAGGACGCGCCAAGGCCGGGGAGCACCATGGGCAGCATCAACGCGAGCGTCGATCTCCGCCGCGACGGCGAGATTGCGGTCGTCACGACAGACAACCCGCCCGTCAATGCGCTGAAGCACGAGGTGCGGGCCGGGCTCACTCAGGCGCTGGCGCAGGCGCGCGACGACGACGCGGTCAAGGCGGTCGTGATCGCCTGCGCCGGCCGCACGTTCTTCGCCGGCGCCGACATCACCGAATTCGGCAAACCGCCGCAGGCACCGAGCCTCCACGATGTCATCGCGGCGATCGAGGCGATGCCGAAGCCGGTTGTCGCGGCGTTGCACGGCACGGCGCTGGGCGGCGGCTTCGAGCTGGCGCTCGCCTGCCATTTCCGTGTCGCAGTCTCCGGAACGCGCGTCGGTTTACCCGAGGTCAAGCTCGGCCTATTGCCGGGGGCAGGCGGGACACAGCGGCTGCCGCGCCTCGTCGGGCCTGAGAAGGCGCTCAAGATGATCGTGACCGGCGAGCCGATCGGAGTGGCCGAAGCACAAGCGGACGGCGTCATCGACGAGATCGTCGAGGGCGATCTCACCGCTGCTGCGATCGACTTTGCGCGTCGCGTCGTCCGGGAGGGGCGGTCGCTGCGGCTCGTCCGCGATCGCGAGGAGAAACTGATCGGCGAGGGCTTCGCCGACGCCGCCGAGGCGCTGACCCGGCGGCTGCGCGGCCGGGAGGCGCCGGCAGCCTGCGTGGAGGCGGTCCGCAACGCGATCGTCTTGCCGTTCGAGGAAGGTCTGAGGCGCGAATCCGAGTTGTTCCGGCAGCTCGTCGCCGGGGATCAGTCGAAGGCGCAGCGCCATATCTTCTTCGCGGAGCGCGAGGCGGCGAAAGTGCCGGATATGCCGGAAGCGACAAAGCCGCGCCAGGTTGCGCGCGCCACGGTGATCGGCGCCGGGACGATGGGCGGCGGCATCGCGATGTGCTTTGCCAATGCCGGCATCCCCGTCACGGTCGTCGAGACCGCCGGCGATCTATTGCAGAAGGGGATCGACCGCGTCGCTGCCAATTACCGCACTACCGTCTCGCGCGGCGGGCTCACCGCCGACGAGATGGAGCGCCGCATGGGTCTGATCACGGGCGTTACCGAGCTCGAGGCGGCCGCTGAGGCTGATGTCGTGGTCGAGGCGGTCTTCGAGGAGATGGAGGTGAAGAAGCGCGTCTTCGCCGATCTCGATCGGGTCGCCAAGCCGGCCGCGCTGCTCGCCACCAACACATCGACCCTCGATGTCGACGCGATCGCACGCGCCACAGCACGGCCGCAGGACGTGCTGGGGATGCATTTTTTCAGCCCGGCTAATGTCATGCGCCTGTTGGAGATCGTGCGCGGCGCGCGGACCTCGTTCGAGGCGCTCGCCACCGCGATTGCGCTCGCCCGCCGCCTCGGTAAGGTGCCGGTCACCGTCGGGGTCTGTTACGGGTTTGTCGGCAACCGCATGCTCGACCGCCGGTCGGTCGAGACCGAACGGCTGTTGCTCGAAGGTGCATTGCCGCAGGAGATCGATGCCGCGGTCACCGGGTTCGGGTTCCCGATGGGCCCTTGTGCGATGATGGATCTCGCCGGGCTCGATGTCGGCTGGCGCATTCGCAAAGGGCGGGGCGAGCAGGCGCTCATCGAGGACGCACTTTGCGAAGCCGGGCATTACGGCCAGAAGACCGGAAAGGGATATTTCCGCTATGAGGCCGGGTCGCGGGCGCCGCTACCCGATCCCGAGGTCGAAAAGACGATCATCGAGGCTTCTTCGCGGCTCGGCGTCAACCGCCGGCCAATCGGCCAAGAGGAGATCGTCGAGCGCATGATCTTGCCGATGATCAACGAAGGCGCGCGCATCCTCGATGAAGGTATCGCGAGCCGGCCCGGCGATCTCGACGTAATCTGGGTGCATGGCTATGGCTGGCCGGTATGGCGCGGTGGTCCGATGTATTACGCCGACGGTTTGGGCCTCGGGCATGTTCGCGATCGCCTGGCCTTCTATGCCGACAGGTCCCGTGACGAGAGCCTGCGGTCCGCGCCGCTGCTGCACCGCCTCGCCGCCGAAGACCGCGGGTTCGGCTCATGAGTTGTATTATCGCATCCACTCGTCATTCCCGCGAAAGCGGGAATCCCGGGCGACAGTACTGAGTAGTTGCCCTGGGCCCTCGCTTTCGCGGGGGCGACGGAAAGCCGGGAGTTTCGACAATGGATCTCCGCTTTACCCCCGAAGAGCTCGCCTTCCGTGACGAGGTGCGGGCGTTTTTCGCCGCCAACCTGCCCGAAAGCATCCGCACCAAGATGGTGGAGGGGAAAAAGCTCGCCAAGGACGACATTGTCACTTGGCAGCGCACCCTGAACCAAAGGGGTTGGGCGGTCGCCAACTGGCCGGTCGAGTGGGGCGGCACCGGGTGGACGCCGGTTCAGCAATACATCTTCCAGGAAGAGCTCCAGCTCACGCCGGCCCCGCAACCGCTCGGCTTTGGGGTCACGATGGTCGGGCCGGTCATCATCGCTTTCGGCTCGGAGGAGCAGAAAAAGCGGTATCTGCCGGCGATCGCCAATCTCGATGTCTGGTGGTGCCAGGGCTTCTCAGAGCCGGGCGCGGGTTCGGACCTCGCCTCGCTGCGCACCGCCGCCAAGCGCGAAGGCGATCATTACATCGTCAACGGCCAGAAGACCTGGACGACGCTGGCGCAGCACGCCGATTGGATCTTCTGCCTGGTGCGCACCAACCCGCAGGCGAAGAAGCAGGAAGGAATCTCCTTCCTGCTGATCGACATGAAGACCCCGGGGATCACGGTGCGGCCGATCATCACGATCGAGGGCGGGCACGAGGTCAACGAGGTGTTTTTCGACGACGTCAAGGTGCCGGTCGAGAACCTCGTAGGCCAGGAAAACAAAGGCTGGGATTACGCCAAGTATCTGCTCGGTCGGGAGCGCACCGGGATCGCGCGCGTCGGCCTTTCGAAGGAACGCATCCGGCGGATCAAGGAACTGGCGGCGATGGAACGCGCCGAGGACAAGCCGCTGATCGAGGATGAACGGTTCCGCGAAAAGCTCGCCGCCGTCGAAGTCGAATTGAAGGCGCTCGAAATGACGCAGTTGCGCGTCGTTGCCGCGGAGCGCCATCGCACCGACAATAAGCCCGACCCGGCATCCTCGATCCTCAAGATCAAGGGCTCGGAGATACAACAGGCGACGACCGAATTGCTGCTCGAGGTCGTCGGCC
The DNA here is from genome assembly GCA_963695605.1 of uncultured Alphaproteobacteria bacterium. Classification (GTDB taxonomy): domain Bacteria; phylum Pseudomonadota; class Alphaproteobacteria; order ATCC43930; family CGMCC-115725; genus AP-15. The sequence continues at coordinate 353,268 of CAVOHI010000058.1, read as the reverse complement.
CCTACGCGCTGCCTTACCAGCCTGAGCACCGGGATGACGAGCGCTGGAACGAGCCGCCGATCGGCCCTGAATGGGCCGGCCCGATCGCCCCGACCTATTTCAACTGGCGCAAGACCACGATCTATGGCGGCACCAACGAAATCCAGAAGAACATCATCGCCAAAGCGATCCTGGGGCTATGAATCATGGATTTCGATCTAAGTGAAGAGCAGCGGCTGTTGAAGGAGAGCCTCGACCGGCTGATTGGCGACCGGTACGCGTTCGAGCAGCGCAAGGCTTACGCACAGAACCCGGAGGGCTGGAGCCGCGATCTGTGGGCGCAATATGCCGAGCTCGGGTTGCTCGGGCTGCCGTTCGACGAGCAGTATGGCGGCTCCGCCGGCGGTCCGGTCGAAACGATGATCGCGATGGAAGCCTTCGGCAGCGCGTTGGGGCTCGAACCCTATATCGCAACGGTCGTGCTCGGCGGCGGGTTTTTGCGCCACGGCGCCAATGCCGAGCAATGCGCCGACCTGATCCCGAAGATTGCCGCCGGCAACCTCACTTTGGCGTTCGGCCATACCGAGAGGCAGTCGCGCTACGACCTGCACGACATCGCGACGACGGCCGTGCGCGACGGCACCGGCTGGGTGATCGACGGCGAGAAGGGGGTCGTGCTGCACGGCGACACGGCCGACAAATTGATCGTCACGGCGCGGGCCGGCGGCGGGCGGCGGGATCGCGACGGAATCGCCGCTTTCATCCTAGACGCGAAGGCACCTGGGGTGTCCCGCCGCGACTACCCGACCCAGGATGGGTTGCGCGCCGCGGAGATCGCGCTATCGGGCGTTCGGGTCGGCCCGGAAGGGGTGCTCGGCGAGCCTGGGACCGCATTGCCGCTCATCGAACACGTCGTCGACGAGGCGATCGCGGCGCTCTGCGCCGAGGCGGTCGGCGCGATGTCGGCGATGCACGAGCTCACCGTAGATTACCTCAAGACGCGCCGGCAATTCGGCCGCGAGATCGGCAGTTTTCAGATTCTGCAGCACCGCGCCGTCGATATGCTGATCGCACTGGAGCAGGCGCGCAGCATGGCGATGTTCGCGACGATGATGGCGGGCGAAGACGATGCCTTGGAGCGGGGCAACGCCGTCTCGGCGGCCAAGGTGCAGATCGGCCGTTCCGGCAAGCTGATCGGCCAGCAGGCGATCCAATTGCATGGCGGCATCGGCATGACGATGGAGTACAAGGTTGGTCACTATTTTAAGCGCGTTACAATGATCGATGCGATGTTCGGCGATGCCGATCACCATCTGCGCCGGCTCGCGCGCCGCGGCGCACCGCCGGCCCGTGCGTGAGGTTCGGCCGCATTCGACTTGAGCTAGATGATCCTCAGCTGCCCGGTTTGCCGGACCCGCTACCAAGTCGACGAAGAGGCCCTGCGCGGACAGTCCGGCCGCGCCGTGCGCTGCGCCCAGTGCGGCCATACCTGGCATCAGGCGGCGTTGCCGAAGGCGGCCGAAAACGAGGGCCCAGCCAACAGCATAGGCCGGATCGAACCGGCGCTCGAAGTCCCGCCGCGCCCGGCAACCAGGCTGGAGGTTCCGCCGCGCCCGCGAACTCTTCCCGAACCGCCTCGACGTCGGAGCCGCTGGGGTGTGCTTCGCTGGCTCGTAATAGCCGTCCTGCTCGTCCTCGCGGTTCTGGCCGGGGTGGTCGTCGCCCGTGGCGCCGTTGTGGCGCTGTGGCCGCCGGCAGCACGTCTCTACGCTCTGGCCGGCTTCGCGGCCGAGCCTCCGTGGACCGGGCTCAAGATCGAGAAGCTCGCCCCCTCGCGCACCCCGGACGGCCTGGTGATCGAGGGCGATATCGCCAACAGCGGAAAAACGATGCAGGATCTGCCAAGGCTGCGGGTCGCACTGCGCGACGGTTCCGAAAAAGAGGTGCAGTTCAAGATCGTCGATCCTCCTCAACCTCGGCTAGCCCCCGGAGCAGTCGCCCATTTCAAAACTTCGTTCGATCGTTCCGACGATGCCGCAAAGGGCGTCGTCGTGACGTTCGCCAAGCGTTAGGAATTGAGAAATGTTCATTGCGATGAACCGGTTCAAAGTCATCCCGGATGCGCAGGCGGAGTTCGAGCGCGTCTGGACATCGCGCGACACGCATTTGCGCGATGTGCCGGGCTTCGTCGAATTTCATCTGCTGCGCGGGCCCGAGCGCGAGGACCACGTCCTCTACTCGTCCCACACACTCTGGCGCAGCCGGGAAGATTTCGAAGCCTGGACGCGCTCGGAAGCGTTCCGCCTGGCCCACGGCAGCGCCGGACAGAACAGGCCACTCTATCTTGGACACCCCGAGTTTGAGGGCTTCGATGTCATTCAGACGGTCGAGCGCCAGATGGTCGGGCGAACGAGCCGGTGACGGCGCGCATCCTCGTCCTGGGTGCCGGGTTCGCCGGGCTGTGGAGCGCGGTCGGCGCGGCGCGCGCGTTGGACGAGTTCGGTGTCGGCCAGGAAGCGGTCCGGGTGACCGTGGTCAATCGCGATCAGTGGCACGCGATCCGAGTGCGAAATTACGAACGCGATCTGAGCGGCGTCAGGGTGGCGCTCCACGAGGTGCTGGAGCCGATCGGCGTCGAGCAGTTGGCGGGCGACGTCGTCGGCATCGATTTCGACAGCCGCCAGGTCACCTACTCCGTAGGTGCCGCACATCGATCGATCTCCTATGACCGGCTGGTCTTCGCCCTGGGCAGCCGGCTCGTCCGCCCCGGCATCCCCGGCCTCCGCGAATTCGCCTTCGATGTCGATACTTACGACGGCGCCGCGCGGCTCAATACCCACATCCGGAGCCTCTCGGCGCAGCCGCGCTCACCTGGGCAATATACCGCGCTCGTCGTCGGCGCCGGGTTGACCGGTATCGAAGCGGCAACCGAGCTGCTCGGGAAATTGCGCTCGGCGGGCGCTGCGGCTCCCCGAGTAATTCTCGCCGACCATCAGCCGCGGATCGGTTCCGATATGGGCGACGGCGCCTGTCATGTGATCGCCGAGGCGCTCGCCTCTCTCGGGGTGGCGACCCGCACCGGCGTCGCGTTCAGCTCGATCGACCGGTCCGGCGCCATGCTCTCGACCGGCGAAAAAATCCCCGCCGCGACTATCGTCTGGTGTGCCGGCATGCTAGCCAACCCGTTGACCGAGCTGTTTCCGGTTCGGCGCGACCGGTTCGGTCGGGTTCCGGTCGACCATTTCATGCGGGTCGACGGAATGGCGAATACCTTTGCCGCCGGCGACGTCGCCCATGCGATCGTCGACGATCAGCACAACTCGGTGATGTCTTGTCAGCATGCCCGGCCAATGGGCCGCTTTGCGGGCTATAATGTCGTGTGCGACTTTGTGGGAAAACCCATGCTGCCGCTGCGTATAGACTGGTATACCACGATCCTCGATCTCGGGCCCTGGGGCGCCGTCTACACAGAGGGCTGGGACCGGCGGGTCGTCTCGACCGGCGCGGCCGCCAAACGGACCAAGCAGCTGATCAACTGCGAGCGCATTTATCCGCCCCGCTCCGGCGACCGGTGCCAAATTCTCGATGCCGCCGCGCCGGTCGTCCAAACACCGCCACCGCAGTTCGAAGCCGCGGAATGATGGAGGCGTCAGCGGCCGGTTCGGGTCGGCGCCGAGCCGGCGGCCTGTGGGCTGACCGGAATTTCTTCGATCGCGCCATTGGACAGCCGAAAGACCTTGTCCTGCGGCACCGGCAACATCAGCGCCACCTCGCGCGGCAGGCGCGCGTAGAGACCGCGCAGCACGCGACTGACAATGCCGTGCGTCACGACAACAGTAAGCGGCGCACCAACCGGCTCGCTCAGCCAGTCCGCTACGCGCGCCGCAAAGCTCTCGTACCGCTCTCCATAGGGAGAGCGGAAACACCACTCGAGGCACCCCTCTTCATCGAAAGATTCCGGGGGCACACACGGCGATCTCGGTATAGGTCAGACCGTCCCAAGAGCCCATCGAAAGTTCCCGGAGCCGATCGTCGAACCCTAGCTCTAGCGCCGGATCGAGGTGCTCGCTAATGATTTCGGCCGTCCGCCGCGCGCGGCCCAGCGGGCTGGCGACAATGCGGGCCGCCGCAGCATTCGGCAACACCGCGATCAGCCGCCCGATGGCATGGGCTTGCGCGATACCCCGTTCGGTCAGCGGCGAGTTGAAGCGGCCCTGATTGCGTCTCTCCCGGTTCCATTCCGTCTCGCCGTGGCGGACCAAGAGGATCAAGCCGCTCACGACTGCCGAAGCCGGTAAAGGACATGGCGTCGCAACGGGTGCCCCGGCGGCAGTCGCGGATGCTCGAAATCGAAATCCTCTGCAGGATCGCGGGTCATCCCGAGCTTTTCCATGACCCGCTGTGAAGCCAGGTTCGCCGGCACCGTAAAGGCGACGATCTCTTTTAGACCGAGTCGGCCGAATCCGTCATCGATCGCGGCCCGCGCGGCCTCATGGGCATAGCCCCGTCCCCAATAGCGAGGGGTCAAGCGCCAGGCGACCTCGACCGCCGGCGCGAACGGCAGAGCGAAACGCAAATTGCTGAGGCCGACAACGCCGATCATGAGCCCTTCACTGGGAACCTCGAGGACCCAAGGGCCGAAGCCATGGTCCTGCCAATGCTTGCGGGCCGCCACGACCCAAGCGTCCATGGCTGCACGATCCGCAAATGGCACGAGGTATTGCATGACGGCAGGGTCAGCAGAAAGCTCGGCGAACGCCGCGACATCGTCGTCGCACCATTGGCGGAGCAGCAGGCGGGCGGTGCGCAGCGCCGCGGCCACCGCTATTCCTTTTTGCGGCCTCCGCCCGGCATATTCGCGAAAAACATTTGCTGTAGCTGCTCGAACCCTTTGAGGGTCGCCGGCAACCAGGTCTTCAACATCGCCTCCGGGTCCATGGCCTTCAGTGTCGTTCGCAGGCGCTCCTCGACTTCGGGCAGCAGCGCCTCCTGCAGCGGCTTCACGTCCGGCAAGCCGAAAAAGGCTCGCGCTTCATCCGGAGTGCAATCGATGTCCACCTTGAACTTCATAGTAGCCGGCCTCCTCCTACTGCCGCGCATTTTGATCCAATATGCGCAAAGAAGCACCTGTCCAACGGGAAATCCCCGGCATGATGTGGTTGTTTCGCCTAATTTGGCGGCGCAACAGCTCGGCGGCCGAGTGGCCTGGTTCGTGGAAACCCTCCGGGGGTGTCGACCGGGTTGCCGAGCTGCCCCTCCCCAAAGAGCCCGCTTCCGCTTCGCCGGCGGTGCCTGTGTACGTCCGCTGCCCATCCTGGCACAATCGATGCCGGTCAACCTGTCCTCATTTTTCTGTCTCACCCATTGGGTGCAGTGCTGCAGCCGTTTCGGATACGCTCCTACATGCGTTGCGCATGGTTGCCAACCCCTGCTCCACGAGTTGACAATGGACATTTACGCCTCTGCGAATTCTGCTCCCGAAGTGGTTCTCGTGCACAGCTCGGATATCCATGTCGACGACGGAGGTGGCGTTGGGGGGCTAAAGGCCGTGCTGGACACCGCCGGAGCACTGGGAGCAGACTTGGTTTTGCTGGCCGGCGATACGTTCGAGTGCAATAAGCTGAGTGCCGATGTTCTCGATCGCGCGGGCCGGCTCCTCGCCGAGGCGGGGATGCCGGTCGTAATGTTGCCCGGCAACCACGATCCGGCCTTGCCGGATTCGGTGTTCGTTCGCGGCGGGATTGCGCGCGTCCCGAATGCCCACATTCTCGGCGTCACGCACGACGAAGGGGTGGCCTTCCCTGCGTTTGACCTCGAAATTTGGGGGCATGCGCATCGGGATTACTTCGATATGACGCCGCTGCGCGGCCCGCGGCCGCGCTCGACGCGCTGGCAGGTGGCGATGGCTCACGGGCATTACGAACCGCCGGAGACCCGGGCCAATCCGCTGCGCCCGTCCTGGATCTTCGGCGACGAAGAAATCGCCGCCACCGAGGCCGACTATCTGGCGCTGGGTCACTGGGACCGCCCAATGCGCGTCGGCAACGGCGCGGTGCCGGCCTTCTATTCGGGCTCGCCGGAGCTTGCGCGGACCATCAATCTGGTTCGCTTGACCGCCGGCGGGGTCGTTGTCACGCGGGAGGCTCTGATTTGGCAGGACTGACGAAACCGGAGATCTGTGCCCGGCTGTAGCCGATTTCGGCCAACAACTCTTCGGTGTGCTCGCCGAGCGCTGCGACATGAGGGGCGGCTGCAGCCGGCGTGTCGGACATCCGGAATGGCGGATTGAGCGCCTGGAACGCACCGCCCGCATCGTGGATTTCGGCAAAGGCTCGGCGATGGGCGAGCTGCGGATCCGCCATCGCTTCCTTGACGGTGCGGTAGGGCGAGGACGGCACGCCGCGCCGGTCGAACACCGCCTGAACTTCCTCTGTCAAACGCTCTCGAGACCAGTCTTCGAGTTCGTCGATCAGTTCGCCCCAATTCCTCCGCCGGTCGTTGTACTGAGCAAAGCGCGGGTCCGTGACCCATTGCGGATGCCCGGAGGCGATTGCCAGGTTTCGGAATGTCCTCTCGCTGGCAATGGACAGATTGATGTAACCGTCCTTGGTGGCAACCGGGCCAAAGATCGGCCTGCCTATTGGCGGCAATGAAAACTGAGCAGCCTGAATTTCGCTCAATGTCAGGCTCAGCATGCTTTCGAGCATCGATACGTCGATCATCTGTCCCCGGCCGGTCAATTGGCGGTGATAAAGCGCCGTCATGATCGCGCCGAAGGCGTAGGTGCCGGTCAGGACGTCAGCGATGTAAATGCCGCAGTAATCCGGGCGGCGTTGTTCGCCCTGATAAGCCATGTGCGCCAGATCGTATCCAGAAGCCGCATGGATCACCGGCGCATAGGCCGGCAACTGGGAGGAAGGTCCGGTCTGGCCATAGCCGGAAATCGCGCAATAGATCAGCTCGGGCTTGATCGGCGCGAGAGCTTCGTAATCGAGGCCGAAGCGGCGCATCACCCCCGGTCGAAAATTCTCCACGACGACATCGGCGGTGGCGACGAACCGGCGGACCGCCTCGACCGCCGGCGGCGTCTTGAGATCGAGGACGATGCTCTTCTTCCCGGCGTTGAGCTGTCCGAAGCTGGTGCTGGCGCGATTGCGCAGCGGCGGGCGCGTGCGCATCATGTCGCCCTCCGGCGCCTCGATCTTGACCACCTCGGCGCCGAGATCGGCGAACAGGCGCGTGCAGTGAGGACCCGCGATCGTGGTCGTGAAATCGAGCACGCGAATGCGCTCCGGCGCTCCGGTCATCATCGGTCTCCTAATCGCTCAGCCGATCGAGCAAAGTCGGGACAGCGCGCGGGCAATGTCAAGCCGTGAGCGGCCGTGCTGTTGGATATCCGGCTTGCTTTTGCGGGGGTTCGGTGCCAAGAGAGCCGCCGGCATTTTGGAGGGAGGGTCAACATGGCTTTTCGGAACATACAAGCGGGGATGGCGACTTATCGCGGGCACAGCGGCGATCGCGGCGATGCGTATTACGCCCACCCGGCCAATGCCGGACCACATCCCGGCGTCGTCGTGATCCACCACATGCCCGGCTGGGATGAATGGACCTGCGAGGTCGCCCGCAAATTCGCCCATCACGGCTATGCCACCGTGGCGCCGAGCCTTTATTTCCGGGTCGGCGACGGCGCCGACGAGGCGGTGGTCGCCAAGGTGCGTGAGGGCGGCGGGGTACCGGACGAGCAGATGCTCGGCGATGTGACCGGAGCCATCGACTTCCTGCGGTCGCAACCGCATGTCAGCGGCAAGGTCGGCGTGATCGGCTTCTGCTCGGGCGGCCGGCAGACCTATCTGGTGGCGTGCAAGCTGTCGCACCTCGTGCAGGCCGCGGTCGATTGCTGGGGCGGCAATGTCGTCGTCGACGACAAGTCGCGGCTGACCAAGGCCCAGCCGGTGGCACCGATCGATCTGACCGAAGGGATCAATTGCCCGTTGTTGGGTCTGTTCGGCAATGAAGACCCCAACCCGACGCCGGAGCACGTCAACAAGACCGAGGCGGAACTGAAGAAGCACGGCAAGAATTACGAATTCCATCGCTACGACGGCGCCGGCCACGCGTTTTTTGCCCACTATCGCCCGAATTATCGGCCCGAGCAGGCGGTCGACGGCTGGCACAAAGTCTTTAATTTCTTCCACCGGCATCTCGGCGCTCCCCGCACGTAGCGTAGCCAGAGGGCCTCCCTATCGCCGACTTCAGAATTCCTGTCATTCCGGGGCGCGGGCATTGCCCGCGAGCCCGGAATCCAAGGACGCGAGCCTCTCGGAATTAGACAAAGGCGATGTTCATAAGTTCTGGGCCCGCGCCCCCTACGGGCCCTCTGGAACGACGAACTGAGCGTCTTGGCAGCCGCGCCGGGATGCGCCACATAGACAGGGTGATGATCCTTGGGAATGTGATGACCAGAGAAACGGCGGCTGCGCAGCCTGGCCGCAACTTTATCCGCGACATCATCGACGCCGATATTGCTGCCGGGCGCAACACCGAGATAGTGACCCGCTTTCCCCCCGAGCCCAACGGCTATCTCCACATCGGGCACGCTAAAGCGATCTGCCTGAATTTCGGCGTGGCGCAGGAATACGGCGGCCGCTGCCATCTGCGGTTCGACGATACCAACCCGACGAAGGAGGAGCAGGAGTACATCGATTCGATCAAGCGCGACGTGCGCTGGCTCGGTTTCGACTGGGGGCCGAACCTTTACTATGCGTCCGATTATTTCGAGCAGCTCTATGACTGGGCCGAGCACCTGATCCGCGCCGGCAAGGCGTACGTCGATGATCTGCCCGGCGACGAGATGCGGGCGATGCGGGGCAGCCTGACCGAGCCCGGGCGCAACAGCCCTTATCGCGACAGGTCGATAGCCGAAAATCTCGATCTCTTCCGCCGTATGCGCGAAGGCGAGTTCCCCAACGGGGCGCGTGTGTTGCGGGCCAAGATCGACATGGCGGCCGGCAACATCAATTTACGGGACCCGGTGCTCTATCGCATCCTGCATGCGGAGCATCCGCGCACCGGAACCAGATGGTGTATCTATCCGACTTACGACTTCGCGCACGGCCAGTCGGACGCGATCGAGGGTGTGACCTATTCGCTGTGTACTCTCGAATTCGAGGACCATCGTCCGCTCTATGAATGGCTGATCGAAAATCTGCCCGTGCCGTCGCGGCCGCGGCAGTACGAATTTGCCCGGCTCAACCTGAATTTCACGGTGCTATCGAAACGTTTCCTGACGGAGCTGGTGCGGCAAGGCCGAGTCAGCGGTTGGGACGATCCGCGGATGCCGACATTGGCGGCGCTGCGCCGCCGCGGCGTGCCACCGGCCGCCATTCGTGATTTCGTCCGCTCGGTCGGGGTCGCACGGGCGTACAGCGTTGTCGATGTCGCAATGTTCGAGCACGCGATCCGCGAGTGCCTGAACAAGACCGCCCAGCGCCGGATGGCGGTGCTGCGCCCACTGAAGCTCGTAATCGACAATTATCCCGTCGGGGTCGTCGAGGAGCTGGTTGCGGTCAACAATCCCGAGGACCCCGCTTCCGGTGCTCGCCGCATTCCCTTCGGGCGCGAACTCTACGTCGAAGCCGAGGATTTTATGGAATACCCGTCCCGGAGTTTTTACCGGCTCTCGCCGGGCCGGGAGGTAAGATTGCGGTATGGCTATTTGGTCACCTGCCGCGAGGCAGTGAAAAATGCGGCAGGCGAGGTCGTGGAGCTGATATGCACCTATGATCCGGCGACCCGCGGCGGCAATGCTCCCGACGGACGCAAGGTCAAGGCAACTTTGCATTGGGTCTCGGCAGCGCATTCCGTGCCGGCGGAAATCCGGCTCTACAACCCGCTCTTCAATGTGCCCGACCCCGGCGCAGGCGGCGATTTTCTTGCCGATCTCAATGCGAACTCGCTCGAGATCTTAGCCCATAGCCGGGTGGAGCCCGCACTGGCCGCTGCGGCGCACGGAGAGGCGGTTCAGTTCGAGCGCCAAGGCTATTTCTGCGCCGACCTCGACAGCACGTCGAAGCGCCTGATCTTCAACCGCACCGTGGGGCTGCGCGACAGCTGGGCGAAGGCTCGAGCGAGCGGCGGTTGACGCCGTTAGCGGAGCCGCCCGATCGGATGCCGCTGAGTAGAGGATTTTTAGCAGCGGTTTGATACACTGCCCCGTCATCGGGTAAGTGTCAGGGGCCTGAAACATCAGCACCGAACCGGCAACGCCGGTGCGAGAACACTCGCACAATAGCTTGCGGTAGGCCCGCTGGCCGGCTGGGGAAGGACCGTCGATGCCAACTTGGAGTACAGTTTTGTCGAGTGCGATCGGCGCGATCCTTCTGGCGACTGCTTTGGCAGTCGCTGAGGTGATGAACGCGCCGCGCTCCGAAATCGGAACGATGCTGATCCCGCATTTGCCGGTGCTCGCGGTCGGCGCCCTTGGCGTGTACGGCCTTGGCGCGATGTTGCTGACGACGATAAACTTGGTCGCCAGCATGGTTTGGATGCGCCACCATCTGCGGCGCGTCGCACTTGGCCGAACGCCCGTCTGGCGCGGTTGGATCGCCGCGCTTGGTACAGATGGCTTTAGGCGGTTTGTAACGCGCTCAGCGCAGGCAGGACCAGAGACAGCGGATAGCGGCGGCGTCCTGTCGACGCCTTTTACCGCAGACGAGGCGAGGCGCGAAGTCGCCCGGCGTTACTATATTTGTTTAGCCCGCAGCCCATTTCATTAGCGTCCTGATCGTGCTCGTCGGAATAGTCGGGCTCGGCGCAGTGCAAAGCCATGGGGCCTTGCGATTTCAAACCGGCGTGATCCCCACGGTATCCGCCATTTTGATCGTGGCCGGTTTGGTCCTTCTCGCGGCGCTCGGCAGGATTGCCATCGACGTCACAGCGGAGCCGTTGCTCGAGACTATTGCCCAGCTAGCCGTCGAGCCCGAAGAGATCCGCCTATTGCGTCGCGTGGTGTCGTTGCTCGAGCCGGGTCGCGACCATCCGGCGGGGACGACAGAGGTCGACGAATTGCCTGCTCGACTTCTTGAGCGGCTGGTCGCAGCCTTCGAGCAAGGACATCTTCCCTTCCTCGATGCTGTCAGCCGATTGTCGGAGATTACTCAAGCGCTCGAAGCCGCAATGCGCAGGTCGGTCGAGGCGTTCGAGACAACGATGCGCTCGGCCGCCGCGCAGCAACAGCTCGCCGATGACGACAAAATTGCCGGTGCTGTGTCGTTTCCGGAGCTGCAAGCCGCGGTCGAGGAGTTGACAGCCGTGCTCAGCCGGTTGAGCGCGGCGCCGGAAGATATGGAGGAGGCGACCACTCTCGCCGCTCATGCTGTCCCCGCCCGCCGCAAAGCGCCAGCGCCCGGGCTCGCTCGGGAGCTGCGGAGCCTGCTGCAGGAGATCGATGCCGCTCGGTAGCCGAGCAATTCAGCTCCGCTTCAACTCCTGCAACAGCTTTTCCGCCTCCGCCTTATCGGAGAACGACGCGCCGGAGCCGAGCAGGTTTTCGAGGGTCGCCCGAGCATCCGCCCGTCTCCCGACCCGATGAAGGGCGACTGCCAAGTGATATTGGATATCCGGATTGCCAGGAGCCGACAGGCTGGCGGCGCTCAGATAGGTAAGCGCCTTCTGCGCATCGCCTTGAGCGAGCAGGATCCATCCCAGCGTATCGTCGATCTGCGGCACACGCGGAGAGGCTGCGGTAGCGCGTTCGGCTAGTTCGCGCGCTTTCCCCAGGTCGCCCTTTTGCTGGTAAAGCCAAGCCAGATTGTTCAGCGCCGCCGCGTCGGCCGGATGGTCGACAGAAATGCGCTTGTATTCGTCGATTGCCTCATCGTATTTCTTTTGATCCAGATAAATCGAAGCCAAAGTGGAGCGAACTGCCAGATCCGACGGCTCCATCTTCAACCTGGAATTCAACACGGCCTCGGCCTTGCCCAGTTCGCCGGTCCGAGAATAGAGACGGGCCAGCGCCCCGACGAGAGTGTCCTCTGACGGCCGCGCGGCGACCGCCTTCTCGAGCAACATGACAGCGTCGGTGCTGTGTCCAGCCTTCTCCCATAGTTCCGCCGAAACCATGTCATAAATCGGGTTTCCCGGATCTTCCTGGGCAAGTGCGCGCGCTTTTGCGAGACCCGCCTCCAACCCGTCGATTTCGGCTTCGACGCGGATCAGGTCCCCATTCAGTTGGCTGTTCTTGGGATTGCGGGCGAGCGCGGCCTGCAGGACGGTTCTTTCCTGAGAAAAGTCCTTCGCCGAATTGAGCAAGCCAAGATAGCGCGACAGGATCGATAGAGAATTGGGTACGAGTTCGTAGATATGCTTGTAGGTGGCAGTCGCGCCTTCTTTGTCGCCTGTTGCTATTTGAACGCGCCCTTTGGCATCGAGAGCTTGGGGATTGGCCGGAAATCGCTCGGCGACATCGTTTGCTGTGACCGCTGCGTCCTTCCAGTTTTGCTGTGACCCGTACAAGTTGACGAGCGCAATCTCGGGAGCCGGGTCATTTGGTGCTGCGGCGCGTGCGCGGTTGACGTAATCCATCGCCTCCGACCAGTTCTTTTCCTTGGCTGCGACTTCGGCGAGGCCCAGTAAAGATGCGGCATCGTTTGGCCGTTGCGAGCTGAGCTCGTTGTAGATCTTTTTGGCATCTGCGATTTGCCCGGTGGTCAGGTATAGCGACGCCAGTTCCGTGCGCATCACGGTATCGTTCGGATCAGCCTTCAGCCGACCAACCAAAACTCCTTGTGACTTGCCCAGATCTCCGGCGCGGCGGTAGAGTTGCGACAGGGCGCTTATCAGGGTATCATCCGATGGTCTCGCCGCGACCGCCTTCTCGAGCATTGCTATCGCGTCCGGCGTCCGTACCGCCTTTTCATAGAGTTCGGCCGCTACCAGATAGTAGATGTTGCCATTGGGATCATCCTTCGCCAAAGCTTGGGCCTTAGCTACCCCAGCGTCTACTCCGTTCATTTCACCTTCGACCCGGATCAGGTCGGCCTTCAAGGAGGCGTTCCGAGGATCACGGGCAATAGCGTCTTGCAATACACCGCGCGCCTCCGCGTAATATTTACTTTCGTTGAGCAAGGAGAGGTATCGAGACAAGATCGGGATCGAATTCGGCACCAGCTCGTGAGCCCGCTTGTAGCTGGACACCGCGCCGTCCATATCGCCGGCGCCGTACTGGGCTCTTCCTTGGGCTTCGAGGACGTTGACATCCCCTGGAAATTGGGACGCGAGTTCTGCCGCCACGCTTTTGGCGCTTTTCCAGTCCTGACGAGATTTGTACAGGCTCATCAGCTTGAGCCCGGGTGACGGATCATTTTTTGCCGCCGAACGCGCCCGGTTGATCGTGTCGGTGGCTTCCGGCCATTTTTTCTCGGAAATGTAGATGTCCGAAAGCCCAAGAAGGGCGGTCACATCATCAGCCTTCTTCGCGAGGAGGTCGGTATATACTTTCTTGGCATCGTCGATGCGGCCGGTCGTGACGTACAGCTGCGCCAGATCGCGAGTGGCCGCAGGGAATTCGGGGTTGATCGCGAGCGCGGAGCGGAACGAGTTCTCGGCGGCCGAATAATCTCGCTGCGCGACGCGGACGACCCCAAGCAAGGTAAAATAAAGCGGGTTCTTGGCGTCCCTCTTGATCAGAGAGCCGGCCACGTCGGCCGCCTTGTCGAGATGCTTGGCACGCAGCTCGGTCAATACGAGCGTCGGACCGGCAACGCGCGCGCCGGCTTCGGTAGCGAACACTTGCTCTAGGGTGCTCAACCCTTGGCGCCCCTGCCCGATATCGATTTCCGAAATGCCGACCCGTGTCTTGATGGCGGGATTGTCTGGATCGAGAGCGGCAGCCTTTTCGAACTGCTGCAAAGCGAGGTCGGGCTTGCCGTCCGCCATATAGGCATTGCCGAGGAGGGTGAGAAGTCGGCGCATCCGCCGGAATTTTGTCGACTATCGGTTTTAGATACCCGATCGCCCGAGACGCAGATCGCTGCTGTAGAGCGGCGGTCGCGATCAGCCTGCCGGCTTTCACGTCATCGGGAACGCGATCGAGATATTTAGCCAATATCGCTTCGGCCTGAGCGGATTGCCCGAGGGCCAGTTTCGTCGCGCCCTGCAAATAATAGCCTGCCCAGAACACCGAGAAGGCAGGGCTGATGCGATCGAATATCCGATCCGCCGCGGCGTAGTCCTGCTTTTTGGCAAGCTCCAACCCCCGGAGGTAGTTTGCCATGAAGTTGTTGGGGGCGGCCTTGAGGATGGGATCGAGGTCCTCGTCCGCCACCTTGTATTTGCCGAGCGCGATGTTGATGTTGGCCCGGCTCAAATGCGCCAGGGTGTTTTTCGGATCAATTTTCAGCGCCTCGTCGAACAGGCGGATGGCGCCGTCTTGGTCACCTCGGCTGCGCAGCATCTCTCCCTTAACTTGAAGAGCTTCGGCCGACCGTGGGTTGGCGGCGATCGCTTCATCGATAGATTTGTCTGCCTCCTCGGGTTTCGTGCCCGTCAATAGGCGTGCAAGCTGAATTTTGGGCCGGACGGCGGTGGGATCGAGCTTGACCGCTTCTCGAAGCAGCTTTTCAGCCTGATCACGATCCCGCAGCCCCGCTTCCGCGGTACCGAGCGCCGTTCTGACCTTGCTCTCAAGCGCCGGAGTGCGATCGGCCGGCTTGACCAGGTCCAAGAGGTCCGCAAATTTTTCCTGACGCAGCATCGCGTCCATCAGCACCGGTATGTAGTCTGCCTCGTCGCCCTTCCGTTCGAGAGCAGCTCGTGCTTCACGCTCCGCCGCTGCCGGGTCTGCGAGTTGTAAATAGATGTCAGCCAATCTGGCATGAAGAACCGGGTCTTGCGGCGTTTCGCGGATGGCGTTGCGCAGCTCGATTTCGGCAGCCTTGAGGTTGCCTTTCGCGACATATTGTTCGGCGTCTTTTACCGAAGCCGTGGAATCTTTGGCGTACGCGCTGGGCCACGCGAATATGGCAACGGCGGCGGCGAAAACCACGGAGCGCCATGGACAACCGCTGCGACCCTGGGGCATTGCGTTCCCTTTCCTGCAAACCACCGTCACGTGTTGAGGCCGAGCTGGTGTTGCTGCATCAAATCGTAGAGCGTGGGCCGGCTGATGCCGAGCAGCTTTGCCGCTTTCGACAGATTGGAGCCGGCCTGGGCCAGAGCGAGCTGGAGCACCTCGCGCTCGGCGCGGGCTCGAGCGGCCCGGATGCCAAGAGATTGCGGCTCTTCTCCTTGCGCAGAAAGACCGAGATCGGAGGGTGACAGCAACGCGGTGTCAGCCATTACGACCGCACGCTTCACACGATTTTCCAGTTCGCGGACATTACCTGGCCAGGGGTAGTCCTTAATCGCTGCTAGCGCCGCAGAGGCGAAGCCGCGAACCGGGCGGCCGTATTCCGAAGCGAACCGCCGGAGAAAGAAGCTTGCCAAAACCACCGCATCTCCCAGCCGCTCGCGAAGCGGGGGCACCCGCACCGTGACCTCATTCAAACGGTAATAGAGGTCCTCGCGAAAGCGGCCCTCGGCCATCATGCGATCGAGGTCCTGGTTTGTCGCACAAACGATACGGACGTCGACCTGCACCGGCTTTCGACCGCCAACGCGCTCGACGACCTGATCCTGCAAAAACCGCAGCAATTTTACTTGCATCGGCAATGGAACATCGCCGATTTCATCGAGAAACAGGGTGCCGCGATCGGCACTTTCGATTCTGCCGATATTCTGCCTTAGAGCACCGGTGAAAGCGCCTTTTTCGTAACCGAAAAGCTCGCTTTCGAGCAGGGTTTCGGGAATGGCCGCGCAGTTGATCGGCACGAACGGCCCGCCGGACCGGCGGCTCATCTTATGTACCGCCCGAGCCAGCAATTCCTTGCCGGTACCGCTCTCGCCCAGCAGCAAAACCGTAACATCGGTCGGCGCTATCTTTTCCAGACTGCGCAGCACCCGCAGCATTTCCGGGCTGCTCGCGATGATACCGTCGACCGGAGAAGTTTGAGCGACTTCGGCAAGGCGACGGTTTTCGTCTTCGAGCTCGAACATTCGTTCCGCACGGCTGACAATCAGCTGGAGCACGTCGATGTCGATCGGCTTTTGATAGAAGTCATAGGCGCCGAGAGCGATTGCCCGCAATGCGTGTTCGCGAGTTTCGTTGCCGGTCGCGATGATGACCTTTGTTGCGGGCGCAATCGCGAGAATTTCGGTCAACGTGGCCAGCCCTTCGGAGGCTCCGTCCGGATCGGGAGGCAGCCCAAGATCGACGATCGCGACCGGAATAGGTTCCCTTCTGACGAAATCGATTGCTTCAAGGCGCGTTCCGGCCGGGAACACCTTGTGGTCCGAAAAGGCCCAGCGCAGCTGGCGCAGCAGCCCCGAATCGTCGTCGACGAGCAGCAATGGTTTTGGATTGGGCGGCATGTTGTTTAGGTCACGGCTGAGGATTTGCCGGTTCTCTCTCTGAGACCAGGGGTAGGATAATTCGCATTGTAGTGCCAAACCCTTTTTCAGAAATTACCTCGAGATCACCGCCCGCCATGCGAATGAGCTCGCGGGTTTGAAAAGCGCCGATCCCATAACCGCCCGACTTTGTCGAGCGGAACGGCAGGAACAGCTCGTCGCGAACGAATGCATCGTCCATCCCAGGTCCATTGTCTGCGACTTCGATCGAAAGCCGGGTTCCGAAACGACGCGAAGAAATCATCACCCGATCGCCCGGACATGAGACATCCACCGCGTTCTGGACGAGGTGGGTAAGAGCGGATCTGAGGCGCTCCGGGTCGATTGTTACCGCGCACGTGCCGATTTCGTCGCGGGCCTCGACCGCCACCGGACCATCGGCGAACTCCGCGGCGACCGCGCTGACGACGAGGTTAGGGTTGAGCAGACGAGGGGGGTGCGGCGCCGCATCGGCCTTTAGTTGACTGAGCAGATTGTTCATTCGTGCGACTGAATCTTCAACGGTTCTCAGCATATCTCGCTGAAACTCAGGGTCGCCGATATGCCTCGCCGCATTCGACACGATCAAATTGAGTTGGCTCGCCAAATTCTTGATGTCGTGGACTACGAAAGCGAAGCGCTTGCTGTATTCGGTCAACAGTTCGGAATCGCGCAAAACCTTTGTCGAGCACTCCTCGGCGAGATAACTGGCTGCTTGCCTACCGGCCGCACGCAAAAGATCGAACGCCTCCCAATCTGGGTTGATCGTGTGGGTTGCGCGATCGAGCACGACGAAACCGATAACCTCAGTGCGATGTGATAAAGGTACGGCCAACCACGTCTTGTCGGAAGAGATCGGCCAGGTACTCTCTCCGGCTTCCGAGCTGCGAACTTGGATCCACCCGCCGTTCCGGAACCCAAAAACGAACGGGTCATCGATCGGCACCTTGCGGTCACCGGGGATGGGCTGCCTCCACGCCGCTGTCGGATAATAGCCAATGCCGCGACTCAACGACCACAGCACCCCGGCTGGGCTGTCGACGAATTCGGCTAAGGCGCGGATGATCCTGACCGAGAGTTCCTCTCCAACCTTGGGCTCGGAGACCAACTCGATGAACTTCAGCCACTCGACACGGTAGTCATAGCGATGCGTATAAAAATTGCGCGAGATCAGAAATTTGAGCCGACGACGGACGCTCCCCGACGAGAGCACGGTGGCGAGGACAACAATGCTGCCGAACAACATCGCGAGTTGGAGCACCAGCCCCCACTCGCCGCCGAACCCGCGCAGCAGCATTGCAACTACAGCCACGGCAATAAGGAAGCAGCCACTGGCAACCAAAGTCGCCGTGTGCAGAACGACTTGTCGGGACACATGGATATCGACCCGCCATTCACGATTGCGGGCCATGGCCAATGCCAGTAGAGGGGCCATGAACGCAGCGACGATCGGCCGGCCGAGGGCAAGGCCGGGGTCGACGCGGCCTCGGGTGATGAAGGCATCGGAAAACAGGAACAGCTCGTACGCGAACAGCCCGCCGATCGCGACGCACAGCGGCCAGACGTGCCACCGCCGTTCAGGTTCTGTGTTGCGCCAGAAATTCTCGATCGTTAGCAGTCCAGCGACTCCAAAACCGATGCGGATTAGCAGCTGCGAGGTATAAAGGCCAGTAGCATCCGGACTGACGACCAGGATCCATACATCATTAACGATTGCTGCCAGGCAGAAGCTGACTGCCCCGAAGAGGTACGCACGCCCGAGACCGGAACCGTCACTGGTCCGTATGGTGACGAGCGCTGCCGCGAACAACAGCCAAACGGAAAGCCTGAGGCTGTCCAAAGAGCTCAATGCGGCGACCGGCACGGTCGCGACGGTTGCACTTGCCCAGGTCAGCGAGGCGATACAGCAACCTAGGATTGCTACGCCGGCTCTGCTGGTCCGACCCTGCAAGACCATTAACACGATCAAAGCGAGGAAGGCCAATGCACACCCCGAGTACACTGTCTCCTTGACGAAAAAGCCGAGATGCAAGTCCTTATCTCGCTCCCTGATTCCAGAAGATCACTCGCACAGTCTGTAGCAATATAAGAACGTCTAGAAAGAAGCTTCGGTTTTTTATGTAGTAAAGATCATAGGTTAGCTTGCGGCGGGCATCTTCCGTCGAGGCGCCATAGGGAAAGTTGATTTGCGCCCAGCCGGTGATCCCGGGCCTGACCCAATGGCGCTCGGCATAATAGGGGATTGATTTGGCAAGATCGGCTACAAAAAAGGGGCGCTCCGGGCGAGGCCCGACAAAACTCATGTCTCCGCGCAAGACATTGAGGATCTGAGCGAGTTCGTCTATGCGAAGTTTGCGGGTAATCGCTCCCACCCGCGTAACACGGGGATCATACTTCGCAGCCCAACGAGGACGCCCGTCGGTCTCGGCATCCAGCCGCATGCTGCGAAATTTCAGAATCGTAAAACCGCGACCGTGCAATCCCACCCTTTCTTGACGGTAAAGGACCGGCCCAGGGCTCTCCAACTTGATCAAACAGGCCGTCAGCACTAACAGCGGCATTGTCAGCGCCAGTAAACTCGAACTCACCACGATGTCGAAGGCACGTTTCAAAAACTCGTCGACCGGACCGCACCGGAAACCGTCCGAGTAAAAAAACCAACTCGGTTTCAGCGCTTCAAGGTCGACGGTCCTGGTCTCGCGCTCCCAAAAATCGAGAAAATCGGTCACCTTGATGCCTGCAAGTTTGCAGTGCAGCAGTTCGCGCACCGGCAGTCCGCGTCGATCATCGGCCGCCACTACGATTTCGCTTGCGGCAAGCCGGTAACCCATTTCCAAGAGGCCGTCGGTCTCGGTAGCCGACCAATCAAGGGTTTCCGCGCGAGACCGAGTGGTCCGGTCGGGCACATCGACGAACGATACCGGGATAAAATGGTCGTTGTGCCCGGTTTCAACGAGCTTAGCGATCCGATCCGCCTGCGTGCCACTGCCCAGAACGAGTACCCGACGCTTCAGCAGACCGCGGCCCAGCGTCACCGAGAACGTTCCGCGCGTCACTGATACGCAGACCAGCCAGATCAGTGTCGCCTTCAGCGGAAAATTGACGAAGTCGGTCAGCTGGTCAAGACCGTCGCGCCAATATGTTGCCGAAAATGAGACAAGCATTAATACAAGTACCGAGGCGACAACTATCTTGCTGAACAGGAGTCGGAAATCCATAAAACTTTGCTGCCCGTACAGCCCGACGGAAAGCATCGCGGTCACGGTGGCAACTGATAATCCGGCAGAGAATTGAGCGCTGAAGCTGGAAACCCCCAGGACGATGGGGATACTAACCTCTGAACTAGATATGAGTTGGTAAAAGGCACCAGTAATCAACAAGGCATCCGAAGATGCGAGAAGCACGACGGAAACCGGAACGAAATGTCGGAAGAGTCTGAGCTGCATTTCGAACTAGAAAATGTTAACGTTCGGCGCTACTAAATCGCCGTCCGTGGCTAGCATCATAGCACTAAATAATAGCAGGAGCGAGCGAAACCGTCTAGTAAACTCCCGCGGTTCTGTTGCAACTCTGCAGTATGCCCCTCGCAAAGAGAAGAGATGACAAATCCGGCTTTTTAACGTAATTAAGAACGCCCCTCTGCGCGCAAGCGATTATGGTCACATCCTAGAGCTTGTCCGTAGACGAGTTTCCCCGAAGAGAACAAATCGCTGCGAACGAAGGC
Source organism: uncultured Alphaproteobacteria bacterium (assembly GCA_963695605.1). GTDB lineage: Bacteria > Pseudomonadota > Alphaproteobacteria > ATCC43930 > CGMCC-115725 > AP-15. The sequence goes on along the minus strand of CAVOHI010000058.1, from coordinate 333,080 downwards.
AAAGCCGAGATCGATCGTAATGCCGCGCGCCCCAACCGTCAGCGTCGACGCATGAGCGCTCCGACTAGCGCGATTTTACGTGATCGATGTGGCTGCGCGACGATTACGCCAGCTTCCGCCGTCCGAGATCTCGGCACTCAATTAAGAAGATCCTCAATCGGATCGCTGCATCAGAAATCAGGCGATGCTTCATGCGGCGGGCGAATCGCGCCCTCTTGGCAAATGCCGCAGCAACGCCGGCCGATTTGATATCGCGCAGTCAGCGGCTGCTGCCTGCCGTTCCGTTGTTCTCAACCGACAAGCCGACGAACTGGCTCATCCCGTGGCGGTTGAGCAGCAACAGCACGTTACCTTGAGCCGCCGCCTCCTTTAACTGAGTTGCAGCACTCTCGGGAGTGGTCACCAGTTTTTGATCAACCGATACGATCACGTCACCCGGCTGAATCCTAGTACCCAGTTGCGTAATTTGGCGGACATGATAATCTGCCGTTATGAGAGCGGCGGAAGTGGTCTTGACGGAGGAGCAGGGAGCCACCTTGCGGGGTTGGTTGGGCGCGGGCAAGACCGAGCAGCGCATGGCGTTTCGCGCGGAAGTGATCCTGGCGATTGCCGAGGGGCTGAGCAACCAGGCGGTGGCGGAGCGACTGGACACGCGCCCGGCGACGGTCAGCAAGTGGCGGGGCCGCTTTGCGCGAGCGGGTGTCTGGGGTCTGCTCGACGCGCCGCGCAGCGGCAAGCCCAGGCAGTACCAGGGCGAGCATGAGCGGCGCATCCTGGCGGCTTTGGATGAGCCGCCGCCGGCGGGGTACGGGCGCTGGGACGGCCGCTTGTTGGCCCGGCATCTGGGCGACATCTCCAAACATCAGATCTGGCGGGTTCTGCGCCGGCATGAGATCGCGCTGGCGCGGCGGCGCAGTTGGTGTATCAGCACCGATCCGGGATTTGCGCCGAAGGCGGCCGACATTGTCGGGCTCTACTTGCAGCCGCCCGAGAACGCCGTGGTGTTTGCGGTCGACGAGAAGCCGCACATCCAGGCTCTGGAGCGCGCCCAGGGCTGGTTGAAGCTGCCCAATGGCAAAGCCATGACCGGGTTCAGCCACGCTTACAAACGGCACGGAACCACGACCCTGTTCGCCGCCCTCGACGTTGCCACTGGCTTGGTCAAGACCGGCCATTATCAGCGCCGCCGGCGTATCGAGTTCCTGGATTTCATGAACCGCCTGGTGGCCGAACATGCCGGCCGCGAGATCCATGTGATTTTGGACAATCTCAATACCCACAAGCCCAAAGATGACCGCTGGCTGGCGCGGCACAAGAACGTCCATTTCCATTTTACCCCGACCCATGCCTCCTGGCTCAATCAAGTGGAGGTCTGGTTCTCCATTCTCTCCGCCAAAGCCTTGGCCGGCGCGAGTTTCGCCTCGCCACGCCAGGTTCGCGATCAGATCGACGCCTTTATCAACGCCTATAACCAAACCGCTCACCCCTTCGAGTGGACCAAGCAAGTCGTATTCTCGCAGCATCCGCGAGCTAAGTACGCCGACTTATGCAACTAGGTACCAGATCGCCGCCCGGGCTGCCGCTCGTGACTTGGCCGACCACCACCCCGTTCAGGTCCTTTGGCACCTTCAATTCCTTGCGCGGCTGCGGATCCGGCGGGAGGAGCTCCATGCCGAGCGCATTGGCGGGTTTGCCACTGCGATGCTGCGCAGCCTCGCGTTCTGCAGAAGCCACGTTCTGCGGCATCTCGCTGATAGTGGCCTCGACGGCCTTTTGTTTTCCGTCGCGCGCGATCGTCAACTCGAGCTTGGTGCCGACCGGGTGGAAGCGACAAGGCGCGGGAGATTGTGCGCGGACTTTATTTTGTGACCGCTGCGGCGGTAATCACATCGCCTTGCTTGATGCCGGCTCGAGCGGCCGGTCTGTCGGCGGTGACCGAAGCGACCAGCGCACCGGTCGGATGGTCCGGGTCGAGACCAAGGCTCTTGGCGATCGGCGGCGTCACGTTCTGAATGGCTATGCCGAGCCACCCCCAGATCACGTGGCCGTGCTCCTGAGCTGGGTGACGACGTGCTTGGCGATATTCGAGGGAACGGCGAACCCGATCCCGACCGAGCCGCCCGAAGGCGAATAAATCGCGGTATTGATGCCAATCACCTGGCCGCGAAGATTGAATGTCGGTCCACCGGAGTTGCTGCGGTTGATCGGCGCGTCGATTTGATGAACCCGGAGCCGAGCGCCATGACTTTTTCCGCGGGATTGCGGGATCGAACGGTTGTTCGAAAAAGCGCTTGAGGAATTGATCGAAAGGCGTGCCGCCCGGCTCGAATGGCGAGGCGCTCGGGTTCTCTGTGTTTTCGTCGCCTTGGGCCGCGGCCTGTTCCTTCAACTCGACTGAAATGTTGACAACGGCTGGCATGACGCGTTCGACAAGCGGCGCGAGACTCGGCAGCGCAATGTCGATCTCGTTCTGCGTCTGTCGCGTGAGGTTTGAGTCGCCCTTCGGACCGGTCTCGCCCGTCGGTTGGGCGCTACATATTGCGGGGGCGAAAATCAGGGCGGCCCAGATCGCGCCTATCAGGCTCTGTCGGGTGCGGCTGACCGTCATTTCGGGCAAACCCAGAAAGCAAATCACAACTCGCGAAATAGGACGCGCAACCGCGGCAAAAGGTTCCGGCAGGAACCGCAGCTCGCGCCTCCGAAGGCGGGACGTGATCAATTCCTGCGGAGATGCCTCGACAGCCTCTCCCGCGCATACGGCCGCGCCACTATTTGCCAGGAACTAGCGTCGATTGGGCCGGTGGTGATCCACGAAGCCGGACCGCGTCGTCGTGCCGAAGACTAGAGAGCAGCCCATGCAATTCCTCCGTACCATCACGGCACGCCTCAAATCGGTCGGGCCGCCGCTTCCCTCAGCGGTGCGGCGCCTGTTGCCGCAAAACGAGACCGATGGGCTCGATTCCTCGATCTATGGTTACATCCTGCATTACAGTCTGCGGGAGCAAATTTATCTTGTGGTCGTCACCCTCATTTCTTTCCCGTTTCTCTACTATTCCTTGGATTTACCGAAGCTGATCGTCAATCGTGCCATTTCGGGCAAGGATTTCCCGCAAAAGTTCATGGGGTGGGATTTCGATCAGATCCCCTATCTTCTGGTGTTGTGCTGCATATTCTTCGCTCTCGTTTTGATAAATGGGTGGTTCAAGCTACATCTCAACGTGAGGAAGGGACAGGTCGGCGAGCGCATGCTGCGCCGTCTGCGCTATCAGCTTTACGAGCGGGTGCTGCGGTTTCCGCTGCATCATTTCGATCGTACCGCGACCGGCCAGGTCATCGCGATGATGACCGGCGAGCTGGAGCCAGTAGGCGGGTTTATCGGCGACGCTTTCGCGCTGCCGATCTCGCAGGGCGGCACGTTGCTTACGATTTTCGTCTTCATGTTCGTGCAGGACCCGGTACTCGGAGCCGCCGCTGTCGCGTTCTATCCCTTGCAGGGTTATCTGATTCCCAAGATGCAGCGGATCATTCGCCGGCTCGGTCGCGAACGGGTGCGCAAAGTTCGTGGGCTCTCGGACCGTATCGCCGAGACGATCGCCGCACGGGCCGAAATTCGCGCCAATGACGCCGCCGTTTACCAACTCGCCGATATCTCTCAGCGCCTGGGTGAAATTTACGACATTCGGTTCGAGATCTATAATCGCAAATTTTTCGTTAAATTTCTCAACAACCTCATCGGAAATCTCACGCCATTCTTGTTCTTTTTGATCGGCGGTTATTTTGTTATCAAGGGAGAGCTCTCGTTCGGCGCGCTGGTCGCGGTGCTCGCTGCTTATAAAGACCTGTCATCGCCGTGGAAGGAGCTGCTCGACTTCTATCAGAACCAACAAGACGTGGCGATCAAATACGAGCAGGTCGTCGAACAGTTCCAGGTTCCGGATATGCTCGACAAGCGCTTGCTTCTCGAAGCGCCGGAAAAGATCGAGCCGTTGCATGGCGAGGTCACCGCGGCCAATGTCGGTTTGGTGGACGATGACGGCATTCCGTTGCTCGAAGGGGTCAATTTCGACTTTTCGCTCGGCACGGATGTAGCGATCGTCGGTCAGAGCAACAGCGGTAGAAATATCGTTCCGCAGCTCTTTGCCCGGCTTCTCACACCAACGAGCGGTCGAGTCATGGTCGGCGACACCGATATCAACAGTGTACCGCTCGCGGTTTCCGGTGGGCGAATCGGTTATGTCGGCCCGATCACCTATCTCTTTTCCGCAAGCGTGAGGGACAATCTGTTGCTCGGCTTGCGTCACCGGCCGAACCGAGTGCCGGATGAGGGCTCGGCCGGCGAACGGGCGCGCGCCCGTGAGATCGAGGAAGCGCGGAAGTCGGGGAACATCGACTACGATATCGCTGCCGACTGGATCGATTACCAGCAGGCAGGAGTGGCCGATGTAGCCGAGCTGGAGATGCGCATGGTCGAGGTCCTGCGTCTCGTCGACCTCGAAGAAGACGTCCACCTCTTCGGCTTGCGTGGCCGGCTCGCTCCGGATCGCCAGCCGGATGCGGCGCAGCGCGTTCTCGAAGCGCGCCGCGTGCTTGCCCAGCGTCTCGACGCTGGCGGTCTTGCTCATCTCGTCGAGCGTTTCGACCCGGAGCGCTACAACGCCAATTCCCCTGTGTCCGTCAATTTGCTTTTCGGCACACCCATCGGACCGGCCTTTGAAGGCGACGGGCTCGCCCGAAACGCCTACGTTCAAAAGGTGCTCGACGAAGTCGGGCTCACTCACGACCTCCTCGAGGTCGGTGCCGGGGTTGCTCGGATGATGATCGAGTTGTTCACCGGTTTGCACCCCGAACACATGCTGTTCGAGGAGTTCTCATTCATCAGCGCCGACGATCTGCCGGTGTTTGAGGGCATTCTCAAGCGTATGGAGACAGCCGAAGTCGAGAACCTACTGCAGCCCCCGCGAGAGCGCCTCCTGTCGCTGGCGTTCAAACTGGTTGCCGCCCGCGACCCGCTCGATCTAATCGACGAACAGATGCAAGGCCGGATTTTGGAAGCGCGGCGAGCTTTCGCCGCTGGGCTGCCTGAAGAGCTGCGGGGTTCTGTCGAGTTCTTCGACCCCGAGCGTTACAACGCAGCGGCCTCGGTACAGGAGAACGTCCTGTTCGGCACGATTGTGCGTGGTGAATCGGGCGGTCGCGAGCGTGTCCACGCCGCGATCACGGAAGTGCTCGACGAACTCGGCTTGCGTCGCACACTGATCGAGGTTGGGCTCGACTACCCGGTCGGCACTGGTGGTTCTCGCCTGTCGGAGGTGCAGCGGCAGAAGCTGGCTATCGCCACTGCGGTCCTCAAGCGCCCCGATCTGATGGCGCTCAACGATGCCACGGCGGTCCTCGACGGGGCGACGGAGACGGCGCTCCTCGAACGGTTGAAGGCGGAGTTCGCCGCTCGCAGCCTGGTGTGGAGTCTTCACCGCCCCCGCCTCGCCTCGGCCTTTGACCGAGTGCTCGTAATGGAGCACGGCCGCTTGGTCGATCAGGGGCCTCCGGCAGAGCTGGAAAAACCTGGCAACTCGCTGGCTCCATTGTTGGCCGCGGAGTGATTTCCCGGGGGGCGCGTCTCCGGCATCAAGGTTCCGACAAGGAGAGTCGCGCAAAGCCCGACGGCGGCGAGGCCGAGGAACGCCGCCTCGCTGCCCAGATGGTCGGCAACTAACCCAGCTGCCGTGGTGCTCAAGGTCGCGCCGCCGCCGATCGCTAACCCGACCACCCCGAGAGCGGTCGTGTAGCCGCCGGTATCGCGCGTGATGTCGGCGACGATCAGCGGGGTCAGGACGCCAAGGGCTGCCGCGCTCAATCCGTCGAGCAGTTAAATCAGGACCATCAGATAGGGGTCGGCGATACCGGCAAACAGCACGCCGCGGATCGGCAACGCGACAAAGCCGAGGAGCAGGATCGGCCGGCGGCCCCAACCCTCGGCAACTCGCCCTACCCAGGGGGAAATGACGGCTGTGACCGCCTGCGGCGCGACAATGCAAGCTGCGATCACCAATGACGCCTCGCTGCCGGCTCGTTTTGTCACCATCCCGGCAGCAATCGGCAGCATCGCCGCATTGGCAAGTTGGAACAGGCTTGCGCATGCAGCATAGGCGAGCAGCCTGCGGTCTCTAAGAAATTGCCATGACCAGCCGGTACTTTCGGGCTCTGACTTCGCGGCGGTTCTCGGGCGGATCTTCGCCGAAGAAAGATCCGCGCTTCTGATCATCTCGATCGCGGCCAATGCAGGGATGCCGAGTGCCGCAGTCAGCAAAAAGACGGCACGCTCTCCAACGTAGTAGCCGAAAGTACCCATGAGTGCGGCGGCGAACGCGTTGCCGAGGGCCAGATAGCGCGCGTTGCGGCCGAGCCTTTCGCCAAAGGCGCCGTGGCCGACCAGCGCGAAACTCAGTGCCGCGATCGCTGGGCCGAGGACCGAACTGGCAAAAGCGTGGATTATTTCCGCCAAGGCGATCGGCAACAAGGCAGGCCACAGGGCGATCGAGAGTGCGCTCGCCATGATCGCCATGATCGCCGCGGCGGCTGCCGCTCGCTTGCTGCGTACGGCATCGACCAACATTCCGCCAGGGACCTGACTGACCATCCCTGCGACAGTACCGGCGCTCAGCGCCACACCGATCGCGCCCTGGGTCCAGCCCACGCCGGTTAGATAGACCGAAATGAACGGTCCAAATCCGGTTTGAAAGTTCGCGACAAAGAAGTTCAACCAATCGAGCCCGCCCAGACTGCGGGTCACCAACTCCGTAGCGGGTCGCGCCCACGACCCGATCCGCAACGGCGATCGCGTCATCATCCCTGAATTGCGTCACCGACTGGGATCGGGCGCGGGTTCGTGCGGGGGCGGCTGCGGCTGTGCTACCACCGGGATTGGCTTGTCCGATTCCGTGTATTTGTATTCCGGTGCGGCCTTCAATTGCTCGCGACCGAGATCGAGAGCGATCACGTTCTTCTTTTCGCCGAGGTCAAAGCGCAGCGCGCTCCAGCTGATCGCGATTTTTCGGGTTCCCACCCCAAGGAATCCGCCGAAATCGATCACCGCGGCGCGCGCCTCTCCTTCCTCGTCGAACAGCACGTCGACGATACGCCCCATATCCTCCCCCTTCGCGCTCAGCACCTCTTTCCCCAGTATCCGGAAGAGGTGGTCTCGCGGGAAATAGTCGAGACTAGCGCCGTTCAACGCGGCGTCCCCCGTCGCCTTATCGGTCGGAGCACCGGACGGCGCTTGCGCCGCCGCCAAGCCCAAAAATAATGCACCTGCTATGACCGTGCCGGCACCGAGAAGGGATAGTCGCAGACTGCTGGAGAAAAGAGTGCGGATCGGCGGCATTGCGCTCAACAACCTGGGATTTGAACGGCCGTTATGCTTGAGCGGAGATGAGCTTCCGATAGATCCTAGTGTAGTCTTCCGCCATCCGCCGTGAAGTGAACCGCCGCTCGAATACCGTACGGACGAGTGCCCGGTCCAGCAGATGAAGCTCCTCGGCAGCTCTCGCGGCAGTCCCTTCGTCATCAACGATGAAGCCGGTGACCCCATCGTCGACTACTTCCGGCACCGACCCGTTACGTAGCGCGATCACCGGCGTCCCACAAGCCATAGCCTCGATCATTGCTAAGCCGAACGGCTCTTGCCACGCGATCGGGAATAGCAGGCCGGCCGCGTTGCCCAGAAATTCGGATTTCTCGTGCTCGGCTATCTCGCCGACAAACTCGACATGCGGTTGTGCAAGCAGCGGCTCGATCTCGGCGGCAAAATATTCCCGGTCGACCTGGTCGATCTTGGCCGCGATCTTGAGCTTCATCCCCGCCCGAGCCGCGATGCGGATGGCGCGATCCGGCGCCTTTTCCGGCGATATGCGGCCGAGAAACGCCAAATACCCACCGGCCCCGTCCCCAGGGAACAACAGCTGCTCCGGCAATCCGTGATAAACCGTAGCAACATACCGCGCCTCCGGCAGCGGCTCGCGCTGAGAGTCGGAAATCGATACCACGGGCAGGTCGGCAAACGCCGCATAGACCAGCTTCAGTTCGGGCAGATCCAAACGTCCGTGCAGCGTGGCGAGAAACGGCACGCCGCTTCGCGCCAAAACCGGATACGCCAAGTAGTCGCAATGCAGGTGGATTACGTCGAATTCGCGTGCACGTTGCGCGACCCTCTCGAGCATCGCGATAAGTGGAGCGACGTGATCGCGGATCGTCGGGTCGAGCCGGAGCGCTTGAGGATACGCGGCTTCCAGGTGCGCCGTCGTGACGCTATCGCCACTTGCGAACAGGCTTACCTCATGGCCCATTGCCACGAGCTCATCCGTCAAATAGGCGACAATCCGCTCTGTGCCGCCGTAAAGCTTAGGGGGAACCGCCTCCATCAGCGGCGCAATTTGAGCAATCCGCATCGACGCTCCATTCGTCCAACAACCTGGAACAGCAACACACAGTAGATAGGGTTGACACTCGGGCCGGAAATAAGTTGCCGATGCGCGGCGCTGTGTCGCAGGACTAGATTATTGGCCAATACCTACAGCTTAGGTGAGTGGTCGTTGCTATTCCACCTCCGGGGCGCGCTCTGAAGCTAGCTGACTTGCAGGAAACAGGCATCCGCCCGGGAATAGTTCACCACCTACCGGCGTTCAGGGATCGCTGCGCCAATGATCACCGCAACCGGCGATAAGACACCTGCGTTCAAGCTCGAAATTCAATGCGCACAAAACGATAGTAGGGAGAGCGATGCCGCCGGAAGAGGGCGTTTTCTCAAGAAACTGAGGATAGCAGCCGATGATATTCGTTAGAGCGATGCAAGCGATTGCGTCCACGTGGCATCGCAAGGGGAGCTTTTCGGCCGCTCCGCTGAGGCTGGTAGATCTCGCGGGGACCCCGAATGCTGGTCGAGCAAGCGCACCCGGCGCCGCGGAATTTCCCGACCAGCCGCTAGCATTTCTGTGGCATTACATAAGGCGGCGCCCTTTGCTGCACGCCGCTGCCCTGGTGTCCGTCGTGGGAGCGGCCTCGTTTGCCTGCGTCGCGCAATTCGGCCTCAAACTGATTGTCGATGCGATGGCCGCCGGGCCACAGCAAATCGTTAGGGTGTGGTGGGCGCTGGCCTTGTTTGCTGGCCTGCTGGCCAGCGAAAGTGCGCTGTGGCGGTTCGGGAGTTGGTTCGGTTACCGCGCTATTCTCATCGACAAGGCCGAGGCCAAGCTCGACCTATTCAATCATCTCATTGGCCATAGCAGCCGGTATTTCTCCGATCGCATGGGCGGCGCGCTTGCCAACCGCATTTCCTCGACCGGGGATTCGCTGCAGCAGGCGTATTCGGCCGTGCTGTTCAACATTGCCCCGGTCTGCGCCGACTTCTGCGTCGCCCTGGCGATGCTGGCCACCGTTGAGTGGCACTTGGTCGCGGCCTTGTTTGGCTTCGTCTTGGTGGCCGCGGGTACTCTCTTCCGGCTCAGCCGGCGCGGCATGCCGCGGCACCGCTTTCACGCCGATCGTGCCGCCGAGGTCGGTGGCGAGCTGGTCGACGTGCTGTCCAACATATGGGTGGTCAAGGCCTTCTCGGCGCGCAATCGGGAGCGCGGCCGCTTCGAGCGGCTTCTGAGGATCGAGCAAGACACCCACCGAGACAGTCTGATGTATGTCGAGCGCCTGCGCGTGCTGCACGATCTCGCCCTCTGGCTGATGGCCGGCGGCATGCTCGCCTGGACGTTACATCTGTGGAGCGAGGGCAGGGTCAGTCCCGGCGACGTAATCCTGACCCTGGCGATGGCGTTTCGCATCCTGCACGGTTCGCGTGACCTCGCCTTCGCCCTGGTCAATGCAACGCAATTCATCGCCCGCATTGCCGAACTCAATCCAGGTGATCGGCGAGAATCATAGGGTGGTCGACGAGCCGGGAGCGCGCCCGCTGATCCATCTCGGGGGCAGTATCGAGTTCGACAACGTCGACTTCTCTTACCCCGCCGGACACCAGGTGTTCGATGGCTTCGACCTGCGTATCGAGCCGGGGCAACGCGTTGGTCTTGTCGGGCCCTCGGGAGCCGGCAAGTCTACCTTGATCGGCTTGGTGCAGCGGCTGGCCGACGTCGACGGTGGCCGGGTTCTGATCGACGATCAGGACATTCGCGCGATGACCCAAGACAGTCTGCGCGCCGCTATTGCCGTCGTGCCGCAGGACATCTTGCTGTTTCATCGTTCGGCGCTGGAAAACATCCGCTACGCCAGACCCGAGGCGACAGACGAGGAAGTGTTGGCGGCGGCGAGAGCGGCGCGGTGCGACGACTTCATTCGGGCGCTGCCGGACGGTTACGACACAATTGTCGGCGAACGCGGCATGAAGCTCTCGGGCGGTCAGCGGCAACGTCTCGGAATTGCTCGAGCCCTCCTCAAGGATGCCCCGATCGTGGTGCTCGACGAGGCGACCTCGGCGCTCGACAGCGCCTCGGAAATCGAAATTCAGCGGGCGCTCGAAGTGTTGATGCGCGGCCGCACGGTGCTGGCGATCGCTCATCGCCTATCGACGGTGTCGGGGTTCGACCGCGTCATCGTGCTGCAACAGGGTCGCATAATCGAGGATGGCCCTCCGGCAGAGCTGCGCCGGCGCCGCGGATTTTTCGACCGTATGTGCCGGCTGCAAGAGGACAATGTCGTCCAGCTTGCCAGTTAAGCGCCAAAAAAAGCGACCGCCCGCAGTGAGTGTTGCGGGCGGTCTTGTCGGCCGACGAAGTGACGCTAAGCGTGTGATTGATAGTAGGTGTTGCGCAGCACGCGGCCGGGGAGCGCCCCGGTGTGCTTGCCGTCCTCCATGAGCACTTCGCCGTTGACGATCGTCGCCATGATGCCGGCCGCCGGCTCCTTCATGCGCCAGCCGCCTGCCGGGAAGTCATGGACGACGCTCTCGGGCAACGGCCGCACCGTGTCGGGGTCGAAGATCACGATGTCGGCTGCCATGCCGGGCCGTATCAGGCCGCGGTCATAGAGCCCCAACGCCGAGGCTGAATCGAAGGTCAACCGCCGTACGGCGTGTTCGAGGGTCAGTACCTGCTTCTCGCGCACCCACTCGCTGAGGAGGCGCGTGCTGTAGCCGTAGCCGCCATGGAACTGGACATGCGCGCCGCCGTCCGAAAGGCCGACGATGGCGTTCGGATAGGTCAGGATCTTCGCCATCGCTTCGTCGTCGACATTGTTTTCCGACTGCATGAAGCCGGTGTCGAGGTTCTCTTCGACGACGAGGTCGAGGAAGGCGTCGATGACGCGCTTGTTCTGCTCCTTGGCGATCTGGCCGATCGTCTTGCCCTTGAGCCCCCGGTTCTTTTCTAGGACCGGGGTCTCGACCCACATGTAGTTGTACCACTCACGTGAATATCCGGCGGCCGGCACGTTGACTTTGTGCTCGACGACTTCTTCGTGCAGTTTCTGCCGGATCGCCGGATCGGCGTAGGAGCGCAGTTTTTCTTCGTCCGACGACAGCAGGATCGGGTGCCAAGTCGGCGAGCCGCGGAACACCTGGCAGTTGCGCATGGTGAAACTCTGCGTGACGCGGTTCGGGCTGCACAGTGGATAGGCCCTGATGCCAGCCTTCGACGTCTCCTCGACCCGCGCCATGTGCTTTTTCCATGCGTCGGGCTCGCGCACGGTCTGACCGAGATTGTTGTAGATGACGGTACGGCCGGTGGCTTCCGACAAGCGGGCCATCAGGCCGCCGTTCAGTTCGGCGGCGCGGCCGCCGCCCGACTGAATGATCCCCGTGCCCATCTCGCGCAGCACGTCACCGAGCGCGAAAATCTCCTTCTCCTCGGCCCACAGAGCCGGGATGTGAACGCCCTGCGGATCGTAATGGCCCTTGTTGCGCGACACCGACAATCCGAGCGCGCCGCCCTTGATGCCGTCGCGCACCACGTCCTGCATCTTCTTGATTTCGTCATCGCTCGCGGCGCGCTTCTGGCTCTCGTCGCCCATCACGTAGTAGCGCACCGTCGAATGGCCGATCAGGTTTCCGACGTTGACTCCCAGATTCTGGTCGAGCCGGTCCATGTATTGCGGGATCGTCTCCCAATCGACCTCGACGGTGTTGAGAACGTCCATCGGGATCGCCTCGACATACGATAGGAACTCGGCGACCCGCTTCGCGGCGCCCGGACGGACCGGCGCCAAGGCCAGCGAGCAATTTCCGAAGACGACCGTGGTGCAGCCGTGGTCGGGCGAGAACGAGCACAGCGGGTCCCAGGTGACCTGCGCGTCGTAGTGACAATGATTGTCGACAAAGCCCGGCGCGACGACTTGCCCCGCGGCGTCGATCGTGCGTTTGGCCGGCCCGCTCAATTTGCCGATCTCGGCGATTTTGCCTCCCTTGATCCCGACATCTCCGCGAAACGCCGGCATTCCGGAGCCGTCGACGATCCGGCCGTTCTTGATCAGCAGATCATACGCCATCGCTACCCCTTTCTCGGTTCAGGTCACAACCCACCGTTACTCGAAAGGGAGTGTAGCACCGCCAAACCGGTTCACCCATGCGAAATGCGGCGAATAGACGCGCTGCGCCGCATGATTCTGCATGCCAGTCGGATTCAGCTCAGCTGTTCGAGCTCGTCGATGAATCCGGCGATGATCGACAAGCCTTTGGACCAGAAGGACGGGTCGGCGGCATCGAGGCCGAACGGCGCGAGCAATTCGGGATGCCGCAACGTGCCGCCCGCCCGCAGCATTTCGAGATAGCGCTCCGCGAAGCCTTGGTGCGCGTCCTCGTAGACCGCGTAAAGCGAGTTCACGAGGCAATCACCGAAAGCATAGGCGTAGACATAAAACGGCGTGTGGATGAAATGCGGGATGTAGGACCAGTAATGGCGGTAGACGTCGTCGAGGCGCAATGCCGGGCCGAGGCTCTCCCGCTGAACTCCCAGCCAGATCTCGCCTAGGCGATCCGGAGTGAGCTCGGCCTCGCGTCGCTCCTTGTGCACTTTCTGTTCGAAACTGACAAAGGCGATCTGCCGCACAACCGTGTTCAGCATGTCCTCGACTTTGCCGGCGAGCATGATCTTGCGCCGGCGCAAATCGGTTTCTTGCCTCAGCAACGCCCGGAACGTCAGCATCTCGCCAAACACCGAGGCGGTTTCGGCCAAGGTCAACGGCGTGTCGGCCATCAGATAGCCTTGCCGATTGGCGAGCAGCTGATGGACGCCGTGACCGAGTTCGTGCGCCAATGTCATCACATCGCGCGTCTTGCCCTGGTAGTTCAACAGCAGATAGGGATGAGCGCTCGGCACCGTCGGGTGGGCAAAGGCACCCGACGCCTTGCCGGGCCTCAGCGGCGCATCGATCCATCGTCCGGCGAAAAACCGCCCCCCGACCGCCGCCATCTCGGGCGAGAAGGCGCCATACGCCGACAGCACGGTCTCCTCCGCCTCCGACCAGGAAATCGTGCGCTCCTCCTCCTCGGGCAGAGGCGCGTTGCGGTCCCAGAACGGCAATTCCTCGACCCCGAACCAGCGCGCCTTCAGCCTGTAGTATCGATGCGACAGGCGCGGGTAGCTGTCGTGCACCGCCGCAATCAGCGCGTCGACCACCTCGTCTTCGACAAAATTGGCCAAATTCCGCGAGGAGATCGGACGCGGAAAGCGGCGCCAACGGTCCTCGATCTCCTTGTCCTTGGCGAGCGTGTTGGTGATTAGCGCGAAAACGCGCGCGTTTTTCTCCAACACCTCGCCGATAGTGTGCGCCGCCTCGCGACGGACTTGCGGATCCTTGTCGGACAGCAGGTCGAGCGCTTCTGGTTCCGTCAATTCCTTGCCACGAAACGGGAACCTGAGGTCGGCGATGGTCTCGTCGAAAAGCCGCGTCCAGGCGGCTCGGCCGGCGACATATTTCTCGTGCAATAGCTTTTCGATGTCATCGGCGAGCTGGTGCGGGCGGAACGCGCGGGTGTCACGCAGCCACGGCCGATACCGGGCGAGTACAGGGTCGGCAAGTTTCGCGTCGAGATCGGCGTCTTCGAGGCGGTTGATTTCGAGTGTAAAGAACAGCAGCGCCGTCGAGACCGCGTTCGTCCGCTCCTGCATCGTCTGGTAGAACCGGCCGATTTCCGGATCGCTGAGATTCCCGGCGTGCTCGAGCGAGGCATAGCTCATGATCCGGCCGATCTTCTCCTGCAGCCGCTCATAGGCTTCGACCGCGGCGCCAAGTTCGGCCCCGGAGAGCGTATTGAGCCGCCCCTCGTGTCGTTCTCGGAACGCTTCTGCTTCTCCGGCGAGTGCGGTCAGGTCGCGCGCCAGCGCGTCGCTGTCTCGGCCGGGGTAGAGGTCGGACAAATCCCATTCAGGCAGCGTGCCGAGCGCCGCTTGCCGCTCTGCCGAAGCCGGTTCCGCCGCCGCTGTCGGCACAGTCATCGCCGTTCTCCCGATCGGTCTCACGGCGTCCATATGGGCCGCAACGGCGCAGCCGCCAACCGAGCGCGCCCGGCCGTCGGTCAGCCACGTTCTGCTTTTGACGTCATTCCCGCGAAAGCGCAGGGTTGTCCGAGGAACGTTGTGCCCGATAGGCGGTGTCGAAAATCGGATGGCTGGCTGTTTCTCGCTGTTTTTTTCGCAAATTAACAGCCAGCGACGCGTCGCATTCCGCGGAAAGCCTGACCCGCCGTGGTACCGGCGAACGATGGAACAGCCAGGTACCTGGCTGTTCCATCGCTGTTTTTCGCTGTTCCTGAGCCGGCAAGCACCGGGAAGGTAAACCTACCGCAAACCGCCTTCGGAGACCCGTTTTGAGTTACTCATTTGACAATCATACCGGCGCCATATATAATTGTCAATATCGCAAAGAAAACCAGGTCCCACGCCCTAATAGGCGCGCTGTGACGGCGCGCCGTCACATCACCCAAATCGGCCGTACCTCGACGGTGCCATAGCGGGCTGCCGGGCAGCGCGCCGCCCAGGACAACGCGGCATCGAGATCGGGCACGTCGATCAGGTAATAGCCGCCGAGCTGCTCCTTCGTCTCGGCGAATGGCCCGTCGAGCACCTGCGTCCGACCGTCGGCGACGCGCACGGTTGTCGCCGCCGAGGTCGGTCTCAGTCGATTGGACC
The DNA here is from genome assembly GCA_963695605.1 of uncultured Alphaproteobacteria bacterium. Lineage (GTDB taxonomy): Bacteria > Pseudomonadota > Alphaproteobacteria > ATCC43930 > CGMCC-115725 > AP-15. The sequence goes on along the minus strand of CAVOHI010000058.1, from coordinate 317,961 downwards.
CAACCCACACCTTGGCGTCGCGCAAGGCCTGGGTATAGGCCATGTAGGTGCTGATGATCTCAGTCATCCGCTCGCTCGGCATGCTCTCGACCGCCCGCTCGTCACCATATACTGCCAGCAAATATTGCATCGTTTCCACTCCTCATCATCGAGCGCCCAGCTATCGGCGCCCATCCAGATGACGTTCGAAGCTGACCGATTTCGACAAACCGCCTCCCGCCCCTCAGCGCAACGGGCGCGTTGCCGCAACGATGTGCGCCTGCATGCTCGCTTCGATCGGGCCGGGACCGAAGCGCTCGGTGATGGCTTGCGAAGCCTGACCAGACGTGTGCCGGCGGCCCCAGTTGCTTCGCTCCGCTCGCAAAGACAACCCTTCGATCCGATCAAGCCGGCACGAGCGAAGGTATAGCTATTCCGCCGGAGGCCCGAAATCCGTAGAAAGGTGGCGGCGAGGGGTGGGGGAAGAATGGATTACGACAGCTGCCGCAGTCTGCCGTCGATGTTCTTCGACCAGGCGGCTCGGCTTGGGGACAAGCCGTTTCTGTGGGCGAAGCGCGATGGCCGATATCGATCTGTCAGCTGGGCGCAGGCGGCGCGTGATGTCCGCCGGCTCGCTCTCGGCCTGCGCTCACTCGAAATCGCCCGCGGCGACCGCGTTGGCTTGGTGTCGGAAAACCGGCCGGAATGGATCATCGCCGATCTCGCGATCATGACGGCTGGGGCGATTACCGTCCCCACCTATGTAACCCATACCGTCGAGGACCATAGGCACGTATTCGCGAACAGCGGCGCACGCGCGGTCTTCGTTTCGAAGCCGGCCCTCTCGGCCCGCGTCCTCGCGGCGGCAAACCAGGTCGAACTCGGTGCACACAGTGATGGCGATCGAGCCGGCTGCCGGGCAGGCGAGCGCTGTCGATCTGTTGTCCTGGGAGGAGATGCTGGCTCGCGGCTCCGAGCAGCCGGATGATTCCGACGAGACCGTGGCTGCGATCGAGCTAGATGATACCGCTTGTCTCATCTACACCTCCGGCACCGGCGGCATCCCGAAGGGCGTCATAACGACCCACCGCAACATAATCGCGAATTGTCATGGCGCCCATCGGGTGCTCGAGCAGCTCGGGCTCGGCGACGAGGTGTTCCTGAGCTTTCTTCCGCTGTCGCACTCTTACGAGCACACCGCCGGCGAAATGTTCCCAATCTCGATCGGTGCGCAGATCTATTTTGCCGAAGGCGCCGAGACGCTCGCCGCTAATATGCTCGAAGCGCGGCCGACGATCATGACCGCAGTGCCGCGGCTCTATGAGACATTGCATCAGCGTATCCGCCTCGGGGTCGAGCGCAAAGGTGGCCTCTCGCAAAAGATGTTCGAGCAGGCGGTGGCGATCGGGCGCAAGCGGCTCGGCTCCGAGCGCACGAGCCTCGGCGAACGGCTCGTCGACCCGCTTCTCGACCGCGCTGTTCGTTCTAAGGTTCGCGAGCGCTTTGGCGGTCGACTCAAGGCGATGGTTTCGGGCGGCGCGCCACTCAACCCCGAGATCGGCCGGTTTTTCCTGGCGCTCGGGGTCACCTTGCTGCAGGGCTACGGGCAGACCGAGGCCGGGCCCGTCATCACCTGCAATTTGCCGGCGCGGATCAGGATCGATACGGTTGGCCCGCCGCTCCAGGGGGTCGGGCTGCGGATCGCCGAGGACGGCGAAATCCTGGTCGCCGGCGACAACGTCATGAAGGGTTATTGGAACGACCCCGAAGGGACGACGCAAGCTCTCGAAGACGGCTGGCTGCATACCGGAGACGTCGGGGAAATCGACGAAGACGGCTATCTGCGCATCACCGATCGTAAGCGCGACTTCATCAAGAATTCCGGCGGCGAAATGATCTCGCCGGCGCGCATCGAGGGCTACCTGACCCTGGAGCCCGAGATTTCGCAGGTCATGGTGTTCGGCGATCGCCGCCCTTACCTGGTCGCCGTCGTCGTCCCCGACCCGGAATTCGTTGCGGCCTATGCCAAGGGGGAGGTGCCTGCGGATATGAGCGCGCTCGCCGCCGACCCGGGCTTCACCAAGGCGATCGGCGCCGCGGTCAGTCGGGTGAACCTGACCCTAATGCCGAGCGAGCGGGTGCGCCGGTTTGTGGTTGCAGCGGAAGCTTTTTCGGTCGCCAACGGCCAAATGACGCCGACGCTCAAGATAAAGCGCCACGTGATCCGCGAGAGATACGGCGCGGCGCTCGACGCTCTCTACCACAGCAAAGAGATCGCCGCCTAAGCGCGGGTGCGATACTCCTTCGCTCCGCAAAAGTTCACCTGGGGAGCGCCGCGAGGTATTCGGTCGGGGGCTGGCTTGCCGTCAAGAACCGACTGAGCTGTTGTTCCGCCGGATCTTTCGGGTCGTCCATGCTTGCGGAAATCGCGACAAACGCGCCCACGGGTTCGCGATCGACGAGGACGGCACGCGCCCGCAGCAGTTTTGTCTCGAAGAGCCCGGCGGCAATTGTGCCGTCCACGACATAGAAGGACCATACCAGACGGTGATGCTGTCCGCTGACGATCTGCGTGCTCGCCACTGTGACCGGCTTGCCGTCCAAGACGGCTTCGGCGCGGCCGTACTCTGTGATATGCCATCGCTTGTCGTCGGCGAGACGACTTCCGGTCTTGGTCAGCGCGTCGCCGCCGGCTCGTAGCTGATAGAGCGCGACATAGCGGATAATGACCCCGGACCCCGGCTCCTCGAACCCGTCGAGGAACTCCCGATCGGCACCATATACCGCGGGATGCCAGTCTGCCGCAGGGTCAGACAGGCCTTGCCAGGGCGCCGCAATCAGGGGCGCGTGCGCAGCCGCTAGCGAAAAAGGTGGGTAGAAAGCATTCAACCGGGCCGCATAGGCCGGACCGGCCAGCGCGAGCAGGAGGGCTGCCGGGATCGCAGTCGCAAATCGCCAAGCCGCAGGCTTCGACCATCCGCTTGAACGCATCGGGATGCGCCGGTCGATTTTCTGTGCGAACGTCATCCCGATCGCAATCAAGATGATGATGACCAATGTGAAAAAGAACCAGCCATAGAGGACGTGGTCGGCTTCGACCGCCGCGGCGCTGCCCTCGAGATGCGCCAATACGATGATCCCAAGCGCCCGCATTCCATTGGCGGCGATCGGTACGACCAGCGACAAGGTAATGAACACAGCTCTTCTGATGACGCTCCGGTACATGACCACAGCGAAGAAGCATCCGAAAACAATGGAGGCGATCAGAAAGCGCAACCCGGCGCAAGCTTCGGCGACCTCGAAGGTGCCCTCCGGTATCTCAATCATAAACCCGTCGGAGAAGACTGGAATGCGAAGCATTTCGAGTCCGGCGACACTGATCTGGGCAGTGATTTTCTGCAGTGTAGGAACGAGAAAAGCCCCGCTCGGCACGAGAAAAAACAGAAACAACAGCGGTGCCAGGAATAACCGGAAGACGCGCGGGCCGAGCGCCACCAGCATTACCACCTCGAACATCGCGACCAGCAGAATTTGGCGGGCTTCCTGGATGTCGAGAATGGCGGCGATCAGCCACAGCCCGGAAAGGAAGGGCATCGCGAGCAACGGCCACAGGGTCGGGCTCGGCGACACCATCGCGATGACCGCGCGCCGCTCCCACAAGAGAAAGCCGACGAGCGGGATAATCAAAAAGCAATGAGTGTAAGCGGTCGAACTCGATCCAAACTTGGACGGCCCCGGCGATCTCGCGTTGGAATACGATGCCGAAGACCAGGGCGGCAATGCCGATAAAGAGCAGCGCCGGCCGCCATCCGGGCGCGACCGCTACACCGGCGACTGGTTGCCTGTTCAGAGCCGAACGAAGCCCCGTCACGCTGCGCTCCGGTCTCGCCGGCCTGCTCTCCGCGGGAGAGCGCCTCAGCAACAAGACGCATCCTGCATGTCAGCCGATTCCCCTGACGATCAGCGGGCCGAGTCGGGTCGCCACCATCAACGGCAAGCGTTTCCAAGCCGCGACAAAGAGGGCGAGCTTGGGGTTGAGCGGGTTCAAATCCGGCACCGAACGCCCGCGCGCCAAGCGGAATTGATAGACGAGGGGGCTCGGTTTAAATCCCCAGTTGCATTTGAACGCGTAAGCTCCTGTGCCGATTTTGCTGCGGCCGAAATCGAAGATGCGATAGCCCCGTTCACACGCTCTACGCATCACTTCCCAATACATGAAATCATTGGCGGCAAGCTGCCGCGCCGCGGCTGTGCCGCCTCCGTAAAACGGCAAAACCTCGTCGCGAAAATAGAAATTCAGCACCGATGCGACTGCTTTGCTGCCGGATGATATCGTAACGATATCGGAGGAGGTCGAAAATTCATCCTTAAGAATGCGAAAGTAGGATTTGGCGAAGACGGGCGTGCCGAGGTTGCGAACGCTTTCGGCGTAGATGCGATACAGCCGGTCGACGCCGTCGTCGATCTCCGAACGCAACTCGTGGCGCATGCCCTTGCGCACCATCGCCCGCTGCTTGCGCGGTATCGCTGCCATATTGCGCTCGACCGTCGGGTCGATCTCCCGCCGAAATGTGGCGTAGAGCCCCGGTTTGCTCGGCCAATCGCTCCGGCTGGCTGAGAAATCGCGCAATTCGAGCACCGGGACGCCGAGGACCTCCATCAGCCGGACGGCCTCGACTTCGAGCGCGCCAAGGCTCTCGTCATCGGCGGCGATCGGGCCGCCGTGCACCGCGAAAGCATTCGATATCAGAGACGAACCGAACAGCAGGGACTTTACATGGGTGAGTGGCAAGACGCCGCTTATGATCCCGCCACGCTCGGCAATCAGGTAATGAGTTGGGTGGCGGAAGGCCCGCTCGATAACCCGTCGCCAGCCGGCAAGATGAAAGAAAGTTCCGCCCGGATGAGCGAGCACAAACGCATCCCAGCGTTGCTCGTCGCCGGGTCGGAACGATCTTACGGTGAGGCTTGCTTGCGATCCGTCCAAGAGGCGATGGCCGGGAATGGCCCTCTATCGTCGCTCAGAAAAAGCCGATCCATGCGTGTCCAGGTGAAATTGCGAAGCAAACGCCGCAGGCGTGGTTCGGTGCGATCCAGGTTCAAGTAATGGCGAAACCGCGATTTCCAGGGTGCCGATTGCTGGCGGGGCTGCTCAGGATCGATCTCCCAAGGGTGCAGATAAAAAACCGCTGGCGAGCGGTTCACCCGCCTCGCATAGCTCAAGAGCCCCCTGGTCACCGGATAAGGCAGCAGGCGGAAATAGCCGCCGCCCGAGGCCGGCATGTCGAGTCCCATGATCCTGACCGAGGTCAGCGGAATTTCCAGCATGCCCGCCACCGGCGAAAAAGGCGTTCGCGGCGCCTCGGGCGTCCCGTAGAGATCGTGCTTCACCGGGTACACGCTGGAGCTGTACCAGTAGCCCTCTTCCATGAGGATTGCGTGGGCCCATTTGCTGCCGTCGCCGATCGAGAAGGTCGGAGCGCGATAGCCGCGGACCGGGACGCCGCCGAGGTCCTCGAGAACCCGCTTGGAGCGGCGCACGTCGTCACGAAATTCTTCCGGCGATTGGCGATCCACCCGCAGATGGCCGGAGCCATGGCTCGCCAGCTCGTGCCCTTCCGCCACCACGCGGCGCACCAGCTGCGGATGCCGCTCCGCCACCCATCCCAGTACGAAGAAGGTCGCCTCGACCCCGCTCTCGGCCAGGATCCCGAGCAGGCGCTCGGTGTTGCGTTCCACCCGGCGCGGCAGGCTTTCCCAATCGCTCCGGTCAATCGTCGAAGCGAAGGCTTCGACCTGAAAATAATCCTCGACGTCGATCGTCATTGCATTGGCGAAACCGCGGCCCATCCGCGTGCGGGACGACTTTTCGACCGGCCGAGCGACCGCAGCCTGTTCCAGCCACTCGCCAGTCGATTGCCGAAGCGCGCCGGTCGGCTCACTCACGTCCGGTCGCTCTGGAAATAGCTGGCCGCGATTTCAATCGCGCGCTTGATGATGCGTCCATGCCGATCGACATGTTCTTCGAGCACGCTGACGCGCTCGGCTATTTGCGAGACCGCCTCCGACTTCCCGTTGGGCTGGCCGGCGGCCGAACCCCCGATGGGTTCGGTCGTGACGACGGCGATTTCCTCGCGCACGTCTTTGGCCACCTTGTCGACTGCATTGGCCTGAAGCGTATGGAGCTGCTCCAGGAAGCCGAAGAGCAGCAATCTCGAACACAGTGTATTGATCTGCCGAGGGACGCCTCCGGTGTGCCGGTAAATCAGCGGAAAGCAATCTTCGGTGAAATCCGGATCCCCTTTCCAATCGGCTCGGCGCAGCCGGTGCTCGACATAGGCCTTGGTCTCGGCTTCGCTCAACGGCCCCAAATGGTAGGCCGCGGTTACTCGTTGCCGCAATTGCTCCAACCGCGGACTGCCGAGGATTGCGCGGAACTGCGGCTGCCCGAGCAAAAAGCTCTGCAAAGCCATCGTATTGTCGACTACGATGTTGGACAGCATGCGCAGCTCTTCGAGGGCCTCGAAGGACAGGTTCTGCGCCTCGTCTACGATCAGCAATACACGCCGGCCGTTGCGGTTCTGCGCCAATGCGAAGTCGGTGATGCGCTGCAGCAAAGACCCCTTGGCCAATCCCTCTTTGGCGATGCCAAAGCCGCCCGCAACCAGATGCAGCAGGTCGTCGCCAGCCAGCTGGGTTGTCACGATCTTGGCGATGATGAAATTGCTTTGGTCGATTGTCGACAGCAGATTTTCAACCAGGATCGTCTTTCCGGCTCCGACTTCTCCGGTGATGATGATGAAGCCTTCGGCGTGGTGCAGACCATATACCAGATAGGCCATTGCCTGCCGGTGCACCGTGCTTTCATAAAAGAAACGCGCATCCGGAGTGAGCTGAAACGGCGGTATGGCAAGGCCGTAGAATTGGGCGTACATCGTCGTCAGAACGTCTTGCTCAACAGAAATGCCAATTGATTGGCGAATACGTCACCGTTGCGGCCCCCGGCGAGAACCGCCCCGTTGGTGGTATACGAAAAAGTATAAACGATCGAGCCTGTTAGTGCGCGCGACAGAAGATAGTTGAGGCCGAGGGTCGCGGTCACCGTGTTGAAACTGGTCGTCTGGCTAAAATTGACGGTAGTTGTCCCGGGCACTATGGTCGGAGAATTGACCGAGTTGACAAAGCCGACTGAGGCATTACCGGTGACGTCCGGCCTAATGTCGCGCGTATAGCCAAGATTCAAACCGAGGCTCTTCGTAGGAGTGGCGGCGGTCGTAGAAAGCTGCTGCTGTTCGGTATAAAACGCAAAGAGCGAATAGTAGTTCGGTGGCAGTGAATCGGTTAGGCCGGCGTTGAACAGGTGTTGGCGGAATACACTGTTCGACAGCCCCAAACCCGGGCTGGAAAGAGTGGTTGGCAGACCGGTCGATTGATTGACGACGGATCCAGATAGGGTAAGGGTCGAGTTCGAAAGGTTGGATGCGAACAACTGGCCTTGCGACGACACGCCCTGGACCAGGTTCGCGGAAAAGACCATGCTGGGCGTGACATTGACCTGGGACGACCCGGTAAATCCATACACGCCTTGCTGTTTGCCGTATTGCAGGGCGACATAGGCCGGTTGGTCCGGCCCTACCGTCCCGACGCGGCCGCCCGCAAGCCAGGTAGCACCGGCGAACGTCGCCGCCGGGGAACCCGGGTAGCGCTGGTTCTGATAGCCGGCTCGTCCGAGTGCAGCGATGGTCGGTGTAAAATTGTATTGGAAATCGTTGAAAGCGCTGACCTGAGTGCTCTGGTTCGCGGATGAGCCATTGATTTGGGCGGCGTCCGCGGTAAAACGCGCCAGCACTTTTTGAAAATCCTCGCCGGTAGCGGCGATGAAGGTTCCTTCATTCAGCGTCGTCGAGGTGAGACTGTTCAGACCGGGGTTCGACGGCCGGGTCGTGACAGTGGTGTTGCCGCCATAGTTTCCCGAGCTGAAAGTGTAACGCAGCTCGGTGTCGGCCACGGCACCGAACGACTTGATTAGATACGGGGAGATATTGTTGATGAACTGCAGAGTTTGCTGGTTTCTCGGCAATGTCGACACATTCTGAAATCCAATGCCGGGTAGGGTCGTCGAGGGGGTTAACGAACTCTGGGCATCGACGTACAACAGGTCGGGATAAATCGTGCCATGGGCGTTCGCATACAGGTTGCCGCTAGGCTGGTATGCAGTGGTGCTCACGCTCGAGGTCGGCAGATAAAAGTATTCGCTGCCCTGGCCAGTCGCGACGGCTTGTAGCCGCGGGGTGTCCACCGAGGCCGTCAAACCCCCTCCGAGCTGCGTGATGGCAGCGAACTTCCGGGGGGAATGGACATAATTGACATTGTCGGTGAAAGTCTCGCCGAGAGATATATTGGGTCGGATCAGGACCGCCGGCGCGTTCGGATCGTTGGCTTGCAGCGGCACGACTCCAGCGTAAGGCTGCAGCCGGAGCGTCGGAGGCGAGGTCAGCGTCGGAGCTTCGTTATTGACCGAATAGGGCGGCGCCGCAGGGCTCGGAAGGCCAAACCCGCTGGTCGGTGGAGGCGGCAAGATGTCGGGCGCCGCACCGGGCAGCGCCGGCGTTGTTACAGCGCCACCGCCGATACCAGCCGGGCCAGCCTCGGGACCCGCGCCCGACGAGCTTGGCGCTCCACCCTCGCTCGTCTGCGCTGCCGCGGGGATCGCTGCTGTGACGCCGGGGAACAGCAAGAGCAACAGAGCAAAGTGCCACTGCCAAAATGCGCTTGCCGCGAGACCCCTACGCGATTTCGGCCGAGCGCCGCTCATCGCTCCCGCTATCGGCGGAGTGATAATTGTACCCGTAGGAGCCAAAATGCTCGGTGGCCAGGCTATCGCTCTTGTTCAGCAAAAGGCTGATCCGGGGACAGGTGCTGAGCGTGCCGAGTGCAGCTTCGATCTCTCCCTGCTGGGTGTTGTTCGCTTCGACGACGAACACGATTTGTCCGACCAAGGGCGCCAACGCCGCGGCGTCGCTGCTCGCCATGCAGGGCGGGGTGTCGATGATGAGATAGTGATCGGGAAGCCGCTGGGTCAGCTCCTCCAACAGGGCGCTCATTTCCCGGCTCGACAGCAGTTCGGGGACATGCGGTCCGCCCCGTCCCGCCGGCAGGATCATCAGATTGGGAATGTTGGTCTGGATCAGCACTTCCGGTAACTCGAGGTCTCCCGCGAGCACGTCGACGATGCCCTTTTCTCCCCCGATACCGAGGATCTCTGGCACGGTGGAACGTTGCGTATCGACATCGACGAGCAGTGCCTTGACGCTGCGTTCGGACGCGAATGCCAGAGCCAGATTGAGCGAGGTGAACGTCTTGCCTTCACCCGGCCGGGCGCTCGTCACCATGATCAGCCGGCTTGAACGATGGTCGGCCATCAAATCGCTCTGCGACCACGCGCCAACCAAGTTTCGCTTGACGAGGCGGAATTCCTCTACTGTCCGCGAACGCGCAGCTGACGGGATGGCAATCCCGAAACCGGCAAGTCTGCCGCGATCGAGCACCAGCTCCGGACTGGTAAGGGTCAAAGCTGGTCCGCCGGTCGCCTTGCGCGGCGTGATGGGGGCGGCGGGCTCGGCAACCTCCTGTTGGCGCAGCAGTGCTGCCGCCCTTTCGATTAACCCAACCGTTTCAGCCATTTAAGAGATGCCCATCGTATGGAGCCCAATGCTCAAAGCGATCAAGGTTCCATATACCGCGATCAAGAGAAACGCGCTCGCGCATACCCCCGCCAATTGGATCATGGCGTGTCGCCGCGCCGCCCCGAGCGACAGCCGAGATACGCTTCCGAGTATCGGTAGCCCCAAGTTGCGCAGCTGGCCGATGGTCGCGAACGAGCGGTCGATCTGGGTCAATGCCAGAGGCACGGCGAGGCCGCCGCCGATCCCGAACAGCAGCACCATCGACACCAGCATCGGCCGGTTGGGAGCGGCCGGGAGGATCGGCACTTGCGGCGGATCGACGATGCGGAACTGAATTTTCTCGGTTTTGGTATCGGCGGCGTTGGCGATCTGAGTGGCCTCCCGCCGCGCCACCAGTTCCTGGTAGTTCCGCTTCAGGACCGAGTAGTCGCGGTCGAGATCCTGTGCTTGCACCAGCACTCCTGGCGCCGACGCTGCGACTTTTTCGATCCGTTCCTGATCGGATTGGGCCTCGTCGAGCCGCCGCTGCACGGCAGCCACCGCTGCCTCGGCATCGACCAGCCTGACTTTGATCTGATCATAGACCGAGTTGGCGACCTCGCCCTTGGTCGTGCCGCCCGGTTTTGCCGCGCCGCCTGTCGCTTTCGCTGCCTCGGCCTCGATCTGTGCGATCTGCTTCCGAGCGGCCTTCACATCCGGATGGTCTTCGGTGTATTTCAGCAGCATAGTGTCGAGGTTGCGGCGGAGGTCCTGCAATCGCTCGTCGATTGGGGAAAGTCGGCCGCCGGTGACGATTACCTGCGGTGCTCTTTCGACGCTCAGCATCGCCGGGACCGCAGCCAGCTCCTTCTGCATCGCGTCCCGCTTCGTCACCGCATCCGCGAGGTCGAGCTTGAGACGTGCAACGGCCGCGCGTGTCTGGTCGAGCCGGCTGAGGCTCTCGTCCCCTCCGGCTCCAGAGTCCGGCGGCCGGTTCGAGACGATGTCCGGGTATTTTTGCGCCAGCTCGGCGCGGCGTTTCTCGGCCGCGCGCAACTGGTCGCGATACGAGGTGATCTCGCTGTCCAGGAAGCGTTGTGCGCTGTCCATGTCGGCTCGACTGCTTCCTGCGGTCTTCTCGGCGAAGATCGTCAGCAGCGCTTGAACGACGTTCTTCGACGTGTTGGGATCCTGGTCGCGATAGGACAGGGTCAGCAGATTGAGCGTTACCGGCGCTACCGAGACATCGCTCGCCAAGCGCTTGTACAGCGCCTCTTTTTGCTCAGCAGTTGTAACTCCGATGTCCAGATCGGTCAGGCGGACGAGCTGTTCCAGGTTGGGCCGGCTCAGCAGCGTCCGCTGCATAAAATCGAGCTGGCGGGTCGGATCGGTATCCGCAGCCAAGCCCTTCAGCAACGGCGTCAAGAGTGGATCGGCATTGAGATAGACCCGCGCCGACGATTCGTATTTTGTCGGCACGAGCGCTACGCCGATCCATCCGGCGGTGCAGACGAGCCAAGCCGTCGCGACGCCAAGCCATTTATGCCGCCACACTGCATGCAGGAGCGGCACGGCTTGCGGCGGCAGAAACCTCATGAACGGCTCCGACCCTGTGGTTCGAGGTCAATCATCCGTTCCGGACGATTGTGCTGCAGTCCTTCCGCGACGACCACCCGCTCCGGCAAAATGCGGCATCGGCTAAAATAGGCGTTGTGGAATAATTAGGATGTCGCCGGCTTGAAGCGCGACATTACTGCTTATGTCGCCATCCCTGACCAAATCTCTGAGGTGCACGGCGTAAGTGGTTTGCACGCCGTTGACGGTTCGGATGAGGACGCTGTCGTTCCCCGCGGCATATCTGGTGAGCCCGCCGACCGCGATCATCGCGTCCAGCACCGTCATGTCGGCGCGATAGGGAAGCGAGCGTGGCTGCGCGGCTTCGCCGATGATCCGCACTTGGTCGGGGATGGGGCCGACGAAGCCCGATACAATGACGGTGACGAGCGGCTCCCGGATGTATTTGCCGAGCCGCTGTTCGTATTCGCGGGCGAGGGCGGTCGGCGTCTTGCCGATCGCGACGACATCTTCGACGAGGGGTATCGAAACCCGGCCGTCTGGCCGCACCGGCACCGTCACCGTCAGCTCGGGATTGCGCCAGACGAAGATATTCAAACTGTCGCCGGGACCGATCCGGTATTCGGCCGACGGCAACGAGGAAGCAGGCGGCGCCGGCGGTAGCTCCGGCGCACCGCCGCACCCCGCCGTTGAGAGCACGGCGGCGGCCAACAAGGCGCCGAAAAAAAAGCGATGCACTTCTTGCCCCCGCCCCGCGTTCCCAACACGAATTAATACTTTCCGAAGCAAATGCTTACCGCCAAAACTATGATCATCGATCATTCTTTCGCAGCCGGCTATTGCTCTTCGTGGTCCTATACCACCCAGGCATCAGATTGGCAATGTAGATGTCGCCTGCCGGCCTGGTAGTTAACTATACCTTTCGTGAAGCTGACGCTCATCGAAATCTCTCGCATCTGGTGTCCAAGGCGGACCTTTTTGGGGCTCCGTATGCCCGGGCACACGGCATAAGAGCACGGAAATCAAAGTCATGGAGGTCGTCGCTCAACCCCGCGCTCGGGATGTTGCGTCGACACCGCCATTGTGCGAGCCCGAGGACCGATTGGCTTTCCGCGGCACGCCGCGCAACACTTTCCCGACCGGCCTGAGGCGGCAATTGCTTCCTGCTCTCCACTTGCTCTATCGCTGCAACCCGAAACATTGTGGGAATTGCCGATTTTGACGCCCCTACATTGCAAAAGGATGAACGAGCCGGCGGATTTCCCGAGCCGTTTATCGATAGGGGGCGACTTTTGGTGAAGCCGCGAGTGAACGCCGAGGAGGAACCTGATGAAACGAGTCCTGATTACCGGGGCAGGCGGCGGCATCGGCCGCTCACTGCGCGAGACCTTGCGAGGCCTATATCCGATCTTGCGCCTCTCCGATCGGGTCGCACTGGCGCCGGCCCGCGAAGGGGAGGAAGTCGATCGCACCGAACTCTCCGATATGCCGGCCGTCGAGCAGATGGTTGCCGGTGTCGACGGCATCATCCATCTCGGCGGCATCTCGGGCGAGAACGAGTGGCCGGTGATCCTCGAAGGAAACATTATCGGCCTTTACAATGTCTTCGAGGCAGCACGTCGCGCCGGCGTCCAGCGCATCGTCTTCGCCACGAGCAACCACGCGGTCGGCTTCTACCCGCGCGCGCAAAAGATCGACCACCGCGTCGTTCCGCGGCCCGACAGCCGCTATGGCGTCAGCAAGGCCTTCGGTGAGGCGCTCGCCAGCCTCTACTCCGACAAGCACGGAATTGGTGTGCTGTGCACGCGGATCGGGAATTTCGGAGAAAAGCCGATCGACAAGCGGCGGCTGTCGATCTGGATCAGCCCGCGCGACTATACTCAACTCGTGCGCATCGGGCTCGAGCATCCCGACATCCGCTACGAGATCGTCTATGGGGTCTCGAACAACCGGCGTTCCTGGTACGACAATTCGAACGCCACGCGGCTCGGTTACCGGCCGCAGGACAATTCCGAGCCCTATGCCGATGCGGTGCTCGCCGCCGAAGCGGGTCAGCCGGCCGACGCGATCGCCGAGCATTACCAAGGCGGCACCTTCTGCGCCGCCGAATACACGGCGAAAACGCCGCGCCCGTAAGGCGAGGCTACAGCACGGCCAGCACCGCCTCCGGCGGCCGGCCGAGCGCCGCCTTACCGCCCGAGACGACGATCGGCCGCTCGACGAGTATCGGGTTCGCCACCATCGTCGCGATGAGCTCATCCTCCGGCAAATTCTGAGGATCGATGCCCGCGGCCGCGGCCTCCTTTTTGCGGACAAGCGCACTCGGCGGGATCTTCAGCTGACCGAGAAGGTGCTTCAGCTGGGCCGCGGTGTACGGTGTCTTCAGATATTCGACAATCTCCGGCTCGACGCCCTTGTCGCGCAGCAACGCCAAGGTCCTGCGCGAGGTGTTGCAGCGCGGGTTGTGATAGATCGTGACGGACATGACCTTATTTCCTTTTCGGAGGAGAGGGTTGGACTGAGGGGCTAGCCCGCGAAGGCGGCAATGCCGGTCTGGGCACGCCCCAAGATCAGGGCGTGAATATCGTGGGTGCCTTCATAGGTATTGACCGCCTCCAAATTCATCACATGGCGGATCACGTGGTACTCGTCGGCGATGCCGTTGCCGCCGTGCATGTCGCGAGCCGTGCGGGCAATGTCGAGCGCCTTGCCGCAATTGTTGCGCTTCAGAATCGAGACCATCTCGGGCGTGTCGCGTCCCTCGTCTTTGAGCCGCCCCAAGCGCAGGCAAGCATGCAGGCCGAGAGTTATTTCGGTCTGCATGTCGACGAGCTTTTTCTGGATCAGCTGGTTGGCGGCGAGCGGGCGCCCGAACTGGCGGCGGTCGAGCGTATAGTTGCGCGCCGCATGCCAGCAGAACTCGGCAGCGCCGAGCGAGCCCCAGGCAATCCCATACCGTGCACTGTTGAGACAGGAGAACGGGCCGCGCAGCCCGCTGACGCCCGGCAGCAGGTTCTCTTCGGGGACGAATACGTCCTCCATCACGATCTCGCCGGTGGTGGACGCGCGCAGGCTGAACTTGCCCTCGATCTTCGGGGCGCTGAGCCCCTTCATGCCTCTTTCAAGAATAAAGCCGCGGATCACTTCGTCCTCGGTTTTGGCCCACACGACGAAGACATCGGCGATCGGTGAATTGGTGATCCACATCTTGGCGCCGCGCAGCCGGTAGCCGCCTTGTGCGGCGGTCGCGCGCGTGGTCATGCCGGCGGGATCGGACCCGTGATCCGGCTCGGTCAGTCCGAAACAGCCGACCCACTCCCCCGACGCGAGCTTGGGCAGATATTTCTGCCGCTGCGCCTCGGTACCGAACTGATGGATCGGATGCATGACGAGGCTCGACTGGACGCTCATAGCCGAGCGATAGCCGCTGTCGACGCGTTCGACCTCCCGCGCAATCAGCCCGTAAGAGACGTAATTCACCCCGGCGCAGCCGTAACCCTCGATTGTCGATCCGAGAAAGCCGAGCGCCCCCATCTCGTTCATGATCTCGCGGTCGAAATGCTCGTGCCGATTGGCTTCGAGCACCCGGGGAAAGAGCTTCTCCTGGCAATAGTCATGGGCGCTGTCGCGCACCATCCGCTCCTCCTCGCTGAGCGCCTCGTCGAGCCGCAGGGGATCGGCCCAGTCGAAAGGGTCCTCGATCGAAGCAAGGGAGGGACGTGCGGATGCAGTGTCGTCTGGCATTGCGACCTCGGCGGCGGCGTGAGCGGCGCAATCTCTATCAACATATGATACCTGCCGGCTTGCGGCAGGCAAAGAGTTGCGCATAACGTTCAGTCGGACCGGGCGGCGGGATACCGGGCGGATGGCATATTTTCTGCAGCAACTGATCAACGGTCTGACCTTGGGTTCGATCTACGGGTTGATCGCGATCGGCTACACGATGGTGTACGGCATCATCGGCATGATCAATTTCGCCCATGGCGAGATCTACATGATCGGCGCCTTCATCTCGATCATCGCTTTCCTGGTGCTGGGCCTGGCCGGCGTCACCTATATTCCGCTTGCGTTAGCGATCGTCTTGTTGATAACGATGTTCTTTACTTCGATCTACGGCTGGGCGGTCGAGCGGATTGCCTACCGGCCGTTGCGCGGCTCGTTCCGCCTCGCGCCGCTGATCTCGGCGATCGGCATGTCGATATTTCTGCAAAATTATGTGCAGATTTTCCAGGGCGCCCGGGTCAAGCCGATGCCGCCCCTGATTCAGGGCGGGTTTACGATTTTCGAGAGCGGCGGCTTCGCGGTTCGGCTCAGTTATTTGCAGCTCTTCATCATGCTGCTGACCCTGGGGCTGATGATCGGCTTCACGACGTTGATCGCGGCGACGCCGCTCGGCCGCGCGCAGCGGGCCTGCGAGCAGGATATGAGGATGGCGGCGTTGCTCGGGGTCGATGTCGACCGGGTGATCTCGCTGACCTTTGTGATGGGGGCGGCGCTCGCCGCGGTCGCCGGGCTGATGGTCACCCTCTATTACGGCGTGGTCGATTTCTTTATCGGCTTTCTCGCCGGCGTCAAGGCGTTCACCGCCGCCGTTCTCGGCGGCATCGGGTCATTGCCGGGAGCGATGCTCGGTGGCATCCTGATCGGGCTGATCGAGGCCTTCTGGTCCGGGTATTTCTCGGTCGAATACAAGGATGTCTCGGTTTTCGTCGTGCTCATCCTGGTGCTGGTCTTCTGTCCGACCGGCCTGCTCGGCCGGCCTGACGTGGAGAAGGTTTGATGACGGTTGCCTCAGGGCTTGCCGTCGACAAAGCAGCTAAACCGCCGGTTTTCTGGGTCCCACTCCTCAAGGATGCCATTCTCGCAGGATTGGTCGCCGTCCTGCTCGCTCTGCCGCTGGTGGGCCTGCAAACCTATGACATCGGCGGCGGCGCTCTAGGCATCCGCACCCATTTCGATTGGGTCGTAATTGCCGGCGTGGCGGTATTTGCCGGACGGCTTGCATTGCGCCTGCTTCAGCAGATCTATCGTGCCCGGCCAACGGGCAGGTCAGCGGTCCTCACGTCTCTCGCTGCCTGGGGCAACCGGCAGGCCGTGCCGATCACGCTTGCCGGCATAGCTTGTGCGGGCGCCTTGCCGTTCCTGCCGTTCTCGTCGCGCTACCTGATCGACCTCGGCACGACGGTGCTGATCTATGTGATGCTCGGCTGGGGTCTCAATGTCGTCGTCGGGCTCGCCGGATTGCTCGATCTCGGTTACGTCGCGTTTTATGCGGTCGGCGCTTATACTTTTGGTCTGCTGGCGCACGACCTCGATTTTACTTTCTGGGAAGCGCTGCCGTTTTCGGGTCTCGTGGCGGCGAGCTTCGGGGTCGTCCTCGGCTTTCCGGTATTACGCCTGCGCGGCGATTATCTCGCGATCGTCACGCTCGGCTTTGGCGAGATCATCCGCATCGTGCTGCTGAACTGGGCCTCTGTGACCGGCGGACCCAACGGCATCGGAGGGATCCCGCGACCATCTTTCTTCGGCCTGCCGTTCGCCCGCTCGGCGCCGGAGGGCGCCACCACCTTCAATCAATTCTTCGGGCTCGAATTCTCGCCCGACCACCGCGTCATCTTTCTTTATTTCGTGATCCTGGCGATGGCGCTGTTGACCAACGCCTTCACCTTGCGCATCCGCCGATTGCCGATCGGGCGGGCGTGGGAGGCCTTGCGCGAGGACGAGGTCGCGTGCCGCGCGCTCGGCATCAACCCGACCACCGTCAAACTCTCAGCCTTTGCGATCGGCGCGATGTTCGGCGGCTTTGCCGGCTGCTTTTTCGCGACCCGGCAGGGCTTCATCAGCCCGGAGAGCTTCACGTTCATCGAATCGGCGACGATCCTCGCGATCGTCGTGCTGGGCGGAATGGGGAGCCAAATGGGCGTCGTGCTGGCCGCAATCCTGCTGGTCAGTCTGCCGGAATTCGGCCGCGCCTTTGCCGAGTTCCGCATGCTGATCTTTGGCGCCGCGATGGTCGGCGTCATGGTATGGCGGCCGCGCGGTCTCATCGCTCATCGCGAGCCGACCTTGCGCCTCGGCCCGCAGCGCGCGACAAGATGACCGGCGTCGAGAGCCCACTCCCACTGCTTGCGGTCGAAAATTTGACGATGCGCTTCGGCGGGCTGGTTGCAGTGGACGATGTTTCGTTTACCGCCTACCGCCGCGAGATCACTGCGATCATCGGGCCGAACGGCGCCGGCAAGACCACCGTCTTCAACTGCCTGACCGGCTTTTACCGTCCGAGCGCCGGACGGCTCGTCATGCACAAAGGCAGCGAGATCCTGCGGCTCGAGCGCATCGAAGGGTTCCGCATTGTGGGCCGCGCCGGCATTGCCCGCACCTTTCAGAACATCCGGCTGTTCGCCGGGATGACGGTTCTGGAAAACCTGATCATCGCTCAGCACAACCCGCTGATGAAGGCGAGCGTTTTTTCGCTCGCCGGGCTCTTCGGCCTATCCCATTACCGCGCTGCGGAGCGGACCGCCGTCGAGCGCGCCCGGCATTGGCTCGACCGGATCGGCCTGACCGACCGCGCCGACTGGCTGGCGGCGGCGTTGCCCTACGGTGCGCAGCGCCGGCTGGAGATCGCCCGAGCATTGTGCACCGGTCCCGCCCTCTTATGTCTCGACGAGCCCGCCGCCGGTCTCAATCCGCGCGAATCCGCCGAGCTCAACGAGCTGCTGCTCGGTGTCCGTGACGAGGAGCAGATCGGAATCCTGCTCATAGAGCACGACATGAGCGTCGTGATGGGCATTTCGGATCACGTGATCGTGCTCGATTACGGCCGCAAGATCGCAGACGGCACCCCGGCCGAGGTGCGTGCCGACCCCGAGGTGATCAAGGCCTATCTCGGGGAGGACGAGATCGACAATACTGAAGATAAAGGGGCTGCAGTGCACCCACGCGTGCTTCGAGACGCGCCCTTCGGGCGCTCCTCAGCATGAGGTATGCTGCTGATGGCATTAAGAAAATCCTCATCCTGAGGAGCCGCCGCGGGCGGCGTCTCGAAGGACGCACTGCGGCTCTCCGGATTAGGCTCTAATGCTCACGATCTCGGGAGTCCACGCCTTTTACGGCAACATCGAAGCGCTCCGAGGGGTCGATCTCGAGGTCGGCGCCGGCGAGATTGTGGCATTGATTGGCGCCAACGGCGCCGGCAAATCCACTTTGCTGATGACCGTCTGCGGCCGGCCGCGGGCGGCCCGCGGGCGCGTTCTGTTCGACGGGCGGGACATCACTCGGCTCGAAACGTTCGAAATCGTCCGGCACGGGATCGCCCAGGTGCCCGAAGGCCGACGAATCTTTCCGCGCATGACCGTGCTCGAAAATCTGCAGATCGGCGCGACCTCCGCCGATCCCGCCTGCTTCGACGAGGACCTCGCTCGGATATTCGGATTGTTTCCGATCCTGCAGCAGCGGCAAACGCAACGCGGCGGCACCTTATCGGGCGGCGAGCAGCAGATGTTGGCGATCGCGCGGGCATTGATGAGCCGGCCGCGCCTTCTGTTGCTCGACGAGCCGTCGCTCGGCTTGGCGCCGCTGATCGTCAAACAGATCCTCGGGGTGATCCGCGAAATCAACGAGCGACAGAACATGACCGTTCTTCTCGTCGAGCAGAACGCCCACCATGCGCTGCGGCTGGCCCACCGCGGCTATGTGATGCAGACCGGGCGAATCACGGTGAGCGGCACCGGGTCCGAGCTGCTGGCCGACCCCGAAATACGCGCCGCATATCTGGAAGGAGGTCGGCAGTGAGCATTCGGTCGTGCTAGAGTTAACCCGCACGCAGTAACGGGGAGGTCTCATGGAATACTTGGTCCGATCGGTCATCTTGGCGGCGGCGCTTGCGTTGACCGCCGGTCTAGCCAATGCGCAGAACATCCCGATCGCGGTGGTCGGACCGATCACCGGCTCGAATGCCGCGCTCGGCGAGCAGATGAAGCGCGGCGCCGAGATGGCGGTCGCCGACATCAACGCCAAGGGCGGGGTGCTCGGCAAAAAGCTCGACCTGATCGTCGCCGACGATGCTTGCGATCCGAAGCAGGCGGTGGCGGCGGCCAACGACGTGGTCGGGAAGAAGGTGGTTTTTGTCGCCGGGCATTACTGCTCGTCGGCGTCGATCCCGGCTTCGGCGGTCTACAACGAGGCTGGTGTGCTTCAGATGACGCCGGCTTCGACGAATCCCGCCTTGACCGACGATGCCGCAAAGAAGGGCTGGAACAACGTCTTCCGCGCCTGCGGCCGCGACGACGCGCAGGGCGCCGTCGCCGGCAAGTATCTCGCCGATCACTACAAGGGAAAGCATGTCGCGATCGTCCACGACAAGACCGCCTACGGCAAAGGCATCGCCGACGAGACGATGAAGGCGATGAACAAGGCGGGCCTCAAGGAGACGATGTACGAGGCGATCACCCAGGGCGACAAGGACTTCTCGGCGCTGGTCAGCAAGATGAAGCAGGCGAATATCGATGTGATCTACTTCGGCGGCTACCAGACGGAGGGCGGGCTGATCGTCCGCCAGGCGCGCGACCAGGGTTTCAAGGCGCAGTTCATCGGCGCCGACGCGCTCGTCACCGAGGAATTTTGGAAGATCACCGGTCCTTCGGGCGAAGGTACTCTGATGACCTTCCCGCCCGATCCCCGCAAGGTCCCCGCCGCCAAGGCCGTCGTCGACAAGTTCATGGCCGAAAAGCCGCCGTACAACCCCGAGGGCTACACGCTCTACACCTACGCCGCGATCCAGGCCTTCGCCGCAGCGGCGGACAAGGCGAAATCCGTCAAGCTCGACGATCTGTCAAAGGCATTGCATTCGATGACCGCGCAGACCGTCGTCGGCGCCTTGACTTGGGACAAGAAAGGCGACGTGACCGACCCGAAATACGTCTTTTACATCTGGAAGAACGGCACCTATGCCGAAATGTAAGGATACACGGGCGCTGTGGGCCTTTCTTCGGCTACGTCACCGATAGCGCCCAGGCTGAAAGCACAGTGCGAGCCAAAAACCAATAGCTGCCAAAGCCGATAATAACGGCGGAGATCGCATAGACGGCCGGCGCCGAGCGGGTCGGGTCGGCAGCGCCGCCCGCCCTTTGCTGTTCGCCAGCAGGCGATCCATTCCCAGCAAAGCCGGAACGACAAGGGAGACGATGGCGATCTGCCCGATCTCCACGCCGAGATTGAACGAGGCAAGGGCCGGAATCAGCGCGCTGCGCGGCAAGCCGAATTCCTGCAAGGCGCTCGCGAAGCCGAAACCGTGGATCAGGCCGAAGCCGAAGGTGTCGCGCCAGCGCTTGTCGATGTCGCGGGAGAGGAAGTTCTCGGCGGCGACGTAAACGATGGAAGCGGCAATCGCCGGCTCGATAATGCTGCTCGGGATCCGCACGATGTCGAGCGCGGCGAGCGAAAGCGTGATCGAGTGCGCGATCGTGAAAGCGGTCACCACTTTGATGACCGGCCACAGCCGCCGTGCCCACAGCACCACCGCTGCGAGAAAGGCGATGTGGTCATAGCCGAGGAAGATGTGCGCGATCCCGGCCTCGATGTAGCGCCCGATCACCTGACGCAGGCTCGGCGGCGCCGCGGCCGTTAGAGTGGTCTCGGTCCGGCTCGCGTCCAAAAGATCCTGTGCGGCATCGGGGCCGGCGCCGATCAGCACGACCTGTCGTGCATCGGGCGAGACATCGACCAGCACCTTCGAGCGATAGCGCAGCGGGTCCGCGATGCCGGCGCAGAACCAACGAATGTGGACCGTGACGCCGTCGCCATCCGGCGCGACCTCGGCTGCACCCGGCCGGCACGAGGCGCCATCCTCACCCAGCACCGCCGTGTGCCCCTCGATATACGCTGCGATCCACGCCGACGCTGCGGCGAGCGCCCTGGGCTCAACGATACCGGTTGCGTCGTCGAACACCTTTGTGCCGGCGGCACGATCGACATCGCTTCCCTTCATGGCAATCTCGACATCGACCGAGCGGTCCGGGAGGACCACAAGGCGGGCATTCGTCAGATTGATCTGGTGCCCTTGTGCGGCCACGGAGCAGCCAAGGAATGAGATCAGCGCTACCAGTATGGCAACGTTCACGACGGCGTACCGGCGAGTTGCAGCAGGGTGGCGAGATGCTGCGCTGCGTCATCCGGAACAATCACCAATGCGTCGCTCTGCTGGATACGGGCGTAGCGGCCGAGGCCGTCTGCGGCCGCGTTCCCCAGCTCGATACGCGCCACTGGCCCGGCTGTATCGCGGCTGTAGAGCAGCACGATCGTCGACGGGTGCTCGAGGCCGGCGCCGGCGAGCGCTGCCGCATCGGGATGCCGGGTCACAATGCGCGCAACCGGCACACGCTCGAGCACCCCAAGCTCGGTCGCGATCAATGGTGCCAGCGTGGGGTCGGCATGATGTACGAACCCGCCGGGAGTATGAACGTGCTGGCCGACATGGTGGAACCAAAGACCTGCAGGATCGCGCTCGAAGCGATAGAGCGTACCGCGGCCCACGATCTCGACCGCCCATACTTGCGCGATGGAAACGGGTAGCAACAGATTGGCGCCGCGCTCGCCCATGTCGCGCGCGAGCTGCCATTCTTCGCCCACGTCGCGCGGCAGGAGATAGAGCTCCGGCCGACCGACGATACGGACATATTGCGCGTTCTGCGCTGGCGTGGCTTCGCCGAAGCCCAAGCGTGTAGTATTGCCGCCGGCCTCTGCGACGGCAAGCGCGAAACGCGGGGGATCGAGACCATACTCGGCGAGCTGATCGGGGCTGTATTCGCTTGCCTCAAGTACACGCCGTGGAGGGGAAATCGTGAGCAGCCGAATAGCCGTATTGATGTGGCCGGCAATCGCGACCTCGGTCGGGGCATCATTGAAGAGCCACTCCTCCCGAAAGTCGCGGCTGAAGACGGCCCGCTGCTCGCCGCCGGAAAACTCGACGCGCGACACACGTTCCGGGGAAAGTGGCAGGATGCCGACCGCCTCCACATGGGTGCGCGGCGCATCGACCGGCCAGCGGCCGCTGACTGCAATGACGCCGAGCAGGCCAGCCATCAGGCAGGCGGCCATGATGCCGAGACTGCTCGCAAAGGCACGGCTCACCGTCGCCGCCACCATACCACCGCACCGAACAGCATCACGCTGACCGGCAACATCACTTCTACCAGCAGGAAAGTCACCTGCATCTGGCGATGGGTCAGGCGCATCTCGGGCAGACTGTACGATTCGGGCTTTAGCAGCGGGGTCCCGGTATCCTCCGCGAGCCAGCGGATCATCGAAACCGCGAGATCGCCATTCGACGCATAGGGGAAGAAGGCGTTGGTGGCGAAGCTGGCGCTGCCGACCAGGACGAGACGGAATGGCGCAGTACCGGCGCCGGGCCAAATTCCCTGCACTGTAGCGGCCAGCAAGCGCGGGCCCGGCGCTACCGCCGCATCACCGGCAGTGCTGGTCGGGTGGAGCGCTCGCACGTAGCTGTCCTTGCTGGTCGCAACCAGTTCGGCGGCAGTAAGGCCCCTAATGGGCCCAAGCAATCTGATCGGCCGAGCACCGGGAAACACAGTGAGTGCGATCTCCTCCGTGATCGGGTGCGGCGGGTAATACGGCACCGCAGCCTGTTCCTGGTCGGTGCCATAGTGGTTCAGCGGATCGACCACCACCCCGCTCTCCACCGCGAGCCCCACGTCCTTCAGCAATGAAGTCAGTTCCTGAGCAACGGAAAAGCGCGGATCGTATGCCAGCAGCAGGTGCCCGCCGCGCAGCAGGTAATCCCTCATCGCCTGCACTTCGGCGGGCGCATAGGCGCTGATGGGTCCGAGGTCGGCGACAACCGCGCAATCCTCGGGGATCGCCGGCGAGGCGGCCGGCTCGAGCGCGCGGTCACTGTAGCCTATCGTCTCGATCGCCAGCTTGAACCGATCGAGCCCGTCCGGCGGTGCTTCCAGCACGTCCGAACGGCCCGGCTGATCCCCACCCAGCGTCTCCACGTGACTGTAATGCACATGACCGGGCGCATAGTGCTCGCCGTGCCCGGTGATGAAGCACACCGTCTGGGTACGGCGCTGTAGAACGCGCTCGACGGCATAGGCCATCTGGCGCAGATCCACTGTGTTCTCGATCTGCGTGCGGCGTCCTTCCGCCTCGACAACGACGGTGTTGTACATTTTTACGCCGTAATCGCGCGCCGCGGTGAGTTCTGTGTCGAGATCCAGCGCCCGCACCCTGAGGCGTGGATGTTGGCGTCCAATGACGGCGAGCACCTGCTTTGCGGCGTACGCGTCATCATCCTTGTTGTTGTAGAAATAAGTCAGGATAACGTCGTGCTGCAGGCTATTGGCGATCGTCTCCAGTTCGGGGGGCGGCGTGAAGCGTCCGCTGACGGTGGCGTCGAAATGCGCGTCGTGCCGATAGAGCGCAATGTTGCCAAGCAACGCCAATCCCAGTGCAGCGCTGACGATGCCGAAGTTGGCGACACGCGCCAGACGGCCGCGCAAATGGAGCGGCAGGCGCAGCGCGAGCGAGAAAATCAGCAGCATCGCTGCGCACCAGGCGCCAAAATAAAGCGCATCGGCGACCGTCTCGTCGACCGGGCCGAGCGCCGCCGTCACGCCCAGACCGAGCGCAAGGAGAAACAACGCGGCTTCGAACAGTGAACGCACCGACAACAGGAACATGCCGTGCTTTCTCAGCGTCTCGCCAGCGCACGCACACTGAGGAACAGCGCGAGGAGCGTCATGCTGATGAAAAAGCCGGCGTCGGAGAGGAAGATCGAGCCGGTCGCAAACGGCGTGAAATGCACCAGCAGCGAGAGGTTCACCACCAGCGCATCGAACGGATCAGGCAGCATCCAGCCAAAATGGTCGATAATCCACAGCAGCAGGAAGAGGCTCAGCGACAGCAGCGCCGCAATGATCTGATTGCTGACTAGAACTCGACGTCGTCAGCCCGACGGCGACCAGGGCAGCGCCGAGCAGGAACAGGCCGAGATAGCCGCTGTAGATCGGCCCCCAATCAGGTTGGCCGAGGATCCCGAGTGTGACCGCATATGCCCCCGACAGCACCAGCATCAATACGACGAGGCTGAGGCTCGCCAGGTATTTAGCGAACACTACGGCCGGTTCGGAGACCGGCGCGGTGAGCAGCATCTCGATCGTGCGCAGCCGCCGCTCTTCGGCCACCAGACGCATCGTGATGATCGGCACGGTCAACAGGAACAGCACGTAGATTTGAAAGAACAGATGCACCAATGTCGGGACATGGCTGACGAATAACGTCAAAGTGAAGGTATAGCCCATAATGATCAGAAACACCGACAGCACGACATAGGCGATCGGCGAAGTGAAGATTGCTTTTTCCTCCTTGAGGAGCAGCGCAGCGAAAGTCCTCATGCGGCGTTCGCTTCCATTGCCGAGGCGCGCCGCGTCAAATCGAGGAACACGCGCTCGAGGTCGGGTTTCACTTCCACTAACTCGGACAGGGCGAAATCCTGGCCGACGATCGCCCGCGCGAGGTCGGCTGCTCCGAGCCGTCCCGGTGCGATCTCGACCACGTATCTTTCGGCGTCATCGCCCGGCGCGACAGCGATAACGCCGTGTATCTGGCGCAGCGCGGTGAGGATCACCGGAGCCGGCCCGTCGATCCGCAGTCGGAGTTGGCGCGCATGGTCGGCCTCCTGCATTGCATTTGTGGTCAATAGCCGGCCGTCGAGCAGGATCATCACCCGGCTGGCGAGGCGTTCTATCTCCGTCAGCACATGCGAGGCGACCAGCACGGTGCGCCGCCCGGCCAGTGAGCGGACCAGTGTTCGCACCGCGATCACCTGATAGGCATCGAGGGCATTCGTCGGCTCGTCGAGGATTAGCAGTGGCGGGTCGTTCACCAACGCTTGGGCAATGGCCACGCGCTGGCGATAGCCGCGAGAGAGCTTGCCAATCGGCATTCCGAGCACTGGCCCGAGATCCAGCCGCTCGGTGGCCGTTGCGACCGCGCGACGAGTTGCGCGGCCCGGCACGCCCTTGATCGCGGCCATGAAGTGCAAGAACTCGGCTACTCGCATGGCGTCGTATATCGGGGCATCCTCGGGCACGTAGCCGACCTGCCGCCGTGCGCCGAGCGAGTTGCCCGCCACGTCGATCCCGGCAATGCGGACACTTCCAGCTGACGGCGGCAAATACCCGGCGAGTACGCGCAGAATCGTGCTCTTACCGGAACCGTTCGGCCCGAGCAGACCGATTACCTCGCCTTCTTCGATCGCGAACGAAACACCGCGCACCGCAACACGCGGACCGTAGCGCTTCACCAGTCGATCAACGACGACAAGGTCCGGCATCGATCTACAATCACCTGGGCGGCGATGGCCGCGCGGCTAATCTGCCCGCGCGGCCGGACCAGACGTTATTGTGGCGGTGCAGCGGCCTATTCGTAAAACTCGGGCGAGTGCTTGTGTTTCTTGAAAGTCTCGGAATCGTGCGCGAAGATCACGTCCGCGCCTTCCGCCGACATCAAGTGTTTGATCCAGGCATACCCATCCAGCATCCCGGCGGGATCGTAGGCGAGAGCTACACTCGGCAGAATGTCCTTCTGCAAATTCTCCATCAGATAGCAGGCATCGCTGGTAAGCACGACGGGGCCGGTCTTCGGCAGGCGCACCACGACCATCTCACTCCCGGGAGTGTGCGAGACCTGGCGATGGATGTAGATGCTGCCGTCGCCAAATAGATCGAGGTCGCCGTTGAGCTCCATCACCTTCACTCGGTTGACTTGGGGCTGCCCCACATCGTTACGCAGCATCGCGAAGTCGCCGGTGATGTAACAGCAGCCGTAGCCGGGTTTAGGCCAGAATGCGTTGACGATCTCGTCGCGTTGATAAACCACGGTCGCAGTCGGGAACTTGCCGACATTGCCGGCGTGATCGAGGTGCATATGCCCAAGGATCACGTAATTGATGTCGGAGGGCTTGACGCCGATCTTATCGAGCTGGGCGTCGATCGCGACATCGGGGCTGCGGCCGGGGTTGAGCGCGGCGGCGAGCGGCCCCCAATAGGTCGGATCGGTAATGATCTTGTCGTTGTTCCCGGTGTCGAACAGCACATTGCCTTTAGGATGCTTGATCAGGAAGAAGGCGACCGGGATCGTGATCTTCCCGGTGGCCCCGGTTTGCAACCCCGATTTGTCGAGGGTGAGCTCGCCGGAGGAGAACACGTAGAGCCGCATTCCTTGCGGCGGGTCTGCGGACGCCGCGCCGGCGAGCAAGACGCACGCGCTGACGACGGTAGCCACGCTAACGAGCACGTTGCGGAGAATGGACTTCATCGGCTCCTCCCGTTGCAGCCGCAGGGCGGCTCATTCGATCATTTCGATCAGTCTTGCCGAGGTCAGCGATAACGGCCAATCGCAGAAAGGTTAACCGAACAACTTGCGAGAGACAATGTCCCAGGTTGCTTATTTTCAGCGTTAGCCGGCTTCGTCTCCTACCCGCCCGATTTCTTACGCCTTTGCCGACTTTACCGGGAGGCGGCGGCAGAGAGCAGTTGCGGCCTCCGGCTCGGCGAGAGCGTTGGCGCCGTCCGCGCAGTCCATTTCGGCCGCACCGAGGGGGCGGCAGTGGCGCTGTTCCGCCATGCCAACTACGCCCGCTTTATCATTATTTCAACGGCTCCGGTTTTGCCGAGGCGTTCCGTCGGTGGGAGGACGATGTGCGCCAGATCGAGCTTTTCGCCGAGCACATCATTCCCGCGTTCCGCTGAGCACCGTAGAACGGTCATCTGAGCGCACCAATTTCGTTGCTCGCGGACGAAATTCGGCGGTCACCCCAAAGCAACCGACAGCAGGTAAAGGAAGCACCCGACCAGACCGCCGACCAATGTTCCGTTTATGCGGATGTATTGCAGGTCACTACCGACAACGAGTTCAACCCGGTTGGTGAAGCTGGTGGCATCCCATTGGTGCACAACCTCGATAAGGAATTGTGCCAAGCCGCTACGCCAGGGCACGACTTCCAATGCCATTGCTTCGATCGTGCGATTGACCCGCTTGCGCATTGCCTCGTCGGCACGCAGATGGTGGCCGACCGAACAGATCGCGGCGCCGAGCGCCTCATCGATGCGTGATTGCGGAGAGGCAAAATCAGCGAGCAATACCCGTTTCGCATCACCCCACACCGAGACTAGCCAGGCCTTAACTTCCACGTCTTCGAGCAGGCGCAATTTCGCCTCTTCGACACGCGCGCGATAGACAGGCGAGGTTCGCAGATGCTCGGCGAGCCGCTCGATCTCTCGGAGCAAGTTCCGGCGCGCCGGGGTGCCCGGTTCGCGCAGGTTGGAGAGGAGCTCCTTCAGCCCGCCGATAATCGCCCTGGCGATTTGCCGATTGATGGCCTTCGGAATCCACCATCGGCGGCGTTGCGCCTCCGCCGCCATATAGAGCTGCTCTTCCCGCTCGTCGAGAAATTCGCGGCAGAAATCCAGCGACCGGTCGAGCAAGGTCTCGTGAAAGCCGTTTGCCGTCAGCACGACGATGGCCCGGCCGAGCAGCGGCGCGAGTTCGATGTCCGCCAGATGGCGTCCCATCGCCTCGCCGATGAACGCGCGAAAATCTCGATCATCGACGGCGTTGATCATATGCGGCAACATGCGCACGAGGCGGCGAGCGATGGCTTCGGCATTTGCCGGCATCGACAACCAATCGGCGACGAGGCGCGCCGGATCGATCGAACGAAGCTTCGCTCTCAGGATATCTGGCGATAGAAAATTACGCTCGATGAAGATCGCTAACCCTTCCCCGATGCGATCCTTGTTCCTGGGCAAGATCGCGGTGTGCGGTATTGGCAATCCGAGTGGCTGCCGGAAGAGCGCAGTCACCGCGAACCAATCGGCGAGCCCGCCGACGAGAGCGGCCTCGGCGGTTGCCCGAACAAGCAGGATCCAGAACCCGGGCTGCGATGCCAGGGCGGTAGAAATGAACAGCGCCGCCATCGCTCCGAGCAGCGCCGTCGCAATCAGGCGATTTCGACGAAGGCCGCGTCGTTGAATATCCTGAGCGCTTACCGACATGCCGATGGAATGCGAAGCACGGAAGATCCTTTGAATATCGGCTGGGGTCGGTATCATCTTCATTAGGCGATCGGAGGGATCAATGGCCCTGATTGAAGACATGTTCAAAGGCAATCTCGCGGCTGGTCTCGCCATAGGAGTGGGCGCCATAATACTTGGGCCGACCGCGATCCGGACGTTGGCGGGCGTTTTGCGCCCGGCGACGAAGACATTGATAAAGAGCGGTATGGTTTTCTACCGCGAAACCCTGAGCGAGGTCGGGGAAATGGCGACCGATCTCGTCGCCGAGGCGAGAGCCGAGCTTGATCAGGAGGCTGGCGCCGACCGGCAGGTGCCCGCGAAGACCGGATCGGGGGCGGCGCAACAGCATCACGCTACCGCCTGAACGAACCGGCCGTTATCCCGCCGCGTCGACGATCAAAGCAACGCGCGGACCAAGGCCTGCGCCGAATGCTGGACGACAGCTTCGATGAGCGCGGCGGCTACCACGCGCCCGAATCGATCCACCTCGGGACTGTCCACGGTGGGCTCCGGACGGTTCTCCGAAACGTAGCCCAGAACCCGCAGCTCTTCCCACAAATCGCCAATCGAAAGCTGCTGCCGGTCAAAATTGATCGTAAGGCTGCCGGTCAGCGGATTTGCCACCGCGCTCGTTACCATCGGGATTGCGGCAACAACGGCTTCGGCTTCAGCCGCTCTACGTTGGCTCTTCAGTGTCGTGATCTTGAGCCGTAATCGCCCGGGTACAAAATGCACGTATTCGAGCATAGAGGTTCCGAAACTATTTTTGCTCGAATACCACCACTTTATTTCAGCGTGATGACACGTGCTCTCATCTGCGGATGGTTAAGCCCCGGGGCAGCTTTGAGAGCGGTTATGCGGAGCTGAGCCCGGGCATGCTGTAAGGCGGGTCGAGCCCGACTCCGACGAGACGGCCGAACAGCTTGGTGAGGGTTTGCCGGTCCGCCAAGGGGAGCGGCGGCGCCAGCAGAGAAGCAATGTTCGCCCGCAAATGATCCGGGTCGCCGGTACCAAACAGAACGACATCGACCCCCGGCTCGTGGCGCACAAAGCGGTAGGCGGCCTCGGTGATCGTGCTCGCTCCCGTTGCATGGATCAGAAAGCCGAGCGGGTTTGGAGCATCGGCAAGCCAGCGCGGCAGCTGACCACTCGCCGTCAGCTCGCGCAGAGCGGTGGCAAGGCGTTCGGGTCGCGAGAAGATGTTGCGCACGGCGAACATCAGCAACGTCCCGACGCGATTGGCGATGGTTCCCGGAAATACCTGGGTTCTCGCGTTCTGGTGCATCATGTGGAACGCGACCATGACGACGTCCCACACCCCGTCTTCGACGGCGCGCCGGACCATTGCGTGCTCGGGGTCCGAGGAGCCCGTCTCAGTCACGCCGAGAAACCTGAGCTTTCCCTTTTCCCGCTCCTTGAGGAGCGCAGGCGCGACGACATCGAGCGCCTGGTCATAGGCCGCGGGCGAAACGCCGTGCAGCTGAAAAATGTCGACATAGTCGGTACCGAGCTGCCGCAACGAATTATCGAGGCTCGTCACGGCGCGCTCGGCCGCAGAGCGGCCCTCACGCCGCGGGATCCACGCCTTGGTGGCGACCACGACGCTGTCGCGAGGCGTCCTCTTGATCGCCTGACCGACGACGCCTTCGGTGCCGTAGACCGCCGCGGTGTCGAGCAGGTTGACCCCCAAATCCAGCGCCTGACGAACGAGGGTGACGGCTTCGTCCTCACTCTTGCCGGCGCCGAGACCAAGCCGGCTGAACCCGCCGCAGCCGAGCCCGGCGACGCTGACCCTGAGCCCGGTGCGGCCGAGCGTGACGTATTCCATTCGATAGAGCCCCTTGGCTTTGAGCGACGTTTGGTAGCAAAGAACGCGAAATTGAGACAGAGTGGCGGCAATTCGCGACACGATCCGGAGGGACCCAGCATGATCACGAAGTTCACGACCGTGTATGCCGGCCACGTCGATCTCCCCGACCGCGGGCAAGACACCACCCCTGCCAACGAGCGCCGCTATTCGAACGAGCATCTGGCGAGCGTCTTCGAGAAAACCGAGGCGATCGCGAAGAAGATGGACGCGCTCGGCTACGACACATTGTGGCTAGCCGAGCACCATTTCCAGCACGAAGGCTACGAGTGCGTTCCCAACGACCTTATGATGGCGGTGCACCTCGCGCATGTAACCAAGCAGATCAAGATCGGGTGCGCCTTCAATATCGCGCCGATGTGGCACCCGCTGCGTCTGGCCGAGGATTTCGCGACCGCCGACATCCTGACTGGCGGCCGGACGATCTTCGGGGTGGGCCGCGGCTATCACACCCGCGAAGTTGAGACGTTCGGCGCGCCGATGTTGGATCAGAACGCCAATCGCGAGCTGTTCGAGGAGCAGGTCGAGATCATCTTCAAGGCATTCAACGAGGAATCATTTTCGCACAAAGGCAAGTATTACACCTTGCCGCCCGAAGTTCCGTACCGCGGCTATACGCTGAAGGAACTGACCCTTGTTCCTCGCCCGATCCACCGGCCGGTCGAGTGCTGGCAGCCGATCGTCAGCGCCAACCCGCGCGGGCTCGATTTCATGGTCAAGCACGGCATCAAGGGCGCTGTAGGCGGTGGCGCGGCAACGATGCAGGCGGGGCCGATCACCGGCTATCGCGACGCGGCGGCGCGCGTCGGCAAGCATCTCAAGCTCGGCGAGAACCTGCAGCTCGGTCTCCACATTCATCTCGCTAAAACCCGCGAACAGGCGATCCGCGAGATAACGCCGATCTACGAGGAGCACGTCAAAATGTTCGCGCCCTTGGGTTTTGTGCCGGGGCTAACCCCGGAGCAGGTGGCCGCGGTAGCGCGGCGCGGTGGTTGGGCGGCTGCCGAGGTGCCGACGGTCGAGCATTATATGGATCTGGGTTCCTGGTTCGCCGGGACGCCCGGCCAGCTCGTCGACCTGTTGAAGGGCTTCGAAGAACGCTATCCCGGGATGGAGCACATCAGCCTATCGAGCCCGATCGGGACCCCGAAGGCGACGATGCTCGAACAGTTCCAATGGATCGCCGAGGAGGTGATGCCCGCCTTCAAACCCTCCCGGCGTTGAAATCTTGTAGGAGAGATCGAGAGGTTTGCCCGCCGAAACTCTTTTAGTTCATGTGCCCTTCGTGCCGGCGCCCGCCCATATATGAATGGGGGCGCAGCCTAGCGGGAAGCGGAGGACGAGGCGATGCAGAGTCAGAACCGGTTTTTCGATGACCTCGCTCGGGTCGCGGCGGGCGCGATGGGGACGTTTTCGGGTGTCAAGAGCGAGGTCGAAACGCGTATCCGAGAGCAGCTCGAAAGAGTGCTCGCCGGCATGGATCTCGTCAGCCGCGAGGAGTTCGAGGCGGTCAAGGCGATGGCGGCGAAGGCGCGTTCCGAGCAGGAAGATCTGCAGAAGCGGGTCGCCGGGCTCGAATCGCGGCTCGCCGCGCTCGCGACGCGGGAGACCGGTTCGATCCCAACTGCCGACGAAACCATCGCCGATATCTCCTGATTGCGGATACTGCTAAAAGGCGGCGAAATGTCGGCTTGCGTCATCGTTTGTACATCGGCAGCTTGATTGCGTGACGCTCCCGTCGAGCCGCCCGAGGAGGGCTTGATGACATCCGTGTCAATCGTCGAACCGACACCGTTTTCAGGCAACCCGATCGATCTTGTCGAGGAGATCGTCATCGCCAACGACTGGGCACATGATCGCGCCAGCGATGAGGAACTCGTCGTCGAGATTTCCGGCCACTGGTGCGATTACCGGATGTATTTTGTCTGGCAGGAAGAGCTCTGTGCTTTGCACTTCTCCTGCGGCTTCGACATGAAGGTGCCAAAGAGCCGCCGCGCTGCCGTGTACGAACTTCTCGCCCTTGCCAACGAAAAGCTTTGGCTTGGGCATTTTGACCTCTCCGCCGAGGAAAACTCGCCGGCCTTCCGCCATGCCGTCTTGCTGCGCGGTATTTCAGCGGCGAGTGCCGAGCAAGTCGAGGATCTCGTCGACATCGCCTTGTCGGAATGCGAGCGGTTTCATCCTGCGTTTCAGTTCGTCGTCTGGGGCGGCAAGTCACCCTCGCAAGCTATCGCCTCCGCAATGATCGACCCGGTTGGAGAGGCGTGAGCGAGAGGCGCCCTGGCGTGGAGAATGGCGGGGGCCCGACGCGCTGTCTCGTCCTCGTTGGCTGCGGAAAAATGGGGACTGCGTTGTTGCGCGGCTGGGTTGCGGCCGGAGTGGCGTCAAGCTGTGTGGTAGTCGAGCCGACCGGCGTACCGGCCGGGTTTGGATCGGCAGCCGAAATCCTCTGGTATTCGTCGCCGCAGGAGCTGCCGGCGGGGCTGAGGCCGGATGCCGTGGTATTTGCAGTCAAGCCGCAAATCGCCGACGAAGTAGTGGCGAACTACCGGTCCTGGGCTGGTCCGGAGACATTGTTTGTGTCGATCGTCGCCGGCAAGACCCTCGCTGGCCTCGCCCGCCGGCTCGGTCGCGCCGCGATCGTCCGGACGATGCCCAACACCCCGGCAGCGATCGGCCGCGGCATCACGGTCGCTTGCGCCAACCCTCTCGTAACGATCGGTCAGCGGCAACTCTGCGATCGCCTTCTCGCCGCCATCGGCGAGAGCGCCTGGGTCGAAGACGAAGCGCTGATGGACGTGGTCACGGCGGTCTCCGGCAGCGGCCCGGCCTACGTGTTCCTGCTCATCGAAGCGCTCGCCCACGCGGGGCAAGCCGAGGGTTTGCCGTTCGATTTAGCCTTGCAGCTGGCCCGGGCGACCGTCGCAGGATCGGGCGAACTGGCCCGCCTCTCCGAAGAGAGCCCCGCCCAGCTCCGAGAGAACGTCACGAGCCCCGGGGGCACGACCCGCGCCGCGCTCGACGTGCTGATGGCTGCCGACGGTCTCGAACCGCTGATCGCGCGCGCGGTCGCGGCGGCGGCGACCCGGTCTCGCGAGCTCGCGAGCTGACATGGCAAGAACGGGCAGGACGAGCGGGCGCGGCCGCAACTCCGGCGCTGCGCGGAACGAGGCCGACCGGATCATCGATGCGACCCTCGGCCTGATACCGACCGAAGGGTGGAGGAGATTGTCGCTCAGCGCGATCGCCGCCGCGGCCGAGCTTCCGATCCTTCAGGTATATCGGGTCTTTCATTCGAAACAGGCGATCCTCTGCGGACTCTATAGCCGGATCGACCAGACCGTGCTGGCCGATCCGCCGGCCGCCGAGCCGGACGAGCGGTCGCGGGACCGGTTGTTCGACCTGTTGATGCGGCGTTTCGACGCACTACAACCCTATAAGCCGGCGCTCGACGTGTTGCGCCGCGATTTGCTCGGCGACCCCGTGACCGCGTTGTGCGCCGGCGGCTCGCTGCTCCGCTCGATGCGGTGGATGCTCGAGGCTGCCGAAATCCCAACCAGCGGAGTGCGGGGGGCGATCGCGGTCAGGCTGGCCGCTACAGCTTATCTTTCGGCCATGCGCGTTTGGCTGCGCGATGATTTGCAGGATCTTGCGCGAACCATGGCGGCGCTCGATGCTCGGCTGCGCAGGATCGAGGGATGGTTCGGATCCGCGCCTAGCCGACGCTCCGGCGAGGAACCAATTCCGGTCTGAATTGCTGCGGCGCAAAAAAGCCCTTGACGCCGTCTGAGCATCAGCCGATATAGCTTTTGTTGTGCACTGCACAATGACCCGAAACTCCCCCAGACCGGAACCTATTCATGTCTGAAGCACGTCCCACCTTTTTCGATTTCGATGTCAGCAAGATGATGGCTGATTTCCGCTTCCGCCCGTTCGACCTCGAGGCGGTGATGGCATACCAGCGCCGCAACATCGAGGCACTCAGCCAAGCCAACCAGCTTGCGGTGGAGGGCATGCAGGCCGTCGCCAAGCGCCAGATCGAAATTACCCGCCAGGCGATCGAGGATGTATCGGCGCTGTTGCGGGATCTCGCCCAGCCGGCTTCGGCTGAGGACCGGATCGCAAAGAACACCGAATACGCCAAACAGATGCTCGAAAAGAGCGTCACCAACGGCCGCGAAATCACCATGTTGGCGACCAAGGCCGGCAGCGAGGCAGCCGACGTGCTGCGCAAGCGCGCGACCGAGGGGCTCGACGAGTTTCGCGACCTCGCAAAGCAACAAGCGGCACGGTAAGTTCTAAGGTCCTATAGTTCTCAGGCCGTGCTGCGGCTGTAGCACGGCCCTTATTTCGTTCGTGCCCGGAGTCACCGCGGCAGATGGACCCGTGCGCGCAGGCCACCCCGAGGAGAGGTCTCCAGCCTAATGTCGCCGCCGTGACTGCGCGCCACGTCGCGGGCAATCGTCAGGCCAAGGCCGACGCCGCCGGTCAGCGGGTTACGTGACGCATCTAGTCGGACAAACGGCCGGAACACGCGGGCACGATTGGCCGGCGGGATGCCGGGTCCGTCGTCGTCGACCAGGATATCGATCCCATCTGCTGCGACGAGGCCGGTCAGCCAGACGTGGGTTGCGTGACGGCGCGCATTGCCGATCAAGTTGGTGAGACAACGGCGCAGCGCATTTGGCCGCACCGGCATCACAAATTCAGGCGGCGGGGTGACCGTCAGCGGGGTTCCTTCGCGCCGCAAATCGGCAGCGAGATCCTCGATCAGCAGCGAGATGTCGGTTTCGACTGATGCCTCAGTCCCCTCGCCACGCACAAAATCGAGATAGCCGTGCACCATGTGCTCCATCTCGGCGACGTCCGATTTCAGCTCCGCCACGGTTGGATCGTTGCCGAGCAGCTCGAGGGCGAGCTTCATTCGCGTCAAGGGTGTGCGCAGATCGTGCGACACGCCGGCGAGCATCTGGGTGCGTTGCCGAACCTGACGCTGCAAACGATCGCGCATTGTCATAAAGGCGATCGCTGCTCGCCGGATCTCGACAGCCCCCTCGACCTTGAAGGACGGAACGGCGAGCCCCTTGCCGAAGCTGTCGGCTGCTTCCGCTAACCGGCGCAGCGACTTCACCTGGTTCCGAAGAAAAACGGTGGCCACGGCCAAAAGGACCAGTGAGGAGCCCAACATCCACATCACGAAAATGTAGGTCGTCGAGCTGGACAGGCGATTGCGCGGCACACCGACTGACATCACCCCATCAGAGAGCTGAACCTTGATTTCGGCACCCCCGTCATCCAGCAGGTCGATGCGAAAGGGCTGGTTAAGACGGCTCTGTAGCGCCTGGTTCAGCTGGTCCCCTATGAGCGTGCCGGTTGCGGACGATATTGGAGGGAGCGACTTGGGGTGTTCGATCGCGATGTCGAGGTCGGTTTGCGCCTTCGCGCTTTCCAGCAGTTGAGCGGTTTCGGCCGGCGAAGCGGCGAGCTTCAGCGCATCGACCAAGAGACCGACATCGCCGGCCACCGCCGCCGAGAGCCGCCAGGAAACAGCGGCCCAGTGCCGATCGTAAAACACCCAGGTTGCGATCGCTTGCAGCAAGATGAGCGGCATCACGACAATCAGCAGCGAGCGCCCGAACATGGTGCGCGGCAGCACCCGTTTGATCCACGGATCCCGCCGGATCTCGAACTCGTCATCCGGCTCCGACCCGGAGAGATCAGCGTCGATGTCGTGCGCCGTCACTGTTGCACCCGCTGACGTCAATCCGGTTTGAGAACATAGCCGGTGCCGCGAACCGTCTGCAGATAGCGCGGGAAGCGCTGATCGCGCTCGATCTTGCGGCGCAGCCGGGTCATCTGCACATCGACGTTGCGAACATTGCCGCTCAGCGATATCGACAGTTCCTCGCGCGACACGGCCTGCCCCGCCTTCTGGGCCAGCATCGAGAGCAGCCCCGCCTCGGCCGCAGTCAAATGCACCACGTCGCCACCGCGGTAGAGCTCGCCGCGCACGACATCGAACCGGCAGCCGCCCAAGCGGATGTCTTTGGATACGACATCGGTTGCCGGCCGGCGCTGCAGGAGGTTGCGGATGCGCAGGACCAGCTCGCGCGGTTCGAAAGGTTTGGAGAGGTAGTCGTCAGCCCCTTGTTCGAGCCCGTTCACCCGGTCCTCGGGCTCGGCCATCGCGGTCAGCAGCAGTACCGGGATGCGCCCTTCCGCACGCAGCGCGCGGGTCAGTTCCAACCCGCTCTCGCCCGGCATCATGACGTCGAGCACGACGAGGTCGAAGGCGAAGCTCGCGAGATTGGAGCGCGCCTCGCCCGCATCGGCGGCGGCGGTCACCCGAAAGCCGCTGTCCGACAGATAGCGCCGCAACAGTCCCCGCAGACGTGCGTCGTCATCGACGACAAGAAGATGGGGCTCGGAGAGATCGGGGTCGGGTGCGCTCGTCACGCGAAGGAATATACGACGGATGTCGCGTTAATGCTTCTTCGGCGGCGGGGGAGCAAAACGGCGCCGGTCATCTTCTGCAGCGATGATCCGCAGCATAATCTCGCGGAAGCCCTCCACAGCCCGCGGCCCAGCTTGCCGGTAGGCGTTGGCGATCCTAGCCCGCTGCGGCTCCGACAGCATTCGTTCGAGATCGCGCCCCTTTGCCGTCAGTTCTAGGAGACGTTGCCGGCGATCGTGCGAGCCGGGTTGCTGCAGGATGAACTTTTGCCGAACCAACTGGCCGAGGACGCGGCTCAGGCTTTGCTTGGTGATGCGCAGGATCGCCAGGAGCTCGCCGACGGTCATCCGCGGGTGTCGTCCGACGAAATGAATGACGCGGTGATGGGCGCGGCCAAAACCGTATCGCGCCAGGATCGCGTCGGGCTCGGCGGTGAAATCACGATACGCGAAAAACAGCAGCTCGATCCCCTGCCGCACCTCTTCCTCGGCCATGACAGGCGGAGGAGCGGGCAAATTTATGTCAGACATATTGACTTATCCCGCAACCTTTGACACTTGTGAGGCGTCCTTCGGGATATAAAGTTTCAGGCAACATATATCCCGGCCGTGCTGCCGACGCACCGGCCGGCCATTCGAAGATGCGAGGAAGATCCGATGTCCATGATCCCGTTCGATGATCGAGATGGCTTCATCTGGTACGATGGCCGCCTCGTCCCTTGGCGCGATGCAAGGCTCCACGTGCTGACCCACGGGCTCCACTATGCGAGCTGCGTGTTCGAAGGCGAACGCGTGTACAACGGCACCGTTTTCCGTTTGGAGGACCACAATGAGCGCCTCCTCAACTCGGCGCGGATCCTCGGTTTCGAGGTGCCGGCCGGGATGGATGATCTGGCAAAGGCGACGCAAGAGGTAATCACGTCGAACAATATCGTCGACGGGTATGTCCGACCGATCGCCTGGCGCGGCGCCGAGCAGATGGGTGTCTCGGCGCAGGCAACCAAGATCCATCTGGCGCTCGCCGCCTGGGACTGGCCAGCCTATTTCTCGCCGGAGGCGCGCGCCAAGGGAATCCGCATGCAATGGGCGAAATGGGCGCGTCCGGCGCCCCACACGGCGCCGACTGCGGCCAAAGCCTCGGGGCTCTACATGATCTGCACGATGTCGAAGCACGAGGCCGAAGCCAACGGGTGCGATGACGCGCTGATGCTAGACTGGCGCGGGCGCCTCGCCGAGGGTACCGGAGCCAACCTCTTCCTCGTCATCAATGGCGAGCTGCACACCCCGACCCCAGATTGCTTCCTGAACGGCATCACGCGTCAGACGGTCATCGGACTGGCAAAGCAGCGGGGCATCAAGGTCATCGAGCGGCCGATCATGCCGGAGGAGCTCGCCAAGGCCGAGGAGGTATTCCTGACCGGATCGGCGGCCGAAGTGACCCCGGTCGGCGAAATCATCGGGGAACACGGCCATTACCGCTTTACGCCGGGCACGATCTGCCGGCTGATGTGGGAAGACTACGATCGCAACGTCGGCAAGCAGGTGGCGAGCGCTGCTTAGCGGATCATACTTCCTCAGCAGCCGAGCTTGATTGCCAGATCGACAAAATCGCCGGCTATCACGTCGAAATCATGCTCGGCCTTGAGGTCCCGGGTCTTGTTGGGGCCGTGTTCGAGCGGCCGGCTGACAAAGGCGGTGCGAAATCCGCGGCCGCGCGCCGCGACAAGATCGCCATTATGTGCGGCGACCATCATGCATTGCTCGGGTTTGAGATCGAGCAGCGCAGCGCTGCGGTCGTAGGCCTCGGGCTGCGGTTTGTAGGCGTGGGCGATCTCCGCGCCGAGGATGACATCCCACGGCAGCCCGGCGTATTTGGCCATATTGACCATCAGCGCGACATTGCCGTTCGATAATGTCGCAAGGATGAATTTGCGCTTGAGGCGGGTGAGCCCTTCGACGCTGTCGGGCCACCCGTCGAGGCGGTGCCAGGCGCGGCTGAGGTGGTCGATGTCGGCCTCGCCGAGACCGCTGATTTCAAATTCCTTCAAGAGCTCGACCAGGTTCTCGCGATGCAGGTCGTCGAGCCTGGCCCAGGGCCGCTGGCCGTTGCGCACCTTTTCCATCGCCGGCTGATAGCGGGCCCGCCAGCGATCCGCAAAGGCGTGCCAATCCTTCTCGTAGCCCTTCGGCCCGAGAAAACTTTTTGCCTCGCGTGCGACGCTGTCCCGCCAGTTCACTACGGTGCCGAACACGTCGAAAGTGAGAGCCTTCACCTCGGAGAGCGCCATCCGCTGAGTTCCTGCCAACCAGGTTGCCGCCAATTTGGTTCCCCCTCGGTGTCGCGCTTCCACGGCGCCGGTGTCAAGGGAGGGGCTTCTTTATGCAGGTGAAATCCTTGCCGCCGTCGGTCTTTTCGCACAACACGACGGCGTGCTGAACGTTGTCCACGACCCATAGAAAGGCGCCATGCTCGTTTGCCGCGGCGCTGACGGCGTAATTGCCGGAGCCGCCCGCCGGGCCCCCCGGCAACCGCGGTCCGGCTGGAAAGCTCGGGGTCGGCTGCGGGGCGCCGGGCAGGCTCGGCTGGGCCCCCTGGGCAAGGGCGCTATTCGCGTCCGAACTCAGAGCGCCCGCTGAGCCCAGCGCGGCGGACAGCAAAAGGACGAGAAATTTCGGCATCGTCGTCTCCAAGTTGGGTCGAGTCGGTCCTCTTATCGCGGCAGCTGACGGCGCTCCAGCGCGTCGAGCGGCATCGTGTCGAGGTTCTCGCCGCATCTCTCCTGGTTTGATAAAAAGACGGGATCGGGCGTTTGTTGAAGAGGGTGCGCCACACTCGCCAGGAGGGAAAGCCGATGGAACTCACCGACCCCGTCAAGCGGATCCTCGACAATTACGAGAGCGACAATCCGGGCACCAAGGCGAACCTCGCCCGTATCCTCTTGCAGGGCAGGCTCGGCGGCACCGGCAGGCTACTTATCCTGCCGGTCGATCAGGGGGTCGAGCACGGTCCGGCCCGCAGCTTTGCGCCCAACCCGCCGGCCTACGACCCGCATTACCACTACCAGCTGGCGCTCGAGGCGGGCCTTTCGGCCTATGCCGCGCCGCTCGGCTTTATCGAAGCCGGGGCGGACACCTTTGCCGGCCGCATCCCGACGATCCTCAAGCTCAACAACGCCAACAGTATGTCGCGTTTCAAGGAAAACGCGACCCAGGCGATCACCGGCAATGTCAAGGACGCGCTGCGGCTCGGCTGCGCCGCGATCGGCTACACGATCTACCCCGGCTCGGACGCGGCCTATGAACAGATGCGCGACATCGCCGAGATGGCCTGCGAGGCCAAGGCGCATGGGCTGGCAGTCGTGATCTGGTCCTATCCGCGCGGCGGCAACCTGTCGCGCGAGGGCGAGACCGCGATCGACATCTGCGCCTATGCCGCGCAGATCGCTGCTCAACTCGGCGCGCACATCATCAAGGTCAAACCGCCGACCCAACATCTCGAATTGGCCGCAGCAAAGTCGGTCTACGAGAAGCAAAAAATCGACATCTCGACCCCGGCGGCGCGCATCAAACATGTCGTGCAATCGGCCTTTAACGGCCGGCGCATCGTCGTCTTCTCGGGCGGCGAGGCGAAGGACCTCGACGGCGTCTTCGCCGAGGTGCGCGCGATCCGCGACGGCGGCGGCAACGGCTCGATCATCGGCCGCAACACCTTCCAGCGGCCGAAGACGGAGGCCTTGGACATGCTGGGCAAGATCATCAAGATCTATCTGGGGAAAGACTGAGCCGTTGGCGCAGCGTGAGACGCGGGCGACGACGCGGCTCTATCTGATTACGCCGCCCGCGCTCGACCCCGACCGGTTTGCAAATGACC
This sequence comes from uncultured Alphaproteobacteria bacterium, assembly GCA_963695605.1. Taxonomy (GTDB): domain Bacteria; phylum Pseudomonadota; class Alphaproteobacteria; order ATCC43930; family CGMCC-115725; genus AP-15. Next base: position 277,452 of record CAVOHI010000058.1, on the reverse strand, counting down.
TCGAGGACGCACTCGCGGGGGGCGATGTGGCTTCCCTGCAGCTGCGCCTCAAGGATGTCGAGGACGACGCGGTCCGACGCGCCACCCAGATACTGAGGCCGATCGCCCAGGACCGAGGCGTCGCATTCATCATGAATGACCGCCCCGACCTCGCCGCCGAGCTCGATTGCGACGGAGTGCATGTCGGGGAGGAGGACATGCCCTATGCCGAGGCCAGGCGCCTCCTCGGTCCCGACCGCATCGTCGGGGTGACCTGCGGCGCCAGCCGCGACCGCGCCATCACCGCCGCCGAAGCCGGCGCCGATTACGTCGCCTTCGGCGCCTTCTTCCCAAGCGCGACCAAGGCCGCCAAACACCACGCCAACCCCGAACTCTTGCGCGACTGGAGCGAAACCACGGTCGTGCCGTGCTGCGCTATCGGCGGCATCACGCAACGGAATTGCGAGCCGCTAGTCGAAGCCGGCGCCGACTTCCTCGCCGTCATCAGCGCGATCTGGTCACACCCCAAAGGGCCGCGCACGGCAGTGCGCGAATTCAACGATGTATTCGCCCGCTACGGGCGCGCCTTCACAGACCGCTCGTCGTAGCTACTCCGATTCATTAAAAAAACGCACGTTAAGCAAGTCTGGAGGCTTTCGGTATCAAGATGTCGCCGCGCTCGATGTCGGCGCAAAATTCTTTGCGGTATTGACGCATTTTGCAACAATCTGTGTGTTGTATTTCCGGAAGCTCGGGGCAATCGTGCCGCCGTTAAGATCTTCGGTTATTAGTTAATGAGCCAATCGCCATTTGCCGCAGTCATTCTTGCCGCTGGCAACGGCACGCGGATGAAATCCGCCATCCCGAAGGTGATGCACCCGATCGCCGGGCGGCCGATGATCGCCTATCCTTTGGAAGCGTTGCACCCGCTGTCGCCGGCCGCGACCCTCGTCGTGATCGGGCCGCAAATGGAACAGGTCGCCGCGATCGTCGCTCCGGCCGAAAGCGTCGTGCAGGATCCGCCGCTCGGCACCGGCGATGCGGTACGGACCGCAATGCGGGTGCTCGATGGCCGCCTGGCGCCGCAGGGCTCGATCGAGGATGTCCTCGTGCTCTACGGCGATACGCCGTTTCTCGCTACCGAGACACTGTCGCGGTTATTGGCGGAGCGGCGCCGGAGCGCGGCGGCAGTCCTGGTCTCGGGCATGCGCCCGGGCGACCCCGGCCCCTACGGCCGCTTCGTTCTGGCGCCCGACGGCGCGCTCGAGAGGATCGTCGAGGCGGCCGACGCCGGCCCCGCGGAGCAAGCGATCGGCCTCGTCAATGGCGGCATCATGGTGATCGAGGCGTGTCGCCTCGCCGATTTCCTCGATGCGCTCGACAGCGATAATGCCAAGCGCGAGTTCTACCTGACCGATATCGTCGCCATCGCTCGCCGAAAAGGGCTCGCCTGCCGCGCGGTCGAGCTTCCGACGGAGGAATTGCTCGGCGTCAACACCCGTGCCGAGCTCGCCGAGGCGGAGGCGCTGATGCAGCGCCGGCTGCGCCGGGCGGCGATGGATTCGGGAGTGACCCTTGTCGCGCCGGAAACGGTCTTCTTGAGCGCCGACACGCGGCTCGGCCGCGATGTTGTCGTCGAGCCCAATGTCACGTTCGGCAAGGGGGTGAGGGTAGGGGAGGGGGCTTGCATCCGCTCGTTCTCGCACCTCGAAGGCGCCGCGGTCGGGGCGGGCGCGATCGTCGGCCCATTTGCGCGACTGCGGCCGGGAGCGGTTCTCGAGGCCGACGTGCATGTCGGCAACTTCGTTGAGGTCAAGGCGGCCCGACTTGGTGCCGGAGCCAAGGCCAATCACCTCTCCTATATCGGCGACGCCGAGGTCGGGGCGAAGACGAACATCGGGGCCGGCACGATCACCTGCAATTACGACGGCGTTAACAAATCTCGCACGATAATCGGCGAGGGAGCGTTTATCGGCTCGAACACCGCCCTGGTCGCGCCGGTCACGGTCGGCGACGGCGCGATCGTGGCTGCCGGCAGCGTGATCACCCGGGATGTCCCCGCAGATGCGCTGTCGATCGCCCGCGGGCAGCAGGTGGACAAGCCGCGGCGCGCGGCCGAGATCCGGGCACGGCTACGGAGGAAGAACTGATGTGCGGCATCATCGGCATAATCGCCCGGGATACGGTCGCGCCGGGGCTGCTCGAAGGGCTGCGCCGCCTCGAATACCGCGGCTACGATTTGGCGGGCATCGCGACCCTGGTCGATGGGCGCATCGAGTGCCGCCGTGCCGAGGGCAAGCTCGCCAACCTCGCCCGGCGGCTCGACCATCAGCCAGTGCAAGGGATAATCGGCATCGGGCACACCCGTTGGGCCACTCACGGCCTGCCGACCGAGACCAATGCTCATCCGATCGCCACCGATCGGGTGGCGGTCGTCCACAATGGCATAATCGAGAATTTCCAGGCCTTGCGGCACGAGCTCGAAGGGCTTGGCCACGTCTTCCGCACCGACACTGATACTGAGGCGGTGGCGATGCTGGCGACGCATTTTCTCGAACTGGGGTTGTCGCCCCGAGAGGCGGTGGCCAAGACCTTGGCGCGGCTCGACGGCGCGTTTGCGCTCGCCTTTCTGTTTGCCGGCGAGCACGATTTGCTGATCGGCGCCCGCCGCGGCAGCCCGCTCGCCATCGGCTATGGCGACGGCGAGATGTTCCTCGGCTCCGACGCATTGGCGCTGGCGCCGCTGACCCGCCGGATCACCTATCTCGAAGAGGGCGACTGGGCGGTCGTGACCTCCCGCGCGGTCAAGATCTTCGATGCGGAAAATGCCCCGGTAGAGCGCCCGATCCGCGAGTTAGCCGCGTCGGGGGCGCTGATCGGCAAGGGCAATTACCGCCACTTTATGCAGAAGGAGATCTTCGAGCAGCCGGCGGTTATCGGCGACACCTTGAACGCACTGATCAACCCGGCGACCCGCACCGTGCATCTGCCGGAGCTGCCCTTTAAACTGGGCGAGCTGGAGCGGGTGACGATGATTGCCTGCGGCACTGCCTACCATGCCTGCATTGTCGCCAAGTACTGGCTCGAACGGATCGCCCGCATCTCGGTCGAGATCGACATCGCATCGGAGTTCCGCTACCGGACGCCGGCGATGCCGAAGGGCGGCGCGGCCATCTTTGTGTCGCAATCGGGCGAGACCGCCGACACGCTGGCGGCGTTGCGCTACGCGAAGGTGCAGGCGCAAAAGATCATCGCCGTCGTAAATCAGCCGGAGAGTTCCATTGCCCGCGAGGCCGATGTCGTGTTGCCGACATTGGCAGGCCCCGAGATCGGCGTCGCCTCGACCAAGGCCTTTACGACACAACTCGCCGTCCTCGCCTCGTTCACCGTCGCGCTGGCGCGGGCCCGCGGCGCCATCAGCCACAAGCGCGAGGCTGAGCTGGTCGGCGTGATGACCGAGATCCCCTCGCGCGCCAGCGACGTGTTGAACCACGACGAGCGGATCCGCGAGATCGCCGTCGAGATCGCCGAGGCGCGCGACGTGCTCTATCTCGGCCGCGGCAGCGCCTATCCGCTGGCGCTCGAAGGCGCCCTCAAGCTGAAGGAGATTTCCTACATTCACGCCGAAGGCTACGCCGCCGGCGAGATGAAGCACGGCCCGATCGCGCTTATCGACGAGAACGTGCCGGTCATCGTGCTGGCGCCGCACGACGATCTTTTCGAAAAGACCCTCGGCAATGTCGAAGAGGTGATGGCCCGCGGCGGTCGCGTCGTGATGATCTCGGACGCAGCCGGGGTAGCCCGGCTGGCCGACCGGCTCGCCTTCGGGATCGCGGTGCCGAATTGCGACCCGTTTGTCGCTCCCCTCCTCTACGCGATCCCGATCCAGCTCCTCGCCTACCACGTCGCCGTCCTCAAAGGCACGGACGTAGACCAGCCGCGCAACCTCGCGAAGAGCGTCACGGTGGAATAGGGGGTCAGCTGGCAGAGGCCAGCGTAGGGACGAAAACTTACGGCTTAGCCTCGAACGATTCGGCGACCGTCTTGGCCATATCGAGGAACTGGCGCCGGACCTTCGGGTCGGGGATCGCGTAGTACAGCCGGATGAACTCGATCGTTTCGGGACGTTGAAGGTACTCCCGCCACTGCCGGTCCTCGGGGCTGATTTCGGCATTGTCGGGCCGCAAATCGCCGAAGAAATAGGAAATCGGCACGCTCAGGATATCCGCCATCGCCGACAAGCGGGATGCGCTCACGCGGTTGGCGCCGCCCTCGTATTTCTGCACCTGCTGAAAGGTGAGGCCGAGCGCGTTGGCGAGCGTCTCCTGGTTCATCCCCAAAAGCAAACGACGCATTCTGATGCGGCCGCCCACATGCACGTCTATCGGGTTTGGCACACCAGTACCGCGCCCGTACTTCGGGGCCGAATTGGGTTCCTCCAACACTTTCGCCGACCTCTTCAACGCACGTTCCCCTCTGCACCGCGCCACATTAGGTTGCAACGGGTTCGCCCGAAGTGCAAGCAAGATTCGACAAATGCAGGCATCGAGAGCCGCCGAATTAACCTACGGTGGAGCAACTCCGGTAATTAAGGTTAATTTCGTTGTAATCTGCCGGCTCTCAGCCGTCTTTGCGGCCAATCTCGTCATAGCCGCGCCGGCTGCTGATGAAGACCAGCGCCATCAGCCCGATCCCCAAGGCAAGGGTGACGACGACCCCTAATCCCATCGCCAGCCACCCGGCGCCGCTGATTTCGGAATTGCCGATGCCGGTCCACTGGGCAGCGATGAAAAAGCCGATCACGAGAACAACAGTGCCGGCGATCGCCGCCGCGACCCAGCTCAGCGTCGATTTCATCGTACTGTTCCCGCTAGGATCGCCCCGACCTGGCGCAAATCTTCGATGAAACGCTCGATCTCCTGGCGGCGGGTCTCTTCGTCCGGGGCGCGCAGCAATGCCGAGGGATGCACTGTTGCGAGGGCGCAGGGCGCCAGCGCAAACGGCACGAGCCGGCCGCGGTCGCGGGTCACCCGAAAGGTCTTCCCGAACAGCGCTTGCGCCGCAGTCGCTCCGAGCGCCACGACGATTCGCGGCTTGACGGCGCTGATCTCGGCCTCGATCCAGGGAAAGCAGGCCTCGATTTCGACCGCGCCCGGTTTGCTGTGAATGCGCCGCGGCCCGCGCGGCACCCATTTGAAATGTTTCACGATATTGGTGACGTAGGTCTGCTCCCGATCGATTCCGGCCTCGACTAGGCAGCGGTCCAGGAGCTTTCCTGCGGGGCCGACAAAGGGATGGCCGGCAAGATCTTCGGCATCGCCCGGTTGCTCGCCGACCAGCATGACGCGGGCTCCCTCCGGTCCCTCGCCGAACACGGTCTGCGTCGCGTTCCGGTACAGGTGGCAACCAGTGCATCGGGCGGCGGCCTCACGCAGCGCGGTAAGCGTCGGCTGGGACGGGATCCGGGCGCCGACGCTGGTGTCTTCGTCACTCACGGATCGTGTCCGGCACGGCAGGGCATATTAGACAAACGCGCTTGCGGCACAGCTGTGTCCAATGCGAACGGAACGTGGCTGTTCCGGCCGCCTTTGTCATGGCAAAGTGCCGAACCGGTACCCTTTCACGGAGATTTGCATGCCGACCAAGAGCCAGCATCCGGAAACACTCGTGCTCCATGCGGGGTACCGGAGCGACCCGGCAACCAACGCCGTAGCGGTCCCGATCTACCAGACGACGAGCTACCAGTTCCGCGACAGCCAGCACGCCGCGAACCTGTTCGGTCTGGCCGAGCTCGGGAACATCTACACCCGCATCATGAACCCGACCAACGCGGTGCTCGAGGAGCGGATAACTGCGCTTGAAGGCGGCGCTGGCGCATTGGCTCTCGCCTCCGGCCAGGCCGCCTCGCTGTTTGCAGTCCAGAACATCTGCCAGGCGGGGGACAATTTTGTCAGCTCCACCGACCTCTACGGCGGCACCTGGAATCTGTTCCTCAACACGATGATGAAGACGATGGGGATGGAGGTGCGGTTCGTCGACCCGGCCGATCCCGAGAATTTCCGGCGGGCGACCGACGCGCGGACCCGCTGCTATTACGCCGAGACCTTGCCGAACCCGAAGCTCGAGGTGTTCCCGATCGCCGAGGTCGCCAAGATCGGCCGCGAGCTCGGCGTCCCGCTGATCGTCGACAACACCGCTGCTCCGGTATTGTGCCGGCCGCTCGAACATGGCGCCGCAATCGTTATGTATTCGACGACGAAGTACATTGGCGGGCACGGCAATTCGATCGGCGGCCTCGTCGTCGATGGTGGCAATTTCGACTGGGAAAAGCACGCAGACCGCTTCCCGCTGTTGAACCACCCGGACCCGAGCTATCACGGCGCGGTGTGGACGCAGGCCGCCAAGCCTCTCGGCCCGATCGCCTATATCCTCAAGATGCGCGTGACATTGTTGCGCGACCTCGGCGCCCCGATGAGCCCGTTTAACGCCTTCCTCTTCATCCAGGGTCTCGAGACCCTGCCATTGCGCATGCGCGCGCATTGCGCCAATGCGGTGGCGGTCGCGAAATTCCTCTCCGAGCATCCCAAAGTTACGCGGGTCATCTACCCAAACCAGATGACCGGCGAGATGCGGCGGCGGGCGGACGCGCACCTCGAAGGCGGCTATGGCGGGCTCGTCGGCTTCGAGCTGAAGGGCGGTCTCGACGCCGGCCGGCGATTTATTGACGCTCTGCAGATGTTCTACCACGTCGCCAACATCGGTGACGCGCGCAGCCTGGCGATCCATCCGGCGACGACGACCCATTCCCAGCTATCGCCCGAAGAGCAATTGCAGACCGGGGTCGACGAAAATTATGTCCGGCTGTCGATCGGAATCGAGCATGAGGAAGATATTCTCGCCGATCTGTCGCAGGCTCTGGAGGTCGCCTGATCCGCGACGCGCAGCGTACGGTCCTGGAATTTCGGTGGCCGATCGATATCGCGCTGACCGTCGCGAGCCACGGCTGGGTTCACCTTGCGCCGTGGCATTGGGACCCGGAGCGCGGGCGGCTTGCGCGCGCCGAGCGGATCGGTGATCGTCTCGGCACGATAGAGGTTGCGCAATATCGTGCCGACGCCGTGATCGTCGGCTGGGCGGGTTTCGCCGGCGCCGCTGAGGCCGAACTCTTCGCCCGGGTGCGGCGTTGGTTCTCCGCCGATTGGGAACCGGCATCGGCCATCGCGGCTTTGCCGGCGCTAGCGGACCTCATCGAACGCGGCGGCGGACGAATGCTGCGCGGCTCGACCTTCTACGAAGATTTCGTGAAGACCGTGCTGACAATCAACACGAGCTGGTCGGCGACGTGCCGGATGGTCGCGGCCCTCGTCACTGAGCCGGGCGGCGGCAGCTTCCCCGAACCACTGAATTTGCTCGATTACGGTGAGGATCGGCTGCGAGTAGAAGCAAAGCTCGGGTTCCGCGCGCGCACATTGACGCGAGCGACGCGCCAGATGCTCGACGACGGAGCGATAACATCATCGGGCGAGGGCTCGCCCGAGCAGCTGAACCACGATTACCTGCTCGCTCTTTACGGCATCGGCCCCTATGCAGCCGCGCATTGCCGAATGCTACTGCACGATTTCAGCCGCATCCCGATCGACAGCTCCGTCACCGCCTATTTGCGCGAGCGCCACGGGAGCGACCCGGCCGCCTTCACTGCGGAGCAATCCCTGTGGGGCGACTACCTCGCCCTCGGCTACCGCCTCACCCGCCTGCGCGACAAGCTCCAACCTCCTGGTTGAGGCGTCCGCGGTCCGGCTTGTTAGCCATTGCTTCTTGGCGGAGGTTTCGAAAATAGACAATCATGTAATTGCCTTATTTACACGGTAACCTTCATCGCATCGGTACCCGAGTGCGGTGCGAGATTGCGATTGAAGGAGTTGCCGATGCCTGATCTCGACCTGATAAAACAGGGGGAACAGGTAGCGGTTTCCCAAGCGACGGTCGGTAACCCCGCCGGGCGGCCGCGCGGCTGCAGCGACCACATAAACCGCGAAGAGGGAGAGAGCGGGATGCGGTTTGCTGCAGATTGACTGAGAACAGCCGCGGTGGGGGCGGCACGGGGCCCGATCGGCTGGCCTCCCACCAGCTGGAGCAGATTTCGATCAAATTGGCGCTGTCATTGCGAGGCGCGCCCTGCGCGACGAAGCAAATCTCGACCGATCGAGCGCTCAGCGGCCCCGGATTGCTTCCCCGCGGGTCAATCCCGCGGGTCGCAATGACAGCACCAACGGTCTTGGTTCGACAAGTGGCCGGCGGACTGATCGGCGCTTGCAGGATGGGGATCAAAACGAAACATCGGGTGGCAGATCGCCTGGTGCGATGCCCGACTCGGTGAGCCCGGCCATCACCCAGTTGCGGATCTGGCCGATCCCGCGATTGTCTTCGCTCCACGCGTCGACGACGCCGCGGAACCGGCGGTCGCTGTCATACGGCACCGCCGGGCAAACGGCGGCGCGCAGAACCGGGGTCGGCACGATGAGCTCGCCGGTTTCGGGGTTCTGCCTCAGGAGGGCCAGAGCACAAAGCGCCGTCGCTACAAAGCAATCGGCACGGCCCGATTGGACCGCGGCCAGTGCCTCGTCGCGGGTCTTGAACCCGGTGATGGCGGCATTGCCGGCAAACCGCCGCGCGGTTTCTTCGCGCACCGATCCTTCGTCGACGGCGACCAGACTTTCGGGAACGTTGAGCTCGGCCCAGCTCTTTGGCGCGAAGCCCTTGCGTGCCAGGATCGCGTAGGCATCGTGGAAGAGTGGTGTGCCAAAATCGGCGAACATCGCCCGTTGCACGGTCGGGCTGGGGCTGTAGGTCAGGTCGACCTTGCCGGCGTGCAGATCGGTTGCCGCGTCGGTCCAATTTGCTTCGCTGAGGGCGACCTCGACGCCAAGCCCTGCGGCCAGATCCTGCGCCATCGCGACGCAAAAGCCGGTCCACTTTCCCGATTTCTGGTCTCTGCCGAAATAGGGTTCCTCGCCGGCCAGCGCTGCGACACGAAGCTTTTTCGTACGCAAGATGCGGCCGAGATTGGGCTCGTTCGCGGGCGCGGGAGGCGGCGCTTGGCGTTCAGCGCCGCGGCGATGCACCGCGACGCCGGCGGCCAGTCCACCTCCAAACTCTCTGCGGCTCAACATCACCCCGCTCCTCAATCTACTAGGTCGCAGGAGGTCAAGGGCGATGTCGACCCTAACCCATACCAAGCCGGAAATCTTGCTGGTACTGGTGTTTTCGCCATTTGTGGTCCTTTGTGAAATCCTTGTGTTTGTCTTTATGCGTCGCCGCCCAACCCGAGGGAGCCTTCCCGATGTCGCAGCCTCTCGTCGTATCGATCCCGCACAGGCTCGGCCGCCAGGAGGCAAAGCGCCGGCTCGACAGTGGGATCAGCCGCCTGCGCCCCGAACTCGCCGGCCTCATCAGTACGCTCGACTACAGCTGGGACCAGGATCGCCTCAACTTCAGCACGACCGCGATGTGGCAAACGATCACCGGAGCGATCGAGGTGCTGGACGATGCAGTCCGCATCGAGATCCAGCTGCCCTGGATGATGCGCCTGCTCGCCGACACGGTCGCCAAACAGGTGCGCGGGCGCGGCATCGCAATGCTCGAAAAGCCGCCGGCTGACGCCTAGCGCAGAGAAAACCAATTCTGTGCGTGGCCCGCTTCAGTTCTCGGCCGCCGCTCGAGCGGCCTGCCAGTGAACGGCGGTGACAAACGGCTCGAGGCTTATTCGACCGATGATCTGTTCGAGAGCGCCGTCGTTGCGGTCTGCCGAGACGAGGAGGGCGCTGACCGTGACTTGCGGGGAATCTTCGAGATTTTCGCTGGTCAGTCGACGCAGGCCGAGACCGGCGGCGGAGGTGGCTTGAAGAAGCAGCGCGCGGATGTGTGCCTCCTGGTCGCCCTGACAACGCAGCTCGACGGAGTAATGGGTCTCAATCTCGGCGGCGCCGCGCGGCTGCCGGTTGATGAGCCGCACCAACGGGCGCAGGAACAGGTTCGTCAGGACGACGAATCCGGCAGCAATCCCGCTGGCGGCGAGCTGTCCGGCGCCGGCGAAGGTTCCGACCATCGCCGAACACCAAAGCGTCGCGGCGGTGTTGAGGCCAGTGATGTTGATGCCCTCACGCAGGATCACGCCCGCTCCGAGAAAGCCGACGCCCGAAACGACCTGAGCAGCCATCCGCGTCGGACTGTTGTCGCCCGAGACCATCGTCGAAAAGACGACAAAGCCCGCGGCCCCGACCGCGACGAGGGAGTTGGTCCGCAATCCCGCCATCCGCTGCAACCATTGCCGCTCGAAACCGATCAGGCTGCCGAACAGCACAGCCACTCCGAGGCGGACGGCTATTTCCTGCGCCTCCATTGCTTCGGCTCCATGTCGAAATCGGCGAGATCATGCCGAACGTGGCGGGCGTGCCCGCGGCGCGCGTTTGCGGGGCGAGCCGACCTGCGACTTCGCTGCCGGACGCCTCGCTCGCGCGCGTCCGGCCTTGGCCGCCCCCGGCTCGACCGCAGGCTCGCTCAACGCCTCGGGCGCGCCGCTGCCGGCCCGCGCCGCAATCAGCTCGGCGGGGCCGGTCTTGGCGCCGTAGCGGCAGAGATCGGCGACGACGCAATTGGGGCAGTCGGGCTTGCGCGCCTGGCACACGTAACGGCCGTGCAATATCAGCCAGTGATGCGCATAGCGCTTGTATTCGGCAGGCGTGATCGCCTCGAGCGCGGTCTCGACCGCGAGCGGCGTCTTGCCCGCGGCGATGCCGGTGCGGTTGGCCACCCGGAAGATGTGCGTGTCGACGGCGATCGTCGGCTCGCCGAAGGCAACGTTGAGCACGACGTTGGCGGTCTTGCGTCCGACCCCGGGCAGCGCCTCCAGCGCGGCGCGGTCGCACGGCACCTCGCCGCCATGCTGCTCGACGAGGTTCCGGCTCAGCGCGATCAGGTTTTTCGCCTTGGTTCTAAAGAGCCCGATCGTGCGGATCAGCTCGACGATCCGCTCCTCGCCGAGGGCCAGCATCTTCTCCGGGGTGTCGGCGAGAGCGAAGAGCGCGGGGGTCGCCTTGTTGACGCCGGTATCGGTCGCCTGCGCCGACAGCACGACGGCGACCAGCAGGGTAAACGGGTCGATGAATTCGAGTTCGGTCTGCGGGATCGGGCGCGTCTCCGCCAGACGGCGGTAGAATTCCCGTGCCTCACGTTTCGAAAAAGCGCGCATCGCGGAAGTGTAGAGGGGCTCGCCGCCGACGACAAACGGCGACGCAATCTCTCGACCGCTTTACGGATCGGCGGCCTCGCCCGTATGTTTTCGGTGCATGATGCCGAACCTCCCTCCGGCCCAGCCCGGCCGCCCGTTCTTCGAGCGCGTGCTGTTCCCGCATCGCAGCCTGCCGTCGCGCAACTTTCGTATGCTGATGGGATTGCTCGGCCTGGTCAGCCTCGCCGCCGGCGTCGGGTTTGTCGCGGTCGGCGCCTGGCCGGTGATCGGGTTTTTCGGGCTCGACGTCGCGCTCGTTTATCTCGCCTTCCGGCTCAATTATCGCACTGCTCGGCAGAGCGAGACGATCCGGCTCGCCGACGGCGTCTTCTCGGTCGAGCGGGTCAGCGTGCGCGGGGAGCGCCGCAACTGGCGTTTTCAGCCCTTCTGGGTCAGGGTGATTCTAGACGAGCGGCCGGATGCATCGAACCGCCTGCTCGTCACCTCGCATGGCCGCAGTCTGGTGATCGGCGACTTTGTGCCTCCCGCCGCTCGGCGCGAGCTCGCGGCGACCTTGCGCGATGCGCTCACCCGCTGGCGCAATTCCCTAAACCCGGCGCGGTCGTAAGCGCGAGCGGCTCAAAGGCCGAGGACCTCCTTCAGGCCGTAGATCCCCGGTGGCCGCCCGACCACCCAGCGGGCGGCGCGTATGGCGCCTTTGGCGTAGATCGCTCGGCTGGTCGCCCGGTGGATCAGTTCGAGACGTTCGGCGGCACCGGCAAAGATGACATGGTGGTCGCCGACCGCATCGCCGCCGCGCAACGCGGCGAAACCAATATCGCCGGTGCGGCGCGGGCCGGTTATGCCGTCGCGGGCGCGTTGCTCGACCTGTTCGAGCTCCACCCCGCGGCCTGCCGCCGCGGCGCGGCCGAGTGCGAGCGCGGTGCCCGAGGGGGCATCGACCTTGCCGCGATGGTGCATCTCCATGATCTCGACGTCCCAGTCGGGACCGAGCCGGCGCGCGACTTCCTCCACGACGCTCAACAGGACGTTGACCCCGAGGCTCATATTCGGCGCCCACACTATCGGAATCTGGCGCGCCGCCTGGCGTACCCGGTCGCCCTGCTCCGGCCCGAGACCGGTCGTACCGATCACCATCGCGGTGCCGAGGGAAGCGGCGAGCTCGGCATGCTCGGCGGTCGCTTGGGGCGAGGTGAATTCGAGCACGACGTCGCTGTCGCGGATCACCTTCTCGACGGTCTCACCGATCGGAATGCCGATGCGGCCGATACCGGCCAGCTCGCCGATGTCCTGGTTGACATAGCCGCTGCCCGGCGCCTCGCTGCCGCCGGCCACGGAACAACCATCGGTATGCGCAATCTCGGCGACCAGCATCCTGCCCATTCGACCGCCGCAACCGACGACGCCCATCTTGGTCCCGGCCATCTTCTTCCTCCCGCGTTGCTGAGACTGGAACGCTTACCCATTGCCCTATAAAAGGTGCGGGCGTTCCGCCGTCAACATGGAGGAAGGATGGACCACGACCACCAGGAGCTGCCATCCGACCCGGCCTTGCGGGTGATGGCCCTCGAAATCGTTGCTGGTCGAGAAGGGCCTGGTCGATCCGGCCGCCCTCGAAGAGCTGATCGACACCTACGAGCACAAGGTCGGGCCGCGTAACGGCGCACGCGTCGTGGCGCGCGCTTGGCTCGACCCCGCTTTCAAACAGCGCCTTCTTGCCGATGCGAGTTCGGCGGTTGCCGAGCTCGGCTATGTCGGCCAGGGCCGCGAGCATCTGGTGGTCCTCGAGAACACTCCCGAGCGTCACAACCTCGTCGTCTGCACCTTGTGTTCCTGTTATCCCTGGCCGGTGCTCGGCCTGCCGCCGGTCTGGTACAAATCTTCCCCTTACCGGTCCCGCGCGGTTATCGACCCGCGCGGCGTGTTGCGCGAGTTCGGGCTCGAAATCGGCGAGAATGTCGAGATCCGGGTATGGGATTCGACCTCCGAGATGCGCTACCTGGTGCTTCCGGAGCGCCCTGTCGGCACCGAAGGGATGAGCGAAGACGAGCTCGCCGAATTGGTGACCCGCGACGCAATGATCGGCACGGCCAAAGTGACCCTCGAGGAAACCCCGCGATGAACGGCGTCCACGACATGGGCGGGATGCACGGCATGGGGCCGATTGTCCCCGAAAGCGAGGAGCCGGTGTTTCACGAGCCCTGGGAAGCCCGCGTTTTCGCGCTCTACCGCGCCACGTCGTCGCTCGGGAGATGGAACATCGATGCCGCCCGGCACGCGCGCGAGCGGATCCCGCCGGCCGACTATCTGCGCATGAGCTACTACGAGAAATGGCTTGCCGGGCTGATTACGATGTTGGAAGAGAGCGGCTTGGTTACCCGCGCCGAGGTCGAGAACGGCAGGCGGGCCCCAGAGATACCCAAGGCAATACCGCCGTTGCGGGCCGAGCAGGTTGCAGCGCTCGTCGCCGAGCGCGGCTGGTTCGAGCGCCCCGTGAATGGGCTGCCGCGTTTTGCGGTCGGCGAGGCCGTGCGTGCGAAGAAGATCAATCAGACCGGCCACACCCGTTTGCCGCGCTATGCCCGGGGCAATGTCGGCGTCGTCGACCGTGTTCATGGGGCGCATGTGTTCCCCGACAGCAACGCCCATTTCCGCGGCGAGAGCCCGCAATACCTCTACTCGGTGCGGTTTTCGGCGCGCGAGCTTTGGGGCGAGGCGGCGTCGTCACGCGATGCTGTCTACATCGATCTCTGGGAAGACTATCTCGAGCCTGCGTGAACCAGATGCCCGATCCGGAGCCGGTATTTTCCGAACCGTGGGAAGCCCACGCTTTTGGGCTCGCCGTCAAGCTGTCGGAGGCCGGGCTCTTCACCTGGGGCGAATGGTCTGCCGCGCTCGCCGAAGAACTCGCCGCCGCGAAGCGCCGGGGCGATCCCGATGACGGTTCTCGCTATTACCACCATTGGCTCGCCGCGCTCGAACGCCTCCTCGCGGAAAAGAATCTCGGTCTCCCCACCCTCCTTGCGCGCGCGAAAGGAAGAGTGGGCGGAGGCATACCGTCGGACGCCGCACGGAACCCCCGTAACCCTGGAAACAGCCCCTCACCCCGCGTCAGCGGGAAGGTGAGGGGCGCGGTCGCCATAGGTTATCCACCCGGTATGGCCTTGCTACGTTCCGTCGCGACGGTCGGCTCCTACACGCTGCTGAGCCGCGTCTTCGGGTTTATCCGCGACGTTTTGACGGCCGCCATCCTTGGCGCCGGACCGGTGGCGGACGCATTCTTCGTGGCGCAGCGTCTGCCCAACCTGTTCCGCAGCCTGTTCGCCGAGGGCGCTTTCAGCGCCGCCTTTGTCCCGCTTTTTGCCGGGACCATGGCCGAGCACGGCAAAGAAGCGGCTCGGGTCTTTGCCGAAGACGCGCTCGCCGTGCTGCTGGCAGCTCTGCTCGGCTTTGTTCTGTTGGGCGAAATCTTCATGCCCGCGGTGATGTCGCTGATCGCGCCGGGATTCGGCGAGGATCCGGCCAAGTTCGGCCTCGCCGTCGATCTCGCCCGGATCACCTTTCCTTATTTGCTGTTCATCGCTTTAGTGGCGCTGCAGGGGGGCGTACTCAACTCAGTCGACCGCTTCGCGGCCGCTGCGGCGACGCCTGTCCTGCTCAATCTTTTTCTGATCGCTGCGCTCCTGATGATGGACCGGTTCGGCTGGCATGACGGCCGCGCCTTGGCCTGGGCAGTCACCGGCGCGGGGCTCGCGCAGTTCCTTTGGCTGCTGTCATCCTGCGCACGGGCTGGGCTGACGCTGCGGCTGCCAGCGCCGCGGCTGACGCCAGGGGTGCGGCGGACCCTCGCCGTGATGGCGCCGGGAACAATCGGCGCCGGTGTCACCCAGCTCAATCTCTTGATCTCGACTGCTCTCGCCTCCCTGCTGCCTGGCGGCTCGGTCTCGTACCTCTATTACGCCGACCGGCTGAACCAATTGCCACTCGGCGTCGTCGGCATCGCGGTCGGTACCGCGATCCTTCCGCCATTGTCGCGCCAGCTGAGGCTTGGACTTGCCGCTGACGCCGTTGATACCCAGAATCGCGGGATCGAATTGGCGCTGTTGCTGACCTTGCCGGCAGCAGTGGCGTTGGCTGTGCTCGCCGCGCCGATACTGGCAGTGCTGTTCCAGCGCGGCGCCTTCGGCCCAGCCGATACGGCGGCCACCGCCGCAGCTCTTGCAGCCTACGCCGCGGGGCTGCCCGCCTTTGTCCTCGTCAAGGTGGTGGCGCCGGCCTTCTTCGCGCGCCACGACACCGCTACACCGGTCAAAGTAGCGATCGCCGCGATGGCGGCCAATCTCTGTCTGACTCTCGTTCTGATGCAGTTTTTAGCGCATGTCGGAATTGCGCTGGCGACGACTGTCGCCGGCTGGGTTAATGCGCTGACCCTGCTCACGCTGTTGCTCCGGCGCGGGCATTTTCGGTTCGACAGCCGCGCCCGGCGCAACCTGCCGCGGATCGGCATTGCCGCCCTAGGCATGGGGGTCGTGCTGGCGCTGTTGCGGATTGTCCTCGGCCCGGCATTCGCCGGACCGCCTCTCGTTCGTGGAGGTGCGCTCACGGCGCTGGTCGCTGCAGGTCTGGTCGCTTTCGCACTTCTGGCGCTCGCCTTCGGGTTCGCCGATTGGCGCACTCTCCTGGGGCGGCTGCGCCGGCAACCGGCTTGACCGGCGCCGCACTGCGGCGATAGCAGGCGCCGCCATCGTCACCTATATGAGCTCAAATGAACCGCATTTTTTCCGGCATTCAGCCGACCGGCAATCTTCACCTCGGCAATTATCTCGGCGCGATCCGCAACTGGGTCACCCTGCAGAAAGACTTCGAGTGTATCTTTTGCATCGTCGACCTGCACGCGCTGACGTTGCCGCAAGACCCCGACGAGCTGCGCGCCAGCACGCGCGAAGTGACTTCCGCCTACATCGCCGCCGGGATCGACCCCGAGCGCTGCACGATTTTCAACCAAAGCGGGGTCCCGGCACATACGCAGCTCGCTTGGCTGCTTGCCTGCCTAACCCCGCTCGGCTGGCTCAATCGGATGACGCAATTCAAGGAGAAGGCGGGGAAGAATCGTGAGATGGCCGGCCTCGGCCTCTACGCCTATCCGGTTCTGATGGCGGCCGACATTCTCCTGTACAAGGCGACCCACGTCCCGGTCGGCGAAGACCAAAAGCAGCATCTGGAGCTGGCACGAGATCTCGCCGGCGCGTTCAATCGCAGATACGAGCGTGACTACTTTCCTTTGCCCGAACCGCAGATCTTTGGGCCGGCGACGCGCGTAATGAGCCTGCGCGACGGCACGAAGAAGATGTCGAAGTCGGACACCTCCGATTACTCGCGCATCAACATGACGGATGACGCCGACACGATAGCGCTGAAGATCCGAAGGGCGAAGACAGATCCCGAGCCCCTTCCCGGGGATGTCGCCGACCTCGAACGCCGGCCCGAGGCCGACAATCTGATTGGCATATACGCCGCGCTGTCGGGGCTCTCGCGCGAAGCTGCGCTCGCCCGGTTTGCCGGCCGGAACTTCTCGGAATTCAAGGACGCGCTCTCGGAGTTGGCAATCGACGTGTTAGGGAGAATCGGCGACGAGATGCGCCGATTGACGGCGGACCTCGGTTATATAGACAGGATCTTGCACCGTGGCGCCGAGCGCGCGAGGGCAATCGCCGATCCGGTCCTGGGCGAGGCTCAGCAAATCAGCGGTCTGTTGCGCCCGTGAATTACCCCTCGCCCAACGGTATCTCCAGGGCGGGGCTCCATTGCCGCGAAGGGTTCATGCTTTTCCCGTCTTGGAGCAGGTTGTAAGTTGACCGTGCAAGCGCGTGGCGCGGGCGCGCAGCGCGCAACGACAGCATGTAGCCGGCGCTTCGAGCATTATGGACATCTACCTGCCGATCGCCGAGGTGTCGCTCGACATTTTTGTCCTGCTTGGCCTCGGTGCGGCGGTCGGATTTCTCTCCGGTGTGTTCGGCGTCGGCGGTGGCTTTCTACTGACGCCTCTGCTCATCTTTATCGGCGTACCGCCTACCGTAGCGGTCGCCTCCTCGGCTAACCAGCTGGTTGGCGCCTCGGTTTCCGGCGTGCTCGCCCATTGGCGGCGCGGCAATGTCGATTTCAAGATGGGATACGTTCTGCTGGTCGGCGGCCTGGCGGGCTCTGTTCTCGGGGTGTGGATCTTCACGCTGTTGAAACGCCTGGGTCAGATCGAGCTGACGATCTCGATCTGCTATGTGCTGCTGCTCGGGACGCTTGGCGCGCTGATGATGATCGAAAGCATTCGCGCATTGTTCCGGCTGCATCGGCCCGGAGCCTCGCGCCGCCGACTGCATCAGCACACCTGGATGCATGGCCTGCCGCTCAAGGCGCGCTTCCGCCGATCGAGGCTTTACATCAGCGCGCTGTTGCCGGTTGGTATTGGGTTTGTGATCGGTGTTTTCAGCGCAATCCTCGGCATCGGCGGCGGCTTCATCATGGTCCCGGCGATGATCTACATGCTCGGAATGCCGACATCTGTGGTGCCGGGCACTTCGCTGCTGCAGATCATCTTTGTCGCCGCCAACGTCACGGTCCTGCAAGCTTACACCAACCATACCGTTGATGCAGTGCTCGCCCTGGTCTTGCTCGTCGGCGGGGTTGTCGGCGCCCGGATGGGCACCCGGTTCGGAATGCGTCTGCGAGGCGAGCAGTTGCGTTTCCTATTGGCCCTGATGGTGCTCGCGGTCGCCGCAAAGCTGGCCTTCGACATGACGGTGCGCCCGGCAGACCTGTATTCGATCGCTTCGGAGAGAGGATGAAACGAGGGCTCGGTTCCCTCGGCGTCCTGCTGGCGCTTTCGCTGTCGTGTTCGGAATCGGCCGCGCGGGCTGAAGGGCTCGTTGCGGACCTCACTAGTCACTTGATCGCGATCACAACTGGGTTTACCGGCGCCTCCGTGGTGCTGTTCGGCGCGACCGACGGTCCCGGGAATGTCATCGTTGCCGTGCGCGGCCCCGAGCGCGAGATGACAGTCCGCCGCAAGAGCCGCGTCGCCGGCATCTGGGTCAATACTCAGCAGGTGACATTCGCGAATGTTCCAAGCTTCTACGCGGTTGCGGCGAGTCGGCCTGTCGCCGACATTCTGTCACCCGCGGCTGCGGCGTTCTACCATCTCGGGATAGCCAATCTGAAGCTTGTAGCCGCGACCCCAGCGCCGTCCGTTGTCGTTGACGCGTTCCGCACTGCGCTCGATCGCACCCAACAAGAGGCGGGGCTGTTCGTGGAGCGGATGGGCAAAGTCGACTTCCTAGGCGAACAATTGTTTCGCACGACGATCACGTTTCCCTCGAATGTGCCCACCGGGACCTATCTCGTCGAGGTCTTTCTGGTCCGTGACAATGACATCGTCAGCGGGCAGACGACCCCGCTGGTCGTCTCCAAGGTAGGGGTCGACGCGTCGGTGTTCGAATTCTCTACGCGCCAGCCCGGGTTCTACGGCGCGATTGCGGTATTGACCGCCGTAGTGGCAGGATGGCTAGCAAGTTTGCCGTTCAGAGGCGCCTGATCCTATCAGAATCAGGGCTTGGCATAGGATCTACAAATGGTAGAGATCGCACATCAGCGTGTTTTCCTTGTCGTAGTCGACGAGACGGAGGAGCTGCAGATCGCCGTCCATTATGCTGCACGCCGCGCTGCTCATACAGGTGGACGGGTTGCATTGCTCTACGTGATCGAGCCTTCGGAACTGCAGCACTGGCGCGCGAT
Source organism: uncultured Alphaproteobacteria bacterium (assembly GCA_963695605.1). Lineage (GTDB taxonomy): Bacteria > Pseudomonadota > Alphaproteobacteria > ATCC43930 > CGMCC-115725 > AP-15. Next base: position 258,440 of record CAVOHI010000058.1, on the reverse strand, counting down.
CGAGGATTTGGCGCGCGAAGAACGGCGAGAAGAGGCGGAACAACTGATGCACCGGCTGTGCGAAGAAATTTCACCGATCGCCGGCTCGATGCCGATCGTCTATATCCGTGAGGGTGTGCGCCGTGACGAGTTGTTGGCGTTGATCAATGAAGAGCCGAGCATTTCGATCCTGGTACTGGCCGCCGGAACCGGTCCCGAGGGACCGGGACCGCTGATTTCGTATCTGACCGGCAAGCCTGCGGCCCGGCTGCGCGTTCCGATCACCATTGTGCCTGGCGGCGCCACCATGGAACAGCTCGACTTGATCAGTTGAGAAGCGATGCCGGGCAAAGGTCAAGGGTTGATTCGGTGAGCCGACGACCCATGGTAAAAGCCCATCTTCCGTCCCTTTGCCATCGGAGCCTGTAATGTTCATCCAGACCGAGCAAACGCCGAATCCGGCGACGCTGAAATTCCTGCCGGGGTGTCCGGTAATGACATCGGGTACCGCCAATTTCACCAGCGAGGAGGCTGCCCGCACCTCCCCCCTCGCCGAACGGCTCTTCTCATTGCCGGAAGTAACCGGCGTGTTTCTTGGTGCCGATTTCGTGACGGTTATGAAGAGCGAAGAGGGGGATTGGTACCGGCTAAAGCCGGCGATACTTGCCGTCATCATGGAGCATTTTACTGCTGGCCGGCCCGTCTTGCTTGGCGAATCCGCGGTCAGCGCGGCAGCGGCGGCAACGAGTGAGGAAGACGAAGATGAAGTCGTGGCTCAGATCAAGGAGCTGCTGGAGACCCGCGTGCGCCCAGCGGTGGCGCAGGATGGTGGTGACATAATCTTTCATGATTTTGAGGACGGCGTCGTCTACCTGCACATGCAAGGTTCCTGCTCCGGATGCCCGAGCTCGACCGCTACGTTGAAGGCGGGCATCGAGAACATGCTACGGCATTACATCCCGGAGGTGGTCGAAGTGCGTGCCGTCTGACGGCCTGGCGCTCTGTTAGAGATAGCTCGCCTGGAGGGGAGAGACATCGGATCGACGGTTGTAGCTCTGGTGCGATGGCCGCCGGGGGTTGGCCTTGCCCTCGATTCGGCGGGTTTGGCCTGCTCGGTGGCCGTCAGTCTCGGCGAAGAGGTGGTCGCCGAGGAGCGGATTGGTACGATGCACGGCCAAGCCGAAGTGCTGCTGCCCTTGGTGGACAGGGCAATGCGCGAGGCGGGTCAAATGGCCGGCGCACTCGACCTTGTCGTCGCGACTGTCGGGCCAGGCAGCTTCACGGGAATCCGCGTCGGGCTTGCCGCGGCACGCGGAATAGCGCTGGCAACCGGCGCGCGGCTGATCGGTGTCACCAGCTTTGACGCCGTCACTGTCCTCGCCGTCCGGAACGACTGGCCGGAAACCCGGTCTTTGCTGGTCGCTCTGGAAAGCCGTCGCGAAGACTTCTACGTTCAGTTCTTCGATCCACATGGCGATGCGCTCGGCGAGCCAGCGGCAATTATGCCGTTCTTGTTACGCGAGGCTGTGGCCGAGGCTATCGGCGCGAACCCGTTGCTGATCGCCGGCGACGCGGCGCAGCGCGCCGCCGCGGCGCTGGAGCAGCGCCCGGACACCGTCGTTCTCGAAGATTCGCCACCCGGCGCAGTCGGGGCTTTACACGCCGGGCTTCGTCTGCTGCGGTTCGGCAAGGCGGCCGATGCTCCGCGGCCGCTCTATCTTCGTTCCCCCGATGTTAAATTACCCCAGACACGGCTAAAGGGGAGCCGCGCCAGAATATGACTTCGTGCATCGAGCCACTGCCGCGCGGTGCGGCCGGCCCGATATCCCTGCTCCACCGCGCGTGCTTTCCTGAAGACCCGTGGGCCGCCGGAGCGATCGAGCAGATAATGGGCATCCCGGGGTTCTTTGGGCGCGTCGGGTGGACGAAAGCCGCCCCGATCGGGTTCGCATTGGCTCTTGCGCTTGGCGAGGAAGCCGAAATCCTGTCGCTCGGCGTCCTGCCGGACCATCGGCGGTGCGGAATCGGTTCGGCTGTTCTCGACGCGGTATGCGGCGAGGCCCGGTTGCGAGGCGCCGAACGCGTCGTGCTCGAAATGGCGTCGGATAACGAAGCGGCGCGCGCCTTATACGCTGGGCGAGGTTTTACTGTCGTCGGGCGTCGCCGGAATTACTATCGCCGAGCAGAACGGTTGGTGGATGCGCTCATATTGCGAGTGCAGCTGCCAACAGCCTCACCGGCACCTTGAGTTTGCTTCACCCCATCTTTCCTGTCGGTTTCTTGCTATTAACCACGGATGTTCTTGAAGGCGCGTGGGTTTGAAGAAATCGATCATTGAACCGATTGCTTCGCTACCGATTGTTAATTATATTCAAAATCAGACTTATGACGGGATCATTGTGATGAACAACTCGGATCAGAGCAACGATTTGCTGACGTTGACGACGGAGATCGTTGCTGCGCACGTTTCCAACAATACCGTTGCGGTTGGTGATCTGCCCCAGCTGATCAACCAGGTATATAGTTCCCTCGCCAACATCGGTAGTGTCCCGGCGGTGCCGGCAGAACGTCCGCAGCCTGCCGTTCCGGTCAAGAAATCCGTCAACCCGGATTATATCATCTGCCTCGAAGATGGTAAGAAACTCAAGATGCTAAAGCGGCATCTCAAGACCGCTTACAACATGACGCCCGAGGCTTATCGTGAGCGGTGGGGATTGAGCGCCGATTACCCGATGGTTGCGCCCAACTACGCGCGGCAGCGCTCGCGCCTCGCCAAGGAAATCGGTCTGGGCACCCGCGCAAGGCGGTCTCGCGCCTGACGGCTTCGCGCTTGAGGTAGACAATGCTGCGTGCCTTCGGGCAAGTAGGCGCGGCCGATGCTTTCCGATATAGTATCGGCGATGAGCCTCGCGATCACGGAAACGCGATGACCTCACGGTTAGAGCAAGTCTGTCTCGAAAAGGGTCTAAAGATGACCGAGCAGAGGCGGGTGATTGCGCGGGTGCTGTCGGAGTCAGTCGATCATCCGGATGTCGAACAGGTGTACCGCCGAGCGACCGCAATTGATTCGCGCATCAGCATTGCCACAGTCTACCGGACAGTCCGGCTGTTCGAGGAGGCGAGCATCATTGCCCGGCACGATTTCGGCGATGGCCGATCCCGCTACGAGGAAATGCCGAGTGCGCATCATGACCACCTCATCGACCTGCAATCTGGTCGCGTGATCGAGTTTCGCAACGAGGATATCGAACGTCTGCAGCAAATCGTCGCCGATGAGCTCGGCTACGAACTGGTCGGACATCGCCTCGAGTTGTATGCGGTCCCACGTAGCGGCAAGCCGAGCTCCGATACGGAATGACCGTTTCGCTGTCGTCTGAATGGCGTCCATTTGGGCCGCCTCCGGGCAAGTTGCCGGGGACCGGTCATTGCCTCGAACCGGACAAGGCCGGGTGATCACCGGCAACATGGCCCAGCAGCAATCAATCCCGTCCGTCGAAGCGGCACTGCCGGCGGAAGCGGCCGTAGCGCGATTGCATCAAACGGTCGTTGATATCCGGTCGGGTCCGCTGCAAGTGCGGCTGGCGAAAACCGCCGCGGATATCGACGCCGCGCAGGCGTTGCGGTATCGCATCTTTTATGAGCGGCTCGGCGCCCATCCGCTGCCGGAAATGGTCTGCCGACACCGCGATGTCGACCAATTTGATGACGATTGCGATCACCTCCTCGTTCTCGACCACAGCCTCGGCACGGGCCGCGTCGTCGGAACCTACCGGCTCATCCGGCGGAATACGGCAGCCCGCCTAGGCGGTTTCTATTCGGCCAAGGAATTCGATATTTCTCCCGTCGTGCTCCATCCCGGAGAAATTCTCGAGTTGGGCCGCTCGTGCGTCGATCCCGCTTATCGCAATCGTTCGGCGATGCAGCTGTTGTGGAGCGGCATTGCTGCCTATGTCTTTCATTATGACGTCGTCCTGATGTTCGGCTGTGCCAGCCTGCCGGGTACCAACCCCGATGCTCTTGCCGCGCCGCTTTCTTATCTGCATCGATATCATCTCGCACCCCTTGCGCTGCGTCCGCGGGCTCTCGCCGATCGCTACGTTGAGATGTGCCGACTCAGATCCCGCGCCATAGATGCGAACTCGGGCAATGGGGGCCCTGCCTCCGTTGATCAAGGGATACCTGCGACTGGGCGGCTTTGTCGGTGATGGCGCCGTCGTCGACGAGCAGTTCAACACCACCGACGTCTGCATCGTCGTCAAGACCGATCTCGTAACCGAGAAGTACTCCCGCCACTACGAACGGCAGACCAAAGATTCATGGACCGCTTGAGGACATGGGTTCGCCGACGCTGAGGCTTGGTCGCCTCGCGCTCTATTGCGCTTGGACAGCTGGCCTCATGCCGGTTCAGTTGGTCGGTTTGGCCTTGCGCCGCCGTTGGACGAGCACTCTGCCGGTCTTTTATCACCGATGGTGCTGTCGGATCCTCGGATTTCGAATTCGAGTGATCGGCACACCGACCCACGAGCGTCCGGTTTTATATGCGGCCAATCACATCTCCTATATCGACATTACGGTCCTCGGCTCGGTAATTCCCGGCTCCTTCGTTGCCAAATCCGAGGTGGCTCGGTGGCCGTTCTTCGGTTGGCTCGCCAAGTTGCAGCGCAGTGTTTTTGTCGACCGCCGAGTGCGCAGCATCGCCACCCAGCGGGAAGTGATTGGCAAGAGGCTGGCTGCGGGCGATGCACTGATCCTGTTTCCGGAAGGCACCAGCGGAGACGGCAATCGCGTGCTGCCGTTCAAGAGCGCATTGTTCGGCGCCGCGCGTCAGGGCGAGGGCGTTGGCCCGGTCACCGTTCAGCCGGTCTCCCTCGCCTATACACGCCTCGATGGAATACCGATCGGGCGGCTTTACCGGCCGTTCTTCGCATGGTACGGCGCGGTGGACCTGGTGCCCCACCTATGGAGCATGGTGGGACTGGGGACCGTTGAGGTCGTGCTCGAATTCCATCCCCCGACCTTTCTCAGTGATTGCGGATCACGAAAGGCGCTGGCGGAATATTGTCATTCGCGGATCGCCGGAGGCGTCGCAGGGGCCCTTTTCGATCGACGGCAACCGATGCCGGAGCCGCCGAACCACGTCGTCCACTCCTCATTCGGGGCGGAGCTCTCGGAAGCGGTGACCGGGTGATGCAAACCGAAATTCCCACGAGTACGACAGCGAACGTGGCAAAACGTGTGTACATCAAGAATTATGGTTGCCAGATGAACGTCTATGACTCGGCGCGCATGGCCGAGCTTCTGGCGCCGCTCGGCTTCACAGTGGCGCAGACAGCAAAGGATGCGGATCTGGTCATCCTCAATACTTGCCACATTCGGGAAAAGGCGGCGGAAAAGGTCTATTCGGATCTCGGCAAAATTCGTCGCGTGAAAGCGGCGAAAACCGAGCGCGGCGGCCGAATGATCGTGGCTGTGGCCGGCTGCGTGGCGCAAGCCGAGGGTGCGGAAATGATGCGGCGGGCGCCCTGCGTCGATCTCGTCTTCGGCCCGCAGAGCTATCACCGGCTGCCCGAATTGATCGCCCGCGTTCTGCGGGCCAACGGCGAAGACGTAATCGATACCAGTTTTCCCGCGGAACCGAAGTTCGATTTCCTGCCCGAGGCCGGCGGCTCACCCGGTGTCGCCGCTTTTCTCACCGTGCAGGAAGGCTGCGATAAATTTTGCAGCTTTTGCGTCGTCCCTTATACCCGAGGCGCCGAATACTCTCGTCCGGTGACGCAGGTGCTGGCTGAGGCTCGCCGATTCGTGTGCGGCGGAGCGCGCGAGATCACCTTGCTCGGGCAAAATGTCAATGCCTACCACGGCGAAGGACCCGACGGCCGAGAATGGCGGCTAGGTGCGCTGATACTACGGTTGGCGGAGCTGCCGGGTCTCGATCGGATCCGGTATACAACCTCGCACCCGAGGGATGTCGATGATGCGCTGATCGCGGCCCACCGCGACGTGCCGAAGCTGATGCCGTTTCTGCATCTTCCGGTGCAGAGCGGCTCGGACCGTATTCTTGCCGCAATGAACCGGCGCCATACCGTCGCCCAGTATCGGCGGATTGTCGAACGGCTGCGCTCCGCCCGCTCCGATCTTGCTCTTTCAACCGATCTCATCGTCGGGCATCCGGGCGAGAGCGATGCGGATCATCGGGCCACGCTCGACCTCGTCGAGAAGGTGCGTTTTGCTCAGGCTTTCTCGTTCAAATATTCGCCGCGGCCGGGCACGCCCGCGGCTTCGGCCGCATGCCAAGTTCCTGAGGACGTGAAGTCGCGGCGGCTCGGCGAGTTGCAGCTGCTGTTGGCCTGCCAGCAACGCGACTTCAACGCTGCATGCATCGGCCGCACTCTCGAGGTACTTTTGGAGAAGCCCGGCCGACACGAAGGACAGCTCGCTGGGCGCAGCCCCTATCTCCAGAGCGTACATATCGCGGCGGTACCGGAACGGATCGGCGAGATCGTTCCGGCGCTGATCACAGCAGCGAGCGCCAACAGTCTCTCGGGCTCGCTGGCAGAGGCGGTTACAGCATGAGTGAGCTGTCGCCCGTCACCGGCGAGTTTGCCGCAGGGCGGACCCAGCTCGAGTTCGACGACAACTTGCTCCTGCCCTTGCTCTATGGCGAGCGCGATCAGCATCTCGATCGCATCGAGAGGCAGCTCGGTGTCTCGGTCTTCACGCGGGGCAACCGTCTCTCGATTGCAGGTTCGGCCTCGGCCACCGAGGCGGCTCATCTCGCCCTATCTCAACTGTATGAGCGTCTGAAGCGGGGACAGGAGGTGGATCTGCCGGCGGTAGAGGCTGCTATCCGGCTGGCCGAGGCCGAGCTCGGCGACAAGAGCCTCGACCTTTGGCGGGAAGACGCGGCGTTTCGCACCCGCAAGCGCCGCATCGCGGCACGCTCGCCTGGCCAGGCGGCCTACATCAAGGCGATGCGCGACAACGAGCTGGTGTTCGGTTTGGGACCTGCCGGCACAGGGAAGACTTATCTCGCGGTCGCTGCGGCGGTCGATCTGCTGATGACCGGCCGCGTCGAGCGGATTATCCTTTCGCGCCCCGCCGTCGAGGCCGGCGAACGGCTTGGTTTCCTGCCGGGCGACTTGCGCGACAAGGTCGACCCTTATTTGCGGCCGATATTCGACGCGCTCAACGATATGTTGCCAGCGGACCAACTGGCGAGGCGCCTCGGCACCGGTGAGATCGAAGTGGCGCCGATCGCCTTTATGCGGGGGCGCACGCTATCGCACGCCTTTGTCATTCTCGACGAGGCGCAAAACACGTCGCCCGTGCAAATGAAGATGTTCCTCACGCGGCTCGGGGAGGGGTCGCGCATGGTTGTGACCGGCGATCCAACCCAGGTGGATCTGCCCGCGGGCGCGCGCTCGGGTCTGGCGGAAGCGCTCGATACCCTGAGCGGCATCGACGGGATTGGCACGGTGCGGCTGACCGACCGGGATGTGGTGCGGCACGAACTCGTCGCACGCATCGTCCGCGCCTACGAGGCGCGCGACAGCGGTACTGCGCCCGGCAAGTCCTGATGAACGTGCTCTGCACGGTCGAAGTCGCATTGGCCTGCGCCGGCTGGACCCGGCTATGTCCCGCCGCCGAAAGTCTGGCACGGGGCGCCGCCGAACTTGCTCTGGCGCGCGGCACGACGGATTTGGGGCTGACGTGGCAGGGCACCGTCGAACTCGGCATTACCCTCGGCGACGCTGCCAACCAACAGCGGCTCAACCGCGACTATCGCGGGCTGAATGCACCAACCAATGTGCTGGCCTTTCCGGTTTGGCAGCCAGGAACCCGGCTCCCTTCAGGCGCGCCGGTTTTGCTCGGCGACGTCGTGCTCGCCTTGGAAATCGTGGCGGAGGAAGCAGCCGAGCAGGAGAAGCCGATTGGCGACCATTTCGTCCATCTTACTGTGCATGGCGTGCTCCATCTCCTCGGCTACGATCACCTGACGCGGGCCGAGGCGGCGACCATGGAGTCGCTCGAGAGGTCGATTTTGGCCGAACTGGGGGTTCCGGATCCCTATCGCGACACAATGTCGTCAATCGAATCCACAGCTGCTCGGCCATGAGCGCCTCCGAGCCCCCAGGCAGTAGCGGCCAATCCGGGCACGATCGGTCTTTTTACCGTCTGCGGAACCTTCTCCGCCTGATCCGCCGCCCGCGCAACGGCGAAAGCTTGCGCGAAACCATCGACGAGATGATCGAGGAGCCGGCCGCGGACGAGCCCCATTCTCTGAGCGGCCACGAGCGGCTGCTGATTGGCAATGTCCTCAAAATCCATGACCAGACGGCCGCCGACGTGATGGTGCCCCGCGTCGATATTGTGGCGCTCGATGCTGAGACCCCGTTTTCCGAGGTCGTCAAATGCATGGTCGAGCAGGGTCATTCGCGGGTTCCGGTATATCGCGAGACGCTCGACGATGTGATCGGCTTCGTGCACGTAAAGGATGTGCTCGGCCCGGTCGCCGAGCACCGCGAGACGAAGTTGGCGCCGTTGCTGCGCAAGGTCCTGTTCGTCGCGCCGTCGGCGCCGATCCTCGACCTCCTCGTCCAGATGCGCCAGGCGCGAACCCACATTGCGATGGTGGTCGACGAGTTCGGCGGTATCGACGGGCTAGTCACGATCGAAGACCTGATCGAGGAAATTGTCGGCGAGATCGAGGACGAGCACGATGTGGCCAGCGGCCCCAGCCTCGTTGAGCGCAGCGATGGAAGCTTGATTGCTGATGCCCGCACTCCGATAGAATTGCTCGAAGAGCATGAAGGGGCTCGGTTGCGCCCGTATGGAGACCAGGAAGAGGTGGACACGCTGGGTGGACTGGTCTCCAGCCTTGCCGGACGTGTGCCGAAGCGCGGCGAGATCATCGCTCACCCATTGGGCATCGAATTCGAAGTGCTCGATGCCGATCCGCGTAGGATCAAGCGCCTGCGTGTGCGCAGATCTGCGGCACCGACGACAAGCGGCGACCCAGCCGGTGCCTGAGGCATCGGTGTTACGGATCCGGCCCGGCTCCCGGGTCGGGACGCCGCTTTGCCGCCTGGCCCATCGACTTGCCGTCACATCCGGCTGGCGCCGCTACGGGCTCGCCTTTTTGCTGGGTGTCTGTGCCACCGCGACGCTGCCGCCGGTCGATTTGACCCCGTTGCTGTTGGTGGCCTTTACCGGCCTATTGTGGCTTGACGACGGAACCACCGGGCCGTGGGCGTCCTTTCGCTTGGGTTACGCCTTTGGTCTCGGTTTCTTCATAAGCGGCCTCTATTGGATCGCTGCCGCGCTGCTTGTCGACATAGGCAGCTTCTGGTGGCTGGTGCCGATCGCCGCAGCCGGACTCCCGGCGGCGTTTGCGCTTTATGTCGGGGCGGCATTGCTGGCCACCAATCTCGCCGTCAGGCATTTGCGATTGCCGCGCACGGCTCGCATTTTCGCCTTTGCTGTTGCGTGGACCGTAGCCGAATGGGTGCGCGGGCACGCCTTCACCGGTCTGCCTTGGAATCTGATCGGCTATACCTGGTCTGGCGGATTTCCCGGCGCGATACTGATGCTGCAGAGCGTCGCAGCGATTGGCATTTACGGGCTGAGCTTCCTGACGGTACTCGCCGCCTCGCTGCCCGCCCTTTTCGGGACAACCTGGCTGAACCCGCTTTCGACCGCCCGGCGCTTCGCCCCGGCGATTGCAGCGGGCCTCTTGATTCTTGTACCGAGCCTCTTGGGCGCGCTCCGGCTGGCTACCACACCAACTGTCGAAACCGGATATCTCTTGCGCATCGTCCAGCCGTCGATCCCGCAAACGATGAAGTGGGAGCCGGCCGCCGCGCAGCGGAATTTCCGTCTCCTCCTCGACCTCAGCAGCATCCCGGCGACTCGGAAGATTGCCGCGGTGGTATGGCCGGAGGCGGCCACCCCGTTTCTGCTCGGGCGCGATGCGTATCATCGCGGTGAAATTGCCGCCGTCGCCGCAGGTCGCGGCTACGTCATTACCGGGGCGGTGCGGACAAACCCTCCGCCGGGCCCTCTCGCGCAAGTCTGGAACAGCATAGAGGCGGTGGACGGCAATGGTCAGATCGTCGCTCGGTATGACAAAGCACACCTGGTTCCGTTCGGTGAGTACATGCCGCTCCGCGGGGTCCTGCCTTTGCAAAAGATTACGCCCGGAAGCCTCGACTACAACGCCGGCTCTGGGCCCAGAACGATCGAACTGCCGGGGCTCCCCCCCTTCGCCCCGCTGATCTGCTATGAGGTCATATTTCCGGGCGCAATCGTCGACGAACACGATCGCCCGGCGTGGATACTGAATGTCACGAACGACGCTTGGTACGGGCGCACTTCCGGTCCCTATCAGCACTTTGCGATCGCCCGCACCCGCGCGGTGGAAGAAGGATTGCCGCTGGTGCGGGTTGCGAACAACGGCGTGAGCGGGATCGTCGACGAGATCGGCCGGGTTGTCGCGCGGATCGACTTGAACACCGTCGGCTACGCCGATCTCCCGCTGCCCGCGAACACCACGGCGCCGACGCTCTATGCCCGCGGTGGCGATTGGATACTGCTCGCGCTGCTCTGCCTCGGCCTTCTTCCGGTTGCATTTCGGCTGCGTTGACGGCTCCCCGGAAGCGCAACTCTCAGTCCCCTGTTAATACTCGTTGTTGACCACCGTCGATCGCGTGCCTTATCAAATCACTCCCGCTGCTTTGCTTTAGTGCTCCACCGATGGCGATGCAACAACAGCTCCGGCGCCCGGGTCGCCGAAAAGGCGACAAGCCGAACCCGATCGATATCCATGTCGGCTCCCGCGTGCGGCTCCGCCGAAACATGCTCGGCCTCAGCCAGGAAAAGCTTGGGGAGGCGATCGGACTGACCTTTCAGCAGGTCCAGAAATACGAGCGCGGCGCCAATCGGATCGGCGCCAGCCGGTTGCATGATCTCAGTCGCGTGCTGGACGTTCCGGTCTCCTTCTTCTTCGACGACATGGACCCGGTGCGCGCGCCGGCGATCCCGGCGGGGTTCGCCGAGCCCGCGGCCGAAGCGTTCGAACTCCGATCCGTTGCGCCGCCGTGAAACCGTCGAGCTGGTCAGCGCATATTACCGGATCGACGACCCGGCCCTGCGCCGCCGGTTGTTCGATCTCGCAAGGGCTCTGGCCGGCGGCGCCGAACGAGTTTCGGGGAATTAACGCTTCTGTCCGGCCCGGCGGGCCGAGCTGAAAATCGGGCTTGACGCCCCAGAAGCAAGATTGCATCAACGCCAAAGTGTTACCGTCCATTTTTGACGCGTTTGGGAAAGGCAGTCATTTGGCCAACCGGGATTACGTATTTACGAGCGAATCTGTGTCGGAGGGGCATCCCGACAAAATTTGCGACCGCATTTCCGACGCGATCGTCGACACCTATTTGGCGGCCGAACCGGAATCCCGCTGCGGCGTCGAGACGCTGGTCACGACCAATCGCGTGGTGCTCGCCGGAGAAGTCCGCGGTCCGGCGGCGATCACCGGCGAAAAGTTGATCGAGGTGGCGCGCGATGCGATACGCGAGATCGGCTACGAGCAGGAGAACTTTCATTGGCGGTCGGCGGCGATCAAATGCCTGATCCACGGCCAGTCGTCCGACATCGCGCAGGGCGTCGACGCATCGGGCAACAAAGACGAGGGCGCCGGCGATCAAGGCATGATGTTCGGCTACGCCTGCCGCGAGACGCCGGAATTTATGCCGGCGCCGATCTTTTACGCGCATGCCATCCTGCATTCCCTGTCCGCGGCGCGGCATGCGGGGAAGACGCCACTGTTGGGCCCCGATGCGAAGAGCCAGGTGACCCTGCAATACATTGACGGCAATCCCGTACGAGCGGCGAAGGTCGTCGTGTCGATCCAGCATTCCGACCGGATCGAGACAGAAGAGGTGCGCGAGATCGTGCGGCCGTACGTGGTCGCAACGCTGCCCCGAGGCTGGATGTGTGAGGAAGAGAATTTCTTGGTGAACCCGACCGGCCGCTTTGTGATCGGCGGACCCGATGGAGATGCCGGGGTCACCGGCCGTAAGATCATCGTCGACACCTATGGCGGCGCAGCACCGCACGGCGGCGGCGCATTCTCGGGCAAGGACCCGACCAAGGTCGACCGCTCGGCGGCTTATGCCGCTCGCTATCTCGCCAAGAACGTCGTCGCCGCCGGGCTTGCCGAACGCTGCACGATCCAGATCGCCTATGCAATCGGCGTCGCCAAACCGCTGTCGTTTTATGTCGATACCGCGGGAACCGCGGACGAGCAGAAGCTCGCCGCCGTCCTGCAGGAGTTGGTGGATCTGTCGCCGCGCGGTATCCGCACGCATCTCGATCTGAATAAGCCGATTTATCGGCGTACCGCCGCCTACGGCCATTTCGGCCGCCGGCCCGACCCCGATGGCGGTTTCTCGTGGGAGAGACTGGATCTGGTAGACGAGCTGCGGCGCGCCTTCTGAGCAAACCCGGTTGCGAGCCGGAGCGGCGCCATCAGGTCTTCGGCCGCCGTCGCGGGCGGGCCCTGCGTCCCGGACAAAAGGCCCTCGTCAACGAATTGCTGCCGCGGCTGGCAATAAATGTTCCGGCATCGGGTCACCTCGACATCGCTGCCCTCTTCGGTAACGCACGCTCCTCGATTTGGCTCGAGATCGGTTTCGGCGGCGGTGAGCATCTCGCGCAACTGGCCGAGCAGCATCCGCAAACCGGGTTTATCGGCTGCGAAGTATTCGAGAACGGGATAGTCAAGCTGCTCGCCCAGATCGAGCGGCGGCGCCTCGACAATATTCGGATCTTTGCCGATGACGCGCGATTGATCATGGCCGTACTGCCGCCGGCCTCGATCGGCCGCGTGTTCATCCTGTTCCCGGATCCCTGGCCAAAACGCCGCCAGCACAAACGCCGGATCGTGTCGCGCACAACCCTCGACGCCCTGGCGGAAATCATGACCGACAATGCCGAGTTGCGCATGGCGACCGATGACGCCGACTACCTCTCTTGGATTCTCGAACGCGTTACCGCTCACCCCGCCTTCGAATGGCGGGCCCGCCGTCCTGCCGACTGGCGTGAGCGCCCCCCCGATTGGCCGCCGACCCGCTACGAGGCGAAGGCGCGCGCCGCCGGCCGCCCGCCCGCCTTTCTTCGAGTGAGGCGCCGGCCGCGGGCCACAATCAAGAATTGAGTCATGTATTACCCGTCGCTGTATCTGCAGCGAATCTACAGCGAGGTCTCTTCCAAAAGTTGAAGTGCACTGCAACAAAGCTCGGATACCCGCATCGGTTCTGGATTCTTGAGGTACCACGCCATTACGGCTAATTTCAGGTCATTGAGACTGTGAGCTCAGCGCGACCTTGCGAAAGCGGTCGAGCGCCGCTTCAAGGTTCTCGACAATCTCGGCAGCGATCTCGTCCGGCGGCGGCAGCAGGTCCGGGTCGTCGAGCGTGTCGTCCTTGAGCCAGAAGATGTCGAGATTGATCTTGTCGCGGGCGACGAGCTCGGCATGCGCGAAGCGCCGGAAGCGGTCGGTCTCGGCGCGCTCGTGCCGCCGCCCTGATTTGTAGCAGGCGACGAAATCGTCGAGATCGGCGCGCGTCATCGGCCGCTCCTTCAACGTGAAGCGCTGGTTCGTGCGCAGATCGTAGATCCACAAATCCTTGGTGTTCGGCTCGGCCGAGACCCGCTTCTTGTCGAAGAACAACACGTTCGCTTTCACGCCCTGCTTGTAGAAAATGCCGGTCGGCAGTCGCAGGAGCGTGTGGAAATCGAAATTGTGCAGCAGCCGGCGGCGGATCGTCTCGCCGGCGCCGCCTTCGAACAGCACGTTGTCGGGCATCACGACCCCGGCCCTGCCGTTCTCGGCCAGCACGGTCATGATGTGCTGCAGGAAATTGAGCTGCTTGTTCGAGGGTCGTAACGAAGAAATCCTGGCGGTCGTAATCCTCGCGCTCGGTATCGATCTCGCCGTCATCGCGGACGATCCGGTAGCTCTGCTTTTTGCCGAAAGGCGGATTGGTCAGGATCACGTCGTAGGTCTTGCCGCCGTCGCCGAGCAACGCGTCGCGCGCCTCGACCGGGCTCTCGCGGCCGGCGATGTCGTGGAGATAAAGGTTCATCGCGCATAGCCGCACGACCTCGGGGACAATGTCGATGCCCGAGAACCGCGACCGCATCGCCGTATAGACTTCGGCATTGCGCGCCAGCGGCTTCTTGCGCATGTGCTCCCAGGCCGCGAGCAGAAACCCGCCGGTGCCGCAGGCAGGATCGTGGATCGTCTCCCGCGGCTCGGGGTCGACCACAGTCACCATCGCGTCGATCAGTGCGCGCGGCGTGAAATACTGCCCGGCACCCGACTTGACCTCTTGCGCGTTGCGCTCGAGCAGGCCCTCATAGATCGAGCCTTTGACGTCGACGCCGAGCCCGAGCCAGGTCTCGCCGTCGATCAGCCCGACGAGACGCCGCAACCTCGCCGGGTCCTGGATCTCGTTCTGCGCCTTGAGAAAAATCGTGCCGACATGCCGGAGCGGCGCGACAGCTTTTCGAGGATCGCCGAATAGCGTCGCGTCAGCTCGTCGCCCTGCAGGTCGCGCAAGACCGGCCAGCGGCAATCTTCGGGGATCGCCGAGCCATTCTTGATTCCGTACGCCGCCAACCCCGCCCGCTCGTCGTCCATTTTGAGGAACAGGAGATACGAAATCTGCGAGATATAGGATTGGTACGGCACGCCCTGATCCCGCAAGACGTGAGCGTAATTCCAGACCTTTTGGACGAGCGCGAGCTCGTTCATTGCATGATCCTCATCCAACAAAATCCTCGTCGTCCCCGCAAAAGCGGGGACCCAGGGCCGGCGTTACAGCTCATCGGAAATATCGCGCCATTGCGGATTGTGTCGCTCGATCAGTTTCAACTTCCAGGCGCGTCGCCATTTCTTGATCCTCTTCTCTCGCAAGATCGCGCCCTCCATGGTGTCGTGAAACTCGGCGAACACCAATGGTGCGGACGCCGTAATCCCTGGTGAAACCGGCCACGGCTCCCGAATGGTGGTCCGACACACGACGCGCAAGATCGCTGGTGACGCCGACATAGAGCGTGCCGTTGCGCTTGCTGGCAAGGATGTAAACGCAAGGCTGCTTATCGGCCACTTTCGGAGCGCAGGCTCTGGGTCCCCGCTTTCGCGGGGACGACGAGGAAGGAGCTGAGATGCCGCATGTTTATGCCGCCCTCCTCGAACCCGAGCCCGAGGGTGGCTTCACGGTGACCTTCCCCGACATCGGTTACGGTGCGACCTACGGCGCCACCTGGGAAGAGGCGCTGCTCCAGGCCTAGGACATCTCGAGGAAGCAATCCTTGGCATGATCGCCCACAACGAGAAGGTCCCGGCTCCTTCGCCGGCGAAGGGGCGTCCAGTGGCGCGGCTCCCGGCCCTGAGCGCTGCAAAGCTCGAAGTCTACCGCGCGATGCGCCAAGCCGGCCTTGACGAGGCGCAGCTGGCCCAGCGGCTGGGCTGGCCCCAGAAGAAGGTCACCCATATCTTCGATGGCTACCACGTCGTCCGCCCCGAACAGCTCGAAGCCGCGCTCGCCGCGCTCGGCCGCCGCCTAGTGGTGTCGTCCGAGGCGACGTAAAACCGAGCGCGACGCTTCTCGACAAGCGCAAGTTCGGTCATAACGCGAGTGCACTGAAGCGAGCCGTTTCTCGGCAGTGACCAACGCGGGGTAGCGCGAAGGGGAGCGGATCCATCAGGCCGACGATACTGTCATCGCTTCGACTTGCGCTTCGGTCGCGGCGCGGTACGAACAGTCAACTTGATGGCCGAGGTGAAAAAACCAGCGTCATCGAGCTAAGAACGCGACCGGGCAGGGCGTCTGCAAGTAACTTGCCGTCGCTAAACCGAATATGTGCGGCGTCGGGCAAAGCCTGAGGCGGAAGCGGACGAAGTGCCCGTGGATTATGGAAGACCTGAACTTCGTCGCCCCAATATTCATTGTAGGCCGGATCGCTAACATCAACTTTGAACGGAATTCCTACCATCGCGTCGGGGTCGGGGTCGAACAGGTGTCCGATCCGGTAATATTTGTGCTTCTCCGGCGCGAAGCCGGCGAGCACTCCGATTCGGTCAAACTTGGCAATGGTGCCCGCGTTCGAAAAGAGGACAGCGGAGACGTTCTCCGCACCTGGGAGATTGAAGAACCCGGAGGGGACTACCTTACCATTGTACCTGTGCTCAGCTACAGGCTCGTAGCGGAAGCTTTGCCGACCATCCACCATCTCGGCGCTCAGCCGCAAACCATAGAGGTACGTATACAAACCGCCTTGGCTATAGGTCATCGAAGCGGGCGCTTGCCCATCACCTTCTTTGTGGAAGTCCGCAATAGCAAGAACAAAAGGAAGATCCTCAACGCCCGCCTTCTCCCAGTAGTGCTTCCCTTGGGCGTCCAGCTTGTACAGCTTTGCTGTGAGCGGGCCACCGAACTTCATGGGCATGTAGTCGGCGAGAAACACATGGATCTCCTCGGGGCTCTTTGGCTCCGGGTGGTTGGCTAAAGGACCGCCAACGGACGGCCCGACCGTAGTCGCCTCAACGGAAAGGCGAACCACGGGCTCGTTACTTTGAGATCTGGCGCGACGCGATGTTTAACATCGTAGCCCTGATCCCGGAACATGGCCCACAAATAGATTTCCCAAAGCCTTTGAGCGAATTGGCTCTCCTGAAACTCTTTGACGAGATGGGGATCGGACGTGATCAACCAAGGGGAGATCGCGGCCAAGACATTGCGCGCGGGCGAACGCGCCAGTCGGTCCCTCAGCTCCCGGTAGTGCTTGTGCAGCTTCTCGTCCGGAACGCTGCGATCTTGAAATAGATCGAGCGGGGCCCTTGATTCATCGCCCTGGGGCTCCCTGCCGTCAAAACCGGGCGACCGGCTCTTTTCCGCTATGGCTGTACGCAATTCGGCAGTGGCGATCCGCTCCGAGAGGATGCTAGCGTTACCGTCAGCCCATCGGAACTGCCCAGCCATATCTCGGATCAATAGAGCCCAGGCGTAGTCGTGATCCACGTTGTCACGGAACACGGTGCCCAGTATTTGCTCGTCGAGGTCGGACCACCAGGACAGTTCGGTGGTCATGATGCGGGTGATTGCTAGCCGCGTCCCGATCGCGAGAAGGTCGAACAGGGTTCTGCTGATGCGCTTTGACACGATGGCCTATTTGGGGATGCCTCCGATCCGTTGCATCGCGAGATCCGCTGGCGTAAGCGGGTTGGTCGACACGCGTGAAAACCCTCGAATTCGTGTCTTGTTTGGCACACCAGATTGGGCGGTCGGTCGGCGAGAAACAAAACGCGCCGGAACTTTGCATGCTCCAGCAGCCGATGGCTGAAGACGCAAGCGGTGTAGGTCTTGCCGGCGCCGGTCGCCATCTGGATCAGCGCGCGCGGATGATCGGCGGCGAGCGAGGCTTCGAGCCTTGTCACGGCGTCGATCTGACATTCGCGCAGGCGTTCGGTCAGCAGCGGCGGCATCGCTTGCAGCCGCCGGCGGATCGTCATCGACGCGTCGAGCCAGCGCCGCAAGGTTTCGGGGCGGTGAAAGAAAAACACCCGGCGCGAGCGCGGCGCCGGATCGGCATGATCGCGAAACAGGATCTCGGTGCCGGAGGCGACGTATTCGAAACGCACCTGCCCCTCGCGCCGGACCAGCTGCTCCGGCACGCCGCCCATGTAGCGTGTGGCCTGATCCGAGAAACCGGAGAGGGTTGTCCCTTCGGGCTTCGCCTCGATGACTCCGCACAGGCTTCGGCCGACGAACAACGCATAATCGACCGGGCCGGAGGCTGTCGCGAACTCCCGAACGGCTACGCCGAGGCCCGCGCCAAGGTTCATCTGGTCGCGCGACTGCACCAGCCAGCCGGCCTCCGCCAACTGGCCGTCGATCGTCATCCGTGCGCGATCTTCGGGATGGAAAATGTGCTGCCTCGCGGTCCCTGTACCGGCGTCGGGTGTCTGTTGCCTCTGTTCGCTCACCAGAATCGCACAATTTCAGCGATCTCGGTAGCGCCGATCGGTTAAGACGTCGTCAAGGCACCATCTTGAGCGAGCCCCCGGGGATCCTTGCAAAACTCTTGCAGGGTTAGACCGCTTTACTATATTGTAAGCGTCCATAGGGTCCGCCTTGCGGACCGCGTTGCGGGGTGGGCCGATGGCCCACTTTTTGTTTTGGCCGGCCGGCGGGCTTTTGGGGAAGCCCCCTAACCTTTCCCCGCTCGGCCGTCGTCAATCCGGCGGGAATGCAGGTTAGGAGGGGTCGGGGTTCTTGGTGGACACCAACCGTATTGCACAGGCGATCGAGCCCTCGCTCGAGGGGATGGGCTATCGTCTCGTTCGGGTGGTCATCACCAGCGGCCGGCGGCCGACGCTCCAAGTCATGGCCGAGCGGCAGGACGACCAGCCGATGACGGTTGAGGACTGCGCGCAGATCAGCCACTCCGTTTCCGCCATTCTCGACGTCGCCGATCCGATCGCCGGCGCTTACATGCTCGAGATCAGCTCGCCGGGTATCGATCGCCCGCTGGTGCGCGCCGAAGACTACGATCGGTTCAGCGGGTTCGAAGCGAGGATCGAGCTCGCCCGCCCGATCGAAGGACGCAAGCGCTTCCGCGGACGGCTGCTCGGAACCTCCGCTGAGAACGTGCGTCTGGCCACCGACATGGGCGAGTTGAGATTGCCGCTCGCCGATGTGGCGCGAGCAAAACTCGTCCTCACCGATGATCTGCTCGATGCGGCGCGGCGCGCAACGCCGCGGTCCCAAACCCACTGAAGCACGGAATTCGAGAACACAATGGAAAGCACCGTCACCTACGCCCGCCCGGAACTGCTGCAGGTCGCCGATACCGTCGCGCGCGACAAGGGGATCGACCGCGACGAAGTTCTGGAGGCGATGGAGCAGGCGATCCAGAAGGCGGGCCGCTCCAAATATGGCCAGGATTACGATATCCGCGCCGAAATCGACCGCAGCAACGGCGAGATCCGGCTGCTGCGGTTTCGCGAGGTGGCCGATGTCATCGAAAACGAGGCGACGCAAATTCCGCTGGCTGACGCTCAGCGCTTGAACCCCGAGGCCGAGATCGGCGACTTCATCACCGACCCGCTGCCGCCGATCGATTTTGGCCGCATCGCCGCGCAGACGGCGAAACAGGTGATTGTCCAAAAGGTTCGCGACGCGGAGCGCCAGCGGCAATTCCTCGAATTCAAGGACCGGGTCGGCGAGATCGTCAACGGGCTCGTCAAGCGAGTCGAATTCGGCAACGTCGTCGTCGATCTGGGGCGGGCCGAGGCGATGCTGCGGCGCGACGAATTGCTGCCGCGCGAAAGCTTCCGCCAGGGCGAGCGGGTGCGCTCCTTTGTTTACGATGTCCGCCAAGAGCCGCGCGGCCCGCAGATTTTTCTGTCGCGCACCCACCCGCAATTCATGGCAAAGCTGTTTGCGCAGGAAGTCCCGGAGATCTACGACGGGATAATCGAGATCAAGGCGGTGGCCCGGGACCCCGGCAGCCGCGCCAAGATTGCGGTGATCTCGCGCGACAGTGGCATCGACCCGGTCGGCGCCTGCGTCGGGATGCGCGGCAGCCGGGTCCAGGCGGTCGTCGGCGAGTTGCAGGGCGAGAAGATCGATATCATCCCGTGGTCGTCCGATCCGGCGACTTTCGTGGTCAATGCGCTCGCCCCGGCCGAGGTCGCCAAGGTGGTGATGGACGAGGAGCAGCGCCGCGTCGAAGTCGTGGTGCCCGACGATCAGCTCAGCCTGGCCATTGGGCGACGCGGACAGAACGTCCGCCTCGGCTCTCAACTCACCGGATGGGACATCGACATTCTGACCGAGGCCGAGGAATCGGAACGCCGGACGGAAGAGTTCCGCAGCCGCAGCCAGATGTTCATCGATGCCCTCGACATCGATGACGTGATCGCCCATCTGCTGGTTACCGAAGGGTTTACCTCACTCGAAGAAGTGGCCTACGTGGCGGTGGAGGACCTTGCCGAGATCGAAGGGTTCGACGCCGACGTGGCCGCGGAGCTGCAGGAGCGCGCTCGCGTTTCGCTCGAACGCCGCGACCGCGAGTACGAGGAGCGGCGCCGGGAGCTCGGGGTCAGCGACGAGCTGGTCGAATTGGAGAAATTGACCCCGGGCATGCTCGTCGCTCTCGGTGAAAACGGGGTAAAGACCCTCGATGATTTCGCCGACCTTGCCGGCGACGAACTCGTCGAACTTCTCGAAAAATCCGACAAGGGCAGTGCCAAGCTCGATCTCGACGTCGCCAACGAGCTGATCATGCGGGCCAGGGCACACTGGTTCGCGGATGAAGCAACGCCAGCCAAAGCAGGCGCGCAGGAGTAGGCGCGACGGGCAGTATCAAAAACGCCGCGGCCGTTCGGGGCGATGCCGTTCGCGGTGATGAGGGCCTCGCGAAGACCGGCTCGCACCGCCGCTGCATCGCAACCGGTGACATAGCCGACCGTGCGCGGCTGTTGCGCTTTGTCGTGGGGCCGGGCGGTGAGATCGTGCCTGATGTTGCCGCCAATCTGCCGGGCAGAGGTTTGTGGTTGACGCCGCGACGCGATGCGCTCGAACGGGCGGTGGCGAAACGGCTGTTTGCGCGCGCGGCGCGCCGGCCTGTCGTCCTGCCGTCAGGGCTTGCAGATCGCGTCGAGTCCCTGCTTGCACAACGCTGCTGCGATGCAATCGGGCTCGCCCGACGCTCCGGGATCGCCGTTGCCGGTTTTCAGAAGGTTGGCGAGGCCGTCCGGGCCGGAAAGGTTGCCCTGCTGCTGTCGGCACTGGACGGGGCCGAGGGCGGTCGGAATAAAATTCGTGCACTCGGGCGCGGCCTTCCCCTTGTAACCGTGCTGACTTCGGCAGAGATGGGCGGGGTATTCGGGCGCGATCATGTGGTACACGTGGCGCTTGGTGGTGGCCGGCTGAGCCGCCGGTTGCTCGCCGATGCGGAAAAGGTTGCCGGCTTTCGCTCTGGAGCGCTAGTCGACCGAGGGGCGGACCCCGCCGCATCGCGGCGGGTGCGGTACGATGACGGTATTGGAACGAGATGAGCGACGCGAACGAGCAAGAACAGAACACGACGGAACAAGAGCAGAAGCGGCCGCTGACGCTCGGCCGCAGCGGCGGCCGGCTGGAGCTGCGCAAACCCGCCGAGACGGCGCAGGTGCGCCAGAGTTTCTCGCACGGACGCTCGAAGACCGTGACCGTCGAGGTGCGCAAGAAACGCGTGATCAGCCCGGGGTTGGCCGAGGCCGGTCGGCCCGATGCGTCGCCGGCGATCGCACGCGACCAATCGGCGCCGCGGCCGGGGGCGACGGAGCCGGCGCGCCGCCCCGTGGTAATTGCCCGCTCGCTGACCGCGGAGGAACGGGCAGGACGCACCCGTGCCGTCAAGGATGCTTTCAAGGCCGACGAGGAAGCGCGCCGGCTGGCCGCTCTCGCCGAAGCGGATCGGCGCCGACAAGAGGAAGAACGAGCCGTTCATGAGGCGCGCCAGCGGGCCGAGGAAGAAGCACGCAGAAAGGCGGAAGAGGAAGAGGCGCGTCGCCGAACCGAAGAGGAGGCTCGCAAGCGATCCGAAGAGGAGGCGCAGCGGCGCAAAGACGAAGACTTGCGGCGTGAGGTGGCCGAGCGAGCCGGCAAGGCAGCAGCTGCGAAGGTGGCCGCGCTGGCTGCGGCAGGCAAGGTCGCGGTTCCGGTCGAAGAGGAAGAGGAGCCGGCTACCGCGCTGCGTCGCGGCGCCCGTCCAGAGGTCAAGAAGCCCGTGGCGCCGGTTCGGCGCGAAGACGCGCGCCGCCGGACCGGAAAATTGACTGTCACCCGCGCACTCGCCGGCGACGAAGGAGAGCGCATGCGCAGCCTGGCTTCGGTTCGCCGGGCAAGGGAACGCGAGCGCCAGCGGCTGCATCACGGCGAGCAGGAACAGATCAAGGTCGTGCGCGAAGTCGTCGTTCCGGAGACGATCACCGTCCAGGAATTGGCGAACCGCATGGCCGAACGCGCCGCCGATGTGATCAAAGCGCTGATGCGAATGGGCGTGATGGCAACGATCAACCAAGTCATCGATGCCGACACCGCCGAGCTGATAGTCGCCGAGTTCGGACACCGTCTGCGGCGCGTGTCGGAGGCCGATGTCGAGATCGGCCTACGCGGCGAGGAGGATGAGCCTGAGGCACTCGAGCCGCGCGCGCCCGTAGTTACCGTGATGGGCCATGTCGATCACGGTAAGACCTCGTTGCTCGATGCGTTGCGCCAGACCGATGTTGCGGGCGGCGAAGCCGGCGGCATCACGCAGCATATCGGCGCCTATCGGGTCAACCTGCGCAGCGGCAAACAGATCACCTTCATCGATACGCCCGGGCATCAGGCGTTCACCGCGATGCGCGCGCGCGGTGCCAACGTGACCGACATCGTGGTGCTCGTCGTAGCCGCCGATGACGGCATCATGGAACAGACAGTCGAAGCAATCCGTCACGCCAAGGCGGCCCAGGCACCGATCATCGTCGCCATCAACAAGATGGACAAGCCGGATGCGCGACCCGAACGCGTGCGGCAGGAGCTGCTCCAGCATGAGCTGGTCGTCGAGCAGCTCGGCGGCGAGGTGCTCGATGTCGAAGTCTCGGCCCTCAAAAAGACCAACCTCGACAAGCTCGAGGAGGCAATTCTGCTGCAATCTGAGCTTCTCGATCTCGGGGCAAATCCGAACCGCTCCGCCGAGGGGGTCGTGCTCGAGGCCAAACTCGAACGCGGCCGCGGTGCGGTTGCAACCGTGCTCATCCAGCGCGGCTCGCTGCACGTCGGCGACATCTTTGTCGCGGGCAGCGAATGGGGGCGGGTGCGTGCACTGCTCGATGATCGTGGGCAAAACCTCCTCGAGGCGGGTCCCTCGACCCCCGTCGAGGTGTTGGGGCTCAACGGAACACCTCTCGCGGGTGACGATTTCGTTGTTGCGGAGAACGAGAGCCGCGCGCGGGATATCGCGGACTTCCGTCAACGCCGCCGGCGCGACGCGACTGCGGCAACGGGCGCGCGTGGAACCCTCGAGCAGATGTTCTCGCAGATCGCGGCCGGTGTGGCGAAAGAATTGCCGGTCGTGGTCAAATCGGATGTCCAGGGTTCCCTCGAGGCGATTGTCGGGTCGCTCGAAAGAATCTCGACGAGCGAAGTCTCGGTTCGCGTGCTGCACTCGGCCGTCGGGGGCATCAACGAAAGTGACGTGATCCTCACCAAAGCCTCGGATGCGGTGATCATCGGGTTCAATGTCCGCGCTAATCCGCAGGCGCGCGAGCTGGCGCGGCGCGACGGTGTCGAGATCCGGTATTACTCGATCATCTACGATCTGATCGACGACATGCGCAAGGCGCTGTCGGGATTGCTCGCTCCGACATTGCGGGAACGGCTACTCGGCAACGCCTCGATCCGCGAGGTATTCAACATCACCAGGGTCGGAAAAGTCGCCGGTTGTATGGTGACGGAAGGCACCGTCCGACGCGGCGCCAAGGTCCGATTGTTGCGCGATAACGTCGTCATTCACGAAGGCTCGCTGAAGACCTTGAAGCGTTTCAAGGACGAAGTCCGCGAGGTCAACCAAGGTTACGAGTGCGGCATGGCCTTCGAGAACTATCATGATATCCAGGTCGGCGATGTCATCGAGTGTTTTGAAATAGAGGAAGTGGCGCGTGCTCTGTAAGGCATCGCAACGCCCGGACAGCGCCTGTAACGCGTGACGCAGCAGAATTCGTAATGACCAGGAAGCGCCGCGGCCGGCAGCAATCGCCTCTCGGCGCCGGGGTCGAGGGAAAAACGAGCCAGCGTCGGCTTCGCGTCGGGGAAGAGCTGCGGCATGCGCTGGCGAGAATCCTGCGCGACGGCGAATGCCGCGACCCCGTGATCGAGAACGCGAGCATAACCGTTACCGAAGTCAGGATGAGCCCTGATCTGCGTAACGCGACCGCGTTCGTCGTACCGCTCGCCGGAGCGAACGCGACCGAGGTGGTCGCTGGCCTCGAGCGGAGCGCCACTTTCCTCAAAGGGCTCGTCGCTCGGGAAGTTCAATTACGCAACACACCGAACCTCGTCTTCGCGCTCGACGATTCGTTCGATCGGGCCGACCGGATCTCCACCTTGCTGGCGCGGCCCGAGGTGGCGCGCGACCTGAGGCCGCAGACCGCCGAGAATAGAGACGATGACGGGTAACGGCGGTCTCGCCGGTTGGCTCGTTATCGATAAGCCGCTTGGTCTCACCTCGAACCGGGTCGTCGAGGTGGTTCGCCGCCGAACCGGGGGAAAGGTCGGACACGCGGGCACTCTCGACCCGCTCGCAACGGGCGTACTGCCGATCGCGATCGGCGAGGCGACCAAAATTACCGCCTATGCGATGACCGGCCGCAAGCGCTACCGCTTTCGCATCCGCTGGGGTATCTCCCGCGCCACCGACGACCGCGAGGGCGAGGTGACCGGCGAGTGTCCGACAAGGCCGAGCCGCGAGGCGATCGAGGCGATCCTCCCGGCTTTTACCGGCGCCATTCTGCAACGGCCGCCGGCCTATTCGGCGATCAAGATCAATGGGCGACGCGCCTATCAGCTCGCCAGGAGCGGCAAACCGTCCATGCCGCCGGTGCGGCCGGTGGAAATTGCCGAATTGCGCCTCACCGCAATCCCCGATCGAGACCATGCCGAATGCGAGGCGCTCGTCGGCAAGGGAACGTATATCCGTGCACTGGCGCGCGATCTCGGCGCGGGCCTCGGGACGCTTGCTCACGTCGCCGAACTGCGCCGCCTTTCGGTTGGCCGCTTTACGGAAAGCCAGGCGATAGCACTGGATTCGATCGCCGAGCGTGGGCATATAGCAACGGATTGCGGATTTCTGCTTCCGATCGAGACGGGGCTGGACGACATCCCGGCTTTCGCCTTGACCGGAATCGAGGCTGCGCAACTGCGTAGCGGGCAGAGGGTGACGCCGGGCGAACCCGGCGCGCTGGCTCGTCTCGACCGGCTCAAAGACAGAGCGGTCGTCGGCGTTTGGCACGATCAGATGCTGATCGCGCTGGCCCGGATCGAAGACGATCGCCTTCGCCCGATACGAGTCATCAATCGCTGAGGGAGACCGAACTGATGTCGATCACCGCCGAGCGCAAACAAGTGCTCATCACCGAATACGGCGCAAAGGAGGGCGACACCGGGTCACCCGAGGTCCAGGTAGCCATCCTCAGCGAGCGGATTCGCAATCTCACCGGGCACCTGTCGACCCACAAGAAGGACTTCCATTCACGGCGCGGCCTGCTCGTCATGGTCGGCCAGCGGCGCCGGTTGTTGGACTATCTCAAGCGATCCAGCGTGGGACGTTACGAGACCTTGATCGGGCGTCTCGGGCTGCGCCGCTGACGGTGACAAAGGAATACCGAGATCACCCCGGTGAATGACAAGTCTGCCGCATCGATGCGGCGCGCCAACGAATTGCCCCGTTTGTGTTTTTCGACAGCTCCGCCGCTCTGTAGCGGGGCTGGTCTTACGGCTGACGGTCAGGGCGCTCGGGGCGCCGGACTACACCGTCGCCCAAATTTCCGAAAAGGATGATACCGAATGTTCCATGTTTATCGTAAGGAGCTGAATTGGGGTGGCCGCCGCCTCGTGCTTGAGACGGGTAAAGTCGCTCGTCAGGCAGACGGTGCCGTGCTCGCCACCTATGGCGAGACCACCGTGTTATGCACAGCGGTCGCGGTAAAGAGTGCAAGACCCGGTCAGGACTTCTTTCCGTTGACCGTCAACTACCAGGAGAAGACATTCGCAGCCGGGAAGATCCCCGGCGGCTTCTTTAAGCGCGAAGGCCGGCCCTCTGAGAAGGAGACGCTCGTTTCGCGGCTGATCGATCGACCGTTGCGGCCACTCTTTGCCTCGGGGTTCGTCAATGAAACACAGGTGGTGTGCACGGTTCTGAGCCATGATTTGGAAAACGACCCCGACATCGTCGCGATGATCGGCGCCTCCGCGGCCTTGACGATCTCGGGGATTCCGTTTCTGGGACCGATCGCCGGCGCGCGGGTGGGTTACATCGACGGCAACTATGTCTTGAACCCGACAATGAGCCAACTGCCGCGCTCGGAACTCGATCTCGTCGTCGCCGGCACAGGCGAGGGCGTCCTGATGGTCGAATCCGAAGCCAAGGAGCTCCCCGAGCACGTAATGCTCGGTGCGGTGACCTTTGGCCATCGCGAGTTTCAACCGGTGATCCAGGCGATCATCGACCTCGCCGAAACCTGCGCCCGCGAGCCGTGGAGCCTACCGCCGAAGCCGCCGGAACTTGAGGAAATCGGCGCGCGGCTGCGGGATGCGGTCGGCCCGCCGATCGAGGCCGCCTACGCCACGCAAGGCAAGCAGGACCGCAGCAACAGGCTCGATGCGGCGAAGGCCAAATTGGTCGAGCTGTTTCCCGATGAAGCGCAATACGCGATCGCGCTGAAGCTCTTCAAGGACATTGAGAAGGACATCGTACGCGGCGCCATCTTGCGCGACGGCCGCCGAATCGACGGCCGAGATACCCGCAGCGTTCGGCCAATATCCTGCGAGGTCGGCATTCTGCCCCGCGCTCACGGTTCGGCATTGTTCACCCGCGGCGAGACGCAGGCGCTGGTCGTCGCGACGTTAGGGACTGGCCAGGACGAACAGGTGATCGACGCGCTCGAAGGCGAGTATCGCGAAAACTTCATGCTCCACTACAATTTCCCGCCCTATGCCACCGGCGAAGCCGGTCGAATGGGTTCGCCCGGCCGACGGGAGGTCGGGCACGGCAAACTCGCTTGGCGGGCAGTCCATCCGTTGCTCCCCAGCAAAGACGGCTTTCCCTACACGATCCGCGTCGTCTCGGAGATCACCGAGTCCAATGGGTCGTCGTCGATGGCCTCGGTGTGCGGTGCCTCGCTCGCGTTGATGGACGCAGGCGTGCCGCTGCCGCGATCGGTCGCGGGGATCGCCATGGGGCTGATCAAAGAGCCGGAAGGATTTGCCGTACTCTCGGATATCCTCGGCGACGAGGATCATCTCGGCGATATGGACTTCAAGGTCGCCGGCACCGATCAGGGTGTTACCGCGCTGCAGATGGACATCAAGATCACCTCGATCACCGAGGAGATCATGCGGATTGCGCTTGATCAGGCGCGGGACGGCCGCAATCACATCCTTGAAGAGATGGCCAAGGCTTTGACCGGCGCCCGCGAGACGGTCAGCAACAATGCGCCGCGGATCACCAGCTTCAGCATTCCGAAGGAAAAAATCCGCGAGGTCATCGGTTCCGGCGGCAAGGTCATCCGCGAGATCACCGAGACGACCGGGGCCAAAATCGATATAGACGATGACGGTACCGTCAAGGTCGCCGCGGTAGACGGAGATGCGGCGCAGGCCGCGATCGATTGGATTCGCGGCATCGTGGCCGAACCCGAAGTCGGCGTCATCTACAATGGCAAGGTCGTAAAAGTCGTCGACTTCGGCGCCTTCGTGAATTTTCTCGGATCGCGCGACGGGCTCGTTCACATCAGCGAGCTCGCACCGCAGCGGGTCGGCAAGGTCGCCGACGTGGTCAAGCTCGGCGACAATGTCAAAGTCAAGGTGCTGGGCTTCGATGATCGGGGGAAGGTCAAGCTGAGCATGCGCCAAGTCGACCAAGAGACCGGCGAGGACCTCGGCTCGCGTCGGCCGGAGCGTCAGGAACAGCAGGTGAAGGCCGCAACCTGACGAGATTCGATGCCGGGCGGGACGGCTACGAACTTCCCGCCATTGTCGCATCCACGACGCGGCACCTGCTGGCCCCCTTATCGGGAATTTCTCCGGAGAGCGGCATCGAAACTCTCCTGCCGGCGGTCATCGGCCATCGCGGCGCCGCCGCACATGCGCCGGAAAATACTCTCGCCGGATTCCGCAAGGCAAAGGCACTCGGGTGCCATTGGGTCGAGTTCGATGTCCGGCTCACCGCCGATAGCCAGCCGGTTTTGCTTCACGACAACCGGCTGGAGCGCACGACCAGCGGACGCGGCAGGGTGAGCGCGCTGTCGCTCGACTCGGTCCGGCATCATGACGCTGGAAGCCGGTTTCACGCGTCCTTCGCCGGGGAGCGAGTGCCAACGCTAGAAGAGGCTTTGATGCTCCTCGCCGAACTCGGTCTCGGCGCGAATGTCGAACTGAAGGCCGCGCGCGGGAAAGAAGCCGCGACGGGAGCTGTGGTGGCCGAGTTGCTCGCCCGGACTTGGCCCGCTGATCCGGGCCACCTACTGATATCGAGCTTTCAGCACGGCGCCCTCGCTGCCGCGCGGGATCGGGCGCCGCACATCGCGCGCGGCATCCTGTTCCGCCACATTCCCAAAAACTGGCGTAATATTGCAGCACAATTGGGCTGCGTGACGATCCATGCAGACCAGCAGCGGCTTCGCCTGGCCGTGCTATCCGAGATCCGCCGGTCGGGCTACCCGTTGCTGGCCTACACCGTGAACGATCCGGAACGGGCGAGAATTCTTGTTCGATTTCGGGGTGAAATCGGTGTTTTCCGATGTCCCGGATCACCTTCGTGGCGCCGCTGCCGCAAGTGGCGGCCTTGGTCGAGAAATCGTGGCCAATTCGGCTTCGGCCGCTACTCCGCGGCAGGGATCAGTCTGGTGAAACCGCTCAATCCATTGGTGATTTCCGGATGCGAGGTCCTGCCCCTGGTCGAGGGCGGCAAGGGTATCTCGGTGTCAAATGGCGAAAGCTCGGGAGCCTGGGCCGCCGCCGGCGGTGTTGGGACATTCTCGGGGGTCAACGCCGACAGCTACACCGAAACCGGAGAGCCGATCCCGCAAATCTATCGCGGACGGACGCGGGTGGAGCGGCACGAGGAACTCGTCGCGTACGCAGTCGCCGGCGGTATTCAACAGGCGCGGGTGGCCCATGAGCGCTCCAACGGCGAGGGCCGCATCCACATGAACGTGCTTTGGGAGATGGCGGCGGCCGAACGCGTGCTCCACGGCGTGCTGGAAGGGGCCAAGGGTCTCATCCACGGCGTCACGTGCGGTGCCGGCATGCCCTATAGAATCGCCGAGATTTGTGCGAGTTATGGGGTGCACTATTACCCGATCGTGTCTTCGGGCCGGGCTTTCCGGGCATTGTGGAAAAGGGCCTATCACAAATTCCGCGACTGGCTCGGTGGGGTCGTTTATGAAGACCCTTGGCTCGCCGGCGGCCATAACGGGATCACCAACAGCGAGGACCCTCAGAGACCAGAGCCCCCTTACCCGCGCGTTTCCGAACTGCGCAGTCTGATGGTCGATTTCGGGCTCGCCGAAACGCCGATCTTTATGGCGGGCGGAGTGTGGTATCTGCGCGAATGGACCGATTGGATCGGCAATCCTGAACTCGGCCCGGTTGCTTTTCAATTCGGGACGCGGCCGCTCCTGACCCAGGAAAGCCCGATTTCCGAGGCATGGAAGCGGAAGCTTCTGACCTTGGGCGAGGGGGACATCTCTCTCAATCACTTCAGTCCGACGGGCTTTTATTCCTCGGCTGTGCGCAACCGGTTTCTGAACGAACTGCAACAGCGCTCGGAACACCAGGTTGCCTACACCATCGAACCGGTGGGTGAGCATGTGGCGGCCTTCAAGGTTGGTCCGCGAGGCCGCACCGTCTACCTGACGGCACAGGACAGAGTGTCGGCCGAGCGATGGGTCGCCGAGGGGTTCACCGAAGCGTTGCGCACGCCGGATGCGACGCTGATCTTTGTGACACCGGAAAAGGCCGTCGAGATCCGCACCGACCAGATCGGCTGCATGGGTTGCCTCAGCGCTTGCCAGTTCTCTAACTGGGCGCAAAACGAGGCGCGCTCGACGGGGAGGAAAGCCGATCCGCGCAGCTACTGCATTCAGAAGACGCTGCAGGCGATCAGGCATTCTGATGATGTCGAGTGTCAGCTGATGTTCGCCGGACATAATGCCTATCGGTTCGCCTCCGACCCGTTCTACGCAAACGGCTACGTGCCGTCGGTCCGGGAACTGGTCGAGCGATTGCAGACCGGGAACTGAATTTTCAAACCGAGCCTTTCGCTGCGTCCCAGGGACGGACTGCGGCCCCGCCAATATGGGTGGTCGAGCCCTGCCCCGCGCGCGTTTTCGGCGGGTCCAGCTAACTGTCTAGTTTGGTATGCTTCTAAGGAGTTGACTCGGTCCGCCAGTGCGGTCAATGATTGGGCATCGCATCGGCTCGGCCGCACTTTCTGCGGCCGCCCGTCCAAGAACATCGAGGGACGGATGGCGTATTCTCAACTCGATCGACCAGCAGAGGTCCTGTGTGGCTCCCGCGCCGAGACGGAAAACCCGTCGGCCCTGCGTCCTGCCCAGCCGAACGATGCCACTGATTCGAGAGTGATTCACCAACACAAGGAGGAGACCTAAAGATGGCACACCAGGATGACATCGCTTTGATGGCGCACCTGATGCGACGCGCGGGATTCGGAGCGGGTCGCGACGAACTTGAAGCGCGGGTGGCAAAGGGGTACGAGGCGACCGTAGAGGAGCTGTTGCATCCCGAAACCCAGCCACCCGTCGATGCCTATGAGTTGCTCCGGTATCAGCCGGCGTCGTTGCTGCCCGGCGGGCAACCGCCGATGGGCAACGTCAATTGGATGTACTATCTGGTCAACACCAAGCGGCCGCTCGAAGAGAAGATGGCGCTGTTCTGGCACCATGTCTTTGCCACCGGCAATTCAAAGGTGGACAATTACGACCAGCTGCTGGAGCAGATCCAGCTGTTCCGCGAAAAGGGCATGGGCAATTATCGCGACCTGTTGCTCACCGTTGCCCGAAACCCGACGATGATTTTCTGGCTCGATAATCAGCAGAATCATGGCACTGCCGTCAACGAGAATTGGGGCCGCGAATTGCTCGAGCTGTTTAGCCTCGGGGCCGGCAACTACACTGAGACGGATGTCCGTGAATGCTCACGGGCCTTCACCGGCTGGACCTTCGAGACCAAGATCCCGCGCGCACCCTATGGTCGGTTCCCGTGGAAGTTTGAGTATCGCCCCGAAGATCACGACGACGGCGAAAAGGTGTTCCTCGGACATAAAGGCCGCTTCAACGGCGAAGACATCATCGACATCGTCGTGCAGCAGCCGGCTTGCGGTAAATTCATCTGCCGGCACCTCTATAACTTCTTCGTCGCCGACGAGCCCCAGGTGCCCGCTTGGCCGATCGAGGCGCCGCAAGACCAGAAGGCGATCGACACCCTGGTGGGTGCCTTCCGCGATGCCAAGTTCGACATCACACCCGTGCTGCGCGTGCTGTTCAACTCGGACTTCTTCAAGAACGCCCGCTTCAAGCATATGAAGTCGCCCGCCGAGGTCGTGGTCAGCACCTTGCGGCTCGTCGGCGGTCACGAGCTCCCGAAGCCGGGCATTGGCGACCTGTCGATGCAGCCCACCTACATGGGCCAGGATCTGCTCAACCCGCCTTCTGTCGAAGGTTGGCACACCGGGAAAGAGTGGATCAACAGCGGCTCCTTGATGGCGCGCGTCAATTTCGTTGCGGAAAAGGTCGGCGATACCTCGCTGCCTGGCGTCCAAGCGATCATCAGCCGGCTGAGGGCGCGTGGTTCGCTGAGTCCCGAGCAGCTCGTCGATGGTTGCCTCGACCAGATCGGCCCGGTCGAGGTCGGCGCCGACACCAAGCAGGAGCTGCTTTCCCAGGCGAAAGAATGGGGTCAGGTTGCTTGGGATGGTGACTCGAACGCCAAAATCGCGGATCAACACACCGCAGAAATGCTGCAGCTGATCGTCGCCACGAGAGAGTATCAATTCGGCTAATTCGGACTTGTCAGACGAGGAGGATGGCGCAATGCCAGCAACACAAGAGACGAAGAAGGACCCGGTTATTGTTGTTCTGCAACTGACCGGTGGAAACGACTATCTAAATACGACGATCCCCTACAACAATCCGCTGTACCGCGATAATCGGAAGGCGGTCGGGATCCCCGACAATCAGATCATGCACCTCGACAAGGACTACGGCATCCCCCACTACATGGCGCCGATCAAGCAGTTCTGGGATGACGGCAAGCTCGCCATCCTGCATGGCGTCGGCTGGAAGGAGTCGCCGCGGTCCCACTTCCGCGCCATGGACATCTGGCACACTTGCGAGCCGGTCAAGGTCGGCACCGAGGGATGGCTCGGGCGCGTGGCGCGCGAATTTGATCCGAAGAAAGAGAATGTCGTTACCACCGTCAGCTTCGGACCAAGTCTGCCACGGTCATTGGCGGTGCCGGGCGTGCCGGTAGCATGCGTCGGCGGGCCGCTCGAAAAGTACGGCTTCCTGCCGACCATTCAGGGTCAACAGCGCAAGCAGGTTCTGGAGCGCTTTGCAGCGATGTACAAGCCGGCGATCGGCACCGGCGCGGTCATGGACTACATGGCCGACACCGGCATCGATTCGTTGAAGGGCGAAGACATCCTGAAAGTAGCGCCGCAGAAGTACTCGTCGACGGTGCAGTATCCCAACACGCCGATCGCCCGCAAGCTCAAGGGCATCGCGCAGACTCACCTGGCTGATCTGGGCAGCAGGATCTTCTACTGCGATCACAGCACCTTCGATACCCACGCCGGCCAGAACCCCGGCCACGGCAATTTGTGGACGGCAGTGACCGAGGGCGTCGATGCCTTCATGAAGGATCTGCGCGAGCATGACCATGCCGACAATGTGATCATGCTGCTGTTCTCCGAGTTCGGCCGTCGCGTCCGCGACAATGGCTCGGGAACCGATCACGGGGCGGGTGGTGTCGCCTTCGTGCTCGGCGAGAAGGTCAAGGGCGGTCATTACGGCGAAATGCCTTCCCTGAAGGCCGAGCATCTGGTTCAGGGCGATATGAACCCGAATATGGACTTCCGTAGCGTCTACTCGACGATCCTCGACAAATGGCTGAAGCTCAATCCGGCTCCGATCGTCAACGGGACCTTTGAGCAACCGGCCTTCCTGAACTAACAAAGATCGTCACGTATTACCCCTTCCTCGGCTCAGGTCGGGGAAGGGGGGTGCTCGCTAAGGCAAACGGGTAGGTTAGAGAGGAGGAGCGCTATGCCGCTCACAACGGTTCACGAAGGGCGAGTTTATGATTGGAGCCATGCTGTCGGGCGTAACGCCGCCCGCGGCCCCGGCTTCAACTACGTCCAAACCATGTGTCTCGGAAAGAACGGTATTCTCTACGCGACCAACCGGGGCAACGAGAACAACTTCGGGATGCACGTCAACAAAGTGCAGCTTGGCAAAGGTCCTGGTGAAGAAGAACACATCGCCGATTTTTTCGAGTACGGCGAGGGCGACGGAAAGTGCACTTGGCCGTTTGGAGTTGCCGTCGACGACAACGATCATGTGTACGTCTCGGACGACTGGCAGAACACGATCTCCGTCTTCGACAGCAGCGGCAACTTCGTCCGGAAGTGGGGCAAGACCGGCAGCGGTGACGGCGAGCTGAATCGCCCGGCCGGCTTGGCCGTCGAGAAGAACGGCAACATCATCGTCGTCGACAGCGGCAACAACCGTCTCCAGGTCTTCACGCCGGACGGGAAGTTCGTCGGCAAGTGCGGCGGTCCCGGCAGCGGCGATGGTCAGTTCAACCAGCCCTGGGGCATCACCCTCGACAAGGATGGCAACATCTACGTCGCCGACTGGAAGAACCATCGGGTCCAGAAGCTGTCGCCCGAGGGCAAGTTCCTGATGAAGTTCGGCCAATATGGGAAAGTTGAAGAGCCCGAGGGTTCTTATGCGGTAACCATGTTCGGGCCTTACGTGGCGGCACAGTCGGAGACGGCCGGCTATCCGAAGCCGGGTACTCTCAACCATCCGACCGACGTTGCCGTGGACCCCGATGGCGATATCTACGTCACCGACTGGGGCAACCATCGGGTCTGCGTCTTCGATTCCGAGGGAAGGCCGATCTGCAATCTGATCGGCGACGCGCAGGTATTGTCGAAGTGGGGCCAGCAGACCGTCGATGCCAACCCGGATATGGCAAAGGCACGACGCCGGGTAAAGAGCCTCGAACCGCAGTATCGGTTCTGCTTTCCGACGGCGGTGGAATTCGATCCGGCCACCGACAGCGTGATCGTCGCGGACAGTCAGCGGAACCGGCTGCAGATCTACAAGAAGGTTCGCGACTACAGCGATTTCCAGGCTAACCTGTAGGCCGATTGCCGGGCAGCGGGCGTGGCGAACGAAACGCCGCGCCTGCTGTTGAAACCGCGCCGCGGTGTCAGGCAACCGCATGGTACCGTGGCGAGTTAGCGATCTGACCCCAGCCGAACGGCAACAGGTCGCAATAAAGTTGTTTGGTTTCGCCATGACTCTGCCTATATTTGTTACATGACGATGACGCCAGCCACATCGCTTGCCTTGCGCCGCCTACGTGAGGCAAATCTGCGCCCGACACGCCAACGTGTTGCTTTGGCACGGCTCCTCCTCGAAAGCGGCGAACGCCACGTAACGGCCGAGCAATTGCACGGAGAGGCGCTGGCTGCCGGCATTGGGGTGTCGCTCGCGACCATCTACAACACGCTTCACCAGTTCACCGATTCTGGGCTTTTGCACGAGGTCGTCGTCGAGCCGGGCCGATCGTATTTCGATACCAATACTTCCGACCACCACCACTTCTTCTGCGAAGTGACCGGCAAACTGCAGGACATACCCGGCGAGGATCTGACGGTGACCAGCCTGCCGATGCCTCCCGCTGGTACCGAAATTAGCCGCGTGGATGTCATTATTCGCGTCCGTCCCGGGGCCGCCTGAAACACTGCCCTTGCCCGTGTCTCCAATGTACTGGAATTTCGATCTGTTGATTTCTCGCCCTAACTCCTCGCTCGGGGCTAACCGGCTGTATTGTGCGACAGAAAGGCATTTATTAAAATCATTCTAATCTATTGAAGCCGCTCGCCACCGCTCTATATCCGTCGCACAGGTGCGCCGCGCTACGCGGCCCCATCACCAAGAGGATCGAGAGACGGATGGCGACACTGAAGAATTCCAAGACCGAAGAGAACCTCAAAGCGGCGTTCGCCGGCGAGAGCCAGGCCAACCGCCGTTATCTGTACTTTGCCCAGAAGGCGGACATCGAAGGCTATAACGACGTGTCGGCCGTCTTCCGCTCGACGGCCGAAGGCGAGACCGGGCATGCTCACGGCCATCTCGAATATCTCGAGGAAGTCGGCGATCCGGCCACCGGCAAGCCGATCGGGGCCACTGCGGATAATTTGCGGGCCGCGGTCGCCGGTGAAACCCACGAATACACCGATATGTATCCGGGGATGGCGAGGACGGCTCGCGAGGAGGGCTTCGAGGAGATTGCCGAGTGGTTCGAGACGCTCGCAAAGGCGGAGAAGTCGCACGCCGGCCGCTTCCAAAAGGCTCTCGACGCGCTCTGATCCGGCGCCCAGGACCCCTAAGAGTGAGGGCGCAGGAGGCATGAGATTCTGCGCCCTTTTGCCTAGGCGAGAGAGCAACGATGAGAGAGGGCAGTCTGGAAGCCCCCACCCGTCATCGCATCACGTGGGAAGATCCGGACTTCACCGACCGAAAGAAGACCGAAGCCGAGATGCACCGCATCTTCGACATCTGTCACACCTGTCGGCGATGCTTCAATTTGTGCGATGCCTTCCCACGGCTGTTTGATCTGATCGACAATTCGGAAAGCGGCGAGCTCGACACGGTCGCGTCGGCCGACTACCAGAAAGTCGCCGACGCCTGCACGCTCTGCGACATGTGCTTTATGACCAAATGTCCCTACGTGCCGCCACATGAATTCAATGTAGATTTCCCGCACGTCATGCTGCGCTATCGGGCGGTCGAGCGGCGCGAGGGAAAGATTCCGCTCCGGCAGCGGGAGCTGGTCAAGACCGACCGTAACGGTCGGTTGGCGAGCATGGTCGCGCCGCTTGCCAATTGGGCCGGCGACCGCAAAAACACACTGACCCGCGCACTGCTCGAAACTGCGGCGGGCATCGACCGCAACGCGGCATTACCGAAATATCACGGGCCGACCTTCGTAATGCGCTCGAAGAGCGCGGCACCGCTGCTCGACTGCACGGCACCGGCCTACGGCCGCAAGGCGGTGCTCTACGCGACCTGTTTCGTCAACTACAACAATCCCAGTATCGGTGAGGCAACTCGCGCCGTCCTTGCCCGCAATGGGGTGGAGACCGCGGTCCTCTATCCGCGGTGCTGCGGCATGCCGCAACTCGAGCAGGGCGACCTTGCCGCCGTCGCGGCATCGGCTAAAAAGGTCGCCGCGTCTCTCGGCTCTTGGATTGACAAAGGCTACGACATCATCGCGCTGGTCCCCTCCTGCGCCCTGATGCTCAAATTCGAGTGGCCCTTGATCGTCTCGAACGATGCCGCGGTCGAGAAACTGGCGAAAGCCACTTTCGACATCAGCGAGTACATTGTCGACATCGCCCGCAAGGAGGGGCTTGCTCCGGGTCTGTCCCCATTGGATGGAGGCGTGACTGTTCAGCTCGCCTGCCACGCACGGGCCCAGAACATGGGGCAAAAGGCCGCCGAAATGCTTCGACTCCTGCCGCAAGCCGATGTCGCCGTGATAGAGCGATGCTCGGGTCATGGCGGTTCCTGGGGCGTGCTCAAGGGCAATTTCGAAACCGCCCTGAAGGTCGGGAAGCCGGTCGCGCGCCAGGCGCTCAAGAATGCCAAACGGTTCCTGGCCTCCGAATGTCCACTCGCCGGGATGCACATCGCGCAGGAATTGGAGATGCTGGCGGACGGCCAATCGGTCCCGCGCTGCTCCCTGCACCCGATCGAGCTCGTCGCCCGCGCCTACGGCATCCCGGGGGCATGGTCCGACGCGGAAGCGAGGATATGACTATGGACCCACTGGCCCACAATAAGCGCCAGCTGACCCGTGACGACATTTTGCCGCCGGCCGAATACGCCGCGACGCGCAGTGAGCAACGCAAACGGATCACTGAGATCAAGCGCCACCGGCGCGTCGAGGTCGGCCCCTTCGCGACCTTCTATTTCGAGAACTACGAAACGATGCGGCACCAGGTGCAGGAGATGCTGCATATCGAGCGGGGCGGCGAGGCGCAGATCGAGGACGAATTGGCCGCCTATAATCCATTGATCCCGCAAGAAAACGAGCTGGTCGCCACGGTCATGTTCGAGATCGACGACCCGGCCCGACGCGCCTCGGTGCTGGCCCGCCTCGGCGGGATCGAAGACCACGTTTTTCTCGACATCGCCGGGCAGCGGATCCGGGGCGAGCCCGACCCGACGCGCGAGAACACCAGCCCGGAGGGCAAAGCCTCATCCGTCCAGTTCCTCAGATTTCCGTTCACCGACGACCAGATCGCCAGCTTCAAGACCCCCGGCGCTCAGGCGATCGCTGGTTTCGATCACCCGAATTACGGGCATATGGCAGTGCTCCCGGAACCGGTCCGCGCCGCTTTGGCCGAAGATTTCGATTGAGGGCAGATGTGCCGCTACAAGCCGTGCGGCGCCGGCGCATAGACCAGGCGGCGGCGCGGTGCGCGGATGGGCGCCGGCTTGGCGTAGATCTGCTTGGTCGCCTCGACCATCACGACCCCGGCGAAGGTTGGAAACCAGCGCTTGCCCATGCGTTCCCACGCCGCCGCCGAGCGCAAGATCATGCGCTTGCGCGCGGGCGGGATGAACAGCGCGGTATCTGTTCCGACCGGGGTGAACTGTTCGTCCCGCAGCAGCCGTGACAATTGCGACATCGTGTAGGGGCGGCCCGAACCAAACGGAGTGCGGTCGAGCCGGGCCCAGATGCCGCGGCGGTTCGGAGCAATAACCAGCAGGCGGCCGCCGCCGGCCAGGACACGCCAGATCTCCTTCAGCATGGCGCCCGCCTGGTCGGTGGTCTCGAGCGCGTGGACCAGCAGCACCCGGTCGATCGAATAATCCGCGAAGGGGAGCTCTCCCTCATCGGCCAGGGTGACAAGATTGCGCCCCTCCGGCGACCAGCCGAGCACACCGAGCGCGGCTGGCATCAACGCCACCGTGCGCTCCGTCCCTGTCGAGATCGCCGGTAAAAACGGCGTCGGATAGCCGATCCCGAGGATCCGGATGCCTTGCAGATCGGGCCATACCCGGCGAATCGCGTCGCGGATCATTCGCCGGGCGATCTGACCGAGCCCGGTACGATAGAAATCCCGCAGATCTACGACGTCGGAACACATCGGGATATCTTAGCACCTGTCGCTTGATGAGCAGGACGCCAGGTTGCGGCAGCGTCCGCCGCGGTGTGCATCGACCAGGTGGAACCGCCTATCGCGATGGGGGCTGCCGGTTGGCATCCGCACCGCGCTAACGTTAAACTTCGGCCGGCTGCCCGGCGCACTCGCTGTGGCCCGAACGACCATTGGGAGGAACCATCGATGCTCGTCATGGACGTGATTGCCGAGATCCTGAAGCGCGAGGGCATCTCGACTCTATTCTGCTTCCCGACCACCCCGATCATCGAGGCCGCCGCTGCGATCGGCATCAAGCCGATAATCTGCCGCCAGGAGCGGGTCGGCGTCCATATGGCCGATGGTTTCGCCCGCGTTTCCAATGGCCGTCCGCCGGGCGTGTTCGCGATGCAATACGGGCCGGGCGCGGAGAACGCCTTCGCCGGCGTCGCGACCGCCTTTTCGGATTCGAGCCCGGTGGTGTTTCTGCCGCTCGGTCACCCGCGCGAGACGGCGCAACTATTCCCGATGTTCAAATCGAGCCGTTCCTATGCCGCGATCACCAAATCGGTCGAAGAAGTGATCGTGCCCGAGCAGATCGCGAACCTCATGCGGCGCGCCTTTGCCCAGGTCAAGAACGGCCGGCAGGGCCCGGTCATGGTGGAGGTGCCGGCCGATGTCCACAGCCTCGATGTTAGCGTCGATCCGAACGAGTACCGGCAGGTTCCCATCACCCGATCGGCCGGCGACGAGCGCGACATCGACGAGGCGGCGCGCATGCTGCTCGACGCCTCCTGCCCAATGATCCTGGCCGGGCAGGGCGTCTTCTATGCCGAGGCCACGGAGGAATTGCGGCGATTGGCCGAGCTGCTGCAGGCGCCTGTCATGACGACCTTTGACGGCAAGAGCGCCTTTCCGGAGGACCACGCCCTGGCGCTCGGGCCGGGCGGCGGCACCTTTACAGGGCATGGCCGACATTTTCTGCACAAATCGGATCTGGTGCTCGGCGTCGGCTGCAGCTTTACCCGCCATGGCATTGCCACCCCCGTATTGCCGCCCGGCAAGAAGATCATCCACGCGACCAATGATACGCGCGACCTGCACAAGGCTTTCGCGGCCGATCTCGGGATTCTTGGCGACGCCAAGCTCGTGCTCGGCCAGTTGATCGAGGCGGTGGGTGAGCGGCTGAACGGCAAGACGCGCTCTAACGGGACAGCTCAGGAACTCGCCGGCAAGCGTGAGGAGTGGCTCGCCCGCTGGCAGCCGAAATTGCGTTCCGACGAGCGGCCGATCAACCCGTACCGGGTCATCTCGGAATTTATGCGCGTCGTCGATCCGGCCGGCGCGATTGTCACGCATGATTCGGGCAGCCCGCGCGAGCAGCTCAATCCGTTCTACCGGGCGACGCGCCCGCGCGGGTACATCGGCTGGGGCAAGTCGCACCAGCTCGGCACCGGGCTGGGGCTGGCGATCGGCGCCAAGGTCGCCGCGCCCGACAAGTTCTGCGTCAACTTCATGGGCGACGCGGCGTTCGGGATGACCGGCCTCGATTTCGAGACGGCGGCGCGCTGCGGCATCCCGATCCTGACGATCGTCTTGAACAATTCGACGATGGCGATCGAAACCCACGCGATGGCGCTGTCGCACGAGCGCTACCGGGCACGCGATCTCGGCGGCAATTACGCGAACATCGCTCGCGACCTCGGTGGGTGGAGCGAACGCGTCGAGGACCCGGCGCAGATCGGCGACGCGATCCTGCGCGCTCGCCGTCAAACCGAAGACGGCCGCGCGGCATTGCTCGAATTCATCACCAGCCAGGAGCAGGGCTTCTCGCATCGCCGCGGCGCCGCCGAGTAGGAGCCGGCCCGGAGGCAACGCAAAAATGCCGTAGGGCTGGAAGAATGTCGTGCGTCCTTCGAAGCCTGGCTCCGCCAGGCGCCTCAGGATGAGGCCCTTTTCTTAACGGCATCAATACCACACCTCATGCTGAGGAGGCCGCAATGCGGCCGTCTCGAAGGACGCGCAAAGTTGATCCAGCCAATCGTCGATTTCCTAACAGCCTCTTTCGCCGGTGTAGCGATGGTGCGTCATTGCCTGATCATTGTATGAATGACTCGGAGCTCTGCATTGCCTACCCGGTGTCGCCAGAATTGGTTAAAGCCTCATCTCCCCGGCATGAGGAATTAGACCGTTCGCACCCTCAGCCCGGAAGGCTTGCAACAGTCGGTAGATCTGTCTTCGGCCGACGCCAATCAGCCCCGTGGCGTCTGCGACAGATAGCCGTCCGTCAGTGACATCGATCAGCGCCCGTAGGCGGGTCAGCTCGTTGCGGCTCATCGTGATCACCGTCATCCCACGACACCTCGACAAGCCTCAGGCAAACCGAGGAACGTGACATCTCTATCGGTGAGGCCGTTGACGTTTCTATCGGTGATCTGCAGTTGCAACTCTTGTAATCGGTATTACGGCCAATCAAGGCCATAACCAGCGCGTTGGCACCAATCAGAGTCAGGTGTCGGGTGTAACCACAGAGCAAAATAAGGCAATGGAACCTTATAAGGCAACGGAACCTTCGGAAAACGTGCTGGAGCTTTATTCTCTTGTTGGTGGTTGGGCTATCAAATACAATCGCCGTGACAAATTCTGTTCGATGGAAAGAGCGTATGCAAACAGCACCGCTCTGATCATCGGGTACAATGGGTATGAATACGCGATTTTGCTGCGGACGTATAACAATCAAATGACGGTTGATGCTGTCCACGAATTCAATATACAATTTCATTATGGAAGCAATTTATCAAAAAGGGAAGACTTTTTGCCGATCGAAGGTAAGACAAATCTTAAAGCTCATTATGTTGTGTTTACGATTTCAGACCCTAAGTTCATGCCTAAATTGGTCGATAGTACCGAGATAACTTTTTGGCATCAAGACAAGAGGTTCGAAACTTTTTGGATTAGTAATCAGCGGGACGCTTGGCAGGCTATGACTGCTTGCCAGAAAGCTCACTCGACATAAGCCGGGCAAGCATCATCCCTGGGGTGGCGGCAGATCAGGGGAGGTCTCGAGCTGATGGGGATTCGCCTTTCACATTTTGGAGCCAGGCATGCAGGTCATGACGAAGCCGTTTTCATTGGAAGCGTTCACGATGCGCGTGCGCGAGTTATTAGCCTTAGAGCAGCATTCCTCTCGCCTGCCCGCCGGGTACTGACACGAAAACTATTGGGCTGCACCCCGCTCGCGGGTCGCCATCCGAGCGGTTCGAGAAGCCGCGAGATATGTCATGCTGCTCCGCCGGCTCGTCCTTCGAAGCCTCATGCGGCAACAACAAAATTGCCATAATCACATGCTATCCGTTTCCGGAGCGAAGCCGATCGCTCTATTTTCGCTGCAAAAAACAGCAAAAACAGCTAGTGCACAGAGTCATTCAGTTGATGCAGCTCGACGTTTCCTCCGCGCTTTCCCGGCGAAGGAGGCTGGCAGGAAAATCGACGATCGGCCGGATCAGCTTGTGCGTCCTTCGAGACGGCCGCTTCGCGGCCTCCTCAGGATGAGAATCTCCTTGGGCCATCAGCGGCTTCCCTCATCCTGAGGAGCCGCGAAAGCGGCCGTCTCGAAGGACGCACGGGTTAACCGCAGCTCTTTCTCCATGTTGGCCGATTTCCTGACAGCCTCGCTGGCTGATAATCCGCATTTAAAACAGTGTAGTGCACCCCAAAAGTGAGACACGGAAAATAGGGGACAGTTTCTCGAGGAGAGGAACTGATGAAGCACCGGGAGTATCCGACGGCATTGAAGCAGGCCGCGCTGGCGCGCCTGGCGGCAGGGGAGAGCGTCGCCGCGGTTGCGCGGGCTCTGCAGCTTCGGGGCCGGCTTTTGTATGCGTGGCGGGACAAGGTTCGCAAGGGTGGACCGGCGGCGTTGCGCGGGCTGGGCCGCCCGCGTAAGCGAGCAGCGGCGGTGGCGGGCCCGGCGGCATGTGAGGCGGGCGAGACGGGCGAGGACGAGCTGGCGCGGGCGCAACGGCGGGTCGCCGCGCTGGAGCGCAAGATCGGCCAGCAGGAGGTCGATCTGGATTTTTTTCGGCGAGCCTTGCGGCATGTGAGGGAGAGGGTGCGACCCAGCGTCGTGCCTGGCGTCGTGCGGTCTACGAAGTCATCCAGATGATGACGAGCGCGATGCCGCAAGGCCAAGTCACGATCGAGCGCCTGTGCCGGCTGGCGCGCGTCAGCCGCGCCGGCTATTACCGCTTCTGGCAGACCAGCGCGCCGCGTCAGCACGACACCGCGGCGCGCGACACGATCCAGCGGCTGGTGCTGGCCAACGGCCGCTATCGTCGCGGCTACCGCTACATCACCCAACAGCTGCGCCGCGAAGGCCTGATCGTCAATCACAAGCGCGTGCTGCGCCTGATGCGCGAGGACAATCTGCTGGGTCTGCACCGGCGGCCGTTCGTGCCGTTGACGACCGATCGGCGGCACCCCTGGCCGGTGGTACCAAACCGGGCGCGCGACATGCAGCTCAGCGGTCTGGACCAGCTGTGGGTCGCCGATATCACCTATATCCGGCTGCAGGAGGAATTCGCCTATCTGGCAATCATCCTCGATGCCTTCAGCCGCCGCGTCGTTGGCTGGGCGATGGCCGATCATCTCGGCGCCAGCCTGGCGGTGGCGGCGCTGACCATGGCGCTGACGGCGCGCCGCCCGCCCTGGGGCAGCCTGGTCCACCATTCCGATCGCGGCGTGCAGTACGCCTGTGCCGAGTACACCCGCCTGCTCGACACCCACGGGATTGCCGCCAGCATGAGCCGGGTCGGCAATCCCTACG
The DNA here is from genome assembly GCA_963695605.1 of uncultured Alphaproteobacteria bacterium. Lineage (GTDB taxonomy): Bacteria > Pseudomonadota > Alphaproteobacteria > ATCC43930 > CGMCC-115725 > AP-15. Next base: position 215,359 of record CAVOHI010000058.1, on the reverse strand, counting down.
ACAATGCCAAGGCCGAGCGTTTCATCCGGACGCTCAAGAGCGAAGAGATCGACGGCACCCGGTACCGCGATCACCGCGACGCGGCGGGCCATCTCGGCGCCTTCATCGACCAGGTCTACAACCGCCAGCGCCTGCACTCGGCGCTCGACTATCAGACGCCCGTCGCGTTCGAGGCCGAGCACCGAGCGCGGTCCCGCGCCACCGCGCCTCTCACCACAGGGGGTTTTCAAGGGATACGGAAATCTACGGTGATGCCCGATGCCCAACCGACGCCATGAACGGCGACGCCGGCGAGCATCGCCCGTCGGCGTCGGCCGCATCACCGTGAGTTTCCGGCCGGCTATTCCTCGGCGGGTTGCTCCCCAGCAGAGCCCGCCTCCGCTTCGCCGGCCTCGCCAGTGTACGTCCATCGACCATTCCGGCACAATCCAACGCCGGTCAACCTGTCCTCATTTTCCTGTCTCACTCATGGGGTGCAGTTCAAACACCCGCTGTTATTGGCTGGCTGTTCCTGGCTGTTTTCTCGCTTTTCCAGTCTATTCGCTGATGATTCCGCCCAGCGGGACCCAGCGGGCACCGTCGAACCGTTTCAGCCGCATCTGCTTGATTGCGTGGTAGTCGGTCGGGGTGGTGTTGAGCGTGATCCCGGGGATCAGCATGGGCACCGCCACCTCCTCCATATGTGAGACGCGGTCGAGCAGCCGCTCGCGCGTTACTTCGGCGCCGCAGCTCTTCAGCGCCTCGACGACCGCGGACGCCATGTAATAGGCGATGACGTTCGACCAGTCGTTCGGGTCGACACCGGGATTGTAGTTCTTCATGAAACCGAGATAGGCGCGCACCTCCGGGTCGTTCTGCCAGGCCGGGTCGCCCGGCTCCTTCAGGAATTCGGCGGTGATGACGCCGACCGAATGGTCGAGACCGGCCGGCTGCATGACCAGCGGGATCGAGGAGGCCGGGTACGGCACGATGTGCAGCGGATGCCAGTCGACCTCGGCGACTTTGCGGATTGCCTGAGCGGCGAATTTGGGCAAGGCGATGTCGAGCAGTGTGTCGGCGCCGGACGCCTTCAATCCGACGACCTGCGAATCGACGGTCGGGTCGGTCACCTCGTAAGACGCCTCAGCAACGACCATCGTTTTCGCCTTGTCGCCGAGCGCGGCCTTCAACGTGTTGAGGTGGTCCTTGCCGTAATCGTCGTTCTGGTACAGCACCGCGATCTTCGCATCCGGCTTCTCCGTCAGAATGAATTTTGCAAAACCCCGGGTCTCGCTGACAAAGCTCAGATCGCCGCCGATCGTCCATGGGTAATGCTGCGGGTCGCGAAAGCGCGAGGTGCCGGTGAACAAAAACATCTGCGGCACCTTGCGCTCGTTGAGGTAGCGCTGCACCGAGGCGTTGGTCGGCGTGCCGAGCGAGCCGAAGATGCCGAAGACCTGGTCCTGCTCGACGAGACGACGGGTCTGCTCGACGGTTTTGGGCGGGCTGTAGCCGTCATCGAGCGTGATGAACTCGATTTTGCGACCGTTGACCCCGCCGGCGTCGTTGACCATGCGGTAATAGGCCGCCTGGGTGCGCCCGATCGTCGCGAAGGACGAGGCCGGTCCGCTATAGGCGATCGTCTGCCCGATCTTGACGTGAGTGTCCGAAACGCCGGGTGTCGATTGGCTCTCGGCCGCACGCGACTGAGCTGCAATTGTGCCGACCGCCGCTGCGATCAGCATGAAACGGCGCAAAAACACCGATGCCCCCCAATCAATGTGCTCCACCACCGATAACCTGCAAATGCGGCTATTTTCGGGTGCGCCGACCCGCGATGAGCGCAATCCCCTGGTTACACCGTACCTGCCCAACTTATATGTGCCACCATGGATTTCGAACTATCGGATGAGCAGCGGGCGTTTGCCGAGACCGCGCGGGCGTTTGCGCGCGAGGAGTGGCTGCCGCAGGCGCCGGGTTGGGACGAGCGCGGCGAGTTCCCGGTCGCGGCGTTGCGGCGCGCGGCGGAACTCGGCTTCGCCGGCATCTATGTCGGCGACGAATTCGGCGGCAGCGGGCTCGGCCGGCTCGACGCGACGATCATCTTCGAGGAGCTCGCCGCAGCCTGCGTGTCGACCGCCGCCTATCTGTCGATCCACAACATGGCGGCGTGGATGATCGACCGCTTCGGCACGCGCGAGCAGCGCGCGCGGTTTCTGCCGAAATTGACGACGATGGCGCATTTCGCGAGCTATTGCCTGACCGAGCCCGGCAGCGGTTCGGACGCGGCGGCGCTCGCCACAAAAGCCGTGCGCGACGGCGACGAATACGTGCTCAACGGTACCAAGGCGTTCATCTCCGGCGGCTCGGTCAGCGACATCTATGTGGCGATGGTGCGCACCGGCGGGACGGGCCCGCGGGGCATCTCCTGCCTCGTCGTCGAGAAAGATGCTCCGGGGCTCTCCTTTGGCAAAAAGGAAAGAAAGCTCGGCTGGAACACGCAGCCGACGGCGATGGTGATCTTCGAGGATTGCCGCGTACCCATAGCCAACCGGATCGGCGAAGAAGGCGACGGCTTCAAGATCGCGATGGCGGGGCTCGACGGCGGGCGCCTCAACATCTCTGCCTGCTCCCTCGGCGGCGCGCGCGCCTGCCTCGACGCGGCACGCGATCACATGCTCGAGCGGCGGCAGTTCGGCCAGCCGCTCGCCGATTTCCAGGCCCTGCGGTTCAAGCTCGCCGACATGGCGACCGAGCTCGATGCAGCCCGGCTGATGGTGCGGCGCGGGGCGGCGAGCCTCGACCGCGGCGACCCCGAGGCGACGATGCATTGCGCGATGGCGAAACGCTTGGCGACCGATGCCGGATTCCATGTCTGCAACGAGGCATTGCAGCTGTTCGGGGGTTACGGGTACCTCAAGGACTTCCCGATCGAGCGCCACCTGCGCGATGTACGGGTGCATCAGATCCTCGAAGGCACCAACGAAATCATGCGCGTCATCATCGCCCGCCGCCTGCTCGGCAGCTGATGAGCGATCAAGACGAGATCCTGCTCGGGCGTGAGGGTGGTCTGGCAACTGTCACGATCAACCGGCCGCAGGCGCTCAATGCGCTCACCCTCGCCAATTACCGCCGCCTCGACCCGGCCTTGCGGACGTGGGCGGCGGATCCGTCGGTGCATGCCGTCGTCGTCCGCGGCGCCGGCGATCGAGCCTTCTGCGCCGGCGGTGACGTGCGCGCGGTCTACGAAGCGGGGCGCGGGATCAGCGGAGACCCAGACCTGCCCGCGGTCTTTTTTCGTGAAGAATACGAGCTGATCCGGCTGATCCATCGTTTCCCGAAGCCCTATATCGCAATCATCGACGGGATCACGATGGGCGGCGGCGCCGGGATCTCAGTCAACGGCGCCTATCGCATCGCGACCGAGCACACCATCCTCGCGATGCCGGAGACCGGGATCGGCCTCTTTCCCGATGTCGGCGCGACGCGCTTTCTGAACCGCTGCCCTGGGCATGTCGGACGGTATCTCGGTCTGACCGGCGCACGGGTGAAAGCGGCGGACGCGGTCTACTGCGGCTTCGCCATCCACGCCGTGAAACGTGATTCCGTCGAGGCACTGCTCGATGAGGTGAGCCACGAGCACACCTCGACCGAAGACTGCTTGCGGCGCTTCGCCGTTGATCCGGGTCCAGCCCCGCTCGCGGCGTTGCAGCCGGCGATCGACCGCTGCTTTGCCCATGATAGCGTCGAGGCGATCCTAGACGCGCTCGCGGCGGAGGCGGCTGGCGGAAGCGCCGATGCGAGATGGGCGGCGGAAACCCACGTTGGCCTGCTAACCAAATCGCCGACCAGTCTAAAGATCACCTTACGCCAGCTGACGATCGGGCGGGATTACGACCTCGACGCGGCGCTCGCCCTCGAATACCGGCTGACCCAGCACATCATGGCCGGGCACGACTTCTACGAAGGGGTCCGAGCGATGCTGATCGACCGTGACCGGAAGCCGCAATGGCGCCCAGCGGCATTGACCGAGGTCAGCGACGGAATGGTCGACTCGTATTTTGCGCCGATCGGCGATCGCGAGCTGCGGTTTGCATAGTCGTGCGTCCTCCGAGACGCCACCTGCGGCGGCTGCTCGGGATGAGGAGGGCGTTGATGGCATTAAGAAAACCTCGTCATCCTGAGGAGGTCGCGAAGCGGCCATCTCGAAGCAGGCACCGTGGTTCTCCAGCCGGATTTCCGGACTAGGGGGGCTTGTTGCCCTGATTTGATTAGAGGCGAGGAGGAAATCGGGATGGCGACGATCGGGTTCATCGGGCTCGGGAATATGGGGGCGTCGATGGCGGCCAATCTCGTCGGGGCCGGCCACCAGGTGACCGGGTTCGACCTTGTGCCGCGAGCTATGGAGGCGCTGGCGACGAAGGGCGGCCATGCGGCCGCATCGGCCGCCGAGGCCGCCGCCGCGGGCGACATCGTGATCACGATGCTGCCCGCCGGCCCGCAGGTGCGCTCGGTCTATCTCGACGCGGGCGGCGTTCTTGACAGCGCCCGCCGCGGCGCATTGCTGATCGACTGCTCGACGATCGATGTCGAGACCGCGCGGGCGGTGGCGGCAGCGGCGAAGAGGGCGGGGTTCGACATGCTCGACGCACCGGTGTCGGGCGGGGTCTCCGGGGCAGAAGCGGCGAGCCTCACCTTCATGGTCGGCGGCGAGGCCGAGGTGTTCGACCGTGCCCACCCACTATTGTCGGCGATGGGCCGGACGATCGTCCATGCCGGCCCGGCCGGCAATGGCCAGGCCGCCAAGATCTGCAACAACATGATCCTCGGGGTGTCGATGATCGCGGTGTGCGAGGCCTTCGCGCTCGCCGAAAGGCTTGGTCTCGACGCGCAGACCTTGTTCGACATCAGCTCCAAATCGTCCGGGCAGTGCTGGGCATTGACGAGCTATTGCCCGGTGCCGGGACCGGTCCCCGCGTCGCCGGCGAACCGCGGCTACGCGCCTGGCTTTACCGCGGCGATGATGCTGAAGGACCTGCGCCTTGCGCAGCAGGCGGCAAGCGCCACCGCGACCGCGACCCCGCTCGGCGCCGCGGCCGCCAATCTTTACCAACTGTCCGTCGACGCCGGAGCGGATAGCCTTGATTTCTCCAGCATCTTTCGCTTAATCCGCAAGCCGCAGGGTAAAATTTGAAACGATAAATTTACAAATCGCCGCTAGGCTGCCGCCAATTGGCCCGGCAAGCGAGGCTCGGATGAATACCGCATATCTGGAGGTGATTTCGCTCGTCGAGCGGCTCCACCGCCATTTTCTCGAGGTCGTAAAGCTCGAGCTCGAAGGGCTCGGAATCCACGACATCAACAACGTTCAGGGAATGATGCTCTTCAATATCGGCGACGCGGAGATGACGGTCGGCGAGCTCACGTTGCGGGGCTGCTATCTCGGTTCGAACGTCTCCTACAACGTCAAGAAGATGGTCGAGAACGGGTATCTGGCGCAGCAGCGCTCGCTCCACGACCGGCGTTCGATCCACGTCCACCTGACCGAAAAGGGTATCAGGTTGCGCGACAGCCTGACCGCGATGCATCGGCGCCATGCCGAAATGCTGCCGAACGCCGCGGTGAGCGTCGAAGATCTGCAAGGCGCCAACGCCGCACTCCGGCGCCTCGAGCGGTTCTGGATCCGCGCCGGCGACTTTGTGCAGCGCCCGCCTCAATTCGCCGCCTGATTTTTTTCAGCTGATTTTTTTGGTGACGCCACCGCTTTTGTTGGTGACGTCCCCGTTTGGGGCTGCGAGGCTGCTCGCAGATCATCGCGGAGGACCGGCATGTCAGCCCAGCTGTTTCCGTTAGCCCCCGGAGTAAGCGTCGCCGGCAGGCTCGACCGGGCGGACATCGATGCGCTCGCCGCAACCGGTGTACGCACGATCATCAACAATCGCCCCGATGGCGAAGACCCCGGGCAGCTTCCGGCGGTCGAGGCGCGGCGCATCGCCGAGGCGCACGGGATCGCGTACCACCACATCCCGATCACCGCCGCCACGTTGTCGCGCGCCGATGTCGACGCCTTTGGCGCAGCGCTGCGGGATGGACCGGCGCCGGTCGTGGCGCATTGCCGCAGCGGGACCCGCTCGGCGCTGCTGTGGGCTTTGACCCGCATGCGCGAGGGAGCCGACGCGCTCTCGCTTATTGCCGAAGCCGCCCAGCACGGGATCGACATCGCCGGCCTTCCGGCCGTCGCGGCGCGGCTGCGTTAGACGGTCAGACCGGGGAACGGGCAGGACCTGCGGCGGTTCTTCCGAAAATCTCCGCGAAAGGCGATCGCCGGAGGAACGACAAGAACGAGCGCGGCGAGCCCGACAACCAGCCACCACCACACCAGCTCCCGGCCGAGCCAAAAGAACACCTCGGCGCGCGAGCTCAGCCCCGCGCCGGGGACCGGGGAGATCGCGGCGTGGAGAGCGCGGCGGAAGCACTCCTCCCACATGACGAAGAGCACCGCCGCGATCATCTGGCCGCAAAATCGTCGTACCTCTCGGTCTTCGACCGAGCGATGGAGGCAGACCAGCCCGGACAGCACCGGGAGAAGAAGAATGCCGCGATAACCGATGTTCTGGCCGGCAAAGAAGCAGGCCGCAACCAACAAGCCGCCGATGACGAGGAACTGCGCCTCTCTCGCCGCCCAGTCGAGTTGCTCGCGCCCGAGCAGCCGAACCGTGCGAAGCGTTCGCGCAACTGCCACTCCCGACAGCGCCGCCAGCAGCGATCCCGCGATCAGGGTACGCGCGACACCTTTGCCCAGACGCTTCCGCGAAACCGAACGGCAGGTTGCGGGCGGAGAAGGCGTCGGTGAAATAAGAGGCTGCGGCAGGGATGCTCGCTGCCGCCAGGCTCAGCTCGGGGTAAAAGGCAACGGCGAAGAAGACCAGCGCTAACATCGGCCGCTGCTGCTATGACCAGGCCGTCCCGCCGCCCTTCGCGTGCGGCGAGGACCAACAGCGCGAGCGGATAGTATTTCAGGAGGCCGGCGGCCACGAACAGTCCGTAGGAGAACAGCCGGTAGGGGCGCGGGAAGGTGAAAAGCATCGCCCCGCAGATCACCAGCAAGAATACGACCAGATCATTGTTGGCGCGTTCCAAAGCGTAGACGGTCATTGGCGAAACCGCCGCCGCGCCAAGGATAAACAGCTCCCTGGCGGTACGTGGGCGCAGCACGACAGCCAATGACAGAAGGAACAGCAGGTCGAGGCTCGCGCCCACCCACCCAGTCGCCCCAGTCCCAAGAGACCCTGGCACGATCGCCAGCCACAGCGGCGAATAGACGTGCGGGCGCCCCAGCACATCGCAGGGATTGGACAAATAAACCTCGATCGCCCTGCCGCCCGCATTCGGCGGCCGCCAGAACGGCGTGGGTGTCGAGAAAAGGAAAGCTGAACGGTTCGACGCCGAGCAGGCGCAGAGCGCCGAAATAGAGAGAGTGCGCCCCCGAGAGCCACAGCCCCGCCATGATCGCGTAGAGGCACAGCACACCGATCGGGATCGCCAGGCGATACGCCAACTTGCTCGACGCCTCTTCCGAGAATGCTCGGTGCGCTTCCACCAGTATCGACTGCGTGCGCTGCCGAGCTCAGCTTAAGGCGTCGGTCATTTACCGAGCGTTAAACACGCCGCATTGCGATCTGTACAAAACGCCGATGGCGCGGGCTTAATGCTCGCCCCCTTTTATGCCCCCTGGGTATGCCCCTTGTATGATCGGCGCGGAGGGCCAGAATCTGTCTATGCAGACCACCAACGACATCCGCTCCGCGTTTCTCGACTATTTTGCGCGCCACGAGCACGAGATCGTCCCGTCGAGCCCGCTCGTGCCGCGCAACGATCCGACATTGCTGTTCACCAATGCCGGCATGGTGCAGTTCAAGAACGTCTTTACCGGCTTGGAGAAGCGGCCCTATCAGCGCGCCGCCACGGCGCAGAAATGCGTGCGCGCCGGCGGCAAGCACAACGATCTGGAAAACGTCGGCTATACCGCCCGGCACCATACGTTTTTCGAGATGCTGGGGAATTTCTCGTTTGGCGACTATTTCAAGGACCGGGCGATCGAGCTTGCCTGGAACCTGATCACTCGCGAGTTCGGGCTCGCCCGCGATCGCCTGCTGGTGACGGTCTACGCCGAAGACGACGAGGCCGCCGGCCTTGTGGGCGAAGATCGCCGGGCTTGCCGGAGTCGAAGATCATCCGCATCGCCACCTCGGACAATTTCTGGATGATGGGCGACGTCGGACCGTGCGGCCCTTGCTCGGAGATCTTTTACGATCACGGCCCGTCCATCCCCGGGGGTCCCCCGGGAAGTGCCGATGCGGAGGGCGACCGCTTCATCGAAATCTGGAACCTCGTCTTCACGCAGTTCGACCAGGTGAGCCCGGGTGAGCGGGTCCCGCTGCCGCGTCCCTCGGTCGATACCGGCATGGGGCTCGAACGCATCGCCGCGGTCTTGCAGGGCAAGCACGACAATTACGACATCGACCTCTTCCGGGCTTTGATCTTGGCCTCGGCGGAGGCCTCCGGCGTCGCACCGGACGGGCCTCACGCGGTCTCGCATCGCGTGATCGCCGATCATCTGCGCGCCTCGGCGTTCCTGATCGCCGACGGGGTGCTGCCGAGCAAGGAGGGGCGCGGCTATGTGCTGCGCCGGATCATGCGCCGGGCCATGCGGCACGCGCACATGCTCGGCTGCAAGGATCCGCTGATGTGGCGGCTGGTGCCGGCGCTGGTGCAGCAGATGGGCGCCGCCTATCCCGAATTGCTGCGGGCGCAGCCGCTGATCTCCGAAACATTGCGGTTCGAGGAGACCAACTTCAAGCAGATGCTCGACCGCGGGCTGCGCCTGCTCGAAGAGGAGACGGCGCGGCTCGGCCCCGGCGCGGCACTGCCCGGCGAGATCGCCTTCCGGCTCTACGACACCTTCGGGTTCCCGCTCGACTTGACCGAGGACGTACTGCGCGGTCAGGGCCGCAGGGTGGCGGTCGAGGGCTTCACGGCGGCAATGCAACGGCAGCGCGAGGAAGCGCGCAAGAGCTGGGTCGGATCGGGCGAGGCGGCGACCGAGGCGGTATGGTTCGCGCTGCGCGAGGAAGTCGGCGCCACCGAGTTTCTCGGCTACGAGACCGAGAACGCCGAGGGCGTCGTCCTGGCGATCATGCGCGACGGGCAGCGCATCACCGAGGCTGAGGCCGGCGACGACATCGGCGTCATCGTCAACCAGACGCCGTTCTATGCGGAATCGGGCGGCCAGGTGGGCGACAGCGGGGTCATTTTCTCATCCGACGGCGCCGAGCTGGCGGTGCGCGACACGGTAAAAAAGGCTGGGGATCTGCACGTTCATCTCGGCACTCTGACCCACGGAAGCTTGAAAGTCGGCGAGGCCGTCGAGCTCAGGGTCGACGGCGCGCGCCGCCGGCTGCTGCGCGCCAATCACTCGGTCACTCATCTGCTGCATCAGGCGCTACGCCGGCGCCTCGGCGAGCACGTGACGCAAAAGGGCTCGCTCGTCGCCCCCGACCGGCTGCGCTTCGACTTCAGCCATCCGCGGCCGCTGACGCAGGAGGACATCCGGGCAATCGAGGCCGAGGTCAACGAGCGCATTCGCGCCAACAGCGCCGTGCGCACGCGCCTGCTGACCCCGGACCGCGCCGTCGCCGAAGGGGCGCTGGCGCTGTTCGGCGAGAAATACGGCGACGAGGTCAGGGTCGTCGCGATGGGCGCGGCGAATGACGACGAACAGCCTTTTTCGGTCGAGCTGTGCGGCGGCACGCATGTCGGCCGCACCGGCGACATCGGGCTCTTCAAGATCGTCGGCGAAATGGCGATCGCTTCGGGCGTGCGCCGGATCGAAGCTCTGACCGGGGCCGCGGCCGAGGCATATCTCGCCGAGGAAGAGGGGGTGTTGCGGGAGGCCGCAGCGGCGTTGCGCACGACGCCCTCCGAGCTGCCGGCGCGCATCGTCAATCTCGTCGAGGAGCGGCGCCGCCTCGAACGCGAGCTTTCCGAGGCCCGCCGGGCGCTCGCGAATGCGGGTCCCGCCGCCAAATCGACCGAAAAGCGCATCGGCGACGTCGCGTTTGACGGCCGCGTCGTCGACGGAGTTCCCGGGCGCGAGCTCAAATCCCTGGCGGACGATCTGAAGCGCCGCATAGGCTCGGGGGTCGTCGCCGCCGTCTCGCGCGCCGAGGGCAAGGCGGCAATCGTCGTCGGCGTCACCGCCGATCTGACCGGCCGTTTCGATGCGGTCGAGCTGGTCCGCCTTGGCGCCGAAGCGCTCGGCGGCAAGGGCGGTGGCGGCCGTGCCGACATGGCGCAGGCGGGCGGTCCCGACGCCTCTCGCGCGGAGACGGCATTGGCCGCCATCGAGCGCGCGATCGCCGCCAAAGGCCAGGACCAGGCCGCCGAGTAGAATGCTCTGGATGGTTAACGCGATTCGCGTTAGCCGCGTGTTCCCCGATCCGGGGAAGACTGCTGAATTCCGGCGAAATCCGGAAGTTCTGGACGCCGCGCTGACGCTCTTCGCATAATTGCAGTCTGGGGTGGATTGTATCGGCGCAGCTCTATGCACCAGTCAAAAGCCGGGGCTCGCGGCGTCAGGGGAATGCCCGCGCCCGCGTTGCTCGTATCACTGATCGTTGGATTGGCGCTCGCGGGCTGCGTGGTTACCCCGGTTCACCTCGACCCCCTGAGCGTCGAGGGCCGCGACGGCGGCGGCCCGATCCCGACCTATGCGATGCTGATGCGGATCGGCGCCGCGGCGCAGTCCGGCGGCGATTTACCCAACGCTCTCGGCGTCTACCGGCGCGCCGCCGAACTGGCGCCCCAGGATCCCGCCCCTCTGATTGCGGCTGGCGACGTGCTGCTGCAGATGGGCAACATCAACGAGGCAATCGTCAGCTACAACGCAGCCTTGGTCAGACCTGGTGACACTCAGGGCGCCCAGGTCGGACTGGCCAAGGCGTTTTTGAAGACCGGCAAGCCTCAACTGGCCCTGACGCCCCTCTCCAAGGCGATGGAGGCGAGCCCGGACGACCCGAAGCTCTTGCTGCTGCTCGGTGTGACAAAGGATCTGGCGGGAAGCCATTTGGAAGCCCAAGGTTACTACCGCGGCGGGCTCGTCCGTGCGCCGGGCAACCCGGCCCTGACGGTCAACCTCGCCTTGTCGCTCGCACTCAGCGGCAATTATCCGAATGCTATATCCGTGCTGCAGCCGCTTGCGATGTCCCCAGCCGCCTCGGCTCAGGAGCGACAGACCCTGGCGTTGATCTACGGCCTCAACGGCAACACCGCAGAGGCAGCCCGGCTCGGCCGTATCGATCTCGACGACGCCTCGGTGGAACACAATTTGGCCTATTACCAATCGCTCCGCGAACTCTCGCCGGAAGCCCGCAGCCAGGCAATCCTGTCTGGTAGTCCCGCCAGAGCTTCATGATAATGGCCCGATGGCTATCCGCGCGAAGCCAGGTTGACACGGGTCAGCTTGGTGAGCTCTTGAACCCCTCACCTGTCCAACCCGGCGCGCTCCTCGCGCCATAGAGGGCCTGACAGCGCGCAGTCGTGCGGGCTAATGCTTAAAGGTGTCCATCACGTTGATCGCGGCCGGGCCGAGCAGCACGATGAACAGCGTCGGCAAGATAAAGATCATCATCGGGATCGTCAGCAGCGCCGGCAGGCGCGCCGCCTTCTCCTCGGCGCGGGTCATGCGCGCGGTGCGCATCTCGGTGGCGAGGACACGCAATGACTGGGCCAGCGGCGTGCCGAACTTGGCGGTCTGCTGCAGTGTATTGACGACACCGCGGACGCCGTCGGAGTCGGTTCGATTGTTGAGATTGTCGAACGCCATCCGGCGGTCCGGCAGAAAGGTCAGTTCGGCCGCGGTGATGCCAAACTCTTCGGCCAGTTCCGGCCAGGTATTGCCGAGCTCGCGCGATACCCGAACCAAGGTGGCGTCGAGGCTCAGCCCGGCTTCGGCACAGATCACCATCAGATCGAGCCCGTCGGGCAATGCCAGCTGAAGCTGCTTGGCGCGTTTGTCGGCGGCGTTCCTCAGATAGAGCTTCGGAGCGAAAAAGCCGAACAGGACCGCCGCCACTGACGGCAGCACCGCAAATTGCGACGGCAGCGGCATCAGATGCAGCACGTGGGTGTCCATCAATATCAGCGCGCCGAAGACAAACGGTAGGCTGATCTGCGCGAATAGGTACCTCACCATCGCATCCTGCGATCGGAAGCCGGCACGTGCCAGCATCTGGCGCGCTTCGGCGGCGTGCCGCGAGCGCAGAAGATTGAGCCGCGTCACGGCCTCGTGCATCAACCCGCCTGGTGTCCGACGGTGTGGGCTGCGGCGGTTCACGAGCGCCGATTGGCGCAGCGTTTCCTTGCGTTGGACGATCTGCTCGAGACGCCGCTCAAAGGCGCTGTTCGGCCGCAACGCCTGCCACATCGCAAGAAACATGACCAGGGTCGCCAGCGAGGCGAGCGCAACAATGAGGTCATCGAGCCCGATTCCCGCCGGCAGCCAATCGGCAATATGAAAATCCTGGAGGCGAGTGCTCCTCATATCTCGAACCGCGCCATCTTGGTCATGATGCCGACACCAGTGCCGAGCATCGCGAACGCCAGGCCGTCGAGAAGAAACCCCCGGATATCGTGGTAAAGTGGCGCCAGATAATGCGGCGAGGTCAGCGCGAGCATCACAATGACCAGGACCGGCATGCCGGCCAGAATCATCGTGGTCGCGCGAGTCTCGCTCGACATGGCGCGGACCTTGGCGCGCATCTGCCGGCGTCGCCGCAGCACATCGGCGAGATTGGCGAGGGTTTCGGCGAGGTTGCCGCCGGTCTCGCGCTGAACGCTGAGCGCGATGATGAAGAAGCGAAATTCCGGCACATCGATGCGGTTGGCGATGTCCCACAGCAAGCCTTCGAGATCGCGGCCCATCCGCATGCCTGCCTCGACCCGACCCAGCTCGTCGCCGACCGGATCGCCGATCTCACGGCCCGCGCCGATAATTGCTTCGCTGATCGGCAGGCCCGAACGGAGCGCCCGCACCATCAGGTCGATGGCCTCGGGAAATAGGCCGACAAAGGCGGCAACTCGGCGCTTTCCCATACGGCCGACCACCATGTGAGGCAGTGCCGTTCCAATCAGGAGCCCAACGGCCAGGCTCGCTACGACGCCGATCGGAGTAGTGCAAGCCAGCGTAATTGCGACCAGCACGGCGAGGCCGACGCCGGTCATTGAATACTGACCGACGCTGATCCGCCGTCCGGTGCGTGCGAGACGGTGGGCGAGCATATCGCGGCGCGGCAGCCATTGCCGGGCGATGCGATCAATCCTGGGGGTCGCGCTTTGCTGTCGTGCAAGCGACCGGGTGACCGCCGCCTCGGCCGAAACGACCCCTTGCGCCCTATCGCGTACTCCGGCCAGACGCCGCTTGAAGCGCCGGCCACTCGCGCCCTCGCTCACTGCATAGACGACGAGGCAGAGAATCAAAGCGAGACTGGCGGCGCAAGCGAGCGCGATCGACGTCTCCAGATCGAGTGGTATAGCCATCTTTCAGGCCCCCCTTTGGCCGAGCAAGCGGGCGGAGAGGGCGAATTGTCGCGGCCAAAAGGACCAGCGAGGCATTCTCAGATGATCTCGAGCAACGCGCGATCGAGTCCATAATACTCCGCACGCGGCAGGAAGAACGGGCGAATTCCGCTTGAGTTGAATACACCGCGTAACCTGCCGTCGGTCGTCTCGCCTTGGAACTGAAAGGTGAACAGCTCCTGGGTCGTGATGACTTCGCCCTCCATGCCGACGACTTCGATGACGTGCGTGACGCGGCGAATGCCGTCGCGCATCCGGTTGACTTGCGCGATCAGATGGACCGCAGCCGCGATTTGGGTGCGTACGGCGCGCGACGGCAGGTTGATGCCGGTCATGCCGACCATGTTTTCGAGTCGGGTCAGCGCTTCGCGCGGCGTATTCGCGTGGATCGTGCTCATCGACCCGTCGTGGCCGGTATTCATCGCCTGCAGCACGTCGAGCGCCTCCGCGCCGCGGATCTCGCCCAGGATGATGCGGTCTGGGCGCATACGCAGGGCATTGCGGAGCAGATCGCGCATCGTGATCTCGCCGCTCCCCTCGAGGTTCGGCGGCCGCGTTTCGAGCCGCACGACGTGCGGCTGCTGCAACTGCAGTTCGGCCGCGTCCTCGATCGTCACGGTCCGTTCGGCCGGATCGATCAGCCGCGACAATGCGTTCAACAACGTCGTTTTGCCCGAACCGGTGCCGCCGGAAATCAGGATATTGAGGCGACAGCGCGCGGCGACCTTGAGCAAGGTCGCCATATCCGGCGAGATGTTGGCCTGCTGCGCCATCGTGTCGAGGGTGATCGTCTTCTTCGAAAATTTGCGGATCGAGATCGACGGTCCGTCGATCGCGAGTGGCGGAGCGATGATATTGACCCGGCTGCCGTCCAGCAGGCGCGCATCGACGAGCGGCGTCGACTCATCGATGCGGCGGCCGACTCGCGTGACGATCCTGGTCGCTACGTTCATGACGTGGTCGTCGTCGCGAAAACGGACGCCGGTCAGCTCCAGCTTGCCGCGCCGTTCGACATAGACTTGCCGGGCCCCGTTGACCATGATGTCGGTTACGGTCTCGTCCTCGATCAGCGGTTCGAGGGGACCGAGCCCGAGCATATCGGCGATCAACGACTCGACGAGCTCGCGCTGCTCGAGAAAGTTCAGTTGGATTTTGGTTTCGGTCAGCAGATCCTTTACCCACCCGGTGAGCTGGGCCTCGAAGACCGGGCGCGGCATCTCCGCGGCGGCGGCAACGTCCATATGTTCGAGGACGAGCGGCTGAATCTGGGCCTTTGCCGTTTCAACCGCCGAGCGGTTGGACCGCCTCGATCCCCCATCATCGGCACCGGCCGGGGCTTTATTGAGTTCGAGAAGCCCCTTGATCAATTCGGTGATCAGGTCGCGGCGGACGATCGGGTCCGCTTCGGCCCCTTTACGGACAAAATGGGCCTGGACCGCGGCATCGACGACCTTGGCGAGTTCGCCGCGGCTTAGAATGCTGATGCGCTCGGGACTGAGTTCAGCGGTCAGGCGGGCGAGCAGCTCCTCACGCGCCAGAAGAAAGCGATCCTCGTCGGAAAGAGCCGGCGGCAAGACGGCAGTCGGCAATGGCTGGAAAGGCGCTTCAGCGGTGGTGTCCAGGACCGCGACAGGGGCAATGTTCGGCATCGCTGCGCGAGCGATCTCCGGCCCAGTCGAGCGCTTATTGTCAGGGATGCCCGGCGGGGTGGGTGCCCGTGCCGGATCGGCAGGATCCGCGAGCGGTTGAGCGCGCCGCGAAAGCACGGCGATGCGCGCGTCGAGCCCATCTTCGGCCGCGGGGCGTTTGAAGAACGCTACCATAGCGAGGGCAGGGCAAAGACCCGGCTTTTGGCAGCGGCCGGCGCGGGACCGACCAGCAGGGCCGTCAGCTGCCGCAATTCGCGCACGACCGCGCTGCGGGGTGCCGCAGCCGGCAAAGGCTGGCCGGAATTGGCTGCGGCACTGGCCGCTTTGGGGTCGTAGGAAAGCCTCGCGTCGAGCGATTTCCCGATCCCTTTTTCGAACTCGTTTTTGCCGATCGGAGCGCGCTCGCCGCTGGCGCCCGCCTCGACGAGCCAAAGCCGGGCCTGGGGCGCCTGCTCGCGCGCCAGGGTCTGCAGCCGGATCGTGTCGCGCAGACCGGCTAGGCTATGCTCGCAGAACACGACCACCTGGCTCGCTGCGGCCAGCACGACGCGGTGCATCGGGCTGACGCCGCGCGGCAGATCGACCGTGATCCGAACGAATTTGCGGCGCAATTCGTGGAGCAGCATATCGACCGCGCCGGCGTCGACGGCGACGTGCTGCGCTGCGGAGGCCTCGGCAGCCAAGACGCGCAAATTGTCGCTGACCTTGATCATGGCGCGCTCGATGAACAGGCTGTCGATGCGCGACGGCTGCTCCAGGGCCTCGCACAACCCGCTGCCCGGGTCGAGATCGAGCTTCAAGGCGACCGTCCCGAAATGCAGGTCGAGATCGACAAGCGCGACCCGCTCTCGCCGCTCGGTGGCCATCAGCCAGGCGCAGGAGACGGCCGAGGTTGTCGCGCCGACTCCGCCGCGGCTGCCGAGGAAGACGATCACCTGTCCCAACCCGTCGGGGGTCGTTCCCAACGAGGCCGAGGTCTTTTCCAGCACCGCGCTCAAGGCTTCGCGCGTCGACGGCTTGACCAGATAGTCGCTGGCGCCGGCCGAGAGCAGGTCGCGGAACAGAGCGACATCGTTGACCGTGCCGAGCACGACGAGCTTCAGATCGGCGCCGCCGACCGCGCGCGCGGCGCTGACCTCGGCGATTGGCGCGGTCAATTCGCCGAGATCGATCAGCAGGATACGCGGTGTCGAACCCGAGCGGATGCGCCGCAACGCGGCGTCGAGCGTATCGGTCACAGAGAGTTCGTCATCCAGTTGCAGCTCGCGGATGACCCCCTGGATCCGATCGATCGTCGACGGCTCGTTTAGAACGGCAAGGATACCCTCGCGCTCGGATTTGAGCGCAGCCGAAGCGCGCGATGATTTCATTACTGAGCTCCGGTCCCCGCTCCGGCACCGGCTCCGCCGGCGCCACCACCGCCTGCGTCGCCGCCGCCTGCGCCGGTCGACGCGGCAAATGGCGTGGCCGTGGGCGCCGGCGGCTGTTTGATCCGGTCGTTCATATAACGCTCGACAGCGGCGACGGCGGGCTGGCCATCGGCCGGTGCGAGCGTCCGGCCGCTGACGAGGTCGGCGGGGCTCGCCACCATCAGCCCGAGATTGGTCGTATTGGCGCACCCGTAATTACTGGAGAACGCGTTGGTGAATTCGTAGCTCAATGATTGGCTCCAATTCGGGCAGGACGGCAAGGTCACCGTATAGCGGCCCACCGAGACGATCGCCCGATTGGCGGGCACCGTGTCGAGGGCCACCGTGCTGGCGACGATGCCGTAGCGAAGGAGCTCGCTCGAAATCGCCGCGGAGCGCCGCTCGGCGAGCCCCGGCGGGCCGGCCGCGGCGATCGCAACGCGATCGGCGGGGCGGATATTTCCGGCCAGCACCAGGCCGTCCAGCCGGCGGGCTTCGCCCGGGGAGAGGCGATCCGATCCGCCAGCAAAGGCGATCTCAAGCCGGCTTTGGGCACCGTCGACCTGTAGCGCAGCCGGGGCCTCGCTCTTGCTGTATTCGGTAACGCACGCCGCAAGCCCCAGCAGCAGCGGGACGGCAATCGGGTAGAGGCGGATGTTCATGGCATTCCTCCCTCAGTCCAGCCGGAAGCCGCCGGGACCGATCAGGCCCTTGCCGCCGGCATCAAGCGGGCCGCGCGCGGGTGCGGGTAGCCCCTGGCGGTATTTGTCGCTGAACAACACCCGTTGCGCATCGCTCGGCAGTACGAGGCCGTCGGTCGGGGCCGCGAGCCGCGTCGATGATGGTTGCACGAGATAGGGGGTGACGATGACGACGATGTCGGTCTCGCTGCGCTGGAAGCGATCCGACCGAAACGCCGCGCCGAGGATCGGAATATCGCCGATCCACGGGACCTTGGAGACGAGCTGCTGGGAGGTGTGCATCAGCAGGCCGGCGAGCGCGAAGCTTTGACCGCTTGCGAGCTCGACCGAGGTTTCGGCGCGGCGGACGGTCAAGGCGGGGATCGTCACCGTGGCAGTGTTGGTGAGCGGTACCGATACCTCACCGACGGTCGACAGCTCGCTGACCTCGGGCCGGACCCGCAGGTTGAGATGATTGGCGTCGATGACTGTCGGGGTGAAGGCGAGGCTGACCCCGAAGCTCTTGAACTCGACCGAGATCGTCGGGAAACCCCCGGTGGCGGCGGAGGAGCCGGAGATCGGCACCGGAAACTCGCCGCCCGCGAGAAAGCTGGCGGTTTGACCGGACATCGCCGTCAGGTTCGGCTCGGCCAGGCTCGTGATGAACCCCTCCTGCTCGAGCGCGGAGATCATCGCGCTGGTAGATCCGAAGCATCCCATGCCGGTCGCGGTGACAGTTCGCGTTGGCGGTCGTTGCGAATGCTCCGGCGATAAGCGTGTTTGTCGTTTCGGCCGCGATCGTCACCGGGTTGGTGGTCGTGAACTTTATCGTCGAGCCGACCTTCTGCCAATTGACGCCGATCTCGTTCAATTTCGTAACGTTCACTTCGGCGATTCGCACCTGCAGGTTGACCTGGTTCGGCGTGGCAACGGTCATCCGGTTGATCACCGAGCCCTTGGTTTCGCCGGCGATCGCAGCGGCAAGCGTCCGAACTTTGTCTGCCTTGCCGGCGTCCGACACGACGCCGCTCAGCACCAGATTGCCGTCGACCGAATCGGCCGAGATCTGCTCGCCCGGCGCCAGCTGCCGGAGCGAGGAGCGCAGCCGCGAGACGTCGTGCTCGACCCGGACCGGCGAGTTCAGCAGCACGCTGTCGCTGGCGTCGACCGCATAGATCACGGTCTCGCCCGGCGCCTTGGCGCTGATGTAGATCAGCGAGGGCGACTTGACCTGGACGTCGGCGATGTCGGGATTGGCGATGAAGACCGTCGCCGCTGGGGCGGAGAGGCGGATCAAGGTGCCCTTGTTCACCTCGAGCACGATCGGCGCGCCATTGGCCGCAATCTGGCTGGCACCGCCGCGCAAGGTTCGCGTCGGGTTCTGCGGTGCGACCACCACGGCGCCGCGCCCATCGGCTGTCGTGGGCGCTGTCGGGGCGGGGGTCTGAGCCGCCGCGGGCGGGGCGCCGAAGGCGGCGAAAATCAGCGATCCGGCAAGACCGGCGGCCGGCAAAGCACGCATCAAAGACCTCGAGACGCAGGTTGCGACCCGGTAGTACTCTCTGATTTGCTTGTTCCGTGCAATACGGTGACGACATCCGCGCCAGGGTTATCCTTTTGGGTTAATGGGTTCGGCAACAATCGGCTGACCTCGCTGTCGAGAGTGAAGGTGCCCGAGCCCGTATTGTCGGCAGAATCGGCGACGGCCGCTTCGCCCGGCGGGGTGACGAGGCTGCGAAGACTGAGCGATAATTTGCCCATGTCGCTCGCGACGGCGATGACCTCGCTCTGCTTCGGCGTCACTTCGAGCGTCGCGGTTTGGGCGACGATCGCTTCGCCGCCTTTGCTGTCGAGCTTCTGGTCCACCGCTAGCACCCGTATATCGTGCAGCACCGTCTCCGATGCCTGGTGCTGCACGGAGTCGCTCTTGCCGCCGCTGGTCGGAAGTGCGAGCGCGTGGGTGGTCAAAATGTCAACCTGGTCGCCCGGGAAGACAAACCCGGAGATTCCGGAGGTGCGAGTGACCGGCACTGAGACGGCGCGCATGCCGGGGCGCAGCACGGCGGCTAGAAAGCCCCGGCTGCCGGGCGCCACGATCTTGGGTTCAGTGATCGGCTCGCCCGGCCCGAACGGGTCGCGCGCCACCCAGCCGGCCAAATCCTCGATCGCCTTAGCTCCTTTTTGGATATAAGCGTGATCGAGGCCGCCATCGGGCCATGCCTGCCAGGCGAGGTCCGTGGGCTTCAGGATCTGCCCGCGGGGAATGGCGCTGCGGGCGACGAGGACGGATTTCTGCACAGGGGGCGGCGGCATCGGCGCCGCCTCCGCCTCGACCGTGCGTTGCTGCACCAGCCAAGAGCGCACCAGCATTGCCGTGCTGCCGGCCAGCAGAATGGCGACCACGAATAGGATCAGCGTGCGTGCGCGCATCGGGCCTGCTTCAGCTGAGGTTGGGCGGGATCGTCGCGATCAGAGCGGCACCGGCGATCGCGACGCCGTAGGGTACCGGCATCCGCTTTGCGGCATCGGCCGCCGCCGCTGGGGCAAAGACGGCGCGCAGCGCCAGCGGCGACAACAGAGCCAAGGTCAGGAGACCGCCGAGAATCGCGGTGCCGATCAGCAGCGTCGGGGTCCCCCCGGGCCCTGCCCACAGCGTCGCCGCGGTGAGCAGCTTGACGTCCCCGCCGCCCATTAGCCCGCGCGAAAACAACAGCGCCCCGGCAAGGAAGACTACCGCGGCGCAGAGAGCGGCGCTGGCGCTGCCGAAGAGGGATATGTCGGGGGCCGACGCAAGTTGGAGCGGCCACAGCGTGCACAAACCCAGGACCACCGTGTTCGGGATTACCAGCCGGCGTAGATCCTCGACGGCGGCGATCAACATCAACCCGGCAAACCCGGCGAGAGGAAACAGGTGGAACTGAAGCGACATGCAATCCGCGCCATGATCGGTACCGGCCCACCCTGCCGCGGAGTAGTTAAGGAAGCGATAACCGGATTTCGCTCCAGGTGCTTACGGGAGGGTTGTTCAGAATAAAGGCATGCGCGGATTGACGTCCGCTTTCGTGGCGATGACCAATGATCTAATTCAAATCGTCGATTCCGTCTCGCGGCGCCGCAGTATGCGTATCAGTACGACCCTGTCACTTGGCCGCAGCCGTTATGGTCTATCCCTGCCGTTGATCTTTGCCCTTTGCCTCTACGCCCTCATCGCCGGGCACGGCGGCGCGGTGCTGCACGATCCCGACACCTATTTGCACATCGCCGTCGGGCGTTGGATCATCGCGCACCGAGCGGCGCCCTATCACGGCATCTTCTCGGGGACGATGGCGCAGGCGCCCTGGATCGCTCACGAGTGGCTGGGCGAAGTCCTGCTCGCCTGGTTGTTCGACACGTTCGGCTGGACCGGGCTGGTGGCGGTGACCTCCTTCTGCGCCGCTGCGTCGCTGGCGATGCTGCTGCGCGAGCTGCTGCGCAGCCTCCTACCGGTGCACGCAATGATCGCAACGGCGCTCGCCGTTACCCTGGTCATTCCGCATGTGCTCGCGCGGCCGCATGTCTTCACGCTGCCGATCCTCGTCCTTTGGGCGGCGGAACTGGTAAGAGCGCGCGGCGAGGACCGGGCGCCTGCGGCTTGGCTGGCCGCGCTGATGGCCCTATGGGCCAATCTGCACGGTGGCTATCTGTTCGGGCTCGGGTTCGCGGGGCTGTTGGCCGCCGAGGCGGTGCTGCTCGCCCCGGATTGGCGCACTCGGCGCCGGGCGGCGGGCGGCTGGACGTTCTTCGGCGCGCTGGCGGTCGGTGCGGCGCTCCTCACCCCCTATGGCATCGCCGGGCTATTGCTGCCGTTCCGACTCACCGGAATGGGTTTTGCAATGGGGCAGCTGGTCGAATGGCGCAGCCCCGATTTCCAGTCCTTCGAACCGCTCGAACTATGGCTCGCCGTCGTCCTGTTGGCCGGTTTCGCGCTAGGCTGGCGGCTGCCGCCGACCCGGCTGATCATGCTGTTGTTGTTGTTGCACATGGCGTTGCAGCATCGCCGCCATGGCGAGCTGGTCGGCCTGGTCGCCCCGTTGCTGCTCGCCCCGGCGCTCGCTCCGCAGCTGAGGGCATTGGCGGCCGGCCGTTCGGCCGGACCGGTCGACCGCACCCTGGCGGAACTGGCAAAGCCGGCGTCCCTTCGTGGCGCCGCGCTCGCCGGAGCCGTGCTGGCGGGCGTCAGCGCCGCCGTGCTGCACGGCGCCGCGGTCCGCCCGGACGTCGCGATACCGGCGGCCGCGCTCGCCGCGGTGGAGGCAGCTCACGTGACCGGCCCGGTCCTCAACGATTACGGTTTTGGCGGGTACCTGATCTTCAAAGGCATCCCTCCGTTTATCGACGGGCGGGCCGAGCTTTACGGCGACGAATTCATCAAGCGTTATGTTCAAGCGATGCTGCTGGATAGCGACGAGCTGCCAAAGCTCCTCGACCGGAACGGCATTGCATGGACATTGATCGCGCCGGAGCGCCCCGCCGTCCTCCTGCTCGACCATCTGCCGAACTGGCGGCGGCTCTACGCCGACGAAGTCGCCGTCGTGCATGTGCGGACCGACATCGCACTGCCCTGACCGCGGGGAATGACAGCCACCGCGGCATTCTGACGCGCGCTCGATCCGAGCCCCTCGATTGCCGAGCGCCGCGAGACGCCCGGGATCGCGTCTGAACCTAAGATGGATTACCGATGCTCCGAGCTATCTTTTCGCTCGGCACGAAGATTACATGGGATTTATTTCGTTACGCTTCTGGCACCACCCGGTGCAAAAATTAACCCTATCGTAACTCTTCTTAACAGTCCGTTAAAAAACAGTTTGCTTTCGCGTCAATTTTGAGTCAGAAACGCGTCATAAACCAAACGTTTAATCTGAGTAGATCCGCGTGGCGCTGCGAGATCGGGGCATTTTTCCCGGTTTTGGTGTGGAACTTGCGAAAAATGCAGACACATGCCGAGGCTTCCGACCCATCTATTGTAGACGCCGCAGAAGCGCCCTCGCCGGGCGGGTGCCGGATCGAAGCCACCGACGTGGCCAACGCCGATGCCAAGCTGTTGTATGCCGCCGCCCGGCACGGCTGCGATGGGTCGGAGCGCCAGGGCCGTGCTGGGCCGTCTGCCGAATTTTTTCGGCAAATCGAGAACGAGATCCCGTTCCTGCGGCGCACGGTGCGCCGCTGGCACCGCGACAAGGCAGACGCCGACGACCTCGTCCAGGATACTCTAGTGCAGGCGCTCGCCAATGCGCATCTCTGGCAGCCGGGTACCGATCTGCGCGCCTGGTTGTACACGATCATGCGCAACCGCTTTCTCGCCGGAATGAACAAATCGGCGCGCTCGGCGTCAGCGCTGAAGGAAATTGCCGAACCAGGTCCGACATCGACGGCGCATGCGAGTGAACTGCGTCTGTTGTTGCGCGATCTCGGCGCTGCGCTGCGCCGGCTCTCGAGCAACCAGCGCTCGGCCGTCCTGCTGATCGGAGTCGAGGGTAAATCCTATGCTGAGGCTGCGCAGAGCATGGGAACCTCGGTCGGCGCCGTGCGCTCGCACCTGTCGCGCGGCCGCGACCGGCTGAAGACTGCAGTGGACGGGACCGATACCAGGACGCCGTTCGCCCAGCGCCCCGCCGCCGCCCCGCCCGAGGCTGCCACCGCTCGCCGGGGCGGCCGGCGATTGAAGGGCTTCGCACGCGCGCTGTCTGACCGCCAGCCGCTCGCTGCCGCATCCCTCCTGATTCTGCAGAGAAAAAACAGGCACGGAATTCCGGGTGCCCCTGCCAGGGCTTGCCCGAGCCCTTTGACATGAGGCGAGTTATCGGCGAGAAAGCATCTCATCCTGAAGAAGCCGCGGACCTGGTGTCTGGACCGCGTGAATACCACGCCATTACGGCGATTTTCGGGTCGGCGAATTTTTCCGAGTGCAGCGCTTTCGCTAAAGATAAATTTACTGATCGGAAGTACCCTCTTTGCACCGCTATCTGAACGTCTTGAGCCCGTCTCCCAAATTTTCGTCCCTCAATACCGCTGGTCGACCTGAAGGCACAGCGTCAGGCGATCTCAGAGGAGATCGAAACAGCGATCGCCAGGGTCGTCGAGCGGTGCGACTTTATTCTTGGTGAAGAAGTATCCCTGTTCGAAAACGAGTTTGCCGAATATTGCGGTGTTCCGTACGCAATCGGCGTTGCAAGCGGAACGGATGCGCTTCACCTCGCCTGCCGCGCGCTGGACATCGGTGACGGCGACGAGGTGATCGTGCCGGCCATGACTTTCGCCTCCACTGCCTTTGCCGTGTCGCTGACCGGGGCGCGGCCGGTCATCGTAGATGTGCGGGCCGATGACGCATTGATCGATCCCGAGAAGATCGAATCCGCTATCACTTCCCGGACAAAGGCGATCATTCCGGTTCACCTGTACGGCCAGTGTGCCGACATGGCAGCCGTATGTGCTATTGCCCGCGAGCATTCACTGGCCGTCATCGAAGATGCGGCGCAGGCCCACGGCGCAGTTTACGCCGGCAAGCGCGCCGGCAGCTTGGGTGACATCGGCTGCTTCAGCTTCTATCCCGGGAAGAACCTGGGCGCTTATGGCGATGGCGGACTGGTGACGACAGCCCGCCGTGACATTGCCGAACGCCTTCAGCTCCTGCGCAACTGCGGCTCACGGACAAAATACCATCACGAGAAAGTCGGTCTCAACAGCCGGCTCGACACACTGCAGGCCGCCATCTTGCGAGCGAAGCTGACGCACCTCGAAGAATGGAATGCCGCCCGGCGACGGATCGCCGCCCATTACGACGAGGCGTTGCGAGGAATATCCGAGGTCCATTGCACGCCCCACACACCCGGCAGCGTCCATCATCTCTATGTGGTCCGGCTGGCCGGCCGCGACAGCGTGCTGGAAAGCCCTCAACGATCGAGGGATCGGCGCCGGCATCCATTATCCTTTCGCCGTGCACGAGCTGGAAGCCTACGCCTCGCTCGGATACCGTGCGGGTGCTTTCCCGGTCGCCGAGAACTGGGCTCGCCAATGCCTCAGTCTGCCGATCTATCCGGAGCTCACAGCGACGCAAGTCGATTTCTGCGTCGCCGCACTCGAAGCCGCTTTGCAGGGCGATGGCGCCAAATGAACGGCTCGCCCGGTTAGCCATGTCGTCGCCAGCCGAGCATCTTCGTCCATCGGCTCGCGCTTTGCGAGAGCGACGAGGTTGGTGCCGGCACGCAGATCTGGGCTTTTGCGCACGTCATGAAGGGAGCCGTGATCGGGCGCGACTGCAACATAGGTGACCATGCCTTTATCGAAACCGGAGCCCGCATCGGCGACCGGGTCACCCTAAAGAACCAGGCGATGGTGTGGGACGGGGTCGAGATCGGAGACGACGTGTTTGTCGGTCCCGGCGTCAGTTTTACAAACGATGTTTCTCCCGCGCAGTCGCCGACTGCCGCTGAATCAGGCGGCCGCCGGATACCACGTCAAGGCCGGATGGCTCGTGCCGACCCGCGTCGGAAATGGCGCGAGCCTTGGCGCGCGGTGCGTGATCCTGCCTGGCGCCCATATCGGCGCCTATGCGATGGTCGCGGCCGGCGCCGTCGTCACCCGCGAGGTCCCGGCACATGCGCTGGTGGCGGGCGTGCCGGCGAAGTGGGTCGGTTGGGTCTGCGAGTGCGGCGCAAGATTGGTCGAGGAGCCTCCGAGGATTTGGCGTTGTCCACGATGCGGGGAGACATTCGACGAGCATGGGGCCGAGGAGTGTGCAAATCTCGTAAGGTCCTGCTGACTGCTATTGCCTTCAACGGGCGCAGCGGCCGAAGGTTCTCCCGCGAGAAGGCCTTGCTTGAAGATCTTCCTGCTAGCACGAGCCGCAGAGCACTTGGTCAGCGGCATTCCAGCTATCGAAATTGAAGCCGAGAAGGGACTCGAGTTTAGCATTGGCAGCGCTGTAGCGCTCTGCCAGCCGGTGCCTCAGGACTTTGGAGACAAGCTCTGGTGGTGAGTCTTTGGTGGCATTGATCGGTCCCAGATCGCGCGCCAGTCCGGGTATTTCCGCGACGCCGACGAAGCGCTGGAAGGCCGCGGCGATATCCTCGGGGCGGGCCACGATGTCCTCGTACCGCAGCACGAGAATCTGCTCCCGCGGGAAGCGCGCGAAAAAGCGGACCAAGTGTTCGGCGTAAAGCCCTCTCGAAAAATAAGCATGCGGCCGCGCATAGCGCATTTGCGGGGTCAAATTCCGCTCGCGCTGCTCTTCGAGCGCGAGCGCGCGCTCGAAAGTCTCGTCCTCGAACCCGTTCTGGCGCGACCACAGATAATTGGAATAGGCGCGGTCAACAGGGTCACGAAGTACGAAAATCAGCTTCACCCGCGGCAGTACACGATAGATCCGCTCTGCGGCCTCCGGAGATTCCAAATAATTGGTGCTCTTTTCCCCGAGCACCCGGCCGACAGGGAGCGTGTCGAACCATGTCGTCGAATAATAATCAATGCCGCGTTGCCACAGTTCGTCGACCAGGAAGAACTTGGGCTCGGGCACCATCGGCTGGGCCATCGCGATTTGCGGATGGCGCTGGGCAAGAACGTAGAGCCAAGTCGTGCCGGACCGCGGCGCCCCTGCAATGATGAAATCCGGCAGACGATGCGGGGCTTCAGGCATGGAGAGTTCGTCGGCCTTCGTCGTATTGCCGGTTGCGGCGGCCCAATTCGCTGTCCGCCGTATCCGCTGCAATGAAATAAAGAGGTCTCCTCATCGATTCCACATAAATGCGCAGGAGATATTCGCAGATTGTACCCAATATCATAAAAACGATGCCGAAGAAGAAGCACAGGACCACCATAATGGTGCTCCACCCCGGCATCGGCTCTGAGAATATCGCATTCAGCAAGAAATATAACGCTGAAATAAATCCCAATCATCGAAAAGAAAGCGCCGAGGAGTGTTACGGCTCGGGGGATCGTCGCAGAGAACCCGATCAGGCCGTCGTACATGGATTTGACCATGCGACCGACGGACCACGCCGACCGTCCGGCAACGCGGCGCTGACGATCGTATTCGACCACCGCCTGCTGAAATCCCGTCCAAGCGACCAGACCGAAAATCAGCCGGTTGGCCTCACGCATCTGGCGCACACACTCGACGACCTTGCGGTCCATCAGCAGAAAGCCGCCCGTGGCGAATTGTGATCCTTTAGGCATGGCAAAGCGTCGGAGGAGCGCCTCGAAGACCTTGCTGGTGAGAATTCGCCAGCGAGAGTCCTCGCGCATCCGGCGACGACCGAATACCACGTCGGCACCTTGGCGCCAGGCCTCGACGAAAGAAGGGATGGCCTCCGGTGGGTCTTGCAGGTCGGCCGGAAGGATAGCAACGGCATCGGAATCGCAGAGGTCGAGACCCGCGGTTTCCGCCGCGTGCGCTCCAAAGTTCCGAGAGAGACGAAGACCACGGAACCGCGAAGAGGCGCGACACTGCTGCTCGATCAGTTCCCAGGTTCCGTCGGTGCTCCCGTCATCGACCAGCAGGCAACGGTATTCGACGTCCAGTCTAGATAAGAGGACGCGCTCCACAGCTTCTACATAGATGTTGAAGCATTTCTCCTCATTGTATAACGATGTGAGGATTTGAATTGTTGGGTATACCATAATATTATGTCCCAAGCAGCAGCCAGAAGACTGTGAAAATTTACTTTGCGGCGATTACGACATGACACCGGGAACAGCAACCCGTGTGGGCTAGGCTGATCAACAGCTGATGTGTGGGGGCGAGTTGTGCTTCGCTTTCCGGTCCGAGCCTGTCCAATTTGGACAAGAAACTCAGCAGAAGCGAAAAGGCGGAGATCCCACCGGTTTCGACAATCTCAAGACCTTGCGCCGCGACGAGGGCATGGAGTTCCTCATGTGAAAAACATCTCGTGCGGACTCGGTGCTCATCTTCTCCGTCCCACATTTCTCGACTGCGGACCGTTTCCAGCATTGCGCGCACGCCACCGTAATATAGGAGGCGGGTGAGCAACGCGCCCTCGTGACTCCGATCAGCCAGGAGTAAACGCGCCCGCGCTCGCATTACCCGACGGCACTGCGCCAATCCTTTCTCATAATCCTCGTTCAAATAGTATAATGCTTCAATCGCCTGGACCCGATCCGCCGTGCTATCGGCGAGCGGCAGAGCCCTCGCGTCGCATTCAATCAGCAGGAGACGTTCGATCCACTGCCGGTTTTCTGCCAATATCCGCGTTCGAAACCGGGACAGCGCTGCCGCAGTCGAGTCGACGACTACTACCCGCCTGAAGCCCCATTGCAACCACGGAATAGCATTTCGACCGTCGCCACCGCCCACGTCGACTACCAATATATCGTGATCATCGGGTGCAAACTCGCGCAGATAATCGTGATACACGGGGGTATCGAGCGCCGTCATCGCGTAAGGAACGGCAGAGCGTTCGTGAAAATGAGCCCCGCCAATGGTGCGGTAATACTCCGTCGACGGGCCCCTACTCGGCATATTGAAGCGAAGGATACCTTGATCGATCCGCCCAATCGGCTGATCGGCCGCCCGGAGAATCCCACCCTCGCATCGCAACGGCCCTCCGCCGGGGCTCGCCAGCACTTCCCATCCCCACTCAGGAATTTGTTCCAGCCAGCTTGATCCCTTATGTTCTACTGCCGTCATTAACCCGCCTTTAGTTCTGCCAACGCCAACGATCGCGGCAGAAAGCCCTCGCACCTAGGCTTTCCTTAAAGCCTACGACCCCATGATTGAAATGCATGGTCGACGCGCTCGGGCCCATATCGAGGTAGCGGTACCCTCGCTCACCCAGAGCATCGATTACCTCAGCCAAAAGGACCGTAGCACCGTGATCCGCGCGGTGCGAGGCGCGGTCGCATAAATAGAAAGTGACGCAAATATTGCGATTGAGAATGAACAGAAGCATGCTAGCGATCACAATCCCACCGAGATGGGCTGACCAAATGCGTAAATGATTAGGCACGCGGTCGAACAAGCTCCGGATCTCGGCGGGCGTATGCGTGGGCTGCGCCTTCAATCGGGCATGCGTCTCTTCCAGGAGCTCGAGAAAACCCCCTAGCCCATCAGTGCCGCTCTCGGTTACTGCCACGCCCTTTCGCCGACAGGCGCGGACATAGCGGCGCTGGCGTTCTCGAAATATTCCCTCGTAGTGATTAGATTTCTCGCGATCGAGCGGGATCAGCAACGGCATAGATCGATGAACGAGCTGAAAACCTCGCATATGCAGGGCGAATTCGACGATTTGATCCGGTTCGTCATGATAAATCGGCGGGGGCAGAGTGATCTCGATCCCCCGCCATCCCGCAGAATTACAATAGAGCTGCAGGGCCTCTATCAGATGCATACAAGCCTCTGCCGGCAGCGACTTTTTCACTGCCGGACCGCCAATTGACGCACCGGCGAGGGAAACAAAAATGCCATCCGCCGATAGGGCGCCCGGGATGACTGCCTCGATGTGGGGTCCCCGCAATGCTACGAGATGACGAAAATCATATT
This sequence comes from uncultured Alphaproteobacteria bacterium, assembly GCA_963695605.1. Lineage (GTDB taxonomy): Bacteria > Pseudomonadota > Alphaproteobacteria > ATCC43930 > CGMCC-115725 > AP-15. Next base: position 186,474 of record CAVOHI010000058.1, on the reverse strand, counting down.
TGCCCGGCGGGTGATAAGCCAGGAAGTCGAGGTCATGGAAAAGCGTCCCATTGTTTGAGTCTTTAAGAAACGCTTTCCATGCGGCGGCTTCCTCAGTCCGATAGGGCCGGATGACCCACGCGTTCACATCGGCTTTGTCAGGCCCAGCGCGGTTGGGATCTCCATCGCTCATTCACTTCGCCCAGCGTAGCGGTCGGCAAGCTGTTTGATGCAACATGCTCGAGCAAATCGAGCACCATCGAGCGAATGCCGCGGCCAGAGAACCGGCCTTCGAGCAGTCTTTCCTGGTCATGATAGAAGGCTTTGGACGCCATGTAGTGCGCATCGGACACGGCATTCAGATACAACATGTTGGGATGCAGATTGATGACCTTGAGCCCGGGCCGCTCGAGGTGCAGTCGGCCGATGTCGAACCCGGTGGTCCCGGTTTTGAGCTCGAAATGATCGGCGAAATAAATCGGCAGCTCCAGGACGTCGTATTCCTTCCATATTGGCTGCAAGCCCGAGGGTCAGCGGCAGCTGGTAGCTGCTGTCGTATTCGAGACCGAATTCCCGGTACAACGGGATCATTAGCGAATTGTAGAATAGGCTGTGGCTGCGCGCGCCCTTTGCCTCCGGCGCGAAGTCCCGCGTGGTGCGCAGCACGTGGCGATAGAGGTCCCCCTCCTCGATCTGCGCCATTGCCGCCGGACCTATCCTGGCGCCGAGCTCCCTCGATGTGGTTCCGTTGCGCCGATAGTTGGGGTGAAGGCCGCGCTCATGCGGTCCGACATCGATGCCGGCATGGGTACAGAAGAAGGTCGCCCGCACTCCATGCATGTCGAATAAGTCGCGAACATCTTGCAGTACCACGGGATGCGCCCATTCGACGTCGACCGTAAAGCAGATCGTTCCCAGGTCACCCGCCATTGCGATACCCCATCGCGATATCGCCCATCCCGGGAAGCAGCGCAATTGCGGCTGCGATGGCGCCCACCAGCGGCGTCGTCAGTCCGAACATCACGGAAGTCGCCGCCACTGCAGCCGGATCGGCGTGGACCAGGCTGAAGGCGGCGACCAAAGCTCCCTCGCGCACACCCCACCCGCCCAACGAAATCGGCAGTGCCGAAACCAGCAGCGCCGGCGGCACCAGAACGAGGCAGTCCAGCGCCCGCAGATCGGCGCCGATCGCCGACCCAATGATATAGATCAGCAGCACGCCGAGAAGGCTCGACCCGATACCGAGCGCCATCGCCAGGAGGCCGATCTTCCCCGAGCGCAAGGTGATCCGCAGGTCGTCCGCCACGGTCGCGACGTGGCGCCCGAGCCAAGGAAGGCCATAAGTCAGCGAATAGGCCAAGACCAGCGCAACCGCCGTCATTGTCCCCAATGCGCAGATCGCCAGTGTCAAAAAAGGCGTGATGGTACCTATCATTTCGGCAATGACCGGGACGGCCGGGACGACCAGGAGAGCGAGCGCGGCAAAGCCGAGCAGACGGTCGCAAATGACCGAGCGTGCCGCGGCCGCCGCCCCCGTCAGTCGGGAAAGCAGTACGGTCCGCGCCACGTCTCCCCCCACCGAGGACGGCAGGACCTGGCCGATGAGGAAACTGTGGCCGAGGAGAAGCGCAAGCGGGCCGAACCCGACGGCCTTGCCGCCCAGGATATGGATGACGAGCTGCCAGCGCCACACCAAGACGGCGAACTGCGCGATGACGACCACGCCCGCCACGCCGAGAGCCAGCGGTTCGGCGCGGCCGATCAGATCAACCATGGCGCCGAGATCGATAGAGTGGAGGATCACCCAGAACGCCAACACGGTCACCGCCCAGCGCGCCGCGAAGATCAATTTGCCGCGCGGCAGGCCGGGTAACCGGGCCCTGTCCGCCGCCTGCGCACAGAAAATTGGGTGGAGGGCGCGAAGCATGCGATCAGGGCCCGGCCGTCTCCGCTGTGACAAGGTCGAGCGCGTTCAGCACCCGATCCTGCTGGTCCGATGTGAGTTCCGGGTGCATCGGCAGCTGCAATGTCGAGGCCGCCGCGCTCTCGGTCAACGGCAGGAGGGGTGCGTCCTGCCGATAGGGTGGCTCCAAATGAGAGGCCATGACACCGCGGCGCGTCGGGATGCCCATTTCGAAGAGCCGGTCCATGACGGCATTCCGCGACAAGCCGGCCTCCTCGCGCAGCCTGACCTGATAGCTCTGCCAGTTGTGAATCAGCCCCGGCGGGACATGCGGGGCGATGAGCGCGGGGTGCCCGGAAAGATAGGCGCCGTAACGGGCGGCCATGGCGCGCCGCCGTTCCAGGATGTAGTCCAGCCGATCCAGCTGGGCGAGGCCGATGGCAGCCTGGATATCGGTGATGCGATGGTTGTAGCCGATCTCGGGGTAGCTCTCGAACCGCGTCGGGGAGCTTTCATGACGGGCATAGTCGGATAGCGACATGCCCTGGTGGCGCAATCGCCGCAGGCGCTCCGCGAGCTCCGCATCATCGGTCGTGATCATGCCGCCCTCGGCGGTGGTGACAACCTTGCGCGCATGCAGGCTGAAGACGGTCACATCGGCCAGCGCCCCTACCGGTCGGCCCTTGTTCAGGCTGCCAAAGGCGCAGGCGGCATCATCCAGCACCCGCAGCCCGTGCCGGCGGGCCAAAGCGGTGACCGCGTCGATGTCGCACGGCAGCCCGAGCTGATCTACCGGCATGATCACCCGGGTGCGGGCGGTGATCCGGCGAGCGGCGTCGGCGGGATCGATGTTGTAGGTGGCCGGGTCGATCTCGGCGAAGACCGGCGTTGCGCCGACATGGCGGATGACGTTGACCGAGGCGATAAAGGTCAGCGACGGGACGATCACCTCGTCGCCGGGGCCGACGCCCCACGCATGCAGCACCAGAAAGGCGCCGGTCGTCCAACTCGAGACCCCGACGGCGTGATCGGCGCCACACAGCCTCGCGAAGCGCCGCTCGAATTCCGCCAGGCGCGGCCCGCCCACTACCCAGCCGCTGCGCACCACCGCCGTGGCGGCTTCCGCTTCGGCGTCGCCAAAGCAAGGACGGCTGAACGCGATCGGTTCGTTCACCCGTGCATCTCCGCGGCCTCCGGCATCCGCAGCTCATCGCCGGGATCTGCCGGGAGGCGCCAGTTGCGTATGACATCTTCCAGAAGCGCCGCGGGATCGGGATGGGCCGCGCGGAACCAGTCGATATACCGCCGCAGGCCCTCTTCGAATTTCACCTCGGCGGCGAAACCGAGAGTTTCGCGCGCGAGGCGGATATCTGCCCGAAGCGCCCGGACGTCGCCGGGGCGCGGCTCGATGAACCTCGGCGCAAGGCCAGGCTTTCCGCACAGTCGCGCGATCGCCTCCGCCACCTGCCTCACCGTAACCATCTCGCCGTAGGCGACGTTGACGACGCGGCCGACAAGCGCATCGCAGCTCGCGGCAAGCGCGATGCCGCGGACGGTCTCCGTCACATAGGTGAAGTCCCGGCCGTTTTCGCCAGTGCCAAAGATCACCGGCGGCAGCCCGTTCAGCACCCGTATCACAAAGCGAGGGATCACTTCGGCCAAATCTCCGCTCGTGTGCTCGCGCGGGCCGTAGGTGTTGAACGGCCGGACGACGATCGTCGGCAACCCGTAGGTCTGCCAGTAGGCTTTGGCATAGTGTTCACCGGCGAGCTTGGCGGCGCCGTAAACCGTAGCTGGTTCGCATACGGCCATGGTTTCGACGAGGGGTTCGCGCCCGCAATTGCCGTACACCTCCGATGATGAACAATAGATGAAGCGCCCTATTCGCCGCCGCCGGGCGGCTTCGAGCACGTTCAGAGTTCCGGTGGCGTTGACCTCGTGATTGGACAACGGCTCCCCGAGCGAGCGGCGCACGCATTGCACGGCGAGATGGAAGACTAGATCGCTCCCCGCCATCGCCGCGTCGACCGCCTGAGGGTCGAGTATCGAGCCTTGCGCGATCCGCACGTCGCCGCGGCTCTGCGCCTCACTCAGATTGGCGCGCGTGCCGGTGGAGAAGTCGTCGAGGACGGTTACCGCCCAGTTTTCGGCCACGAGATGGTCAACCAGATGGCTGCCGATGAACCCGGCCCCGCCGGTGACCAGGCAGCGGCGGGTCATTCGGCGGCCTGCCGCAGCGAGGAAGTGGTCCGCAGACTTGCGTCGAGCGAGGATTGCGCCCGCTCAAGCATGTCGATGATCCGCAATCCCTTGCGGCCGTCCATGATCGAGCGTTCCCGGCCGGCGATCACCTTGCCGAAATGGGCCACCACTCCGGCCAACGGCTCGCAATCCGACACGCGCGGCGCGTAGATGTCGCCGATCCGGTAATTCGGCATGATATGGCTGCGCTGCTCTTCCTTTTGGAACGAGATCCCGCTGTCGTAGATCTTGAGCTTTTCCTCGCGGTTCAGATCATCCCACACCGCCATCCGTTTGCTTCCGCCGATCGCGATGCGGCGGACTTTGACCGGGGACATCCAGCTCAGGTTGAAATGCGCGATCGTATTGGAAGCGAAATGGACCGTGACGTAGGCGATATCGGGCAAGCGAGGGTTGACATGGCAATATCCGGTCGCCTCGACATGCAGCGGGTCTTCGTCGAACAGATAGTCCATGATCGAGAAATCATGCGGCCCCAGATCCCATAATACGTTGAGGTCCGGCTGGAAGAGGCCGAGATTGACCCTGAGCGAAGTCATAATAGGAAACCGCGCCGAGCGAGCCGTCCTGATGCAACTGGCGCAGCTTCCCGACGGCACCATGGAAGAGATATGTGTGGTCGACCATCAAGGTGACGCCGTTGTGTTCGGCCAGCGCCACCAGCTCTCGGGCCTCCGCCACAGCTGGCGCACATGGGTTTTTCGACGAGGACATGCTTGTCGCGGACGAGTGCGCGGCGCGCCAGAGAAAAGTGAGTGGCGGCGGGCGTGGCGATCGCCACCGCCTCGACCTCGCGGTCGTCGATCACCTCCGTCCCATCGCCATACAGCCGGATCGCCGTGCTCGTTCGCCGAACCCTCTCCCGCGCGTTCTCCCGGATGTCGGACACGGCCACGATTTCGAACCGCGGATCGCTCGAAAAAGTCCGCAGCAAGTTCTGGCCCCAATAGCCATGACCACAGAGCCCGACTTTGACGATGCTCACACTGTCTGCCTCGTGGCGACGGTTCCGACCCGCAGAACGGCCGGGCCTTCCCGTGATGCTGGTTGAAAGCATTGTACGGAGCCAAGGAGCAAGCACTATTAAATGGAAAACCGGACGTTTTCGAATTAGTCTGCAGGGCTATCGTTCACATTTGACTAAATAGCCGGGCAGATATTTCAAAGTTAGGGTTGTGAGATCCGAATTCTTTTGGCTCAGGAGCAGCGCAGATTCCGGTCGGGACGGTTCACCTGCCCGGTGTAGGGGCAGACGCTCGCGCCCATTTCTCGAGATCGAGGACGGGATCTTCACCGAGCGGCGCATCAGATTTTATGGGCTCGGGGTGGCAGTCGCCTACGCACTTTCCCTGGCTTGGCGGCTGGTCCACGGCCAATGGGTCATTCTTCCCGACGGTAGGCTGAGGTGTATTGACTTCGGCTGGATGTGGTTGAGCGGCAAATTCGCCGTCTCGGGCGAGGCCGCCAAAATCTTCGATTATTCAACATTTTCGGCTGCTCAGCTGGCGCTGTTTGGCGACAACAACTGTCCCTTCATTACGCCGTACGTATACCCGCCGACCTACCTGTTTGTGACCTACTTCCTTGGCTTCATGCCTTACTTAACTGCTTTTGCGGCATGGATCCTGGCGACTCTCTTCCTTTACGGAACAGCCGTATATACCATAATTCCTCGCCGAGCGGCGGTGATTGCCGCAATGTGTCCCTTTTGCGTGGCGGTAAATGCCGACTTTGGGCACAACGCATTCATCACGGCGGCGCTAGTCGGCTTTTCGCTCGCTTCTTTAGAAAGGCGCCCTTGGCTCTCCGGAATTTTCCTGGGCCTCTTGAGCTACAAGCCGCATATCGGCGTGCTGTTCCCGCTCGCGCTTCTGGCTTCACGCAACTGGCGAGCACTCGCGAGCGCGGCGATGGCGAGCATGGTCCTCGCCATTGCGGCGGCACTCGCCTCTGGTTCTGAGGGCTGGGCGTCTTTTTTACACACCCTCCTCGACCGCCAATCCACTTTGAGCCCAGACCCTGCAGTGCCGCTCGCCCTGCATTCGGTTTTTGGTTTGCTTCGCTGGGTGGAGGCGAGCGCATCGGTTTCGTGGGCCGGGCACCTCTTCGTTGGAGCCATCGTCGCGGGCACCGTGTGTTCTGTTTGGGCCAAGCGCATCCCCTTCTCGTTAAAGGCAGCGGTTCTTTGCATTGGATCGGCAATGATATCGCCGTACATCCTCTTTTACGATCTCTGCATCTTGTCCATCGCCGTCGCTTTTCTCGTCCGTGACGGGTTGGCGCGCGGGTTTCTCCCCGGTGAGCGGACAGCAATTCTCATTTGCTTCGCCGCTCTCTTCCTAGTGCAGGTACCCATAGGTCCTGTTGTCTGCGTCACCCTTTTCTTTCTTGCTGCTCGACGGATCGTCGTGTATCGACGGCTTGATCAAACTGTTGTTCTTGAGAAATCCAATAATTTTGAGATGAAGCGCAGCGCTGGCGATTGACTCATCCAGTGGTGGAAATCGGCCGCTTTCTCGGCTGCCGCGTCGCAAACGACGAGGAGAAGCTTTGAGCGCAAGTCTCGGGGTTACCCAAAGTCGCGGAGCTGCGACCGGGGGGAATTTCGCTCCGGAACTGCCGAGCCTTACTTCGCTAAGGGGCATCGCGGCCGTAACCGTAGTGCTATACCACAGCAGTTTTCTTGCGTTTAATTACGCTGGGGGCGCTCCGCCTTGGCTCTGGCGCCGAGGATCGCTTGCTGTCGACCTTTTTTTCTTCCTCAGCGGCTTTATTTTGACCCATGTGTATGGACATCGCCTCGACCAAGACAGAAGCTGGCGAACAATAGGTCGGTTTCTGTGGGCGCGGTTCAGTCGCATTTATCCTGCGAGTCTCTTCACAACGGTCGTTTTCGTATTGGCGTTCACTGTCGGAAATCTCCTTTTTCCGACCGGCGACTCTTTTATAAAACAGCTGATTGCCGCTTTGCTCCTGATGCAAGTGCCCTGGTTGGATAAGGTTATCATCAATAGTCCGTCCTGGTCGATTTCGGCGGAGTGGTACGCCTACCTGCTGTTTCCCTTTGTCATCTCGATGATTTATCGGCTACGCGCCCTCACCGCCGCGGTAGTTTGCGTCGCCCTCCTGATTGAGATTGCTGTGTTCCACACGATTTTCAGCTACAGGCAGCCAGCCGAGGGTTGGGGCGCGCTCGTCCGTGCATTGCCAGAGTTTGCGGTCGGTCTTTTCGCCTACCGATATTACAGCGAGCGGCTACTCCGGAAAATCTGGGAAAACGACATTGTACTAATTGCAATTGTGATAACGATTGCCGCAGGGTGCCTCTTAGGCGCTCCCGACAGCCTGACCGTTATCCTTCTGCTGATGCTCCTTCTCGCCTCAGTGTGCAATTCCGGCCGGGTGGCCGGCCTCCTCAATGCGAGACCGCTGCGTTGGCTGGGGGAGGTTTCATATTCGGTATATATCTTTCAAGCTCTACCGTTCACGGTGGCAGTGTCTCTCGCTGGAACGCTCGCCCAGCACGGGATCAGTGGCCTCCGATTCGAGCTAATCGCGACTTTGTTTGCATTCGGCGGCGGTGTGCTGGTGCACCGTTGTATCGATGTGCCGGCGCGAGCCATGCTACGCCGATTGCCTGATTGGATGATGACTTTTGCCTCTGGCGAACGGGTGGCAAAGTTGAACCTCATGTCTCTGATGTCGGCCGGGGTACCGGAGCGGGATCGATGAGCATCGATCGGGCTCGTACTGGAATTCTGCGAGCCCTTGGCGAGCGCAATAAGACGAATTCGTGCATCATAGGGTATCCGAAGCAATCGGAAAGTCACCCGGCTGGCCGGCGTAGTTGGCAGTCATTTCGCGCCTTAGTACGTGACGCTCCATGGTTGACGCGTGGCCGCATATTCGGGTACTCGACGGCTCTGATTGCCGGTACGGTCGCGGTGATGACATGGGTGTTGACCGGAAACGGGATCGCTGATCCCATGGGCCGGCCTGTTGGCACCGATTTCCTGAGACTCTGGACAGCGTCCTACGCTCTGCTCAACGGTGACGGTCTGGCGATTTATGAACCTGACGCGTTTTTCGCGCTGGAACAGGCTGTCACACAACCCGGTACGCCCGATTTCTACCCCTGGAACTATCCGCCCTCCTCCTTCCTCATCGTATACCCGTTGGCGCTGCTGCCCTACCTGCAGTCGCTCGCCGCTTGGCTTGCGCTCGGGCTTGCCGGATATCTGGCGGCATTGTGGCGGATCTTTCCGAAGCCGCTGACATTGTGGGTCGGCCTTGCTTTTCCTGCCGTGTTTTGGACTGTTACCCATGGCCAGACCTCCTTCCTGACGACGAGCCTGTTTTGCTGGGGATTGCTCCAGCTTCCGCGCCGCCCGGTGCTTGCCGGCATCTTGTTTGGTATCCTGACATTCAAGCCGCACCTCGGCCTGCTGCTGCCGGTCGCTCTCGTCGCCGGCGGGCATTGGCGGGCAGTCGTCGCAGCGGCGCTCACAGCTCTCCTATCCGCAGTGGTGTCGGTCGTTTTTTTCGGCACCGGCATGTGGGCTGATTTCCTCACCAGCACAACCGATACCCGGAGCATGCTCGAGAGCGGCCTGAACTTTGGCCATTATTACAAGATGCAATCGGTCTTCGCCGCAGCACGCCTTCTCGGCTCTCCAATGCTCGTCGCCTACAGCCTGCAGGCGCTTGCCGCATTGGCCGCCGCGGCGGCCGTTGTGTGGATTTGGCGGCGGCCAATTGGCGATCCAGATATGAAGAACGCCGCGCTGATGGCCGCGACGCCGCTCTCGACGGCCTTCATTTTCGATTATGACCTGTTGCTGCTGGCGCCGCCGATCGCCTGGCTCGCGCGCAAAGGCCTGACGGACACGGCTCTGCCGTACGAGCGCACCATACTTGTGGCTGCTTTTCTGGCGCCATTTGTCTCGCGTGTCGTGGGTATGAACACGCACCTGCTGCTCGCACCGATCTCGTTTGCTGCCCTGCTAGTGGTGATCATTCGACGCATTCGATATCGCGAAGAGCGGTAACGGTGACTTCAATACGCTCGTTTCAGACGCATGCTGGAGCGTGTTTGTGGGGCTACATCCACGACAACAATGACTGACCGAGAAAAGATCGAAAGCCGCTCACGTGACCCTATCACTCCGCTACGAGATAAACTGATAATATTCGAAGCTTTGCTGCTTTACGCAGCAGCGGATTTGGCTCTATGGGTCGGGTGCGGTTGTCGCTTACGTCATCGGCTTGGTCGCGCGATTCATTACGCACAGTTGGATTTTTCAGGCAGACGGCAAGCCGTCGTGCATCGACTTCTCGCATTTTTGGGTGAGCGGTGCCCTTGCAGGCTCGAGAGATCCAGCTCTCGTATATGATGTTTCGGCGTTTTCTGCTCACCCGAGCCGATCTGGGTGGCATCGATGTCTGCATGGTGATCAACCATTTTGTCTACCCTCCGACCTACCTATTTTTCACTTATCCTCTCGGGTTGATGCCTTACGTCCCGGCTTTTGCCGCATGGACCGTCGGTCACGCTGCTGCTCTATCTAGGTGGCCATTTACCTGATCGTGCCTCGTCCGATCGCTATTTTGGCGGCGCTTTCGCCATACCCTGTGTTCTTCAATTTCTTTCTCGGGCAGAATGGGTTCCTCCTCGCCGGGTTGATGGGAGTGTCGCTCGCCTTGATGAGAGCGACGGCCTCGACTATCCGGGGTTCTTCTCGGGCTGCTGACGTTTAAGCCGCAAATCGGCATTCTTTTCCCGTTTGCGCTTTTGGTTTCGCGCAAATGGCGCGTCATAGTCAGCGCGACGGCAACGAGCGTGGTGCTGATCGTCGCATCGATGCTTGTCTTCGGTTACCAAGGATGGCCGTCCTTCATCCACGCGCTGGCCGATCGCGAATCAAGTCTGAGTCCGATTTCGCAAGAGTCTATGCGGCTGGAATCGGTATATGGCTTTCTCTGGTTGGCCGGCCTCAGTCCCCCCATCGCGTGGGCCATACAATTGGCCGCGGCCGGCGCCGTTGCGGCAGTCGTGTGCTGGGTATGGGCGAGGCCGCTCCCTCATTCCCTGAAAGCTGCCGCTCTTTGCGGCGCGGCGCCGATGGCAACGCCGTTCGTGCATGGGCACGATCTATGCGTCCTCGCGATCGCCGTCGCCTTCTTGGTCAAGGACGGCCTTGCGCGCGGATTTCTGCCTGGAGACCGCTCGATCGTGCTGTTCTCCTGGATCGTGATCTTCTTGGGCTTTCGCGATTTCTCGAGCGGATGGATCCCATGCCTGGCTCTTCTTGCTCTTGTTGTTCGACGTATGCCGGATCGCCCAGGATCGAATTTCCTCGCTCGTGTCGAATTTCGTCGCTTCTACCGACTCGTCCGGATCGCTAGTCGCGGCATATAAATTTAAAAAGGAATGGTACCCACCGGAGCCCCGAACCCGGTCGATAACTCCGCGTGCCTACTGGGCATCATAGTCTATGCTGTTATTGTCATTCATACGGCCGTCGACCCGTCAGCAGCAGAGATGTTCCGGCTGGGAAATTCACCCACTTGATCAGATGGCGCTCCGCGGCAAAGATTTTGGCAAGCATCCGGTTCAAGATCCATGGGGGTAGCGCGTCGTCGTTAGCGCTGAGATGACGCAGTCTGTTCTTTATCAGGCGGATCCCCGCGATGGCGGGGAATAATATTGTATTGAAGTAGCTGCACCGCACCTCGTCGAAACCGGCCGAACTCGCCACCTGCTCAAGTTCGACCTTGGTATAGCGGCGATAATGATGGTGCCGAGCGTCATGTTCGCTCCATAGCGACATGAATGCCGGGACGGTGACCACGATACGCCCGGCCGGCCTTAGCATGTTGCGCAGAGCGACTAGCCCCGAGTGGTCGTCGGCAAGGTGCTCTAACACGTCGAGCGCGGCAACGAGATCAAAGGATGCCCGCTCGAAGGGAATATCGTAAGGCAGCTGCCCGGGACGGACGTCTCCAATGCCACGCGACCGGGCATGATCGAGGCAAAACGGGTGGGGCTCAAAGGCCGAAACTTCACCCAATGTAGCAAGCATCTCGAGATTACCTCCCGCGCCGCATCCTGCCTCCAATATCCGCGCCGAATGAGGTAGCCTCAGATCATGTAGCACGCACGACAAAATCGACCGCCGACCGACAAACCACCAATGTTCGGTCTCGACTGCCTGCATCTGCCGGATTGCTTCTTCTTCCATCTCCAGCGCTACTCCCCGCGAGGCTCATCGAACCCGGCGGTATGGTCAATAATAAATAGGGGCCGGCGTTTTACCTCTTGATAAATACGGCCGATATACTCGCCGAGGATGCCAAGCGCCGAGAACTGTATACCCCCAAATAGCAGCATTGTTATCATCAGCGATGCGTATCCCGGGGTGTCTCTGCCGACCAGCAGCACGCGCCCGATCAAAAACGCCGTGTAGAGTATTGCCAAAAGAAAAAGACCTAAGCCGACATAAGTCGCGATCCGCAGCGGCACTGTGCTGAACGCGGTAATTCCGTCGATTGCGAACGTAGAGAGCCGACGGAAACTCCACGACGTGGTGCCGGCGCGGCGGCCCGGCCGGTCGAATGGGATTTCGATCTGACGAAACCCCACCCAAGCAAAGAGGCCTTTCATAAAGCGCGTCCGCTCCGGAAACTGCTTTAGTATATCGACTACCTTGCGATCGATCAGACGAAAATCACCGACCTCGGGCGGGATCTTCATGTCCGCGATCCCATTGTATAGCCGATAGAAGAGAGTGGCGCCGATACGTTTGAAGAGTCCATCTCCCCGGCACCTGCGAACCGCATTGACGATTTCGTATCCTTCCCGCCAGCGCTGAGTATTACCGGGATCAGGTTCGGTGGGTCCTGCAAATCGGCATCGAACGGCAACACGGCTGACCCGCAGGAATAAATCAGCCCGGCCGTTAAAGCGATATCCTTTCCAAAATTACGCGACAGGTTAATAATCTTTATTGCGCAATTCCTGCTACGATGAGCGATCAAACGTTTTAGTGTCTCGTCTCGGCTGCCGTCGTTGACGCAAATGATCTCATAACTGCACCCAGCGAGAGCTAGGAATTGTTCAAGCTCGGCGAAGAGCCGATCGACGCCGTCGGCCTCGTCGAACATCGGAATGATAACAGAAAGGGTGACAGGCGACACTTCGTCGCCGGGCGGTTGGTGTTCTATGGTTGAATAATCGGTTGACTCGGTAAGGATCGCCTCGACCATCTCGCAGGATCTCCGTGTCATGTCGAACCGAACAGCTATATGTATCCGACTTTCTATCGGTGAGAGACACGAAACCGCCGCGATTTTCCGATCATATCGCTTTTGACGAGTTCTATCGTCCTCTTGAATACCAAATATAGGATTGCGGATGTAAACTGTCACTGCCACACCTAGCTGAGGCGCGGGGCAAATCCCTCGGGACAGCTGCCAACAATTCGCAGGCCCGATCTTTGCGCCGCGTCGATACCTATTGGCAGGAAAAAATTTTGAGACCTATTCCCTCGCCGTCGATTGCGTCATCGCCGGGAGACAGGGTCGCCAGCGATTGATCGCGTATGACAGGAGCAGGTTGCCGAAGACGAGTTTTGGAGCACTGACATGATCTATGCTGCCGAGAGGCACCGAAGAGAGACAAACCCCGATCGAAAACCTTCGCGGGCTGTGGACATCTTCAAGAGTTGGTGGCTCCAATCGTTCGGCTACGCCTTCGCTGCGCTTTACTTGCGCTGTACTTCGTCATTCTTTATCGAGCGGGAAGCTGGATCGTTGGCAGCACCGGGCTGCCGATCTACACGGATTTCGCAGTCTGGTGGGCGGCCGGGATGCAAGCGCTGCACGGGACCCCGCCGCATTGTACGATCCCGACGAATTCGCCAAGATCCAGGCGGCGCTGTTCGGGCCCGGCGAGGCCTTTTACCCGAACTGGCCGTCGTATCCGCCGACATTCTTTCTGGTGCTGGCGCCGCTGGCGTTGCTGCCGTACGGTTGTGCGTTCATCACCTGGGATGTGGTGACATTGCTGGGCTGCGTCGCCGTCGTCTATCTGATCGTGCGGCGCCGGGCGGCGATCGCGCTGGCGCTGGCCGCGCCGTTTACCGCGTGGAATTTTATCGCCGCGCAAAACGGATTCCTGACGGCATCGCTGCTGGGTGCTTCGCTGCTTTTCCTCGATCGCCGACCGGTGATGGCAGGCGTCGTTTATCGGTTGCCTGACCTACAAGCCGCAATACGGCATCTTGTTCCCGGTCGCTCTCATCGCATCGCACCAATGGCGCGCCATCGCCAGCGCCGGGGTTACAGTGGCGTTGTTGGCCGCTGGCTCGGTCATCCTGTTCGGCGCCGAGCTGTGGGCTGGCTTTCCCGCGCGGGCTTGCCGCACAGGGCGAACTGAACCTCCTGGCCGATCCGGAGAGCAACTGGGGATATCTCCAGAGCGCGTACGGGTTGGTCCGCAGCCTCCACGGGCCTGCCAAGCTGGCTTGGCTGGTTCAAGGACTGGTCACTCTTGGTGGCGCCGCCATCGTGTGGAAAAGCTGGCGCTCTCGAGTCCGCTACGAGCTGAAGGCGGCAATACTGTCTGCGGGCGCGCTTCTCGCTACTCCCTACGCGTTCGCCTACGACATGGCCGCAATCGTTGTTCCGGCGGCTTTTCTGGCAGCCGACCAGCTGAGCCGCGGCTTTTTGCAAGGAGAGAAGACGACGTGGATCGTCCTGTTTGGCGCGCCGCTTGCCGTCCTCGTAACCCTCGGAGACAATGCCGGCGGAACAACCTTCGGGGGTACGCCGGTCAGCCTGTTCGCCGTGCTCGTGCTTTTTTGCGCAATCGTTCGTCGAGCGCTGCGCAGCTCTGGTAAACCAACATATAGTTAATGGTGGACTCGGCTTTGAGTCGACCACCTTCCGATGACCGGCCACCCTCCGCGTTAATAAGCCGCCGTTTAGTGAACGAGGCATTCCGGACCGTCCAGGCCCAGGGAAGTTTGGATCAGAGAGCTCCGCGCATCCTCGGTGTTTTTGCGAGGTGGCGACTGCTGGCCTACGGATATACTTTCTCGGCCCTCTACGCTGCGTTTTTTCTATACGTTTATTGGTACGGGTTCTGGTTAGTGAATGAGAATGGAGCGATAATCTGCCATGACTTCACCTATTTTTGGGTAGCCGGGTGGCAGGCGCTGCATGGGGGCCGCGCCACTCCATGATCTACCAGCGTTCAAAGCGGTCCAAGACAGTTCGGCGGGGACTCGGACATTCCCCTTACTCGCTGTTGTCATATCCTCCCACATTCACCCTCATCCTGGTGCCGGTGGCAATGCTTCCGTACGTTGCCGCCTTCCTGACTTGGGATTCCGCGACGTTGGCAGGGTCCGTCGCTGTCGTCTATCTGATTGTCCGACGGCAACCGGCAATTTCTCTGATGCTGGCGTCCCCATTTGCGGCCTGGAATTTTCTCATCGGACAAAATGGATTTTTGACAGCGTCCCTGCTTGGGGGATCGCTGTTGTTTCTCGAACGACGGCCCATGCTCGCCGGCGTGTTCATCGGGTGCCTCACCTATAAGCCGCAGTTCGGAATCTTGCTTCCAGTGGCGCTTATCGCCGCTCGTCAATGGCGCGCCTGCGTCAGCGCCGCGCTGACGGCCATATTTCTGGCTGCCGCCTCGGTTGCCGCTTTTGGTATTGACCCCTGGGCTGCGTTACCTCGTACGCTTTTCGCACAAGGCAGCGAAGCGATGTTTCCCACTCCCGAATGGGGATTTCTCTTCCAAACCGTTTACGGATTGATCCGTGTTCTTCATGGGGGCGCCACGCTGGCTTTGGTCGCTCAGGGTGCAGTGGCGTTAGGAGTTGGGGTAATCGTGTGGCTTGTCTGGCGCTCCCCGGTGCGCTACGCGCTGAAAGCGGCAACTCTGTCTACTGGAGCGCTCATCGCGACGCCTTACGCCTTGGCTTATGACCTGGCAGCGATCGCAATTCCGATAGCATTTCTTGCCAGCGACCAGATACGTTGTGGGCTACTCAGAGGCGAGCAAACGACCATGATCGTGCTGTTCGTCGCGAGCCTCGCCGTTATCCCGACTACGGGAAAGGCACCCGTCGGGGCGGTCATTCTGGTCGCGCTTTTGAGCCTTATCTTGCGCCGCGCTTTGCGATAGCGCGAGGAGCTGGCCACCTTGCGATCCGCACCCTTCTCGGTCCCGCCCAGCTGGCTTGGCTGGTTTAAGGGCTAGTCACTGGTGGCGCCGTCACGGTGTGGATAATCTGGCGGTCGCAGGTCTGCTACGAACTGAAGGCGGCGATACTGTCCACAGCCGCGCTTCTCGCTACTCCCTACGCGTTCGCCTACGACATGGCCACCATAGTAGTTCCGGCCGCTTTTCTCGCAACCGACCAGCTGCGACGAGGCTTGCTGCGAGGAGAGAAGATAATGTGGATCGTCCTGTTTGGCGCGCCGCTTGCTGTCCTCGCGACCCTCGGAGACAATGCGGGCGGAACAACCTTCGGGGGTACGCCGGTCTGCCTGTTCGCCGCATTCGTGCTTTTTTTTGCGTAATCGTTCGTCGAGCGCTGCGCAGCTCTGGTAACAACTCGCGCAGGGTGCGAAAACTCGCGTATTCCGGGACGGCCAATCAGGGCCGGTCCCGGAACCCGTGAACACAGGCCAAGCGATTGATTTCTCTGGTCGGTGTTCCTGCATTCCGGGCTCGCCGGCAGAGCCCGCGCCCCGGAATGACGGTGTTCCTGCATTTTTCCGCACCCTGCTAAGTTTCGCTAGTTCCGTTGTCACGGTTCCTGACGCTTCATCGGGTTAATCGGTCGGTTGAGCAGTGTGTGTCGACCGGGTACGTCAGATGGCGTGCGAGGGCTGGTACGCTCAACGCATTTTGCTTAAGATTTTTTTGAGACGGGTGTCTCCCTCGATGATTGACTCATCGATGGATAAAATGCGTTCCTCGGCGAACGGCGCAAAGCCTGTGCTTTTGGCCTTACAAAGCCTGTCTTTGGCTCTACATCGAAGGATATCCTGATGCGCAAGTTGATTAATCGCCTCCGCCGTGACGACGAGGGCGCGGCGCTGGTCGAATATGGCATGCTCGTCGGCCTGATCGCTGTTATCTGCGTCGTCGCCGTTACAACCCTCGGCACCGAGGTCAGCACGGCGTTCAGCAAGATCGCGAACAGCCTCTCCAGCCTTTAGCGGACGGATCCGGACGCGGGGTCTCTGGGTTCGACCGTGCCCCCCGTTTTGCGCGGCGCGGCAGATATATTAACATGCAGGAGGCGCATCGCCGGTGCGCCGGCGCTGCAAGGAAAGTGGAATGTATACAGTGATCGATCGCTTTCGCCGCGAAGAAGGCGCGGCTCTCGTCGAATACGGCATGCTCGTCGGCCTGATCGCCGTGATCTGTGTCATTGCCGTTACAACCCTCGGCACCGAGGTCAGCACGGCGTTCAGCAATATTGCGAGCAACCTGGCCGGGCTCTAAACGAACGGCGGCGCTGGGTGGTTGGACGCGCGGTTTCCAGCGTTCGACTGCAAATCTCAATTCGGTGGGCGCGGTAGAGTACTTTGGAAAAGGAAAGTGAGATGCGTACGTTGATCTACCGCTTCCACTGGAGTGAGGACGGGGCGGCCCTCGTCGAATATGGTATGCTGATCGGGTTGATTGCCGTCGTCTGTCTTGTCGCCGTTACCACGCTCGGTACAGAAATCAGCTCCGCGTTCAGTAGATATGCCGTTGGTTTGTCCAGCATTTGATGTCCAGCCAATCGAGACCGGTCGGGCGGAGGAGATGAATTGCATTTAATTGTTCTTATTGTTGGGATCTGCATCTTTGCCGTCGTGGCTTACGGCGATATCCGAACACGCCGCATTCCAAATGAGATGATCGTCGCGATCCTCGTGCTCGCCGCCTTTCGGATCGCGATAGATGGCGATCCGCGCGCCGGCCTGTTTACCCTGGCGGCGAGCGCGGCACTTTTCGTCTCGACGTTTCTGCTCTTCTGGCGGGGCCTTCTCGGCGGTGGCGATGTCAAGCTGATCGGGGCCACGGCGCTGCTCGTCGGCTATCACAATCTATTCGAGTTCTTATTCGTCATGAGCGTGTCGGGCGCGCTGATGGCGGTGGCGGTTCTCGCACGCGATCGGCTCGGGCGGCGTCAGGCGACGGCGCCCGCCGCGGAAGATCAGGAAATATCGGCGCGGCTGACCGTGCCTTATGGCGTCGCGATCGCCGCGGCCGGTATCGTGTCCCTCCTCGTGCAATACCTTCCCCCCAGGTGAGCCGCGATGCGCGCCAAGACAATTCTGGCCGTGCTGTTTCTGATCTCGCTCGCGGTAGCGGCCGTCGTGATCCTGCGCGCCATACCTTCGCAGGTCGATGCCAATGCCAATGCGCCAAAAGAGGAGATCCTCGTCGCCACGGTGCCGCTGGCGGCCGGCACATTGCTGCGTGCTCAGGACGTCAGGTGGCAATCGGTCACCCGGCCGGTCGAAGTCGGGCGAGATCCTTCGCCCATCCGAGGCTGCCCGCCAAATCAAACCCGAGCTCGATGAAGGGACGCGGGCAGAGGTCTATGGCGCCGCGGTGCGCCCCGCGCACAACATTGCTGCGGGGGAGTCGATCCGGCGCGGCAACATCGTCAAGCCGGGCGAGCGCGATTTTCTGCAAGTCGTGCTGACCCCTGGAGCGCGTGCGATCGCCATTCCCGTTGCCACCGGCGGAGCGAGCACCGGCCTGTTGTTCCCCGGCGATCGCGTCGATGTGATCCTGACGCAGAACTTCAAGGGCGAGAGCACCGTGATCACCCGCCGTTCGGTCAGCGAGACGGTCGTCGAGAACCTTCGCGTGCTGGCGATCGATACGCCGGACGCAAAGGCGCCGTCGGGCAGTTTCGGCCGGACCGTGACCCTCGAGGTAACGCCCCAGCAAGCCGAGAAGATCAACGTCGCCACCGAACTCGGCAAGCTGTCGCTGACTTTGCGCAGCGTCGTCGGCGCGGATGGAGTCCTCGCCGCCTCGACCGCCGGCCCCGGTCCTTCGACCGGCGTCAAGCCGACCTGGGCGGGCGACGTCTCGCCGGCGCTCGGCGGCGCGATGCCGGAGAAAACGATCACGGTGCAGCAGCCGCCGGTCGAGGTGGTCCGCGGCTCCAAGAGGGAAGCGGTGAAGGCGGAATGATCGGCGTCGAGGATGTGCGAGTTCGGCCTTGCACTCTAGCTGGGCGGATCGCAGAAGGACCCCAATCATGAGGAGCGTTCTCGAAGCTCCCGCGCCGATCGAGAGAACGGCAGCCGGCAAGCTGCCCTTGGGCCGGCCCTCGTTTCTGGCCTTCGTCGCCGACGCCGAGACCGACAAGCTTCTGCACGAATGCGTGACCCAGCTGGCGCTGGGTCAAGGCACGATCATGCGCGGCGGGATCGCGAAAGCGGTCGAATACCTCGGCCAACATCGCTCGCCCCACATCCTGATCGTCGACATCAGCGGCATCGATCTCCCGGTATCGAGGATCAATGAACTCGCCGAGGTCTGCGAGCCGGGTGTCGCGGTGGTCGCGATCGGCAACCGGAACGAGATCGGCCTCTACCGCGATCTGTTGCAGGCGGGGGTCGCCGACTACGTCGTCAAGCCGCTCAACACGCAGCTGATGGCCAAGGCGTTGGCCAGCGGCCGGGCTCATACCGGCGACGCAAGCCCGATCCACAAAAAACTCGGGACCATGGTCGCTTTTGTCGGAACTCGCGGCGGCGTGGGCACGACGACACTGGCAGTCAACATGGCCTGGTATCTCGCCAACCGGCAGAGCCGCCGGGTCGCCCTTGTCGACCTCGACCTGCAGAACGGCGATTGCGCGTTGGCGCTCGATATCAAGCCGAACTCCGGGCTGCGCGAGGCGCTCGGCAACCCGCTGCGCATCGACAACACGCTGCTCGAGCGGGTCATGACGCCGGTCGGCGAGCGTCTGTTCGTGCTGAGCTCGGAAGAGCCGCTGACCGAGGATCTGCATTTCACCGCCGTCGCGGTCGAGACCCTCGTCTCGGCGCTGCGCGAGCAGTTCCATTATGTCATCGTCGACGTCCCGCGGATCCCGGCGGAGCCCTATAGGCGCGCGCTCGAGATGGCCGACTTCCGGGTTATGGTGGCCGACCAGACATTGCGCTCGGTCCGCGACACGGTGCGGTTGCGCACGGCAATCGGCGAGGGCGAAGGCAAGCGGCCCAATTTCCTCGTCGTCAACCGCCACGGCGAGGGCGGACGGCATGCCGTGACCCTGGACGAGTTGCAGCATGTCGTCGAGGTCAAGCCGAAGAGCGTCATCCCGTTCCAGCCGACCTTGTTCACCACGATATCGGGCGGGGCGAAGATCGCCGCGGCACAGCGCGCCAAATTCACCGATGCGATCGCCGCTCTCGCGCTCGAACTGTCGGGCCGGCCGCCCGAGCGGCGTCGCTGGTGGAGGGCCGACAGATGAGGTCGGCCGGCTTCGGCCGCCGCGTCGTCGAGCCCAGCGGCCACGAGCTCGTTCTGATCCCGGGCCTGGATTCTCCGGCGCCGACGCCTGAGCTCGCCAACCGCGACGAACTGAAGGAACAGATCCGCGCCGCGCTGATGTCGCGCATCGACCCCTCCGTGGCGGGGCGCATCCCGCGGCCGACCCTGCGGGCCGAAGTCGGCAAGTTGGTCAGCGAGATTGCGACCGAGCAGCGCATTCAGCTCAACGAACTGGAGGAAGTCGCGCTCGCCATCGAGCTGACCGACGACATGGTCGGGCTGGGGCCGCTCGAACCGCTACTCGAAGACGACGACGTCACCGACGTGCTGGTCAACGGGCCGTTCGACGTTTTTGTCGAGCGTCGCGGCAAGCTCGAAAAGACCAGCGCCCGGTTTCGCGACGCCCAGCATCTCGTCGGT
Organism: uncultured Alphaproteobacteria bacterium; assembly: GCA_963695605.1. Lineage (GTDB taxonomy): Bacteria > Pseudomonadota > Alphaproteobacteria > ATCC43930 > CGMCC-115725 > AP-15. The sequence goes on along the minus strand of CAVOHI010000058.1, from coordinate 166,375 downwards.
GTCGCGCAGCGTATCGCCGCCGCCATCGGGCGGCGCATCGACGAGGCGAGCCCGATGGTCGACGCGCGGCTCGCCGACGGCAGCCGGGTCAACATCGTCTTGCCGCCGCTCGTGCTCAATGGCGGCACGATCTCGATCCGAAAATTCCCACACCATGCCTTGACCCTCGATACGATGGTGCGGCAGCAGAATTTGTCGCCCGAGCTCGCCCATCTGCTGCGGATCGCGGCCCGCTCGCGGCTGAATATCGTGATCTCGGGCGGCACCGGCTCCGGCAAGACGACATTGCTGAACGCGGTATCGCAGCACATCGACACCTCAGAGCGCATCATCACGATCGAAGACGCCGTCGAGCTGCGACTGCAGCAGCCGCACGTCGTGCAGATGGAGACGCGCCCGCCCAACATCGAAGGGGCCGGCCATATTCCGCAGCGCGAGCTCGTCCGCAATGCGCTGCGCATGCGCCCCGACCGCATCATCGTCGGCGAGGTACGCGGCCCCGAGGCCTTCGACATGCTGCAGGCGATGAATACCGGCCACGACGGCTCGATGACGACGGTGCATGCCAATTCGCCGCGCGATGCCCTATACCGCATCGAAAACATGGTGATGATGGCGAATTTGAGCCTGCCGCTGAAGGCGATCCGGATGCAGGTCGCGAGCGCGCTCAACCTCATCGTGCATATCGAGCGCATGCGCGACGGTGTCCGCCGCGTGCAGAACGTTGCCGAGATCGCGGGAATGGAGGGCGACATCATCACCGCTCGCGAGCTCTTCACCTTCCGCTACCAGGGCGAAAAGCGGGACGGCACGATCGACGGCACCTTCGAATCGAACCGTATGCGCCCCGATTTCATCACCCGTGCCGCGCGCTACGGCCTCGACCGCGAGTTGCTCGACGTGCTCGGAATTGTCGCGGCGATGCGCGCTTGATGCGGAGGATTTCCCTCATCCCACCCTCTCTCGCTGCGCGTGCAAAGGAGAGACGGGCCATCGCCAAGTCGATGAGAGGGTGAGGGGCAAGCGATGAACCAGATCGTTCTTGCCGTCCTCGCCGCCGTCGTGCTGATCGGCGCGGCGCTGTTCGCATCTATGCGCGCCGATCGCCGCAGGGAGAGCCGGCAGCAGCGCCTGCGCGCAGTCGTTGCGATGGGTCCGAGCGAAGACGCGCCGACCCTCTCGTTGCGTCGGCCGTTGACGCGAGCAGGCATCCGCGACCTCTTCTTACTTTCCAAATTGTGGGTTCAGCTCGAGGCGGCGTTCGCGGCGGCCGGCAACCGGATCGGTTTGCCGCAACTCACCGTGACAGGGCTTGCGGTGACGGGCATGACCGTGTTGTTCGCCAAAAAAATCATGGGGTTCAACTCCGCTCTCGTCATGCTGCTCGGCGCCGCTGCGGCAGTGGCCGCTCCCGCGTTGCTGCTGCGCGTCCTCCAGAGCCGTTACCAGAATAAATTTCTCGACCCGTTCCCCGATGCCCTCGATCTGATGTGCCGGGCGGTCAGGGCCGGTCTTCCGGTGTTCGAAGCGATGGAGGTGGCATCGCGCGAAATCGTCGCCCCGGTCGGCACCGAATTGGAGCGGACCATCGAGGAGATGCGCATCGGCGTCGACATCGACGAGGCATTGCAACATACCGCTGACCGCATCCGGGTGCCGGATTTTCGCTTCTTCGTCGTCGCTCTCACGTTGCAGCGGCGCACTGGCGGTGGCCTGGCCGAAACCCTCGCCAACCTCAGCAGCATCATCCGCCGGCGCAAAGAAATCCGCCTCAAGGCCCGCGCACTGACTGCCGAATCCAAGGCCTCCGCGACTGTGCTCGGCGTGCTGCCTTTCGCGGTCGGCGCCCTGCTGTTCTTTCTTAATCCACGAATGATGTCGGTTCTGTTCGACGACCCGCGTGGAAGGTTCATGCTGGGGATGGCTTTGTCGAGCCTTGCAATCGGGATAGGCGTCATGGCCTTTATCATCAGAAAGACGTTGCGGGCCTAGTAATGTCCACATTCGAAGACATTATGGAGGCCGTTCAATCTTATCTGAGCCTGCATATAAACGGCGTTGGTCTGGGTTGCTTCCGAGAAAATCAATACTTCTTGGTTTGCGACGGTCCGGGGATAGGTTTCACTCCGCTGGAGACGTGCCTCCTAGTGGTCGCTCTCGCGACAGCGCTGCTTTCGGCCTTAAATCTGTGGCGGATTGCAGGAGAGGAGGATCGCCTAGCACGCCTCGAGGTGTTTCGCGCAGCCAACCCTGAGAGGCCTCAGATTACGCGTGTGCGTCGCCCGCGCGGGTTCGAGCGGCTTGGCAGCATCGTTGCGGCCAGCCGGCTCGTCGGCAGGGCCGAGCAGCAAAGGCTGCTAGTTATCCTCAACGCAGTCGGCGTCAGAGAGCAGGGGGATCTCGCCAGATTTGTCGCGAGCAAAGTTTATTGCGCCATGATGGTGGCGGCGACGGGTTGGTTCTTCCTTGAGTGGTCCCATTGGTTTGCCGGATCGATAACGATCCGCATCGCCCTATTGCTCGGCGCCTTGATGCTTGGCTGGCGCCTGCCCGACTTTGTTCTCTCGCGCGTGGCGGCAAACCGACGCCTGCGTATTGAGCAGGGTTTGCCGGATGCCCTCGATCTGCTCGTCATTTGCGCCGAGGCGGGGCTCAGCCTCGACCAGGCGATCGAGCAGGTGAGCCAGGATCTGCGTGCCTCCAACTCGGCAGTCGCCGACGAGTTTGGCACCACCGCAGCGGAAATGCGCGTACTATCCAATCGCACCCAGGCACTCGAGAATCTCGTCGAACGCACCGGGGTCGCGGCGCTGCGCGGGATCACGGCGACGCTCAACCAGGCGATCCGGTTCGGAACCCCGCTCGCCGAGTCGTTAAGGATCCTGGCCGCCGAAATGCGCACCGCGCGCCTGGCGCGCATCGAGGAGCGTGCGGCTCGCTTACCCGTTCTGCTCGCCATCCCGCTGGCGCTGTTCATTTTACCATCGCTAATGATGGTGATCGGCACACCGGTGGCGCTTCGCGTTGCGGACACTCTGAAAAACAACTTTGGCGCCTTTTGAGTAGCCGGCGCTCGCCACACTGCGAAGCTACCCGGTCGAGCGCATGGGTTGGAGACAAGCTTTTAGTTAATCAATCATCCGCAGAATCTACCAATTGCGTCTCAACATTATTGAAGTTTGTTCGCGTTTCAGCTAGTATAGTGGCAGCTGAGGCATCCGTCGTTGTCCGCCCATTTGGCCTGATATATGCCCCAAGACTCTATCGGCGTTCCTTGTAACCGGGCGCATAGAGGCCTGCGGAGCCTCGGTCCCATTTCGCGATCATTGCGGGAAGCCGTCGGCATATCTCGGAAACTCCGCTGCGACGAGCGAGCTGCGATCAGCGTCCTGGGCGCTGTCAGCCTCGCCGCCGTAATCGGCATCTCCGCCCTGGTGACGGAGTACGGCCACGGCTTGCTGCAGCGGTCCGACAACCAGCGGGTGGCCGATCTCGCGGCTTATGGCGGTGCGCTGGCCTACAATACGGTATACAATGCCACGGGGTCCGTTGCCTCCGCAACCACTAGCGGTGAGAGCGCCGCTACCAAAATCGCGGCACTGAACGGGCTGACGGGCGGCGGCATCACCGTCACCCCGGCGTTCGTCACGTCGCCGAGGCTGGACGGCAATACCGCGATGCAGGTCACCGTGACGACCAACCTGCCGATGTATGTGGCGGAGGTACTGCTGGCCAGCACGACCTTGCCGGTGACGGCCATTTCATATGCCGAGATTGTGCCGGCCGCGCCGGGCAGTGTGGGCACGCCGCCCACCGTCGCCCTGGTGCAATAACCCGCGGAGCGCTGAATGATGTCCGGCAGCGCGCTGAGGGCCGGCTCGCGGATCTTGACGGCGAAGCAGGATGCTGGCACCGCGGCGGTGGAATTCGCTCTCTTAGCGTCCCTCTTCATGATCATCGTCGCCGGAACCGCCGAGTTCGGGTATTGGATCTACGCCGCATCGGAACTTACTGCCGCGGTGAGTGCCGGCTCCCAATACGCCGCAAACAACGGCGCCATGGTCGCGACCGATCCGAGCGGGCTTGCGACCGCTATCTCTTCTGTCGTCAATAACGCGAACGGCGCCGGCTGGGCAACCAGCACGGTCAACGTCAATAACGGCAGCAGCACCAATTGCTATTGCCCGAGCGGGACACCCGGCAACTGGACGTGGGGAAGCGCCGTGGCCTGCGGCAGCGCCTGCGCCGGCGGTGGCGTCGCCGGCCAATTCGTGACGATCACGGCGAGCCCAAGCAGCACTGTCTCGGCGGGGTTTCCGACCTTCTACTTGACTTACAGCGGCACGATGAGCCGCAGCGCAATCGTGGAGACACAGTGACGCTGCGCGCGCTGCCGAGCCTGGTCCCGTCGCAAAATGGCGCCACGTTGGTCGAGTTCGCCTTGGTGGCCCCGGTGTTTCTCGCGCTGTTGTTCGGCACCCTCGAGTTCGGCCGCGCGCTGTGGACACAGCAGGCTTTACAGCAAACTGCGATCGCCGGGGCGCGCTGCATGGCGCTGCCGCAAACCAATTGCGCGACCGCGGCCTACGCCTACAGCTCGGCAAATACGGTAAGCTATATCCAGGGGGTCGCGAGCCAATGGGGGATTTCGCTGCCGAGCGCGAACATCACCCAAAACAACGCTGCCACTTGCGGCGGCGCCAACGGCTTCTCCCAAGTGGAGCTGACTTTCACTTTCCAGAGCGTCGTGCCATACCTGACCAGCATACCTACCGGCGGAATACCGCTGAGCGCAACCGCCTGCTTCCCCAACAATCCTTAGCTCAAGTAACTTGGGTGACGCAGGAACAAGGCATGCAGCAGAGACGGAAGATGTATAACGCGACGTTCAAGTCGAACGCAGTGCTGGCGAGCCTGCCGCGGCGGGAGCGGTGCAAGTGAAGGCTTCGACTATCGCTGTCCCCGCCCCGCCGCGCTTTGCGCGCTTGCATTTCGCTAAGTTGCAGCAATCGCGCGCCTACGATCTGTTGATGCGGCTGCCGCTGCTGGGCTGGTCGATGTTTTGCGCAACGTTGCAGATGGCGGGTCTCGCCCGCTATGTTCGCGAGGCCAATGCGGCGCTGCCGTTTGCCGTGTATACCGTCAACATGGCGATGCGGCTGTCGACGATCGCCTTTCTTCTGCTCCTTGGCGCCTCGGTCGTCCTGCGGGCGCGACCGACCGGCAAGGCCCGCGGTCTCCAGCCGCGGATAGCGGCCTTTGCCGGCGCGTTTCTCGTCTATGCCATTCCGTTTCTCCCGCGCCGCGAATTGTCCGTGACCGCGGAGATGGTCTCGACCTTGTTTATCCTGTTCGGCAGCGCGGCGGCGGTCGTCGCCTTGGTGAGGCTCGGCCGCTCGTTCAGCATGATGGCGGAGGCGCGCCGCCTCGTCACCTCGGGGCCGTACCGGTTTGTCCGTCACCCGCTTTATATTGCCGAGGAACTTGCGATTATCGGCATTTCGATGCAGTTCTTCTCGCTGTTGACCGCCTTTGTTCTGGTGGTGCAAATCGTGTTTCAGCTGCGGCGCATGTACAACGAGGAAGCCGTCCTCGCTGAAAGCTTCCCGGAATATGCCGCCTACCAGCAAAGGACCGCCCGTCTGCTGCCCGGGATCTATTGAGGCTCCCCTCGTGCCAAGCCGTTGCGGACTTGGTGGGTGAGGGTCCCTGGCGGCGGTCTTCAAAAATGACTGATGTTGCCGAGCACGGCGAGGCCGGAAACCGACACGGCGAAAACAATCGGCCAGCGCCGGCGCATGAAGGTAGCCGCGAGGCATAGATAGGCCACGACCGCAAGTTTCGGTACCCACCACGCGTCGCCGAGCTTGGCCTGGGACATCGCCATCAGCGGATTGAGCTCCCAAACCCCCGGAAGCGCCAGAGCATGGTTGGTGGTGAGGATGTCGGCGATCTGCAATTCGACGAACAAGATTAGTAAAATCCAATAAGTTCGCGATGCCGACCATGGGTGGGGCCGAATTCTCCTTCGCGTTGCACCCAAGCCCGGTAAATCAGGTGATCGATCCTCGGGTTCGGCCATTCGCTCTGTCATTTTCTACCTCCGCACCGGCGGGCGAGTCGCTGCAAAATACTTCTCACCTGGTAAAGAACAGTAAAGCTCCCAAATCGTCCCCGACGGCCGAGCAGGTAACTAAAGGTTCCGCTATTAAGTATAATTTCGCTAAGTTTCTTCGCATCTGTAGGTAATCCCAAGCGAGACTGTCACCAGCCTCATCAGCCCATTGGGCCTGAATCATGCGTCCGTACGAGCGAGAACGAAGGCGATTGACAGCCAGACGATTAAGAGCAACAGCCAAAACGAGCTGGACGGCTGCAAACACGCCTCCGACCGACATTGTACCCGATCGTCCTACCTCTGTCGGCCGTAAGAACAAGGAACTGGTAACTAATTAACATTCCAAAGGCCTTCAATGCCCCGGCCAAAAACTTTAACTCCAAATTACCCTGTTTTAAGGATAAATATCGTTGAAGATTTTCCTTTATTGAGCAAGGTCAGAATCATGCTCGGAACTGAGTATGACCTAGCAGTTCGATTTAGGGAAGTTAACGATGTGTAGCGAAGAACATGCGGCCGCAGTGGCCGCCTTTATACGCAGCAACGGCATCACGCGCTGCCCGACGGCCTGTGCATTGCCCACCCAGGCTGCTCCCACCGCCGCCGATCGGGCGGCGCTGCAGCGTTATGCCGCGCTCCGCAGCCAGTCCCGCCGGCAGCAGGTCGCGGGACGCGACCGGTCGTTCTGGGCCGCCAAAGTCTTGGCAGGGCACGGTGAGTAATGCGCTCGAACGGTCGCCGCCGGAAGCCCTTCCAATGAGCGACAACCTGCCGCCGCCAAACACCAGACGCTGGGTCGTACGCCGCAAGGCCGCGGTCGTCACCGCCGTGCGCACCGGCCGCATCACCCTCGAAGAAGCGTTGCAGCGCTACCAGCTGACCGAGGAGGAGTACCGGTCTTGGGAGCGCGCCTTCGAGCAGTACGGCCTGGCCGGCTTGCGCAGCACGCGCCTTCAGCAATATCGCGGTCCACGCCCGGGACGCGGCCCGCGCTCGCGCCGCTGACCCACGGCTTCCGGGGCGCTCATGCCGAGCGCACCCGCTGCCGGCCGAACCAAGCAGAAGCGGCTTGCAAGACTGGCGACTCCCACAGAAAGTCGGCGACCAGCGTCAGCATGACGCTGATCGACCACCACCAGCCGAGCTCGCGCAGCAGCCAGAACCCGAACCCGCCGTCGAACGCCCGCCGCAGGCACTCGCCCCACATCAAGAGCACGATGACGATCGCGCTTCCGAGACAGAGGGCGCGCAGCTCGCACACGGCGGAGCGCGACAGCGCCAATAGGCCGGGCATCACGAGCAACAGGAAAATGCCGCGATATTCGACGCTCTGTCCGGCGAAGAAGCATCCGGCGATCACTGCGCTGCCGATCACCATGAAAACCCGCTCGCCATCAGGAAGTTCGGCGATGGCGGCGCGCAACTCGGCGAAGCGAGACAAACGGCGGCAGATCGCCAGCGCCGCGCCGACCAGCCCCCCATAGAGGCCCCCGGTTACCACCCATCCGAGCGCCGCTGCAAAGCGGGGGGGCGCCGCCGTTTTTTCGATCAGCATGCCGATCAGAAACGGCAGGTTCTTCGCCGCGAACAAGTTGCCGTTGTAGGATCCGGCCGAGATCTCTGCCCATCCTCGCACGATCTCGACATGGTACACCGCCCAGAAGACGGCGAGCGCACCTGTCGTCACCAGAGCGACGGCGGCGAATACGGCAATGCGCTCGCGGAAAAGGACGGTGAGCACCATGATCGGGTAGTATTTGAGGAGCGCAGACAACAGAGCGAGGCCATAGCCGATCATCCGCGCCGCCGGCCCGCGTTGGGCAAGGCAGCCCGCCGCCAGCGCCAGCAGAAACAGAATGACGTCGGCATTGGCGCGCTCCAATGCGAAAACCACCATCGTCGAAAGGGTCGCGGCCAGCAACAGCAGCAGTTCGACGAGGCGCTGCGGCGGTGGCAGCAGGCTCAGCGAGGCGATGAACACAATATCGAGGATCCACCCGACTGCAGTCGTGTTCGCCACACCCAATGGCACACCGGCGGCAGCCAGCCACAGCGGCGAAGAGCCATACCCTCTAGACAACATATCGCACGGGTCAAACGAGACCACGTCTATGCCCTGCCGCGCACATTCCCAAGCGGCCAGCCAACCGCTGATGTCGAGGAACGGGAACTGGAACGGCACTATCCCCCAGGATCGCAAGATGTCGTCGTACACCTCTCTGTGCCCTTGCCGGTAAAGCCAGGACATGGCGAGAAAGACGGCGAGCGCCGAACCCGCCGGGACAAACCGGCAGAGCCAGGCGGGCATTTCCCGTTGGCGCATTCGAGCTAGCGGCCCGCCAGCTCGACCAGCGGGTCGGGCAAAGGGAGCGGGGTCATCGGGAGCGTTCGGCAACCGCCGGCGCGCTGGGCGATGCAGACCTCGCCGATGCAGTGCGCGGTCGCAAAGCCGCATCTCCTCACGGCCTGACGACGCGGTAGATGCTGAAGAAGCTGCCGGTCGTAAGCAATTCAAGTTGCTTGAGTTGAGGTTTCGGCGCGTCTGCGAAATCGATCCACAGGACGTAATCGAAGGTCTCCGGCCAATTGCGCCAGTAGGGCGGTTCGCTGATCAGATTCGTATCGTAATCACGGGTTTGCACCTGCCCCGAATTCGGAATTTCGATCAGCTCTTCCGGGGTAATCGGCGTCCAACCCCCCGTTTCTGATATTTCTTGATTTCTAGGAGCAACATCGAGCGTCTTCCAGCCGGTGAACATGCATGGGACGAAAGCCGAGCGATCGATTACCGCGAGGGACGGCATATGAAGGAAAAGCGCCGGCTGCAAGTTCGCCAGAATTTCGGGTACCCCGGGCAAGCGTCGCGTTTCCGGCGGGATCGGCGCTTGGACGACAAGTAGTCTTGCTGCCGGTGCGATCACCGAAGATGCAGTTCTGAATTCGGTAAACCAGCGGTCGTAGTCGCGCCAAGCTTGTGACACGGTCCAGACGCGGACTCCCAGCACCGTCAAGGCGACGGCCGCGATCGGTAAGACGACCCGCCTGCGAGCGCGGCTCGAATCGCGTACTGGCGATGATGATGAACGGCAACATTACCGGCAGCCTGAGATCGACAAACCAGCTACCGCTGATGACATGCGGCATCAGCGCGGAGACGACGATCATCGCCGCGATCGGCAGACGCATCTCAGATGCCAGTTTGAGCGACCGTGTGACAATCGCGACACCCAAGAAGCTGATGAAAAGCGGCGCGAGAAGACGGTCGAATACCGCGACCGGCAAGAAACCGAAAACAAACGGCGAGAACAAAGCATAGGTTTTTGAAAAAGCGAAATCGCCGTAGTCGGTCACCGATAACCTGCCAGGCAGCAAGGTCGCATACCAGATCAGGAGCCCAGGGATAAACTGAAGGAAGATTGCAGCCCACGCAAACAAGGCTCCTCGGCGACATGCGCCGCAGGTTCGGTCGGCTCCCGAATTCGTAGGCGAGGACCGAGAGCGCATAGAGTCCGAAGGCAAACAGATGAAGCACGCAAAGGAGGGTCGCGACAGCTGAGAAACTCAAGATCCGAGCACCGGCTCGCCATTGCCGAGTGGCGATCCAGCCGCTTAAGGCGAACAAATACACGCCGGTCGCGAATAGCGTCGGAAAACCCCAAAACAATTCGGCGTTATAGATGAAAAGCACCGACCAGATCGGCCATATCCCTACCGACCCGTAGATGGCACGGTGCAAGGCCGCGGTCCCACCGATGAGCGTTGCCATCATCAGCGCGATGAAGACCCGACCGGCCTGCTCGACCGTCATCATTGTCGAAAGAACCGGTACGATCAGATCCATCGCCAGATCCGGCAACAGCCGCCAATGGACGGTGTAGTTGCGGGCCAGCTCGGGAATTTCGGCGCCATGGACGAGGATCCACATGCGCGCGATGTGGCTGGGAAAGTCGACAAGCGGGGGGACCCGCACCCACAGGAGCGGGGAGAGTGTGACGGCACCCAACGCGACGTAAAGGGCAACCCGCCATGCCATTGCCGCGATACCGCGGAACAACACCGGGGACGGCTCGGGGCGCACAAGGGCGAGAGACATTGAGTGAAGAATTCTCGGTTAGTTCACCCACACGTTCACATCAGCCTCGCCGGGTCTGAGAAAGCGTAGCCGCAGCAGAATTGCCGGCGCCACCAGTTACGGCCAGCCCGATTTCGGCCGAGCGCTCTGAGGGAAACCGCACGAGGCGCGGTCTGCAGCCGGCAGCGATCGAGACGCCGCTAGGAAGTTCGCCAGAGGATGCCGGCCGGCGCTCGAACAACAGCATCGAGCCACCGATCGGCGAGGCCGTCAGAAGTCCGTTTTTGCACGGCGAGGGAGGTTGGTGACGCTCGACGGCGCGTGACGCCATCGAGCGCTTTTTTAGAGCTTGGCGGCGATGGTGCTGAAGGTGGTGCTGAGATTGGTACCGACGAGGGTGAAGGCAGCGATTGCGGCGACTGCGATCAACGCGGCGATCAAAGCATATTCGATAGCTGTAACGCCGGACTCGTCCCGGATCAGATTGGAAAGAACGGTACGCAAGCGGCTTCTCCTTAGGTGAGACAAGCAATCGCCAGCAAATTGCACCGGACTGTTTAAACATCGGTAAATCAACAGGCAAAAAGCCGGTCAAATTTCCGATTCCTGAAAGGAAAATCGGGAACCGCGTCAGACCTCGATCAGAGCCGCGCCAGTTCGCCTTCGAGCGCTGCCAGGCTCGCCAGCGAGTGGGCGGGCGCAAAGTAGTCGACGTAGTCGAGCGCGACCCTCATGGCGCGCGCGACCGGCTCGTAATTTTTCCACCCGAGCAGCGGGTTGAGCCAGACCAGGCGGTGCGCGCGCCGCTTCAGCCGCCTGAGTTCAACCGCCAACGCCTCCGGCGAGTCGGTGTCATAACCATCGCTCATGACTATCACAACGGTGCGCCGGTCGAGTGTCTCCTTTGCATATCGGTCGTTGAAGGTCTTGAGCGCGGTCGCGATCCGGGTGCCGCCGCCAAACCCGTCGGCCATTAGCGACAGCCTTGCCATGGCGACGCCCGGGTGTCGCTCGCGCAGCGCATCGGCGATATGCACCAGCCGCGTATGAAACAAGAAGGCGTCTGCGTGCAGCCATCGGCCGATCAGGCCGCGCACGAAATTGATGAAGTACCGGCTGTAGACTTCCATCGAGCCGGACGCGTCGAGCAGCACGACGAGCTTGACCGGCCGCTCCGGGCGATGCTTGCGCCGCAGCTCGATCGGTTCGCCGCCGCGCGACAGGTTGCGCCGGATGGTCCGTCTGATATCGATCGTCTCGCCGCGCCGGGCCGGCGTGCGCCGGCGACTGAGGCGATAGCGGATTGCGCGGGCGAGGCGCTCGGCAATCCGCTCGGCCTCCACCGCCTCTTCTGGGGTGGTGAGTGTGCGCAGATCGGTCCGGGAGAGCGCATCATTCCGGCTTGCGATCAGCCGACCCGCGCCGCGAGCGTTCGGGCCAACTCCATTCCCTTGCGAATGTTCGGCCCGGCCCATTGCCGAGGCTGTCTCTTCGCGCGGCAGCACCTTGTCCCAGATCTCGGGCCGGGGATTTCGGTTCCGAACACCGGCCTCGGCCTGGGCGGGGGCGACGGCCCTGAGGCCACGACCGAACCAAAAGGCATCGAAGAGATCGTCGAAATGGGCCCATTGATCCCGATTACCCGACAAAAGGGTCTTGAGCCCGAGACGGACCGTGGAGACGTCAGGGAATTCCTCGGCCGCGAGGACCGACAGCACGAGCTCGGTCTCCGCTGGTCCGACAGTGAACCCGTGGCGTCGCAGATGCGCCGTGAACCCGCTCATGCGTGCCGCTGCGGCGACGATCACGCCACGTTGCCGATCAGCCGGGCGGCAACCTCGCGAGGCACTCGCTTCAGATCCGCCTCAGTCTTCAAGAGACAAATCAAGCTTGCCTGCACTGCGCCCGGGTCCTTGTCGATCGAGGCGATGTCGAGGCCGATAAGCGCACGCGCCCAGTCGAGCGTTTCGGCTATGCCAGGCGTCTTTTCCAGATCCTCGCGCCGCAACAATTGCACGAAGCGAACGACCTGCTCGGCGAGGCGTTGATCGATTCCGGGCAGACGGGCGCGCACTATGACGAGTTCCTTCGCCTCGTCGGGGAAGTCGAGATAGCTGTAGAGGCAGCGGCGGCGTAAGGCGTCCGACAATGCCCGGGTCCCATTCGAGGTCAGGACCACATGCGGTATCGAGCATGCGGCAATCGTCCCGAGTTCGGGGACCGTGATCTGGAAATCGGATAGGATTTCGAGGAGGAATGCCTCGAATTCCTCGTCGGCCCGGTCGATCTCGTCGATCAGCAGCACCGGTGACGTCGGCTGCAAGATGGCCTCGAGCAGCGGTCGCCGCAGCAGGTATTCTTCGGAGAAGATGTGACGCTCGATCGCGTCCGATGGCATCGCGTCGCGCTCGTGCGCGCGGATCGCGAGGAGCTGGCGCTGGTAGTTCCATTCGTAAATGGTCGCGTTGGCGTCGAGACCCTCGTAGCATTGCAGGCGGATGAGCCTCGTCCCCAGCACCTGGGCCAGCGCTTTGCCGATTTCGGTCTTGCCGACCCCGGCTTCTCCTTCGACCAGCAACGGCCGCCCGAGCCCGATCATCAAACAAAGCGCCATTGCCAGTGCCTCGTCCGCGATATAGCCGACATCGGCGAGGTCGCGTTGCAGCGGCGCGTAGTCGAGCGTCATTCGGGTTCAGAGCGGTGCGTCCTTCGAGACGCCCGCTGTGCGGGCTCCTCAGGATGAGGAGTTTTTCTTAATGCCATCATGAGCTTACGTCATCCTGAGGAGGCGCGAAGCGCCGTCTCGAAGGACGCACGATCGTGCTGCAGCAAACATATTTTCAAGCGGCCGTCAGTCCGAGCCGCTGCGCGGTCTTCCATACCCGCCAATGATCGTGCGGCATCGCCGTGTGCGTTAGGCCGAGATGGGCGAAGGCATCGTTGACTGCGTTGGAGATGGCGGAGACGCCGCCCACATTGGGCGACTCGCCGACACCCTTGGCGCCGATCGGGTGATGCGGTGAAGGGGTCGTGGTGTAGTCGGTCTCCCAGCTCGGCGTCTCGACGGCCGTCGGCAGGAAGAAATCCAGCAGGCTCGCATTCTTCAGATTGCCATACTCGTCATAATCCATTTCCTGTCCCATGGCGATGGCGAGCGCCTCGGTCAGCCCGCCATGGACCTGCCCTTCGATGATCATCGGGTTGATGCGGGTGCCGCAATCGTCGAGCGCATAGAACCGGCGGATCTCGGTAACCCCGGTGTCGACATCGATGTCTACCACGCAGACATAGGCGCCGAACGGATAGGTCATGTTCGGCGGGTCGTAGTAGCTGACCGCCTCGAGCCCGGGCTCCATGCCGGGCGGCACATTGTTGTAGGCGGCGAAGGCGAGCTCCGTCATGGTTTTCGACCGCTCCGGCGCACCCTTGACGCGGAAGCGGTCGACGTCCCACTCGAGGTCGTCGTCGTGCACTTCGAGCAGGTAGGCCGCGATCATCTGCGCCTTTGCGCGGATTTTGCGGCCGGCCATCGCCGTCGCCGCGCCGGCGACGGGTGTCGAGCGCGAGCCGTAGGTGCCGAGCCCATAGGGTGCGGTGTCGGTATCGCCCTCCTCAACGGTGATGTTTGCCGCCGGAATGCCGATCTCGCTCGCCAGGATCTGGGCGAAGGTGGTCGCATGCCCCTGACCCTGGCTGATCGTGCCGAGCCTTGCTATCGCGCTGCCGGTCGGGTGCACCCGGATCTCGCAGGAATCGAACATGCCGAGGCCGAGAATGTCGCAATTCTTGATCGGGCCGGCGCCGACGATCTCGGTGAAGAAGCTCACGCCGATGCCCATCAGCTTGCGCGTTTCGCCCCGCCGGAAGGCGTCGCGATTGCGCAGCTGCTCGTCGCGCAGCGCCGCGTAATCGACCGCGTTCAAGGCCTTGTCGAGCGCAGTCAGATAGTCGCCGCTGTCGTATTCCCAGCCGAGCGCCGATTGGTAGGGAAACTGCTCTTTGCGGATTAGGTTGCGGCGGCGGATTTCGGCCGGGTCGAGATCGAGCTTGCGCGCCAGGACGTCGATCATCCGCTCGATGAAATAAGACGCCTCCGTCACCCGGAACGAGCAGCGGTATGCGACGCCGCCCGGCGCCTTGTTGGTGTAGACGCCGTCGACCGTCACGTGCGCGACCGGGATGTCGTAGGAGCCGGTGCAGATGCTGAAGAACCCGGCCGGGTACTTGGTCGGGTCGGCGCAGGCGTCGAAAGCGCCGTGGTCGGCCAGCACATGGCAGCGCAATCCGGTGATGCGGCCCTCTCGGGTCGCCGCGATCTCGCCGGTCATGTGGTAGTCGCGGGCGAAGGCGGTCGCCTGCAAATTCTCCATGCGGTCCTCGACCCATTTGACCGGCACGCCCAGCACGATCGAGGCGACGATCGAGCAGATATAACCCGGATAAACGCCGACCTTGTTGCCAAAGCCGCCCCCGATATCGGGCGAGATGATGCGGATCTTGTGCTCGGGGATGCCGGAGATCAACGACGCGACGGTGCGAACCGCATGCGGTGCTTGGAAAGTTCCCCACAACGTCAGATGCCCGTTCACCTTGTCCATCGAGGCGACACAGCCGCAGGTCTCGAGCGGGCAAGGGTGGACACGCTGATAGACGATGCGTTCCTTGGCCACGACGGCGGCCTCGCTCAACGCCCGCGCCGTGCCCGCGGCGTCGCCGACCTCCCAGGTGAAGACGTGGTTGTGGTGTCTGCGCGGCCCATGCGCTCCGCTCGTCTTGTCCTTGAGGTCATCTCGCAGGATGGGCGCGTCCGCCGCCATCGACTTGGTCGGATCGACGAGCACCGGCAGTTCCTCGTACTCGACCTCGACCAGATCGACGGCGTCGGCCGCAATGTAGCGATCCTCGGCCACGACGAACGCGACCTCCTGGCCCTGGAACAGCACTTTGTCATCGGCCAATACGGCTTGAACATCGCCGGCCAATGTCGGCATCCAATGCAGCTTGAGCGGCTTCAGGTCGTCGGCGGTGAGCACCGCCTTGACGCCGGGCAACTCGAGCGCCGCGTCCTTGTTGATCGATTTGACCCGGGCGTGACCGTAGGGCGACCGGACGAAATCACCGAACAGCATGCCCGGCAGCTTGAGATCGTCGATGTAATTGCCCTTGCCTTGCGTGAAGCGGACGTCCTCGACGCGCTTGCGCCTGGTTCCGAGACCCTCGAGTTTCTGAGTGCGCGCCTGAGCGGATTCGATTTCGGCGCTCATTCTGCAGCCTCCTTGGCGCTGGTCAGGCGCTCCGCGGCTGCGCGGATCGCCCTGACGATGGTCTGATAGCCGGTGCACCGGCATAGGTTGCCAGCGATGCCATTGCGGATCTCGGTCTCACTTGGATTAGGGTTCTCCTGGAGCAGCCGATAGGCGCGGATGATCATGCCCGGCGTGCAGAAGCCGCATTGCAGCCCGTGATGCTCGCGAAACGCCTCCTGAAGCGGATGCAGACTGCCATCAGCGGCGGCGAGCCCCTCGATCGTGATTATTTCCGCACCGTGCGCCTGCGCAGCGAACACGGTGCAGGACTTCACCGACTTCCCGTTCATGTCGACCGTGCAGGCGCCGCAATGACTGGTGTCGCAACCGATATGCGGGCCGGTGATCCCGAGCTCTTCGCGCAGCAGGTGGATCAGCAACATGCGCGGCTCGGCCAGGGTTTCGACCTGGCGATTGTTGACGCGCAAAGCGATGTGCATTTTGGCCATCGTTGCCTCCCTCGCTCAGCCGGCGCGTTCTTTGGCGCGCGCCAGGGCGCGACGGACCATGATTCCGGCGACATGGGTGCGGAAATCGGCCGGACCGCGCCCGTCAGCCGATGGGCTTGCGATACGTTGAGCCCGCCGCGCGGCTTCCGAAATCGCCGCCTCGTCGACGGCGGTGCCGACCACGGCGTCATTTGCGTCGTTGGCGAAAAGGGGTGTGTCAGCAACGTTGGTCAGCGCAATCGCGGCCGAGGTGCAAACCCGGCCCGACATCGTCAGAACCACCGCCGCCGCCGCCGTGGCATAGTCGCCGACCTTGCGCTTTTGTTTTTCGTAAGCGTAGCCGTGACGGTCGGCCGGCATCGGGATGCGCACCGAGACCAGAACCTCGCCTGCGCGCAGCGCCGTCGAATAGGCCCCCTCATAAAAGTCGCGCGCCGCAACATCGTGTTCTCCGTCCGTGCCCTTGACCCGGTATGTCGCGCCGAGCGCCACCATGACTGCAGGCATGTCGTTGCCGGGATCGCCATTCGCGACATTGCCGCCGAGGGTTCCGCAGTACCGAACCTGCGGATCGGCAATCTGCAATGAAGTTTCGCGAATGATCGGGCACGTCGCCGCGAGCAGCTCCGATCCGATCAGTTCGTGCTGGGTGACCAGCGCCCCAATGACCACGGCATCGGGCTCGCTGCGAATTCCCCGCAACTCATCCAAATCCTGCAGGTCCACCAGATGCTCGGGCTTGGCCAATCGGAGCTTCATCATTGGTATCAGGCTGTGTCCGCCGGCCACGACCCGAGCGTCCTCACCGTGCTGCGCCAACAGCCCGATGGCCTCGTCCAGAGAGCGGGGCCGATGGTACTCGAATGGCGCGGGTATCATTTCGCGTTCCTCCCGTGATTCGTTCTCCCACTCTTTAGCCCACCCCCATCGCTCTATCCAGTATTGAAGGGCCTCGGCGACCAGCGGCGCCAGCTTGTCACCGTGCCGCGGCGAAGGATATCGGGTGTTCGCTATGCCTGGTGCGTTGCCGTTGGCAGTAGTGCGAGAGCAGGTCGCGACAATCCGTCAAGCGACGAACCGGCCGTCAATCTTAATTTCTTTGTCTATGCTCGCGCGGCCGTCGTGATTACGGGCTAGCGGGCTTGGTCGCGGCCTGATCTCGCGGGCCGCCACCTCGTCTGTCAACTCGAAGGAGGCGGCACCCTCAGATGAGGGTGATGCGCTCGGCTTCGAGGCCTTTCTTGCCGTCGACCGCCTCGACCCTGACCCGCTGGCCGGGATCGAGGCCGCTGACGCCGCTGCGGCGCAGCGCGGTGATGTGGATGAACACATCCTTGCCGCCGCCGTCCGGGGAAATGAAGCCGTAACCCTTTTCGGGTTCGAACCATTTCACCGCGCCTTCCATGGTCTGGGAAGGCCGGGGGCCGCGGCGGTCCATGCCGCCGCCTGCGTTCTGCGGCGTCACCGCGGTGCTGTTGTCGACGTTCAAGACGGTGGTCACCAGCGGGCCTTTCGCCCCGGCGCTGACCTCGCAGATGATCGAAGCGCCTTCATGGGCGTCCTCGTAGCCGGCGCGACGCAGGATCGCCATCGGCAGGAACGCGTCCTGGGATCCGTCGGCTAGGGTGACGAACCCGAAACCCTTGCTGGCGTTGAACCACTTGACTTTGGCTTCGACGCGGCGACCGGGGGGAAGGTCTTCGCGGAAAAAGCCGGGGCGGCGGTCGTACATAGGTCCTCTAAACGGCAAATTGAATGCGTCAAGCGCGTGAACGCCTAAATCATAGCGTAAATGCGTCGCATTGCGCTAGCACTCACATGGCGCTAGCGCGACCCATTCAACTCGATCGTACCGCCCCTTGGACGGGGTTGCCGGCGGCCTATCCGGTAAAGGCTACCAGGCGCTGGTTTTGCTCGCCCAAACCTTCGACCGACAGCCGCATGCGATCGCCGGGTTTGAGGAATTGCGGCGGCTTCATGCCGAGACCGACACCCGAAGGAGTGCCGGTCGGAATGATGTCGCCGGGCAGCAAGGTCATGAAATGGCTGACATAGCTGACGATCTCGTCGATCCCGAAGATCAGGTCGGAGGTGTTGCTGTTCTGCACCCGCTTGCCGTTGACCTCGGTCCACAGCCCGAGCTTGCCCGCGTCGGGCACCTCGTCGGCAGTAACGACCCAAGGCCCGATCGGGGCGAAAGTATCGGCGCTCTTGCCCTTGGTCCACTGCCCGCCGCGCTCGATCTGAAATTCGCGCTCGGAAACGTCGTTCACGACGCAGTAGCCAGCGATGTATTTGCGCGCATCATGGGCGGGGACATACCGCGCCAAGCTGCCGATCACGATGCCGAGCTCGACCTCCCAGTCGGTCTTTTGCGAGCCCTTCGGGATGATCACGTCGTCGTCGGGCCCGCAGATCGAGGTGGTTGCCTTCATGAAGAAGATCGGCTCCTTGGGGATCGCCGCCCCGGTCTCGGCGGCATGCGCGCGGTAGTTGAGGCCAATCGCGACGAGTTTTGATACCCGCGCGACGCACGGGCCGAGCCGTGGCGTGCCGGGCACCAGCGGCAAGGTGCTCGGATCGAGGCGCCGCAGCCGGTCGAGCGTGGCCGGGGCGAGCGTCTCGCCGTCGATGTCGTGAACCGCGCCGGAAAGATCCCGGATTTTGCCGTCGCGGTCGAGCAAGCCCGGTTTTTCCTGACCCGCGGGTCCATAGCGAAGAAGCTTCAACGGAAATCTCCTCTCTGCGTCAGAGCGTAAATCCGCCGTCGATCACGTGGATCGCGCCGGTGGTGAACGCCGATTCATCGGAGGCGAGGTAGACGGCGAGAGCCGCGACTTCCTCAGCCGTGCCGAGCCGCCCCAGAGGCTGACGCTCGACAAAGGCCCGCCGGGCAGCGTCGCTGCCGCCGACGATCCGCGCGCCCTGAGCCGCAATCCGGTCTTCGAGCGAGGGTGTCGCGATCGTGCCTGGGCAGATCGCATTGCAGCGGATGCCCGACACGATGAAATCGGCAGCCACCGATTTGGTCAGCCCGATTACTGCCGCCTTGGTCGCGGCGTAGACGCAGCGGTTCGGCGCGCCTTTGATCGACGACACGGTGGACGACATGTTGATGATCGAAGCGCCGGTTCCGCGCTCGACCATCTTGGGCAGAAACGCGCGGATCATCAGGTACATCGAGCGCACGTTGAGGACGAAGGACGCGTCCCATTCGACCGGAGCCGCGTCGAGGATCGTCCCGTGATGGACAAAGCCGGCACAATTGAACAGCACGTCGAGCGGCCCGAGCTCCTCCGCCAGCGCCGCGATCTCCGCTTCATCGGTCACATCGAGATGGCGGGTCGCGATCAGCGCATCGGCGAGCGGGGAAAGCTTGTCCTCGGCGACGTCGGTCGCCAGCACACTCGCCCCCTCGGCAGCAAAAGCCAGCGCCGCCGCCCGGCCGATCCCTTGGCCGGCCGCCGTTACCAGAGCGCGTTTACCTGCGAGACGTCCCGCCATGACGCCAAATTGCCACGCGCGGCGCTTCGCTGTAAATTGACAAAGCGGTTCGGGAGTCGCCGCGGACTCGTCGGGGACTTCGCCGGACCGCATCCTCCCACACCAAAGAACAAGGATCTCGGCCCTAACCGGCCGCCTGGCGCATGTGGCTTGGCTGAGCGCAGGAGCGCGTGCGTGGCTGACGTGAGAGACAGCCAGCGCGCCGCGCACGTAACCACGCTAGACCAGGAAGCATCCCGGGACCCGACGAGCACTTGTTTCCTTTGCGGGAGTTTCGGCTAAAACTTGTGGAGGTTGGGGAGGACGCATGAATGGCCAGAACCCTTCAAGCGGCGGCGCTGCCCCGGATTGAAGGCCGGCAACTGCCCGCCGCCGCGACCCTCACGGCGCTCGGCATCGTCTACGGTGACATCGGCACCAGCCCGCTCTATGGGTTCAAGCAGGCCGCCGATGCCTCCGGAGCGATTACGCCCGAAACCATCATCGGCATCGCGTCGGTGATCCTCTGGTCACTGATCGTGGTCGTCTCGTTCAAATACGCCATCCTGATCATGCGCGCCGACAACCACGGCGAGGGCGGCATCGTCGCGCTTTTGGCGCTTCTCGATGTCCGGCATGCGCCGGCCGGCAGCTGGCGCGCCTCCTTGCTCATCGTCGGCCTGATCGGCGCCGCGCTGCTCTACGGCGATGGTGTCATCACGCCGGCAATCTCGGTCCTGAGTGCCGTGGAAGGCCTCAAACTCGACGCACCCCGGCTCGCGCCGTTCGTCGTTCCGATCAGCATCGCAATCCTGGTTGGCCTATTCTTGGTGCAACGCAAGGGAACCGCGTTTATCGGCAACATATTCGGGCCGGTGATGCTGATGTGGTTCCTCGTCATCGGCGCGCTCGGCATGCGCGGGATCATTGGCGCGCCGGAGATCCTGAGCGCACTGAGCCCGCATCATGCGCTGATCTACCTGCTTCATGCGGGACCGGGCATCGGTTTCGCCGTGCTCGGCGCCGCCTTTCTAACAGTCACCGGTGCCGAGGCGATGTATGCGGATATGGGCCATTTCGGCCGCTTGCCGGTCCGCCTTGGTTGGTTCGCGGTCGTCTTGCCCGCTCTGGTCCTGAATTATTTCGGCCAGGGAGCGCTGCTCCTGGCCGACCCCGGCGCCATCGCGAACCCGTTCTATCTGCTTGCACCGGGATGGCTCCATTATCCGATGGTGGCGTTCGCGACAGTGGCAACCATCATCGCCTCGCAGGCCATCATCTCCGGCGCGTACTCGTTGACCCAGCAGGCGATCCAGCTCGGCTTTCTGCCACGCATGCGAGTGCTCCATACGGCGAGCCATGAGAAGGGGCAGATCTACATGCCGATGGTCAACTGGCTGCTCGCCGCCGGCACACTCGGAGCGGTCATCACCTTCGGCTCCTCCGACGCGCTCGGGGGCGCATACGGCATCGCCGTCTCGATGCTGATGGCGATCACCACGGTCCTCGCGGCCCTTGTCGCCCTGCAATGGGGGTACAACCCGCTCGCCGTTGCCGCCGTCAACGGATCGCTGCTCGTCGTCGAGTTTATCTTCGTCGCCGCCAACGCGACAAAACTGCTCGCGGGCGGTTGGTTCCCGCTCCTTTTGGCCTGCGTCGTCGCGTTCCTGATGCTGACCTGGCGCACGGGGTACCAGATGCTCGAGCGCCAGCGCACGGGAATGCGGCAGCGCGAGGACGAGTTCGTCGACTGGGTACTCGAGAACCCGCCCCTTCGCCTGCCGGGCGCCGCCGCGATTTTTACTGCGGGAAGCTCGGGCATACCGCTCGCCTTGACGCACCACCTCAGGCACAATCGCGTGCTGCACGAGCGGGTGTTGCTGGTCTCTGCGGTCAGTAGCGATACGCCGCGCGTCGATCCGGATCAGCGCGTAAAGCTCTCGCCGGTTGGCGCCGGCATCACCCGGGTCACCCTGCATTTCGGGTTCATGGAACACCCCAATGTAATGGACGGTCTAAAGCTTGCTTGCCGCAACCCTGATCTGCGCGCCATCGACCCGGAGCGGATAACCTTTTATTCGCGAAGGGTCATGGTCATTGCGAGCGGCAAGGTGCCCGGGATGGCCGTATGGCGGGAGCGGCTCTTTGCAGCGATGCACCTCAACGCCAATCTGCCGGCCGCCTATTTCGGCGTCCCGACCGGACAAGTGGTCGAGATGGGTCTCGAAGTCGAGATTTGAACGACGCCACCTCAAACAAGCCGTTTCTGCATCTCGAGGTCGTCCTCGACAAAGGCTTGGACCGCCTCGTCGATGCCGCTATCGGCGGTGAAGCCGAGCGCGTGGGCGCGCGGAGCCCGCAGCTCTTGCGGCCACCCGGAGATGATCTGCTGGATCTGCGGGTCGGGCTCCCAATGAATGCGGGCGTAGGCCGCCTCGCCGCCGGCACGGCGGACCGCGGCGGCCATCTCACCGACCGCCACGGAGAAGCCGGGGAGCTGCAAAGACCTGCTCGTGGTGAAGCCGTCGGCGGGTAGATCGTGGGCGTGCAGCAGGCCGGCCACGACGCGCCGCGGCGAAGCCAGCGCCATTATCGTATCGGGCGACACCGGACAGACGGCTTCGCGGCCGGCGAGCGGCTCTCGAATCATCGAGGAGGCAAAAGTCGAGGCGGCGCGGTTGGGCCGGCCCGGCCGCACAACGACGGTCGGTAACCGGACCGCGCGACCGTCGACAAATCCCTTGCGGCTGTAGTCGTTGACCAACAATTCGCCGATCGCCTTCTGGGTGCCGTACGAGGTCTGCGGTGTCAGCGGCGTGTCGTCGCCGACCGCCGGCGGCAGCACGCCGCCATAGACTGCGAGCGAGCTGGCAAACACCACACGTGGGCAGGTTCCGAGCATCCGGCAGGCGTCGAGCAGCGCGCGCGTCCCGTCGAGATTGACGCGATAACCGAGGTCGGTGTCGGCTTCGGCCTGGCCGCTGACCACCGCGGCGAGGTGGAACACCGAATGCGTGCCGGGCGAGATCACCCGGCGCACCGCCTCACGGTCGGCAATGTCGCCGGTCACGACGCTCAATCTTCTGTCCTCCGGCAACGGCAAAGCCGGCGGTGCATTGTCGAACAGAACCAGCTCGTCGACATCACCCCGCGCGAGCAACTGCAACGCGACCCGCTGGCCGAGAAAACCGCAACCGCCCGTGATGACGACGCGCATCGCTCAGCCCCGGATGCCGTAGCGCTTCGCCCAGCCGAGTCCCGCCCGTGTCTCGCCCTTGGGCCGATACTCGCAGCCGATCCAGCCCGAATAGCCGAGCTCGTCGAACAGATCGAATAGGAACGGGTAGTTGACCTCGCCGACATCGGGCTCGTGGCGGCCGGGATTTCCGGCGATCTGCACATGCGGGTAATGACCGGCGAGGTCCGGCATGCGATGCGCGAGATCGCCTTCCATGATCTGCACATGGTAGAGGTCGAGCTGCAGCTTGAGGTTGGGATGGCCGACCCGATCGATGACCGACATCGCCTGTGTCGTCGTGTTGAGGAAATAGCCCGGAATATCGCGGTTGTTGATCGGCTCGATGATGACGGTAATTCCCTCACGGGATAGCCGCTCGGCCGCATGCCGCAAATTCGCGACGTAGGTGCGCTCGGCCTCCGCCCGGTCGCTTCCGGGCGGCAGCACCCCGGCCATTGCGTGCAGCAGCTTGCAGTTCGTCGCCTTGGCGTAGCCGAGCGCCTGTTCGACGCCGTCACGGAATTCCTGCTCGCGCCCAACCAAGGCCGCGGTGCCGCGCTCCCCCGCCGCCCAGTCGCCGGGCGGCATGTTGAACAATGCTTGGACGAGCCCGTGGCGGTTCAGCTGCTCGGCGATGACCTCGGGCGCATGCTCATAGGGGGAGAGATACTCGACCGCCTTGAAGCCGCAATCGGCGGCGGCGGCGAAACGGTCGAGAAACCCGACTTCCTGAAAGATGAAGCTGAGATTGGCGGCGAATTTCGGCACGGCGGGGTCCTCGTTTGCAGGCGGAACGGCAGGAGGCTACTGTAACACAAGACCCGGCAGGAGGGCGCGATGACGGTATTGCTGGGAGCGATCGCCGACGATTTCACCGGCGCCACCGATCTGTGCAACACTTTGGTGCGGCGCGGGATGCGCACGGTGCAGCTGATCGACGTGCCGTCGCCAGGGACGGAAGTGACCGACGCCGAGGCGGTCGTTGTCGCGCTGAAGAGCCGGACGATCCCGGCGGCCGAGGCGGTCGAGAAGAGCCTCGGCGCGCTCGCCTGGCTGCAGCAGGCTGGAGCGCGGCAGATCCTGTTCAAATATTGCTCGACCTTCGACTCGACCGATGCCGGCAATATAGGTCCGGTCGCCGAGGCGTTGATGGAGGCGCTCGGCACCGACTTCACCCTGTTCTGTCCGGCTTTTCCCGAAAACGGGCGGACAATTTACCTCGGCTATCTGTTCGTCGGCGACGTGCTGCTGTCGGAATCGAGCATGCACGACCACCCGCTGACGCCGATGCGCGATCCGAGCCTCGTGCGCGTCCTGCAGCGCCAATGCCGCGGAAAGGTAGGGCTCGTACCGCAATATGACGTATCGCAGGGCGCGGCGGCCATCTGGGACGCCTTTGCGTCGCTGCGGCAGGCCGGTTTTCGGCACGCGATCGTCGATGCGATCGACGACCATGATCTCGAAGCGATCGGCGAGGCCGCGGCCGGTTTCCCGCTGATCACCGGCGGATCGGGAATCGCGTTGGGGCTGCCCGAGAATTTTCGCCGCCAAGGTCTGATCGGCGACAGCGCCGCCGCCGACGCGCTGCCGCCTATCGCGGGCGCGGCCGTCGTGCTGTCGGGCTCGTGCTCGGAAGCGACGCGCACCCAGGTCGCCTATATGCGCGAGCGCGCGCCGCTCTTCACGATCGACCCGATAGCGGCCGCAGCAGGGCGCAAGATTGCCGAGGAGGCGCTCGCCTGGGCGACGCCGCGGCTGGGCGATCGGCCGGTCCTGATCAGCGCGACAGCGCCACCCGAGGAGGTCGCCGCGATCCAGGCGGTCGTCGGCCGCGAGCGTGCCGGCGCATTGGTCGAGGAGACGCTCGCCACGATTGCCGCCGGTCTTGCCGAAAAGGGGGCGCGCCGGTTTGTCATCGCCGGCGGCGAGACCGCGGGGGCGATCGTCCACGCGCTCGGCGTCACAGGGTTGCGGATCGGCCGACAAATCGATCCCGGCGTGCCGTGGACCGTTAGTCTCCCGGGGAGCCTCAGCGAGCCGGCGCTGGCGTTGGCGCTCAAGTCCGGCAATTTCGGCGCGCCCGATTTCTTCCTGCGCGCCTTTTCCGTGCTGTCCGAGGGAGAGACGGGATGAGCGAGGCGATGCGTCCCGGTATGCCGCCAAGAGGGAATTGCGGTAAAGGCAATCACACTATTGCCATAATCCTATTATACCCTCGCGGCATCGAGCGCCTCTGAGCGGGTGCGAAAGCATGGAATGGGAGTAGGCGAAGCCTGATCTCGACCTGATAAAACAGGGGGAACAGGGGACGCGGGGGGCGGACGGTTTGCCGACGGCCGCTCCGAGGCTGGGCACGAAAGCGGTGCATCGGGTGCGGTGCGTGCTTCTGGGTGCGCCGCGGCAGCGCCGCGTCACTCCTCAGCATTAGGGTATGATATTGATGGCAGTAAGAAAAACACCGCATCCTGAGAGGCGTCGCGGAAGGGGGCCTCGAAGGACGCACGACATTCTTCCAGCCCTCCCGCAATCCCGTCAGGCCCGCCGCTGCTGCCCTTGGCATGATTTGCGCCGACAACGAGGTCGGCACGGAACCGGAGCCAACGCGAGCAGTGGATGAGCGGTTGCGCGATAGCTGATATACTCGGGAACTAAGAGTAAAGATGGCCTTCGATCGATGAGTGGGTGGTGGCGTTGAATCCGGATTTAATGCGGGAGGGACGGCACTCCGACTCGGTTCGGATTGCGCTCAGAGGGAATAGTTTCGAGCGGCGCAGGACCCATAGGACGATTTGTGAATAACGGGGAAGAGACGAGATGAGTGAGGCGACGGAGCGCGAGGCGATCTGCGCGATCGGCCAGTCGATCTTTGCGCGCGGGCTGACCGCCGGGTCATCCGGCAACATCAGCCTGCGGACCGGCGACGGCTGGCTGATGACGCCGACCAACGCCTCGCTCGGCCGCCTCGACCCGGCGCGGCTGTCGAAGCTGGACCATGATGGACGCCTCGTCTCGGGCGATGCACCGACCAAGGAGAGTTTTCTGCACCGCGTCATGTACGAGGAGCGGCCCAGCACCGGCGCGGTCGTGCATTTGCATTCGACGCATTCGGTTGCGGTTTCCTGCCTCGCCGAAATCGGCCCGGAGGACGTGCTACCGCCGATCACCGCTTATTACGTGATGCGGGTCGGTCGTTTGCCGCTCGTCCCCTATTTCCGCCCCGGCGATCTGGCGCTCGCCGAAGCCGTGCGCGGCTTTGCCGGCAAGCACCATGCGGTGCTGCTCGCCAATCACGGCCCGGTTGTCGCCGGAGCGAACCTCGACGCCGCCGTCAACGCAATCGAGGAGCTCGAAGAAACGGCCAAACTCTATCTGCTGCTGCGCGGCGCGGAGACCCGCTATCTAACGCGCTCGCAAGTCATGGAGCTGCAGGCGTGAAATACTTCTCGCGCATACTGTTCGGTGCGATGCTCCTGGGGGGAGCGGCAGCGGCGCAGGCGGCGGAGCCGATCAAAATCGGCTTTAGCATGGAATTGACCGGCCCGTTTGCCGTCGTTGGCAAGACCGGGCTTCTCGCTTTCAAGATCTGGGAAGACGAGGTCAATGCCGAGGGCGGCCTGCTCGGCCGGCCGGTCAAGCTGGTCTATTACGACGACCAGAGCAACCCCTCGCTGGTGCCGGCCATCTACACCAAGCTGATCGACATCGACAAGGTCGATTTGTTGATTTCGAGCTACGGCACCAATCTTGTCGTGCCGGCGATGCCGGTAGCGATCTCGCACAACCGGCTGTTCTTCGGCCTCTTCGCACTGGCGGCCAACGACAATTTCCATTATCCGAAATACTTCTCGATGCTGCCCTTCGGCCCCGAACCGGTGAAGACTTTCGCCGAGGGCTGGTTCGATCTGGCGGCGGCGCAGAACCCGAAGCCCAAAACGGTCGCGATCGTTAATACCGACGCCGAATTCCAGCACAAGGCAGCCGAAAGCGCGCGCGAGCATGCCAAAGCGAAAGGGATCGACATCGTCTATGATCGGGCCTATCCGCCGACGACGGTTGACTTCACGCCGATCATCCGCTCCGTGCAGGCGGCCCGAGCCGATCTCGTCTACGTTTCCTCCTATCCGTCGGATACGGTCGGCATCCTGCGTTCGGTCGGCGAACTCGGCCTCGACACCAAAATGCTCGGCGGCGGCCTCGCCGGATTGCAGGCGGCGGCGATCAAGATGCAGCTCGGCGAGGCGGCCAACGGCGTCGTCAATGTCGACCTGTGGGAGCCGGTGCCGACAATGCAATTTCCCGGAGTCATGGATTTCATCAAGAAATACCAGGGGAAGGCGCCGGCCGAAGGGGTCGACCTGCTCGGCTATTTCCTGCCGCCCTTCGCCTACAGCGAATTGCAGATACTCGGCGATACGATCGCCGCAACGAAAACCCTCGACGACGAAAAGCTAGCCGAATACATGCACTCGCACCCGTTCCACACGATTGAGGGCGATATCGCCTTCGGACCCGACGGCGAATGGACCGAGGCGCGTCCGATCTGGGTGCAGTATCACGGAATCAAAGGGCACGACGTCGAGCAGTTCCGTGGGCCGACGACCGTCACGCTTCTCGCGCCGCCGCAATACAAGACCGGCGACATGATCTATCCCTATACTCAAGCAAGGAAATAAATGGATTAAGTGCTCATTCTGTGACAGGCAACCTCCCCGATTGTGGGGATGTACGTTTAATCGAATACGAAGCCACGCACAGAAATACCTTCAAGGGGACGCAGCGGAGCCGATCAGGATTGGCCCGAGTATGATCCACACCGAGAGGGCGCGGCAATGCTAAGGCGGTCGGGCTCAATATCTCTCACGATCGAGCGGATCCGCCGACCGCCGTCGACTTCACGCCGATCGGAGAAAGAGTTCCTTCCTACACCACCCTGCCCCCAGCATGCGACGAGGTGACCGTGAATTCGTACCCGTCGGGTCCTGTGAGGTGGAAGGAGTCGTGGATCCGGCCCCTGGTGATATCGGAGGGTCCAAGGCCTTTCGCGGCATAATCGCGGCGCGCCGCCTCGATATCGTCCACCATCAGGTCGAAGGGCGCTGTGGAACCGGCCGTTGGCGGCTGTTCGGTCTTCCTGACGACAACATGCGTGCCGCCACGAAGCTCGAGGACGGCGAGGCCGTCGTCGGCGAATATCGGGCGCAGACCAACGGATTGGAGCCACCGCTCGGCAGCAGCGACATCGGTCGCCGGAAGCCAGACATGGCCCACCGCGACCGGCGGCCTCTGATCGACACTCTGCAACATGTTTCCTCCTTTCGTTTGAATGCCGTGCAAAGCGGGGCCTACGCGGTCATCACCTCGAGCAGGTGACCATTCGGGTCGCGGAAATAGAAACCGCGCCCGCCATTGCGATGATTGATCTCCATGTTCTCCGCGGAGCGCGGCCCGCTGCCGTAGGCAAGCCCCTCACCGCGGACCCGGTCGAAGATCCCGTCGAACTCCGCTTCGCTGACCCTGAAGGCATAGTGGTGCCGCTCGAAGTTGTCCCAATTGTCAAAGTCGATCGTCAATGTCTCGTTGATCCGCACCGGAGCAAAATGTGAGACCGGGCCTTGGTATTCGAGGCCAAATATCCGAGCGAAGAACCGCGCCGACTTTTCCTTGTCGCGGGCCGGTACGATTGTATGGTCGAGGACGATGGTCAAGAGCGCCTCCTCCTAACAGTCTTTGATAAAAATGAGCCCGATCACCGCAATCGGCAAGCACCAGCGCTTCAGGCCAACGAGGGAGGGGTTAGTGTGGGTTTTCGGCAGATGCGCCGCACTGAACTCAGCAAGATGTCGATGGCTTTGGCCATCGTCCGGCCGGTCCAATTGAGTACCGGGTCGGCGGTGCCGTGCACGTCAAGGCCACCACCCGCGGTTTGCGTCGCGGCGGCAGAGAGGAGAGAATGGAGCGGCCGTATCAGCGGAAGGAGAACCCGCATGAGCAACGCAGAGGGCTTTGCCCATCCCGAATTCCTCATCGAGACGGATGCGCTGGAGCACCGACTCGGTGACCCTGCGCTCCGAATTCTCGACTGTACGACGCATCTCATTCCAGACCCGAAGGTGACTTACCAAGTCCTGCCAGGCCGGGCCGATTTCGAAAAAGGCCATATCCCGGGCGCGCAGTTCGTTGATCTGCAAGGCGATCTCTCGGACAAAAACCATCGCTTCCGCTTCATGCTGCCCTCGGGCGAGGCATTTGCCGTCGCGATGAGCGGGTTTGGCGTCGACGAGGGCACGCGAGTCGTGCTCTACAGCACCGCCAATCCGTGGTGGGCGACGCGGGTCTGGTGGATGCTGCGCGTTTTCGGCTTCGACAACGCGGCGGTGCTGAACGGCGGCTGGCAGAAATGGAGCCGCGAGGGAAGGCCGGTCGAGACAGGTCCCGCAAAATCCCGCGCGCCGGGACATTTTGTCGTGCGCGAGCAGCGCCCGCTGATGGTCGGCAAGGAGGAGGTCCTGCAGGCGATCGGCAACGCCGGAGCCTGCACGATCAATGCGCTGCTGCCGGAGCAGCACGCCGGCACCGGCGGGAACAGCTACGGCCGGCCCGGTCACATCAAGGGCAGCGTCAATCTGCCGGCGGCACATCTGCTCGATCCCGAGACCAACGAATTCCTGCCCGCCGGCGAGCTGCGCAGGCGCTTCGCGGCGATCGGCGCCTTCGACAAAAACGTCATCACCTATTGCGGCGGCGGCATTGCCGCGAGCGCCGATGCCCTCGCTCTGGTCTTGCTCGGACATCCCG
This sequence comes from uncultured Alphaproteobacteria bacterium, assembly GCA_963695605.1. Lineage (GTDB taxonomy): Bacteria > Pseudomonadota > Alphaproteobacteria > ATCC43930 > CGMCC-115725 > AP-15. Next base: position 136,914 of record CAVOHI010000058.1, on the reverse strand, counting down.
ATGTCAGGCTCTACGACGCTTCGTTGAGCGAATGGGCCACCGACCCGACTCTGCCGATGGAAACCGGTTGATGGAATACACCATCTCGCCGCTTTCCGAGCATACCGGGGCGGAGGTCCGCGGCATCGATCTGACCGAGCCGGTAGACGAGGTTACGCGCGCCCGGCTCAACCGCGCCTTTGTCGACTGCTCGGTGCTAGTGTTTCGCGACCAGCACCTGACGCCCCAGGAACTGCTCGAGGCAGTCGGTCTGTTCGGCGAGCCCTTCCCACAGCACAACTCGCGCTTTGCCTTGCCCGAGTGTCCGCTCGTCCATTACATCTCAAACCAGGATTTCTATCCCGACGGCCGACGCTATATTCCCGGCGAAGGCTATCACACCGATCACTCGAACGCCCCCCGCCCGCCAAAGGCAACCGTCCTGCATGCGCTGAGCCTGCCCGACCGGGGCGGCGATACCCAGTACGTCGATATGCGCCTCGCCTATGACGAGCTACCGCGAGAAACCAAACGCCGCCTCGACGGGCTAAAAGCAATCCATGTCTATCAGAGCCGCCACAGCGCGCGGAAGCTGATGGAGTTGAGTTCGGAAAGCCGCAGCCGTGTCCCCGAGGCGGTAGCGCATCCGATTGTACGCACCCATCCGGAAAGCGGCCGCAAGGCTATCTACATCAACCCGATTCGCACCGAGGGCATCGTCGGAATGCCGGAAGAGGAAGCTTTGACCTTGCTCGCCGACCTGCTGGCGCACGCGACGCAACAGCAGTACCAGTACCGTCACCAATGGCAGCCGGGCGATCTCGTCATGTGGGACAACCGCTCGCTGCTGCACAAGGCCAATGGCGATTACGATATGAACCAGCTGCGATATCTCTACCGCATCATGCTGCAGGGCGATGTGCCTGCCTAAACAGCTTGGCTCTCAAAGTGACGTGCGTCTTCCCAATCGTCGCCCCGCGAGAGCGGGGATCCAGAGCCTGCCACCTGGCTTGAACAGCAGGAGCCGCTGCGGCCTTGCAGCCCTGGATTCGCGCTTTCGCGGGAATGACGAATAGGAGCGCTAACTCCCTGGGGTGCTCGGCCGCATCGAATGCGATCCACACGGGCGCACGCGGATCTGTATGACGAAGAACGCCAAACCGCGCTATAGTCCATTAAGCATTGGTTAACCAATTTTAGGCAAATTGCAGGCTAGCAAGGGAGCCCCTGTCCGCAGTGTCCGGGCGACGACCTCGATTTCGAGCGGTGGCCGGGGTTTCGGAGATAGGGCAAATGATCACACATGGAGCAAGCCCACATGGAGCAAGCCCAGCGCTCGGCCAGGCGATAGCGGTCAAACGGCGACCTGCTTGGCTGCGCGTACCGCACGTCAGTTTGACAGTTCGTCTGATTACACTCGTCTTGATCGCTATTTGTCCGGCAATAATCATCCAAGCTTACAACGAATACGAACTGCGCAAAGCGCGCGAAACCGACATTCGCCAGCAAGTCGTACAGATTACAAAGCAATTCGGTGAAGAAATCGGCGAACTGCGCGAAGGGGCTCGCCAGCTGCTGCTTGCGCTCTCGCAACTCACACCCGTAAAGTTACGGGAGAGCGACGATTGCAACGTACTTTTCGGTTCATTGGCCTCGCAATACGCGAACTATAGTCTGTTGGCAGCGGCGGACACGGACGGCAGGATATTTTGTTCGAGCAGTCCGCTAGCCGATTACTCGGTTGCGGACAGGCCGTTCTTCAAGCGCGCAATGGCGCAGGACGGGCTCGCCGTCGGCAATTACTGGGCCGATCCGACGAGCGGCGCGCGGATGATCCACTTTGCGCTGAAATTCGACAGCGGCGACGGGCACGCAGCCGGCGTCGTGTTCGCCGGGCTCGATCTGCGGTGGTTGTCGGAACATCTGAAAGAAAGAGGTCTGTCACCGACACAATCTATCCTGATCGCCGATCGCGAGGGTAACATCATCGCGCGACTGCCCAACCCCGAGGCTCTGGTCGGCAAGAATATGAGAAAAGGCCATGCAGAGATCATGGACGGCAACACCACGGGGTGGGAGGAGTCGGTCGGCGTGGACGGCGTCACGCGGATATTCGGCTATGTCCCGGCAGCCCTGCCGCCGCGTGATTTCTTTCTCAGTGCCGGGCAGTCGAAAGCGGAAGCTTTCGCGGCAATCGACAGCGCGACCGCCCGCGGCGTCGCGCTGATCGTTTTCGGTCTGCTCGCAGCAACTTTTGCCGCGGTTCTCGGCGGGAGGAGGTTCTTGCAGGAGCCGATAAGCGGTCTTGTGGCTTTCGCGACGGAGTGGCGCCACGGCAACTATGATTCGCGGGTGGAAGTCCGCCATCCCGGATCTGAAATCGGCCATCTGGGAGCAACCTTCAATGCCATGGCTGACGCCCTGGCGGCCCGCTACGCCGCGCAGAAGCGGGCGGAAGCCGAGCTGCGCGAGCTGAACGCAACCCTGGAGACCCGCGTCGAGGAAAGGACCGTCGAGCTGGCCAATGCCAATCGGGCAAAGTCGATGTTCCTCGCCAATATGAGCCACGAACTGCGCACCCCGCTCAATGCGATCATCGGTTTTGGGGAAATGATGCATCGCGAAATCATGGGCCCGATCGGCACTCCGGCCTATAAGGAATACGCGCAGCACATCCACGAAAGCGGTATGCATTTGCTCTCCCTCGTCGAGGAGATGCTCGACCTTGCCAAGGTGGAAGCTGGGAAGCTGCAGATCGAGCGTGTTCCGACCGAGCCCGGCAAGCTCTTTGCCGAGAGCCTGATGATGCTGCAATCGACTGCTGCCGCGGCCGCGGTCCTAATCATTATCGACGGTGATCCGTCAAACTGGCCGGGGCTCCAAGGGGACCCGGTTAAATTAAAGCAGGTGTTCGTTAATTTGATCGGCAATGCGGTAAAGTTCACGCCGGCAGGGGGGCGCGTCACGATATCGAGCGAAATCGACGAGGCCGCGTTGCATATTCGCATCCGGGATACCGGAATTGGCATCCGGTCTCAGGATATCCCGCTGGTGGTACAGCCTTTCTACCGCGTAAATTCGGTGCTCGACAGCACGCATCAGGGCGCTGGTCTCGGGCTGCCTTTTGCAAAGTCCGTCGTCGACCTGCACGGCGGCACGCTCGCGATCGAAAGCGAGCTTGGATCCGGGACGACGGTGACGATCAGCCTGCCCCTACCCCACAGGGCTGATGCGGCGGCGTGATCTTGACCTCGGCATGACGTCGACCGCCATCCTGGTTTGTGATCCACGCTACAATTGCGATGGCCGCAGCGATTATCAAATCGGTCTCGAAGCCTCCGACCGCGACGGCCTGCCCGCCAATCAACGAGCCCAGCGAGATTCCCAAAAAGAGCGCGCTGTTGTTCCAGGCCAGTATCCCTGCCGGGTTGCTGGGGAACTGGTTCGCCAGCCTGAGCTGCTGCGCCGGGAAGAACAGCTGCGCCGATAGCGAAGCGAGCCCAAAGGCAAAGTTGGAGATCGCTCCGACGTGTAGCGCAACTAATACCAGGAGAAGGCAGGAACTTAGCCCCGAGAGACCGATCGAGATCGTCAGTCTTGCCCCGAGCCGGTCCGCGATGCGCCCGCCGATCAAGGTGCCGGCGATTGCCCCGCAACCGTAGAACAGGATCGCCTCGGCGATTTGGTCGGTCGAATCGCCTGATGCCGCCAATCCTTCGCCGAGATAGGTGTACACAGCGTAGAGCGCCGTGCTCCACAGCACCGTGGGGGCAAGCCGCGTAGCGAGGACTGTCGCCGTCGGACGATGCGTCGGTGCGGTACGCCTCTTCGCTGCCGGGGGATTGCACCAAACGCGGTTGTTCGCCCACGCGAGGACCATGCTCAGCGTGGCGAGTGCGGCGAAAACAACGGGCCACCCGAGCGACGCGGCGGTCAGCAGGCCAATCGGTGTGCCGAAGGAAAGCGACATCAAGAGCCCCGATACGACGATTGCAAGCCGGGTGGCGCGCCGCTCGGGGGGAGCGCTACCTCCGGCGAGAGCATATACCGATGGCGACACGCCGGCGGCCGCGGCGCCCGCAACGATCCTCGTAGCGAGCAGCCAAGTGAAATCCCCGGCGATCGCCGTCAGCAGATTGGCTGCCGCAAAGGCGCAAAGGCAGCGGGTCAGGACGCGACCACGCCCAACCCGGTCGGCGAGATGGCCAAGAGCCGGAGCGCTCAGCATATAGGTGACTGCGAATACGGTTACACTCAAACCCGCCGAAGCGGGTGGCACTGCATAATCGGCCGAGATTAGTGGCAGCAGCGGCGAGACCACAAACAGGTCACTGCCCACCACGAACATGGTTAGCCAGGCGATGGCCAGCTGCGCAAATGCGCCGGCGGTAGCGGAAGATTTTCGATTGACAGTTTCCATCGACACTCGCGATACGGGAAACATCCGACGCTACGATCTCACGATAAATGAATAATTAATTCGGCTAACGAGTTTTGGATTTTAGAGACTTAACCTTAAGTTTACGGATCCTAGTTAGGTTTCGAGACCAGTGTCGGGCTGATCTCGCCTGAGGCGTGTGTAACCGTAAACCCGCTGGAACAAGGGGATGTGGCAGTGAGAGACGACGACTCAACTGGCCGAAAATCGAGACAATATCCGCCGACACCGTCTGCGACCGAGGATCTGCCAAACGCTTTGGCCGCCATAATCGAACAACACCGCGCATCGCGCATGCCATTTTTCTTACGCCTGGCCGGCCTGCCTCGCGCGGTGGCGAGCGACCCCGGGCTCTTGGGCCAAATCCATCTGGTCTATCAGTCGGCGATGCACGCTACCCGGGCGGCGGTCTATCATCTTCCGCATCTCGACGGTCCGGCATTGCGAAAGCGCAAGCTCCGGATATTCATCGACGATGATGGGCTCGAAAATGGCGATACCCATCATTACCAGCTGACCAGAGCGTTTCGCAGCATCGGCGCTGAATGCCTGCTGGACGACGAGGAGTTCGGGGAACTCGGTGAGATTTGCCACTATCTCGAAGCCGAAACGGCCGATTTTGTGCGGTTGGCGCCCAAACTCTACTCGCGGTCGCTCGGCGCGTGGTGCGCGGTCGAAATGCTGTCGGCCGACTGGATGCGGGCGCTCGCCGACGCCCTATCCGTCCATTTCCCGCATTTCAGGCACGAACCGTATTTCGAGGAGTGCTTCTCGCAACGTGTCGAGGAACGCCACGCCGCCGAGGCCCTCGAAATGACGCAAATGGTTCTGCGGGCGCGCCCGGAACTGCTCGACGAAACATTGCGTGACGCGCGGATCATTGCCGAGGCGCTCGACGGAGTGTGGGCGCATTTGGACAGGATCGTCCGGCATGCTCAGGCGACAGCGGCGCTGGACGGCAACCTCAGGGTGCGACGCCAGCCCGGCACCCGCCGTCCGGCCTTAGCCACCACTCAGGATGAGGCATTGCTGTCGGAGATCGCCACTCGAGCGAACGAGATCTGTTGAACCCGGAGCTACAGTCGAGAAATCACCTGCTCCTTAAATCGGCGCATTTCTGCGACCGATTCCTCGGGATTGGAGCGCTCGAAATCGATATCGACGGCGTTGACCCCGAGATCGCGCAGGGCTTGTAAATCGGTGATAATATCCGAGTTGGTGCCGGAAAATAGCCGCCGCTCGCCGTCGGAAGCTTTTGCCGGAACCGCATCACCGTACCGCTTGACGCGGTAGGTCAGGGCGACGCTCGCCGGCTCTCGTCCGGCTTCGGCGGTCAACTGGCGCAGCCGGGCGATCCCGGCGCGGTACCGCGGCAGGGTGTCGAGCAGATGTTTGCTGTTGCTGCCGATCGGATACCATGCGTCGCCGAACCGGGCGGCGCGGCGCAGCGACGGCCCGCTTTCACCGCCAACCCAGATCGGAGGATGGGGCTTTTGCACCGGCTTGGGCTCGAAGGAGATCCCGTCATATTTGATCCAGTTCCCCTCGAAATGCGGCGCCTCCTCAGTCCACAATCTGCGGAACGCGCCCAGATATTCGTCCGTCACCCGGCCGCGCGCGGCAAAAGGCGGGCCGACGACTGCATCGAATTCCGCCTGCAGCCAGCCGGCGCCGATCCCGACGACGAGACGGCCGCCGGAGAGGACATCGATCGTCGACAGCATCTTGGCGGCAAGCACAGCCGGCCGGTGCGGCACGACCATCACCGCCAGCACGAGACGGATGCGGGTGGTCTTGGCGGCGATGAAGGCCGCTGCGGTCAGTTGCTCGTGCCGGCGTTCCGGGCCCTCCCCGAAGAATTCGCCGCTTTCGGAGTAAGGGTACCCCGGCACCCGCAGGTTCGGCAGCACGACATGGTCGGTTAGTGTCAAATAATCGTAGCCTAGCGCCTCACCCTGCTGCGCGATCCGGGTCATGCTCTCGGGGGACGACATTGGGCCACTGATCGGCAGATTGAACCCTATCTGCATATTTCCTCCTGACAACTGGAGTAGCAGACAGCACTTGGGCATAGTCGTGGCGATGCAGCAACGTGTAACGATCGCTCAGGATCTCGTCCTTGTCGGAGGCGGGCACGCTCATGTGCACGTCCTGAAGAGCTTCGGCATGCGGCCGGTGCCCGGGGTGCGCGTCACGCTCGTTACCCGCGATGTCGAGACGCCCTATTCGGGCATGTTGCCGGGCTATGTCGCAGGGCATTATTCGCTCGACGAATGCCACATCGATCTCGGCCGGCTCGCGCGATTTGCCGGCGCGCGGCTGATCCGCGACGAAGCGATCGGGCTCGACAGGGCCGATTGCGTATTGTTGTGCGATGCCCATCCGCCGATCCGATACGATGTTCTGTCGATCGATATTGGCTCGGCCCCCCGCTCCGACGATGTCCCCGGCGCCGCCGAGCACGCGATCGCGGTCAAGCCGATCGACCGGTTCGCGGCGCGCTGGGAGGCATTGCTGGCGCGAGTACGCGAGATGCCGCGGCTGCGCCTCGCCGTCGTCGGCGGCGGCGCCGGCGGAGTCGAACTCGCGCTTTCGGCGCAACATCGCCTGGCCGGACTCAAGGGCGATGCGGTCGAGGTCACCCTAGTCACCCGCGAGGCGTTGCTGCCGTCGCACAATCCCCGAGTCCGCCGGTTGTTCGAGCATATCCTGGCCGATCATCGGGTGACCGTGGTCGCCGGCAGCGCCGTCGTGCGTGTCACGCCGGGTGTTCTGCTTTGCGCTGATGGCAGGCGGGTCGAATTCGACGAGGCGCTGTGGGTGACTGAGGCCGGTGCCGCTCCCTGGCTCACCGACACCGGTCTGCCGCTGACGCCGGAGGGCTTCATCGCGGTCGACGACAGGCTGCGCTCGCCCGGGGACCCGCGGATCTTCGCGGCCGGCGATGTCGCGACGATGCTCGGCCATCCGCGCGAGAAGGCGGGGGTTTACGCTGTCCGGCAGGGTGCGCCGCTCGGCGCCAATCTGCGCCGCGCGCTCGCCGGGCGGCGGCTACGACGGGCCGTGCCGCAAAAGCGCGCGCTGGCGCTGATCGGCACCGGAGATGAGCAGGCCGTCGCGTCGCGCGGGCCGCTCGTGGCGTATGGCCCGCGGCTGTGGCAGTTCAAGGAGTGGATCGACCGTCGCTGGATGCGGCGTTACCGAGAATTGCCGGAGATGCAGCCCGAGCCGGGAGAAGACCCGATGCGCTGCGGCGGTTGCGCGGCGAAGGTCCCGGCGGCGGTGCTCAGCCGGGTCATGGGCAGGCTCTCCCCAGCGACGAGCGGCGCGGTCATGATCGGTCTCGACAGCCCGGACGATGCGGCACTGATCTCGTTCCCCGGTGCGCCGCCGCTGCTGCAGACGGTCGATTTCTTTCGCGCGATGGTCGACGACCCGTATCTGTTCGGCCGGATTGCTGCGACCCACGCGCTCGGCGACATTTATGCGATGGGAGGCACGCCGGAGAGCGCACTGGCTATTGCCACGCTGCCGCCGGCGCGCCCGCCGATCGTCGAGCACGACCTCTTTCACATGCTGCGCGGGGGCCTCGACGTGCTGGAGCCAGCGGGGGCCTTGCTGATCGGCGGGCACAGCGCCGAGGGGGCCGAACTCGCGCTCGGATTTGCCGTGACCGGGCGGCCACGGCCGGGAAAGCTGCTGCGCAAAGCCGGGCTGCGTCCAGGCGACCGCCTCATCTTAACCAAGCCACTGGGCACCGGCGTCATCCTGGCTGCAGCGGCGCGCGGGCTGGTCGCGTCGCGTCTGGTCGACGCCGCGATCGCGACTATGGTGCAGTCAGCGGCTTCGGCAGCCGCTTGCCTCTTAGAGTATCGGGCCGGCGCCTGCACCGACGTGACCGGCTTCGGGCTCCTCGGCCACCTCCTCGAAATGCTGCGCGCCTCGGGAATGGATGCGGTTCTCGATCCGGCGGCAATCCCCGCTCTCGACGGCGCGCTGCCGCTGCTCGGCAGCGGGGTCACCAGCTCGCTGCACGCCGACAATGTCGCTGCGCTGGCGGCGCTCGAGCCGGCCGCACAGCTTCATCAGATGGCCCCATTGATGATAGACCCACAAACCGCCGGTGGGCTGCTGGCCGGCGTGCCGGCCGATCGCGCTGCAAGGTGCGTCGCCGAATTGCGCAGGTTCGGCTATCGGGCGGCGCTGATCGGCTGCGTCGCAGATCTGAGCGGGAGCGAGCCGCGTGTCCGTTTCGAGGTCGGTCTCACGCAGCCGGTCCCCGAACTGGTTGCCGCGAAATGAGCGCGGAGGAGCGGCCGGGCAGATTGGGGCTGCCGGGCGTCGACCGGGTCCTGCGGTCCGACGCCGCTGGCGCACTGATCGCCCGATACGGGCGGCCGCTCGTTGTCGAGGCAATCAGGACGGCGCTGGCGGCGCGGCGCCGATGCGATGCCCCTGCCTCCGTGGAGGCCATCCTCGAAGAAAGCGCCGCGTCGCTCGCGCGCGATATGCGGCCTTCGCAGCGCCGCGTGTTCAATCTGACCGGCACCGTGCTCCACACCAATCTCGGCCGCGCACCCTTGCCGGAGGAGGCGATCGTCGCGGCGATCGAGGCGATGCGCGATCCGACGACGCTCGAATACGAGATCGAGACCGGCAAACGCGGCGAGCGCGACAATCATGTTGCGGGCTGGCTGACCCGCCTGACCGGGGCGGAGGCCGCGCTCACGGTCAACAACAATGCCGGGGCTTTGGTGCTGGCGTTGAATACCCTGGCCGAAGGCAGCGAGACGATCGTCTCGCGCGGCGAGCTGATCGAGATCGGCGGCTCGTTTCGCCTGCCCGACATCATGGCGCGGGCCGGTACGCGGCTGCGCGAGGTCGGCACGACGAACCGCACGCATCTCGCTGATTACGCCGCGGCAATGGGACCGCAGACCGGCCTCGTTCTGAAGGTGCATACCAGCAATTACGCCATCTACGGCTTCACTGCGGCGGTGCCAACGGCGAAGCTCGCCACTCTCGCCCGCGATCATGCGGTCCCGTTTGTCGAGGATCTCGGCAGTGGTTCGCTCGTCGACTTCGAGCGTTGGGGGTTGCCACACGAACCGACCGTAGCGGAGGCGCTGGCGCGGGGCGCTGACCTCGTCACGTTCAGCGGCGACAAGCTGCTGGGCGGCCCGCAAGCGGGGCTCGTCGTCGGCCGCGCTGAGCTGATCCAGAGGCTCGCGCGCAACCCGCTGAAACGGGCGCTGCGCCTCGACAAGATCAGGCTGGCGGCGCTCGAGGCCGTGCTGCGGCTCTACGCCGATCCCGATCGTCTTGCCGAGCGCCTGCCGGCGCTGCGGCTGCTTGCCCGGCCGATGGAGCAGATCCGGGCGCTCGGAGAGCGGCTGCTCCCTGCTGTCGAGCGCGCGCTGCGCGACGTCGCCGAGGTCGCCTTGGTCGAAACCAAGAGCCAGATCGGCAGCGGTGCCCTGCCGATTTCGCTGCTGCCGAGCGCGGCGCTGGCCTTGCGGCCTCTGGCGGCTCGTCCCGGTAGCGCGGTCGAGGCACTGGCGCGTCGACTTGCGGACACTGCCGATCCCGGTCATCGGCCGCATCGAGGCGGGCCGCGTCATTCTGGACCTGCGCTGTCTCGAAGACGAGACGGCGTTTATCGCCCAGCTCGACGAGCTTGCCCTGAAAAAAGGCACGCGTCCTCGAGACGGCCGCGTTGCGGCCTCCTCAGGATCGCGGGATTTTCTCAAGCCGTTCATGACTCCCCTTTGCTGGGAGCGCCCTTTGGGCGCGTCTCGAAGCACGCAAGGCCGCAATGGCGCTAGACCCATGATCCTGGCGACGGCCGGTCATATCGATCACGGCAAGACCGCGCTGATCCGCGCGCTGACCGGGGTCGATGCCGACCGCTTGCCCGAGGAGAAGCGGCGCGGGCTGACGATCGATCTGGGCTTCGCCTATGCCACCCTGCCCGACGGCACCGAACTGGGCTTCGTCGATGTTCCCGGCCATGAGCGCTTTCTGCCCAACATGCTGGCCGGCGTCCTGTCGATCGACCGGGTATTGCTGGTCGTCGCCGCCGATGACGGGCCGCGCCCGCAGACCCTCGAGCACCTCGATATATTAGAGCTGATCGGGATCCACGAGATCACGGGGGTCGTCACCAAGATCGACCGGGTCGAGCGCGGCCGGACCGACGCGGTCGCCGCGGAGACGGGCGCGCTGCTGGTAGCGGCGGGCTTTCCGCAACCGGCGATTTTCCCGGTGTCGAGCCGGACTGGCGAGGGAATTCCCGCTCTCGCCGGGCATCTGCTAAAAAGCGCGCAGGCCGCGGCCCGCAACCGTGCGGTGGCGTCCGCATCGGGTCTGTTCCGGATGCCGATCGACCGGGCCTTTACCCTGCCCGGAATCGGGCTCGTCGTCACCGGCACGATAGCCGGTGGCACCGTGGCGACCGGCGATCGCCTCGTGCTCAGCCCGCAGGGCACACCCGTGCGGGTCCGCGGGTTGCACGGTCACAGCCGCCCCATCGAGACCGCCGCCGCCGGCGAGCGTTGTGCGATCAATGTCGCCGCCTCGTTTCCGGAAGGCGGCGAGCCGCGCCGCGGGGACTGGATCCTCGCTGCGGAGCGGCACGCGCCGACGACGCGGTTCGACCTCTCATTGCGCGTCTCACGCTACGCCGAAGCTCCCTTGCGCGACGGGCTGCCGGTCCATTTGCATCTCGGCACGACAGATACGGTCGGTCGGGCAGCAGTGCTCGGGTCGCGGGAAATTGCTCCGGGCGAGAGCGGTTTTGTGCAGCTGGACCTGGAGCGCCCGGTCGGTGCGCTGTGCGGCGACCGTACGGTGTTGCGCGACCACGCCGCCCGGCGCACCTTGGCGGGGGGCCGCGTCATCGATCCGTTTGCGCCGCGTCGCGGCCGTCGGCAACCGGCGCGACTCGCGGTACTCGAGGCGCTCGCCGCGACCGGCCCGGCGCAAGCGCTGGCTCGACACCTCGCGGTCGAAGGGGTGGTCGATCTGGCGAAATTCGCCTTGGCGCGCAATTTGACGCCGGGTGAACTCGATGGCCTGATCGAAGCGGGCGGATTTCTGCGTGTCGGCCCGGCGCGCGCTCCAGTTGCGGTGACCCCGGAGCGGCTGGCTGCGCTGGGCGACAAGATCGTCGAGACGCTCGGCGCCTGGCATCAGGCGCAGCCCGACACGCTGGGGCCCAGCCGGCCGGCCTTGATCACGCAATTGCGCGGGTCGGGTCCGGAGGCGGTGCTCGACGCGGCGCTCGCCGAGCTCGCCGGCGCGGGCCGCGTCGTACGCCAGGGCCCGATATGGAGCTTGCCCGATCACCAGCCTAGGCTGACCCGCTCGGATGAGCGGCTCTGGGAGCGTATTTGCCCCCTGCTCGCCACTGCGGATCTGCGGGCACCGCGAATTCGTGAGTTGGCCGCCGCGCTCGGGCTACAGCCCGACGCGGTCGAGCGCTTTCTCGGTCGCGCCGAGCGGCTGGGCCGGGTCGCCCGGGTCGCCGACAACCGTTTCTTTCTGCCCGAGACCCTGGCGCGCCTCGCGGAAATCGCGCGCGAGCTGGCCGACAGCTCACCCGAGGGCACATTCACGGCAGCCACCTTCAAGGAACGTTGCGGGATCGGCCGCAATGTGACAATCCAGATCCTCGAATACCTCGATAAGATGGGAGTGACCCGACGGATCGGCGACACGCGCATCGTGCTGCGCGGCAGTGAAGTATTCGCCTGACGGGAAGAGGCGGGCGTTTCGACCTTTGATCGAGCGCGAAGAACCTGCAATATCGATCTCGGAAGAGCATCGGGTCCGGTGACTCGCGCGGGCTTCAAACCCGTTGGAGGGCGCCAGGCGTCCTCGGTAGGTTCGACTCCTGCCTCTTCCGCCGTCCGTTGCGTGCGGAGCCGGTTATCGTCAGAGTGGGCACCCATAGTTGAGCAGGGCGCGCCTGATGGCTGATTTCACGATCTATCTGGGAAACAAGAACTACTCGTCCTGGTCGCTGCGGCCCTGGCTCGTTCTCAAGCAGACCGGGGTAGCGTTCGACGAAATCGTCATTCCGCTCTACGAGCCGACGAGCAAGGCGACGATCATGAAATATTCGCCGTCGGGAACCGTGCCTGCCCTGCGGCACGGCGAGCTCGTCGTCTGGGACAGCCTGGCGATCTGCGAGTACCTGGCGGAGTTGTTCCCGACGTTTCAGCTATGGCCGCGGGATCACGACGCGCGGGCGGTGGCCCGCTCGGTCTGCGCCGAACTGCATTCGGGTATTCAGGCTCTGCGCGCCCATCTGCCGATGAACGTGCGTTCGAGCTTCCCCAATCGCGGCGTCACACCGGAGGTTCGAGCGGAAGTCAACCGCGTCATGTCGATTTGGCGCGACTGCCGCAAACGTTTTGGTGAAGGCAAAGGCGATTTCCTGTTCGGCCACTTCAGCATTGCCGATGCGACATGCGCCCCGGTCGTGACCCGGTTCCGGACCTACAAGCTCGAACTCGAGCGCGACGCGGACACCTATTGCGAGACGATCATGGCGCTACCGGCAATGCAGGAATGGATCGTCGCCGCCCGCAACGAACCGATGATCATCGACAAATACGAGTTCTGACCGCCGGCAGCGGCCATCCGTGATCCATAGCGGCTCACATTTTGACGGCAAGCTGCTACCACTCCCGCAACAAGGCTGCGAAAAGCGTCGGCCGATCGCGTAGAGGTGGTCATGCCCAACCCACAGACAGCGCCGTATGGTTCTTGGTCGTCACCGATTACTTCCGACCTGATCGTCGCCTCCTCAATCGGGCTCCGCACGATCCTGTTGGATGGAACGGACGTATACTGGATCGAGGCGCGCCCACAGGAGCGGGGGAGAAACGTCATCGTCCGGCGCGCCGCGGACGGGACCATGTCCGATGTCACGCCGCCAGTACCGATGGAGGGCAACCGGTTTTTTGACGTACGCACGAGCGTCCATGAATATGGCGGCGGCGCGTATTGTGTCGTTGGCGGTGTCGTGTATTTCTGTAACGGCGCGGATCAACGACTGTATCGCCAGGAGGAGCCGGGCTCGACCCCCGTTGCAATCACCGCGGACGCCTCTCGGTCGAGAGGGCTGCGCTACGCCGACGGCGTGATGGATGCGCGGCGCGGACGAATGATCTGGGTGCGCGAGGACCACACGACGGCGGCGCCGGAGCCAATCAATACTCTCGTTGAAATTCCGCTGGACGGATCCGGGCTTCAGCGTGTTTTGCAGTCCGGCCGCGATTTTTATGCAGCACCGCGTCTCAGTTCGGATGGCCGGCGGCTCGCCTGGCTCGAATGGAACCATCCGCACATGCCGTGGATCGGTTGCGAATTATGGGTAGGCGAGTTTGCCGCGGATGGCTCCATAGTCAGCAAGAGGTTGGTGGCGGGCGGTGACGACGAATTGATTTTTCAGCCCGAATGGTCGCCGGACGACACATTGTATTTCGTCTCCGACCGCGCCCAAGCTTCGCTCGATGGAAGGTGGTGGAATTCTGTTCCGCGCCCGCGGGGATGCGTTGGACGCGACCACCTCCCTCGAGCCTGTCTATCCGCTGGCGGCGGAGTTCGGCAGAGCGCAGTGGCAGTTCCGCATGTCCACCTTTGCTTTCCCGTCGAGCGGGCAGCTCGTCTGCAGCTATGAGCAGAACGGGGTCAGCCAACTGGCTTCGGTCGATTTGACCACGCTGCAGATCACCCCAATTGCTACAGAATTCCAGGACATCTCCTCGGTCCGCGCGTCCGGCGCGCGCACCTACTTTATCGGAGGCTCGCCAACCAGCCCGCCGGCGGTTGTCGAACTGGACCTTGTCTCGGGCCATGCCACGGCGTTGAAACTCTCCACCACGCAGGACGTCGAGACTTCTTCGCGAGTACCTTTCCGTGCCGGAATCAGTGACATTTGACACCGACAATGATCTGCAGGCCCATGGTCTGCTCTACCCCCCGCAAAACGCTGATTTCGCCGCTCCCGCCGGTGAGCTTCCGCCGCTGCTCGTGCACTGCCACGGCGGGCCGACCGCGGCCGCGTCTCCGACTCTCAGCTGGGGGACGCAATATTGGACCAGCCGCGGCTTCGCCGTTCTCGACGTCAATTACGGCGGCAGCACCGGCTATGGCCGCGAATACCGGCTTCGGTTGCAGGGGAACTGGGGCGTCATCGACGTCGCCGATTGCGTGAATGGTGCGCACCACCTTGCGGCAACAGGACGGGTCGATGCGGAGCGCTGGGCGATCAGCGGTGCCAGTGCGGGCGGCTACACGACGCTCGCCGTATTGACGTTTCGCAAGGAATTCAAGACCGGCGCGAGCTACTATGGCGTCAGCGATCTGGAAGCGCTGGCAAAAGATACCCATAAATTCGAGTCGCGCTATCTCGATGGCCTGATCGGGCCTTACCCCCAGCGCAGGGACCTCTATGTGGCCCGATCCCCCATCCACAGCACGCGGCTGCTCGCGGCGCCGGTCGCCTTCTTCCAGGGCGCCGAGGACAGGGTCGTGCCGCCGCAACAGGCCGAGGAGATGGTCGATGCGCTTCGCCGGCGCCGGGTCCCGTTTCTCTATCTGTTGTTCGACGGCGAGCAGCACGGGTTCCGCCGTGCGGACAACATCAAGCGGGCGCTCGACGCTGAACTCTATTTTTACGCGACGTTTCTGACGGATCAGCGGCTGGAGTTCCGTGTCTCGTAGAACGAGTTCAGCGCACGTTTCCGAGGAGGCCGTCGAGTGTTCGGCCGAGCCGCTCGAGGTCGGCGTCGAGCGAGAGCCGGTGGTCGCCGTCCTTGACCAGGGTGACCACGACATCGCGGCTCGCGAGGCGCTCGGCCAGCGATAGGCTCGTTTGCCACGGGACGGAGGCGTCGCTCATGCCGTGCAACAGCCGCACCGGGCATTCGACCGCGATCGTCCGGCGCATTACCAGATGCCCTTCGCCGTCCTCGAAAAGGCTCAGCCGATAGGTGTAGCCGGCCGGGTCGTATTCGGAGGGCAGCGTCACGGCGCCGGTGTCGCGCAACTGCCGCTGCTGGGCCGGATCGAGGCGCGGCCAGACGAGGTCCTTGGTGAAGTCCGGCGCCGCCGCGATGCCGACGAGCGCGTGGACCCGAGACGGCCTGGCGATCGCGGCAAGCAGCATGATCCAACCGCCCATGCTCGACCCTACCAGCACCTGCGGTCCTTCCGTCAGCGAATCGAGAACCGCAATCGCATCCTCCGCCCAGCGGCCGATCGTGCCCAATGCGGCGTCGCCGCTCGATGCGCCATGGCCGAAATAGTCGAACCGCAGATAGGCCTGCCCGCGGCGGCGGCAGTAATCCTCGAGATAAAGCGCCTTGGTGCTGGTCATGTCGGAACGAAACCCGCCGAGGAACACGACGCCCGGGCCCGATCCGGTGAGCCGGTGGTAGGCGATGGTTGCGCCATCCCGACGTGGTAGATTGGCGGGAGAACTCATCGGGGATATCGGCCTACCGGAATGAGCATCGACGATACCATAATACCCGTTGCGTCGACGGGGCGTGCGCCGGTGGTGCTGCAGGTCCTCCCCAGTCTCGTCTCCGGCGGCGCCGAGCGCGGCACCGTCGAACTCGCGGGAGCGCTGGTCGCGTCGGGATGGACTTCCTATGTCGCTTCGGGAGGAGGCCCACTGGAACGCGAAATTGCGCGGGCAGGTGCGACGCATCTGACCCTGCCGCTCGCCTCGAAAAACCCGCTGGTCATGCGCCGCAACACGGTGGAATTGATACGCTTGATCCGGCGGTTCGGCGTCGACATCGTCCATGCCCGCAGCCGTGCCCCGGCCTGGAGCGCCTGCGCGGCCGCTCGTGCCACCGGGCGCCACTTCGTGACGACTTTTCACAATGCCTATGGCGCGCGCACTGCGCTGAAGCGCAGATACAATTCCGTCATGGCGCAGGGCGATCGGGTGATCGCGATCTCGGATTTCGTCGCCGACCACGCCGTCAGTGTCTATGGGGTCGGCCGCGACCGGCTGAGAACGATCCCGCGCGGCGTCGATCTCGAGATCTTCGATCCCAACCGGGTCGGCGCACAGCGCATCATCAACCTTGCCTGCCAATGGCGCCTGCCCGACGGCTTGCCGGTCGTGATGCTTCCTGGCCGGCTGACGCGATGGAAGGGCGGGCTCGATTTTATTGCGGCGATCGCGACACTCGGCCGACGTGACATCTGTTGTGTACTCGTAGGTTCCGAACAGCGCCACGGGTTCCGCCGCGAACTGGAAGCCGCAATCCGCGACAATGGGCTCGCCGGCGTTTTCCGCATTGTCGATGAATGCCGGGATATGCCGGCCGCTTACATGCTGACCGACGTCGTCGTCTCGGCGTCGCGCGACCCCGAGGGGTTCGGCCGCATCATCGTCGAGGCGCAGGCGATGGGCCGGCCCGTGGTCGCTACTGATCACGGCGGCGCACGCGAGACGATCGTGCCGGGCGCCACCGGCTGGCTCGCGCCGCCGCGCGATCCCGCCGCGATCGCCGCCGCGATCGGCGAGGCACTGGCGCTCGCTGCTCACGAGCGGCGCCAGCTTGCCGAGCGCTCGATCGCCTATGTCGCGGCCCGATATACCAGCGAGGCGATGTGCGCCCGCACGATCCGCGTTTATGAGGAGCTGCTGTTTCCGCGATCGACCGATTTCGATGTTGCGGCTCAGTGAAGCCAAGGTTGCTCAATTTCAATATGCCTGACCCGCGCTGCAACCAAACACCGAGGCCCGATTTCGGTTTCATAAAAATAAGGGTTTAATGGTGTTGTTTGCAGGCCAGGACACGAGTGGCAATCCCGACCTCTGGGTGACGGACGGAACCTCGGCCGGGACCAGCGAGCTGGCCGTCGCCGGTGCCGATTCCGGCGTGCTGTTCGATCTGAGTTTCTTTTCCTCCGGTTTCTCCCCCGGCTTCACGGTCCTCGGTACTCGTGTGCTGTTCGAAGGGTACGATGCGAGCGGCATTGATAGTCTTTGGGTGACCGACGGGACCTCCGCCGGCACCAGGGAGCTGACCGTCGCGGGTAGTTTCGCCAACGGGGTTTTCTTCGACGTCAACGCGCCTGACCTGACTGTGTTTGCCGGCAGGCGCTATTCGTCGGCGTGGACACGAACGGCAATATCGGCCTGTGGATCACCGACGCGACGGGCGCCGGGACCAGTGAGCTGACGGTCGGCGGAAGTAATGCCAACCGGCTGTTTTTCAACGCCACAGAGCCGCTGCGATTTGCGAATACGCGATCGCATCTCCGGCGCAATGCGTTATGCAATCTCTGTCCGTCCCCGACGCGTGGCGTAGATTTGCAGCAGAAAGGCCCCCGCGCGCCAATTTCTCGAAAACTAATGATCAAAAGAATAAATTTCAGTTGACCCATTCCACTAAAATAGCACTCTATTGCTAAATAACGAATAGGGAGAGATGGCCAGGAAAATTTCGGCGGCGTGCGTCACAAAAGGCGCAAGGGCCGCTTCTGCCCGAATAGAGAATTGGGCCAGCCACACTCAGGCTAGTAAACCCGGTTTGACTAGGGTAGCAGTCCCCTGTCCGCTAAAAGGTGCGGCGCCGTCGGGCTGTTGAACAGGCCTGCTCCCAACGAGGCTACATTCGCGCTGCCCGCGAATATAGGGAGATGAAATCTTGAGCACATTGCGAGCGGTTTCCAACGCAGACGACACGAGCGGCCCCACCAACCTTTGGGTAACGGACGGGACCGCTGCCGGGACGAGCGGACTGACGGGCTCCGGTGCGTATTCCAGTGACCTTCTGAATACGAATTCTGTTCCCGACTTCACTATCCTCCCGACCCCGTCGCCGCCTCAACCCTCTCATCTGGTGATCAACCTCATCCCGGACGCAAGTGTCGCGAATGCCCCTGTGGGGTTCTGGTCTGCAATGACAGCAGCCGCGCAATTTTTTGACAACGCATTTGCCGATCCAATCACGGTTAATATCACGGTCGGATGGGACGAGATCGGTGGGTCACCCCTCGTCAATGGAAATATAGGTGAGGGTGGGCCGGCAACCGGTTCTCTATTCACGTACGACCAGGTAAGGACTACATTGGCCAACGACGCCAAATCGGGCGCGGACATGACCGCGCTCGCCAGCCTGTCGGCTGCCGATCCTACTAATGGTGGCTCATTCTTCCTTGGGAGCGCCGAAGAGAAGGCGCTCGGGCTAACGGCAGGCAATGCCGCTGCGGTCGACGGTGAGGTAGGCTTTCAGAGCGACCCCAGCTATCCCTTTACATTCGATCCCAATAACCGAGCGGTCGCCGGTGACGTCGATTTTATTGGCGTTGCCGAGCATGAGATCGCGCATGCGATGGGCCGTGACGCTTATCTTGGTTTACAATCGAATATCGGCGATTATTCCATACTTGATTTGTACCGATATTCTTCACCTGGTGTGCATGACTTTACATTAACCGATAGGACGTATTTCTCGATCGATAGGGGCATTACGGCAATTAACAGTTTTTCTACCGGTCGCCGATCCTGCTGATTGGGCAGGGTCGACCCCCGATGCTTTTGATCTGCGGGCTCCAGTCGGGGAGGAAAACGATGTTTCACCCGGCGATATAACCGAGATGGACATCCTCGGGTACGATGTGAGGACGCCCCCGCCGCCGCTTTCTGACTTCAACGGGGACGGGAATTCCGACATTCTATTTCAAAACGTTGACGGGCTGGCGGCGATCTGGCTGATCAACGGCACCACCCCGTTCAGCGAGCCGGTGGTCGGCGGCAATCCGGGACCGAGCTGGCAAGTGATCGGGACGGGCGATTTCTACGGCGGCAATCAAGCCGACATCCTGTGGCAGAACACCAACGGCCAGCCGGCAATTTGGGTGATGAACGGCACCACCCCAGTCAGTGAGCCGGTGGTCGGAGCAAACCCGGGACCGAGCTGGCACATCGTCGGCACCGGCGACTTCAACGGCGATGGCGATGCCGACATCCTATGGCAGAACACCAATGGCCAGCCGGCGATCTGGCTAATGAACGGCACCACGCCGTTCAGCGAAGTGACGGTCGGCGCCAACCCCGGAACGAGCTGGCGCATCGTGGGCACCGGCGATTTCAACGGTGATGGCGATGCCGACATCCTGTGGCAGAACACCGATGGTCAGGCGGCGATCTGGCTGATGAACGGCACCACACCGTTCAGCGAGGTGCTGGTCGGCGCAAACCCGGGACCGAGCTGGCACATCGTCGGCACCGGTGAATTCAACGGTAGCAGCCAATCCGACATCCTGTGGCAGAACACCAATGGCCAAGCATCGATATGGCTGATGAACGGCACCACCCCGACCGCTGAAGTGCTGGTCGGCAGCAATCCGGGCCCGACCTGGCATATTCGGTAGTGCATCGGTCTCGTGGTGCATTATCGCAGATGCACGCCACCTTCTAGGGGGCGACCAGCGGGCGTTACCGGCTGGCGCCGCGCGTCCCAGTAGATCCGGCCGGCGGCGATCCGGTCACCGGCAAGGCGAGCCTCGTCCCCTGCGGCCGGCCGATATTCGGCAACAGCACGGTCAAAAGCCCGAGCAGCGGCAGGAACGCGCAGATTTGATACACATAATCGATGCTCGTCGCGTCGGCGAGCCGGCCGAGCGCCGCCGCCCCGATCCCGGCCATCCCGAAAGACAAGCCGAAGAACAGCCCGGCGACCGTGCCGACCTTTCCCGGCACCAGCTCCAGCGCGTAGACGATGATCGCCGACGAGGCCGAGGCCAGGATCAGGCCGATGGCGACCGTTAGAATGCCGGTCCAGAACAGATCGACGTAGGGCAGCATCAGCGCGAACGGCAAGACGCCGACGATCGAGATCCACAGCACGCGCTTGCGGCCGATCCGGTCGCCGACCGGCCCGCCGATCAAGGTCCCCGCCGCGACCGCCGCCAGAAAGGCGAACAAGTAGATCTGCGCGGTCTCGACCGAAACCTGGAACCGGCTGATCAGGTAGAAGGTGTAGAAGCTGTTGAGGCTCGCCGTGTAGAAGGATTTGGAGAACACGAGCGCAAAGAGGATCGCCACCGACCAGGCAACCTTGCGGCGCGACAGGTGGCTGCGCTCGACCGATCGGGGGGCGCCGATTCGCGCCGGGCCGGCATGCTCTCTGCGGTACCAGTTGCCGACTCCGAAGAGGACGGTCATCGCCAACAAAGCCGCCGACGAGAACCAGGCGATGCTTGACTGGCCCCTCGGGATCACGACGAAGGCGGCAAGGATCGGCCCGAGCGAGGAGCCAATATTGCCGCCGACCTGGAACAATGACTGAGCCAGACCATGCCGGCCGCCCGAGGCGAGGCGCGCGACCCGCGAAGCTTCTGGATGAAAGACCGCGGAACCGACCCCGACGAGCGCCGCCGCCGATATCAGGATCGGGTAGCTCCCGGCGCTCGCCAGCAGCAGAAGACCAATCAGGGTCGCACCCATCCCGACGGCCAGCGAATAGGGTTGCGGCCGGTGGTCCGAGAACAGGCCGACCGCCGGCTGCAGCAGCGACGAGGTCACTTGCGTCACCAGGCTGATCAGCCCGATCTGCGCAAAGCTGAGGCCGTACGCGCTCTTCCACATCGGGTAGAGCGCCGGCACCAGCGACTGCATCATGTCGTTGAGGAAATGCGAAAAGCTCAGCGCCATGATGACCGAGAACACGGCGCCTTGCGCAATACGGCGGCTCTGGATTGTGTGGGCCTCGCCGGCTTGCGCCGGTACGCTCGTGCTTATCATGCCTTCCTTGCCTCGATTTCGGCGCGCCGGACTATGCACCGGCTCTGCCCAAACTCTGAGCGCATTTCCGCGATGGCAGCCATTCGGCTTGCCGGGCGGTTGGGGCCGGCCTAACTTGCGGGTATGTGCGGCATCGGAGAGCCAAAATGATCAAGCTAACAGGTATCGGGCACGTCAATCTGAGGGTCGCCGACCAGGAGGCTTCGAAGCGGTTCTACCGCGACGTGCTCGGGTTCCGGATCGCCGAGGAGGACCCAGATCATGGCGGCGTCTTCATGACTTTGGGCGAGAATTTCCATACGCTCGACATCGGGCAGCATCCCTCGCCAAATGAGGCGCCGCGCCCGCAGCGCGGACAAATCGGGCTCGCCCACATCGCCTTTCAGGTCGGCAGCTATGCCGCGCTGCGCGACGCCTATGCGCACTTGGTCGAGAACGGCGTCCCAATCCTGCGCGCCGCCAACCATGTCAATCAGCGCAGCTTTTACTTCGCCGATCCGGACGGCAATGTTCTCGAGATCTATTACGAGATGCCCTACGCGCTGGAGCTGTTCTCCAATGGCCGCAGTGATGCTGACGAAGCACTCCCGGTCAGCCGCACCGGCGAACCACTCCCGCAATGGCTACTCGAAGATTGGCCTTCAGCTGACATGAAGGCGCGGATCGAGGATCTGCGGCGCGGGAAGGAACGCATGTCGGCGTGACGTGGGTCGAGGAGCCCCGGATTGGGACGAGATGGCTTCCCTGCGCCCGCAATGACTTCTGGCGAGTGCAGAATGGGAGAATGGTTAACGGTTACTTGATCTGATCCAAGAAATATTTTTCCAGACTGATACTTCTCGCACCGACCACTTTGTTGCTTGGCGGGTTTGCAATACTCTTGGCTTCGACCATTTCGGGCCGAGCGGAGCGGCCGTCGGCGGGGTCTCGGGCGATCCGGACCATCCCGACAATATTATCTTCGATTTCAGCCAGACGGCGATGGCGGCATCTTGAACCCCAATCCGAATACCGACCCGAATAAGGGCATGGCGGTCTCTGGCGCTGGGGGCTTTTGGTCACCCCGTTTGTGATGCCGGGAATGGGACGCTCGACCCCAAAACGCTGCCTCCGGTGCAGCATAACTAGTCGCCGATAGGGGCGCTTCCGGAGGCACAGAACGGAAGCGGCGCATTGCCGCTTTCGTCCGTTCAGCCGAGCACGATGTCGAAGGTGCCGGCGAGGGCGTTCGCCTCGAGCTCGGGGGCTGGGCGCAGCGGCACGATCAGCCGCGCGCGGGCGGCAGGATCGCGCACACCCATCAGCACGCCGTCGCGCTCGTTGAGCGGGTCGCCGGCGATGTACATCTGGGTCGTGAAGCGCGCCAAGCCGGGCCCCGACACCGCGAAATGGATGTGTGGTGTGCGGCCGGGATAAGGCACGGGCCGGATCGTGCGGAACCGGTAGCCGCCCTTCTCATCGGTGACGGTCTGGCCGTAGCCCTGGAAATTCTCGTCTAGCGGGGTGTCGGCGCTTGCGTCCCGGACATAATGGTAGCGGCCGTTTGTGTCGCACTGCCAGATCTCGACCCGCACGCCGGGTAGGGTCCGCCCGTCCGGATCAAGGATGTGCCCGCTCACATAGCTGACCGTGCCCTTCGCGGCGCCATTGTGTCCGGTAACTTGCACCAGATCGTTGTCCGAATCGGCGGGAATCGACAAAGGATAGAACGGCCCCGCCGTTTGCCGCGGCGTGGGCGGCAGTGTTGCCGCCCGTCCCGCTCCTCCTCCCAACGAAAACACGGCGGCGCTGCCGGCGGCGAGTTCGAGCATCCGGCGTCTTGCAATCATCGGCCAACCTCCTCGACGCGGAACACGGGTTAAATGTGGTAGGCTTCGACCGCGAACCGCATCCCAGCAGCGGGCGGTCATTTTGACCCAGGGGAGGGAACAGCATGCGTCCGATATCCGGTTGCCTCGCCGTCATCGGCCTCATCGGCGCGATAGCTGCGCCCGCGGGTGCACAATTGCTCACCGAGAAGAGCCTGTCGGCCGGGATGGCGATGACGATCGCACAGACCGCGCTCGAGACCTGCACCAAGCAGGGCTATCACGTCTCGGTCCATGTGCTCGGCCGGAATGGCGAGGTTCTCATCGCGGTGCGCGGTGACGGTGCTCCGCCGCACACAATGGAGAACAGCCAGCGTAAGGCCTATACCGCTCGTACCTTCCGCATCCCTTCGGGCGAATTCGCGCAGCGGGTGAAGGATAATCCGACCCTCGGCGCCGTGCACCTCACGGGGATCATCGCGGCGCAAGGCGCGCTGCCGATCAAGGCCGGCGACGAGGTCATCGGTGCAGTCGGGGTCTCCGGCGCGCCGGGCGGCGAAAAGGACGAGGCGTGCGCCAAAGCGGGGATCGACAAGGTGGCCGACCAGCTCAAATGATTTTGCCCGCGAACCGGACGCGAACCCGCGGAAGGGCGTAGTTCCATGGGCCATACTCCCGATCCGGCTCACCCTGGCTATAGTGTCGAGGCCGAGCGCCTGGCTCTCTCTCGGCGCATCGCCCGGGTCGTGCTGGCCATCGCTTTGATCGGGCTCGGGGCATGGATCCTGCACCGCTTCTTGGCCGCGCTCGCCTGGGCCGGCGTTCTGGCGATCGCTCTTTGGCCACTCTATCGCCGGGTCGCTCTCGCCCTTCCTGGGGGCAAGTCCAGGATCCTCGCGCCTCTGCTGGTCACTCTTGCGGTCGGGCTCATCTTCACCGTCCCGTTCATCTATGTCGCGATCGAAGGCGCGCGCGAGGTTCGCATTGTCGTCCAATATCTAGGCGAGGCCGAGCACAACGGTGTTCCGGTCCCGGAATGGGTGCCGCAATTGCCGGTTGTCGGTCGAGCCGTCGAGGAATGGTGGCGCGCCAATCTGAGCGACCCCAATGCGGCTCAGGAGCTGCTGGGAAGGATCAACCCGCGATCGGTCGCTGCATCGGCCCGGCTCTACGGCCCCGAAATCATTCACCGATTGATCATCTTCGGGTTTACTCTGCTGACCTTGTTTTTCCTGTTCCGCGACGGAACGCGCTTCAGCGGGCAGCTGCTGCGCGCCAGCGACCGGCTGCTCGGCCCGGATGGGGAGCGGGTCGGGCGCCACATGGTTCAGGCGGTGCTCGCGACGGTAAACGGCTTGGTGCTGGTCGGGTTGGGGGAGGGCGCGCTGATCGGGATCGCCTATATCATCGCCGGCCTTCCCCATCCGGTCTCGGTCGCGGCACTCACCGGCGTTCTCGCGGTCATCCCGTTCGGTGCGCCGGTAGTATTCGGGGCCGCCGCGCTGTATTTGGCCGCGAGCGGCAGCACGCTCGCCGGCGCAGCGGTTTTCTGTTTTGGTCTGGTCGTCGTCTTTGTCGCGGATCATGCGATCCGGCCGGTCATTATCGGCGGCGCGGCACGTCTTCCGTTCCTATGGGTGCTGCTGGGGATTCTCGGCGGGTTGGAGACGTTCGGCATTATCGGGCTGTTTCTAGGCCCGGCAATCATGGCCGCCTTGATCTCGCTGTGGCGGGATTGGACGGAATTGCCCAGTGCCGGCGGCGGCCAGTTGGGCGGAACGTAGCAGATCGGCAACGCGGCAGAAAAATGCTGCTAAAATGAGGAGCGATGATTTGCGAGCCTTGTCGGCGTGCCGTCCTCCGCCGATAATGCTCCACCTGCCCGATGGTTCGCGATCCTAGCTCCTGGTAGGAAAATTGGGAGGATGTATGAAATACGTTTGCGATGCTCTAGGCGGGAAGACCTGGTTTCGGATCGAGACCGAAGCCGAGGCCGCGGTAGAATCCGAAAGCATGCGCCACGCAGTCGAGAAGTTCTTTCACAAAGAGGAAGAAAAGGCGATACAGAGCTTCCAGCCTGCCTCCAAGGTTTACTTCGAGCAGGAGATCGGCCTCAAAGCGCATGTGCAGCGCGAAATGCCGTTATTCCTTACTTTGCGTGATGACGAGGGTAATCCGCTGGTGACCGCCATGCTCGCACCGGGCGGCCGCGACGACCGGAGCTTCCGGCCAATCATCGTCGGAATAGCGAATGCGGACCCCTATGTCGAGCATGCGGACGCCATCCGCGCTCTCGGCCAACATTACGGCCTCTCGCTCGAGAGAAGCCGCTGCTACCCCTATCGCCGCGACTGATCCGTCTCTCGCTGGAGGGCCGCGCTACCCTCTCCCACCAAGCCCTACGGGCTTGGTCCCCCTCACCCGCATTCGGGGGAGGGAATGAAAGGGGCTCACGGAGCGATGAAGCGGTCGATCTTGCGGTAGCGGAACAGCCACTGCCCGCCAACTTTGACCAGTTCGTCTTGGTATGCCCCGCCGGAGCCGATCTTTGGCCCGTCCGGGTTGTTCTGGACAACAGTCCAGTTGGAGCGCACGCGCGCGCTCGCGCCATCCAGCGTGATCGCGATGTTGGTCACCAGATGAATTCCGCGGGGCCGCTGGTCGCCCGCTTGCGCGCGGATGTTGCGGGCCAGCTCGGTGATCGCCGTGCGGCCGGTCGCCCTGGCGAAAGCGGTGTCCCAGGTGCCGTTCTCGGTGAACAGCGCTGCCATTTCGGCAAAGCGGCCGTCATCGAGACGGAAGCAATATTCGGCCAGCACTTCGCGGATCGCGTCTTTCTCTTCGAGCGCGCTCGGCATTCATCCCCTCCCGTATGGCAGAGCCGCGAGTGCATACTATAGCGGGACTTTTTTGCCTAGCGCACGCTGGCGCCGCACCAATCCTCACGCCGGTCGAAGCGCAACGATACGGCTTGACGGTCGCGCCAATGGGCGGCGTAGGCCGCGGCAACCAGGGGCGAGGCGACAAGGTTCAAATCTTCGGAATTCGCCGACGCGCCGCGGGTCCAGTTATAGGACCCGTTCAACGTCACGGCGCCGTCGATGACCATCGTCTTTGCATGCGCAATCCGGGCGATGTGGTCGATCCAGACCGGCACCCCGGCGCCCGCGAGAGGGTCTATGCCGCTGTTACGGCCGCAAGGCGTGCTCCTGTCAGCGATCAGCTTGACTTCGACGCCGCGCCGGTGCGCGCGCAGCAGCGCCTCGACGATGCCGGACCCGGTGGTCAGGCCGTAGGCGCCAACCAGGATCTGGTGCTCGGCCCGGTCGATCGCCCGCACCGCAAGAGCCGCGCAGTCGCTCTCCGGCGCAAAGCAAGTCTCGATCGTCGCCGATGGCGCGGCAGCCGCGACGCTGCCGGGCATCGCAGCGGCAAATGCGAACAGCAGATACGCCCCGAGGCGAATATGAAGCTGAGCCCGTCGCACCGCGCTAATCGTGTCCCGTGTGACCCTTCATTTCGTGTACTAATCTACTGGGACTCTGCTGAAAATCGGTTAATCGCGGGTCCGCTCTAGGTCGGAGGAGGACAGATGAGCGAAGGTGAGGCGTATCCGGGGTTCGCCCTCGAGCACGACGCCCCGATCCCCTATATGCAGCGGATCCGGGATTATTATCAGGGGCTTGGTTACGGCGCGCCCTATCGCTGGGCGCATTATGCCGAGGTGCCTTTCCGGCCGTTGGAAAAGCCGCTTGCCGAGTGCCGGGCTGCGCTGATTACCACCGCGGCTCCTTACCAGCCGGGCAAGGGCGACCAGGGTCCGGGCGCGCCCTACAACGCCGCCGCGAAGTTCTATACCGTCTATTCGGGGGATACCACCGTCGATCACGACCTGCGGATTTCCCATGTCGGCATCGATCGGGTGCACACCAGCGCCGAGGACAGCAACACCTGGTTCCCGTTGCCGGAGCTGCGTCGCTGTGCGGCGACAGGGCAGGATCGGCGAGGTCGCACCGCGCTTTCACGGCGCGCCGACCAACCGCAGCCACCGCACGACAATCGAGCGCGACTGCCCTGAACTGCTGGCGCGTTGCCGCGCCGATGGCGCCGACATTGCCATTCTCGTAGCCAATTGACCGGTGTGCCACCAGACCGTGAGCCTGGCCGCACGTCATTTGGAAGAGAACGGCATCGCCACAATCGTCATGGGCTGCGCCAAAGACATCGTCGAGTATTGCGGCGTGCCTCGTTTTTTGTTCAGCGATTTTCCGCTGGGCAATGCGGCCGGCCGGCCCAAGGACCCGCAGTCGCAGGCGTTCACACTGGAACTCGCATTGCGGGTGCTCGAATCGGCGCCCGCGCCACGCACCACCGTGCAGTCGCCATTGCGCTGGAGCTCGGATCCGTCGTGGAAGCTCGACTATTCGAATATCGAGCGTCTTTCGCCGGAGGAGATCCGGCGCCGCCGAGAGGAGTTCGACCGGCAAAAGGAAATCGCCAAGACCGTCCGCGACGAGCCGCGAGCAGCGCAGTGAGCCAA
Source organism: uncultured Alphaproteobacteria bacterium (assembly GCA_963695605.1). Lineage (GTDB taxonomy): Bacteria > Pseudomonadota > Alphaproteobacteria > ATCC43930 > CGMCC-115725 > AP-15. The sequence goes on along the minus strand of CAVOHI010000058.1, from coordinate 109,363 downwards.
TGACCAAACCCTTCGCATCTATCGCGCTCCCCTCCTCGGCGAGCACACCAACGAGATCCTCGCGGAAGCCGGCCACGCGGCGGCAGAGATCGAAACCCTGCTGGGAGAAGGTGTCGTGTGATCCTGCCAGTTGCGACGCGGATATCACCCGGTCTGGACAAAAATTGCAGAGGTATTTTAGCTAATCTTCGGCGACCAACGTTAAGCGCGATCGAGTTGGCCACCGATAGACCTGCATATCTGGATCGGTCGATATTTCATTTGAACTGGAGAACCGAGCGGGGGTAGTTTGAGTTAACGGAGGGTTGACCCCGTGCAATGCTTGGGGTGGGGGCGGCCTTCTCCTGCGTGGGCGCCGCCCTGCATCGGGTGAGGGGAAAGTTTAAAGGAGAGCGACATGGATTCGCGGACAAACCCGTTGGCATGGCTCGCCATGACCATAATCGGCCTGCTCGGCGGCTTGTTGATCGCGGGCCCTGCGACGGCGGAAGGTTCGGCTCAGTTCACCTATCATGTTAACCACTCGGTGTTCGGCGACATCGGCACTTATACCAACACCATCGAGCCGAGCCGCGACAGCGTCACCGTAAAAACCCAGGCGCATTTCGCAGTGAAGATGCTCGGTGTTCGCGTTCACCGCGAAGATGCTGAGCGTACCGAGCGTTGGCAGGGGAATCGCCTCGTCGCATTTACTGGCGTCACCGACAAAGGAGATGGTCCCGTGGAGGTGAAAGGTGAGGCGCGCGGCAACAACTTTGTTATCACCTCGCCCCAAGGCACGATCGCCGCACCGGCTTCGGTTCACCCGGCCAACCCTTGGTCGTCGAATTTCCTGCACTCAAACACGATGATGCGGCCCGACACCGGCAAGCTCGAGCAGGTACGTATCGGCAGCGGTCAAGAAACCGCGGTCAAGCTCGACAGTGCAAACATCCCGGCGGTCAAATACGAGGTCGACGGCAGCACCAAATATACGGTGTGGCTCGACGAGCGTGGCGTGCCGGTCAAATTCCTGGTCGACGACGACAGCGGCAAAGTCACCTTCACGCTGACAAAATGCGTCGGCTGCAATGCCGAGATCTCGCAGCTAGTCAACAAATAACAGACTACGCAAGTTTGTTCGGCCTCCTGACTTTGGTCGCCGACGCCGCCAAGCGCGACCGGGCGGCGCAGTGGCTGGGCCGGGCGGGAGCGAGGCTGCCGACCTTCGCCGAGTTGGCCGATCCGTCGAAGATGTCGCAACCGCGCGTCGCGGCTCTCCACACGGTCGATCCGGATCGGCCTGATCCGGCCAATCTGTTCCGCGTAAACTGGTATAACGACCGCTCCCGAACCGGTCTTGCGGAGACCCCGCCCCATTTTGTGCTGCCACCCGAACTGACGGGGGTGCGTTCGCCGATCATCGTGGCGCTCGGCTGTTTCTTTCCGCTGATCGCGGCACATAAAGTCTTGGCAGCCTATGGCTGCCTGATCCCCCATCTCGTCACCGGCCGGTTCGATCCGGCCCGTCAAAAGGCAGTCTGGCCGTCGACTGGCAATTATTGCCGCGGCGGCATCGCGATTTCCCGCATCCTCGGTTGCCGCGGCATCGCGGTATTGCCGGCCGGCATGAGCGAGGAGCGCTTCGAGTGGCTGCGCGGCTGGGTGACCCGGCCCGAGGATATCATCTGCACCCCCGGCTCGGAGAGCAACGTCAAGGAGATCTATGACAAATGCGCCGAACTGGCGCGCAACCCCGATAATCTCGTCCTCAATCAGTTCGCCGAGTTCGGCAACTATGTTGCGCACTACACCTGCACCGGACCTGCCCTTGCGCGCATTTTCGAGGCCTTCGAGGCGCAGCAATCGGGCTGCCGTCTGACCGCGTTTGTCGCCGCATCGGGATCGGCCGGGACATTGGCGGCGGGCGACTGCCTGAAGGAAAAGCTCGATGCCCGCATCGTCGCCGTCGAGGCCAGCGAGTGCCCGACCCTGCTGCGCAACGGCTTTGGCGAGCACAACATCCAGGGCATCGGCGACAAGCACGTGCCCTATATCCACAACGTCATGAACACTGACCTCGTCGTCGGCGTCTCTGACCGCAGCGTCGCCGCGCTCGACCTGCTGTTCAACAACGAGACCGGGCTGGCCTATCTTTCGGAGCGCCGTCGGATCGGTTCGGAGGTGATCGAGGGCCTTAAGTATTTGGGTCTCTCCGGCATCGCCAATGTGGTCGCCGCGATCAAGACCGCAAAACGCCTCGAACTCGGCGACGAGGACGTCCTGATAACGGTTGCGACCGACAGCGCGGCGCTTTACGGCAGCGAACGCCGGAGGTTTCTGGCGGCGACACTACCCGAGCGGGTTCGACTGCGTGAACGCCGGCGAGATCTTCGGACAGCATTTGCTTGGCGCTGCCGACAACGACGTTCTCGAATTGACCCATGGCGAGCGCTCGCGGATATTCAATCTCGGCTATTTCACCTGGGTCGAGCAGCAGGGCGTGCCGCTCGCCGAGTTCGAAAGACGCCGCAACCAAAGCTTCTGGCGGGAGCTGCGCAACGCCTCGGCAGTTTGGGACGAGCTCATCGCGGAGTTCAATGAGAGGGCGGGCTTCGGAGAAGTTTGTTGACCCTGGATTACGCCGAGCTTCGACGCCGCACCACAGAGCGCGACCGCAGCCTGCGCGAAAAGGTCATGTCGCTCGACGAGGCAGCGGCGCTCGTCCCCGACGGCGCCTCGGTCGGCATCGGCGGCAGCACTTTGTCGCGCACGCCTATGGCGATGATCTGGGCCTTGATCCGGGCCGGCCGCAAGGACCTCTTCTGTACCCGCAGCATCACCTCCAACGAGGGTGAGCTGCTCTTTGCCTCGGAGACGAGCCGGCACATCCTGACGAGCTGGTTCAGCCAGGGCATCGTCTGGGGCGTCTCGCGCATCATGCGCTCCTACACCGAAAGCGGGCGCGCACGGTTCGAGGAATGGAGCCATATGGCGGTGGGGCTGCGCTTTCGCGCCGGCGCGATGGGCGTGCCGTTCCTGCCGATGCGCTCGATGATGGGCTCGGATGTCCTCGGGCAATTGCCCGATACAAGGCTGATCGACTGCCCCTTCACCGGCGAGAAGCTGGTGCTGGTACCGGCGCTGAACCCCGATGTCGCGCTGATCCACGTGCAGCGCTGCGATGCATTCGGCAATGCGCAGATCGACGGGCTGCCGTTCATGGACATCGATCTCGCGATGGCGGCGAACCGGGTGATCCTGACGACCGAGCGCATCGTCTCGAACGACCAGATCCGCCGCGCTCCCGATCAGACGAAGATCCCGTTCATGGCGGTCGACGCCGTGGTCGAGGCGCCGTTTGGGTCGGCGCCGCACGAATGCTACGGCCTCTACGAACCCTTATTCGGGCATCTCGACGCCTATGCCGCCCAGCTCAGGCGGGACCCCGAGCGAGGGCGTCCGAGCCTACCTCGACCGCTATTTCTACGGTCCAAAATCATGGTCCGAGTACCTCGACCTGCTCGGGCTCGAGGAATTGCTCGACGCCCGCCGCCGCGGAACCGGCATCCATGACGACTAACGCGCACCTCCGTCATGCCCGCGAAAGCGGGCACCCAGAGCCTGCCCCTGGCTCGCACAGGGGGCCGCACGTTGGGAGGATCATCAGATGGCCCTCGACCCCCGCTTTCGCGGGGGCGACGATGGGAACGGCGGGACCTTGACGAGGATGAGTACCGGCCCCGCCGCATATACCGCAAGCGAACTGCTCGCGGTGATGAGTGCTCGGCTGTTGCGTGACGGCCAGGTCGTGTTTGCGGGGGTCGGAATCCCGCTTCTGGCGGCAACTCTGGCGCAAAGGCTGCACGCCCCGGGTCTCACCATTCTGTTCGAAGGGGGCGTCATCGGCGCGTTCATCGAGCCGGGGACAGCTGCCGCCCTCCACCAATGAGCAGCGGTGCACCCGGCGCGCCAATATGGTGCTGAGCAGCACCGATGTGCTGCTTTTGCTGCAGCGCGGCTATGTCGATATCGGATTTATGGGCGGCGCGCAGATCGACCTATACGGCAACCTCAACAGCTCCTTTATCGGCGATCCCGAGCGTCCCACGACCCGTCTGCCGGGAACCGGCGGCGGCAACGACATTGCCAGCCTGACGCAGATGATCGTCGCGATGAAGCACGAGAAGCGCCGCTTTATGAACCGGGTCGATTTCGTGACGAGCCCCGGCTTTCTGTCCGGCGGGGAGAGCCGGCGCGAGGCCGGGCTGACCACCGGCGGCATGTATCGCGTCGTCACCGATCTCGGCATCTTCGGCTTCGAGGAGCACTCGAAACGGATGCAGCTGCTGTCACTGCATCCGGGCGCTACCGCGGATCAGGTGCAGGCGAACACCGGTTTCGAGCTCCTGGTCGCCGCCGATCTCGAAATCACCGACCCGCCGACCGAACGCGAGCTGGCGGTATTGCGCCACCTCGACCCCGATCGGCTGTATACAGCCTGAGGAGCGTCGCGGTGACGATCTTCTCCAATACCTTCGGCCTCGCGATGCGGAACTTCACGACGTATCCGGAGATGCCGGACCCGCAGGCGCTGATCGCGTATGCCGTCAAGGCAGAGGAGCTGGGGTTCGACTCGGTCTGGGTGTGGGACCACATTTTCCTGGGCGTCGATCCGCCCTTTCCGGTCATCGACTCGCTGACCCTGCTCGGCGCGGTGGCGGCGCGGACCACGAGGATCAAGCTCGGCACCGGGGTGCTGGTATTGCCGCTGCGCAACCCGGTGGTGCTGGCGAAGGAGCTGTCGAGCCTCGATCTGATTGCCGGGGGACGCCTGCTGCTCGGCATGGCCTCGGGCTGGTACAAGCGCGAATTCGACGCAGTCGGCGTGCCGTTCAACGAGCGCGGCCGGATCATGGACCGCAACCTCGAGATCCTGCGCCGCCTGTGGACCGAGGAACAGGTCGATGGCGAATACCCGCCCCACCGGCTGCGCGGCTCCAATATGTCTCCCAAGCCGCCCCGCCTGCCGGTGATGCTGATCGGCGGCTATGTCGAGCGCGTCCTCAAGCGCGCGGCGCTCAATGGCGGCTGGCTGACTTATTTCTACACGCCAGAGGGTTTCGCGAAGTCCTGGGCCAAGGTGCGCGGCTATGCCGAGAACGCCGGCAAGGATCCTGTGAGCTTGCTCAATGCCAACCAGCTGCCGATCTACGTCGGGCCGTCACGCACGGCGATCGAGGCGCCGATGATGGAATGGCTCGGCCAGGAATGGGACTACGCCGCCTGGAGCGATTCGACGAAGGAAGCGGCGATCTTTGGCACGGTCGACGAATGCGTGGCGCAATTGCGGGCCCAGCTGGCGGTCGGTGTCCAGAAGCTGATCTTCATTCCGTACCGGTATGAAATGGATCAGGTCGAGATCATCGCTCGGCAGATCATCCCGCAGCTGCGAGGAAGACAATGACCCGCGACGACCGCGATATCCTCATCATCGTCGATGTTCAGAACGATTTCTGTCCGGGCGGTGCGCTCGCCGTGCCGCAGGGCGACGAGATAGTTCCCGCAGTCAATCGCCTTGCCGCCGAGTTCGCCCATGTGGTTTTGACGCAGGACTGGCACCCGCGTGGCCATGCGTCGTTTGCCAGATCGCATCCTGGCAGACAGCCTTTCGACACGATCGAAGTCTCATATGGCGAGCAGATCTTGTGGCCGGACCACTGCGTGCAGGGAACGCGAGGCGCAGACTTTCATACCGATCTCGACGTCTCGCATGCCGAGCTGGTGTTGAGAAAGGGCTTCAGAACGGCGATCAACTCCTATTCGGCGTTCTTCGAGAACGACCGTCGCACGCCGACGGGTCTGGTGGCTTACCTGAAAGAACGCAGATTCGAACGCGTCACGCTATGCGGGCTCGCCACCGACTTTTGTGTGTTCTATTCGGCGCTCGACGGCCGCCAAGCCGGGTTCGAGGTCACGGTCGTGACCGATGCGTGCCGCGGCATCGATGTGGACGGCTCGCTGGCCCGGGCAATGCGTTCGATGAATGAGGCCGGGGTTACTATCCTCGGCCACTGAAGCCCGGCGTGCGGTCGGCACAAGTGGTGGCGCTACGCCAATGGGTAGAGCATGACATCAGGGCTGTCCGCCCCTATGCCGCGTGGACGCTCGTTGGGGTTGCGGCGATTACCGCTTTGCGGCTGCTTTGGCTGGCGCTGCAGCCTGCCGACCTTTTCCCCGACGAGGCCCAGTATTGGATATGGTCGCAACAGCTCGCTCTCGGTTACTACTCGAAGCCGCCGCTGGTTGCCTGGCTGATCGCTGCGACGACCGGGCTCTTTGGTGACAGCGAGTTTGCCGTTCGGCTGTCGGCCCCCTTCCTCCATGCCGGCGCCGCGTTCTTTGTCTATGGCATCGGCGCACGGCTCTACGATCGGCGAATCGGATTCTGGTCGGCGCTCACCTATGCGAGCCTACCCGGCGTGTCGGTTTCCGCTTTCATCATCTCGACCGACGCTCCGCTCATGCTGTTCTGGGCTGCGGCGCTCTATGCGTTTATCCGAGCGCGTGAAAACGGCCATTGGAGCTGGTGGATCGCCGTAGGTGTGGCCGCGGGGTTGGGGCTGCTCGCGAAATACGCGATGGCCTATTGGCTTCTGTCGGCGCTCGGCTTTGTCCTAGTGTTTCCCGCCGAGCGCCGTCATTTGCGCCTGCTGCTGGCCGCCATCGGCATTGCACTCGTGCTTTATTCGCCGAATTTCTGGTGGAATTGGAGCAACGGCTTTGTCAGTTACCTCCACACCAGAGACAATGCCGCACTGAGCGGGCCGCTGTTCCACCCGGACGCCTTTGTCGAATTTTTCACCTCGCAATTCGGCGTGTTCGGGCCGCTGTTGTTTGCCGGCCTGATATTGCTGATCGCAAGGTGGCGCGGCCTCGTCGAACCGCGCGCCCGCCTGCTTGCCGCCTTTACGCTGCCGAGCTTGGCGATGATGCTCGGCGTTAGCCTGTTATCGCGCGCTCATGCCAATTGGGCGGCTCCGACCTATGTCGCGGCGACGGTGCTGGTTGTCGACTGGGCATTGCAGCGCGGTTGGCACGGGCTCATCGCCGCATCGATCGCACTGCACCTCGCGGCAGTCGGGCTACTCTTTACCGGCCGCGAGGCGCTGGCCGCCTTCGGCTTCGAGGTGCCGGCCCGATACGATCCGCTGCGCCGGGTGCGCGGCTGGCGCGAGCTTGGCGCCGAAGTCGGCAAGGCACTTGCCGCGCACCCCGGACTGACCTTGTTCGCCGATGATCGGGAGCTGCTCGCGGCACTGATCTATTATATCCGGCCGCACCCGCTCGATGCCGTCAAATGGAAGGTGACCAGCCGCATTCAGGACCAGTGGGACCTGACGAACGGTCTCGGGATACGGCTGGGCGAAAGCTTTCTGCTCGTCTCGGAGCACGAATTGATCAACGAGATGGAGCCAAGCTTTGCGGCGATCGAACGCCTCCGCCCGATCGTCATCGAGGTGGGGCCGGGGGCGGTCCGCACCTACACGTTGTATGTCGCGCGCGGCTTCAAGGGATATCCGCCGGGCCGGACCTAAGAAGCGCAGCATTCCTCGGCCGCTTTGTGCAGCCGATGTCCGAGGAACAGGTTCAGCCACAATGCCGGATGGCCGGCGTGAGCCACCGTCGCCGGCTCAAGCGGCTCGATAAAGTCGAACAAGAACCAGTATTGCCCGACGATTTTTTCGAAAGGCGCGCGCGTCACGATCAGAACATCGGCTCCGGCATGATCATCGCGGCGGGCCACCAGAGCGTATTGGTGAGCATCGGGGCCGAGGCAGATGACCGGCAGCCGGCCGCCCAACGCGTAGTCGATCTTTCCGGCATTGGACCAACGCAGCGCCGCGACTGCCAGTTTCGGGCGATCGAGTAATCCCCGCTCGGCGAGATCATCTCGTAGCGAGGTCCAGTCGACAACATCGAGGCTAAGGTCCTTGCCGAGCCAAAAATCTCCGATCACCGCGGGCAGCCAGTTGAATCTGACCTCGCTTGCAACAAAGGACGAGCCGAGCACCACAAATCCGGCAGTGGCTGCGATGTAGACGCGTACCGCTCGGCTCCTGTGCCAGCACCGCGCGACGGCATCCCCGAGAAGCGGCAGCAGCATAAGGTAGCCCGGCGCCGACCAGTGGAATAACACATTCCCCCGCAGAGAGGCTGCGCCGAACACAATCAGGGGCGGCGCGCCGAGGCAAACCAGCAGCCAGCGTCCCTCGTCGGACGGCCCGCGCCGCAGCGCTGAAACGCCGCACACCACCAACGGGACCCATATCCAGGGGAGCAGGAAGGCGGCCGCACCGGCCAGCGTTGCGATCGGCCCAAGCGGATGAAATCCGCTTTCTGCCCTGCCGGCCTGAAACAGGAACGAGACCCAGTCGTTCTCGGCGTTCCAGACCAAGACAGGAAGAAAGATCACCAATGCGACCAACCCGGCGGCGTAGGGCTGCGGCCGCGCCAGCCAGCGGCGGCCTATCGGCTTGGTCAGCAGAAATCCCGCGGCGCCCATGATGGTCAGCAGGGCCGAATATTTCGAACAGAGAGCCAGGCCAGCGCACATGCCGGTACCCAGCCACCGGCCCCAGGCTGCCCAATTCGGCGAGCGCAACGCGGCAACGAAGCAAACAGCCGCCCCAAGCAGGGCGGCTAGCAGCGGGCCATCGGGCAACACCCAGCTTGCGCTGCTGATACCGAACACCGGCGCCAAATTCAGCAAGACCGCGGCCCAGAGACCCGCCTCCGGGTTGAACAGGGCCGAAGTCAGGCGATACATCAGAAATGTCGTGATCGCGAACAGCGCGATAAACGGCAGCCGCACGACGACCGGGCTCTCGCTGCCGGTCAGATGCGCGGCCGCCCAGGCCATCCACCATGCAATCGGCGGATGGTCGAAATAGCTGAGTTGCAGCTTGCGGCCTGCAGCCACCATGTAGCTCTCGTCGATGCCGAGACCGAGAGCCGAAGCAAACAGCAACCGGGCGAGGAATGTCGCGAAGACGACGACCGCCACGCCTCCAGCGGGCGTCTTCAGCCAGGTAGCTGCCGCGCGAAAAACTTGGGGAAAGGACAAGATTCGCAATGTATCGACTGTTATTCGGAGGCGTGGGCCCCCGGGTGGGGTCCAAGGCCCGCCCGAGGACAGGCTCCGCCCGCGAGCCCGGAATCCGGGAACACAGGCCGGTGACCCCGAACAATTTTGGTGTTCATGTTGGGCTGGACCCCTACGGCATTGAATGTGCCAAGCTGTGAGGTAGGACAACGCAGCCAAGGGGAGCCGTCCGCATGAAGGTTATCAGGATTGGATTGGACACGTCCAAACATGTCTTTCAAATTCACGGGGTTGACGAGGACGAGCAGGCGGGGTTGCGGCGTAGCGCGGTCGCGAAATTCTTCACAACGCTAGCGCCGACGCGAATACGCATCGAGGCGTGCGGCGCTTCGCACCATTGGGCGGGGGTCCTGCGCGGCCTCGGGCACTAAAAGGGTCGTCCAGGAACGCCAGTCTCACCTGTAGCGCATCGGAACGTTCGAATGCCGCAAACCGATCGACCGAGGTCGTCAGAATTACGGGAAGCTGCGCGATCCAATTCTTAGCCCGCGGCGCGAGCGATCGCGGCGGCGATGAGAGCGGCGGCCTCCTCGGTATCCGCCCAACGCGCGATGTTAACCCATTTGCCGGATTCCAGGTCTTTGTAGTGACGGAAGAAATGGGCAATCTGATCGCAGAGGGTGGGCGGTAGATCCTGGTATGAGCGCACTCCGGTGTAGAATGGATGGAGCTCATCGACCGGGACGGCAATTATCTTCTCGTCGGGCCCCTGCTCGTCCTCCATCATCAAGGCACCGATCGGGCGGCAACGAACGACTGCTCCCGGCACCACCGAGGCCGGGCCTACGATCAACACATCGATCGGATCGTCGTCCTGCGCCAAGGTGTGCGGCACAAACCCGTAATTGCCGGGATAGAACATCGCGGTATGGAGAAAACGGTCGACGAATACCGCCCCCGACGATTTGTCGAGCTCGTATTTGACGGGCTGGCCCCCTTGCGGGATCTCGACGACGACATTGACGTCGTGCGGCGGCGCGCGGCCGATCGGGATCTTGGCGACATTCATCTCAGCGCCCGCCGTTAGGGCGCCATGCCCTTGTCGGCGAGCTCGCGGCGAGCCTTCTCGGTTTTATCGAGATCGAAGTTCATCGCGCGCAGTACATGAGGCGCTTTGGTAAATTGGATATTGCCGTACTCCACGACCTCGACTCGATTGCCCCAGGGATCCAGAAAATCGAGGAATGGCCCCGGCAACAGACGCCCGCCGGCCTCTTCGACCCGCGCCCTCACGCTCGAACAGTCATCGACGACGAGGCCGAAATGACGGCGACGATCCTCGTGCGGGGTCGGATTTTCCATCAAGTTGATGAACTGATCGCCGAGCTCGATAAAAGCGTTGCCCGGCCGTTTGCCGCGCAACGTGAAATCGAAGATCTTGCCGTAGAAATCGAGAGCCTGGTCGATATCGCCGACCTCTAGCGCGATGTGATTGATGCCGACAAGTCGAGGCTTCTGGGCATCGGTCTGACTGATCTCGGTCATGCGCATCCGTCCTGCTGCTAGTTCGTGCCATACACGGTGCTTATATATTAACCTGCGCCCGGGATTTCCCCGGAAAACTGCGCTACAGCGTTTCCCGTGCACCAACCGGCGTCGTGTTCTCAGGGGCGGGGGACCACTCGCCAGGAGAAACGGAATGGACTTGCTCACCAAGCTGCCGGAGATGTCTGACGACGCCCTGGCCAATCTCCGGACCAATGCAAAGCGGCTCCAGAACAGCGGCACCCCGGCTCAGCGAACCGATGCTGCCGCGTTGCTGCCGGCTGTCGAAGCCGAAATCGGCGCCCGGCGGCTGGCGAAGGTCAAGGCGACACGAAGCGCTCCTCGCAAGGACCGTCCGCCGGCGTCGCGGCCCGCCAAGCGGTCCAAACCCGAGCCCGTCGCCAACCCCGATTGAGGCTCCTCTCGAATGCCGGTCAAGCTGACGATTGAAGGCACCGTTGCGAAGGTGGTGCTGAACCGCCCCGACAAGCTCAACGCGTTGACCCTTGATATACGTCAGAGCCTGTGTGACTACTTCGCGCAGTTGCGGTTCGACGACAACGTGCGCGCCGTCATCGTGACCGGAGCCGGCAGGGGGTTCTGCTCCGGCGCCGATGTCGATCGGATGGTCGGACAGCCGCACGATCTGCGCGCCGACCGCGAGCGCATGCAGCGTGGCGACCACACCTTCATTCGTGCCCTCCATTCGATCGAAAAGCCGACGATCGCCGCGGTGCGCGGGCCGGCGGTCGGCATCGGCTAGAGCATCGCGCTCACTTGCGACCTCGTGGTGGCCTCAAAGACCGCCCGCTTCTCGCAGATTTTTCCGACGTATTGGTCTGGCCCCCGACGGCGGCGCGATCTGGTTTCTGACCCGCCGCCTCGGCATGCCGAAGGCCGAGGAGCTGGTGTTCTCCGCGCGCTTCGTCGAGGCCGAGGAAGCCTTGGCGCTCGGTCTCGTCAATCACGTCGTCGAGGATGACGAGCTGATGAGCAAGACCGAGGAGCTCGGCCGAAGCTCCCACTTTCGCGCTCGGGCTGGCAAAAAAGCTGTTTCACGCGGCCGTCGGACCTAGTCTCGAAGACTATCTCGACATCGAAAGCATGGTGCAGCCGCAGCTGCACATGACAACAGACAACGCCGAAGGCGTTGCGGCTTTCAGAGAAAAGCGAAAGCCAAAATTTATCGGCAGGTGACGCGCTGCGGTCTATTCCGCGGCGAGAGCTTTCACCGGCTGAAAGGCGGTGCCGGCCAGTTCATCCCGGTGCTCATCGAACAGCCAACGAATCCAATCGATCACCGCCCGCACGCACGCGGCACGGCGCAAATCGTGGTGCACGATCACCCAGTATTCGGCTCCCAGTTCGATCACCGGCGGGGTGATCCGCTCGAGCAGCGGGTCGGCGTCGCCCGCGTAACACGGTAGCAGCCCTACGCCGATCCCCGCTCGCACCGCCGCGGCCCGCAGGGGGAGGGTCGAGGCGCGAAGCGCCACTCGTCCCTCGGTCGCGCGCATTTGCTCGTCTACCCAGCGGGCGCTGATGACGTGGCACTGCTCCTCGGGATAAGTCACCCACGCCGCACCTCGAAGCGGGTAACGATCCTCGCCGTCGCTTCGGCGGTAGACGGCGCAGGCGATCACTCCAACTTTGGACACGTAAAGGTTTCCGCCCTCGGGGATGCCGTGGCGCAATGCCAGGTCGGCGTCCCGACGTGCCAGATTAGCCGTTTCCCACGATTCGACGAGTTCGAGCGTGAGGGTCGGCGGCAGCCCGGTTTCGCCCGATTGGCCGAGATGGCGAGCCAAGAAGCCGCCCCCCCATTCGCCGACTGAGACGCGGACGGTGCCGCTGAGCGCCGGCGAGGCCGCCGCGCGCCGCCTCTCGAGCGCCAACGCTGCGCTCTCCAGTTCTTCCGCCACTGAAATCAACGCGTCACCGGCGGCGTTGAGACGCAGCCCCTCGGGCAGCCGGTCGAACAGGGTCGGGCCGCCGAAGGTCGCCTCGAAAGCGGCCAAGCGGCGGCCGATCGTCGGCTGGCTCAAACCAAGCGCGCGGCCGGCTGCGCGCAACGAACCGTGGCGTGCGACCGCGAGAAATACGCGGACGTCGTCCCAATCCATCGACGCAGAGCCATTCGCAGCAGCCATGATACGAATATGTATCGGAGCTCGCCGAATTTGTCGATCCCTGATTTTAGGGCGTATCGCCAGATTGAGTGAACATCGATTGCTTAAGGATGCCCGAATGTTGACCCTCGTTGAGCGCCGGCCCCGAATAAGCCCGGTCCCTTGGAATAAGGTGATGCGCCTATGCCGGCGAGCCCGCGCGCCGGTGGCGAAGTGGCGCTCGCGTGCGCGCCAGCACCAGGCGCTGGCACGACTGGATGACCGTCTGCTCGCCGATATCGGGCTCACGCGCGAGGCGCAGATGATGGAGTGCTCCAAGCTGTTCTGGTGGTGCCCATGATCGAGATTTTTGGGTTGATCGCGCACGCCTCGACTATGCTGAATTTTTTGGGACGGAGCCACCGATGTACTTTGACCTACGCCTTTGGCAGCTGACGCGCGGGCTTCGTGGCTGGATCGCCTTGGCGATCGTGCTGGGGCTCGTTGCTTCGGTCGTCGGGATCGCCCGCTTCGCGATCCTCGGCGTGCTGCTGTCGCGCGTGTTCGATAGTGCCGGTTTTGTCGCTATCGCAATTCCGGCCGTTGGCGTCGGTATCGCAGTGCTCCTGCGCGGGATCGTTGATCACCATCGCGCGATGATCTCCCACCGCACTGCGACCCGGGTGCAGGAGGATCTACGTGGCCGGCTCTACGACAAGATCGCCGCGCTGGGCCCGGCATGGTTCGCCGGCGAGCGCACCGGCGGGGTCATGCTCTCCGTTGTCGATGGGGTCGAGCAGCTCCAGACGTTTTTCGGGCAATACGTCCCGCAGGTCTGCATCGCGGTGCTGACCCCGCTCGCGATCTTCGTTTTCATTGCCTTCTGGGACGTGCCGGTCGCGGCGGTGATGTTGGTGTTCGCTCTGGTAACCTTGATCGCGCCGGGCGCCTTCGCGCAGCGCGAGCGCCGATCCAGCCACGGCCGTCAGGGCGCTCTGAAGTCTTTCGGCTCGGAGTTTCTCGACGGCGTCCAGGGCCTGCCCACTCTGAAGGCATTCGGCCAGAGCGCCGCCTATGGACGGCGTCTCGCCGCCAGGGCACGGGAATTGTGTGACAGCTCGCTCCGCGTGCTGTCGATGGGCGTGATGACCCGTGGCATCACCGATTGCGGGGTGGCGATCGGCGCCGCATCGGCCTTGGCCCTCGCGGTCTGGCGGGTTTCTCACGGCCTGATGAGTATCGAGGCACTGCTGATCGTGCTGATGGCCGGGACCGAGGTGTTCCGCCCGTTGCGCGATCTGCGCACGGTATTGCATCAGGGAATGCTCGGGCAGTCTGCGGCCGCGGGCATCAATGCGCTGCTCGCCGCCGAACCTCTGGTTCCAGAGCAGCCGCCCGGCCAGCCGGCGATCAGCCGGCCGCTCCTCCCGACCATCGCTTTCGAGGACGTCTATTTCGCGTATCCCGGCGGACGCGGCGCCGCCCATGACGGGCTCTCCTTCACCGTCGCCGCCGGCGAGAAGATCGGCATCGTCGGGCCGAGCGGCTCCGGCAAGTCTTCGGTTGCACGGCTGCTACTGCGCCTGTTCGACCCGCAGCGCGGCACGGTCAAGATCGGCGGCCACGACATCAAGACGCTCGACCCTGAGGCGCTCCGCCGGATGATCGCCGTCGTCCACCAGGACACCTACCTGTTCCATGGCACCGTCGAAGAGAATTTGCGGCTCGGCAAGCCTGACGCCAGCCGCGAAGAGCTCGAAACGGCGGCCCGCGATGCCAATGCGCACGAGTTCATCTCGCTATTGCCGCAAGGCTACGACACGATGATCGGCGAGCGCGGGGGCCTGCTGTCCGGCGGCCAGCGCCAGCGCCTGGCAATCGCCCGGGCGTTGCTACGTGATACGCCGATCCTGATCCTGGACGAGGCGCTCTCCTCGGTAGACGCAGAGAACGAGGCGGTGATCCAGCAGGCGATCGATCGCCTGTCGGCGGGACGCACGACCCTCGTCCTCGCGCATCGGCTGTCGAGCGTCATCGGCGCCGACCGCATCCTCGTCCTCGACAAGGGCCATATCGTCGAGAGCGGCCGGCATGCCGAGCTGATCCGCCGCGACGGGCCCTATCGCCGGCTGATGGGCGCGCAAGCCGATGAGCGCGAGGACGATGGCGATCTCGTCGAAATCGACCCAGAAACGCGCACGTTGGGTGACCGCGACAAGGTCGAGGTCGAGGCGGCAACGGCGACGGATGTGATGGCCGAGGCCGTGGCAGCGGTCGGCTGGAGTGCGACGCTGGGCACTCTGATGCAGATCATCAAGCCGTGGCGGCGCCGGTTTGCGATCGTCGTGACATCCGGGATCGCGCGGGTCGCGGCATTTATCGGGGTGGGCGTGCTCGGAGCTCTCGCGGTCGCCGCGGTCAAGATGGGCGCTCCCTTCGGGTACCTGCTGATCCTGCTCGCCCTGGCGGCGCCGCTCGCCGGTCTCCTTCACTGGCTCGAATCCTGGCTGGCGCACGACATCGCCTACCGGCTCTTGGCGGAAATGCGGATCGATCTGTTCCGCAAGCTCGATACCCTTGCGCCGGCGTATCTGGTGCGACGGCGCTCCGGTGACCTGATCGCGCTCGCCAACCAGGATATCGAGACGATCGAATATTTCTTCGCCCACACGGTCGCGCCGGCTCTGGTAGCCGTCATGGTGCCGGCGGCGGTCGTGCTGACGCTCGCATTCGTAGCGTGGCCGATTGCCTTGGCATTGCTGCCCTTCGTCCTCTATGCCGCTCTCGCTCCGGTCGTGACCCGCACGCGGATTGACCATCTCGGCGCGCAAGCGCGCGACGCCCTGGGGCTCCTCAGCGCCTATGTTACCGAGACGATCCAAGGCCTATCCGACCTCGTGGCCTTTCAGGCGGTTGCCGGCCGGCGGCGCGGTTTTATTGAATTGGTGCGCGGGTACCAGCAAATCCGCCTGGAACTGTTGCGCGATCTCTCCTCGCAGACGGCTCAGCTCGAAATCGTGACCGGGCTCGGCGGCCTCGCGGTCGCCGTGGTCGGGGCCCGGCTCGCCGCCGAGCATCAGCTGATGGCGACCACCTTGCCCTTGCTGATCCTGCTGGCATTGGCCTCGTTCCTGCCGATCTCGGAGATCGCCCAGGTCGGCCGCCAGCTCGCCGACACGATCGCCTCAACCCGCCGCTATTACGCCGTGCAGCGTGAACAGCCGCCGGTCGTTGACGGCCCGCGGCGCCCGCCGGCCCCGGTCGGCGGCTCGGCGATCCGTTTCGAGCGTGTCGGCTTCACCTATCCAGGCGCCCGCCGGCCGGCGCTGAGCGGTATCGAGCTGGTGGTCCCCGCCGGCGCGACGATGGCGTTGGTCGGCCCGTCGGGCGCCGGCAAGACGACGATCGCCAATCTATTGCTGCGGTTCTGGGATCCCGGTGCCGGCCGGGTCATGCTCGACGGCGTCGATCTGCGCGAGTTTGAGCTCGACCATTTGCGGGCGCGCATCTCGCTCGTCTCGCAGGACACCTATCTGTTCAACGACACTTTGCGCGCCAATGTGCTGCTCGCGCGGCCCGAGGCCGACGAAGCGGCAATCCATCGCGCGCTCGACCAGGCAGCCCTCGCCGATTTTGTCGCTAGCCTGCCCGAAGGCCTCGACACGATGGTCGGCGAGCGCGGCGTGCAGCTTTCCGGCGGGCAACGCCAGCGGGTCGCGATCGCGCGCGCATTTCTAAAG
This sequence comes from uncultured Alphaproteobacteria bacterium, assembly GCA_963695605.1. GTDB lineage: Bacteria > Pseudomonadota > Alphaproteobacteria > ATCC43930 > CGMCC-115725 > AP-15. Next base: position 92,885 of record CAVOHI010000058.1, on the reverse strand, counting down.
AACGCGCCGACTCTGATCCTCGACGAAGCGACCTCGCATCTCGACGCGGTCAGCGAGTCGCAGGTGCGCGGCGCCCTCGATGCGCTGATGCAAGACCGCACGACGATCGTCATCGCCCATCGCCTCTCCACTGTGCGCAACGCCGATCTCCTCGCCGTGCTCGACCGCGGCCACCTCGTCGAGACCGGCAGCCATGCTGGGCTCCTCGCCCAAGGCGGCCTCTACGCCCGCCTGATCCGCCGTCAAATTTCCGGCGCCCGGCAGCCGCTGCGCGCCGCCGGGAATTAGCCCGGGCTGTGCCCTCTCCGCCCCCAGAGGCGGAGAGGGAGAATCATGCTCAGCTCTCCGGCTGCGGGGCGGGGCCTTGCGGGCGAGGCCCGCGCTCCGCCATGAATTGATCGAATTCGGCCTTGTCCTTGGCATGACGCAGACGGTCGAGAAACTCCTTGAACTCGCGCTGTTCTTCTTCCAGGCGGCGCAAGGTTTCCGTGCGGTATTCGTCAAAGGCGCGGTTGCCGGTGGACGATGACCGCATGCCCCACCATCCACCGGGGTTGCTCTGGGCTCGGTTGCTCTGGGCTTGGTGCTGCCACCGCCGCGCTCCGCAGCCGGTCCAGCGTGCCATTCGCCCGCTTCCGACCAGATACCCCAGAGCGACGAGGCCGAGCGGCCACCAGATCAGGAAGCTCACCACGGTCAGCGCAATCCAGGCTGGATTGCCCAAATCGTCCAGCTTTGCCGCGAGCGTCATTGGAGTGCCTCGTGTGAATGTATTTAACATTTACATAGGGGCTTGATCCCGACCCTGTCAACCCTTCGGAGGATCAATCAAGCTGAGGCCGCGGAGATATACCAGCACCCCCGCCTCCAGTAATTCCTCCGGGCTCATCGGCAGTTTGCGGCGCCCGCTATCGGCACGCCCAAACAACGAGGCGATTCCATGCGCCAGAGCCCACAAATGCAGGCTCATCATCAAAGCCGGTGGCCGGCGGTCGCTGGGCAACCGGGCGCAAAAGGCGTCGGCCGCGCGACGCAACACCGCAAAAGCCCGGTCGGCGGCCTCGCGCAACTCAGGATCGCCATCGAAGGGCAGCCCCGCCTCGAACATGGCCGAGTAGAAAGCCGGTTCATCCCGCGCAAAAGCGAGATAAGCGCGGCCCACATTTTCGAAGGCGAGAAACGGATCGGGTCTGCCCTCGTTCCAGGCGCGGTCGAGGCGCTCCTCGAACAATTCGAAGCCGCGGCGCGCCACATCGGCGAGCAATGCCTGGCGGTCGCGAAAATGGCGGTAGGGAGCCGCCGAGCTTACCCCGGCGGAGCGCGCCGCGTCGGCGAAGGTGAACCCGGCCGGTCCTTTCTCGGCAATCAGGTTGAGCGCGGCGCGGATCAGCGCCTCGCGCAGATTGCCGTGATGATAGCCGCGTCGCCCGGTCGCTTGATCGTCTCTCGACCAGCTCATGCGAGATACTCTACAACGAGCCCACCGCTGGCAAATGGGGACAGCATGGCAGACGATCGCAAAATCACCCTTTTTCACTCGCCGAACACGAGATCGTCCGGCGCGCTGACCCTACTCGAGGAACTCGGCGTGCCCTACGAACTGCACGTGCTCAACATGAAGGCCGGGGAACAGCGCCGGCCCGAATACCTCGCGGTGAACCCGATGGGAAAGGTGCCGGCGCTGAAGCACGGCGATGTCCTCGTCACCGAGCAGGTCGCGATATTCCTCTACTTGGCCGATCTGTTCCCGGAGACCCGGCTCGCCCCGCCGCTCGGCGATCCGCTGCGCGGTGCCTATCTGCGCTGGATGGTGTTTTATGCCGCGTGCTTCGAACCAGCTGTCATCGACAGCGCCACCCACCGCGACCCAGCGCCGCAGCCGATGTCGCCTTATGGCGATTTTGAGACGATGCTCAGGACGCTGACCGACCAGCTTGCCAAGGGGCCCTATCTGCTGGGCGAGGGATTTACCGCGGCTGACGTACTGTGGGGCGGCGCACTGACCTGGACCACGATGTTCAAGCTGGTGCCCGAGCTTCCGGTCATTACCTCTTATATCACCCAGTGTGGCGCACGGCCCTCGGTTGCGAGGGCCAAGGCCAAGGACGCGGAATTAGCCGCGGCGCACGAGGCGACCGTATCTGCTGCCGCGGCGCTTTAGAGGGACGTCTCGGCGCAGGCGGCGGTCAGTGGGTGTCGAGGTCTCGGACTGCGACCCCTATAACCCGACCATCCCGAGCCTGCAGGACCGCCGCGAGGCGGTCGCTGGGTGAGCGAATTGGCACCTCGACCGCTCTCGCCCGGCCATCGAATTGCGCGACCTCTTCGATGCTGCGTACCACATCGACATAAGACAGGGTACGGCCGCCATTCTCGCCGCGCGCCACCGCCGAGACATGCCGGCGGTCGAAACCGATCAGTAGGAGGGTCGCCGCAACCCCACCGCCGCCCTGCCCCAGCGTAATCTGTGCCCGGCCGTGATCGACTGCGAGGGCGATGGACACATCGTCGCGATTGTGTCGGGACGAGCCCAAAGCCTGCTCCACCTCGCTGCGGTCGGAACCGACTGCCTGCCATCTGCCGTCCACGACCGTCTGCGGCGTATAGACCGTGGCGAGGCCCAGAAGGTCGGCATAGACGTGCTGCCGTCGCGTCGCGTCGGGGCTGGAGAACGGGTCCTTCCAGCCGAGTCTGTCCCAGTAGTCGACATGGAACGACAACGCCAGCACGTCCGGTCGGCCGGCGAGCTCGGCGAGCAGCTCATCCGCAGGCGGACAGGACGAGCAACCTTCTGAGGTAAACAGCTCGAGGAGGGTCGGACGTTCAGCCCCCCGTGACGGCGGAATCGCGAGCCCGAAACAGGCGAGCGCGAGCAGCAAGCAGGCCTTGTTCATGGAGCCACATTACCGCGGTTTGGCGGCGCTCCGGTTCAACAGAGCGTGAACCGCGCGACTACAGAATAAACCGGGACAGGTCGGCGTTTTGCGCGAGGGCGCCGACCCGCTCGCGGACATAGGCCCGGTCGATCTTGACCTCGGTGCCCTCCGGCCGGTCGGAGGCGGTGAAGCTGATCTCCTCCAGCAGCCGCTCGAGGATCGTGTGCAGACGCCGCGCCCCGATGTTCTCGACCGCGGAATTGATCTCCTCGGCCAACAGCGCCAGTTCGTCGATCGAAGCGTCGTCGAAGTCGAGCGTGACCCCCTCGGTCGCGAGCAATGCCTTGTATTGTTTGATCAGGCTCGCTTCCGGCTCGACCAGGATGCGTCGGAAGTCGTTGCGGTCGAGCGCCTTCAATTCGACCCGGATCGGCAATCGGCCTTGCAGTTCGGGCAGCAGATCGGACGGCTTGGTCTGGTGGAAGGCGCCGGAGGCGATGAACAGGATATGGTCGGTCTTGACCGCCCCGTGCTTCGTTGCGACCGTCGTGCCTTCGATCAAGGGTAAGAGGTCGCGCTGCACCCCTTCGCGGCTCACATCGGGACCGCCGCCGCCGGCGCGCTCGCCGCGCCCGCAGATCTTGTCGATTTCGTCGATGAAGACGATGCCGTTCTGCTCGACCGCCGTGGTCGCCTCGCGCACCACCATTTCCTGGTCCAACAGCTTGTCGCTCTCCTCGGCGACCAGCACCCGGTGGCTTTCGGCGACCGTCATCCGCTTCGGCTTGGAGCGGGTGCCGAAGGTCTTGCCGAAAATGTCGCCCAGGTTGAGCATCCCCATTTGCGCGCCAGGCAAGCCGGGGATCTCGAAGGTGGGCAGGTTCGCCGCGGCGCTCTCCTGAACCGCAACTTCGATCTCACGGTCGTCGAGCGAGCCTTCGCGCAACATCTTGCGGAACTTCTGGCGGGTGTCGGCGCCGGCGCCCGGACCGACCAGCGCGTCCAGCACGCGCTCCTCGGCGGCCATCTCCGCCTTTGGCTCGACTTCTTTGCGCAGCCGCTCGCGGGTCATCCCGATCGCGATTTCGACCAGATCGCGCACGATCTGCTCGACATCGCGGCCGACATAGCCGACCTCGGTGAATTTGGTGGCTTCGACCTTGACAAAGGGTGCTTGGGCGAGCCGTGCCAGGCGCCGCGAAATCTCGGTCTTGCCGCAGCCGGTCGGGCCGATCATCAGAATGTTCTTCGGCAAAACCTCTTCGCGCAGCTCGGGGCTGAGCTGCTGGCGCCGCCAGCGGTTCCGCAGCGCGATCGCGACGGCGCGCTTGGCCTCGTGCTGGCCGACGATGAATCGGTCGAGTTCGGAGACGATCTCGCGTGGGCTAAAGGAGGTCATCTAAGGAGGACGTTCACTCTGACGATACCGCGTTGCAACGAGCGTCTCATCTGGGGTCCGCCTCAGTATTCGAGTTTCTCAAGGATGATCTTGTCGTTGGTGTAGATGCAGATCCCAGCGGCAATCGCCATTGAGCGGCGCGCAACTTCCTCGGCGTCCATGCCGTCGATGCCGACCAGCGCGCGCGCTGCCGCCAGCGCGTAACCACCGCCTGAACCGATGCCGATGATGCCGTCTTCGGGTTCGAGCACGTCGCCGGTGCCCGACAAAATCAGCGAGACGTTCTTGTCGGCCACCGCCATCATCGCTTCGAGCCGGCGCAGGTAGCGGTCGGTGCGCCAATCCTTGGCGAGCTCGACGCAGGCGCGGGAGAGCTGCCCGGCGTATTGTTCGAGCTTCCCTTCGAGCCGCTCGAACAACGTGATCGCATCGGCGGTCGCGCCGGCAAAGCCGGCGATCACCGAACCACCAGCGAGACGGCGCAACTTACGAGCATTCGACTTGACCACAGTCTGCCCTAGCGTGACCTGGCCGTCGCCGGCGACCACGGCCTGCCCGCCCTTCCGCAGGCAGAGAATCGTTGTGCCGTGCCACGCGTTATTGCCGGAATAATCCATGCCTCTATCGGCATCCAATACTGCGCAGGGAACTCCCGGAAGATTAAGGCGTAAGCCCTTCCCGGGAAGCTGAGATGTAAGTTGGGCGGCGTCGGGGTCAAGCGCGGGATGCCGCCCCGCGGATGCCTCCAGTGGAAAGTGCGCGCGAAAGTTGCTACAAGGATGTGCCGCGGACGTGGCGCTTGGAGGAGAGCATCGTGCGGGTGGCGACGGTCGAACGCAACACCAAGGAAACCCGGATCACCGGTCGAGTGGATCTCGACGGCAGCGGCGCTGCGGAGGTCTCGACCGGCATCGGCTTTCTCGATCACATGCTCGAACAGCTCGCTAGGCACAGCCTGATCGATGTCACTTTACGTGCGGAAGGAGACCTGCACATCGACTTCCACCACACCACGGAAGACACCGGCTATGTCGTCGGTGAGGCGGTATCGCGCGCACTCGGCAACCGCGCGGGCATCGCGCGTTACGGCCACGCGGTCATCCCGATGGACGAGACCCTGACCCGGGTCAGCCTCGACGCTTCGAACCGGCCATACCTGATTTGGAAAGTCAGGTTTACGCGGCCAAAGCTTGGCGAAATGGACACCGAGCTGTTCAAGGAATGGTTTCAGGCCTTCGCGCAGTCGGCCGGAGTCACTCTGCATGTCGAAAACCTCTACGGCGAGAACAATCACCATATCGTCGAATCGTGCTTCAAGGGTCTTGCCCGGGCATTGCGCGAAGCCGTCGAGATCGATCCGAGGCGAGCCGGCGCCATACCTTCGACCAAGGGCGTGCTCGGCGGCAGCTTGGCATGATCGTTGCGATCATCGACTACGGTTCGGGCAATTTGCGCTCTGCGGCTAAAGCCTTCGAGCGCGCTGCGGCGGAGAATCAAATTCGTGCCGAAATAAGCGTGACGCGCTCGCCGGAGGCAATTGCCGCGGCGGACAGCATCGTCCTCCCCGGCGTCGGTGCGTTCGCCGATTGCCGGCGCGGGCTGATGGGTGTCCCCGGTCTCGAAGCGGCGCTGTACGAAGTGGTCATGATCCGCGCCCGCCCGTTTCTCGGCATTTGCGTCGGGATGCAGTTGATGGCGCAAGCCGGGCGCGAGTTCGAGAGCGTCGACGGCCTAGGGTGGATCGGCGGTGAGGTCGTGGCGATCCAGCCGACCGACCCTGCGTTGAAGATCCCGCATATGGGGTGGAACGAAATCGAGCCGCGGAGGGCGCACCCGCTCCTCGCCGGGCTCGACGCCGGGGTGCATGCTTATTTTGTCCACAGCTATCATTTCCGCTTGGCCGACCCAGCCGATCTCGTCGCCAGCACGGATTACGGCCGGCCACTTGCCGCGGTGATCGCGCGGGACAACTTTGCGGGAACCCAATTCCATCCGGAAAAGAGCCAGGAGGCGGGGCTGCGGCTGATCGGAAATTTTTTGCGTTGGCGTCCATGAGCGATATGCGAACTGCCGGAACGGTCTCGGTCGATCGGCTGACCAAATTCTCGGGCACCGATCTCGACGACCTCTGCGAGGCCACCGAGAGCGCAATTAACGAAGGCGGCGGGTTCGGTTGGCTGAAGCCGCCGCCGCGGCAAGTGCTCGAGAATTATTGGAAAGGCGTGCTGCTCGTCCCCGAGCGCCGGCTCGTCGTCGGTCGCCTCGACGGCATCATCGCAGGCTCGGCGCAACTGAGCCGGGCGCCGCGCAACAACGAGGCGCAGGCATTCGCCGGAACCCTGACGAGCGCCTTTGTCGCGCCGTGGGCGCGCAGCCGCGGACTCGGCCGCGGCATTGTGCGCGAGATCGAGTATCTCGCCCGAGAGCTCGGCCTGACTGTACTCAATCTCGATCTTCGCGATACCCAACGAGCGGCCATCGCGCTTTATGAGAATTTGGGCTACAGACGCTGGGGCACGCACCCGGTTTACGCGCAGGTCGATGGCCGGATCATACCGGGGCAGTATTACTACAAGCTCCTCGAGGACGAGCCAGCGAGGCCGTGATCCTGTACCCCGCCATCGATCTCAAGGATGGCGCCTGCGTTCGCCTGCTCCGCGGCGAGATGGCAAGCGCCACCGTGTTTAGCGCCGATCCCGCCGCCCAGGCCCGCCAATTCGCCGAAGCCGGCTTCTCTTGGCTGCATGTCGTCGACCTCAACGGCGCCTTCACCGGCCGATCGGTCAATGGCGGAGCGGTCAAGGCGATCCAGGCTGCGGTCGATCTGCGCATCCAGCTCGGCGGCGGCATCCGGGATCGGGATGCAATCGACGCGTGGCTGGCGCTCGGCATCGACCGTGTCGTGCTCGGCACCGCCGCCTTGCGCAATCCCGATATGGTACGCCGCGCCGCTGCGGATCACCCCGGGGCAATCGCCGTTTCTATCGACGCCCGCAACGGGCATGCCGCCATCGAAGGCTGGGCCGAAATGACGGAGATCGGCGTCGTCGATCTCGCCCGCCGGTTCGAGGATTGCGGCGTCGCCGCCCTGATCTATACCGACATAGCGCGCGACGGCGCGCTCTCCGGAGTTGACGCGCAAGCGATCGCAGATTTTGCGCGGCAAGTCTCAATACCGGTGATCGCATCGGGCGGGGTCGCGTCGGTCACCGACGTTGCCGCACTGAGAGTGCACGAGGCGGACGGCATTGCCGGGGTCATTTGCGGCCGCGCCCTCTATGACGGCCGGATCGATCCGCGAGCGGCATTGCGTCTGGCGGAGGAACCGACCTCATGCTGAAGATGCGGGTCATTCCCTGTCTCGACGTCAAGGACGGACGGGTCGTCAAGGGCGTCAATTTTATCGACCTCGTCGATGCCGGCGACCCGGTGGCTCAGGCGCGGTTCTACGACCGCGAGGGGGCCGACGAGCTTTGTTTTCTCGACATCACCGCCAGCGCGGAAAACCGCAGCACACTCTATGACGTGGTGCGGCGCACGGCCGAAGAATGCTTCACGCCGCTGACCGTCGGCGGAGGTGTGCGGACGGTCGAAGACATCCGCAAGCTTTTGCTCGCCGGGGCCGACAAGGTATCGATCAACACCGCCGCCGTCACTCGGCCCGAATTCGTGCGCGAAGCGGCCCAGAAATTTGGCAGCCAATGCATTGTCGCTGCGATCGACGCCAAAGCCGTAGCCGCCGAACGGTGGGAGGTGTTCACGCATGGCGGCCGCCGGGGGACCGGGATCGACGCGATCGCATGGGCGTGCCGGCTCGCCGATTACGGCGCCGGCGAGATCCTGCTGACCTCGATGGACCGGGACGGCACGAAATCGGGGTTCGACATCGCACTGACCCGCGCCGTCGCCGACGTGGTACGCGTGCCGGTCATCGCTTCGGGCGGCGTCGGAACACTCGATCATTTGGTCGAAGGCATTCGCGACGGCCACGCCACCGCAGTCCTCGCCGCCTCGATCTTTCATTTTGGGACCTACCGCATCGGCGAGGCCAAGGCGCGGCTCGCCACCTGCGGCATCCCGGTGCGGGTTTGAGCTATGGATGAAGCGGAGCTCGGTCCGGCCCTCGACCGGCTGTGGCGGGTGATTCAGTCACGGCGCGGCGCCGATCCGCAAACCTCGTACACGGCGCGTCTGTTTTCCCGCGGCCGCGCTAAAATCGCCCAAAAGCTCGGCGAAGAAGCTGTCGAGGCAGTGATCGAAGGTGTAGGGAACAACCCGGCGGCGCTTGCCGGCGAGAGCGCCGACCTGCTCTATCACTTGCTGGTGCTGTGGGCCGCTGCCGGCATTTCCCCTGGAGATGTAGCGGCGGAATTGATCCGCCGGGAAGGCACTTCCGGCATTGCCGAAAAGCGCGCCCGAGCCAAGCTCTGAACTCTATCCAGCCGAGGCGTACCGATGGCCTACGACCGCGACAATGTCTTCGCCCGCGTCCTGCGCGGCGAGATCCCGTGCAACAAGGTTTATGAGGATGCACACGTCCTCGCCTTCCACGATATCAGCCCGCAAAGCCCGACCCACGTCCTGGTAATTCCCAAGGGCGAATACGTCTCTTTCGATGATTTTTCGCAGAAAGCGTCCGCGGAGGAGATTGCCGCGCTGGTCCGCGCCCTTGGCCAAATCGCGCGTGAGCAGGGAGTGGCCGAGAGCGGTTATCGCATCCTCGCCAATACCGGAGGGGCGGCCCATCAGGAGGTGTCGCATTTTCATGTGCACTTGTTCGGCGGCCGCGACCTCGGCGGAATGCTGCCGCGCCGGTGATCAGCCTCCGCCTGCGCTGCGGGCGAGATGTGTATTTGCTTAGATCGCAGCCAACGGGCAGGAAAAATCGAGACTCTCCCAAAAGAGCGCCGCGTGAGGCACAGAGGGGATTGTCGTGTAGGCCAGACATTCTCGCGCGCTCGGCGACAACGCTTGCCGGCGCCATGGCCCGCGGTTCGCCATCGACAAGCTCGAACTTCTTTCGATCCTCCGCACTCCCAAAGAGATGGCGCTGCCGCGCTGACGCAAAGAGATCCGGCATGCTTGAAACCTACCGCATTTTGCGTGTACTCAGGCTTCGGGAGTAAACGCTTGGGAGAGGATCATGTCGGTGTCAGCAGACGCTGCCGGTCGCAGCATCACGACGGGCGCCCTGAGCTTGCCGTGGATCATCGGCGCCTCCTCAGTCGGCACGCTGATCGAATGGTACGACTTCTATCTCTACGGCGTGCTCGCGCTTTTTTTCAGCAAGCATTTCTTTTCCCCGGACCTAAACCCGTCGATCGCCTTCATCGCGAGCCTCTTCGTCTTCTGGACGGGTTTCCTCGTTCGGCCCTTCGGCGCAATCCTGTTCGGCCATCTGGGAGATCTGATCGGCCGCAAATTCACCTTCATGCTGACCTTGGGATTGATGGGAACGGCGACCTTTGTCGTCGGCCTGCTGCCGGGTTATGCGCTGATCGGGGCGCTCGCACCGATCCTCTTGGTCTCCATGCGCGTCCTGCAAGGTCTTGCCTTGGGCGGCGAATACGGCGGTGCGGCGACCTACATCGCCGAGCACTCACCCGACGGCAAACGCGGCTTTTATACCAGCTGGATCCAGACCACGGCGACGATGGGGATCGTCCTGGCGCTCTTGGTCATCCTGATCTGCCAACTGTGGTTCGGCGCCCAGGCGTTCAGCGACTGGGGTTGGCGCGTCCCGTTCCTGCTCTCCGCGATCCTCGTTGTGCTGTCGGGCTACATCCGACTCAAGCTCGAGGAATCCCCACTGTTCGCCCGCCTCAAAGAGCAAGGCAAGGCGTCGACCAACCCGGCGGCCGACAGTTTCCTGAGCGGCGGCAAGAATTGGGGTCTGATGCTGGTCGCTTTGTTTGGCGCCACCGCGCCCGAAGGGGTCGTCTGGTACACGGGCCAATTCTACGCGCTGTTCTATTTGACCACGGTTCTGAAGGTCAATTACGTCACCGTGTACATCATCATGATGATCGCATTGACCTTGGGCGCTCCGTTCTTTGTCGCGTTCGGCGCCCTCTCCGACCGCATCGGCCGCCGCAACATCATGACGCTCGGCTTCGCGCTGGCGGTGGTCACCTTTTGGCCGGTGTTTACTTGGCTCGGCACCTTCAAGGACAACCCGGTCGTCCTCACGATCCTGGTTTTCTACATGGTGATCCTGGTGACGATGGTGTACGGCCCGATCGCCGCGTTTCTCGTCGAGCTATTTCCGGCGCGCATCCGTTACACCTCGATGTCGCTGCCCTATCACGTCGGCAACGGCGTCTTCGGCGGTTTGGTCCCGGCCGCTGGGGCCTCAATCGCCGCGATTACCGGCATCGCGCTCAGCGGGCTGCTCTATCCAATGGCGATCGCCGCTATCGGCGTCATTGTCAGCCTCGCCTTCATTCGCGAGCCGACCCACAGGATCAGGATCTGGGACGAAGTCGGCGGCGGCGGGCCGCCGCTCGTCCCAGATCAGCCTTAGCTCCCAGCGGCGGAACGCGAGGGTTAGTCGGCCGACCCCGCCCGGAACAACGCCCGCATCCGTTCGGGGACCGGCTCTTCGAGAACATGATCGTAAAGTACATGCAGCAGCTCTTCCCCATCCGTTCTGCCATCGAGAAAGGCTAGGAGCTGTTCCGCGACCGTGTCGGTTTCCTCCACCGGGGGAACGCCACAACGCAGAATTTCCGGCGAAGTCAACCTATTCTCTACCTGCATGGTCTTGCACCCGTGTCACAATCGATTCCAGTCCGCTGGTGTTCAATGACGTTCCGTGTCTTTTCAGCGTCACGAGGGTAACGGATCGTAACAACCGTCCGTTCCGCGCTTCTGCGCATATGCGGCATGCAAAAACGCGTGGAACCGAACGCAAATGTCGCGCAGCTCATGTTCGCAACGCCTCCCCTTCCGGCGGCACCTTCATGCGGCGGTAGCTCAGCGCCTCGGCGATGTGGCGGCGCGCGACGATCGGCGCGCCTTCGAGGTCCGCCAGGGTGCGGGCGACGCGCAATACCCGGTGGTAGCCGCGCGCCGAGAGACGCAGCCGCTCGGCCGCGCGGGCGAGCAGCGCGCGGCCGGTAGGCTCGGGGCTGGCGACCTGGTCGAGCAATGCCCCGTCCGCCTCGGCATTGGTGCGGATGCCGCGCTCGGCGGGCAGCCCCGCATAGCGCTGGGCTTGCCGGGCGCGGGCCGCCGCGACCCGGCCGGCGACGGCGGCGCTGCCCTCGGCGGCAGGCGGCAATGCGAGATCCGTCGGCGCCACGGCCCGGACGTCGATGTGCAAGTCGATGCGATCGAGCAGCGGGCCCGACAGCCGGCCCTGGTAATCTTCCGCGCAACGCGGCGCCCGCCCACAGGCAAGCTCGGCAAAATGGCCGCAGCGGCACGGGTTCATTGCCGCGATCAGCTGAAAGCGAGCCGGATAGGTGACGTGCCCCTGGGCGCGGGCGATGCTGACGCGGCCGGTCTCCAGCGGCTGGCGTAGCGCTTCGAGCGCGGCGCGGTTGAACTCGGCCAGCTCATCCAAAAACAGAACACCCTGATGCGCGAGCGAGATCTCGCCCGGCCGCGGGCGCGGCCCGCCGCCGACCAATGCCGCTAGCGAGGCCGAATGATGCGGGTCGCGGAATGGCCGCTCGCGCGACAATCCGCCGCTGCGCAGCCCGCCCGCCACCGACTGGATCATGCCCAGTTCCAACGCCTCGGCCGGTTCGAGCGGCGGCAGGATGCCTGGGAGACGCGCCGCCAGCATCGACTTGCCCGCGCCCGGCGGGCCGACCATCAGTAAATTATGCCCGCCGGCGGCGGCGATTTCGAGGGCACGCTTGGCGCTTTCCTGCCCCTTCACATCGGCGAGGTCGAGCCCGGCCGAGCGCGACGGCGCGAGCCGCGGCTCGGGCGGCGCGAGGAGTTGGGTGCCCTTGAAGTGGTTGACGATCGCCAAGAGGCTCGGCGCGGCGATGACCTCCACCTCACCCGCCCAGGCCGCCTCGCCGCCGCATTCGGCCGGGCAGATGACGCCGCTGCCGCGGCTCGACGCCGCCAATGCCGCGAGCAATACGCCGGCGACGCTCGTGAGTGCGCCGTCGAGCGCCACCTCGCCGAGCGCCGTATAGCCGCCGAGCTCGTCCGCCGGCAGCGCCTCCATCGCCGCCAATAGAGCCAGCGCGATCGGCAGGTCGAAATGGCTGCCCTCTTTGAGCACATCGGCGGGCGCAAGGTTGACGGTGATGCGCCTGGGCGGCAGCCCGAGGCCCAGCGAGGCGAGCGCCGCGCGGACTCGTTCGCGCGACTCGGCGACCGCCTTGTCCGGCAGCCCGACGACGGTAAAGGCCGGCAACCCGGAGGCGATCGTCACCTGGGTCTCGACCTCGATGACCTCGACCCCGTGAAACGCCACGGTCCGCACCTTCGCGACCATACCTTTACCGTCCTACAAGCGACGGTTGAGTATAGTCGGACCGAACCAACAAAACCAGCGGCACGCGGCAAATTTACAGCCACCATTCTGAGCCGGTGCGCAGCCGGGCGTTGTAGGGAGGGTATAGCGCAGAGGCTGGGCAAGAATGCGCTGCATCGGTCGTCGTGCGTGCTTCGAGACGCGTCCCGGCTGCGCCGGACCGCTCCTCAGCATGAAGCAAGTTGTTGATGGCATTGAGAAACTGCCTCACCCTGAGGTGCCTCGCGAAGCGAGGCCTCGAAGGACGCACGACCCTACTCCAGCCATACGGGATTCTTGCCCGGCCTCGCAGCGCAACCCGCCATCCGTTTCGCGGCCGCCACGATGGGTTACCCCCGGCTTCCGCCAGACTTCACCCGCCCTACGCGCTCAAGTTGCGGGACGGCGCGCAACCGGGCACACGCCCGCCGCGCGATGCGCGCGCCCTCGGCGGGCGCGACCTCGCCGCGCGCAACGGCCGCCAGAACCGCGGCCAGCGCCTCCTTGACATCCTCGGCCGTTCGCAACGACACGAGGTCGATCCCGAGACGCTCCGCCGGGTCGATCGCGGCCAGAGGCGGCGGGAAAACTTGCGCCGCGAGCGGCCGCAGCAGATGAGGCTTGCAGTCGAGCAAGTCCGACAACGCCTGCGCGCTCGGCCGCCGGGCCGCAAGATCGGGCACGCGCCGCCTGGGATTGCGAATGCCGCGTGGCCGCCCGCACGGATTGCCCGAGTTTCCCTTCGCGAACCGCCCGCGCGGGTCGCGCCCGCGAGGCGAGAAGGGATCAGGACCAAGTAGTTGAAATTCCTGGATTCGAGATCCAGGAAACAGGTGATAACAGGAAGGATCGGGCGGATCGGCAACGATTTCCGGCATCGACGGGGCTCCAGAGCCAACGAGGCGAAATATAGATTCACTATATGTTCTTTTTAAGATGGCCGCTTCGCGCCACTGGCCCGTGCATAATTCGTTAACAGGCTCGACCATCAGCAGATTGTGGCCGTGAGCCGACCGGAAATCCGCGCCCATTGCATGGGGCACACTCTCCAAGAGTTGTGACCGCCCGGTAGGACGAAACGAGCCCATCGCTTCGGTAGGGCTGACCCTCGAGAGATTGTGCGCCCGCGGCGGCGATCGGACTGTTATGGCGCTACCCGGCGCCACTGGCCCGACGAGGCGTCCGAAATCCCCTTTTGAGCCGCTACACTAACCCTTGATCTCCATGTCCTCGTAGGACGGGAAAGGGCTCATCCACACATCGGTGATCGTGTGCTTGGTGATGCGCGGGCCGACACCCATCAGGGCGCGCAGATCCATCACCGGCGCGTACATGACGCGATCGATCGTCAATTGCTGGATCTTGTAGAGGAGCGCCTCGCGCTTGGCGCGGTCGCGCTCGCCGGCCTGCTGCTGGAACAATTCGTCGATGTCGGGATAGCCGCCATAGGCGTAGGCGCCCTTCGATTGGATGAAGGCTTCGACGCGGGTGGCGGCATTGCCGGAGTTGCCGGCCCCGACCATGAACAGGCCGCGCAATTTCTTCGCCCCCCAATCGGCATAGAACGCCGCGCGTTCCATCTGCCGCTGCCTGACGCGGATGCCGGCGGCGTTGAGGTCGTTGACCAACGCGTCCGCGACGGTCGGGAAACCGGGGTTGGCGGCGAACTCGCCGGCATCGAGGCCGTTCGGATAGCCGGCTTCGGCGAGCAATTGTTTGGCTTTTGGCAGGTCGTAGGGCATCGGTTCGACTTGCAAGGCGAAATCCATGACGCGTGGCACGATGACCCCGGCCGGCGGGCAGAAGCCGAGGCAGGCCGCCTCGTTGATCCGCTGGCGGTCGAGCGCGTAGTTGACCGCGAGCCGCAACCGCTGGTCGTGCCACGGCGATTTGGGGTCCCACTGCTCGGTGAACTCGATCCAGAAGATCGAGGCGTGCTTGGTCGCGACGATCTGCACGCCCGGATCGTTCCTGAGGCCTTCGGCGTCAACACCGTCGAGCGCGTAGGCCATGTCGGCTTCGCCTGTCTTGAGCATCAAGGCCCGTGTCGTGGCATCGGGGACGCTGCGCATCACCAAAGTCTTGATATTCGGTACGCGCCGCCAGTAGCCGGGATAGGCCTCCAATTCGACCTCGATGCCGGGCTTGTTGCTGACGAATTTGTAAGGGCCGGCGCCGACCGGGTGCTTCTTGAACCCGTCGTCGCCGATTTCGGTCAGGTACTTTTTGGGCACGACGATACCGGCGGCAGTGGCGGTCGTGCCGTAGAAGGTCATGAAATCGGGCCACGGCGCCTTCAGGTGAAAGCGCACAGTGAGGGGATCAGCGATCTCGATCTCCTGGACGTGGTCCTTCAGGGTTTGCGCCCCCGCCCCCTGGTAGCGCTCAAAGCTGAACTTCACGTCCTCGGTCGTCAGCGGGTCGCCATTGTGAAACTTCAACCCTGGACGCAATTTGAACTGGTAAGTCAGGCCGTCCTCGCTCTCCTCCCAGCTCTCGGCGAGGCTCGGGCCCATCTTCTGGCCGGGATAGGGGCGCACGAGGGCGTCGTGGATGGCGTAGAGCATGCCAAATGGCGTGATCTGCGGCGGCGCGGTCGATGGATCGAACCAGGCCGGCGAAATCGTCACGTGCCAAGCGATGACGACCCGTCCCGCCGGCGCCGGGGCACCTGCGTTCGATGGGCTCGCGCCAATCAGCAGGATGGCCGTGAAAAGCGATCCGAGCGCCAGATTTAGACGCCCTTCTCGACACGAAATCATTGGAGCTTCCTCCCACTTTCCGTCGCATTCTACGCCGACCTCAGGGCTGCGCCCAGGGAGCGGTGCGCTCGGAGAACCGGCGGACCAGAAACTCGATCAGCGCGGTGACTTTTGGCGGTCTGGGTCCACCGGGTGGTATTACGATATTGAGCGCGATCGGGGGCGCGGACCAGTCGCTCATGACCGCTTCGAGACGGCCCGCCCGAAGGTCACGCCAAACCACGAATTCCGGCTGAACGGCGACGCCCAGACCGGCGCGAAGCGCCGGCATCAATACATCGGCATTGTTGGCGCGCAGCGGCCCGGCCACCGCAATTTCATGTTCGTCGCCTGCCGGGCCGATGAATTGCCAATTGTCGCCCGAGGGCAGGTAGGAATAGCCGAGACAGGCGTGTCCGGCGAGGTCTCGCGGATGCGAAGGCCGCCCGCGGCTCGCGAAATAATCAGGTGCACCGACGAGCAGGCGCCGCACCTGACAGAGACGGCGGGCCACCATGCTCGAATCCGAGAGCGCCGCGATGCGCAACGCCAGATCGAAGCCGCCGCCGACCAAGTCGATCGTCTGATCGCTCAGATGAAGGTCGATCGAGATCTCCGGATAGGCGTGGAAGAAATCGGGAAGCGCCGGCGCGACGTGCTCGACGCCGAACGACATCGGCGCCGCCATTCTCATCCGGCCGCGCGGCGACGCCGATTGCGCCAGTGCCTCCGCTTCGACCGCCTCCGCATCGGCCAGGATCTGGGCCGCGCGTACAGACAGGACGCGGCCGGTTTCGGTCAACGACAATCGGCGCGAGGTGCGATGGAACAGGCGCTCGCCGAGCCGGTGCTCCAAACGGGAAACGGCCTTCGAGACGGTCGCCTTGGAGAGGCCGAGCTCGGCGGCGGCGCCGGCAAAGGAGCCGGTTTCGGCAACTTTGGCGAAGATGGCCCAGGCTTCTAGATCCGGGAGCTGAGGCATCAATTCTGGAAACGATGTGTTTCGAACGGTTCTATTTTTCTATCGGCTCCACACCCCATCTTGTCCATCAGAACGAGCGAAATTGCTCACTTGGAGGTAATCACATGATCGAACGCAGACCGTTTGAGAAGTTGGGTGGAGCGCGGTACGACTGGCTGAAGACCAAGCACCATTTCTCCTTCGCCGATTATTTCGACCCGCAGCGTATGGGCTGGGGAGCTCTGCGGGTCTGGAACGACGACGAGATCGCACCCGAGACGGGGTTTCCACCGCATCCGCATGCCGATATGGAGATCATCACCTATGTGCGGCAGGGCGCGATTACCCATCAGGACAGCCTCGGCAATAAGGGGCGCACCGAAGCCGGCGACGTGCAGGTGATGAGCGCCGGCACCGGGATCCGCCACTCGGAGTATAATTTCGAGCCCGAGACCACGAAGATCTTCCAGATCTGGATCCAGCCGACGAGCCGGGGTGAGAAGCCCCGTTGGGGCGCAAAGCCGTTTCCGAAGGACGACCGCTCGGGCCGGTTCATAACCCTGGCGAGCGGGATGGACACGGACGGTGATGCGCTGCCGATCCGGGCCGACGCCCGGGTGCTCGGGGCCACCTTGAAGGCGCGGCGAGACCGCAGAATACCGGCTGGTGGAGGGCCGTCGCGCCTATCTCGTCTCGGCTCTCGGCGCGGTCGAAGTCAACGGCGTTCCCCTCGCGGCGCGCGACGGCGCGGCGATCGAGAACGAGCGGGTGTTGCGCGTGACAGCGATCGAGGACGCCGAAATCGTTCTCGTCGATGTGACGTGAGCAAAAAGGCGCGTGCGTTTGCGCGACGCACGCGCCTTCGATCCGAATTTCTCGGCGCTGCCCGGGCGTTGACAAGCGGCGGTTCGGCTGCTGTATGCCGGCTCATGAAGGTGCGGTGGGTCGGGCTCTGGCTTCTGACTGCAGTGATCGCGGCCTCGCCCGCCGTTGGCGAGGAGCCGCGGCTCAACGTCTATAATTGGTCGGATTACATTGCGCCGGACACGATCCCGAAATTCGAGGCCGAGACCGGGATCAGGGTCACCTATGACGTCTATGACGGGAACGAGGTGCTCGAGGCGAAACTGCTGTCCGGCCGGTCGGGTTACGATGTCGTCGTGCCGTCCGCGAGCCCGTTCATGGCGCGCCAGATCGCAGCCGGGGTCTACCGGGCGCTCGACAAATCCAAGCTCCCCGGCTGGCGCAACCTCGATCCCCACATCCTCGAACTGGTCGCCGCCGCCGACCCCGGCAACGCGCACGGCTCGCCCTATCTGTGGAGCGACACCGGGATCGGCTACAACGAGACGCAGGTGGATGCCGCATTGGGCGAGACCGCGCCGGTTGACAGCCTCGCGCTGATCTTCGATCCGGCGTTCGCCGAAAAGCTGGCCCCGTGCGGGATCTCATTGCTCGACACGCCGCAGGAGGTGTTTCCAGCGGCGCTCGCTTATCTCGGGCTCGACCCCAAGAGCCGCGAGCTCGGCGACCTCGACAAAGCCTTTGCCGTTCTCGAAAAAATCCGCCCCTACATCCGCAAATTTCATTCGTCGCAGTACATCAACGACCTCGCGGGCGGCGATCTGTGCGTCGCACTCGGCTATTCGGGCGATGTGATCCAGGCCCGCAACCGGGCGCGCGAGGCCGCTAATAGGGTCGAGATCGCCTTCCGCGTGCCGAAGGAGGGGGCGATGATGTCGGTCGACATGCTTGGGATCCCGGCCGACGCGCCGCATCCGGAAAACGCGCTGCGCTTTATCGATTACCTGCTGCGGCCCGAGGTCATCGCCGATGTCACCGATGCCGTCTGGTACCCGAACCCGAACCTGCCGGCGACGACGCTGGTCAAGCCGGAGATCCGCAACGACCCGGCGGTCTACCCGCCGGAGGAAATCCGCCGCCGGCTCTACGTCGACCTCCCTGCATCGGCCGCCTACGAACGGGCCCGAACCCGAGCCTGGACCCGCCTCAAATCCGGCCGTTGACTCCCCAGGTGGCCAATGAAGTGCTGCATTGCCGCAGTGCGTGCTTCGAGACGCGCCCATTTGGGCGCTCCTCAGCATGAGGTATGTTGTTAATGCCATTAAGAAAACTGCCTCATCCTGAGGAGGCCGCGAAGCGGCCGTCTCGAAGGACGCACGGGCGCTGATCCAACGCGGTGGAATGGCGCTGCTCGAAATCACAAGCGTCTCGAAGCGTTTCGGTGCGACCACAGCAGTCGATGATGTATCGCTGAACGTCGAGCGCGGCGCCTTTTACGCGCTGCTCGGGCCGTCGGGGTGCGGCAAGACGACCCTGTTGCGCATGATTGCCGGGTTCGAGACGCCCGACAGCGGCCGCATTGTCATTGACGGGATCGACGTCACCGGGCTTCCGCCTTATGCGCGGCCGGTGAACATGATGTTCCAGTCCTATGCGTTGTTTCCGCATATGGATGTCGCGGGCAATATCGCCTTCGGCCTGCGCCAGGAGCGGATGGACCGCCGGCGTATCGCCTCCCGGGTCGAGGAAATGCTGGCATTGGTGCAGATGTCGGGCTACGAACGGCGCCGCCCGCACGAATTGTCCGGCGGTCAGCGGCAGCGCGTCGCATTGGCGCGGGCCCTGGCAAAAATGCCCAAGCTGCTGCTGCTCGACGAGCCATTGGCGGCGCTCGACCGCAAATTGCGGGCCGAGACCCGGCTCGAGCTGGTCGGCATCCAGGAGCGGGTCGGGATTACCTTCCTCGTCGTGACGCACGACCAGGAAGAGGCGCTGAGCATGGCCAGCTGCGTTGCCGTGATGGACCGCGGGCGTCTCGTGCAGACCGGCGCCCCGGCCGAGATCTACGAGCGGCCCGCCTCGCGCTTTGTCGCGAACTTTGTCGGCGAGGTGAACCTGTTCGAAGGCCAGCTGACCGCCGGGTTCAACTGCCTCGCGCTCGCCGTAGCGGGTTTTCCTGAGCCGATCCCGCTTCCCTTCGGCACACTGCCGACCGAGGGCGCTGCGGCGGCCCTGGCGGTGCGCCCGGAAAAGCTGGTGCTGTCTCATGCGCCTCCCATTGGGTTTGCGATTGCCGCGACGGTGTCATCGATCAGCTATCTGGGCGGCGGCTCGATCGTCCATCTCGCGACGGAACAGCAGAAGGCCCTCAAGGCCTATCTGCCTGGCACCACGGCGAGCTCCTTTGGCCGCGGCACGCCGGTATGGGCAACCTGGCGGCCCGAGGATGGCGTGGTCCTGACGCGATGACCGGTTTGGGATGGACCGGCCGGCTGGTGTTGATCGGTGTGCCGTTGCTCTGGCTCGCGCTTTTTTTCCTCCTGCCGCTGCTGATCGTCGTCAAGATCAGCCTGGCCGAGAGCACGATCGGTATACCGCCCTATACCCCGCTTTTCGCCAATGACGGCGGCGGCCTCGAATTGCGTGCGACAATAGCGAATTTCGCGTTGATCGCCGGCGACGACCTCTATCTGCGCGCCTATCTCGGCTCGCTCGGCAATGCGGCACTGGCGACTGCTCTTTGCCTTCTGATCGGCTATCCGGTCGCCTATGGCATTGCTCGCTCGCAAGGCGCGCGGCGCCAGCTGCTGCTGTTCCTCATTATGCTGCCGTTCTGGACGAGTTTTCTGATCCGCGTCTACGCCTGGATCGCGATCCTCGAGCCAAACGGATTGTTGAACCAGTCTTTGATCGCACTGGGGTTGATCGCTGCGCCATTGCCGCTCCTCAACAACCAATTCTCCGTCGAGCTCGGTCTCGTCTATTCGTATCTGCCGTTCATGATCCTGCCCTTGTACGGCAGCTTGTCCAGGCTCGACCGGAGCCTCATCGAAGCGGCCGCCGACCTCGGCGCGCGGCCGCTGCAGACCTTCCTCCGAGTCACTCTGCCGCTGACATTGCCGGGGATCGCGGCCGGTTCTTTACTAGTGCTGATCCCGGCAATCGGAGAGTTCGTCATTCCCGACTTGCTGGGCGGCCCCGACACCTTGATGATCGGTAAGGTGCTGTGGGACGAATTCTTCAATAACCGTGATTGGCCGGTAGCCGCCGCAGTCGCGGTGGTGCTGGTCGCGGCATTGGCAGTCCCGCTTCTCGCAGCGCAGCGGTTTTTCGAACGGGAGCATGCGGCGTGATGCCATCCCGGACAGCAGGCTGGTTTGGGCTTGGTGGGTTAACATTAGGCTTTGGTTTCCTCTACGCGCCAATCGCGTTGCTCGTCCTCTACTCCTTCAATGCGTCGCGCCTGGTGACGGTCTGGGCCGGGTTCTCGACCCATTGGTATGGCGCGCTGTTCCATGACGAAGCATTTGGCGCCGCGGCGCTGACGAGCCTCGAAGTCGCGGCAACGGCAGCCACCCTTTCTCTCGTGCTCGGCACTCTTGCCGGCTTTAGCATGGCGCGGTTCGCGCGCTTTCCCGGGCGACTCGTGTTCGGGTTCGCGTTGCTCGCGCCGCTGGTGGTGCCGGAGGTCATCCTCGGCCTGTCGTTGCTGCTGTTGTTTGTCACGTGCGAGAGCTGGTTTGGCTGGCCGAGCCGCGGCATGTTGACGATCACGG
The DNA here is from genome assembly GCA_963695605.1 of uncultured Alphaproteobacteria bacterium. GTDB lineage: Bacteria > Pseudomonadota > Alphaproteobacteria > ATCC43930 > CGMCC-115725 > AP-15. The sequence continues at coordinate 71,849 of CAVOHI010000058.1, read as the reverse complement.
TCGCGCACGCGACGTTCGGCGCCTGCTTTGTGTCGGTGCTGGTGCGTGCCCAGTTGGCTGGTTTCGACCGCGCTCTGGAAGAGGCCGCGCTCGATCTCGGCGCCCGGCCCTGGACGGTACTGACCCGCATCACCCTTCCCGGGATCAGTCCGGCCCTGGTATCTGGCTGGCTCCTGGCGTTCACACTGTCGCTCGATGATTTGGTGGTCGCGAGCTTTGTCACCGGCCCGTCCGCGACGACCTTGCCGATGGCGGTATTTTCGAGGGTGCGCTTGGGGGTCAGCCCGGAGGTCAACGCGCTCGCAACATTGTTTCTCTGCGTCGTCTTCGTGTTAGTTGCGTTCGCAGGGTGGCTGATGGCGCGGGCGGAGCGTCGGCGGCAAATCTAAGTGATGGATGTGACAGACACCCTTTCTGTCCGAGCGCTGCTTCTAGGCGAGCGGCTGGAGACGCGCGGGCTCGAACGCGACGACACCCTGGCGACAAACCCGTTTACCTTGCGCGTTGGTCGCCAGGGCACCGCTTTCCTCTTCCGCTACGGGGTCGCCGTCTTTGCCCGGCTATCGGCGATTGAAGAGGACGAGGTCCTGCGCTCGCTGCGGGCACGAGTCCACGATCCGCTCGAAATCCCGGAAACCGACCAGATACAAGTGCGGGTCAATCCGGCCGGAGAAGATCAGATTGAACCCTCGGGCGTGGTCTTGCTCGCAGACGCCTCCCTCGAACGGCTCCAGATCATCGCCAACGTATTGTCGAAGAGCCTCGTCCTCGGGCATTCGGAGGCGAGCATCGCCGGCGTCTTCGACCGCATCGAGCCGCTTGCGGTAGGACTGCAGCGCAAAGGCCGGCCGGGCGCCCAGGCCAGAGAGCTGTTGCGGCAGATCGGCGACGTCCTGTTGACGCAGCACCGCATGGTCGGACGCGTCGAGGTCGAAGAAAAACCCGATGTTCTTTGGGATCATCCCGAGCTCGAGCGCCTTTATGCGCGTCTGGAGGACGAATACGAGTTGGTGGAGCGCAGCCGTGCGATGGAGCGAAAGCTCGCGCTGATCAGCGAGACTGCCGGAACCCTTATCGAACTCGTGCACAACCAGCGCAGCCTGCGTCTGGAATGGTACATCATCGGCCTCATCGGCCTCGAATTGCTCCTCAGCCTGTACGGGCTGATGCGAGGCGGACTCCCGCTCGCCGCAGGGAGCCACTGAAGATTCCGCCGAGGAGTTCTGCTCAGGCCCAGCGGTAAGTGATCGAGGATGTGACCCTCACCCACCAAACCCCCACCCTAACCCTCCCCCGCATTCGGCAGGGCTGTCCGGGGAAGTGGAGGAGTGAATCGATTAGTCGCAAGCGCATGCCCCGCAAGACGGTGGTTTTCCGTCTACTTTCTGGTTTGCAGGCGCCGCCACATCGGCGCCATCGACAAACCCCGCCCGTCAACCCAAGCCGTCCACAATGCCAAAATTCCCAAAATCAGCTCAGCCTCAGCTATGCCTGACTTTCCCCAGACAGCCCTGCGCACCGCGGGAGAGGGAGGGGTCCGGCCGAAAGGCTGGGAGGGTGAAATCCGGATATCGAGGCGAACCCTCCCCCGCCACCCCCCGGACTGGGATCCGGGGGTCGGCACCCTCTCCCGGGTGCAGGAGAGGGGCTTTCCGCTGCTTTTAGTGGGTGTTAGTGCGTAACGAGTTGGCGCTCGATCGCGGCGGCTTTGATCGCCTTCTGCAATTTTTCGAAGGCGCGGACCTCGATTTGCCGCACGCGCTCGCGTGAGATGCCATATTGCTGCGACAGGTCCTCGAGGGTGGTTGGGTTCTCGCGCAGCCGGCGCTCGGTCAGGATGTGGCGTTCGCGGTCGTTCAGATGCGTCATCGCCTTTTCGAGTAGATCGCGGCGCAGTCCGAGCTCTTGCCGCTCGCCGAGCCGGGTCTCCTGGCTCTCGCTCTCATCCACCAGCCAATCCTGCCACTCGCCTTCGCTGTCGGACCGCAGTGGCGCATTCAGCGAATGGTCGGGGCTTGCCAACCGGCGATTCATGCTGACAACATCGGCCTCTGGCACGTCGAGCTCGGTCGCGATCTTTTTCAAATTCTCCGGCGAGAGGTCGCCTTCCTCCATCGCCTGCAGCTGACCCTTCAGCTTGCGCAGATTGAAGAACAGCTTTTTCTGCGCCGCCGTCGTCCCCATCTTTACCAATGACCAGGAGTGCAGGATGTACTCTTGGATCGCGGCGCGGATCCACCACATGGCATAGGTCGCCAGCCGAAAACCGCGATCCGCGTCAAAGCGCTTGACTGCCTGCATCATGCCGACATTGCCCTCCGAGATCAGCTCGGAGAGCGGTAGCCCGTAGCCGCGATAGCCCATGGCGATCTTGGCGACCAGGCGCAGATGGCTCGTAACCAGCTTGTGCGCGGCCTGGGGATCCTCGTGCTCCTTCCAACGCTTGGCGAGCATGTATTCCTGCTCGGGCTCGAGCATCGGAAATTTGCGGATCTCCTGAAGGTACCGCGTCAGGTTTCCTTCCGAAGAGATGGAAGGTACCGAAAGAGTTGCCACGACGTTTGTTGCTCCGTTTTGAGTGGGTGATCGGCTAACGCTCGAAAGAAGCGTCCCGATCCCCCGACGCCCATACCCTACTAATATAGTCGGATTTTGTCCAGTTTAAAGTTGCTCTAAACTGCGAATCAGTTCCCGCAGGTCCACTGGAAGCGGGCTCTCGAACTGCATGAGCCGCTTCTCGACGGGATGGGTGAAGCCGAGCAATCTGGCGTGCAGGGCTTGGCGCGGGAATGCGGCAATTTGCGCACCGCTCGGCCCGGTTCGAGCAACCGATCGCCCGGCACGCGTGCCATAGACCGGATCGCCGATCAGCGGGTGGCCGATATGGGCGAAATGAACCCTGATCTGGTGGGTGCGACCGGTAGCGAGGCGGCATTCGAGTTGCGTCGCATGGATTTTGAACGCGCGCTCGACCCGATACCGGGTGATCGCCGGTTTTCCCTTTTCTTTCGCGACGACCGCCATCTTTTTACGGTTCACTCCGCTCCGGCCGATGTTGCCGGCGATCTCGCCCGCCAGCACGAACGGCACACCCCAGACAAAGGCGGTGTAGGCGCGATCGATGCGGCGTGCGGCAAAATCGCGCGACAATGCATGATGCGCCGGCTCGGTTTTGGCGACGACCATCAGGCCGCTGGTGTCCTTATCGAGCCGATGCACGAGGCCGGGGCGGCGAACCCCGCCGATGCCGGACAAGCTCGCGCCGCAATGAGCCAACAGAGCATTGACGAGAGTACCGTCGGGGTTTCCCGGGGCGGGATGGACAACCATGCCCGCCGGCTTGTCGATGACGATCAGGTGCGCATCCTCGAATTGGATCTCCAGCGCGATCGGCTGCGCGAGCGGCGCGGCATCCTCAATCTGAGGAAGAATTACGACGAAATTCTGGTCGTATCGCACGCGCAGCGACGGATCGCGCAGCGTCACCCCATTTTCCGTGACATTGCCGCTTTCGATCAGGTACTTGAGCCGCGTCCGCGACAGTTCCGGCAAATGCAGCGCGAGCACGCGATCGAGCCGCTGTCCGGCATCGCCGGCGCTGGCTCGTATCGTCGTCGTACCGGGAGCAGCCGTCATCTCACACCTTGGCCGGGCTTGGCTCGTGGGCCTTCAGCCCACGGATTGGTTCCGCGGGCATCCACGTCTTCGGGCCAGCCGATCGTAAAGGTCGACCCAATCAGGGTTATCTTGATGGATCAGGCGAACTTTCCAGGCACGCGGCCACTGCTTGATGTTCATCTCACGTTGTTTTGCCGAAAGAATGTTTTGTGTGGTGCTCGGCTTAGACGAGTTGACATAGGCCTTACCGCTTTGTAAAGCCGTCCGCGACACCCTCCCGATGTTCCCACACGCGCCGAGCGAGATCGACTGTAGTACCGACATACAGCGTGCCATTACGGCGATTTGTCAGGATGTAGACCGATCCGCCCATCAGACCAGACGCGGCGAATAGCGGGGCCGTTGCAACCAAGACGTGGGTGGCCGGGCCAAGCCCGGCCACGCGGGATATGTCACAGCCCTGCGCTTTCGCGCGGGTGACGAACGGCGGGGGGATCCCCATGCGCGCGCTCAAGATCCTGGTTGTCGTGATGGGCGTGATGCTCGTCGTCGGCTTCGCTGTGCTGGTCGCAGTCATTGCCGGCAGGGTGTCGCGCGGCGGACCTGCCGCTACGGCTGTTCATGGTTTCGCTGCCCCGGCGATCGACATTCCGCGCGGCGCCCGTATCGAGGCGATGACGGCGGCCCCGGACCGGCTGATCCTCGCCTTGGCGCTGCCAGAGGGCGGGAGGCAGCTCGTCGTCATCGACCTGGCGAAGGGCATTCGCCTCGGCACGATAGAATTGCATGCAGTTCCATGATCCCCCGATTTCGGCCTTGTGCGCGAGTCGGAGGCCGCCACGATGCCTCACACGGGCCGAATTGCGGCTCCGGCGTAATAATTCCGCTAGGCAGAAATTACTGCCTTGAAAGCTGAGGCATTTATTCCGAACTTCTCGCCGACTTCCGCTGTTCGCCAAGCCGGAAAACGACTTTTTTGAGCGACATGCGCTCCTTGCCGCCGCTGGCCTGCACGACCGTTCGTATAAACCACCTGATGTCCGCTCCAAATCGCCCCTACGGCCGGCTCCGATGCTGGTGCCACCCGACAGGACATTCTTGCTCGGCGGCTCCCCTCAACGGGAAGCCGCTTTTTTGATTTCGGGAAAACCGAGGTAGATCGATATGGGGAAGAAAGCCAACGGTGCGAGGCCCGCCGCCGCCAATGCTCACCCGGCCCACACCAGCTCGATTGGCCCTGATCTCGACCACGCCGAGCCGGACAGGCGTATCGGCGCCCGCACGTTGGGCCCGGTCTCCGATCTCGAACGCCACCTGCCTTCCGACTGGTGGCGTACCCTGTTCAACTCGCTCTACCTCGAAACCGACGGCGATATAATTGAGAACGATCGCAATACGGCCGATGAAGTCGACCTGTTCATCCGCAGCGTCGGGCTCGAGCGCAATGACCGCATCCTCGATTTGTGCTGCGGTCAAGGGCGCCATTCGCTCGAACTCGCCAACCGAGGCTTCCCCAACGTCACGGGGCTCGATCGCTCCCGATATCTGATCCGCCTGGCCCGCAAGCGCGCCAAGCAGCGCAACCTGCAGGTCTCGTTTCACGAAGGCGATGCGCGGCGGTTTCGCCTTGGCGACGGGGACTTTCACTGCGTCTGCATCCTGGGGAACTCCTTCGGCTACTTCGAGCGTCCGGAGGACGATCTCGCCGTGCTCGAAGCAGTCAACCGCGCCCTCGCCTCCGGCGGCTCGCTCGTCATGGATTTGATGGACGGCGACTGGATGCGCCGTCATTTCGAGCCGCGCTCCTGGGAGTGGGTCGACCAGAACCATTTCGTCTGCCGCGAGCGCGACCTCGCCGGAGATGGCGACCGGCTGATCAGCCGCGAGGTCGTCGTGCACGCCGAGCGCGGCGTCATCGCCGACCAGTTTTATGCCGAGCGGCTCTATTCGAAGGAACGCCTCGAAGCGTTGCTGACCGGCGCGGCATTCACCAATGTGCGGTTTCATTCGCTGCTGGCGCCGGATTCCCACCGCAACCAGGATCTGGGCATGGTGGCCCACCGGCTGTTCGTGACCTGCGAGGCGCCGCGCCGGGCGCGCCGGCTGCCCCACCGTGCCGCGCTGTTCTCCGACGTTACAGTGATCCTCGGCGATCCTCGTTTGCCCGATGTGGTAAAGCGGGACGGGCGCTTTGGCGAGGAGGACATCGAGACGATCGACCGGCTCAAAACGGCACTGCGCGAGCTCCCCGACTACCGCTTTCGTTTTGTCGACAATCACGCCTCGCTGTTTGCCGATCTCAGGGCGAGCCGCCCGCATTTCGTCCTCAATTTCTGCGACGAGGGCTTCAACAACGACGCCTTCATGGAAATGCATGTGCCGGCATTGCTGGAAATGCTCGACATTCCCTACAGCGGCGCCGGACCCAGCTGCCTCGGCCTCTGCTACAACAAGTCGTTGGTGCGCGGCATCGCCCAGGCGATCGACGTCCCGGTGCCGGCGGAAACGTATTTCAACTCGGACGATCTGGCGGCGACGATTCCGTCGGTATTCCCGGCATTGATCAAGCCGAACTATGGCGACTTGTCGATCGGCATCACCAAGGATGCGGTGGTCCATACCTGGGAAGAAGCGATCACCCGCCTCGGCCGGTTGCGCGAACAAATGCCGGGCTGCCCGATCCTGATCCAGGAATTTCTGACCGGTCCCGAATATTCGATCGGGATCATCGGCAATCCGGGACAAGGCTACCGGGTATTGCCGCCGCTAGAAGTCGACTATTCAGGGCTCGACCCGGCATTGCCCCAACTACTGCCTTATGAGTTCGAAATGGATCCCCGACTCGCCCTATTGGACGCAGATCGGCTACCGCGAGGCGCGGCTCGACGAAGAAGCGCGCCGCAAGATCGTCGATTACTCGAACATCCTGTTTGAGCGGCTTGGCTGCCGCGATTATGCCCGGTTCGATTTCCGCGCCGACGCGGAAGGCGAGATCCGCCTGCTCGAGGTGAACCCGAACCCCGGCTGGTGCTGGGACGGCAAACTCAATCTAATGGCCGAGATGGCAGGGCTGCGCTACTCGGACCTGTTGAAGCTGATCATCGAGGCCGCTCAGGAACGGGTCGCCGCACAACACCCAGGCCTCGTCATCCCGCTCGCCGAGCGGCGGGCGCAGCGCACAGCCGGCCGCCGCGGCTGAGGTGGCGTAGTCCGGTCAACTGCCGCGGCGTCGCTTCCCGAAAATTTTCACATGTGAAGCGGCTCACACCTCTCTGACACCCTATAGGTATAGTAAACGGAGAAGGCGACTCTGACGGAGAGGGGGCCCCGATGACGGGTCTGACCGTAAAGCGTTGGCTGAGCATCACGCTCGCCGCAGCAATTTTGGCGATGTTGACTGCCGTGGAACCGGCGATCGCATCCACTCTGCGGGTCTCTGCCGGATCCGCCCAGCGGGCGGCAAACGAGGTCGAAGCGGATTACACGACTTCGCACGTGCTGATCAGCGAAACGGCCCACGAAACCGTCCCGATCACGATCTTTTTCGATCCGCAGGTGGCAGGCGTCGAGTCGGCCGAAGTGTTCACCAACCTCAATCGCCGAGACTGGGCGACGGCCGACCCCAACGGCAATGGCGTCGAAGAAGGGATCAGTCCGCCGTCCGGCAATAGCATCACCGCAGGAGACGATCGCCACTATTACAAGGCTTATCCAATGAGCCCGGTTCCCGGCGGGTACCTGCTCACCTTGCCGATATCGAAAACCGGCGCGTACCGTCTCACGGCGCGCTACCGGCTGACCTCGGATCCGCCGGGCGCATATCGCTGGTACGACAGCGAGCAGAACGCACAAGGGATCCTGAAACGCGATCACGCCATCTTAGTCTCGCCGGAAAAAGCAAAAGACCTCCAGCTTTACGAAGCCAATCCGCTGACGATCGCTGCGACTGGAACGGCGCCGGACCAGCGGGGATCCTTTGCCAAAATGACGAACCCCGGCACCGCAGCAGGCGGACCGCGCTTCAGCCTTGGCTATTTGAAGCAACTCGGTGTCAATGCCCTTTGGCTGCAGCCGATTCATCCGCGCGGGATCGACGGGCGGCAGATCGATCCGGCCACCAATCGGCCGTTCGAGCTCGGCAGCCCCTACGCGGTCAAAAATTACTTCGCGGTGATGCCGTTGATGGCCTCGGGTTTCAACCCGGGCTCGTCGCCCGCCGCAAACGATACGCCGCAAGGGCGCGCAGCTGCCCTGACCGAATTCCAGAACTTCGTCAAGGCGGCGAACGCGCAGCACATCACCGTCTTTCTCGACGTGCCATTCAATCACACGGCCCACGACGCGGAGCTCGCCGCACCGGGCCAACATTATTGGGGGAACGCCGGCACAACCGAAACCAGCGAGATCCGCGCAGTCGAGGCACGAATCTTCTCGCGGTCCAATGAATATGACCAGCGCGCAAGCAGCGCCAACAATATCGCTGCCGCGCCGGACCGGTACGATTTTGGCAAATGGGCGGATGTTTCAGACCTCTATTTCGGCCGCTACGCAGCCCTCGTCGCCAATCAGGCACAGCAAGACAACTATAAAAACGAGAATGACTGGTTCGACTACAGCGTGGGGTCCGAAGACGGCACCGGCACGGGCAATGGCCATTTCGACCAGATCACACAGCGCGTTTGGCAGTTCTTCGGCGACTACATGCAGTTCTGGCTGACCGAGACGGGGTACCCCGAAAACCCGCAACACGCGGCGCTCGACGTTGCCGCCGGGATTGGCGGGCTGCGGGCAGATTTTGCCCAGGGGCTGCCGCCGCAAGCCTGGGAATACATCATCAACCGAACTCGGTCGCGCAAATGGGACTTTGTGTTTATGGCGGAGAGCCTCGATGGGGGCGCCGTCACCTACCGCTCCAACCGGCATTTCGACGTGTTGAACGAAAATCTAATCTACGCCTTTCATGGCGCGACCAAGGCCAGTGATTTCCAATCGTTATACAACAGCCGGCGCGCCAGCTATGGCGACTCGCTGGTCCTGTTGAATACCAGCTCGCAAGACGAGGACAACTACAAGGACCCGTATGAGGCCGCGCTGCGGTTCGCAGTGAACAGCGCGATGTACGGTGTGACGATGATCTTCCCCGGCCAGGAGCTCGGCCTCAAGGGAACCATCGTTCCGGCCGCCCCCAACGCCACCGGCAGCCAGCCCTTCGGTTATGAGCGTTTCGAGCTCAATTTCGGCAAGCAGATCCCGCAATTCAAAACCTACAACTCGATGATGCCGCTGTGGCGGCAGCTCGACCGCAACACCGGCGACGCAATCCATCTGCTCGCGCTCTACTCGGCAATCTCTGAAGCACGAAGCGCCAGCCCGGCGCTGCGCAGCCAAGAGGGATGGTTTCTGCGCCTGAAGCGCAACCCGCCGCAGGACCAGATCTTTGGCGTCGGCAAGGTGGAGAAGGCAGGTGCCGATCCGGCGTCCAATGACACGGTCTTTGCGTTCGTCAATTTGGCGGTTGGCGCGAACAGCGCAACCCCGAACGGCGTCGGGTTCGACGTCGACATCAAGGCGGGTCAGCAGAACGTATTCGGCATCAGTCCCAATCACACCTACAACGTCAAGAACATCGCCGCTCTCGATCCAAACCGCAGAAATCGCTGCCTGTGGGGCGGGGGACGGTCGGGCGCCGATGTTCTGCAGAACGGCATCTCCGTCAGCCATGAACCGCGTGCCAGCCGATGAAGAAGGCTGGGCCACCGCGCCTTACGAAGCGCAATACCTGAAGCTGATCGACACGACCTCCAAAAAACGAATGCGGCACTGCTGCCGATGCCGGCGCCATCCGAAGCATCGCCGTTCTGACGCGCTCGTATGACAACAACCGGACTGGTGCCAATACGAACGAGCAGTCCTTGACGCCCTCGGCTATCAAGGCGCGGGGCCTTCGAAGGGCCTTTTCCCTCAAAGTCGAGGGCGACGACCCGAACATCGAGGCACAACCGCTCTATGTTCCCGATGTTCAGATGAGCGACGGCACGAAGCACGACGTCGTCTATCTATTTTCAATGTCCAACAATGTGCGGGCGTTCGATGCCAATACCGGCGCGCAGCTGTGGCCCCGGCCCGGTCTCGCTCGGCAAGCCGTTTGTGCCCGACCCGAGCGATCCGGTCGACATCTACCACATCAACAAATCCTTCGGGATCCTCAGCACCCCCGTCATCGATCGCGAGACCGGTACAATCTATGCCGTGAACTGGATTGTCGACGGCAACGGCAACCGGCAACTCAAGGTCAATGCCTTGAGCTTGAAGGACGGCAAGCCGCCGGCCGGGAAAGAGCAGCCTCTCCCGATCGAGGCGTCGGTGATCAATGCGAGCGGCCAGAAGATCGCATTGAACCAGGTGCAGAAGCAGCGCGCGGCATTGCTGCTGGTTCCTCTGGGACCCAAGCCTTCGCCGCAGACCCACAAGATGCTGTATGTGACGACCACCGGCTCGGATACCCCGCCGCCCAAGCCCGACGCGACGCTGCAAAATCACGGCTGGGTCGTGGCTTTCGACGTCGACGACTGGAAGGAGGTCGGCCACTGGCTGGCCACGCCAAACAGCTTTGGCGGTGGAATCTGGCAGTCGTCGCAAGGCCCCGCCGCCGACGACCAAGGCAATGTCTATGTGGTCACCTCGAATGGCGGCTATCTCCCCAACCCCGACGGCACCAAAAAGGACTTCAACGGCCAAACGGATTTCGCCGAGAGCTTTGTCAAACTGTCGATCGAGCAGGGACCCCAGGGCCCGTCACTAAAGCTGACCGACTGGTTTTCGCCATTTCGCGACTCGGCACGCAAGATTTGGACGCCCCAGGAAGTCGCGCCTTTCATGGGCGGCTATAATTATGAAGATCAGGACGTGGGCACGAGCGGCCCGGTACTGCCTCCAGGCACCGACCTTTTGCTCGGCGCCGGTAAGGACGGCGTGCTCTACGTGCTCGACCGGAACAATATGGGCAAGTCGATCGGCGATTTTTCTAAATTGAAGGTGCCCCCAGCCTTCCTCACCTTCGATCCCGATCCGAACTCTCCCGCCTACAAGGGCGCCTCGCCGGTCGGGAACATGGACTTCAAGCCGCAACCCGGCTGGAAGACACACCACTTGCACGGCTCGCCGGTTTACTGGGTCAGCGCCAAACACGGACCCATGCTTTTCGCCTGGGGGGAAAATGCCGAGCTGCGCGCATTCGCGTTCGACCCTTCCGGCCACGTCAAGCTGCTCGCGCACGGGTCCGAACTGGCCTCTGGCCCGCTGGCAACGGCTCCCGACAATATGGGCGGGATGCCCGGCGGAATGCTGACCTTGTCCGCCAATGGACAAAACAACGGGATTGTATGGGGTACGGCCCCATTGAACGGCGACGCTAATAAGCACGTGGTCGACGGCATCATTCGCGCTTACGACGCGTCCGACTTCGATCCCGGTCCAAATCCCGGCGCGGCGGGAAAGCTGCGCCTCCTATGGCAGCAGGCCGGGTTCAGATACAGTAAATTCTGCCCGCCGGTGATTGCCGACGGCAAACTGCTGGTTCCGACTTTCGACGGTGAGGTCGACGTCTACGAACTGAACTGAGCCAACCGCGGCCCCCGTTCGCCTCGCTGTCGCCTGAGCGCCACGGCAAGAACGTCATCAAACCGTCACCTCCTCCGAGTTTCCCCTTGCGTCGCCGGCAGATGTGCGTATTTATCGGGGCCTCGACGCACTCGCACGTGCCTATGGCCCATGGTGGTTATGCAACGACGTAACGCGTCCTTTTTGGCAGCCCGGCCCGGCAAATCGTCGTGGGGCCGGTCCCGAGAGGGAGGACGGTATGGTTGCTTTCCGATCAGGGGGCGGCGTGGTGCCCTGCCCTGACGCCAACCTTCGCGGGACGCGTCTGCGCGGGCGGGGTAACCGGGTCATCGACCCGAGTAGTTTAGGCTAATTCGCAAAATTTCGGCCGGGCGGCCTCGATGAGGCCGCGTCGGTATTCGTTTCGGTTCCGCGTTCGGCTGAACCGAGGCCGCGCCCTGTGGAATTCCCGGGTGAGGTCTCGGTCATCGTCCGCCACCACCGATTGCGTTTAGCCGCCTCGCAGGATGGATGACCCTAATCATGAGCGAGAGGATTGCCCGTTTTCTTGCCGAACAAACCCCCGAGACCCCTTGCCTAGTCGTCGACCTCGACCTGATCGTCGAGGCCTATGAGGCGTTGCGGCACTATTTGCCGCTCGCCCGGGTTTATTATGCAGTCAAGGCCAACCCGGCCGCCGAAATCGTCGCGATGCTCAACGGTAAGGGCGCCAGTTTCGATGTAGCGAGCCGCGGCGAGATCGAGCTCTGCCTCGGCAACGGGGTCGCCCCCGATCGGTTGTCTTTCGGCAACACGATCAAGAAAGAAAAGGATATCGCTTATGCCTACCGGGCCGGCGTGCGGCTGTTCGCGTTCGACAGCGCCGAGGAGCTTGAGAAACTGGCGCGCGCCGCCCCCGGCGCAAGAGTCTTCTGCCGGATCCTCGTCACCTGCGACGGCGCCGATTGGCCTCTGTCGCGCAAATTCGGCTGCGCGCCGGAGATGGCGATTGAGCTTTTGCGCCAGGCCCGCGACGCCGGTCTCGACCCCTACGGCGTTTCGTTCCATGTCGGCTCGCAGCAGACCGACCTCGGGCAATGGGATGGCGCGGTTGGCACTGCGGCGCAGATGTTCTCGGCGCTCGCCGAGGCCGACATCAACCTGCGGATGGTCAATATCGGCGGCGGCTTCCCGGCGCATTACAGCGGCGAGGTGCCGGCAGTGGAGCGTTACGCGCAGGCAGTAATGGCGGCCATCACGCGGCATTTCGGCAATGATCTTCCCGAGATCATCGTCGAGCCGGGACGCTCGCTGGTCGGCGACGCCGGTGTCATCCAGAGCGAGGTCGTGCTGATTGCCGAAAAAGGCGGCGGCGACGATCGCCGCTGGGTGTATCTCGACGTCGGCAAGTTCAACGGCCTGGCCGAGACGATGGACGAGAGCATTAAATACCGTATCGTGACGCCCGGCCGCCGCGGGTCGGCCGGTCCCGTCGTCCTCGCCGGCCCGACCTGCGACAGCGCCGACATCCTCTACGAGAAGACTGAATACCGGCTGCCGCTCGCTCTACGGGTCGGCGACAAGATCGAGATCCTGTCGGCCGGCGCCTACACCGCGAGCTATGCCTCGGTCGGCTTCAACGGCTTCGAACCGATCCGGACCTACTGCATCTGAGCCGATTGCCCCCACCCTTCCCTTGGGGGGAGCGTTGGGGAGGGGGCGGTACCGGCGATCTCCTGCGCGAGTTTGCGCAGGATCGCCTCGGCAAAGCTGCGGAAATCCCGCGCGGCGACGACAAAGGCGCCGGGGCCGCCGATGACGTTGCTGCGGTAATACGCCTCCAGCCACGGCTCTTCGGTGAGGATCGCCAGCCCGTTTATCGAGATCCCCGAAGCGACGATGCGGTCGCGCGCCACGGGCGGAGGCAGCCCGAAATTGGCCATTCCGTCGCCCGAGATGTCGATAATCCGGTGCGGCGCCGGCTCGGGCGCATGGTCGAACGCGGCGGCGGCGGCGAGCAATGCCGGACCGATCGCGGTCAGCCCTCCGGAACTGCGTTTCGTTTCACGGACGGCAGCGGCAAAGCTGGCGGCGCTGGTTTTATCCGCTAGCCGGGTCCACCCGACCGTCACCGCGATGCGGTCGGGATCCGACCATTCGAGCACCAGCGCTTCGATGCCCCCCGGAACATCCGAGATCGCGTTGCCGAGGCGCGGATTCTCGAACGCACGCGCAATGCCGTCGCGCTGCAGCAGATAGGAATCGGCCGTCACACTGGCCGACACGTCGACCGCAAGCACCAGCGCAAGACCGGCGCCGGCCGCCGGTGCCGATGCGCCCAGCAGAGCTGCAACAGCCAGGAGGCATCTGGACACGCAAATACCCATTGCGTTTCCGGCGAAAGCCGGGACCCGTGGCTCCGTCGCGGCGAACTTTTCAAGCGAGCGCACAGCTTACTCATAATGACAGGCTCGTGCGGCGGAAAGACGGGCCCCGGCTTTCGCCGGGGAGGCGATTTGGTGATCGGGGATTCCTTCGCTCTTACGCGCGAGTGACGGAGTCTCTCAGGAACGCGGCCGGCGGCTGCGGGCGCGCAGCAGCCGGTACCAAATCGCGAGAGCAAGAAGAACGGCGAGCACGCCGATCACGAGGAATGGGGAAATTCGGCTCTGCGATGTCTGCGATTCGCCGCCGACACGGATCATTACCCGCGCGACCTGATCGGCACCCTTCGCTTCGGCGCTCCAGAAACCGTCTTGGTCGGCGTCGAAAACAAATTTTCCTTCAGCGTCGGTGCGCCCGGTGATCACAGGCGCTTTAGCGTCGCCAGGGGCGAACACCTGCACTTCGGCGTTGCCCATGGGCTTGCCGTCGTGGGTCGCGAATTGCACCGTCACCTCGTGCGTCGCAAACAAATCGAACGCAGCCGAGGGTTCGGGCACGAGCGCTGTTGTGAGAAAAAGAACGATGATGAAGGCGAATCTGAGCATGCGACAAAGATAGCGCTCTCCTGGTCTGGCGCCAGCGACAAGCCGAGTAGCCTTGCCTGGCCGGGACGCTTTGTGCCACAACGCCGCGGGGGCGAGGGCGATGCCGGATTTCAAGATCGAACGGCGCTGCACGGGGCTGGTCTGCGGCATCGACGAAGCTGGTCGCGGGCCGCTTGCCGGGCCGGTGGTCGCGGCGGCGGTGGTTCTCGATCCCCGCCGCTTCCCGAAAGCTTTGCGCGATGGCCTCGACGATTCGAAGGTGCTGAGCATTGAGGAACGCGAGGCCTGCTACGGCGCATTGAGGCGATGCGCCGCGCGCGGGGCCGCGCATATCGGGGTCGGTGCGGCGAGTGTGGCCGAAATCGACCATATCAACATCCTGCGCGCCGCGCTGCTGGCGATGGCGCGCGCCGTCGCCGTTCTCGGCGTGCGCCCCGATATCGCACTGGTCGACGGCAACGTCGCCCCGCCGGTCGATTGCGCCGTGCAGACGGTCATCGACGGAGATGCTCTCAGCTTCTCGATCGCCGCCGCTTCCGTCATTGCCAAGGTGACGCGCGACCGCATCATGCGCGGCCTCGCCCCACGCTATCCGGTTTATGGATGGAGCACCAATGTCGGCTACGCGACACCGGAGCATGGCGAGGCGATTCGCCGATTCGGGGTGACCCGCCACCACCGGCGGTCCTTCGCGCCGGTCCGCCTAGCGATCACAGGCGATGCGATATTGCCGCTGTTCGCCGAGCCGGAGCCGGGTCCATCGGCGGCCCACCCACTCTAGGCGGCCAGCGCCGAGACAGCGTGCCGCGCCACCTTTTTCATCAAGGTCGGCAGGGCGTGCTCGCCGAGGCGGTCGACTTGGCTCCACAGCCCGTCTGCCTCGCCATACCCCGTCACGATCGCAAGCTCCAGGCGAAAATGCGTGAACCCGTGGCGGACCGTGCCTGGGAGCGGCGCCCACTCTGCGGCTGCCGGGGCAATCTCGATCGCTTCGCCGAGCGCCCAAGGTCGGCTGCGCCACGGCGTCGACGGGATTTCGGTCATGCCGCCGAGCAATCCTTTCTCCGGACGGCGGCGCAGAAGCACCGCTCCGTCGCCGCGAGTGAGCCAGAATGCCACCCCGTAGCGCGACGGCCTATCCGGCTTCTCGCTCCGCGCCGGGATTGCGTCGGCTACGCCAGCTGCGGCTGCCGCGCAACAGACACGCCACGGGCAGAGGACGCAACGCGGCCGCCGCGGCGTACAGACCGTGGCGCCGAGATCCATCAAGGCCTGTGCGAAATCGCCGGCCCGCTCCTCCGGCACCAGTGCCGCGGCGAGCGCTCTGAGGCGCGGTTTTGCCTCGGGAAGGGGTTCGTGCACGGCATAGAGCCGGGCGACGACCCGTTCGACATTGCCGTCGATTGCCGCGGTTCGCCGATCGAAGGCGATAGCGGTAATCGCCCCTGCGCTGTAGAGCCCGATCCCAGGAAGTGCGCGCAATTCTGCGGGGTCGTCGGGGAACCTGCCGCCATGGCGCTCGACGACGGCGCGCGCGCAGGCGTGCAGGTTGCGGGCGCGCGCGTAATAGCCGAGGCCCTGCCAGAGCTGAAGTACCTCGTCGAGCGATGCCGCGGCGAGCGCCGACACATCGGGCCAGCGTGCCACGAATTGGTCGAAATATGGCGCCACAGTCGGTACCGTCGTCTGCTGCAGCATGATTTCGCTGAGCCACACGCGGTAAGGGTCGGGTCGGACGCCGGCGGGGGCGCGCCACGGCAGCGCGCGGCGGTGGCGGTCGTACCAAAGGAGAAGCGCTGCGGGATCGGGGGTGCCCGATGACGAAGAGGTTGCGGATCGGAAAGGCGGCATGGGTAAGACCATTCCACGGCGCGGCGCGGCAAAGATAACCGGGCCGACACACGAGCGCGAGCACCGCGGGCGCAAGCAATGGGGCTTTCGCGCGGTCGGCGTGGCCGTCTCGAAACTGACCGTACCGATTGTCGCGCGCCGCGGCGGGGGCGTCCTCGTCCGTCTCAAGGCGCAGTGGGCCGCAATCGTCGGCCCGGATTGGGCCGAGGTGAGTTGGCCGGGCACGCTCGGGCGCGACGGTGTTCTGAAGTTGCGCGCCGCGCCCGGCGCCGCACTCGAGCTGCAGCATCGCGCGCCGTTGATCATCGAGCGAATCAACCTGTTTTTCGGCCGCACCGTCGTCACCCGCCTGGCGCTCGTGCAAGGGCCATTGCCGCTCGCGCCGGGGGCCGGGAGGCCGGTGATCCCTCCACTGCCGGAGGGCGAGGCGAAGGCGCTCGATCAGCGGCTCTCGGTGATTGCCGACCCGGGTCTGCGCGCGGCGCTCGCCCAGCTGGGCAGAGCGGTCGGCGGGTGGCAGCGCTGAGCCGCCGATTGCGCCCATTGCGAATACCTAAATATGGTAGTAAGGAGCCCGATTATGAAGAATATCTGGTTTGCTCTGTTCGGTGTTTTGAGCGCCATCCTGATTTCGCCGGGACCGGCACAAGCTGCCGCCCCGCACACGCTGCTCGCCGATGCCCAGACGGTGCTGGCGCTCGGCAAGGATGATCGAATTCTTGGTAATCCGGACGCGCCGATCACGATCATCGAATACGCCTCGTTGACTTGCCCGCATTGCGCACACTTCACGAACGAGGTTCTTCCCGAGCTCAAGAAGAAATGGATCGACACCGGAAAAGCCAAACTGGTGCTGCGCGACTACCCGCTGGATGAGCCGGCCTTGCGGGCAGCGATGGTTGCGCGCTGTGCGCCCGCGGACCGCTATTATGCCTACATCGATACATTCTTTGGGCAGCAGGAGAAATGGGTGACGGCGCGCGACTATCGCGACGCCCTTGCCCGGCTGGTCAAGCTCGGCGGCATGAGCAGGGAAGAATTCGACAACTGCCTCAAGAACACTGCTCTCGAAAACAAGATCGTCGAGGGCCGCCTCGTCGCGTCGAAAGAGCTCGACGTCAACTCGACCCCGACTTTCTTTATCAACGGCACCAAATTCACCGGGGCTCCGACCGTCGAGGAATTCGACAAGGCGCTGTCGGGGCTGGCGGCGAAATCTTGATCGCTCGTTCGAAGAGTACGCCCAACCCCCACCCTAACCCTCCCCCGCGAGCGGGGGAAGGAATGGGAGGGGGCTATTTGTGTGGTCGGCAGGAGAGCTGATGCAAGTCTGCCGGCTTCGCTTGGTCGGGTTCAAATCCTTTGTCGACGCGACGGAGCTGGCGTTCGAGCCGGGCCTCACCGGAATCGTCGGGCCGAATGGTTGCGGCAAATCGAACCTGGTCGAGGCGCTGCGCTGGGTGATGGGTGAAACCTCGGCCAGACGCCTGCGCGGCGGCGAGATGGATGATGTGATCTTCGCCGGGACGACGGCAAGACCGGCCCGCAACATCGCCGAAGTCACGCTGACCCTCGACAACAGCAGCCGCAATGCGCCGTTCGCCTTCAATGATCGCGCGGAAATCGAGGTCGTCCGGCGGATCGAGCGCGGCGACGGCTCGACCTACCGCATCAACGGGCGCGATGCGCGGGCGCGCGATGTCCAGCTGCTGTTCTCCGACGCCGCGAGCGGCGCCCATTCCGGCGCGATGGTGAGCCAGGGCCGCGTCGCCGCGCTGATCGACGCCAAACCCGTCGAACGGCGGCTCTTGCTCGAAGAAGCCGCCGGCACCGCCGGGCTTCACGCGCGCCGTCGCGAGACCGAACTTAAACTCGACGCTGCCGAAGAGAACCTCGAGCGGCTCGACGACGTCATCGCCACGATCGAGGTCCAGTTCGAGGCTTTGAGAAAGCAGGCGCGGCAGGCGCAGCGGTACCGCCGCCTAGCCGAACAGATCCGCCGGACCGAGGCGCTGTTGTTCCGCGACCGCTGGCTCGCGGCCGAGGCCGAGGTCGAGCGCAGTTCCGCCGAGCATCGAGCAACCGAGCGCATTGTCGCGGAGGCGACTGAACACGCCCTCGTCGGGGCGCAGGCTCGCGACGCCGCCGAGGCGGCGCTGCCGCCCCTCCGGGCGGCTGAGGCCGCGACCGCCGCCGAATTGCAGCGGCTGACCAACTCGCGCGGCGCGCTCGAACAGGAGCTGCAACGGGTGCTCGCCGCTCGCGCCGAAGCGGAGCGCCGGCTCGCGCAACTTGCCGCCGATCTCGAACGCGAGGAAACCCATCTGGCCGAGGCCCAGGCGTCGCTGACCCGGCTAGCCGAAGAGCAGGACGCGCTCGCCCGGACCGAGGCGCAGGAAGACCAGGGCTGGGAATTCGCCGAAGCTGGGCTGCGCGAAGCGGGCGCTTGCTTGGCCGAGGCGGAGGCGGTGCTGCAGCGGGAGACCGAAGCCGTCGCCGCCGCCGACGCGCGCCGCATCACGCTGGAGCGGCGCCGAAAGGAGCTCGAAGAGCGCTGTGCCCGTTTGGAGGCGCGCCGCGCTGAAGCGGAACGGCAGCGTGCAGGACTGGCCGCGGCGCTGGTTGCGCCAGAGGCGGTGACCGCCGCTGGTGCCGCGGTGACAGAGACCGAAGCGCGGGTCGAGCAATGTCGCGCGATTGTCGAAGCGGCCGAGGTCGAGCTCGCAAACCGGCTCGCCGGAGAGCAGACGGCGCTCGATTTGGCGCGCCAAACCGATACGCAGCTGGCTCGGCTCACCGCCGAGGCCGACGGATTGCGCAGGCTGCTTGCACCACTGCCGGATACGGGCGAGGCTCCGCCGATCCTGACGTCGCTGCGGGTCGCGCACGGTTTCGAGGCCGCGATCGCCGCTGCGTTTGGGGACGAACTTCAGGCGCCGCTCGCCACTGGCGCGAACGAAGGCGCCGCCCGCTTCTGGGTCGATCTCGGCGGCGACGAGCACGGCTGCGCCGCCTTGCCCGAGGGCGCTCGCCCGTTGGCCGAAGCGGCCGACGCTCCGTCTGTTCTCGCGCGCAGCCTCGCATACGCGGGGTGGGTCGAGAACGAGGAGACCGGATACCGTCTCCAGCCGTACCTGGCGCCAGGCCAGCGGCTCGTGGACCGCGAGGGTCGTCTGTGGTGTTGGGACGGGTTCGTCTCGCTCGGCTGCGGTCCGTCGATCGCCGCCGAGCATTTGCGGCATGCCAACCGCCTCGGCGTGCTGGAGAGTGAGATCGCTACCCTGAAGACGGCGGCTGCGGCGGCCGAGAGCGGCGCCGCCGCTGCTCGCGCCGAGCGTCAGCATGCAACCGAGGCCGGCAGATCGGCTCGGCAGGTGTTATCCGACGCCGAGGCGGGGCTGGCGCGGGCGCGAGCCGAGGAGGCCGAGATCAGCCGGCGGGAATTGACGACGCAAACCCGGCTCGCCGCGGCGTTAGACCTTCTCGACAAGATCGGCGCCGATCTCGCCGAGGCCAAGGCGCAGGCGGAAGAGGTTGAGCGCGATCTGGCGGCCATCCCTGAGGCGAGATCCGCGAGCGCGGCGCTCGATCAGACGCGTGCTGCCGCGGCGGAGGCGCGCCGGCGCGAAGCAGACGCGCGCGCGGCAATCGAGCGGCTCACCCACGAAACTGCGCGCCGCCGAGAGCGCCTGTCCTCGATCGACCTCGAGGCGCGTGCCTGGCATAAGCGCAGCACGGATAGCGCCGCGCAGCAGGTTGCGCTTACCGAACGGCGCAGCGCGTTGGAGGCGGAGATCGCCGGCTTGGCGGCGCGTCCCGCTATGATCGCCGCCGAGAGCGAGGCGCTCGGCGCCGCAATCGCGGGGGCTGCCGAGGCCTGTCGCCGGTCGGCCGACGCGCTAGCCTCCGGCGAGCGGCAATTGCGCGACGCCACGGAATCCTCGCGCCAAGCCGACCACGCATCGGGCGAGGCTCGCGAGCGCCTGGCGCGGCTCGAGGGGTTGCGCGATGGCGCAAATGAAGCCTTGGCGCACCTTGCCCGCGACATCCGCGAGCGGATTGGTGTCATACCCGAGGCGCTCGCCGAAATCGCGGGTGTTGCGGAGGACAAAATCGCTGTCGATCCCGCCGAGACCGCAACGCGGCTGGACCGCTTGATCCGCGAGCGCGATGGCATGGGCCCGGTCAATCTGATGGCCGAAACGGAGGCTGCCGAGCTCGAAACGCGGATCGCCGATCTGCAGCACGAACGCACCGATCTGACCGAAGCGATCGCAAGACTGCGCCACGGCATCACCGCACTCGACCGTGAAGTGCGCCAGCGGCTGACGGCGGCCTTCGAGCAGCTCGATCGCCATTTCGCCGAGCTGTTCACGAAACTGTTCGGCGGCGGCAAGGCGCAGTTGCGTCTGGTCGACAATGACGACCCGCTCGCCGCCGGACTCGAAATCATGGCGAGCCCGCCGGGCAAGCGGCTGCAATCCCTGTCGCTGTTGTCGGGCGGCGAGCAGGCGCTGACCGCGCTCGCGCTGCTTTTCGCCGCGTTCCTGACCAATCCGGCGCCGGTCTGCGTCTTGGACGAGGTCGACGCGCCACTCGACGACGCCAATGTCGACCGGTTCTGCAGCCTCGTCGGCGAGATCGCCGACACGACCGGCACCCGCTTTCTGGTGGTCACGCACCACCGCATCACAATGGCTCGCGTCGACCGACTCTTCGGCGTCACAATGGCCGAGCGCGGCATCTCGCAGCTCGTCTCGGTCGACCTCTCCCGCGCCGCGCGAATGCGCCAGACCGCCTGAGTCGCTCAAGAATCCGCCCAGGTCAGCATCGTCATGATCCTGCACGCATTATTGTGTCCCGTGGCTGTGCCCCGTTTGGCCAATACACCCTAAGCAGCACTGACGCGCCGCTCGGGCCCTGCCTCGATCGAGCGCGCTCCTCTCGCCGAGGTGCAGGGAAGGCGCACCCTGCTCAATGCTCCATGCAGTATTGGAAGTTCCGCTATTGTTAAGGGTTTTCAAATGCCTGCCGGGCGCAGGCGCGAGGGGATGCACGGAGGCAGGCGTCCGAAAAGCCTCGAGGGAGGAAATCGCGGGGGAGTTCGCACCGGCGGTGGTGTCCGGCTATGGAGATTTAGCGCCGGTGTTTGATCTGATTTTTCACTTTCGAACGGGAACGGCGGCTGAGCGAGTGCCGCGACCGTGGTTTTGGGCACCGCGGGTGCAACCGAAACGGTGATGTCGCACTGAATGATCTGGGTTTTGGCGGTGGAAGGCGGCGTTGACGATTGCCGTTGACCGCGCGTTTGGCGCGGCCGGTGAGATGTCGGCGCGGGAGCGGCGCAGTGACGAGGGATGGCGACAGGAGCGTATTGGTCACGAGGTGTCGAGCCGGATTGCCGGGAGGGGCGAAAGCTGGGGCTGGCAGCCGGGTTCGAAGGTCTCGACAATGATCATGCGCCCGCCGCAGCAAGGACAAGTGTCCCACGGTTGGTTTTCGTGAGCACCCGTGGCGTTATCGCTCTCGCTGCTCGACGGCGCTGGGTCGGGTGCGCCGAGGAGCCGGCGGGCCAATGCGATATTGGCGGCCCGGTTGGCATTGGCGAAGAGGCCATAGTGACGGATGCGATGGAACCCGTCGGGCAGGACGTGGATCAGGAAGCGGCGGATGAACTGGTCGGCGTCGAGCGTCATAAGCTTGTAGCGGGTGTCCGCCTTGGCCCGGTAATCCTTCCATCTGAATGCCACGCGCTCGCCGTCGAAGGCGACGAGCCGGCTATTGGCAATAGCGATCCGGTGCGTGTAGCGGGACAGGTAGGCGAGCACAGCGCCGGGTCCGCCAAAAGGCCGCTTGGCATAGACTACCCATTCGTACTTGCGCAGTGCGGCGAGGTGAGCTTTGAAGGCGGCAGGCTCGGCCAGGGCGGCCTGATCGGCGAAAAACTCCAATCGACCGGCCTGGTGCGCGGCGGTCAGCCTTTCGAGGAACAGGCGCCGGACGAGCCGCGAGAGCACCCGGACCGACAGAAAGAAACTCGGTCGGCAGGCAATCCAATGTTGACCGTCGAGCGAGAAGCCGCTGCCCGGTACGATGATATGGGCGTGCGGATGGTGGGTCAGTGCCGATCCCCAGGTGTGCAGCACGGCGGTAAGCCCAATGCGGGCGCCGAGGTGCTTGGGGTCTGCCGCAATGGTGATCAGGGTCTCGGCGGCGGTCTTGAGCAACAGGTCATAGACGACCGCCTTGTTCTGATAGGCGATGTCGGCGATCGGTCCCGGCAGGGTGAAGACAACATGGAAATAGGGCACGGGCAGCAGTTCGCCCTGGCGGTCGGCGAGCCACTCTCTGGCAGCGGCGGCTTGGCACTTCGGGCAGTGCCGGTTGCGGCAGGAGTTGTAGGAAATGCGCAGGTGCGCGCAGGCCTCGCAGCGTTCGACATGGCCGCCCAGCGCCACCGTTCGGCAGCGCTCGATCGCCGACATGATCTTGAGTTGGCCGAGGCTCACGTGACCGGCGTGGGACGCACGCCAAGCCGGCCCGCGGCGGCGCAAGATGTCCGCCACCTCGACCGCCGGCCGTGACAACGGCGGCGCGTCAGCCGGGCATCTTCAGCAGTACATCGAGCGGGCTCGTCACCTCGCCGATCGCGCTGATGGCGACGCGGGTATAGAGCGCCGTCGTGTCGAGCTTCTGGTGTCCGAGGAGGACCTGGATGACCTGGATATCGGTCTTCTGCTCCAGGAGATGCGTGGCGAAACTGTGCCGCAGGGTATGAACACCGACACGCTTGGTAATGCCGGCACGTGTTGCCGCCAGACGAACGAGCCGGTGGAGCTGGCGCGCACTCATATGCTGTCCGCGGTAGCCAGGAAACAGCCAGGGCTGGCCGGGAGCCATCCATCCGTTCTTGCGCGCGACGCGCCACCAGTCGCGCAACAGATCGAGAAGGTGGGGCGAGAGAATGACATACCGATCCTTGTTGCCCCCCGCTTTCGCGAGGGCAGGCTCTTGCCCTGTTCGAGCCGGATGACCATGCGGTCACTGTCAATATCGGTGAGCTTCAGCGATACGACCTCTGATGACCGCAGGCCGGTGGCATAAGTCAGGCTCAGGGCCGCCTTGTGCTTGATGTTCGTCGCCGATGCGAGAAGCCGGCCGACCTCTTCCGGGCTGAGAACAACGGGCAGGCGGCGCGGCTCGCGGACCGACACGACCGCGTCGGCAAGATCGCCGCGCTTCAGCGTGACCTTGAAGAAGAACCGCAGGGCAGTGGCACTGACGTTGACGGTCGGCACCGTCGTTCCGATCGACGCCAGCCACAACTGATAGCGATGGACATCCTCGGCGGTGGCCTTGTCGGCAGACCGGCCCAGGAAATCGGCAAACCTTTTGACGTGCTTCAACCTGGCGTGGACCCGGTCGCTGCAGATGATCCGGATGACGAGGTCAGGTTACTGCAGCGCGATCTCAATACCTTGGGCGCAGATCCCCAACTTGAAGTCGATGGCCGCTTCGGGAAGCAGACCCGGCTTGCTGTAAAGGAATTTCAAGCAACAGCCGGGATTGTTGCTGACGGAATCCTTGGCCCCGTCACCCTGGCTACGATCAAGCTAACGCTCGATACACTTAGGCGCGGCTCGCAGTCGTAGACAAGGTTTTTAGACATAAGCTTCGGTTGGTCGGCCAAGCGGTGCCACTACCGATCTCGACGCGATCCCCTCCTCCCAAATCGGGTGCGGTAAAAGGAGCAAAGGCGCGATTTAGCGAGTTGCTCGAAGGGAGCATCACGGAAGGACGGAAGGACCACAAATTATCACGAATTGGGGCGTCGAAACAGCCGTCTTGGTGCCGATGAGATGAGTGGCTCAAGCTATAGCAACGGGCTCGGCCGACGCTTAAAGACCTTCTCCTTGCACCCGAGCCGTAAGCACTCGGGGAGGAGCGCCTGCCGCTGAGGGTGGATTGGCGCAATGATCGGCGGATGGCGGAGCGAGCAGAACAAGTGTCCACTACCGGCTTAGTGGAGACTAAGCAGCCGAAGCGTCGGCAGTATTCCGAAGCATTGAAGCGCCAGATGGTGGCCGAGACGCAGGTGCCCGGTGCGTCGGTGTCGATCGTGGCGCGGCGCCATGATGTGAACAGCAACCAACTGTTCCGATGGCGGCGGCAGCTGTTGCCGAAAGCAGCGGTCGACAGCGGCGCAATGGTGCCAGTTGAGATCGCGCCGGATGGCGATCGGCCGCGGCGGACGGATCGCGAGGGGATTATCGAGATTGCGTTTGGCTGTGGTGCACGGGTGCGCCTTCGTGGCGAGGTCAGCTCCGAGACACTGCGGCAGGTGATTGAACTGCTGCGATGAACGCTTTGCCGGCGGGCACCCGGATATGGCTGGCGGCCGGCGTCACCGACATGCGCAAGGGTTTCGACAGTCTGGCGGCACAGGCGCAAACGGTGCTCGGGCAGGATCCGTTCTGCGGCCATGTGTTCTGCTTTCGCGGCCGCCGCGGTGATCTCATTAAGCTGTTGTGGTGGGATGGCGACGGGCTGTGTCTGTTTGCCAAGCGTCTGGAGCGCGGCCAATTCGTCTGGCCGCGGGCTGAGGAGGGGGTGGTGGTGCTGAGCCGGGCCCAGCTGTCGATGCTGCTCGAGGGGATCGACTGGCGAATGCCGCAGCGAACCTGGCGGCCAGAGCTGGCCGGCTGAGCTTGGGCAGCGCAGGCTGCGGCAGATCATTCGACCAAAACGGCTGCAGGTCTGATCCACTGCCGGCGTGCCGATCACAGCCGACAATCTGCCCGACGATCTGGCCGCGCTGAAGCGGATCATTAGCGCGATGGCGCAGGATGC
The DNA here is from genome assembly GCA_963695605.1 of uncultured Alphaproteobacteria bacterium. Classification (GTDB taxonomy): domain Bacteria; phylum Pseudomonadota; class Alphaproteobacteria; order ATCC43930; family CGMCC-115725; genus AP-15. Next base: position 46,941 of record CAVOHI010000058.1, on the reverse strand, counting down.
GCTGACCGCCCAGGCCGAGATCGCTCGGCTGAAATTCCAATTGGCGCGATATCGACGGGCCGAGTTCGGGCGATCCTCAGAGAAGCTGGCGCGCGAGGCCGAGCAGCTCGAGCTGGCGCTCGAGGCGCTGGAAACCGACCAGGCGGAGCGGTTAGCGACGGCCTCGCCGGAAGTGGCCACAGCCGCGGAGACCGCGGCTGAGGCGCAGAAGCCGGCGCGGCGCCCATTGCCGGAACACCTGCCCAGAGAGGATCGGCGACATCCGGCACCGTGCACCGGTCCTGGTTGCGGCGGCGCGCTGCGCAAGATCGCCGACGAGGTCAGCGAGACCCTCGATTACGTCCCGGGCCGGTTCAAAAGCCTGCCCTCGCGAAAGCGGGGGTCGTCCGGCACATTCGCGAGAAGCTGTCGTGCCGAGTTTGCGAGGTGGTGGTGGCGGCGCCGGCGCCAGACCACGCGATCGCCCGCGGCCGCGCCGGAGCAGGGCTGCTCGCCCATATCGTCGTGTCGAAATATGACGACCATCTGCCGCTCTACCGCCAGGCCGAGATCTTCGCCCGCGACGGGATGAGCCTGGAGACCTCGACCTTGTGCGGCTGGGTCGGCGCCACCGCGGCGACGCTGCAGCCGCTGGTGGATGCCCTCGCCGTCGAGGTCCTGGCCAGCGACAATTTGCATGTCGACGACACCCCGGTGCCGGTGCTGGCGCCGGGCACCGGCAAGACCAAGACCGGCCGGCTGTGGACTTACGTTCGCGATGAGCGGCCATTTGGCGGCTCGCGGAAGCCGGCAGCCCTATTCTTCTACTCGCCCGACCGCAAAGGCGAACATCCGCAGGCTCATCTGAAGCAGTTCCGCGGTGTCATCCACACCGACGGCTATGCCGGGTTCAACGAACTGTTTGCCGGCGGCCGGATCGTCGAAGCCGGCTGCTGGGCGCATGTGCGGCGAGCACAGAGGATCACCAGTCGGTGCCGTTCCCATTATCACACGATATGCGGATCTCTGCCGGTATCGCCGCCTCACGACAAACTGAGAGGCGGTCTTATTCGCGGCCGGCTCTACCTCATGGAAGCATACCCAGAGCAGGCAAGACGACCCACGGTCTGCAGTTCTTGCTGGAACGTCCGGCGCGGGGTGTACGCGGCCTCTTTATTCACCCTCTCGGAAATCAACGTCGGAGCTCCGGCCTCTCATGGATGGTCGCTCGAAGGCATAGGCTTGATCGGGAGCCGCCCGGCGGAAGAATGACCAGCTATGCCTTTCGGGCCGACAAGGAGGTGACGCAGCGAAGCCCGGTGGCGGGACCCGCGTGCAATGGAGCAAGCGCATGAGGAGAACTGATGTTCATGGATCTCGGGGTGTAACTGCACCGGAGCACGCGCCCCTATAAGCGATCGGCCTTAGCGCTGTGCTGATCGCATTCGGACTTGCCCGCCGGCGGTCGCGAGACGCGAGCCCTGCCAGAGGCGATCGCGGGCAGGGTGAGACAGGCCGCGGCCAGTCGGCAGAGACCCCCTCGGACATCCCGGCCCGGGGGTGGAAGGATATTCTTTTGCGCCTCTACCGAGGCCCTAATTCACACCAGCGGGGAGGAAGACGGTGAAACGACGTTGCACGCTTACATTAATCTCAACGGCCTTTGTCTGGCTATGGATCGCCTTTCCGGTGAGCAACGCGGTCGCCCAGTCGGCCGCGGACGTGGAGGGGGTCAAAGAAGCTAGCAAGAACTTCTACGCGGCGCTAGCGGTGCTCGACAATGGCGAGGCGATGGAAAAGGTATGGGCTCATACGCCTTACGTCACATACGTCGGCCCACGCCACACCTCGGTCCTTGTCGGTTGGGATGCCCAAGAGAAGTATTGGCCAGAGGCAAATGCCCTTTTCACGCAGAGAAGCGCCACGCTGTCGGACCAGCATATTCACGTCAATGGCAACCTCGCGTGGGAGATGGGTCAGGAAACCGGCGAACAGAAAATGAAGGATGGCAGGTCTCCCAAGCTCGATTATCTCGTGACGAATGTTTACGAGAAGATCGACAGTAAGTGGCTCATGATCTCTCACCATGTACAACCAAAGCCGCAGTAAGCGAATATCGCCAGACTTCGATTACTGGAGCCGTCAATCAAAGACTTGCGGCGTCATCGCGCTTTACCCGCCGGGGGCATCGCTTCGCGCGGCCCGCACTGTCACGAGTGAAAGCTTTGCTGCGGACGTCAAAAGCGAGACGATGGCCATCACGGACCCGGGAAGTCCGGGCAATATCGGCAAAAATAGGAGCCTCCCCATGACGCAATCCATTCAGCCGGGCCGGTTTGGTCATAGCGGCAAGCCCGACGGTGCATGGCTCGCAATACAGGAGAAGGAGCCGATCCTCGAACCGGAGCTGCCGATCATCGATACGCATCATCATCTATGGGACCGCGGCGGCTGGACCTATTTGCTGCCTGAGCTGCTCGCCGACCTCAACACCGGCCACAACATCGTCGCCACTGTCTTCGAGGAGTGCCGCTCGATGTATCGCGCCAATGGGCCGGTCGAGATGCGCCCGGTCGGCGAGGTCGAGTTCGTCGCCGGCATCGCCGCGATGAGCGCAAGTGGCGGTTATGGCCCGATCAAGGTGGCGCAAGGCATTGTCGGCTTCGCCGATCTCGCACTCGGCGATCGGGTTGAGCCGGTGCTCGATGCGCTGATCCGCGCCGGCGGCGGCCGGCTTTCGGGCGTGCGCTATTCGGTCGGCTACGATGCCGACCCGACTATCGGCAACAGCCGGCCGAACTCGGCGCCCCATATCTACGCCCGGCCCGAAGTCCGCGCCGGGGTGGCGCGGCTCGCCGCGCACGGGCTGGCGCTCGATGCCTGGTGCTACCATCCGCAACTCGCCGATGTGATCGCGCTGGCGCGGGCGGTGCCGCAGGCGACGATCGTGATGTGCCACGTCGGCGGCGTGCTTGGCTACGGTGCCTATGCCGGCAAGAAGGACGAAGTCCACGCCGCGTGGCGAGCCAACATGGCGGAGTTGGCCACGTGCCCGAACGTCTCCGTCAAACTCGGCGGCATGCTGAACCGCGGCGCCGCGCTCAATTTCCGCGAGCTTCCGGCGCCGCCGAATTCTGCGGCCTGGTCGGCGGCCTGGCGGCCCTATGTCGAACCTTGTATCGAGTTGTTCGGTGCCGAACGCTGCAATTTCGAGAGCAATTTCCCCGTGGACAAGATGGGGACCGGCTACGCGACGCTGTGGAACGCGTTCAAGCGCATCACTGCGGGATGCTCACAGATCGAGAAGCTCGCCCTCTATAGCGGCACGGCGAAGCGGCTCTACCATCTCGACTGCGGTGGGCAGCCGTGAATTCCTTGATGCCCCGATAGACGCTATGGGGCGGGCGGCAAGGAATGGCAACTTTGTCGAATCCTGCTCCCTCCAGCAGAGAGTTCTACGAACTTTCGGTCCCTGAGCGACGAACGCTCAACGACAAATGCCGTGGCGCGATCGTCGAAAAAACCGAGGTTGAAGAGGCGCGGTGAAGCTACTCGCGCACTCCCGCCTGCCGCTGGCCTGGCACGACCAGCGGACCGCGCTCGGCTTTGCTTGAGCGCAATCCCGCACTCGTAACATCCACCAGCATAGCAGAGGAGCTGGGCCGACGGGTCCTGGCAGAGACACCAGGCGGGAAAGGCGACCGAGGCCATCAAGGATTTGAGATGGCCAGGCGGCAAATTGATGATGAGACGTCGGATCTTGCCTTGCTGCACCGCGGTCAGCGCGGCGGCGATGACCTCGATATGCCAGCCCATCGCCAGCTCGGCCTGCGGATTGAGCTCATGAAAGCAGCGCGCGGCAAAGGTGGTGAAGTCCTGCCGCAGCACGGCCTCGTACTCCGCGCGCGTCAGGTCCTCAATCATTGGATCCCCGTTTGTTGCCGGGCAGTCGCGCCTTCAGCTGCTCGATGGTCTTTTTATCTGCCGCGCCGAACGCGCTCTCCGGGCTCTCCGGTTCCGTCGGACTTCCCGTCTCTTGCGGGAGTTCGAGCAGGAGTTTGGCCGCACGCCAATCGCCCTTGGCCGCCTTATTGACGATCTGCTTGACGATGGCTTGGCGCTTGCTGATTTTTCTCCGCCCGCCATTCTCGGCAACAATTACGGTCTCGTTGAGCGCTTCGTGGAACAGGGTGGTCAGGTTCTTGGCGCCGCTTGGCCGGCCTTTCGGATTGCCGGATCGGCCCTTCCCGAACCGGGTGTGACCCGGCGGCTTGCCGTAGCCCACGGCGTAATCACGCTTTTTGTCAGACGGCATTGCCGGCCTCCGCCTCGCGCGCAAGGTCGTCAAAGCTGCGGCCGCTCACCGCATGTCGCGCGCTACCGCCGGTCAGCGCCTGCCAGCGGCGGACAATTGTGTCGACATAGGCCGGGTCGAGCTCGATGCCGTAGCAGCGCCGACCGGTGCGCTCGGCCGCGATCACCGTCGTGCCGCTGCCGAGAAAGCCATCGAGCACGATGTCGCCGCGGGCCGAGCAGTCGAGGATCGCATCGGCGGCCATCGCAACCGGTTTGACGGTCGGGTGCAGCGCCAGCAGATTGCCTTCCTCGCCGCGGCGGGAAAGGGAATTGGCCCCGGGATAATGCCAGACATTGCTGCGGTTGCGGCCGAATTGGCCGAGCTGGACATTGTTGCGATGTCCCTGGCGGTCGTATTTAAAGACAAAGATGAGCTCGTGCTGGCTGCGGTAAAGCCCCTGTGGGAGAACTGGAAGTCTCCAGCGGGCGAATGGATGCGCAGCTTCGGCACATCACCACCGCGCCGAACGAGCTGTGTGCGCGGCTCCATAACCGCCTGCCCGTGATCCTGAAACCCGAAGCCCTGGCCGGTTTGGCGTGGCGAGGCGACGGCGGAGGCACCGCAAGCGTTGCAGAGGTTCCTTAGTCACAGAAGAAGTTTCGCCGATGCAGAGGCCCGCTGCACCTAGGCTGTGTGTGAAATGCAGGCTAGGGCAATTCCTGTTGCAGAGATCATAGCGTCGGCTGTTAGATAGGACTGAGCGAACACGAACGTTCGAGAACAAAGGGAGGAATCGCTAAATGTCGATCACTGTCGCTGGCGCGAACCCGATTCCGTGGTGGAAGGAACCAAGCAAGGATCAATGGCTCGCCTGGATTGCTGCGTGGCTGGGCTGGACACTCGACTCCTTTGATTTTACGGTTTTTTTGCTTCTGATGGTGCCGATTTCGAAAGACTTCGGCGTGCCTCTGACAGAGGTCGCTGTCGTCTTCACGCTAACCTTGTGGATGAGGCTGGTCGGCGCCACGGCGTCGGGCTGGCTCGCCGACCGGATCGGACGCAAGAAGCCGTTGATGATCTCGATTGCCTGGTTTTCGGCCTGCAATCTGCTCGCCGGCCTCGCGCCGAGCTTCTGGTTATTGCTGCTGTTCCGTAGTGCGTTAGGGATCGGCATGGGTGCGGAATGGCCCGCCGGCGCCGCGCTGGCGATGGAAACCTGGCCCCAGCGTTCGCGCGGCTTCATGGGATCGGTCCTGCAGGGCTCCTGGGGCCTTGGCGCCCTGTTGTCGAGCGCGGCTTATGGTCTACTCTATGACCACATTGGCTGGCGCGGCCTGTTGCTGATCGGCGTGTTGCCTGCCTTGGTGATTGTCTACATCCGCAAGTACGTCAAAGAGCCGGAGATCTGGATCGAGAACCGGCGCAAGCAGCGTCTCGAGAACCGTGAGTTCCGTGCGCCATTGTTCAGTATTTTTCGGCGCAGGCTGCTCTCCAATACCCTCACGGCATGCTGGTTGATGGCCAGTGCGTTCGTCGTCGGCTACTCGGTCGGCGGCATGTTTCCCTCCTATCTGCAGAAGGACCTTGGCCTGCCCACCGGCTATGTCGCTTTGCCGATCATGTTGCAGAGCCTGATGTTCTTCCTGTCAGCGATGCTCTGGGGCTGGTGCGCTGACCGCTTTGGCCGGCGAACAACGCTGATGATTACCTCGCTGGTGACCATCCCGATCGCGCCACTGTACCTGCTGACCACCGACTACACGATGATCGTGGCGTTCTTCACCCTGCAGGGCTTCTTTGGCGGCGGCGGCATGCACACGCAGTGGCCCCACTATCTATCCGAGCGATTCCCGACCGAGGTGCGGGCGACGGCCACTGGTTTCTGCTATCATCAGGGAGCGATCTTTGGCGGCCTTGTGGGGCCGGTCCTGTCATATTTCGCGACGGAGTGGCACATGGGCTTTGCGATACCGATGATGATCGGCACCACCGTCGCCGCCGCCTCGGTCTTCGCCTCGATGCTGTTCAGCCCCGAGACGAGGGGCACAAAGATGGTTTCGGATATTCAGCTAGCGTGACGCACTACCAGATGGAGGGCTCGACGTCCTTATCTGAACGAGCGCCTCTGGCCTACACTTACGCGTGATACACGACGTTATCACTAGCAAGATCGCGGGTAACGAGAATGACTGCAGTTGGCCCTGAAGCCGACTTACGCCTGAGACGACCGCGGTCAGTCCTGACACGTTCTTGGAACCACCGGCTCAGCGCCGATCCCGGCTGATGCCGAAGCCATAGCTAGGCCGCTTCGATCATCGTGGTCCGCAGGCGCGCATACCCGTTAATCCTGCCGGCATAGTGCGTAACGAGGGCCTCTTGAGTATTTGAACAAGAGAATTGCTCGTAGTAGGCACGCCGATGGTTTGGAACAGACTCATCCGGAGGAAGCGTTCACTTGACCCATATGCTGATCGCGGTCACGGCGATGTTTCTGCAACAAACCTGCGGCTCGATCGCCCGGGCGCTGCCGGCGGTGCTTGCGCCGTTGATCATCGCGGAACTACATGCCAATGCCGCCTGGGTCGGGATCTATTTCTCGTTGACTGCCTTTGCCGGGCTGATCGGCCAGTTGGGATCGGGCGGCTTCATCATCCGGCACGGCGCCATTCGCATGAGCCAGATCGCCCTGCTGTTTACAGGCGCCGGTTTGGCAGTGGCAGTCCTCGGTGGTGTCGTTGGCTTCGTTCTGTCGGCCTTGATTGGCAACGGCGTTGCCTCGGTTGCAACCCCGGCCAGTTCCCAGTTGCTGGGGCGCTGGTCCGTCAAGCGCTACGCGCCATTTGCCTTCTCCATTGCCCAGTGCGCGATCCCGGCAGGCATTCTGCTGACCGGCTATCTTGGCCCCCTGACGGCACAGTCGTTTGGCTGGCGTGATACAATGCTGGCGAGCGCGGCGCTGTGCTGGGCCGTCGCGCTGATGCTCCAGCCACTACGTGGCCGGCTCGATACTGAGTCATCGGCCAGGTATCCGATCCGCCTGTCGGATTTGCGCACCACGATCACTGCAGTGCTGGCGGTCCGCGAGCTGCGCTCCTTGTCATTCGCCTGCTTTGCGTTCAACGGCACACAGGCCGTTTTTGTTGCCTATTTCGTCACCTACATGACCTCACAGGGCCATCCGTTGGTCGCAGCTGGATCGCTGTATTCGACCGTCATTGCGGTGGCGTTGCCGGGCCGCATTTTATGGGCCTGGGTGGGCGGCTTCTTTGTCGCGCCACACTTAGTCTTGGGCGGGTTGGCCTTCGGCATGGCTGTCAGCATTGGGCTGATTGGCGCGTTTACGCCTCATTGGCCGTTGCTGGCGATCGGCGCGGTGACAATGGTGGTCAGCGCCACGGCGTTGTCCTGGCACGGCATCATGCTGTCGGAAGCCGCGCGTCTGGCGCCGCCGGGACGAGTGGGCGCGGTTACCGGTGGGGTGCTGTCATTCGGCCAGATCGGTGCGCTGTCCAGTCCCGCGGTCTTCTCGTTGCTGCTCGGGCTGTCTGGTGGCTATAGTGCTGGTTGGGTGGTCTGCGCCGTGCCGGCCGTTCTGGTCGGCGTAAACATGTTCCGCCAAGGTAAGCCTGTGCAGCAGCGTAATGCGCTGTGACCTTCGTACCGCTGTGGTGACAGCAAGTCCGGATGGCCTATTTTGGCCGGGCCGCCGTCTTCTCCAAAAGCGTTTTGCCACGGCCTCGGTCGAACCCGGAAGCGGCACGGCTGCAGCGGCAAGGTCCGTTGTCGGCTCGCTTAGGGGTCGATGTGGGACCGAAAATTATGAACCTCTCTCCTCTCTCTCGGTGGGCACGCGAGTAATTGGCCGATTTCATCATCAGCAGGCAAAGGAGCCGGCCAAATGGCTAAACCTCGGTCCTGGGCTTGGCGAGGCCTCTTCCCGCTTTATTCTTGAAAAAATCTGTTATCAACATTAAACCGGGAGCGCGAGGGGAAGGGGGGTCCCGGGTCGTTACGAAGACGTTTCGATCAGTGCACCGGTCCGGGCGGAGTGTTGTTGGCGCGCTCGCCGACAGCAGCGGTGATCCCGCGCCAGACTGCGGCGCCATTGTCGTCGCCGGGGCGGCAAGCTCGTCGGCGCGCGTGGCGCTTTCCTCGCGCGCTTTGTCCCCGTAGTGCTTGAGCATGAGGTTCGCGGCGCGCCAGATATCGATCTCGGGTATCACGCGGAGAAAACTGCAAGCTTGCGGTCTCTAAACCTCTAACACCACAAATTGCATTGCCTGCAACCATACGCGCCGGAGTGGGCGCAAGATCGCGACGAAATGAAACCTCGGTCAGATTTTGCGAAGGATTCGCTCGATATCGCCGATCTCGGTGGCGTAGATCTCAGCTACTTGGTTAATGGTCATGCCGTACTTGAGCCAGGCGCGGATGCGCGGAAAATGCGAGCGTGGAATTGCGGGCTTCGCCTGCGGATCGGGAGAGCTGACCGAGGCTTTGACGTCCTCGAGGCGAATCGCTGCCGGCGCGATTATGCGGAGAACACGTGGTTTACGCTGCGGCAGGTCAACTGACGCGGTCTCGGGGCCGGATGGTTTGCTGACCGGCGGTTTTGATGCGAACAGCGCTTCCGCCGCTTGGCGGGCTCGCGCGATCCGCTCGTGATCATCGCCGCGAGGATTTGGGTGCTGCTGTGATCTCAGCAAGATGTTGCCCCGAATAGTGATCGCTTCGCGATATCGAAAATGGATTCGTGCGCCATGCCAAGGGGCAAGAATGGCGAAAGTAGTAAATTTTGCTCCGCGATCGAGGATGACCCGCGCTTCGGGAGAGTATTTCGTGATTCGATGGATGTGTCATGCGATTTGTTGCTGGATCGGAGAAGTGACGAGCAGGACCCCTGCCCTAGCGAAGCTGAGGGCAATCTGCACCAAATGGACAGGATCAATGTCGCCCGCTGCCACCCCGCAGACGAGGGACGCTGATGATGCTGGCAAGATTTATAGTCCTTCATTGCGCATCTGCTGGAAAAAAGTTCCCAACCGTGACGGTACGCGCCTCGGGTTCGCACCCGACTCGCCGCAGGAGGGAGATGGATTCGAACTGTTAGTACCGCGGCACCATGATTGATCAATTCGAGAAATTTCTTCAAGAATCCGTGGCAGGCTTCGGCCAGGTTTCCGCCCGATACTTTACAGGATGACCGTGTATCATCGTCCGCCGAGACCCACCTTCACGGGCGATGTCCTATCTAGAATGCGGACGAGGATGCTGGCGATCCATGAACCGATCACGCAGGCCGTGGGCCAGGCCGCAAGTGCCTCGGCTCATCCTGAGGAAATAAGAGCGAAGGTGAAGCTTCGCCTTGGCAAGCGCAGCCGGCTCAATGCCACACTCCGCACGACGCCAGCCGGTCTCGTGAGCGCCGGCATCATGACGGCCGCCATTTTTCTCTCGATCGCCGCCTTGGTGCGGGCGGCGCGCGGGCGCTATTAGCTGACCTTCGTCGTCGGTAAGGAAGACGATGGAGCGGCCGCGGTCCGGGACCGGGCGAACGTCGTGCTGCCGTCGCGCTCATCGACCCCAACGAGCAGACCACACTACAAGCCGGATCGGACACAACACCGCGCCGAACCGTTTTAGCCGCTTACTCCGCACCGCGGATTTGTCTCGGAACCGAAGGCTTATCCCGCGCGGAACTGGAAGTTCGAATTCAGCTCCCTCCAGGGAAGAGTCCAGTGCGAACTTCCTCGAACCAACCTCGAAACCAAATCAGCGCAGACGATCCCTCCGCCGGATCGTCGGTCTATGCGAAGGCGAAGGTTGTTGATGGGCGCGCTGGGCGCCCTAATGCTGATGGGCGTGGCCCGCAAAGTCATGCTCGGAAAAACTGGCCGATTCGTGCGCTCGTTCGCGTCGCTCCCGGCCCCCGCTACCAGCCAACCGAATTCGAGCGGGAGACGGGCGCAGCGGAAGCCCAGGTGTCGCTCAGGGCACCTCTATTTCCTCACTGAGAGCCAAGCTCACGAACTGTTCGCACCACTGCCTCGGGCGTCTCGCGTGGGAGGAAATGTCCCGCGATGGGCACGACCCGTCGTTGATATGGGCCGGTAGAGAAGCGGTCGTGGCTCTCCGATGATTGCGGCGGCGAGACCCATCGCATTCGCCGTGTAGAACGATCGTCGGGACACTAATCAAGGGGCGTCTCGCAAGTTCGGCCTCGATGGCTCGAATGCGGGGTCACTCTCCGCCACCCCGTAGCGGTGTCGGTAGGAATGGATCGCAACTTCGACAAAATCGGGGCAGGTCGCTTGCGATGAGACTTTTGGTCGCCTCCCGCACCCAACGCAGGCAGCCAAGTAACATCCGTGGCAGCCGCCCGGATCAATAGCCATATGAGCGTCCTGCTGGGGCGCGATCGGGACGGTCGCCGCTTGCGCAGAAGCGATCTGACTCGGCAGGGTGGCAGACCCATGTCTGAGACATCGGACGCGGCGGTCACGATCGACCTTAACAACCTCGTTGGTTTGGATATACGCGAAGGCATGAACGCTCTAACTGACTTTGGTGATGCCGCCGTATTGCTGCCACTCTCGATTGTTATACTCTTGTGGATGCTGATACATCATGGGCGCAGAGTATCCGCATCATGGGTTATCGCAGTTAGTCTCTGTGTTGGTGCAACCACACTGCTGAAGATATACTTTTACGCTTGCCCTCCCCAACCCAATCTCGTCAGCCCAAGTGGTCATACCAGCCTCAGCGTCCTGATCTACGGGGCGATCGCCCTCGTGATCGCCGCTGAGCAGAGAGGATGGTCACGCGCCGTAATCTTTTTCTCCGGCACCGGCCTGATCGTGGTCATTGCCGGGTCCCGGCTATGGCTCAATGCGCACACCGCGCCCGAAGTCGCTATTGGCACCGTCATTGGCATCGCGACACTGACCCTATTTGCTGATCGCTACGGACGCTCTCGAACGGAGGGAGTTCTCGCTGAGCCCGTTCATCCTGTTGGTGGTTATCGTCACTGCCATCCTCCATGGACAAGAACTCCGCGCCGAAGCTTTCCTACACGCTATCAGCAACCATCTACATCTTAAAAGCATCGCGTGCTAGAGATGAGCCAACGTTGATCTACGCGATCTTTAACCCGATTCCAATTTCGCAGTCAGGTCGTCTTCCTATCGCCGATCCGGCCAATGGGGACACCGCTGAGTGCGTGATTTATGCTGCCGAAGAGATGTTGGCCGTGCCTTCCTCCGCCGCCTTTAGCACAAAGCAGTTTACCGTCTCCGAAGTCTTCCGGATGATGAATGATAACAACACGGTGACACGTGAGTTCGGCATGGTGATGAACCGGTATGACGTGCTGCTGGCACCAACCTGCGCGGTGCGCGTACCACCGGCCAACGGGCCCTATTCGCTGCTCGCAGAGGAAGCGCTCGGCGTCTGGATCACCGTCTGGTCGACGCCGCCCGCTACACGATTCCAGCGAACGAAACCGGCCTGCCAGCGATCAGCGTCCCCGCGGGTCTCGACAGCGATGGTCTGCCAATCGGCGTGCAGTTCTACGGCAATTTCACCGGCGAAGATCTGTTGCTTCGCCTCGCAGTGCAACTGGAACAAGCCCGGCCGGAGTGGTTCGGCATCCGCCCGGGGGTGCACGTTGCCGCCTGATCGTTTCGGATCATGGAGGTGATGCGTCACTCACGCGTTGACCCTGGTGCGTCTGTTGCGCGGCTCTGGCTCGGAAATAAGGCCGCTCATGGCGGGATCTGACGGGCGCAGCGAGAAGGAGAAGATGATCGCGGGCGAGCTGTGCCGGGCTGTCGGGCCAGAACTGGCTGCCGACAACCCGCGCTGTTTGGGTTCGGGCTTGGCTTCTATTGACCGGGCATCTACCTCGTTGCGTTCAAAGCGCGTCATGGTTGGTCCATCGCGGAACTTTCATCGATAATCACGACCTATTACGTGCTTGGCGCGTGTCTTCTTTTCTTCGGCGTCGGGTCGCTCTTTGAGCGTCACGGCGCACGCAAGGTGCTCGCGGTGGGTATCGTTGCGATGGGCATTGAATTGACGCCGCGCGGCTCGCCGGTGATGTTGCCCCACTGCTCCAGCATCAGGCGCATTTCATCGAGCGGCATCTCAGGAGCTTCGGTGAGAAGCCTTGCTTCTCGAGAAGCATTTGCGCATCGGCTGCAGCGCGAATGGAAATCCAAGATAAAGCGAGCAGAACTCTATTGAGAATGCACCGCATCGGCCATATCGGCTACTGCCGATTTCGGTGCCAGGCCTTTGAGCCCGCCGACCGATCGTCGTAGATTGCACCGGGAAACAAACTCGCGAGGCGCCGGCGGCGATGTCATAGCGCCAGGAAGGGAAGGAAACGGATGGCCAAGCTCACCCGCCGATCGTTGCTTCGCAACTGTTTCGGCTTAGTTGCAGCAGGGACATTAGCCCGTCCCTACATCGCCAACGCAGCGGCCACGACCGCGGCCGTGTGGTGGACCCAGGGCTCCGCCGAGGAAGAGGACATCTCGTTCAAGAAGATCGTCGCCGATTACGAGAAGGCCAGCGGCAACACGATCGACTACAGCATCGTGCCCTATGCGCCGCTGCGCCAGAAGATCGTCTCGGCGGTGACCAGCGGCGTCGTCCCCGACCTGTTCCAGAACAACCCGGCCGAGATCATTGCGCTCTACGCCTGGCAGGACAAGCTGGTCGACGTCAGCGACGTCGTCGAGACGCAACGGGAGGAATACACCGAGACCGCGCTGCTCACGGTCCGCTGCTACAACAATGTCGAGAAGAAGCGCAGCTTTTACGGTGTGCCTTATACCGTCGGCGCTTCGATGAACCATATCTGGCGGCCGCTGGTCGAGAAGGCCGGCTACCAGATGTCGGACCTCCCGAAGACCTGGGATGCCTTCTACGATTTCTTCAAGGACGTGCAGAAGAAATTGCGCGCCCAGGGCATGCGCCACGTCTATGGCCTCGGTTTTCAGTTAGCCACCATCGGCGGCGACTCCAACGCACGGGCCAACGATTTCCTGATCGCCTATGGCGGTCAGGACATCGTCACCAAGGACGGCAAATTGCACCTCGACGACCCGCAGGTGCGCAAAGCGGCGATCGAGATGCTGACCTATCCGACCACCGCCTACAAGGAAGGCTTTGTGCCGCCGGGGGCGATCAACTGGAACGATTTCGACGACAACAACGCCTTCCACGCCAAGCAGATCGTCATGGATATCGAGGGCTCGCTGTCGACCGAGGTCGCCATCATCAAGAACCAGCAGGATTACAACGACATCGTCGTGATGGGCCTGGCGCTCAGCAACGACGGCAAGCCGGTGCCGGCCCAGCAAGGAAGCCTCTGCGGCCTGATCCCGAAGGGGGCAAAAAACGTCGCGGTGGCCAAGGACTTCCTTAAATATTTGATCCAGCCGAAGGTCCTGAACGAGTATCTGAAGACGGGGCTGGGCCGCTATCTGCCGGCGATGCCGGCGATCGTGAAGAACGACCCGTGGTGGCTCGACCCCAAAGATCCGCACCGGGCGGCTTACGTCCGGCAGGGCCTGTTCGGCCCGACCGTGCCGACCTTCTGGACCTCCAACCCGGCTTATGCCCAGGTCCAGAACGAGCATGTCTGGCAGACGGCCTGGGCCGAGATCATTCAGGACAGGGCGACGCCGCAGGCCGCGGCCGAGAAGGCGTTCAAGCGGGTCGAGGAGATCTTCGCGAAATTCCCGATCACGCAAACCTGAACCGCGTCCGGCCACCCGCCCATTCGCGCAATGCTTTTACCGGGCGAGGCTGGGCTGAAGCGGGTCGGGCACGGTGCAGCGCGTGAAATGGCATGTGCAGGCCCCGAAAGATTAAAGCATTTCGCGCTGGGCCATGGGGGCGATGGTTGCATCATCGCCAAACAAGCCCCGGCAGGATAAAAGTATTGCTGGCGTGGCTAGTTTCACTCCGCTCTGCGTCTCGGACAAAATCGAGGGAGGATCGTCATGGGTAAACTTCAGGGCAAGGTCGCGCTGGTCACCGGTTCGGGCCGCAATATCGGCCGGGCGACTGTGCTGCATCTCGCCCGTGAGGGCGCGCATGTCATCGTCAATGCACGCTCCAACCAAGCCGAAGCCGACGCCGTCGTCCGCGAAGCGCAGGCGCTCGGTGTTCGGGCCATCTCGATCATCGCCGACATGGCAAAGAAGGATCAGGTCGAGGCGATGGCGGCGAAGGCGCTCTCCGAATTCGGCCGCGTTGACATCCTCATCAACAACGCGGCGATCCGCCCACACATGCCGTTCCGCGAACTGACCGACGAGGATTGGGAGCACGTTCGCAATGTCGTCCTTGACGGCGCTCTCTACCTTACGCGCGCGCTGATCGGCCCGATGGTGGAGAACAAATACGGCAACATCCTGTTCTTCGTTGGCGACGGAGCCTATTCAGGTCGCGGCAGCGGTCGCGCTCACCTCTCAGCAGCCAAGATGGCGCTGATCGGTTTGGCGCGCGGGCTCGCCTCTGAATTCGCGCCGCACAACATCCGGGTAAATGTCGTCTCGCCGGGCAGCATCGACACCCGGCGCGACAATCCCGAATGGTATGGCAACCGTCCGCCGGACGCTGCCGGCATCCCGCTCGGGCGGCAAGGGAAGATCGACGAGATCGCCGCGACCTGCCTGTTCCTGGTCAGCGACGGCGGCGGGTTCATGACCGGCCAGACCATCCACGTCAACGGAGGTGCCGGTTATTATTGAAGCGCGCCGCCTATCTCGGGCACGACGCGGCCTCGCTGTTTGAGTTTCTAAGTTCCTTGCCGCAAATCCTTGCTCTTATCTTCAAGGCGCTGAAACCGGGCGGCCTACACTTCGCAAGTTACAAGGGTGGGGGCGCAGAAGGGCGTGACCGTTATGGTCGCTACTTCAACTATCTCTCGCGAGAGGATGTCACCGAAGCATATCGCCGTTCCGGTCCATGGGAAGTCCAGCGCGTCACTTCCGAGAATGTCACGGCCCCGCATCTATGGAAATTGCCGTCGACATCTGGTGCTCGTCATCGGCGGCGAGCCGCACCTCCTGCACTTCTTTGGTAGACCAGGACCTGATCGGGAGCCACTTGCAGCGAAACGCTTCCGAAAACGCGGCCGATTGGCTTAAATCGTCTGCCTGCGCACCCTGCCGACCGCAACAGGCGCTGCGGCCGCAACCTTGGAGGAGACTGCCATGCCATTCTTTCAAAAGGGCGACGTCCGCATTCGCTACGAGGAGGCCGGCTCCGGCTTCCCGCTGCTGGTTACTCCCGGTGGCGGCCTCAATTCGCGCGTCAGCAACTGGCCGACCGCGGTGATCAACGCGATGGAAGAGTTCAAGAAAGACTTCCGCTGCATCACGATGGACCAGCGCAATGCCAATGGCGGCGAATCCAGCGGTCCCGTGCAGGTCGATAACCCATGGGATGCGTTTGCCGACGACCAGCTCGGGCTAATGGACCACCTCGGGATCCGCGAATTCTTCTATATGGGCTACTGCATCGGCGGCTGCTTTGCCGGGAAGCTGCTGCAGCGGGCCCCCAACCGGGTCGTCGCCGCCGTGTTCTGCCAGAGCGTCGGCCATCGGCCGGAAAACCCGACCGTCATGTATCGCCATAGCAAGGAGAACTGGGTGCCAGACTTCATGAAGGGGCGGCCCGACGTATCGATGGAGACGATCGAGAAATACCTGCACAACCTGTACGCAGTGCAACCCGATTTCCTGTACAGCGTGTCGCGTGACTTCATCAGGAACTGCCGCACGCCAATGTTGGTGCTGCCGGATGACGTACCAGGGCATCCCTTGCAGACCTCGATTGATGTCGCCTCGCTGGCGCCGAACGCCGAGATCACGGTTTACCCGTGGAAGGAGCCGGAGGAGCTGAGACAACGCACGATCGACCGGGCGCGCCGTTTCTTACAAGCACACATCCCGATGCGCGCTGCAGCGCAGTAGTCGGCGGTTTCCGTCAACCCGTCGTCCCCGCAAAAGCGGGGCCCGGGGGAAGCGCACAGTCGGTTTCCCCTGGATCTCCGCTCGCGCAAGGATGAGATGCAGCACGCGCCGATCAACGAATGAAACTCACGGGCTTCTGCCGCAAAGCGCCGAGCCGTTCATTCTTCAAAGCGCCGAGAGTCGTCCATTCGTCTCCTGGTCTCCTGGTGGGACCGAGGGTTCGAATCCGTCTTCCTCCAGGAGTACCGTCGCGATACTGCGCCCTACCTCCGCGAGCGAGCACCAAGTAAGATGACGCCGACCGGGCATAAGCTTGATCGTCGGTATAATGACCCAGCTCATGGAGGAAGCGGGATTCGAACCTTTAGTTCCGCGATGCCTCGCCACCGCCGACAGCGTGGGCGCTTTCATTCGGCGGTGAGTGGCGGCTCCTCGAACCGCCGCACAGCTCTATCGTTTGCCGACGCCGACGAGCGCCCGGATAATTCCCGCGGCGAGGGTCGATCGGCGCCACTCGGTCGTCGGCTCGAAACGGCTGCCTATCTCGCGCGGAACTCGGATCCAGCAGCTCCAAGGGTGATCGATCGCGCGCCCGGCACGCACTCGGCCGGCTGGTTTCGCGTTGATCGGCCTTTCGGGCTGCTTTCTCACTACACCGGCACGCCGCTTTGGCCGATGCCGCCGCGCAGGGCGCCGGCCTCGATGGCGCGCCACAGCACCTCGTGGCCGGCAGGGAGGGCGCGGCTGTTCGGCATCGACAGCCACAGCCGCAATAGCAGCCGGTCGTGGCCCTCGTCGTCGTCTTCGAAGGCGGAGCGGGCGTGGTAAATCACGTGGTTGTTGACGAACTGGATGTCGCCCGGCGCGAAGCTCATCTCGAAACACAGCTCCTCGGCAAGTGTGGCGAGGAGGTCGAGCGCTTGCCATTGCCTGTCGCTTACCCGCGGCACCTCGCTTTCAGGCCGGCGCTGCGCCGCTTCGACATAGGTGCGCGAATAGTGGCTGGTGAACTTGCCGTCGCGCACCCCCCACACGGGAAGCGGGTAGGCCGACTGGTTGGTCGCGTCCTCCTCGCCGAAGCGGCTGCGCCAGAGCTCCTCGTACAGCGCGGCGCACAGGTCGGGGCGGCGTTCGAGCATCGTGTTGTGCACCGCCGGCGAGGAGCACAGCTGGCTCAGGCCGCCCCGCGCCGCCTGGCGGACGCAGAACAGCGCGACGACGTCGCAACGGTCGGTGTGGAAGCGCAGCGAGCCGTTCGAGAGGGTGCGGGCGTAGGACGACAGGAACGCCCCCTGCCGTTCCGGCAGCGCGCCGTAACGCTGCACCGCCGCGCGCCCGCCGTCGCGGCCGACATCGCGGATCTCGCGCATGATCTCGCCGGCGCGGTTGGAGTAGACGAAGTTTCCGATCTGCCGCGAGATTGCGGCATAGAGCAGCTTCAGCTCGTCGAGGCTGTAGCGCAACGGGTCGAGCCCTTGCAGCAGCACGATGCCACTGCCGTCCTCCAATTCGGCGCGGATGTCCTCGGCGAGAGCGGCGCAGGAGGGCAGCGGGAAGTCGTCGGCGGTCATCGTCTGCCAGCCCAGGCCGCGGGCGCTCGCCTGTCGCACCGCGCGGTCGATCTCGACCAACTGCGCGTCGCTGAGCTGCCGTCGCCAGCGCGACGAGCTCGCCATCTTGCGCCCGTGCCACACGCATGCCCCGCTGATCGGCTGGATCTCGCGCATCGCCCGCTCCTCCCTGCTGCTGCCGCATATTAGCGGGCCGAGCGCGAAGAAGCTAAGCCCCCCGCCAGCGCACAATTTCCTGGAGCGGGAAACATCCCAGGAAGGGGAAAGCGCCCAGGCTGGGTCTAGCAGTGTCTCACCGCCCACGCGACAGCGATCCAAATCTTGCTCACGAGCTCATGTCCGAAGATGCCCAATTTGATCCTCACACCAGAGGAGATTGGGGATGTGAGCGCGTATATCCTGAGCCTTCGAGATCATCCCTGAGCAGCGTTACATTGTGAGAGTGGTGAGGTGGATGGGGCGGCGCCGCAAGCCGGCGAAGCCGATTGTCGCCCCTCTCACGACCTTCCCCCGAAAGATTTGAGACGCCTTCATCCGCCGTCGATTGAATCAATGTGATGCGAGCGCGGCCAATCAGTAATCCGACGCTGCAATCTCCGAACTGCCCCGAATGCCCCGACATGGACGCGCAGTATGTCGGTATTTTTACAAAGCCTAGGTGCTCCCAGGGCTGAGATCGACCAGCGTTCGCCCGCGCCTCGGGTGCTGCCCCCTCAGTTTCGGGTCCAGGACGGCCCCGGGGGCACCGCAATCGCGGCGCAGCTTCATGCGATGGCTGTGCACAGTCAACAGGACACCGCGGCCCTGCCAGTCTCACGCCCGTTTGCCGTGGGGCAGGCCGGTTATGACTATTTTGCCGATGAGCAGCACTACCGCTCGCTCGTGGACCGCGTCCTTGCCGGATTACGGCAGGGTGGCCGGATCGTGCTCGTCGCTGCAGATCTGCCGGTAAACCCGTCGAGGCTCGCTGCGGCGCTCACCGAGGCGACGGCGGGAAAACACACAGTGCTCGCGATTGCGTGTGGGGGCGAATTCAACGAGCAGCAGCTGCGCCGTGCTGCCGGCCCCTCACCGCTGTTTTTGTTCCATCAGGCGGACAGGCTGTCGGACGGACAGCTCGCAAAGCTCTGCAGCTATCTGGCCTCGGGCGGCAACCGCCCCGCCGGAGTGCTCCTCGGCAGGTCTGGCTTTGTCCCTCGGCTCGAAGAGCTCCAGCCGAGCCTGTTCAAAGACGGGCGTGCGATCTGCTTCAACTTTTACGAGCTCGGTCGCGATGAGATCGAGGTCTTTATTCGCCGCCAGCTTCACCAGAGCAACTCAGGCGGCGGCTTCGCCGTGGATGAGATCAATTGGATTGCCGATCTCTCGAGCGGCGATCCGGCGCAAGTCAACCGGCTGTCGCGACTGATGCTGGAACCTACCGGTAGTATGAGCGGCAGCGGTACGCGCGGCGACAGTACGTCCCAGCAGGCGCCTTTGCCGAGCGCGCCGAGGTGGCGCCGAGCGGTGAGGCGCCCGGTGCTGATCGGCATTCTGCTGTGTCTTGGCCTGAGCATCCTGTTGATGCTGGCAGGTAGGCCCGAGTTCGGCGGCAGGATCGACGCTCCGGCACAGAGCGGCGGCGATGGCACGCTGGCGCCGGAGCAGGTCCCCGTCTCGCCCCCAGCCGTAGTTCCCTCCGCCGCCGAAACTGCGCCGCACGCCGCACCAGCCTCCGCCGAAACCGCGCCGCCCGCCGATCCGACCGCCGCACCAGCCTCCGCCGAAACCGCGCCGGCCGCCGATCCGACCGCCGTACCAGCCTCTGCCGAAACCGCGCCACCCGCCGATCCGACCGCCGCACCAGCCTCTGCCGAAACCGCGCCGCCCGCCGATCCGACCGCCGCACCAGCCTCCGCCGAAACCGCGCCGCCCGCCGATCCGACCGCCGCACCAGCCTCCGCCGAAACCGCGCCGCCCGCCGATCCGACCGCCGCACCAGCCTCCGCCGAAACCGCACCGCCCGCCGATCCGACCGCCGCACCAGCCTCCGCCGAAACCGCACCGCCCGCCGATCCGACCGCCGCACCAGCCTCTGCCGAAACCGCACCGCCCGCCGATCCGACCGCCGCACCAGCCTCTGCCGAAACCGCGCCACCCGCCGATCCGACCGCCGCACCAGCCTCTGCCGAAACCGCGCCACCCGCCGATCCGACCGCCGCACCAGCCTCTGCCGAAACCGCACCACCCGCCGATCCGACCGCCGCACCAGCCTCTGCCGAAACCGCGCCGCCCGCCGATCCGACCGCCGCACCAGCCTCTGCCGAAACCGCGCCGCCCGCCGATCCGACCGCCGTACCAGCCTCTGCCGAAACTGGGGCGCAGGACGTGCAGGCCGCGGTTACCGCCGATAAAGCCCCGCCGCCGCTCCCAGCCGAGCAGATTACTGCGTTGGTCGCACGCGGTGATGCATTCGTGCGGACGCGCGATATCGCCTCGGCACGGCTTCTTTATGAGCGCGCGGCGGATGCTGGAAACGGCCGCGCGGCATTGCGCATGGGAGAGAGTTTCGATCCAGCTTTTCTTGACAGGATCGGGATTTCCCGAATGCTTGGTGATCGCCGGCTCGCTCTCTCCTGGTACCGCCGCGCCTGTGATTTAGGCGATTCCGAGGCGGTGCAACTGCTCCAAAAGTTGGAGCCACGATAGCTATAATAGCGGTCAACTAAGCCAACCTTGGTGATGCAGTATCTGCGCCGACCGCCTCCTACCGGGCTGGTCTATAGAAATGAATTCGGCGCCGGGGTCTTTGCCCTTCTTCTATCGCCGAAACGGACGGCGCGAGAGGTTGGAGAGGATCCCCCCGACAATGAGCACGGCCCCTGCGGCGATGCCGACGAGGGCGGCTGCGACCAGCACCGCCATCCCAGCGAAAGCCAGAATTCCGATGAGCAGCGCAAAGAGGGCAATGCCGACGGGCCCCAGCCGCGTAATTTGGATGCGAATTCTCTGGTGCGCACCAGTGGATCCGCAGATCCGCGAGGCGCGTGGCCAGTCAGCACCCGGCGGGATGATCTCCGGCTCGGCGTAGGGCGTCTTGGCCTTTGGCATTGGTTGCTGTTGCATCATGTGATCCGGATGAATGTACCGGAGTCATGTGGGAGGTGGCGTCCGGTCGACTGAGGTGGACCCCGTTTGTGAGACAACCGGAGCCGCTTGTTAAGGTGTAGCCCGGCCGGTTTGGATGTCGGCTCCGATCATTGTGGGTGCAGTGGCTGGTGCAAGGCTTCTGTTTTTCGAAGCATCAATATCGATCGCTTTGTTGACTGTTGTGCCTGTGGGTATGTGGGCGAAGGTGAGCATTTCCCCGCCTTCCGAGCTCGCTCGGGAAGCGGGGGAAGCGCAGCCGGTCGGCAACGCCGATCGTCCACATATCCACAGGCCCTCCTGGTAAACTTGCCACGGCGTGCGATAGCCCAGGCTCTGATGCTGGCGCTCCGTGTTGTAAAAGTCCAGCCAGGAGCTGATGCCGGCCTTGGCTTCGGCTACTGTCGCATAAGCGTGGAGGTAGACCTCCTCGTATTTGAGACTGCGCCACAGCCGCTCGACGAAGATGTTGTCCATGCACCGGCCCCCCGCCTTCGCGGGGGCAGGCTCTTGCCGTCCATGCTGATCATGATCCCGTGCCGTTTCAAGGTGCCGGTGAAATCGTCGCTAGTGAACTGGCTGCCCCCAGCCTTCGCTGGGGCAGGCTCTGGTCGGTATTGAAGATCTCCGGCCGGCCATAGCGTGACAGCGCTTCCTCGAGCGCCTCGACACAAAAATCGGTGCCGAGTGTGTTCGATACTCGCCACGCCAGCACCGCGCGGCTGACCCAGTCCATGATCACTACCAGGTAGAGGAAGCCCTTGGCCATCGGGATGTAGGTAACGTCTGAGCACCAGACCTGATTGACCCGTTTCCGGTCGCCCCTGATCGCCGCCACCGCTACCTTTAACTGGCCGATCTGCCGGTACAGAAGATCGACCCCCGCTTTCGCGAGGGCAGGCTCTGCGCTTCATTGGTGCCTCCCTCCGCCGACGCGCCCCCTTCGAAGACGCTCACCGCACCATCCAGCAGTTGCTTCTTCCAGTTGTAGATCTGGTTCGGGTGCACCCCGAAATGCACCGCCAACTCGGCGATCGCGTCACAAGGCCAATCTGCGACCATCCGCAATAACAAGATCAGAGGGATTGAGAAGATTCCCGAAGGAACAGCGAATCTCATTCGCGCGTCGCTCAGGGCAGGAGTTAAGGCTGCGGACATCGCCCGCACTTTTCGAATATCCCGATCCGTAGTAAATCGCGTTCTGAGCTCGCCAGAGAAGCCAAAGTGATAGGCTAATCGCTGGTCGCCGCACAATCCGCCGTCGTTGACCGCAACGCGCCAAGTGTGAGGCTGCTCTCCCGTTCAAGCGCGCCCCCAGACGGTTGATCCAGACGTCGAGCGCTTCCTCTGCGAGCACCGAATAGGGCCCGTTGGCCGGTGGTACGCGCACCGCGCAGGTTGGTGCCAGCAGCACGTCATACCGGTTCATCACCATGCCGAACTCACGTGTCACCGTGTTGTTATCATTCATCATCCGGAAGACTTCGGAGACGGTGAACTGCTTTGTGCTAAAGGCGGCGGAGGAAGGCACGGCCAACATCGCTTCGGCAGCATAAATCACGCCCTCAGCGGTGTCCCCATTGGCCGGATCGGCGATAGGAAGACGATCCTGACTGCGAAATTGGAATCGGGTTAAAGATCGCGTAGATCAACGTTGTCTCATCTCGTGCAGGCGATGCTTTTAAGATGAAGATGGTTGCTGATAGCGTGTAGGAAAGCTTCGGCGCGGAGTTCCTGTCCATGGAGGATGGCAGTGACCATAACCACCGACAGGATGAACGGGCTCAGCGAGACCCCCTCCGTTCGAGAGCGTCCGTAGCGATCAGCAAATAGGGTCAGTGTCGCGATGCCAATGACGATACCGATAGCGACTTCGGGCGCGGTGTGCGCATTGAGCCATAGCCGGGACCCGGCAATGACCACGATCAAGCCGGTGCCGGAGAAAAAGATCACGGCGCGTGACCATCCTCTCTGCTCAGCGGCGATCACGAGCGCGATCGCCCCGTAGATCAGGACGCTGAGGCTGGTATGACCACTCGGGCTGACGAGATTGGGTTGGGGAGGGCAAGCGTAAAAGTATATCTTCAGCAGTGTGGTTGCACCAACACAGAGACTAACTGCGATAACCCATGATGCGGATACTCTGCGCCCATGATGTATCAGCATCCACAAGAGTATAACAATCGAGAGTGGCAGCAATACGGCGGCATCACCAAAGTCAGTTAGAGCGTTCATGCCTTCGCGTATATCCAAACCAACGAGGTTGTTAAGGTCGATCGTGACCGCCGCGTCCGATGTCTCAGACATGGGTCTGCCACCCTGCCGAGTCGGGTCGCTTCTGCGCAAGCGGCGACCGTCCCGATCGCGCCCCAGCAGGATGCTCATATGGCTATTTATCCGGGCGGCTGCCACGGATGTTGCTTGGCTGCCTGCCTTGGGTGCGGGAGGCGACCAAAAGTCTCATCGCAAGCGACCTGCCTCGATTTTGTCGAAGTTGCGATCCATTCCTACCGACACCGCTACGGGGCGGCGGAGAGTGACCCCGCATTCGAGCCATCGAGGCCGAACTTGCGAGACGCCCCTTGATTAGTGTCCCGACGATCGTTCTACACGGCGAATGCGATGGGTCTCGCCGCCGCAATCATCGGAGAGCCACGACCGCTTCTCTACCGGCCCATATCAACGACGGGTCATGCCCATCGCGGGACATTTCCTCCCACGCGAGACGCCCGAGGCAGTGGTGCGAACAGTTCGTGAGCTTGGCTCTCAGTGAGGAAATAGAGGTGCCCCGAGCGACACCTGGGCTTCCGCTGCGCCCGTCTCCCGCTCGAATTCGGTTGGCTGGTAGCGGGGGCCGGGAGCGACGCGAACGAGCGCACGAATTGGCCAGTTTTTCCGAGCATGACTTTGCGGGCCACGCCCATCAGCATTAGGGCGCCCAGCGCGCCCATCAACAACCTTCGCCTTCACATAGACCGACGATCCGGCGGAGGGATCGTCTGCGCTGATTTGGTTTCGAGGTTGGTTCGAGGAAGTTCGCACTGGACTCTTCCCTGGAGGGAGATGGATTCGAACCCTCGGTCCCCCGGCCACGGCGAGCTTTGTTGTCGGGCCCCCTACCGCTCGTTGCTGCGAAGGGCAGGCGGCGGCGAAGTCGGCACTGCGGTTCAGCCCGTTCTTCTTCTGCGCCTCGAACCACTCCATCGAGCCGGGGGCGTACACGGTTTTGGTGGGTTGCGGTTTGTTGCGCTGCTCGGCGGCTTCTGCGTTCCGGCGGTACAACTCAAATATACCTTCGCTCTTCATCGGCTCGACCAGCAATTCGCTGAACGCCCATACCAAGGCATCAACGCGGTCCGGCGAATACCCCGCCGCGGCGCGGTCGATATCCGAGGTAAAATTTGTCATCTGGTCTTCGAGTTGCGGGAAGGTGCCGATGTGATGGACGCGGCCCTGCTGGTAGAGCGCCGCCACCGGTTCGGCCCGCACCACCTTGCCGCGCGAGGCGCGGACCGCGGTAAACGCCACGTTTGGGTCGACCATGCGAAGCGTCGCCCCGACCATGTCGCCGCCGTTGTTGACCTCGGCGACGATGCGGTCGGCCCGGTGCGTCGCGTAGGCGGTGATCGCCAGGCGGGCCCACTCGGTCGGCGGGTAACGCCCCGAGATGTCGGCCAGCACATAGCCGTGGCCGTTCTTGTCCTTGCCGGCCACGACGATGCCGGTCTCGTCGGCCTCTTCGCCGGACGTCACGGCCGGATCGATGGCCACGACGACGCGCGTCATCTCCGGTGCTGAGCGCAGCCGGCTCGCCTCGATCGAACCGTGCGACCACAGCGCGCCGGGCGTGTCTTCGAGCAGCTCGGCTTCGAGCTCCTGCCGGCCGAGCCGGGTGCCTTCGTATTTGCGGATGATCTGATCGAAAAATGCCGGCGCCAGGTTGCCACGATTTTCGTAGCTCGAGCCGCGGGTCACGACGCAGATCGGGTCGCGCACCAGATCGCGGATCAATTTCGCGGGCCGCGGCGTCGTCGTGACCACGGTACGCGGGTCGGCCCCCAGCCGCATCCCGAACATCAGCATGTCCCAGGCCTCGGGATAGCGCCAGGCGCCGAGCTCGTCGCACCATGCCGCGTCGTGCTGCGGACCGCGCAGGCGTTCCGGCTCATCGGCCGAATAGGTGGTGGCGACCGCACCGTTGGGCCACGTCAGCCGGCGCTTGCTGGGCTCGTAAAGCGGGCGCTCCGGATCGGGCGAAATCGCCAGAATGCCGGATTCGCCCTCAACCATAACATTGCGCGCGTCGGCCGCAGTCGGCCCCACCAGGGCGATCCGACGACGCCCCGCCTTGACCTCCGCCCGCACCCATTCGGCGCCGCAACGGGTCTTGCCAAAGCCGCGCCCAGCCATCAGCAGCCATACCCGCCAGGATCCGTCGGGCGGCAGTTGTTCGGGCCGGGCGCGATAGCGCCAATCGTATTCGAACGCGTTGGCTTCGCCGGGCGCCATCGCTCGGATCAGCGCGTCGACCTCGGCTTTCGGCAGATCGGCGAGCTGTTCGAGCAAGGAGGCGGTCACCTATTCGCCCTTCTGTTCTTTCCGCGCCCTGATCCGGTCGACCTCGTCGATCAGCCGCTGCCGCGCATCGTCGACGAGAAACGGTTTGTCGTCCTTGTTGGCCTGCTCGTTCACCACCGTCTCTTTCCAGCCCATCTTGGTTTTGGCGTAGAAGATCGCCGCGGTCATGCGGACCTGTTCGCTTTTGATCGCATCGCCGAACGCCGGCTTTTTGCCGAGGATCGCGCAGATGATAAAATTGCCGACCAGCGTGTGGAACTCGGTAGCGCCGCTCGCGAGCTCGGCCGCGAAGGCCCGCGCCAGCGTCATCGGGGCCACGGGTTTCCCGGTCCGCGGGTTGGTGATCGTCTTGCCAGGTTCGACACGGCGTCAGGTCCGTCAAGGCAAGGGGGACGATGTTGTCCTTGCAGTAAACCGAGGTCAGCGCGGCGTTCAGCAAAATCGCGAGCGCCTTGACGGGCCTTCAGGAGTGCGAGATCAGATCGCGGTTCCTAAAGCGCCATCGGCAGCGCGACGGCCGCGATCAGAGCCACACGGTAGTCGCAGCCATCGAGCCAGCCCGCTGACGTAGGCGCGGGTCGGCAGGCGTGCGGGCTGGCCTATTTTGGACCGAAGATTGCTCCAGATCGCGGCGAGTTCGCAGTGGGTCTGATTGGCTTGATATAAGGTGAGCAGGGTTTCGTCTGGCATGTATGGCATTCGCGAAGAATGCGTGCAAAACCTTACGCGATCGTTATTTGCGGTGGCTCTCTGTAACTTGACAGAGGTTGTGGCGCTCGCTCTCGTACTCGTCGGCCGGAGGCACAAGCGGCGGAGCCGGGGCCGGATGGATATCGGTTTTTGGTTCCGGTTCTCCAAAAACACCGCAGTTGATGGATTTGTGCGGAGCCTGCCCAATACTCTCGTCCGCGCTCGGCGAAGGCACGCAGATAGTTTAGTAGCCGACCGGTTCCTAGGGAGGAAGATGGTTGACAGAGCTACGCTCGCCAGTTTCCCTGGAACATTTAGGGAACGACAGAGAAGCGCCAATGCTACCGTTGTATGCGACGCGGATCGAGGATCTCGGGCAGGGCGATTTCGTGAAGGTCGATTGCGCCGCCTGTCATCATGTCGCGCTGCTCACCCAGGAGGTCCTGTTGAGGGCCGGACTGAGACCCTCGGCGAAGATCCTGGATCTCAAGGGACGGCTGCGCTGTCGCGGGTGCGAGAGGAAGGGGCGGGCGGTGGTTTCGATCAGGTGGCAGGGCAGGGCGCGCGTGAGCGGGCCTCGGAACTGGCTAACCAGCTCGCCGCAGGAACTCGACCGGCGCAGCTCTGTTTCAACTATACGGAGAGTGAACCACGCATGTTTGTGTTGCTTGTAACAGGGGAAAACCGATTATGAATCTCCGCTTTGCCGCACTTGCCGCGCTCCTGATCGCCGGCGGGGTCCCGCAATCGTCGCTATACGCTCAAGCTCCGCCAGGGCAACCCTACATTCAGGTTCCTATCCCTGGAATACCTGGAGTTGGCCAGCCGCCTCCGGAACAGCGTCGATACCAAGGGGAGGAGGATCGCGAACACCGGGAGCATTGCGAGCGCCTTGCGGACAGAGAACACGAAATGCGCGATCGGATGGCAACCGCCTATGGCGAAGATCGAGAACGGCTGGAACATCGCATTCGCGAAGTCCACGAAGAGCGAGAGCACTGTTGGCGCCGTTAAGGAAGAGACCCGGGTTATCGGCGTGACGGGATGACGCGCCAAGGCTTGGACCTTCGGGGAAGGAGCGGCGCCGGGTTGGGGGCACCGCTCGGCTTGGTCCGGCCGGATCATGATCGCCAAGCCCTTCATTGTACCTGCCAGCGGTCAACGAAGTGTCCCGCCGCGGGGGTGACGGAGTCCACTCTAGCGACTGGGAACCACGCGCGCTCGCTACAGGGACCCCGAATAGCTGGCCCAGCCGTGCCGGCGGGAAGGCGACCACACCGCCCCGAACACCCCAGGGCAGGGGGATCTCGTCCAGTGCGGGGGTTCGGGCCGTCCCCGCCGCAGTCCGCGCCGGAACCCCGATCCAATGGTTAAGCGCCCTTTAACCCGGATCGCCTATGCACTCGGCCTGCGTGCCCTGCCCTACCCCAATGGCGAGCGGGCGCGCGATTTTGGCCCCACCCTTGTTACCCCTGGCCCGCCGTGGACACATTGGAGCCACCGCCCAGCGCTGCTATCTTCTCGGCTGAAGAGGCGAAGGCCCGACTGCGCGAGATCATCGAGGGCTCTTCTTCCGGCGGCTCAAGGGTGAGACACCGTCCTCCGAAACCTCGGTACGGCCACAGAGGTTCATCTGAAGTCAGGGGGATGACAGAGCCGCCGGGAAGCCTACAATCATTTCGTTACGAGGGGGCTCTGATGAATAGGATGCTGATTGTGGGCGCCGGAATAGTCGCCTTTCTGTCGGGCGCATCGAGCGCTTGGGCGTTTACTACCCAGCCGGTCAATCCCGAGACGATGCGTTCGACATCTTATCCGCGAGTTCGTCGGGGTCGGCCAGGCGGTTGCTCGAGCAGTCCGGCGGAACTACTTTCGGGGTACCCGGCGGTCACATGATGCTACAGTTTTCGGCACCACCGTCGAGCGGCACTGCGAACAGCCCATTTGTTACGAGCCCGAGTACGGTATTCGTGCCGAGCGAACATAGGGGAGGGCGTTGAGCAATGCACCCACCTACGGCAAATCTGGTCTGAGGCGCCCACAAGAGCGCCCGCCCGAGCGCGGAAGAAATCCTCGAAGGGTTCTTACCGCCATATAAGACGGAACGACGAACTGAAACCCTGATCAAGCCGGCCGATCCGTCAGCACGAGCCGCGGCGGTGGTCGAAGGCGCTGGTGCCCCATGGGGCCGATGCGCAGGCTGCCGCGGCGGGTACTGGGGGGTGAGCGCCGAGGACATTCGGGTGAGGGACTGTCGCGAGTAGGCGAAGCCGTGGCGGTGCCTGGTCCCGAAGCTGCCGTTCCAAGGCCGCGGGCCAAATGCCTCAGAAGGGTGTGGGAGGGAAGCTGTCATCCACACCAGGTTTCGGCACCAGGTTTCGGCGCGAGCCGTCCCCTGTCGTTGCCCCGGCGATCATTTCATCGTCAATCGGTTACACCTTCGACTGCCGATACGGCTGAGATTTTACTGAACTGCCTGCGTGCTATGGTCGCCGGCAAGCGGCTAGACCCATGAAAATCCTCGCTTGCGGAGGTCCAGTCGCGAGGAGGTCGGCCATCGCGCCGGGTGTCGCTTATCTTTACACTTTTTGACAGTGCCGACACAACTATTGTGAGATCTTCCCGAAGTGTTAGCGCGTTGCCATGAGCACGAGTGTCGGTAACCTTAACACTTCCTCTTCCCGTATGCGTCCCCAGTCAGCGCAACTTCTTGAATATTCGTGTCTTTATGGTTTGGCACGAAAACTGCTCGTAACCGCTCGATCGAGGAAAGGAGGGAAATTTCAGTGAGAAAACAGTTGGGAGCGGTCGTTGGCACGCTTGGAGCCATGTTTCCTCGGCTGATCGTCTGCATTGTGGGGGCCGGCATCGAGTTCGGCTTTGCTCTTGTTCCAGCTGCAAACGCAGCGATCGTCACCAATGGAGATTTCGCGACTGGAAACTTCACCGGGTGGACCCTCTTCACCACTGCCAACGGCGGCCTGGGACCATCGGGATCGGGCCTTCCCGCTGTCACCTCGTTCAACGTGACCGGCGTCGGGGCACAGAACGCGGCGACCTTCCAAGTCGGTGAAGTAACCTTCGATAGCACCCAGCAAGGCGGTGGCATTACGCAAATGGTGACCTTGCCGGGCGGCTCGATCGGCTTCTCTGCCAACATCGCCGCTCTGGGGGATACTGTTGGGACCGCTACGAACGAGGGAGGCGGAGTATTCAGCGTGCTGTTGGACGGTATAACAGAAGATACTCTGGATATCAGGACGATCGCTGCCAACGCCGTGATCCGCAATACGCTGAGCTTCACCACGACGGAGACTGCTCGGGCGCACACACTGGAGATCCTGATTACGCGGCCGTTCACAAACGACGGCGCCCTTGGCGTTACGCCGCAGGAATTTATTACCAACATCGCCATCACCGGTGCGGCGGCAATCCCGGAACCCGCAGGCTTGAGCCTTCTCGCCGGTGGATTGCTGAGCTTTGCCATCGCTCGGCGCAGGCGTCAGACGTCGCTGTCGTTGATCACAAAACCTGTCAAGAAATCCTCGTATTCGCCCGTCGGCTGGTCGTTTCTGAGAAAGATATGGACGACCTTGTAGCCAGTCCTCCTCGAGCGGTTCCATGAGCCGTGAAATGCCGCAAAAACGTCGCCGAGGTTTTCGGCAGGAAATTGACCGCCGTCGTAGAAGGTCATTTCCATTGATGCCGAATGCGGCTGCAGCAGCACGTCCGGCACGCTCCGCGAGTGCGGAGGGCTGGTTGTTCACCCGCACGACGGGGATCCTCATTGCCGCCGATATAAAACCACGGCCAACCGTAGAACGCCCCCTCGCGCACCCGGGTCACAAAATCCGGCACTAGATCGTCGCCGAGGCCGTCGCGCTCGTTCACGGAGCACCATAACCCGGCGGTCCGGGGCTGTACCCGCCATTCCGACGCAGTTGCGCAGACCCGTCGCGTAGAGGCGCCGATCCTTGCCCTCCGGCGTGAAGGCAAGCACGAGGGCACGGCCCTCATCTGATTGCCACGGGGCATATGTCTTCCGCTCGCCGGCATTGCTGCGCGAGCCTACTGAAACAAACATCCAGGTCCCATCGTCGAAGAAGACGACATCCCTCGTCGTATGTCCGCCCTGCGGCAGACCAGAGACGATCGTCTCTGCTGGACCGGCGGGTTGAAGATCGCCCGAGCGATAGGGAAATCGGACCACGCTATCGGTATTCGCCACATACACGTAACGGGGGTTTGGTCCCGGCGGCCAGAAAGCGATGCCAAACGGCTGGTAGAGGTCCTCCGCAAATATGCGGATGTCAGGCTTTCCGCTCCCCTGGGCGAGGCGCAAGACGCGAACCCTTCCGGGTCGGCTCTCAGCAACGAAGACGTCACCGCTCGGCGAAACCCGGAGCAGGCGCGCATTGTCGAGACCATTAGCGACAAGCTCGACGACAAAACCCGGCGGCGCCTTCGGCCAGGCATCGGCAGGCCGCGCCAAGACGGTTGGGCCATTGCTGACGCTGGGCGTCGCATGTGGCGGCGGCATGTCCGTCGGGGTAATCTTGCGCCTCATTCCTGGCGCATCGCTGCGCCAATCGCCGTATGCCGCAGTGCCGGTCAAAACGGGCGAGGATTGACCAAAGGCCGCGATTGCCGCGATGCCGACGAAGGCTGCCGACCAAATGCCGATCTGAATTGCAAATATCCCATTGATGTTCCTCAACGGCAAGACAGTGAATCATTGCGTTGTTCCGGGCTGAAGCTCGGTGCTAGCACCGACGTTTACCAAGAAACAGCTCGCTTCACGGTCGCGCCTCGCACCGGATCGTGGCACGGATACATCTCGCCATGAGGGCCGCGCCGATTGCTCCTGAAAAGCCGACCGACTACGCTGAAGACCTACCCGCTGGGGAGCCTGGCGTCGGGCTCACCGCTCGACGCCTTTGTTGTCGGGCGCTTCTAGTCGCTGCTCCCCGCGGTCGGCGTATTGACCGGCTGTCTTTGACGCCACGCGCCGAGTAGAAGGGATGCGAGCACGCCTCGATGAAGCCACTACGCCTCGCTCTGGAGCGGAAAATATAACGGACATTGCTTCGATGATCCAGGCGGGTGAAAAATACGCGTTGGTTGCGTTTCGGACCCTGAGTAATTTGCCCGCCAGTCCTACGGAATTGGTGCCTGGGCTATGGGTGTCCAGCACACCTATTATGCCGATAGGGTCGCATTGGAAAACGTGGTTGGGTTCTATTCGAGTTGAACAGATTGAGCGGTGCAATGTATTCCTGCTCGTCAGGACAAAATCAACGAATTTGGACGATTGGACGGGGAGAATTTAGAACTCCAGAACCTCATCTGGAAATACTACGTGAGCCTCCTGCTGACCGAGCGTTTCGTCACGGACGGCAAGCCGCTGCTCGCCACTGGTGCTCATCGAGGTTCCGAAGCCGATATCCGTCAGATCGTCGACCTCGACAGGCCCTCTCATCCGCCACCGGATTTCTCGCGGAAGATGACCATCGAGGACGTGCATCGTGGGGCGGCGATGGGTAATGCTATTCAACAGTTTTTCGGATCGCTTCCGCCTGGAGGCGCATGGCGGCTCAAACCGTGTTCTAACCCTTTAAGTCCTCCCGGCAATGGCCCTGAGCTTGGCCCCGACCTCGGGTCTGCCGAACCTCGACGGGTCCAGCGGCCACGCGTGCGGGCCAGGGCGGGGCGGCACCCATGAATAGGCGCGCGCGCCAACGAGCGGCTCCCTCGTGGCACGCGTGGCCAGCGCCTCCCAACGCACGAAGTCCCTTCTGACAGAGGTCAGAATGCTCATCACTCCATTTAGCTGACCGTCTGCGCCACGAACTCGACGAGCTGGGTGACGATCCCGGGGCCGCCGTGCGCGATGCTCGCCACCGGCGATATTGAGAGCGCGGCGCAACAGGTCGCACGGATCAGGAAGCCGAGCGTCACCCCGAGTGGACCGGACCCGGCGCGACCGCCTGCGATCCTGGTTACGGGACATGGACGCGCCCGGAAGCGACGCGGAGAAGAAGGCCGTCTTTAGGAAAGTCTACCTGAGGGGCCGTTTGTTTTTCTTGAGGTGCTGAATGAGCACTGGCCCTCAAGCTGTTCGCTATCAATGCCGGCTTCAACCTGATCGCGCTGGTGCTGTCGGGGACGCTTCTGACTGTCTGGCGTTGAGTGGGCCTGTCGACGCATCTCCGTTCCCGCGAGACATTTGCGGAAATCGATCGGCGCAAATCTCTCCACAGCTCATCGGGAATGCCGCACCATGCTTAGCGGTTGATGTGGCGTGCGACGAAGGCGCGACAGCGTTCGGTAACAGGGTCGCCGAAGACCTGCTTCGGGTGCCCTTCTTCCTCGACCCGACCCGCATGAAGGAAGATGGCCCGGCTCGAGACCTCGGCAGCAAAAGACATCTCATGCGTCACGATGAGCATGGTGCGGCCTTCGGCCGCCAAGCCTGCGATCACTTGCAGCACCTCGCCGACAAGCTCCGGATCCAGGGACGAGGTCGGCTCGTCGAACAGCAGCGCGCGCGGGCGCATCGCCAGCGCCCTGGCAATCGCGGCACGCTGCTGCTGGCCTCCTGAGAGATGTGCTGGATAGGCATTGCGCTTTTCGGCCATCCCGACCTTCTTCAGGAGCGCCTCGGCCTCGGCAATGCATTCGGCGCGCGGGCGCTTCTGCACGTGGACCGGCGCCTCGATCAGGTTCTGCAGCACGGTCATGTGTGGCCACAGATTGAAGCTCTGGAAAACGAAGCCGAGCGTGCCGCGGATGCGGTTGACCTGCGCGGTGTCGGCGGGCTCTGGCCGGCCGTGGCGCAGGCGCATTCGCAACGTCTCGCCGCCGATGATGATCTCGCCCGAATCGGGGACCTCGAGTAGCGGGATGCAACGCAATAGCGTGCTCTTGCCGGAACCGCTGGCGCCGATAATCGAGATGACCTCGCCCTCCGCCGCGTCGATCGACACTCCCTTGAGCACCTCCAGCGAGCCGAAGCTCTTGTGGAGATCGCGAATGACGATCGCCGGGGTCATGATATCGCGGATCGCAGGTGAGGATTGAGCCAGATTTCAAGGCCGGCGATCGCCCGTGTGAGCACGAAGTTGATGGCGAGATAAATCAAGCCGGCGCAGAGGAAGACTTCCAGCGCCCGATAGGTCTCGGAGATGATGGCATAAGCGATGCCGCTGATTTCCATCAGCGTCACGATGCTGGCGAGCGAGGTGGACTTCACCATCGCAATCACCTCGCTGCCATAGGCCGGCAATGCCTGGCGCAGCGCCAATGGCAGGATCACGCGTCGATAGAGGAGGAGGCCGGACATGCCACAGACCCTCGCAGACTCGATGCTGCCCGGCGGGACCGATTGCAAACCGCCGCGAATGATCTCCGAACCATAGGCGGCGGTGTTGAGCGACAGCGCCAGAATAGCGCACCAGTAAGGCTGACGCAGAAATGGCCACAAGAAGCTCTGCTGAACGGTATCGAACTGGCCGAGACCGTAATAGATCAGGAACATCTGCAGCAGCAGCGGCGTGCCCCGCAGCGCGAACACGTAGAAGCGCACGAACGAGGCGAAAGGCGCGAACGAGGCGCGCAGCACGGACAAAATGACTGCGAGCGCGCCGCCGACGGAGACCGAGATGACGGTCAGCTCCACGGTCAGTGGCACTCCGCTCAGCAATTGCCGCATCGTGTCGCCGAGGAAGGACAACTCGTTCATGGCCGCCGCTCGCTGCGCAGCGTCCAGCT
Organism: uncultured Alphaproteobacteria bacterium; assembly: GCA_963695605.1. Taxonomy (GTDB): domain Bacteria; phylum Pseudomonadota; class Alphaproteobacteria; order ATCC43930; family CGMCC-115725; genus AP-15. The sequence goes on along the minus strand of CAVOHI010000058.1, from coordinate 12,937 downwards.
CTCCGTTCCACGGAACGCGGCACCGGAGACCGTGGTCAGCACCAGATAGAGAATGAACCCGGTGATGTAGAAATCGAAGGGGCGGCTGGTTGAGCCGGCGCCGACATGGATCTCACGCAGGATCTCCACCAGGCCGGTGACGGAGATCAGGGCGGAGTCCTTCAGCGCGCTTTGCCAGACATTGCCCATCGCGGGCAGCGCAAAGCGCAACACCCGCGGCGCGATGATCCGGCGCAACATCAGGAAGCCGGGCATGCCCACTGCGCGAGCCGCTTCGATCTCGCCGCGCGGAATGGCATGGTAGGCGCCGCGGATCGCCTCGGTCTGGTAGGCGCCCGAGACGATGCCGATCGCGAGCGCGCCGGCCATGAAGCTGTTGAAGCCGAAAAATCCACTTTGCCCGAACAGCTTCGCCGCGGAGGTCAGCACCTCGCTGCCCCCGAAATAGAACAGATAGACCACCAACAGGTCGGGGATGCCGCGCAGAACCGTCGTGTAGGCGTCCCCGGCGCGGCGGGCCGTCGGCGAGCGCGACAGCTTCGCCCAAGCGCCGACGACGCCGCAAGCAAGGCCGATGGCAAAAGCGGCCGCGGAGACCGACAGCGTCATCCAAGTCGCAAGGACGAGCTGCCAACCCCAGCCGGTCGGCCCGAAGCCGACCAGCGTGAGGTAGGTCGGCACGTCTTCTCAGCTCTGGGGTGGCGGGCTGATATCCGTCTTGAACCACTGCATTGACAGCTTCTTGATCGTGCCGTCGGCAAGAGCCTCGTTCAATGCCTTGTCGAACATGACCTTCAGCTCAGGGTCGCTCTTTCGAAGACCGATCCCGGTACCCAGGCCGAGCAAGCCGCCGTGGAACAGCGGCCCTTCGAGCTTCAGCTTGTCGCCGCCGGGCCGGGCGAGGGTGGAGACGAAATAGGAGGTCGAAGCGAGCGCCGCGTCGATGCGCCCCGCCTGCAGGTCGAAATCATGTTCCTCAGTCGTCTTGTAGGTGCGGATATCCACGACATCCTTGAGATAGGTGTTCAAAAGATCGGCCTGGATGGTTGCGGTCTGCACGCCGACAGTCTTGCCCTTCAGCGCCGGCGTCAGCGCCTTGATCGCGGCTGCCATGGCGTCCTTGTCGTCGAGCGACACCCGCACGCCATTATCGGGCAGGTCGGCGAGCGGGCCGTCCTTGCGGACAGCGAACACGGTCGGAGAGTCGGTATAGTTGCGAGAGAAGTTGATGACCTCCTGACGCTTCGCGGTGATGCTCATGCCGTCCATGATGGCGTCGTATTTTCCGGCGTTGAGGCCGGGGATGATGCCGTCCCAATCCTGGGCGACCCACTCGCAGGTGATCTTCAAGCGCGCGCAGAGATCGTTGCCGAGGTCGATCTCGAAGCCGATCAGCTTTCCGTCCGGCGAATGCCCGTTATACGGCATATAGGCGCCTTCGGTCGCGATCACGACCTTGGTCCAGTCCTTGGCCTGCGCTGCTGATATGCTGAGAGCCGCCGCAATGGCTAGCGCCGGCAGAATACGCGATATTCTCATCTTTGGCCTCCCTGTTTGCGCCGGGTGCGCATGGCGTCGCATCAAGGCTAGAGCATCTTTGCCGTCGATAGAAGTGCCAGATCACTCGCAAGACGGCGGCTGATTTCGAAGAGGCTGGAAGCCCCAGTGCCGCATGGGTGGCGCTAGGGCGCTCCTGTCGTCATCGCCGACGTCTCAGACAATGCCGGCGATATCTTGGCCAAGAAGCGCGAACCCTTTCGGCTGAGCGCGCCGCATTCAGTGGGCAATGAAACAGAACGCCTCGGCACGGCGAGCGAGGGGCTCAGGAACGGCCTTCGTCGGTCGCCCTCCGCATCGAGATCGCCGACCTGCGAGCCCGTTTGGGGCGGGGACGGGCCATCCTGCGCCGCAACCTCGTCCGTGAGGGCCGCGAGGCCAACAAGGCGAATAGGCTCTATGATCCTTTCCGGGAACGCCTCGCCGAGGCGGCGCAGATCGGCCTTCAGGCGCCGCACCATGACGGGCTCAAGATCCTTCGGGCGCACTTCGACCCCGCGGGTGAAGCGCTGCGGATCGAGCATTTCGAGGAGGGCGGAGAAGCTGTTCGAGTGGCCGTTATGCGGGGTGGCGGTCAGGAACAGCCGATGCTCGAAGCGCTCGGCGAGCTCTCGGGTAGCCTTGGTGAGCTGGCTCGATATGGCGTAGCGCGTGCCGGCCGATGGCGCCGCATGATGGGCTTCGTCGAGAATGAACAGAGCCCGCGAGCGGAATTCGCCGAGCGCGTCGCGCAGTCCGGCCGCATAGACCTCGTCCGTCAGCAGGCGATGCGAGATGATGAAGCGGGAGCCCGTCGTCCAGGGATTGACTGAAAATCCCTGCATGCGCCGCATCTCGCCCAGGCGCTCGCGGTCGATGATCCCGAAGGAGAGGCCGAACTTCGCCTCGAGTTCGTCCTTCCATTGGATCGTCATCGATGCCGGGGCCGCGATCACGATGAAGTCGATCCGGCGGCGCAGCAACAGCTCACGAGCGACTAACCCCGCCTCGACCGTTTTGCCGAGGCCGACATCGTCGGCGATCAGGAGATTGACCCGCGGGAGGCGCAGCGCCTTTCGCAGCGGTAGAAGCTGATAGGCGTCGAGCCTTATGCCGGCACGAAACGGCGCCTGCATGAGATCGCGCTCAGCGGCAGTGGCCGACCGCCAGCGGATCGTCCGGATATGAGCCGCGAGCACATCGGAGCTGTCGGGGAGCCCTTGGCCTACATTCTCCCAGCCATCCTCGCCGAGCAGTTTCGCGCCGATCTCAGCGTCCCAGAGCACCTCGAGCCGCTCGCCCTGGGCGTCATCGGATCCTATGAGGCATCGAGTCACGAACAAATCCAAGGTCCGACAGTGGATGTCGCGGCGCATATGCGTGGCATGTGGCGCCAAAAGCCATAAGTCAGGATTCAGCCTCGTCACCTTCGGGAAGGTCCAGGTCTTGGCCATCGCCGGTAAGTATTCTTGGGGAACCGGGAGGTACTCGGCTATCCGCGTGCTTGGTTGCCGGTCACACCTTCACGGTCGAGCCGGCATTGTCCTCTACTTGCTCGATGTAACAATGCCGAATGCCTCTATCCGGTATCGAAGAATGGCGGTTTGGATGCCACGCGCGTAATATTTTATCATTCGCAGGCGATGGCTTTTCGCAAGTTCAATCGCTCTTATCGGAGAGGCAAGCCTTTCATGAAGATAACTGGGGTCGAGATCCTTGATGAAGGGCGTGCGACGCGCGTCACCTGGAACGACGGGCACAGCGCCCGTTTTCACGCTCTTTGGCTCCGCGACAACGCGCTCGATCCCAAGACACGCAGTTCCGGCAATGGCCAGCGCCTGATCACCGTGCTCGATATATCGCCCTTGACCACGATCGGATCGGTCGCGGTTGCCCCGAACGGCGATCTGTCCATCACCTTCGCGCCGGAGGGTCACGAGACCGTGTTCCCGGCACAGATGGCTGCGCGAGCGGATCTATGACAAGGCCGCAGTAAAGAGCCGCGGCTGGGTGCCGCCGGAGGTCGAGCTTTGGGACGGTGCCCTGCAAAAACAGGTGCCGACGGGCTCCTATGCGCAGCTTCGGACGGACCGGCGTGCTCTCGGGGAATGGCTCGCGGCGGTGCGCCGCTACGGCTTCGCCATGCTGACCGAGGTGCCGCGCGAGTCGGGAAGTCTCTGCGAGGTCACCGACCTGTTCGGCTATGTGCGGGAGACGAACTACGGACGCTGGTTCGAAGTTCGGGCGGAGGTGAATCCCACCAATCTCGCTTACACCAATCTCGGGCTCCAGGCCCACACGGACAACCCGTATCGCGATCCGGTGCCGACGCTGCAGCTTCTGTCTTGCCTGGAGAACACGGTCGAGGGAGGGGATTCCATCGTCGTCGACGGCTTCATGGCGGCCACGCGGCTACGCCAGGAAAACGCCAAGGGCTTCGATCTTCTCAGCCGCTACCCGGCGCGCTTCGAATATGCTGGCTCATCGCAGGTGCGCCTGCGCGCCAAGCGACCCTTCATCGAGCTTGGTCCGGATGGCGAGATGATCGCCATCCGCTTCAACAATCGTTCGGCGGCGCCTTTTGTCGACGTGCCCTATGAGGAGATGCCGGATTTCTACGCCGCCTATCGTCAGTTCAGCGAAATCCTGGAGGACCCGTGCATGGAAGTGACATTCAAGCTTACGCCCGGATCGCTCTTCATTGTGGACAACACCCGCGTCATGCACGCCCGCAGTCAATTCTCCGGCTCCGGCCAGCGCTGGCTTCAGGGCTGCTACGCTGACAAGGACGGGCTGCTTTCCACCCTTGCCGCGATCGAGGCCGAAGCGGTCCACGAGGTGGCGGCATGACCCTGCCCACGCTCGACACCAAGACCATCGTGCCGTTCCTCGCCGACATTTTCGAGCGGCGCGGCGCGGAGGAATATCTTGGCGAGCCCGTGTCGATGGCCGAGCATATGCTCCAGAGCGCCTGGTTCGCCGAGCAGGCGGGTGCCGGGGATGAACTCGTGGCGGCGGCACTGCTTCACGACGTTGGCCATTTCACGAGCGAGTTCGGCGCCTATTCGCCACAGGACACCGAAGACAAGCATCACGACGATGCAGGGGCGGAGGTGCTGGCCCCCTTTTTCCCGCCTGTCGTGAGCGAGTGCGTGCGCCTGCACGTCGCCGCCAAGCGCTATCTCTGCGCCACCGACCCGGGCTATTTTGCCAAGCTCTCGGAAGCATCCGTTCACACCCTCTCCCTGCAGGGTGGACCGATGAATGAGGATGAGGCTGCCGAGTTCCGCTCCAACCCCTTCCACACGGAAGCGGTGCGAGTGCGGCTATGGGACGAAGCAGGCAAGATCGCCGGCATGAAGACGCGGGCCTTTCGCGACTATGCTCCTCTCCTCCAGCGCGTCGTCGATCGTTTCCGCGAGATCGAGCGCGTCCGCTGGAAGTAGCGACAGGGGACACCGCCGTTGGCGCCCGGAAGCCGCCATTCCGGTTTCGGCCAACCCAAGTCACAACGGGGGCCTCGCTCATCTCGGCAATCGCCAATTCGCAGCCGTGCTCCACCCACGGTGCTGCCTTGCTCACATCGCGCGCAACCGCCCGCACATTCGCCCCCTCAGCCAGCAGCGTGCGGGCGACGGCGCCGCCCACCTGACCGGTAATACCCGTGATCGCATACATGGTCATTCTCCTTCCGGAGGCACTTGTCCCACACGGCCGTCCCCGCATTAAGTGCGCTTTGGTCCGCGATCAATCTCCGCGGCACGGTCATGGCCCGCAAGCATGTGCTGCCGATCGTGCGGCAGCAGCGCACGGGTGCGATCATCAACATCTCCTCGACCGCCGCCTGGCAGAACGCTGAGTATGGGGTGCGCGCCAACGTTATCCTGCCCGGCATGATGGATACGCCGATGGCGGTCGACACTCGCGCCTGCGTCAGCGGCAAGAGCCGGGCCGAGGTGGCGGCGATGCGCGATGCCAAGGTGCCGCTCCGCCACCGGATCGGCACCGCATTGGACGTCGCCAATGCCGCACTGTTCCTCGCCTAGCGCCAACAAGCCAGCTTGGTGCTGCACCCATGGCCGCGAAAGAACTTCGCCAACTCGATGTCCGCTTTCGAGAACTGCAACGTTGGCCGGCAACGACCAGGATGGGCGCAAATCAGCCGTGACCTAAGTTGGCCGATACCGGAATGGCGGCTTTCGAGCGGTTGGAACCTCAGAAGGGACATTCGCGCTGGCATAGCGTTACGGCAGTTCTCGGACCCGAAGCGGACATAACGTGTGCGGTGTCGGGATCCGTCGGAGAGGGAACAGTCACTCGACCTTGCCCGGGCGCTAGTGGAACGGACTTTCGCCTAGCTTGCGACGGTATCTTTCGGTGTTGGGGTCCGACTTCCACTCAGGTCCTAAGGCGCGTGATGATGTTGTCCAAAGCCTTGATCGCTCTTGCTCTGTCCAGCCTTCGCAAGTCGAGGAGGATTTTCAGCCCATCTTGCTCTTCGCGGATCGCCATGCCCTGCCCGACCATGTCGTCGATACGCTCAAGGACCTCGTAGTTTCGCACCGGCTTGGCGATGCCCTTGGCGTGTATGGGTTCTCGCTCCTCGGCCAGCACCATGTCCTTGACCAGGGAATAGGTCTCGTGGCTCATGAGAATGCTGCCGAGTGCGGCATGCGACTGCAACCGGCTGACGAGATTCACTTCGCTGCCGATGATGGTGTAGTCCATGCGGTCTTGGCTGCCGAAATTGCCGACGGTGCAATAGCCCGTGTTGATACCGATCCGAAGCTGGAATGGCTTCTGCAACCCGGCATCGCGCCACTCCGCCTGCAATTCCCGCATCCGCCGCTGCATCGCGACGGCCATGTTGACGCTAGCTATTGCATCCTCCTTGACGCCCTTCGTCTCCGGATCCCCAAAGAAGGCAAGGAAGGCATCGCCGATGTACTTGTCGATGGTCGCGCCGTGCTCCAGGGCGATCTTCGACATCTCGGTTAGGTAGTGATTGAGGAGCCCGGTTAGCTCTTCCGATTCGAGATCGTCCGCCGTCGAAGTGAAATCCGCGATGTCGGAAAAAAATATGGTCAGTTTCTTGCGGGTCGAGGCGATTTCCACGCTTTGCGAGCCCGAGAATATCGATGAGTAGACCTGGGGTGACAGGTATTTCGACAGCTTCGTCGACAAGACCTCCAGCGCCTTATTCTTCTCGGTCACGAGCTCTTTGGCCAGCTCCGCCTCGCGACCGGCCTCGCGGACCTTTTCTTCGGCCCGTTTGATTTTTGTGATGTTGGTATAGACAGCGACTGTCCCACCCTCTGTGGTTTTGCGCTCGTTGATTTGAATCCAACGGTCGCCGCGGCGCTGGATGTGGGGCTTGCCCGGTTGCCTGTGCTTCGCCAACCGCTCGACGACCCACTCGTCGACCCTTCCTTTCGCGTCCTCGACAAGGCCTTGTTCTGCCGCCCTACGGATGAGCATTTCGTACGGTGTGCCCGGCACCGGCGTGCCCATTCCCGGATAGAGAAGCTCGCCGTAGGTGCTGTTGCAGACGATCAGCCGGTCCTCCGCATCGTACAACGAAAACCCTTCCGAGATCGACTTCGATCGCATCCGTCAGGCGCTGCTCGCTGCGCCGGAAGGCACTCTCCGCCTCTTTGCGCGCGGTCACGTTGCTCCACGAACCGACGACTTCGATGGGCTGGCCGTCTTTGTCGCGGATCAATTGCTGCGCGTCGTTTACCCAACAATAGGTGCCATCCTTCCTGAGAAATCGGTACTCGACAGTGTGACGGCCTTCCTTGAACAGGTGAACCGACTCAGCTTCCACTGCGGCGAGGTCGTCGGGATGCACCCGCTCACGCCAAAAATCGGCGTTCTCCAAGTATTCGCGAGGCTCGTATCCGAGCAGGCTTTTGATGTTCTCGCTCACGATATTCGGCGCGAAATCTCCCGTAGCCTTGTAGCTGTAGATCACCGCGGGCGCGGAAGACAAAACGCGCACGAGGCGATCTTGCGCCGCGACCAGGGCTTCGCCGATCTGCTTGCGCGCAGTGATGTCGTTCCACGCGCCGATGATCTCGACCGGCTCGCCCGCCGCATCGCGGAGAAGCTGCAGATCGTCACTGATCCAGCAATAGCTGCCGTCCTTCTTGCGGAACCTGTACTCGTTGGCGAGACGTCCATCCTCGAATAGCCGCGCATAGTCTTTCTCGATGCGCGGCAAATCCTCGGGATGGACGCGGTCGCGCCAGAAATCCGGGCTCTCGAGATATTCCGCGCGGTCGTAGCCCAGCAGCTCCTTGACGTTCTGGCTTATGAAGGTCGGCTCGTAATCGCCGCTCGCCTTGAAGCTGTAGATCACCGCCGGCGAGCGAGCGAGAAGGTGCTCGACCCGATCGCGCGCCGCCACCGCCGCTTCCTCGGCCCGCTTGCGCTCGGTTATGTCACTCCATGAGCCAACCACCTCGGCCGGCTGGCCCTCCTCGTCCCGGATCAATTGCTGCGCGTCATTCACCCAGCAAAAGCTGCCGTCCTTCTTGAGAAAAAGGTACTCGACCGTATGGCGGCCTTTCTTGAAGAGGTGGACGGACTTGGCTTCCACCGCCGCGAGATGGTCGGGATGCACGCAACGCCGCCAAAAATCCGCATCCTCGAGGTATTCCCGCGGCTCATAGCCCAGCCAGTCCCTGATGTTCTCACTGACGAAACTCGGCGCGAAATCTCCCGTCGCCTTGTAGCTGTAGATCACCGCGGGCGAGCTGGTCAGCAATTGGGACAGACGGCGATGCGCCGCAGCTTTCGCTTCCTCTGCCGCCTTGCGCGCCGTGATGTCGCTCCATGACCCGACGATCTCCAACGGTTTGCCGCCGACGCCGCGGATCAGACGCTGTTCGTCGTTCACCCAGCAATAGGAGCCGTCCTTGCGGCGAAAGCGATACTCCACCGCGTGGACGCCATTTTGGAAGAATGCGGAGATGGCGTCATCGACGCGGGCCAGATCATCGGGATGGACGCGGTCACGCCAGAAGGATGGATCCTCCAGGTACTCGGCTGGCGCGTAGCCGAACACGCCGATGATATTGTCACTGACAAAGGTCGGCGCAAAATCGCCGGTAGCCTTGAAGCTGTAGATCACCGCGGGTGACGAGCTTAGCAATCGCGCCAGACGCTCTTGCGCCGCAGCCTCCACCGCCTTCAACTGCCGGCGGACCCTGGTTTGGCGCTCACGCGTGGCGTTCGTTATGGCCTGCTCGATGACGACGGCGGCGCGCTCGGCATCGAAATCGCCCGGCGAGATGCGCAGGACCTGATGCAAGGCCGCCGTGGCGCTCTTGGCGTATTCGCTTGTTGTCGTCATCGCGTGTGACCCCATGCGCGGAATTCGCAGAATGCGCTCAATCATGGCACAATGGCCGAGCACGCCCACTACCGATTCCTGCGAGCGACCAAACGGGTCGCCGAGCATTATAGCGCTTGCCGAACCACGCTCTTCGCCCCCATCAATCACCTATTTATCAACTGCCTCAATCACGCCTTTGGATTGATTTGTATCAACGCATGGCTTGCCCAAGCGGTTCAAGCAACGAATCGTAGCTCGCAGCAGCCTCCTACGAATGACCGCTTTCCCCACCCATATCGGTCGGCAGAGCCGAACGACGTGATGTCCGCTTTCGGGAAGATGAGCAGCGATCTCGGGCGTCCGACATGGGCGCAAGTCGGCCATCAAAGGCGGCGTTTTGGACGGCCGCTTTTGGTCCTCTCGGACCTCCCGGCGCGTCCGCTTTTGCACCGCGAATTATGAAAGGCAAACCGGGTCCAGCTATAGTCGGACCCGGTCTCGGCCTCGAAGGTGTCACGAAGTCGGAGATTCAATTCCTGCATTTCTTGCTTGTCCATTTTCACATCATTTATGGTCGTGGTGGAAGTCACCTTTGTCGTAAGCTCAATTCGGGACCAGAAATGAACATTTTAACTGACGAACAAGGGGAGATTATGCGCGAACTGGGCGTAACTACAGATTTCGACTCCAGTCACGAAGTCAAACGTCGCATCGGGTTCCTAAAAGAATATCTGGTAGCCTCGAATATGCGGGCGTATGTGCTGGGCATTAGTGGCGGTGTCGATTTACTCACTGCTGGGTTGTTAGCGCAAGAATCCGTTCGGCAATTGCGCCAGGCCGGATATGCCGCCGAATTCATCGCCGCGCGGTTGCCATATGGCATACAGGTTGACGAAAGTGATGCGCAAAGGGCCTTGGCGGCAATCCGTCCGGATCGCTCGATGACGGTTAACATCAAGGATGCCGCCGACGCCCTCCTTGAGGCGACGAAACGCGGAGGCCTTTCCTTCGCTGATAGCGACCAGGAGGATTTCATACTCGGAAACATCAAGGCGCGGCAGCGGATGATCGCACAGTTCGCGCTTGCTGGCACCCTGCGCGGGCTCGTCATTGGTACGGATCATGCGGCGGAAGCCATCATGGGATTCTTCACCAAATTTGGCGATGGTGCTGCCGATATCCTGCCGCTTGCCGGTCTTAGCAAGCGTCAGGTCCGCCAAATGGCAAGGACCCTTGGCGGACCTGACGACCTTATTTTAAAAGTTCCGACTGCTGATCTCGAAAACGTGAGACCGCAGCTTCCCGACGAGGATGCGCACGGCATCACCTACGATCAGATCGATGACTTTCTTGAAGGCAAGGCGATCGACGGAGCTGCCCGCGAACGAATTCTTGCCACATATCGGGCAACCGCCCACAAACGGGCACCGCCCGTGGCGGCAAGCTCTCGATTTTGAGTACGTTGCGTTGAGCACGTCCTCGCTTATCTCGATCATCTCCTTGGGCTTGAGGCCGCAATCGATCTGCGTGTAGTGGAGCGAGCGATAAAGCCGGTCGATGTGCTCCTTGATCTGAAGATGTGCCCATTGAACGAGCGTGTCATATCGAACACGCCGTCGCCCTTGGTGAAGCTGCGGTCGCGAAGGGATCACCACCTCGCCCTCCGGAACGATCTTGCCGTTGAAATAGGCGACCCGTTGATTTGAGAATACGCTCATGGTTCCTTTCAAGAGCATCAAGCGGTGCCCGTCTCCACCGCCGCTCGGCAGACTTCGCGCTGTTAGGGCTGCTTCTGCCACCAGTTGTCGATTGTCACTCCGAACAACGGAATGTACTTCGGATGTTCGAGCTTGTCGGAATAGGCGATCCATTGCTCGCGTGTATAGAACAGCGGAACGATATAGAAGCCCGACAACAGGACGCGGTCGTACGCTCTCACGGCATCGACGAATTCCTCGTGAGTTTTGGCTGCGACCATGGCCGCAATCATCGCGTCAATCGCGGGTGAGCGCGCGCCGGTGAGATTGTAGGACCCCTCCTGATCGGCGCTCTGCGAACCCCAGAGGAAGCGCTGCTCATAGCCCGGCGAGGGGCTGGCGATCCAGGCGGCGATCAGCATGTCGAAATCAAATTTCTGGCGGCGGCGCTGGTACTGCACCTCATCGACGAGGCGGACGGTAACGTCAACGCCGAGGCGCCTGAGGCTGTCCGCATAGATCAGCGAAAGCCGTTCCTGCGTGTGGTCCTGTACCAGGATCTCGAAGGCGAACGGCCGGCCGCTCGCCCGCTCGACGAGCGCGCCGTCCTTGATGGCGTAGCCGGCTTCGCCAAGGAGCGCCAGCGCGCGCCGCGCCATCGTCCGGTCGCGCCCCGAACCGTCGGTAACGGGCGGTTCCCAGCGTCCTTCGAGGATGTCGTGCCGCACCACGCCGGGAAAGGGCGCCAAGAGCGCCCGCTGGCCGATATCCGCTGGGCGGCCGGCGGAGGCGAGCTCAGAATCATCGAAAAAGCTTCTCGATCGGCGATAGAGCCCGCCGTAGAAGTTGGCATTGATCCACTCGAAGTCGAACATCAGGCCCAGCGCTTCGCGCACTCGAATATCAGCAAATATCGACCGGCGCGTGTTGAAGGCGAAGCCCTCCATGCCCTTCGGTAAGCCATAGGGCAGGCTTTCCTTGATGGTGCGGCCGTCGTGCACGGCAGGAAAATCATAGGAGCTTATCCAGCGCCCGGCGTCCGTTTCCTGGCGAAAATCGTAGAGTCCCGCCTTGAACGCCTCGAACGACGAATCGGCGTCACGATAATAGTCGATCTCGATTTCGTCGAAATTGAACAATCCGCGTTGGACGGGCAGATCCTCCGCCCAATAGTCGGGATTGCGACGCAGGATCAGGCGCTCCCCCGGCTGCACGTCGGCAATGACGTAGGGACCCGTCCCGACCGGCGGCTTGAGCGTTGGAGCGTCGAAGTGCTCGACATCCGTTTGATGCTTCGGAAGCACGGGCATCATTGCAAGCGTCAGCGGCATTTCGCTGTCGAGCCCGCTAAGATCGAAGCGAACAGTCATGAGATCGAGCGCTTCCGCCCGTTTAACCCGGTCGAAGGCATCACGCTGCTGCGGCCGACCCTTCTTCTTGAGGAGATCGAAGGTGAACAGCACGTCCGCTGCGGTCACAGGTACGCCGTCCGAAAACCGCGCCCGCGGGTCGAGATGGAAGGCGACGTAGGAACGGGCGTCGTCGGTCTCGATCGATCGGGCGATCAGGCCATAGAGCGTGAACGGCTCATCGAGGGAGCGCAGCATCAGCGACTGGAATACATTGCCGACGAGACCCTGCGCTGTCGATCCGGCACTCAGGTTATAAGGATTGAGGCTGTCGAAGGTCCCCTGGTAGGCGAGCGCCAGGCGGCCTCCTTTCGCGGCCTGCGGGTCGGCGTAGGGAAGGCGCGAAAAATCGGCGGGCAGCGCAGGCTGGCCATGCATAGCAATCGCGTAGGTCGTCAACCCCTTGTCCCCGGACGGCCCCCCCGCGCGGGCGGCACCCGCCGCAAGCAGCAGAAACAAGACTCCTGAAATCGGGGACACAGACATGCTCGACCCAATCGTGAGGGCAACGGCGCCCCTGCCGGACGATCCTCGATGCGTCGGCGCATCGGTACGCGCCGGGACCGAGGTGACCTTAACCACCCTGCGGAGGAACTCTCAGACCTCGCCGCTTGGAAGCAAGTAGCGCTTGCGGGTTTCCTCAACCAGCCTTCAGTGCAGCATCATCGACAGCGGCCGCCCCTAAAGGCGCCGATGGCTGAGAGACGCTTCCGCGCTCCCGCCTTGCAAGGCAAGAGGAGCGCGTCAAGATGCACGGCACCTTTCCAAAAAGAGTCCCTGAGCTCAGGTCTGAGTTGGCAGGCGGCGGGATTTGGACCGCTCTCGGAGCACCGCCCCGACCGGTCCTCGTCGTGGTCTGGGAAAAGCCGCTCTGAGGGTCGAGACCCCGCCTCGTGAGATCGTAGACACGGCGCGGCGGCGGGCGTATTCCGAGCGGGTCTCTTCGTCGTGCTGAA
>CAVOHI010000057.1:0-34456 GCA_963695605.1 uncultured Alphaproteobacteria bacterium | reverse complement strand
GGTCCTTGACCGTAGCGCGGATCTTCCGGCGCACGAACTCTGACGCCGTTTCGTTGGACTCTTTGTTGATCAACAGATCTGTAAATGAATACAGGAAGCTGATGCTGCCGCCCTCGGCCCATTTTGCCTCGTAGGCGCGTCGCCGCTCCTCCTCGGTTGCATCGAGCGCGGACTTTACGGGCGCCGGATACCCGGCGATCCCGAATGGCGTATCGAAGGCGGCGCGGCGGCGCTCGGGATACTGCGCTTTGTGAGCGCTCTCTTTATCGGGATCCATTGGCGCATTGCGTGCGGGCAGGCTGAAATTGGCTGTCCGCTGAAAGACGTAAAGATGCTTCGCCTGCTTTGCGATGATGGGTATCGACTGGACGCCCGACGAGCCGGTTCCAATCACGCCTACTCGCAATCCGGTGAAATCGACGCCTTCATGGGGCCATAACCCGGTATGATACCACTTCTCCCTTGAAGCTCTCCAAACCAGGGAAGCTCGGCGTCCGAGGTGTCGAAAGATTGCCCGTCGCCATGATACAGAAGCGCGCGGTCGCGGCGTTACCTTTGTCAGTCGTTACCGTCCATGTGTTTGTCTTGCTGTCGAAGACCGCCTGTTTGACCCGGGTGTTGAACTCGATGTCGCGCCTGAGGTCGAAGCGGTCAGCCACATGGTTGATGTAACGCAGGATCTCAGGTTGCGTGCCGTAGCGCTCGGGCCAATGCCATTCCTGCTGCAGCTCGTCCGAGAAGGAATACGAGTATTCCATGCTTTCGACGTCGCAGCGACACCCTGGGTAGCGGTTCCAGTACCAGGTGCCGCCAACCCCGCCACCGGCCTCGAAGCCACGCACTTTGAGGCCGAGTTTACGCAGGCGATAGATCGCGTAGAGACCGCCGACTCCGGCGCCGACGACGATCGCATCAAATTTTGCGGGTTCTGAGGTGCGTGCCGACAACTCGGATCTCCTGCCAATGTTGGAGGTTATGAAGGTGCGCCGCCGCTCTTTACGACGGAACGCTTCACTCGGCCGCCTCGCGAACTTTGCTCGAGGATTGTGACTTGAGCACCGGCAGCACCTCCTTGGCAAAGAGCCTCAGGCCCCGCTCCGCGACCTCGTAAGGCGTGCCGCCGAAGCGGAAGGCGACGTTGAGTTCGAAATCGCCGATGATCTTCCGACGCTCTTCGAGCCCGCGCAGGATCTTGTCGGGCGTTCCCCAGCTTGCGGCCCGCATGAAGCCGGCGACCGCGCCTTCGAGGCCGCCCTTGCGCGCGATCTCAGCCTTCTGCTGATAGGCGTCGTAACCCTTCACGGTCTTGAAGTGCTCGCCCAAGAATTCGTAGTGATAAAAGTTGCTCTCGACGAATTTGCCCTGGTACTTGCGCGCTTCCTCCTCGGTTTCGGCCAGGTTGGTGCCGCACACGCAGAACTCGGTCAGCATGACCTGGGGCGGCTCGGTGCCGTGATATTTGCGGTGCAGTTCGCGGCCGCGCTCGATCGCCGGCAGCCGCATTTCCCACGGACGGTCGGCGAACATGACGATATGGGCGCCGAGCTTGGCGGCGGAGTTGATCGAGTCCTCGCTGGACGCCACGGCGTAGATGCGGCCGTCGAAGGAATATTGCGGCCGCGGCCGGATCTCGATGCGCGGCTGCTTGTAGAATTTGCCGTCGCCTTCGATGAACCCGGTCTTCAGCGCCTTGACGATCATCGGAGCCGCCTCGTCGAAGCGCTCCCGCGACTCGTCCATGCTCAGGCGAAACGCGGCGAACTCCCGGCGCGCCAGGCCGCGCCCGAGACCGAGGCGCAGCCGGCCCTTGCTCAGCATGTCGAGCACAGCCGCCTGTTCGGCGACACGCAGCGGGTCGTGCCAGGGCAGGATGACCGCTGCGGTGCCGAGATCGACGTTGGGGCAGAGCGCGGTCAGATAGGTCATCAGCTGAAGGTTGTCGGGCACGAACGAATAGTCGTTGAAGTGGTGCTCGGCCGACCACAGGCAGTCGAAGCCGAGGTCGGCGGCGAGCCGGGCCAGCCGGATCTCCTCGTCCCACACGCGCGCGTCGGAGCAATCATCCCAGCCGTAGCTGGCGAACACCATCATCATGCCGACATCCATGGAGCGCTCCTTCGTTCGCTGTGTGTCGCTAACTTCGGTTCTGAGCTACCGCCGGCTGGCGAGCCTGGCCGCCGTTGTCGCGCCTAAGCCAGCGACAGCTCACGATATCCGTCCGCCACGACGGCTTCGCAGCGCTCGCGGAACTTGGGGTGGCCACCGCTGTAGCGCATGATCCGGCGGACCTGCTTGCCCTCGACATTGCGGTTGATGCCGGTCATCCACGAGTCGACCTCGGTGAACAGCAAGCCCTCGCTCGCCGCAATGACGTGGTCAGTCCAGGCAACGGCGCCCGCCGCGGTGGCCTCGATGCGGGTCAGATCGCGGTCGCGCGCGAAGCGGATCAGCCTTGTCACCCAATCGGCGCTGTATTCGACGGCGCGCGGAAAATTGCCGAGCCCGGCATGCGGGCCCATCACCATCAGCAGGTTGGGGAAGCCGTCCACCAGGATGCCGAGAAAGGTCTGCGGTCCGTCCTTCCACTTGTCCTTTAGCGACACCCCGTCGACCCCGCGGATGTCGATGCGGTCGAAGGCGCCGGTGATCGCGTCGAAACCGGTTGCGTAGATGATGATGTCGAACTCGTACTCGGCGTCGCTGGTCTTGATGCCGGCCGGGGTGATGCGCTCGATCGGCGTCTCGTTGATGTCCACCAATTTGACGTTGGGCTGGTTGTAGACCTCGAAATAGCCGCTCTCGAGCGGCACGCGGCGGGTACCGAAGCCGTGGTTCTTCGGGATCAATTTTTCGGCGACCCCCGGATCCTTGACGCGCTGGCGGATCTTGCGAGCGACGAAATCCGAGATCAGTGCGTTGGCCTCACGGTCCACCAGGATGTCTCGGAAATTGCCCATCCAGATGCCGAAGCCGGGCTCGCCGTAAAGCTTCTCCCAGAAAGCCTCACGTTCCTCTCGTGTTACCTCGAGGGCGGCGCGCGGATCGGTCGCATGGATAAAACAGCCGTAGGTCTCCTGGCAGCGCGCGAAGATATCGGAATAGTTGGCCCGGATCCGGCGCATCTCTTCCTTACCGATCTTGCCGTTGTGCAATGGCGCGCACCATTGCGGCGTGCGCTGGAACACGGTCAGATGGCCGACGGTCTTGGCCACTTCCGTAATGGTCTGCACGCCGGTCGCGCCGGTGCCGATCACCGCGACCCGCTTGCCCTCGAAGCGAACCGGTTCCTTTGGCCAGTAATGGGTGTGGCAGGATTGGCCTTGGAACGTCTCCACGCCTGGGATTGTCGGCATCGTCGCCGCTGAAAGCACGCCGACGGCGGTGATCAGGAACCGCGCGCTGTAGTGCCTGCCGTTTTCCAGCTCGACGCCCCAGCTGCGCGTATCCTCCTGATAGTGCGCGGCCCTGACGCGGCTGTTGAACTGAATGTCTCGCCGCAGATCGAATTTGTCGGCGACGTAATTCAGATAACGCTCGGTTTCGGGCTGGCCCGCGAAGTGCTCCTCCCAGTCCCATTCTTCCAGCAGTTCCTGCGAAAAGGAGTAGCCGTAGGTCCAGCTCTCGGAATCGAAGCGCGCGCCGGGATAGCGGTTCCAGTACCAGGTGCCGCCGACCCCGCTGCCGGCTTCGAACACCCGCGCCTGGAGCCCGAGTTCGCGCAGCTTGTAGAGCTGGTAGAGGCCGGAAACACCGGCGCCGATGATGATCGCGTCGAAATCCGTGCTCGGATCCGTCCGAGCCTTGTGCGCGGCCGCCTGCGAGTAAGCCATGCTCTGATTCCTTGCACTGATGCTTGCGGAAACCCCCAACGCAAAACCACACAGTCAACCAAGACGCAGCAATCGCGCGCTCTCCGAAAGCCGCGCCGCTGCCGACTGCATCGCACGGCTGAGCGCGCCCAGCGCCTCGGCATCCAGATCATGGGAATGTCCAGCCGCGGTCAGGATCAGCAGCAGCTCCCATGACGGCGACAGAACCGGGACGGAGACCAGCGTGATGCCCTGAAACATCGCGCCGCGATCGACCGCGAAACCGGATTTCTTCGCCTCCCTGACGCGGGCCAGGAAATCGGCGAAAGACGGCTTCTGGTACCACGCGACTTTCGAGAACAGCGCTTCGAGCTCCGGCTCGCTGCTGCTTCCGAAAGCGGCCATGATGACGCCCGATGCGCCCGCCGGGACCGGGGAGGGGCGCCCCACGGTGACGTACAGGTCAGTGCGGAACGCGACGCCGACCCAGTCCAACAACAGCAGAGACGAGGGGCCCAGCACCTTCGACAGATAAACCGACACGCCGTGCGCATCGGAGATCGCGTGCATCAGCGGCCGCGCCAGATCCATCAGCCCGCTGCGACGCAACACGCCATAGGCGAGTTCGAGAATATGCAGGCTGACCGAATAGCTGCGGGTCGCCTCGTCATAACCGACAAATCCCTCGGCTTGCAGCGTCCGCAGGATGTTGTAGGCGGTGCCGCGATGGAGACCGGCGGCGCGGGCGACCTCGCTTGAATTCAGCGGACGCTCCGACGCGTGCAGCACGCGCAGAACTTTTGCCGCAGCGACAACCGCGCCCACCGGTTTGCCCAGATTGCCACGGCCGAGATCACCAGCAATGGCCGCGCTGGTCGGTTCGGTTTCGCTTCCCTTTGCTTGAAGGGCGCTGGCTGTCGAGCCCACTGGCTGCGGCCGGTCCATCTCTCGCCTGATCAAGCGCATTGACCCATGCAGGTTGACATGATAAATCCCGCGCCGGTTTCTCGCAATACAAATCGTACGTCTTCTATGGAAGACAATATCAACGCGCCGTCACCGCCGTGGATAAGTCATTCCCGAGACAGCAGAGGAGATGGCAATGCATGACCTCGTGATCCGCGGCGCCACCGTGGTCGACGGGCTCGGGCACGACCCGATCCGCGCCGATCTTGCGGTGCGAGACGGCCGCATCGCCGCGATCGGCGATGTGGGCAAGGACGCACCCGAGATCGTCGATGCCGGCGGGCTCGCGCTGATGCCGGGCATCATCGACCTGCACACGCATTACGACGCGCAGGTCACCTGGGACCCGAGCTTGTCGCCATCGCCCTCGCTCGGGGTCACAACCGCGATCATGGGCAATTGCGGCTTCGGCATCGTGCCGCGCCGCCGCCGCTGCGCGACCTGATCATGCGCAACCTGGCAGTCGTCGAGGGTATGGACCTCGACGCGCTGCGCGCCGGCATAGACTGGCAGTTTCAGTCGTTCGCCGAATACATGACGATGCTGCGCGGGCGCGGCGCGTACATGAACCTCGGCGTGCTGGTCGGGCATTCGGCGGTACGCACCGCCGTAATGGGCGAGGACGCCTCGATGCGCAAAGAGCCGACCGCCGCCGAACTCGCTGAAATGAGGCGGCTCGTCGCCGAGGCGATGGACGAGGGCGCGATCGGAATGGGCGCTTCGTACTCGCTGAACCACTCGGGTTGGGGTGGCGTGCCGATGCCCTCCACGATCAGCGACATCTCGGAATTCGACGCCCTGGTCGGGGCGATGGGTGGGCCAGGGCGCGGTGTGGTCGAGATTTCTTCCGGCCAAATCATGCCCGACGCGATGGAGGAGATCGCCGCCCGGCACGGGCGCCGCATTTTCATGAGCACCGCGGTCGCGCTCTATAACGAGCAGTATCCAAAGCGTGCACTCGGCGTGTTCGACTCCTGCGCCGCCGCCCAGGCGCGCGGCAACGAGCTCTATATCCAGATCACCTGTCAGCCGCTGTCGTTCGATTTCACACTGGCGAGCGCCTACCCGTTCTACAGCCATCCGGCGTTCGACCCGATCAAGGCCTACGACCGCGAGCAGCTGAAGACGGTGTTCCGTGACCCGAGCTTCCGCGAGCGGTTCCGCGCTGACCTGCGCAACCCCAAGCCGGGCACCGTGTTCCAGGGGAACTGGCAGCGCGTCATTATTGCCGCGCCGGTGAAACCCGAGAATGCCGAGCTCGCCAACCGCACCATCGCCGAGATCGCGCGTGAAGCTGGTCGCGACCCGCTCGACGTCCTGCTCGACCTCGGGCTCGACGAGAACCTCGACACCGGCCTGATTGGCCGCTTCTTCAACGCCGTCGACGAGGGGGTCGAGCCGCTGGTCAAGCACAAGGCCGGGGTCATCGCGCTTTCCGATGCTGGCGCGCATCTGGTCTATCTATGCGATGCGGGCTTCGGGCTTTATCTCCTTGGCCATTGGGTGCGCGAACGCGGCACGTTCGACCTCTCGGAAGGCGTGCGCCGTCTGACGAGCCATCAGGCCGGGCTTTACGGCATCCCGGATCGCGGCCGCATCGCGATCGGCGCGCATGCCGATCTGTTGCTGTTCGATCCCGCCACGGTTGGCATCTCGGCGCTGCGCCGGCTCAACGACCTGCCTGGCGGCGGCACGCGCACGATCCGGGACCCGATAGGCGTGCACGGCGTGTTCGTCAACGGCACTCGGGTTTTCGACGGCAAAGACTACGAGCGGCTTGAGCAAGGCCCGGGGCAAGTGCTCGACCGCTTTCTGCCGGCCCGCGCGGCTCCCTTGGCGAGCGCAGCGCAGTAGCCTCGGTCGCGACAGCGACAAGCGATGCCTGTCGATCCGCAGATCCAGGCCCTGCTGGACAAGGGCACCGGCGTGCCCGCCACGCATACCCTGCCGGTCGATGTGGCGCGCGCGCAGTACGAGGCGCGCATCGCTTTGATGGCGTCCCCAGCCGAGATCGCCAGCGTCCGCGAGCAGACTATCGATGGGCCGGGCGGGCCTTTGCGCATCCGCATCTATACGCCGCACGGTGAAGGCCCATTCCCGCTGATGGTGTTCTTTCACGGCAGCGGGTTCGTGCTGTGCAGCCTTGATACCCATGACGGGATGTGCCGCAATCTGTGTGCCGGTGCGGGGTGCGTCGTCGCGTCGGTCGACTATCGCCTCGCGCCCGAGCACAAGTTCCCGGCTGCGATCGAGGATTCTCTGCATGCGACACGCTGGGCGGCCGCGCATGCCGCCGTGCTGGGCGCCAACCCAGCGCGCATCGTCGTCGCGGGGGACAGCGCTGGTGCCAATATAGCGGCGGTCACCGCGCTCAGGGTACGTGACGAGGGCGGTCCGGAATTATGTGGTCAGCTGCTGCTCTATCCGGTAACGGACTACCACACGCCCGGTACGCCGTCATACGAGAAGAACGCGGAGGGCTACGGGCTGACCCGCGACACGATGAAATGGTTCTGGGCTCATTATTTGAATGATGCGTCGGAAGGCGCGCATCCGCACGCCTCGCCGCTCCGCGCTCCCGATCCGTCCGGCTTGCCACCCGCCCTGGTCATCACTGCCGAATACGACCCGCTCCGCGACGAGGGCGAATTTTACGCCGAAAAGCTGAGGAGAGCCGGCGTACCCACGGCATTAACGCGTTATGACGGCGTCAATCATGGCTTTATGTTCTGGGTCGGCGTCGTCGACAAAGCCGGGGCCGCGATGAACGAAACCTGCGAATGGCTGCGCGGCGTCTTTACCGGCCGATGCTAGTAGGGCTCCGGGCCGCCGCTTCCCAACGTGTTGCCATTGCAAGGGCATAACTTTTCAGCTCATGCACGGGCGAAGCGTGTGTCCGAGATCGATCACTTCGAACAGCCGCATAGGTGCGCAAGCGCTCGCTGGCGCCGCCTGATAGACCAGGACTCAATAACGGCCTAACTAATACGGCGCGACATGTTCCGCCGCTTTATTGCGCGGTGGGGGCTATCGATCAGGTCATTCTGCGCCTCGTGAAAAGCGTGGTTCCTTTTTCGGTGAAGAGGAAGCGGGAAGGGTGGCGGAATGACAAAGGGCGGCCCCAAGACGGTGAATACCGAAAGCGGGACCGAGGGTTCGAATCCGGCTCCCTCCAGCGAAGGTCACGAACGAACTATCCGGCTGCCAGGCTCGGCTCTGCATTCTGTCCACCGGGATGTCGCCACCTTGCGGTGAAGATACCCTTTGAGCGCGCCGGTTCTCGCGGTACCCGGATATGCTGGGATGCGATAGTCCAAAAGCCGGGAGATTGCGATGCCGTCACTCGCCCAATTCATCACTTGGATCGTTATGGGCCTGCTGGGCGGCAGCCTCGCGGGGCTCATCATCACTCGGGAGCGCAAGGGGTTTGGCCTGGCGCGGAATATGGGCCTGGGCCTCGCCGGAGCTATCGTCGGCGGCCTGCTGTTCCGCCTACTGGGCCTTCTCCCTGGTCTCGATCAGATCTCGATCTCGTTGCGCGATGTCGTGGCCGCCTTCGTCGGATGCCGCAGTGTTCTCGGCGAACCCCGCCTGCCCCATTCGCGCGCGACAACCTAGCCGCCGAACAGATCATGCGTGACGTCGACGATGTAAAATCGTTCGATGTTGTGGGTTTCGTCGGTCCGGGTGAGATAGGTCATTGTCATTAGCCGTGCCGCAGCCCTCGCTTCACGCTGCGCCGCTCGGCGGCTTCAACTTGTTCCAACGCTCAGTCTGTGACCAATCATCATCCCACAAGCGTGGTCCCAGATCCAACTCCACGCCTTTGACAATCCGGTCATAGCTGACTACGTCGATCCTCGGCGTGTTACGCACGAATTCCGCCCGGCGCTGACGCTGGACCTCAGATTCTGCCAGGGAATTGCCAATCAAGAGAACTGCGCCACTAGGCTGAATCAGCTCGGGAATTCGTACATTGTTGCGGACGGTCTCAATGTAGTCTTGGAAGTGTGTTAGATACGCCTGACATTGAGCAATGGTCTTGTGTCCCTCGGAACTGAGACCGCTACCATCGGAGTTGGCGAACTGCACATCGAAACGTTTGAGCTCAACAACGTGCCAGAAGTAGCCAAGCGACGAGCGCGTCGCGATTAGGTAATCCGGAATAAGACCCGGCGTTCCATCTGCTCCGGGAGGCTTGATCATTGCCTTAGGGTAAACCCAGATTCCCTGATGGCCAGAACGAGCCATCGCGTACTGAATCAGATAGGGATTTGCAGTGATGACCTTCTGAATGGCCTCCTCCGGCCCTTCTGATAACGCGGCACGAAAGGCCTTCAGCACAGCGGGACTAACATCTCGGAGGCACCCGAAATTGGCGCCCAAGAACTTCTTTTTTTCCACTTCCCACTGGGAACGAGCTTCTTCAAAGTTCAAGGGACAACCTTTTGGCGATGGTAGGTTCTGTGCGGACAGAGCGACGGCCCGCCTCCATGTGGGCTGCCGTGACCAGTCGAATAGGTCGCCCCTGCCTTCCTTCTGCGTGTAGTCGGGATTCTTGATCTTGAGCCATCGCACCCGCGGCTCGTAGGGATCGGCGAGGCGTTTGGCCACGACGCCTTCCAAATCATTCGCGCACATCAATTCGAACAACTCGCACCCGCGGCCGATAACCGACACCGGCTCGGATATGATCGATGATCTCGCCGGGCATAATGGGCTGCAGCCGCTTCCGCCGCTCGTGTAGCGGCAATTGCCGCAGATCGACATCATCTCGAGCCAGAGCAAGTCAAAGGCCACATAGGCCAGCGCCCGCGTGCCGCGCAGAAGGTCAATGAAAACCGGGCGGCCGGTCTCGTCAGCCGCGATGATCTCGCCGTCGAGGATGACGTCATGGACATCGAGCGCGGCCGCGATCTGGTCGGCGAGTGCATCGAAGCGGTCGAATGCGTTGCCGTGGCGCGAGACCAGGCGGTTCCGGCCCGGCTCGATGTAGCAGAGCCCGCGGAATCCGTCGTATTTGACATAGAAGAGCCAGTCGGGATCGTCGAATGGGTCCATGTGCCAGGTTGGCGCGGGCGAGCCCCAAACGCTCAACCGCGCCGGGCGCGAAGTTCTCGGTGAAGACGTCCGCCTTCTTCGCCATCTCCTTCACCAATGCCAGGCCGCGCTCCTCTTTGAGGTTGACGGTGAGCGAGCGCTTGTTGGCGTTGTACATCATGAAATAGAAGGCGTCGCCGAAGCTGGTGCGACCGACTTCGCCGCGCGGCGGCTCCACATTGGCGATGTCGGCACCCATCCAGGCGAGCGCCTCGGTGCAAGTCGTGCCAGCCTCGAACTGTGTCAGGTCGAGGACGCGGATGCCCTTAAGTAAGCCATCACGAGGGCGAGGTCCTCGACATGCTGGTTCAGCGCCGACGCGACACTCGGGCGGCCCTACGCCTGGATCCGCAAGCTGCCTCAAGAAGCAAGGTTTCGCGCCGAAATTGCTGGTCACCGACAAGCTGCGCTCCTACGCCGCTGCGTTCCGGCGTCTGCGACTGACCTGTCGGCATGAGCAGGGTCTTCGGAAGAACAATAGGGCGGAGAATTCGCATCAGGCAGTCCGACGACGCGAGCGCAAGCTGCAGCGGTTCAAGTCGGCTCGATCCGCCCAGCGCTTTCTCAGCGTGCACGGTGCGGTTCACAACACCTTCAACTTTCAACGCCACCTCATCTCGCGATCAACCCGTCGGATCTTCCGAGCCGAAGCCACTGCACAGTGGCAAGATGCCGTCGCAGCGGCATGACGCGCGGCGAGTCTCGGCTCTCGATGCGTGCTCGGTAGAGTTGCCGTGACAGAGCCTCTCTGCAAACTCGGGGCGAGCAATCGTGCGCGGGCTGGCCTCAAGTACGCTATAGCCCGGCGAACCAGGGTTAGTGGGGTACCCGAGCGCATGACAGATCCTTTGCCCGAGCCCCCCATTGCCGCCCTCACCAATGCAACCGCGCCTCTCAATTTCCATCAGCCCCTCCATCACGAGGGCGGATCGAAGGCCGCAAGGCGATCGAACGCCCTTTCCCACTCTTCCGTCGCTTTCGGCCATTCGGGCAGGCGAGCGCCCGCGGCGCGTGACCCCGCAGCGAGCCACGCGGCGAGCGCAGGCTCGGCGATCACCCGGCGAAGAGCCCGCGCCAGAGCCGGCGAATCGCCCGGCGGAACGAACAGCGCGGCTTTACGCGACACCGTCTCCGGGATTGCGCCCGCGGTGGTGGCGATCAGTGGCAGGCCGTACGCCATTGCTTCCGCGAAGACCATGCCGTAGCCTTCGTGAAAGGACGGAAGGACAAAGGCGTCCGCCGCTCGATACGCGTACGCGACCGATTGCGGCGGCCACTCACCCGCTAGTGTGCCGTCTCTGAAATAGCGTTGCTTCTTGACTGGACGACGGCGAGCGCCTCTCGGGCGGCGTTGATCTTGCGCAGGATGTCTTCGCCCTTGGCTTTCCACACGTAGCGCCGGGGGTTCTCATTGCGCGCCGCCAGGAAGGCGATGATGGCGTCGGCCAGTTCTCGGGTCGAGGCAAAGCTCTTTTCGGTAATGAACTCGGTGAGGTCACGAAAGAAGCGCTCGACCAAATTCATCCAGGATGACGAGGTCGGCGTGTAATGCATGTGGAAGCGGGCGTGGCGGTCGAGCCAGCGGGTGACCGTGGGATGCTTATGGGTGGCGTAATTGTCGGCAATGATGTGGATGTCGAGATTGGCCGGGGTCTCGTCATCGATGGTTTTAAGGAAGGCCAGCCACTCCTGATGGCGATGGCGCGCCGCCAAGCGGGTGATCAGCTTGCCCTCGAGATAGTTGAGCGCGGCAAACAGGGTCAAGGTACCGTGCCGCACGTAATCATGGGTCTTGGTACGAATATGCCCGATCCCCAATGGCAGACCTGGTTGGGTGCGCTCCAGCGCCTGACATTGGGATTTCTCGTCGCAGCACAGCACCAGCGCCTTGTCCGGTGGGTTGAGATACAGCCCGATGACGTCCCAGAACTTCTCTTCAAAGCGCTTGTCGTTCGATAGTTTGAAGGTGCGCGAGAGATGCGGCTTGATGTCACTGGCCGCCCACAGACGCTGCACGCTGGCCGGCGAGATCCCGGCGGCGCGGGCCATCGTGCGGCAACTCCACCGCCCCAGATGGGGCGGCGGTGTCACCGCTTGCTCTAGCACTTGCTGCACCGTGACCTGGGGCAGCCACGGCTTGCGACCGCGCCCGGCACGATCGGTCAACCCCGCCAACCGGTGCAGCGCAAAGCGACCCACCCAGCGGTTCACCGAAAGCCGTGATATCCCCATCTGCTCGGCGATGCGCAGTTGGGTCAGACCTTGCGCGCTTAGCAGGATGATCTCAGCTCGCTGCCGATCCCGCACCGGCACTGTCGTCGCGCGAGCGCGGCGGCTCAGTTCTGCAGCCTCTGCCGGAGCCAGTTCGATCCGTTGACGCGCCATCACCAATTCCCCCCAATCGGCACGCCCATGATATCATTCGTATGTCGGATTTGGAACTCCATTTTAGAGACAGGACACTAGAGTGATACGCCGCTTGAGCCTGGCGGCCGAGATCATCCGGCGAACAGATCGCGCCGTCGGCGGATCGCGCTCGAGTGACCCGACGCAGAGCAAGTTCCAGTCGAGATCCCGAATTCGGGCCAGCGCCTCGACCAGCACGCCATGACCTTTGCGTGGCAGCAAGTTCGCGACGCAGAGCAGCGCGCGAACGGGGCCTCGCCGCGGCCTTAGCCTATTCGGCTTCACCGTGCCTGGTGGGACGATGGCGATCCGGTCGGGAGAGACGCCATAGCTCTCGACCGCAGCGGCAGTTTGCGACGGTCCCGGGTGTTTGGACAGGTTCCGGGGAGGAATAAGCTAAAGGCAGGTAGCCGGCTGCTGGTTTCACCTTTCCCCGAAATCAAATTCATCCTGTCTTGTTGCGGGGTGCTGTGAAGCTTGTGGGCAGCCGCCGACCTGTGGGCAAGGTGGGGGAAACGCGTAGCGTTTTCCCCGGCTTGTCCATAGGGGACCGCGCTGGCGCGGTCAGGCGGGGATCGGCGCAGCCGACTGTCCACAAATTCACGGCACCTCCTCGGCATGGCGTCAGGCGGCCAGTGCCGACGCCGCCATCGATTGGCCGAGGTACGCCTCGTCCGGTGTTCGCCAGCCGAGCGCCTGATGCGGACGCCGCAGATTATACCAGTCGAAGAACTCGCCAAGGCTGCGCTTCTGTTCGATGCCGTCGGCCGCTGGACGCAGGTAGACCCATTCGTGCTTCACGGTCCACCACAAGCGCTCGACGAAGATGTTGTCGTGGCAGCGCCCGCGTCCGTCCATGCTGATCTCGATCCGGCGATCCCGCAGCATATTGGTGAACTCGTCACTGGTGAATTGCGCGCCCTGATCGGTATTGAAGACGTCGGGCTTGCCGAACCGGGCGAGGGCCTCGCTCAGCGCCTCGACGCAGAACCCCGCCGTGAGCGTGTTCGACAGCCGCCAGGACAGCACTCGTCGGGTCGCCCAGTCGATGATCGCGACCAGGTACAAAAATCCCTGCCGCATCGGTATGTAGGTTATGTCAGCGGCCCACACCCCCGCTTTCGCGAGGGCAGGCTCTGGTTCGCCTGGTCGATCGTCTTGCCGCGCAGAAGGTACGGATAGACCTTGTGCCCGGGATGCGGTTTGCTGGTGTTCCGCTTGGGCCGGACCGCCCACAGCCCGAGCTTTCTCATCAGCCGCCGGACGCGCCGGCGGCCAACCGAGATCCCCTCTCGCAAGAGCGCCACCCGGAGCCGGCGGCTGCCGTAGACCGGATGGCTGGTGAAAATCCGGTCGACCCGCTTCAGAAGCTCGAGTTCCTCGGCAGATTCCGGCGGAGGCCGGTAATAGAAGCTGCTGCGCGCAACCCCGAGCAGTGCGCATTGCCGGCTTACGGACAGCCCCGCTTCCGGCGCAATCATCGCCCGCCTCTCAGCGCTCGGGAGATGGCGGGCTGCCCGGCAAGAAAATCGCACTCGACCTGCAGCTGACCGATCTTGCGGTGCAGATCGTCGATCACCTTCTGCGCATCTTCGGCCGCCGGCGCCTTGCTGCCGCGCCCAAACAGCTCCGCTGCACGCTTCACCAGCTCCTGCTTCCAGTTGCTGATCATCGTCGGATGAACCCTAAACTCCGCCGACAGCTCCGCCAGGGTCTTCTCCCCCGAAAGTGCCGTCATCGCCACCCGCGCTTTGAACTCCGCGCTGTGCTGCTTCCTCTTTACGCCCACTTATCACGCCCCCTTTTTGGACCGGTCAGCCTTAGCTTATCGCGCTGTCCAAAAATCCGGAGCCGCCGCAGTTTTCCGGCTGGGGCAGAGGACGCCGCGGAGCCGTAAGAGCAGCGCAGCCTCGCGCTGTGCGGCCCGCTTCGCCTCGGCCGGCGGAAGGCCGCTTTCCTGCGCCAGCGGGCCGTGGACGAAGGCGATGAGCCGCAGGCGGCGCGCCTGCGCCGCCACCGCCTCTCCGAGATTGGCAAGGACGAGGCCGTCGACAACTGTCTCCGTGCCGTCGGCCACCCCGGCGAGCACCGCCGCGTCCGCCCTTGGACGCCGTCCGGCGAGTTCGATAACCCGAACGACCCGGCCACGCGCGCGCAGACCTCTGACAATGTGACCGTCGAACAGATATCCGCCGGTAAGTTGATCGAGCGGGCCGGGGACGACGAAGACGAGTTCTCGGCGAAGCTGAGTTTCGTCGGCGGCGTGGGGCGTTCGCGAAGCAAACGCTGGGAGCGCGGTCATCCCAGCGGCGCGTCGTAGGCCGCCCAGGCCACTGGATTTTCCCGCAGTACTACTCTGAGACTGGTGATGGCCTGAGACCCGAGCGCACCTTCTTTGATCCGCCGCACCAGCCGCTTGTGGACTTGGCAGGCGAGGAACTCGGTTGTGGTATTGCGCCCGCGGAATTCGGCGAACTCGTCGAGATTGCGATAGTCAAACTCGGCGAGCACCGTCTTCAACAGGTCAAGAGCGCGGCCGATATCACAAACGATCCGATCGGCATCCAGCGCGTACCGCCGCAATTCACCCTCAACCACGAAGGTCGCGCCGTGCAGCTGCTGAGCCGGCCCGAAAACAGTGCCCACCAAACTGTGCGCAATCATGAAGTGATGGCTGATGGTGATGCTGTACATGGTTCGCCCCGCGGTTCAATCATACCGGAGCGCGTAACAGTGGACGCCTGCGGCGCCGCCGCCAGATGCGTCATCAGATCGGGCAAGGTAGAAAACGCACTTTCGCGGTCAGGAGCCAGGGATCGTAACGGTTGAGTTCTGATTCCGCTCCGGCCCGGCGCGGCGACCCAAACGACAGCGCCTCACTCATCGAAATCACAATCGAACAACGTGTCACTGCCAAGGTCGAAACGGCGGACCCGCGGCCGCAATGCGCGGTCGAGCGCACGGTCGCCGGGAAATGCGACACCGGGACGCCCCGATCCGATGATGATTGGGGCAACCGTTATCTGCAGACGGTTGAGGCAGCCTGCCTCGAGAAAGTGCGAGATCGTGATTCCGCCACCCTCGACGAATACGACAGACAATCCCCGGTCACCCAGCGCGGTGCGGATCGCCGAAACATCGAGCGTGCCGCCGACGCGCGGCACGCCGAGGATTTCGCACCCATGCGCCTCGCCCTGGCGGTCACCATGCTCCTCCCTTGTGGCGACGACCAGTGTCGGAGCCGCGCGGTCGCGAAAGATCGCATGCCGGCCGGTCAAGCTCAGCTCAGGATCGATGACGACCCGGTACGGGTTGTCTCCGGCGCACCGCCGGACCGTCAGCTGCGGGTCGTCGGCCCGCACGGTGCGGGCACCGACGAGGACTGCGTCGGCGAGTGCCCGCATGCGATGGCAATGCAACAAGTCGGCCTCGCCGGTGATCCAGCGGGAGTCGCCGTTCTCGGTCGCAATTCGGCCGTCGAGGCTCTGCCCGATGTGAGCGACGGCGAGCCCGCGGGGGTGCGAAAGGCAATAGGGAAGGTAGAGGTCGAGCTGCACCGCGACATCATCCGGCAACGGCGTCGATGCACGCCATCCGCCATCGGCGGAGACACTGAGCGAGCCGCCATCCAGCGGAACAGAGATCAGCTTCGCGCCGGGCCGCGCCGCGAACGCCGCGCGCATGGCGAGCACGGCCGACCACCAGAACGGATCGCGCGGCTCGCTCCCAGCATTCGCCTGAGCCCTGGCAGAATAATCCCGATCTCGGATACATCTGGCGGGCGACCGCTTGTCGATTGGGTCCCGGAAGGACATCATCGCCAGATACACCGAACCTGCATCGATGTCGATGCGGATCGCCGCGACTTCGAGTCGGCCCCGCTCGCATTGATGCGGGAGGCTCGCTCGGGATTTGCCGGTACTGGGTTCGCTACAGCGACTATGCTCCTTCTCGTCCCTTGGCGGAGCTATCCGACGGACCGCGGTGGTGGCCGGCGTGATGCGAGAGTCATCCAGTTCACCGCGCCGAGGTGGGGGTGCGGGTGGGCGGCGAGCCGGCGCTTGAGGAATACGGGTAACCTGGAAGAGCATCCGCGCCGCCGGTTATGGCGCGATCTGGCATGGGCAAAAAAGCTGGAACGGCGTCGCGATCCTGGCGCGGGGCGCTGAGCCCGTGGAAATCCGCCGGGGCCTGCCCGGCGATCCCGATGACACGCACAGCCGCTACATCGAGGCGGCGGTCGACGGCATGATCGTCGGATGCCTCTATCTGCCGAACGGCAATCCCGCGCCGGGACCCAAGTTCGATTACAAGTTGCGCTGGTTCGACCGACTGGCGGAGCATGCCGGGAGCCTGCTCGCGACCGGCGAGCCGGTCGTGCTCGCCGGCGATTACAACGTCATGCCGACCGATCTCGACGTCTACGCGCCGGAGAGATGGGTCGATGACGCGCTGTTCCGGCCAGAGGTGCGGGATGCCTATCGCCGCCTTGTGGAGCAGGGCTGGACCGACGCGCTGCGGGCTCTGCACCCGGGCGAACGGATCTACACCTTCTGGAGGTATTTCCGGAACGCCTTCGGCCGGGACGCCGGTCTGCGCATCGATCATCTGCTGCTCAGTCCGCCATTGGCGAAACGTCTCATCTCAGCCGGCGTGAACCGTGACGTGCGCGGCCGCGAACACGCGAGCGATCATGCGCCCGCCTGGATCGAACTTGCGAAGCCCGAAGGCATCGCCGGCCGGGCGCGGCGTCTGAAAAGGAGAGCTTGACATGACAGCGGCCGATCCGCTTCAACCTGGAGCGCTTCGTGACGGCGCAGGCGCCGGTCTTCGAGACCGTGCTCGCCGAATTGCGGGCAGGCCGGAAGCAGAGCCACTGGATGTGGTTCATCTTTCCGCAACTGGCCGGTCTCGGGCGCTCGTCGACGGCCCGGTTTTACGGCATCGGCTCCGTCGATGAAGCGCGCGCGTATCTGGCCCATGCCGCTGCTCGGGCCACGACTCGATCTCTGCACGAGGATCGTGCTTGCGATCGAGAGCCCGTCCGTTCATGCGATTTTCGGGTCGCCCGACGACCTCAAGTTCCGGTCATGCATGACGCTGTTCTCGCTGGCGGCGGACGACCCGGACAATCCGTTTCGTCAGGCTCTCGACCGCTGGTGCGGCGGGCAACCCGACGAACAAACGCTGGCGCTGATCGAGGCTGGCCGATGATTTGAGATATAGTCCTCAGTCGCTTGGCGATCGCCAGAACGGGTTTTTACGCCAACGCCGGCTGCCCTTCAGCCACTTCGATTGCGCCGCGTCGGACCCCGCCGCTATGGTTATCTCTTATTTTGGGCGGTCACGAAGCCGTCGCCACGAGAAGGAGCACAGCCATGCCAGTCAAAGCCGGAGTCATTCGCGCCGGAGCGCGCACCACAAGGCGGGGCGCCGCCGAGACCTTCACCGGCGTTGTGTTCCAGGATCCGGTGATTACCGCCGAGGCGCCATCGCGCCTTGGAGGTTCCGTCGTTACGTTCACGCCCGGCGCGCGCACCGCGTGGCACTCTCACCCGGTTGGGCAGACGCTCTTCTGTTTGTCCGGCGTTGGCCGCATCTGTTTCAAGGGCGAGAAGCCGCAAGTGCTGAACCCCGGCGATACGGTCAATATACCGCCGGACACGATGCACTGGCACGGCGCCGCGCCCGATCGCCTCTTCTCGCATCTGGCGCTGTCGGAAGCGGGCGAGCAGGGGCAGGGCGCCGCCTGGGGCGCGCATGTCAGCGACGCTGAGTACAACGAGGCGGCGACCGGGGGCTGAACCGCGCACGAACGCCTGTTCTTCGGTCGATATAGCTTTTGGGTTCTGAAGGGGCTCCGCCCCTCGCGCGCGAAGGCATCGTGGGCTTTGCCCGCTCGGCGGCCTGGGGTGTCCCCATCTTTCGCTCCCAAACAAATTCGGGAGCTGCAAGACGGCTCTCTTGAGAGCCGTGCCGATAGGCGGCCACCCGTCCTAATAGAGTTCGATGGAATGCGGCATGTCGATCTTAATGCTGCATCGAGGCCTCTGAGCCAAATCACGACTTCCGCTCGACATCGATTTCCTCGCGCAGCATTTCCAAAGTCAGCCACCGCTCCTCGGCTGCGGCCAGTTCCTCCCGGGCGACGGCGAGCGCTCGTGTCGTAGCGCCAAACCGTCCCGGATCGCGTGCATACAGGTCTGGGTCGGCCACAACGGCATTCAGCCCGGCAATTTCCGTCTGTAATGCCGCGATCCGGGCCGGCAGCATCTCCAGTGCACGTTGATCGTTGAAACTCATGCGGCGCGCCCTGTCGGCTGGTTGCGCTCTGACCTCTGTCACGGATCGCGGTCGCTTCGTTACGGAGGCCTTTGCCGGAGTCGATCGGCGGGCGGCCGGTTCGCGCTGCGCCAGCATATCGGTGTAGCCACCAGCGTACTCGATCCAGCGCCCCTTGCCTTCGGTGGCGATGACTGACGTCACCACGCGATCGAGGAAGTCGCGGTCGTGGCTGACCAGCAGCACCGTGCCGGGATACTCGGCCAGCCGCTCCTGCAGCAGGTCGAGGGTCTCGAGATCGAGATCGTTGGTCGGCTCGTCGAGCACCAGCAGGTTGGATGGCCGGGCGAAGGCTCGGGCAAGGATAAGCCGGGCCCGCTCGCCGCCGGACAGCACGCCGACCGGGGTACGTGCCTGCTCGGGGCGGAACAGGAAATCCTTCATGTAGCCGATCACATGGCGGCTCTGGCCGCCGATCGTCACGGTGTCGCCGCTGCCGTCGGTAAGTGCCTCAGTCAGGCTCTGTGCCGGGTCGAGGGTTTCGCGCCGCTGATCGAGAATAACCTGAGCGAGGTTGCTGCCGAGCCGGACCTCGCCGGTATCGGGCACCAGCGCGCCGGTGAGCAGGTTGAGCAATGTTGTCTTGCCGGCTCCGTTGGGGCCGACGATGCCGACCCGGTCGCCGCGCATGATCCGCGCTGAAAAATCCCGCACGACCGGGTGGCCGCCATAGGATTTGGAGATGCCCTGCGCCACCGCGACCAGCCGGCCGGACAACTCGGCCTGAGCCGTCTTCAGCCGGACCGAGCCTTGCGCGGCGCGTTGCTCCTTGCGCTTCCTGCGCAGCGCGTGCAACTCCGCGAGCCGCCTCTGGTTGCGGGTGCGCCGTGCAGTGACCCCATAGCGCAGCCAATCCTCCTCCATCGCGATCTTGCGGCCGAGCTTGTGCTGCTCGCTCGCCTCCTGCTCCAGCACCGCGTCGCGCCAGGGTTCGAACGCGTTGAAACCCTCGTTGAGGATCCGGGTGATGCCGCGATCGAGCCAGATCGTGGTACGCGAGATGCGCTCGAGCAGCCGGCGGTCGTGGCTGATCAAGACGATACCGGAGCGCATCCCGTCCAACTCGCGCTCCAGCCACTCGATACCCGGCAGGTCGAGATGGTTGGTCGGCTCGTCCAGCAACAATATATCGGGAGAGGGGGCCAGCGCGCGGGCTAGGGCGGCGCGACGCGCCTCGCCACCCGAAAGAGCTGCAGGGTCTTCCTCGCCGGAAAGGCCGAGTTCTTTGAGCAGATATAGCGCCCGGTGGCGACTATCGGCCACCGTGGCGCTAAAGCCCGCCTCGACATAGGTCAAGGTGGTGGCGAAGCCGGACAAATCCGGTTCTTGCGGCAGATAGTGGATTGTGGCGCCGGGCTGGGCGAAGCGATCTCCCGCATCGGGTTGCACCAGCCCGGCCGCAATGCGCAGCAAGGTGG
Source organism: uncultured Alphaproteobacteria bacterium (assembly GCA_963695605.1). Classification (GTDB taxonomy): domain Bacteria; phylum Pseudomonadota; class Alphaproteobacteria; order ATCC43930; family CGMCC-115725; genus AP-15. The sequence goes on along the minus strand of CAVOHI010000057.1, from coordinate 14,415 downwards.
ACTTGCCCGAGCCGTTGCGCCCGACCAGGCAGACCCGATCGCCGGACGCGACGGCCAGCTCCGCGCCGGTAAGCAGCGGCGTAACTCCAAAGGTGACACTGATGTCCTGCAGCAGAAGCAACGGGGGCGGCATGCCTGATGAAATATCACGGGATGGTCCCTGCCAGTGAGTGAGCCGCCGCGGTCCAGCTCGATTTGTTCTTCGCGAGCGGTCAGGTTCGCAATTGACTCCACCCTGGAGGGAAAGGATTCGAACCAATGAGGAGTTCGTTCCTGACTCTCTGCTGGAGAGAGCCGGATACGAACTTTGAGTCCCTCTCTGGAATCCTGCCGCTCGCGTCGGGGCAAAATGAGCGCGAAATCCCTCGCGATGCCCTAAGACCGGGAAAAGCTCGGCGACGCCCCCCGACAAAGGTGTCGTGGTCATGGTAGGGAAGCACGCCTTGGGCTAGCGCGAAGCGGCCGTAATCTTGGGGCCGGAGGGCCCGATCGGCAAGCAAGAATCCAGATAATCAGATAATCGGCCGAGCGAAAAAATCACCGGGAACCGGCCATCGGTTCGCGCAGGGTTAGGGCGAGCGGCAACGCCGCCGCACACAGGGCCGCCATTGCCCAGAACCCGTGCGCCCCGAAGCGCTCGAAAATTGGCCCGCAGGCAAGCGTAAGGAGAGCGGTTGCAATACCGATGCCGACGGTACCGTAGATCGTCAGTGCCGTCGCCTCGAGGTGCCTTGGAACGCATTGTGCCAAAAGCCGCATGCACGTCAGATGCAAGAGCGCGAACGTTAGGCCGTGCAAGGGCTCGATCGCCGCCACCGCTGGAAGCCACGCGGTCTCGGCCATCACTGCCCATCGCACGACACCGGCGCCGGCGGAGAGCATCGCGGCGCCTGCCGGGCCGATGCGGTCGAGCAAGGGACGGCCGACCAAGAGGAAGACGACGACCTCGGCGGCGACCGAAAGCGACCACAAGATGCCAGAGGTGCCTGGGCTGATTCCGGCTCTGCTCCAACGGATCATCGCAAAGGAGTCGTGCATCGCATGACTCCCGAGAATCAACATTGCGAGCAAAACCATCTTGCGATAGAGCGGCAGTCGCAACAACACTCCGACCCCGCGAGCCTGGCTCGGCGTGGCCTGGGGGTGGCCAGCTGCCGCCAATAGTTGTGGAACGCGAAGTGCCATGGGTGCCGCGGCAGCAAGCAGCGCCGTGTTTAGCCAGACGATTACGACAATCCCGACATGTCCGATGACCTGGCCGGACAGCACCAAGCCCAGCGCAAAGGCGGCTGAGCCGCACCCGCGTAGCCAACCGTAGTGGATGACCGCGCCGCCGGACCCGGCGGGAGCCGCGGCACCGAGGGCGAGCGTGTCGCTGAGTGGCGGGAGCGGCGCCAGTGCCGCCGAGTGCAATACGCCGACCGCGATCAGCAACCATGCGCCTTGCGCCGGCAAATATCCCAGTCCGATCAACGCCGCCGCGGTCGTGCAAAGCGCCAGAAAGACTTTAGGAGCATCCAAACGATCCGCCAGTCGGGCCACTGCTTGAGCAGCCATCAACCGCATCGCCGTGCCAGCGGCCAGCGCCAGCGCGATCGTCTCCGGAGGCAAGTGGCGATTGTCGAGGAGAATTGGCAGGTAAGGCGACTGGACGCCGAACCCCGCATAGAGCGAGCCGTAGAGGATAAGAAACCGGTATAACACCGAACGCGAAGAACTAATCATCCGATCTCGCTGGCACAGCGCTGCGAAGGCGGCGGATGATATGTATGACGGAGCTAACGATATAATCGGATCCGTCTAGGTCGCATTTTGACCCAGAGTGACTGAACATTGCGAGCTATCAAAGAAGAGGGGAAGCCTTAGAGGCCACATGTCTACCGAGCATCTTCTCCGAGAGTTCTACAATGAGATGTATCGTATCCATATGCAACCCGGCAATGCATATGATGTAGGGGACCATCTGTACCATTTGACCGTGCATAAGCATCTGGATCAAGACCCACTCATCCAATTCCGCGAAGCGTTCCGGTGGGTGGACCAGTCAGGGGCCGGGCTCATCGCCGATGCCGGATGTGGCTATGGGGGTTTCGCCGTCTTTGTGGCGCGCCAAGCCCCGACCCTCGCAGTCGATGGTTATACGCTTAGCGATGTGCAACAAGCTGTTGCCCAGCAGGCATTGGCACGCCTGCAGCTGTCGAGATCACGGGTTTTGTTGCAGAGTTTTGACGGCCTCCAGCGGCAGTATGATGCGATTGTCGCCATTGAATTGCTCGGACACTCCCCCAACGTGGCGGCAACCCTTCGCCATTGGGCCCGGCAGTTGCGGCCCGGGGGCGTAATAGTGATCATTGATGAACTGTTTCGACCCGAGGTGCCCCCGGCCCATCCTGAGATACAACCGTTCATGCAATCCTTGCACTTTTCCTTGTTGTTACAACGGGCACCTGTGGAAGCCATGGTGCACGCGGCGGGCCTGTCTATCGCCGCCTGGGTGGTTCTGAGTGACTGCTACCAAGTGCATACGCGGCCAGACGAGGAGTGTGACCGCCTCATGCACGCGTATCAGCTCGATGGTGCCCACCGGGGATACGTCGGGGGGATGCTGCTGGAAAAGTTCTATAATCGAGGGTGGGTCGACTATGTCCTGCTCGTGCTGACGCCGCACCGCGCTGCCAGTCGTTGAGACCTCGCCAAGAAGGAGTAGAGGCTCTCCATGGTAAAACGTCCGGAGCGGCAGGCGGTCGACGAGTGATTTCTTTTCGAGCCTGACAGCGCCTGGTTACGAGCTTGTGCAGTATGTCGATGCCCTGCTCAATCCCGCTCGTCATCAGGCGATATTGAGCACGCTCGCTTTTGGCAGCCGAATCCCGGGATACCGCTCGGGGAGGGCAAGTGTGGCACCTTGTTGCATGGATCAGCCGGGTGGACGCAGTGATCGCGGGGCCTCTCGGTCTTATGCGATGCGGACGTAGCTGGGGCGTCCCAGCTCCAGCATGCGGTTCAGGATGTCGACAGCAATTGCCACCTCGGTTGCTTGACGCTTGTCGGTTTGCGAGCGCAGCGCGTGACCGATTACCCGTTTCCAGCGGCCGATATCGGCTTCCACCAAGGCACGCCAGTTGTACCCCGACGCTTTCTGCCAACCCATGCGGCCATGTTCGGCAATCACGTTCAGATGCCGGTCACGCGGTGTGGGCGCCGTCTCGGCCGTCTGGCTCGGCACCGCATTCGACCGCGGTGGCACGATGACCGCGGCGTCGGCATGGCGGGCGGCGACCTCGCCGTAGACGCCGTCCTGGTCGTATGCGCCGTCGCCGGTGAACGAAGCGATGGCATCGTCAATCTGGTCGAGCAAGGGACCGACCTGCGAGCCGTCATCGAGATCATTGGTTGTCAGCGCCGCCGCGACGATGCGGCCCGTGTCGGCATCGACACCGATGTGCAGTTTGCGCCACGACCGGCGCCGGCTCGTGCCGTGTTTTTCGACCAACCACTCGCCAGCACCGCACAGCTTCAACCCCGTGCTGTCCACCAGAAGATGCACGGGTCCGGCGCTGGACGGCGGTCGCGCCACGGCCAGTGTCTCGGCCCGCCGGCTCAGCGTGGAATGGTCAGGGATAGCGAGATCGAGGCCAAGCAGATGGATGACGGAGCCGATCAGCCCCTCGGTCTGGCGCAAAGCCAGGCGGAACACTGCCCGCAAGGTCAGCGCGGTTGCGATCGCTATGGCCGAATAGAGCGGTTGACCGCCCCGTGTCGTCCGTGGCTCGGCCCGCCAGGCCGCGATCGCCTCTTCGCTGAACCAGACCGTCAGGCTGCCACGCTGCCGCAAGGCAGCATCATATTCAGACCAGTTGGTTACCCGATCCTGCTGCTTGGGGATGTGATGACGGCGATCGGCATTGGCTTTGAATGGCACAGCGGACATCCCAGGGGGTTATGGATGGGGGTAGCGCCCTCCCATCTGGAACTGCTCAGCCCGCTTTGCCGCGCGCGGAGGCTTTAGGGCGGTGCAACCCTGACCAGCGAGCGCCAAGTCCCGCTCTCGCAAAGGAGGACGTCCTCTACGCTACCCGGCCCAAGCCCCCAGCCCAGCTGATCCGTGCAACAAGGTCGTCAGCTGCATCAATTCGCTCGGCGGCACGCCGAATACTGCTGCGATCTTCTCGAAGGGCTAATGGCGGAATGGGCGACGAGGCCAGCGGCCGAAGGCATTGCCGATCATCGCCGCCACATCGACGAGGTCCGTGCCGCATTGGATTGGGCTTTTTCGCCGCACGGTGACGCCTCGATCGGTGTGGCACTGACCGCCGCCGCGGTGCCCTTATGGATGCGTTTATCGCTCTTGAACGAATGTCGTCAGCGAGTTGAGCGCGCCATCTCCTACCTCGAACCCGACCCTGACCCCCGGCGCGAAATGCAGCTATATCACGCGCTTGGCCAATCCTTGGCGCAGACGATGAGCCCGCTCGCCGAGACGAACGCCGCCTGGCAGAAGGTCCTCGCGCTTGCGGAAAAGTGTGACGACACCGAGTATCGTTTGCGGGCGCTCTGGGGTCTTTATAACTATCACCTCACGGTCGGCAATGACCGGGCTTGTCTGGTGTTCGCAGAACGCTTCCGCGATCTCGCCGCACAGCAGTCAGATTCGGCAGATCTTCTCGTTGGCCACCGGCTGATCGGCACAGCACTACATTATCTCGGAAACCAGAGCGAGGCGCGCCACAGCCTAGAGCATATGCTCGATCGCTCCGTTGCTCCGGCCCCGCCGTCACAAATCCTCCGGTTTCAGTTCGACCAGAGAGTTCTGGCGCAGGTTTTCCTGTCGCGAATTCTTTGGCTACAAGGATTTCCAGAGCAGGCCACCCGCATGGCGCACAGCAGCGTCGAGGATGCTCAGGCGATTGGTCATGCGCTTTCGCTGTGTATTGCGCTGGCCGACACCGCATGTTTGGTGGGCTTATTTATCGGCGATCACGCGAGCGTGGAAGCAAATGCAGCCATTCTGCTTGAACGCTCGGCAAAGCATGGTCTCCACATCTGGAACGCCTGGGCTCGCGGCATTAGCGGCGCCGTATTTAACCGCCGGGGCGATTCCGTCACCGGGATCGGTCTTCTCCGTTCTGCGATGAATGAAATTCGTGCGACCGGGTTTGTTCAGCGAAATCGGGTATTTTTCGGCATCCTCGCGCAGGGTCTTCTTCGCGCAAGGCAAGCGGCTGAGGGGCTGTCAATCATAGACGAAGCGTTTGCGCAGTCGGGCGACGGCGAGGAACACTGGTATCTCGCCGAATTGCTTCGTATCAAAGGCGAACTCCTGCTCCTCGAGAACGCGCCGGGAACAACAGTGTCGGCCGAGCTTCACTTCCGGCGGGCGCTCGACTGCGCTCGTCGACAGGGCGCCTTGTCGTGGGAACTTCGCGCCGCCACGAGCCTCGCCCGGCGGTGGCAATCCTACACCCGAAGCGACGAAGCGCGCGAGCTTCTCGCGCAAATCTACGGACGGTTCACGGAAGGATTCGCCACGAGAGATCTCAAAGCCGCGAAATCGCTGATCGACGATTTGTCTTAATCCAATGGCGGGTCATGCACTGGCCGGCACCGCGCCGTCGAGGACATTCAGCGCCGCGAACCGCGTCGTCGTGCCGTGGCGAATATAAACGTCCGCCCCCGACGGAGGAGACCAAAATTGAAAATTATGATAAAAGAAGTAACCTCATGTAAGTATTCTTGGCAAAGAGGTCGTTATGATTACGACTCATGCGCGAATGGTAGAAGAAAATTTGGATCATACATCGAGGCTGTTCCAAACGATCCTCAACTTTTAATTATGGAGAGAGACAATCGTGTCGCAACGCCTTGCGGATGATTCGAATTTTCTATTACTGTGACAGTCAGATCTTCCAGATCGCACCGATCTCGGGGGATCTGGCTTTATATACGTAAATATTTACGCTCTCGACAAAATGGATTTTGCGGTTAAGAAATATACCTCATTATCCTGAGGAGGCCGCGAAGCAGCCGTGTTGAAGGATGCGCTACGCTGATCCAGGCGATCGTCTACTCTTTCACGCGTTCTTACGCGGGCGAGGGGATTTGTCGACCTGCTCCATCGCCCCGCCTGCGGGGAGAGGGTGGGGTGCGGGGCATTTCTTGGGCACCTGTTTGCTCCTTCTTTGCCTTGCCGTCGGGCTGTCGACGGCTGGGAGAGCGGCCGAGCCGTCTCCCCCCGCGCAGCCGGCTCCCGTTTCCGCCGACGAACTGGAGCGGCTTGTCCGCACCCTGCAGGACGACAGCGCGCGGGCGAAGCTCGTCGAACAGCTTCGTGCGCTGATCGCCGCGCAGCACGCGGCGGAGCAGGAAAAACCCGCCGCGACGGCGGTCTTGGGTCAATTATCTCAGCAGATCGACGCGTTCTCAGGCGAGATTTTAGCCGGTGTCGCAATGCTCGTCGACGCGCCGCGCCTTGTCGGCTGGACACGCCAGCAGTTCTCCGATGCGGCCGCCCGCCGGCTATGGACGGAAGCGGCGTTCGCACTAGGCCTCGTCTTTGGCCTCGCCATCATAGCCGAGTGTGGTGTCCGCGCGTTCCTTTCGCGTCTGCTGCCGCGCTTGCCGGTGAGGCGCAGCGACACAAGCCTGATCCGCGCCGCTTTCGCGCTGCTCGGCCTCGTCCTTGGTATGCTGCCGATCGTGGTTTTCGCAGGGACGGCCTATGCGACCCTGATGACAGCGGCCGACCAGTATACCCGGACCCGGATCATCCTGTCGGTGCTTGTCAACGCGGCGGTCGTGGCGCGCCTCCTCCTGTGTGTGGTTCGTTCCGTGCTGCTGCCCGCCGATGCCGGCGTCGTATTTGTGCCGATCGACGCCGAAACCCGGAACTACCTCTATATCTGGGCCAGGCGGTTCACGTTCTGGGCGATTTTCGGTTATGCGGTCCCCGAAGCTTGCTGGTGGCTCGGCGTACCCGGCGCGCTCTACGCATTGATGCTGAAGGCCGTGGGCCTGGTGCTGGCGGTCCTCGCGGTCATCTTTTTGCTGCAGAACCGGGCAGCGGTCGCCATCTGGATCGCCGGAGAAGTGGCGAGCACTTCGGGCTGGGCGCGCGTTCGTCGCAGCCTCGGAGAGATCTGGCACCTTCTCGCGATCCTTTACATCGTCGGCCTCTATCTGATCTACGCGCTGCACATCGAGGGCGGGTTCATTTATGTCCTGCGCGCCACGGTGCTCAGCCTCATCGTTCTCGTCGCCGCCCAGCTTCTCGCGCGTTTTGTCCAGGGTTTGAGCCGTCGCGGCTTTGCCATCAAGCCGGAACTCAAGGCGCAGTTTCCGACGCTCGAGCAGCGCGCCAACCGCTACATCCCGATCCTCTCCGGAGTGACCGCCGGCGCCATTTATATCTTCGCTGCGCTGGCGGTGCTGCAGGCCTGGAATGTCGGAACCTTCAGCTGGTTCACATCCGATCTCGGCCGGAGGATCGTTGGAAACGCGCTGTCGATTGGCACGGAGCTCGTCATCGCGCTGGCTCTGTGGGAACTGTTCGCCAGCGCGATCGAGCGGTATCTGAGCGGGATCGATGCGAGCGGTGCGCCGCGGCGGACTCGCCTGCGCAGCTTGCTACCCTTCCTGCAAACAGCAATGCTGTCAGTGATCGTCGTCGCGACTTCGCTGATAATTTTGTCTCATATCGGCGTCGACATTACCCCGCTGCTCGCCGGAGCGGGGATCGTCGGTTTGGCGATCGGCTTTGGCAGTCAGGCCCTCGTCAAGGACGTCATCACCGGCCTCTTCATCTTGCTCGAAGATCAGATCGCGGTCGGCGATATCATCGATCTCGGCAAAGACCATGCGGGCGTGGTCGAGGCGATCACTGTCCGGACGATTCGCTTGCGCGATCAGGCCGGCACAGTCCACACGGTTCCGTTCAGCGAAATAACGACGGTTAAAAACCTGACACGGGATTTCGCCTATGTCGTTGCCCGGATAACAATCCCTTATACCGAGGACATCGACCGCGTCGTCGAGATCCTCCGGCAAGTAAGCGGCGAATTGATGGAGGACGAGGCGTTACGGCCGCTGATCCTCGATCCCTTCGATTACCAGGGGGTCGACACGCTCGATACCTCCTCTGTTGTCCTGCTGCTGCGCATCCGCACCGTCGCCTCGAAGCAATGGGTCGTGGCGCGCGCCTTCAATCGGCTCGTCAAGATCGCTTTCGACAAGCACGGCATTGCCTCGCGCGACCCGGTTCCGGCATGATCATGGGAGCACCCTGCGGGGCTCGACAACAGCGAGCGGGCTGCCGACGCAACAACCCAACAGCTGCGGCTGGCAGTCGAGACCGCGGCCGCGGCGCAGAAGCCGGCACGACGCCCGCTGCCGGAACACCTTCCCAGATTCCCCGACTGCAATGGCGAACATCCGCAGGCTCATCTGAAGCATTTCCGTGGGGTCATCCATGCCTACGGCTATGCCGGGTTCAACGAAGCGTTTGGGTCCCTTGACCCCTTCCGCACGCTCCGCGACCCTGATCGCAGCCGACGGGACGAAGAACGGCTTTCCCGCTCCGAACAAAGAACCGGCAACAAACCAAACGACTACTTGACAGGAAAAGCCCCATACAAGTTCGAATCCGGCTTGCTCCAGCAACGAGTCAGCACCGAACCGAGCCATTGAGGCGTTAAACCGAGCGCCGTCCGCTCAGGGCGCAAGCTCACGTCGGAAACGCCTCGTCCAGGCGTCTTCGCCCTGGTCGGTAGCCTCCGACCGCGCGCCGCGGCTGCGCGATAGTATGCTGCCAAGGCGCTGTTTCACTGGCGTTGCTCGGGTATGCGTTCCACCCGCGCGATTCGATCCCGGCTACGGGCGATTGCGTCGCAACTCATCCCGACGAGATGGACTGCTTGCCGCAGGCTCTCGAGAGATGCGAGACAGCGCTCTTCAGACGCGTCGGAGTAATCGGACGCCCGTTGCAGTAACATTCGATAGCGTCGAGCATGGGGCATCTCCCTCAACCCCATCAGGGCGGGAGTGCGCGCGTCCCTCGTTTCTAGTCCTTAAATGCATTTGGATGATTCAGTGCGACGCCCCCTTCCTTGTCTTCCTGTGGGCCTTCAGCGCACGGACGTGTTCCGTGGGGAAGGCCGGGACCCAATTCCGCCATGGGCACCGGGCCGGAGCCTGTCCTCGGGCCGCGCGACGCGTGAACCCGTGGGCCGGTTGTGACAGGATTTTTAATGTCAGCATTCGTCCGCCGTTGCCAAGCGAATCTACCGAATGTGTCTGAACACTAGTCGTCGTCACTCGCTCGCAAGAGAAAACTCATGGATTTGAGGGGCGCGGTTGTAGAATTCGTACGGCCCCGGCGGATAGGCGGGATCGTTCAGTGGCGTGGCGAATGCCGTTGCGGCGAACCTCGGTCAGCTTCATCGTCAGATCCCTTAAGAGGCAATGCTGGGTGAAATTTCTACTTCTCGGCCGTCGCGGGCCAGATCAAAGGTGAAGAAGCCGTCCTGGCCATTGGGCCGTTGCAACACCTTCGGGTGGCGCAAGGTGCGCACCGCATCGTTGTAGCCCGACCTCCAGTGCTCCTCCATTGTGCTCCGGGAAAACTCGTAATCCTTGAAGTTCTCCCGCGTAATTCTTCCTGTAGCTCAACTGAATGACGTTGTAGACTTTCTTGTCCGCCTCTGCGGCGAGCGTCTCCGCTTCGAGAGTCTGCAGCAACTCCTTGGGCATCTTGGCCAGCAGCTTGGCGGTCGCGCGGCGGAGGATCTGCACCTTCTTGAACTGGTCCGTCGCCATCCGGGTGTGGCTGGAGAAAAGGATATCCTTCTCGCGCACCTCGCTCTCGACAAAATTGCGTGGAAGGTCGCCGCGGGCGCTCCACAGATCCACTTGGAAGGCAAGTGTGTCCTTTCTCGGCGGGGTGTCCAGCATCCATTGCAGCGGCGTATTGATGACGAGACCGCCGTCCCAATAGTACTCGTCTCCGATCTTGATCGTCGGAAGCGCAGGCGGCAGCGAGCCGCTGGCCATGACATGCTCTGGGCAGATCCGGCATGTGGTGCTGTCGAAACGAACGGCGTTGCCAGTGCGTACATTGGCCGCGCAGGCACTAAAGCGCGTCGCACCTGCATTGATCAGGTCAAAATCCGCCAGCCGTTCGAGGGTCGATTTCAGCGGGGCGAGGTCGTAGTAGCTGAGGGTTTCGAGGCTGCTGTTCTGATGGAGGTAGGGAGGCGGCACACGCAGTTTGAAAAAGCCCGGCGCGCCGCCAAGCAAGGCGTCGAATGAACGCCCATGATTGACGACTTCTTCGGAAACTGTCGTGGATCTTCAAGCCTGCGAAATAACGCGCCCCGGACGGGGGCCCGCTGACGGTTTCCCAGAACTCGCGCAATCTGTCGACGCGCCGTTCCGGGGGATTGCCGGCGATTAGGGCCGCGTTCACCGCGCCGATCGAAATTCCAGCGACCCAATCCGGATGCAAATTCCTCTCCGCCAGAGCCTGATAGACGCCTGCTTGATAGGACCCGAGAGCCCCGCCGCCCGAAAGGATCAGCGCTATGCGCTCGAAGGGCGGACGCTCGGCGGCCAGGCGAGTTTTGCGCCGCGAAGGTCGGTGGTCGGACATCACGAAGTTCATGATATTGGTGCTGTCGGCGACGGGTGCGCCGGTGCCATTGGTGAAACGCTTCGTTCTGGACATGACGGTTCCTTGCGTTGCATGGAGGGCGGACGGGGTGGAATATTTCCTAGCTGGGCCAGGCAGAGGCGCGGATCACGTGGCAGAAATTCTCTGGCCGGACGGAGGGCTCGTTGCCGGCGAGCACATCGGCTTCGACGTTGCCAAAGGTCGTCTCGGGCTTGCGGTAGATCCCGTCGTAGAGGCGTCGATGATCTCTTCCGTGAAGTGGGCGGGACGCGGGGTGAGCGCGACGGATGGCTTCGCGTTCGGCGTCGGTGAACTCGGAAAACGCAATGGCTTTTCGGAAAGTGTTCCGTCACAGTCGGCAAAGAGAGCCGTTTGAACGTCGTACTTTCAGCGCGTATTCGTACTCTATCCATAATTAAGCGTCGCAGATCGTTGGAACAGAATTGAAGTAGGGTCTCATTTTTGTTCTACAATCCCCGTGAGTTGTAATCACAACGATCGCACTATTGCAAAAAAACTTATAAGGAGTAACTTATTTATTTACAAATTTTAATTTTGGATCTTCTACGTCGAGGCGCGGTGCTCCTCACGACCACAAGCGTGTTCCTTTCCCGTTGGGTGAAGGTCAGTCGTCGATTGCCTGGTAGGCCAAAATCCCGAAATCGCGGCTCACGCGCCCCGGGACCAGCGAGGTCCAGGAAGCCTGGGTCAACAGGATCACGACCATGTCTTCGCTGGGATCCGAGCGCCACGAGGTGCCCAAACCGCCGGCCCAGCCATAGCTGCCGACCGGCGCCGATACATGGTCACGCCGGGTGACGACCGCCACGCCAAATCCCCACCCACCATTTTCTGAAATTAGGCCCGACACCGCCTTTTGCGCCGCGGTCAGGTGATCGACCGTCATCGTCTCCACCGACGGCCGCGACAGGATGCGCCGGCCGCCGTCTCGGCCTTGGTTCAGCATCATCCGGGCGAAGGCGAGATAGTCGTCGACCGTCGAGACCAGCCCGACGCTGCCCGACGGGAATGCCGGCGGTCGGCTCCACCGGCCGCCCTCGGCCGGGTCATAAAGCTCGAGCGCTCCGGTTTCGGAATTGGTCAAGTACGAAGTCGCGAGCCGGTCGAGCTTCGATGGCGGCACGCTGAATGCGGTGTCCTTCATGCCGAGCGGCTCGAAGATGCGTTCTTGCAGGAAAGTCTCGAACGGCTGACCCGAGGCGCGCGCGATCAACACGCCCAATACGTCAAAGCCGGTGTGGTACAGCCACTTCTCGCCTGGTTGGTGCATCAGTGGCAATGTGCCGAGGCGGCGAATCGACTCGTCGGGCCCCGGCGGCAGAGAGGGGTGATGCAATCCCTGGCCGAGCTGCAGGTCGTCGACTGCGGTTTGGATCGGATAGGTGCCGGGCGGCACCATGAGCATGCCGAAACCCATGCGCAAGGTTAATAGATCGCGCAGGGTGATCGCCCGCTTTGCCGGCTCGGTGTCGTTTAGCGGCCCATCGAGCCGTTTCAACACCTGGCGATCAGCCAGTTCGGGCAATAGCTGATCGACCGGGTCGTCGAGCCGCAGCTTGCATTCCTCGACAAGGATCATCGCAGCGGCGGCGGTGATCGGCTTTGTCATCGAGGCAATGCGAAAGATCGTGTCTCGCTGAACCGGATCGCTGCCGCCCAGTGTCTTCGCGCCGAGCGCTTCGACATGCGTCTCGCCGCGCCGGCTGACCAGCGTGACGAGGCCGGGCACTTCGCCACGCTCGACATAGCCGGCCATCACGTCATGCAAGCGGGCGAGGCGCGCCTTGGACAACCCTGCAGAACTCATCAAGACCATCGGCGACACTGACCCCCAGTTCATCGAGGTATTCCGGAGCTCCTAATTCGAAAACGTCTCTTTGTCCGACTGGTTCACACGGCGATGGATCGGTTGGCGAGGAAATTCCGGCTGTCTGCGATCTGCGCCGTGCCGCCAGGCGCCTCCGCGCGAAGGGTGGCCTTTTAGCGAAAAAGTGAACGGGTTTTTCGGGGCCTTGGCCTACCACCGCCGCTTGGTCGGCAGCGAGCGTTCCCGGCAGGCGTCTCAGTGCACGATGGCGGCAGCGGCCGCCGGGTGGCCAAAAATGCGCTACCTAAAAGAGGTAGCGCATTTTTCTTTACCCGTCTGGACCGTGCGAGCTTGTCACCAGTCGCATATGGGTTCAGCCGCCGATACTCGGCAATCGCAGCACCGGCCGCCTCATCCTGGCCTTTCCCTGCCCGTCTCGGCCGCTGATAGGTTAGGGCGTGGCTAGGAACGGGTTAAAATTACCACTCAGAAAACTGACTGTGAAGTTGGAAATCGTCAACAGCCTATTGAGTGTGGCCGTGGACTGCGCCAGCAGAAATGCAGTTTGGCTGGCCGCATCACCCGCGGTGACCGTGTCGAGTTGATTGTCCGTCAGCGTTACCGGACGTTTAGCTTCGCCTGCAGCATTCTCTGCAGCATTCGCTGCGCCGACGGACGCTAACAGCGCCACCGCGGCCACCAAACCAAAAACTTTGCTACTCATCCTACTCTCTCCGTAATTAAGCGTTGAGGGTCGCTTGGAACAGCATCGAAGTAGGATCCGTTTTTTCTTCTACAACTGCGGCAATGAGTCATAACTATAACGATCTCCCCAGCAATACTTATAGGGAGCTATCTCTTTATCACAATTTCCAAATTTTGGTCTCCTACGTCGAGGGCGGTGCTCCTCGCGACGGAAAGAACATTTCGCCGGCCGGTGTTACGGCACGATTTAGGACCGAACAATCGCGTTGACGTTTGTAAGACATGGGCCACGGAGGCAGCTGATCGGCGGCGGTCCCGTCGGGGAACGAGAGAACCCGGTTTTTTCGTTTAATATGCCAGCTACCTCTGCCGGTTATCAGGCGTGAAATCGCGCTGTGCGGGCCTTATAGCTGCGGGCAATCTCACGCACTGGCTCGCCGTCACGGTCACGGCGGCGATCGCTTCGCGCTTCTGGCGTTCGGTCAATTTCGGTTGCGGCCGAGCTTGACGCCCCGCGCCTTTGCGCTCGCGACCATCGCCGGCGCGCGCGGATCAATATAATTACGACTTATGCGGAGTTGTGGAAGGAAAATGGGATCCTACCTCGATGCTGTTCCAAACGATCCTCAACGCTTAATTATGGGCGCGAGTACGAATCATACTATTAAGGTTTGCCACCGTGCTTCGAGCAGCGAGCTCCGGATGCGGTTTTACCCGGCGCTTTGGGCCGATCAACATGCAGCGTGAAATCACCGTTCCACTGGCAACACCAGAGCAAATGCAGAATGGAGACTTTGATGGCGGACGTAGCCCAGCCAGTGCGCTCCGCAGGCGTCCCTCTTGCGAAACTCCAGCGGCCGCGGGTTTACGACGCCCTAATGCGGTTGCCAGTACTGGTCTACGGTACGCTCATCGGGTGGGCCTCGGTGATGGGTCTCGCGAAATATGTGGACACAGCCGATCCCACGCTTCCGAACGCGGTCTACGGGATCAACATCGCAATGCGGGTGTCCAGCATCGCGTTTCTTTTTCTCCTGGCCATAATGGCTGTCGTGCGGGGGCGAGCGAGGGGAAAGGCGCGCGGGGTCGAGCCGCGCATTTCGGCGCTGGTCGGCACTTTTCTTGTTTACGCTGTCGCCTTATTTCCACGCCGTGAGCTCTCGGTTGGAGGCGAAATAGCCGCAACCACGTTGATCCTCCTCGGCACCGCCCTCGCTGT
>CAVOHI010000056.1:0-22586 GCA_963695605.1 uncultured Alphaproteobacteria bacterium | reverse complement strand
TCGATCCGGCGAGCAGAGGTCATCGCCACTCGCCCGACCCGGTCGGCAACGGGGAGGTCGGCGGAACGGTCGATACCGGCTCGGTTCTCAGCATGGAGCTCTGCCTCCCTTGGTCGGCGGCGTGACCTCGCGCGCACTAATGTCGGAATTATCGGAGGCCAGCAGAAATGCCCGTTGGCTATCATCGCAATGTCTCCACTGCATCGCCGGGGGATCCGCTCGGCCGCATCGGACCTGCGGGGCACTCGGCGTCCTCGCCAACGGCAAAATCCCTGCCGCTCCCGCGCAGTCCCGCCAGCCCAATTCTGGCCGTCCGATGAATTTTTCAGACTAAGGCTCAAGCGGCGACGGGGGTCGCGCGCGCTTTTGCCGCTCGCGCGGCGCGCATCGCCGCCAGCACTTTCGGATAATAAAAAGGTGAGATGATGCGATATCGTGCCCTGATCGCGTCGACTGGCTCGGCCAACAGGTTTTCCCAATCGGCGGCGTACAGCCACCCCGCCCGCCGCCCGTGGCGATAGCCTTCGAACACCGCCCGCCGCACCGGTTGCCGCCGGGAAATCCGTTGTGCGACGAACATTGCGATCACCGCGAATCCCTTTAGCCCGGTCTGCGCGAACGAGAACGCGAGCAGGCATGCCTCACCAAGCGGGTCGCGGCCGTAACCGGTGACCACATGCAGCAAGTCGTGGGTTTCGCGACTGCGCTCGCGGAATAAAGTCATGTCCTCGCCCGCCGGCAAGGTTTCGCCAATTTGCGAAGCTTCGACCAAGCCTTGGGCAGACAGGTTTTCTGCGGCCATGAATTCATGATATGAGCGCCCTAGCGTGCCGGGCGGGAGTGCGGCAAGGCGTCCTCGGTCGCTCAGCCGGTCGATCAACTGGCGCCGCTCGGCGAGCACCGTCCCCGTTCGGTCTGTCGAAAACGCGCGAACTGGCGCAGCGAGGTCTTGCCGCGCAGCGCGTCGATCAACAAAACACCATCGACCCGTAACGCTTCGACGCTTCTTCCGCGATCGGCCGAGCGGTCATGCTGGAAACCAGGTTCGCACCAGACACCTTGCTGGAGCAAAGCGGATTCGAACTCTGGGTCCCACCCGCGTGCGACACCACCGGCAGCCACAAGGTTCGTTGCTAACTCCGCGCTGGGGGAAGATGGATTCGAACTCTCCGTTCCGGGCGATACGATCAAGGTTTTAAGATCCCTTCATGTCGTTCCCGCCAACATAAAGTCGGCTCGAACAAGCAGCGACACAGGCGAGCCTGCGGTAGGCGATCGCCTGCCAATAGTCGCCCATCGTATGAACGGCGGGGGCCATCGCCGGCCAGCGCGATCACCGCCTTGGTCTGGGGACCCGGCCGACCGATATGAGATGCGGGTGCTGGTCGGCCAGCCGTTCATCCGGCTTCGCCGTCGGCGCGTAGCTCATCACGCTCATGTCGCTGTTTGTTGGGGCTTCGGGCCTGAGTTCCTGCTAGGAAGCGGCCTCGAACTGGTAGGCCGAGCTGACTAGAAAAGGAGGGGCGAAGTTGACAGCAGAAGACGAGTTCTCCCTCACCGACAGGGTTGCGATCGTGACCGGCGGCAGCAGCGGTATCGGCGCGGCCAGTGTGCGCCGCTTGGCGGCCGCCGGCGCGCGGGTCGTCGTAGGCTATAACCGCGGTCTCGATCGCGCCGAGAAGCTGATAGGCGAGTTGCCCGGAACTGGACATTGCGCGATGCATTTGCCGCTTGAGGATACCGCGCAAATCCGCCGGGTCGCGGCAGCGGTCGCCGACCAGTTCGGCCGCGCCGACATCCTGGTGAATTCTGCCGGGTTCACGCGGATGGTGCCGCATGCCGACCTCGAAGCACTCGACGACGATTTGATCGATGCGGTGCTGAAGGCGAATGTTCGCGGACCATTCGCGACCATCCGCGCCTTCGCACCGCTGTTGCGAACCTCAGGTAATGGCCTGATCGTTAACATCTCATCAGGGGCAGCCGCGCGAGGTGGCGGCAGCAGTATTATCTACGGCGCCTCAAAAGCGGCGCTCGATACAATGAGCATGGCGCTGGCTCGGGTGCTCGCTCCCGAGATCCGCGTTATCGTCATCGCGCCGGGGATGGTCCATACCGGCTTCGTGCCTGGTCGCACCGAGGAAATGATGGCCGCCGCCGCGGCGGCATCGCCGTTGAAGCGTGCGGTTGAGGCTGACGACGTGGCCAAGGCGATAATGGCTTGCGTAACGCACCTGACGCACACCACCGGATCGATCGTCCGAGTCGACAGCGGTTCTCTTCTGTAGGCGAAACGAGCGGTCGAGTTAACTACGCTTCCTCGGCGGCAGCAACTCTCCGCTGGCGCAAACGAGAATCGAAATCTCGGTCCCGTCGTGAACGGGACGGCCGCGGAGAGGCGCCCACAGGCATCACCGTCTCGTGAGAGGAACCTGAGCTTTGATTTCGGGACTCGGCTGGTCGTTCCGAGGGCTCCCTTCGGCAATACCCCGTGGTCCCTTTCGCAAGAGCGGGACCGAGGGTTCGAATCCGCTTTGCTCCAGCGGGGAGTCAGGTGCGAACTCGACACCCTGGGGCGAGGGCGGTGTGCGCGGGGCGGTCGGTTTGGGCGGCGGCGCCGGTCTCGACTTCGGTGTGCATGCCGCCGGCTACTGCGAACACGCGGAATTTCCGGTCCATTTGCACCCTTCGCCTATTTGTCGAGCCAAACGTCCTCCATGCGCCAGCTGTTTAAGATGCTGTTGACCATCACCGTCAGCCCCTTCACCCGAGGCTGCCAGCACGTCGCGCCGCGGCCGTAATAGATGATCGAGAGGATGGGGATCAGCACCTCAAGGCTCTGCGATCACCGCGCGTATCGCGGCAGGATCGACGGCGAGTACCGAATGCGCGCGCCCTCCGTAGCTTCGCGGTCGCGCACACGCGGCTGGCGAACGGCGACCGGGCCAATGCCGGTCATGATCTCGCGTTCCGGAAGATGGCCGTGGCGCACGACGCGCTGCTGGCCCGTCTCGGTCTTAAGATCGGTATGCTTTGCGAGAAACTCAGCAACCTCCGCTTCGACGTCGACCGCCTGGATCAGCAGCGCACGCGCGCCGTTGCGTAGGATCTCTGTGAGGAAATCGGTAAAGGCCCCTGGCTGGGGGAGCTTGATGACGTTACTGTCCGACACGGCGTATCACTCCTTCATTGGAGAAGTGGAGGCGTTGAACACCACCACGATACGCCGCCTTACCCGGTCACGCCGTCACCAACTTCTGGCCATAGCTCAAGGCCGGGGGCCATTTTGCACTATAGCCGGGCGAGATCATGGTCACGCGCACGCCGTGGGACGCGACAGCCTTGGCTAGGCCTTTGCTGTAGGTGGTGAGCGCCGCCTTGGCTGCGGCGTAGGCAAGCGTGCTGTTGGCGAACGGCAGGCGCGCCGCGACCGATCCGATGTGGATCACCACGCCCGATTCCCGTTCGATCATGCGGGGGACGAAGGCGCGGTCCAGCCGCACCGCGCCCATCAGGTTGAGATCCAGGATCACTTGCCAGTCGGCGTCGGAGAGGCCCTCGAACCCGCCGGGTTTGGTCTCGGCGGCGCCGGCGTTGTTCACCAGGATGTCGAGCCCGCCCCAGTCGGCTGTCAGTCGGCTGACGATGGCGTCGGCGCCTGCGGCGGTTCCAATGTCGGCCGCAATGAACACGGCGCCGTCCACGGGGTCGGCCGGCGCCGACCGCGCGGTCGCGGCGACGCGGGCGCCGGCGAGCTGGAAGCGGCGGACGACCGCCGCGCCGATGCCGCGCGTGCCGCCGGTCACCAGCACGCGCTTGTCCGCGAACTCGTCCGCGGGCGTGGGGAAGGGGTAGAGCGCGGTCATGCTCAGGCCCTTGCCTTGTTGTGGATGATGATCAACTGGGTGATCCGATCGTCCCGGAGGCTGAAGTAGAGGCTCAGGACCAGCGGGTCGGGCAGGCCGGTCTTGTCGTAGGTCCCCTCGGTTCGCGCGTGGACGGTGACGTCGCCGTGGCGATCTAGGGCCAGCAGGGGCGTGAAGGTGACGCTGTCGCCGAAGATCTCCTTCGCCGCGAAAGCGCGGATCGCCTCGGCTCCGTCGAATTCGCGCTGGACGTCGTTGACCAAGGCATCCGGGGCGAAAGTCGCCATCCAGGCATCGATATCGTGGTCGTTGCAGGCGGTGAGGTGCCGAGCGACCGCTGGCGGCAGATCGTTGGTTATATCGCTGGGCATGGCTGGCTCCATCGAATTTGGGGAGAAACGGTGCGGCTCCGTGGTCACCCCGGCCGGGAGCCCGACCTGAAGGGTCTCTCCTCGGGACCACACGTCAGTGAGGCGAAAGGTATCAATTCCTTCGAAGAGGTATTAGCCGTTGAGTTCGAATAGTATCGATCCCGATTGGGAATAGATCAGGCTTCCTCGTCGACGAGCAGCTCGGCCAGAAAGTCAACAAACACGGCGACTTTGCTGGGCTGACGGCGGGACGCGGGTCGCACGGCGCTAATCGGAAGTTTGCTCGGCTCATGATCGCGCAGGATTCGCCGCACGGTTCCGGCGCGTATGTCGGCCGCAAAAAGCCAGTAAGGCGCCTGGGTGATGCCGAGGCTGGCAAGGACCGCGGCGCGAAGCTGTTCGCCATCATTGCTGCGGAAGGACGCCGCAACCTGATAGGATATCAGTCCAGCGCGGGTGGCGAAGGTCCAGGGCCGCGGGCCGTCCTGTGAGACAAAAATCACGCCGTCATGGCCGTCGAGATCGCTGAGGCGCGTGGGCTCTCCCTTACGTTCCAGATAGTCTGCGGATGCAACAGCGATGACAGCGGACTCGCCGATCTTGCGCGCGATAAGGCTAGAGTCCGCAAGGGCGCCATTGCGAATGGCGAGGTCGATGCCTTCTTCGACGAGATTGCTCGTCCGCTCGGAGACGAGCGACTCGACAACGACCTTGGGATAGCGAACGCGGAACGCAGGGAGTTGCGGCACGACATAGAGGCGAGAGAAGGCGGGCGCGGCGCTGACGCGCACCACGCCGGACGGCGAGGCCTGTCCCGAACCGATGCGGGATTCCGCTGCCTCGAGATCGCTGATGAGTCGCACGGCAGATTCGTAAAAGTCGCGCCCGGCCTCGGTCAGACTGAGACTGCGGGAGGTGCGCATAAGAAGCTGGGCACCGAGATGTTCTTCGAGCGCGGCAACCTGTTTGCTGATCGTCGGCTGCCCTGTCCCAAGCTCGCGAGCGACCGCCGAAAAGCTCCCGCTTTCGACGACGCGCACGAATATCTTGATGCCTTCGAGCCGATCCATCCGACCCTCTCCGGGGAGGAAAATTAGCATAGCTGCCGAATAGATCGTGCATGATTCCGGGCTAGTCTATTCCGAAATTGAGGTAGCCTCTGCGGGCCGTTTTGCGCCTTCGACGATCACGGCCGCGTAGTCGGCCCCGAGCCGCCGCCTGTCATCCGCGGTCAGCGCCTCCAGAACCAACAGGGCTTTCTTGGCGTATTGGCCATCCCTGAACGTATTCGAATTGAATAGGATGGTGCGATCGCGGTCGGTCTCCTCGTCAATAATTGCCGTGCTCTTGCACAGGTCGATCAGCGACGTGGCTGTTGGCGTCGCCAGCTTATAGAGATCGCTGACGAACGCCGTGGCTTCTGCTCGGCGGAACTGTTGTTTTCCGTGTTAGACCGGGTTGTGTCTTCCTTCACAGATAGCGGTGTTAAGCAGCCGTGAGTCAGCAGAGAACGGCTGTGAGATACAGTGGCTACGATCACTCACTGAGCCCGGCCGGCCCTGCCTTAGCGACCTGTTCGCCTTCCTCAGCTTCGCCCGCTCGAGAGCCCCGCCTCACCATCACCGGCGCCATTCGATCCCCATAGCTGACACCACCGTGCCGCGGTTTAGTCCAATCCGTTTTTAGCGCACCGTCGCGGCCCTTCCTTCCCGAACTGCTCCGTAAAGATCGCACGCCGCAACGCCGCGCTAAAAACGCTCTGCATTCTGAAACAGTCCGGGCGTCGCAGGCCATCTCGATGGGTCGAACCTCCTCGTTCCGGGGGTAAGGGCGTGAAGGTCTGGAATCGGCGCGATCTCGCCGTTTGCCACTAAATTCGCGAAGGTCGGCAATCCGCCCACTGCAGCCATTCACTTGTGTTGACTGCAATGGCGGCCGATGCCCCACACCGGACCCTCGCCGCGACGACCCTGCGCCCGTGGTTGATACCGGGGTGCCGAAGACTGACGGACGGCTTCGAGCGGGGCCGCTATACGGCACCGACCGTCCGCGCGCGCTCCCTGTTGAAGACGAGGAAGTCAGTTTCGCGCCTGACTCCCCGCTGGAGGGAGATGGATTTCGAACCCTCGGTCCCGCATCAGAGGGACAGCCAAGCGATGTCGTCTTCAGGTTCGCACGAACTCTTCGCTGGAGGCAGATGGATTCGAACTTCCGGTACCGCGGCGCAAAAGCCGCGGATTTCCGCAGCATTCCGGGCATTGCGGGGGTATCGGCGGGGCTCTTAAAACGATACCACCTGATGGATCAGCCCTTCTTCTTCTGCGCCTCGAACCACTCCACCGAGCCGGGGGCGTATACGGTTGGCTTGGGTTGCGGTCTGTTGCGCTGCTCGGCGGCTTCTGCCTGCTGGCGGTACAACTCATATATACCTGCGCTCTCCATCGGCTGGACCAGCAATTCGCTGAACGCCCATACCAAGGCATCAACGCGGTCCGGTGAATATCCGGCACCCCCGCGCCATCGAACCCTACTCGGTTTGGAGGTTGACCGCTGAAGTCTTCCCCTGTTGCCCGCGTTCGAGTTCGTAGCTGAGCTTCTGATTTTCGTTGAGGGAGCTCAACCCTGCTCGCTCAACGGCAGAGATGTGGACGAATACGTCTTTCGAGCCGTCATCGGGCTGAATAAATCCATATCCCTTCTGGGCGTTGAACCACTTTACTGTTCCCCTAGCCATCGTACGTTCCTTTAAAGCAACACGACCGCCATCCAGCACTGGCGGCGGGTCAGATCTCGGCACGGAACGGAGGCGGGTCCGGCGCTCTATCGCGAGCTGGGGAACGCACACGAACCACGGGAGTCGACTGCAAGGACATAATCTGCCGTCGATATCTTTACAAGAAGATGTACGAGGTCGCGCGTTTCGGCCCCCGAAAGGGGTCCGTATTTGACGCAAGCATCCACTCACGGTCATCATCATGGTCGCAGGTCCGAGGCCCATCACCGAATTGGCAACGCCTCGGCAATGCGCGGCCCGACGATCGAGAGGGACCGAGGGTTCGCAGAACTCGCCGCTGGAGAGAGATGGATTCGGACCATCGGTTCCCCGTCAGAATTAAACATAAGGACAGAACCCGGCGACGGGGAAGCGCGTATCCAGCTCACAGCTGGTAACAGGATGCACTGGCAGAAAGGGGGATGCGAACTCTGCTCCCCCGTTAAAGTCGCTACCTTCGCTGAAACTGCTTCGCACGTCCGGTTTCGATCGCCAGCGAACCGGCCTTGCCGCAGTTATTCGTCGGGCTTCTGTGTGGAGGTCAGGCTGTTCCTCGAAACCACACCATAGTAGGGGCGAACGCACGAACCAGGGTTGACCGCTTGGTGAGGTCACCGGCGGATCAAGCCGCTTCGTCACGCGTCCATTCTGCGAGCTTGGTCCAGCCAGCACGGATCAGGTACTGGGCGTCATCGGCAGACATTTCGATGGTGCCGTCCGGGCTGACGTTGATGTGCCGGCCCGAGAAGGTTTGCACGGCCCCCATACCGGAAGGCGCTTGCAGGCGAACCCGATATCGTTCCGGGTCATCGGGGTTCTGACGGCGCTCGGCTTGCATGCGGTAGAATTCGAAGATGCCCTGACCTGGGAAAGGCTTTTTGCACCAGTCCAGGAACTGCGCGGTCGAATTGGCCTGGTCGTCATGCTTGCCGTTTGGGAAGACCGTCAGCTCGTGGAGGTATTCGGCGAGCCACGGCGCGGTCTCGGGGATGTGGACAAAGCCGTTCTCGATGACCGCGGTCTGCGCGTTCAGACGCATGGTCTTGTCGCCGGTCGGCTGGTACCGCGTGGCGCCATGGCAGCCCTCGGTGATCAGCTCCTGGATCAGCTGGGTGCCCGAGGCCTTGTCCTCGATCAATACAACGGTCGCACCGAACAGGCTCTGCTGCTCGCGCACGGCGCGCTTGAGCGCCGGATACTCGAGCCGCCGGCGGAACACACTGAGGAGGAAGAGCTTCTTGCCACTCACTCCCCAGGTTGTGCACACCGAGAAATCGCTGAGCTCGGTGGCTTTGTTGGCGGTGTCCCAGCTCTGCACGATGCGGTCGAACCGCTCTGGCACTTCGTTCTCGCGGTAGCGTTTGAACCATTCGGCCTTGACCAGTCCGCCGCCTAAGGGGGCTGGCGATTGCTGATACTGGCCGGCGAAATTGTATTCGCCAATCGTCCGCCGGATGCGGTCGAGCACCTCGAGCGGCTCGCGGTCGGGATGCAAGGCCTCGCCCTGACGACGTGTGAAGCGCCGCGGTCCCAGGATCGTCTCGATCTCGTGCACCTCGTCCACTTCGGCGATCGCCGGAAAGCTCAGGACTTCCCATTGCTCCTGCGCGAGAACATGGCCGACCAGGTCGTCCTCGTGCAGCCGCTGCATGATGATGACGATGGCGCCGTGCCGCTTGTCGTTGAGTCGGCTGTAGAGAGTATGGACGAACCATTGGTTGCAGGCTTGCCGCTGTGCGTCCGAGAGCGCCTCGTCCGGCTTCAGCGGATCGTCAATCAGGATGATGTCGGCGCCGCGACCGGTGAGCACACCACCGGTCGAGGTGGCGAGCCGGTAGCCTTGGCGGGTGGTGATGAACTCCTGCACCGCCTGGCGGTGCGGCGCCAGGCGGGTCGGAAAGAGCTGACGATACCACGGGCTCATCATGATGCCGCGGCAATCGCGGGCGAGCTTATCGGCGAGCTCCTGGGCATAGCTGACGCAGAGGATCTGCGCCGAGGGGTCGTGGCCGAGACACCAGGCCGGAAAAGCGATCGAGGCCATCAGCGATTTGAGGTGGCGGGGCGGCAGGTTGATGATCAGCCGCCGGATCTTGCCCTCCCGTACCGCGGTCAGCGCGGCGGCGATAACTTCGAGGTGCCAATTCGTCGCCAGGCTGGTCTGCGGGTTAAGGTCCTTGAAGCAGCGCCCGGCAAAGGTCGTGAAGTCGTGCCGCAGCAGGAAGTTGTACTGCGCCCGGGTCAGGTTCTTCATTGCTTGGAATTCCGAAGCGAGAACCGCGCCCTGAGCTGATCGAGAACCTCCTCGTCCGCCTCGCTGAAGGCGGAGGTCTCGGGAGGTGCCGGCTCGGTCTGACTTTCGATCTCTCGCAACATGTCGAGGAGAATTTTGATGGCACGAAAATCTGCGGTGGCGGAGCGGTTGACGAGTTGGGTGATGATCGCCTGACGCTTGGTGACCTTGCGACGCCCACCGTTCTCGGTGACGATCACCGTTTCGTTCAGCGCCTCACTGAGCAGCGTCTTCAGGTTCTTGGCGCCGGGCGGCCGGCCGCGAGGATTGCCGGACTGACCTTTGATGAAACGGGTGTGCCGTGGCGGCTTGCCATAGCCCACCTCGTAATCGTGTTCCTTGTCAGTCAGCATCGGCGGCCTCCGCCTCGCAGGCGAGGTCATCAAAGCTGCGGCCGCTCGCCGAATGACGAGCGCTGCCGCCGGTCAGCGCCTGCCAGCGGCGGACGATCGTATCGACATAGGCCGGGTCGAGCTCCAGCCCGTAGCAGCGCCGGCCGGTGCGCTCGGCGGCGATCACCGTCGTGCCACTGCCGACAAAGCCGTCGAGTACGATGTCGCCGCGCGCCGAGCAGTCGAGGATCGCATCGGCGACCATCGCGACCGGCTTCACCGTCGGGTGCAGCGCCGACAGATTGCCCTCTCCGCCGCAGCGGGCGAAGGAGTTGGCCCCAGGGTACCGCCACACGTTGCTGCGGTTGCGCCCGAACCGGCCAAGCTGGACATTGTTGCGGTGCCCGTTGCAGCCGTGTTTGAACACGAAGACAAGCTCGTGCTGGCTGCGGTAGAGCGAACCCATGCCGCCATTGTCCTTGACCCAAACACAGAGGTTTTTCAGCTCGCCATAGACGCCGCGACCGGCGGTCAGGAGTTCTTCGGCATGGCGCCAATCCATGCAAATGAAGTGGATCGAGCCGGCAACGCTGAATGCTGCAAGGTTCCGGCAAACCTGACTGAGAAAGGCGGTGAATTCGGACCGATCCATTTCGCCCGATGCCATCGGGAACGGGCGATGATGGATCGCGCCGAGGCCGCTGACATGGCCGTCGATCGGCACGTTGTAGGGCGGGTCGGTGAAGACCATTGCGGCACGCTCCTCGCCCATCAAGGCGGCGAAGGCTGCGGGATCTCGGGCATCGCCGCACAAGAGGTGGTGGGGACCGAGAAGCCATAATTCCCTTCGTCGGGCACCCTATCTGCCGGGTCATCGGTGGCCTCGATCGGGTCGTCGAGGGATGCGATCCGCAAATCGATCTCGCCCATCTCGAAGCCGGTGACCTCGATATTGAAGTCAAGTCCGCTGAGCGAGAGCTCCTTGAGCTGTTGAGCGAGCAGCCGATCGTCCCAAGTGGCAATCTCCGTGAGCCGATTGTCGGCGATCATGAAGGCGCGCGCCTGGGCCGCCGTCAGGTGATCGAGGCACAGTGTCGGCACCTCGGTCATTCCGAGCAGGCGGCATGCCAGCAACCTACCGTGCCCGGCGACAACCTTGCCGTCGTGATCGATCAGGATCGGGACATTAAAGCCGAAGGTCTTGATGCTCTCGGCGATTTGCCGGATCTGCTTCTTGCTGTGACGCCGCGCGTTAGCCGGATCCAGTTTGAGTTGGTCGACGGCCCGATAGACGATCGACATCCGAGGCGCATGGTCGGCCGCTTCGCGGCGGCGAAGTTCTTTCATCATTGCGGTCTCTTTTTTGCGGTTGGAATAGCTCATGGAAACCCGGCAACCAGTCGGGCGGGGTTCAGGCGAACGGCCTTTGACCGACCGAGGTCAGCTTCTCGCTGCGGGATAGGTGAAGGGACGGGTTGGACTGCTCGGCTGCCCCATAAGGGCCCGAAGACACGAAAGGCCGCTAAAGAGCGGCCTTGGGTCAGGGAGGGGAATTCGCCCCTATTGTCTCAGAAGATCGCCATCCACCAGCGTCCGCGCGCCGGGACGGACAAAGGGGAGCTTCGGGCTGCGGCGGCTACTCAGCCGCTCGCTAAACGCAAAAAAACCGCCCGGGGCGTCAGGCGGTCGCACTTCCTCATTTTGCATTTATTGCGCTATTTTACAGTCGATAGGCGGAAATGTCAATGGCAAAGTGGCTTCGGGTCGCGTCCCACGGCGGACGAGATGCTCTGCAAACAACCAGTTCGGGAGGCGAAACTAGGGCAGGAGCGGATGCTGGAGCGTGCCACACAGGATTCCCTGATCAAGCGAATAAATTCCCTAATGTCCCGATTTAATTCCCTGCTAGGCCGAAATAAATTCCCTGTTCCGACGCGTAGGGAATTGCATGGCAAGCCGTTGAATTGCCTGTTAGATTGCGGGCCAACAGCTGCACCCAAAGGCCCACACGAAGAAAATTCCCTGTATTTTCCCAGCTAGCAGGGAATTTGGCTTCAGAGACGAGTTCGCTCAAAGTCCGGTGCAAACCGATCCCTGCTCTCCAACGCCAGACCGGCGCACCAGTCAACCAGCTACCGCGCCATGCCTGGCGTAACAGACGAAACGGGCGGCGTCGCGCCGCCTCTCAGAAATCGGGAGATGGCGGGCTGCCCGGCAAGAAAATCGCGCTCGACCTGCAGCTGGCCGATCTTCCGGTGCAGATCGTCAATGACCTTCTGCGCATCCCCGACCACCGGCGCCCTGTTGCCGCGCGCAAACAGCTCGCCCGCACGCTTCACCAGCTCCTGCTTCCAGTCGCTGATCATCGTCGGATGAACCCCAAACTGCGCCGACAGCTCAGCCAGGGTCTTCTCCCCCGAAAGCGCCGCCATCGCCACTCGCGCCTTAAATTCCGCGCTGTGCTGTTTCCTCTTGATGCCCACGTCTCACGCCCCTTTGGACCGGTTAGCCTAAAGCGGTCAGAACCGAAAGCTCCGGCTGTGGGCCGCCGCGCGATTTTCCGATGTTCGCGGTCACCCTCGCTGCCTTCCTCGCCGCAGCGGTCTATGCATACATCACGTACCGACAGTTTGGCGCAGGTAGGGAGGCAAATGAACTTACTGAGAAGCAATTCTATATAGCAAATCGTCCTTATATCGTAACAGAAGTTCGTCCCTGGCGAGAGGCCGCTCTTCGTCGCATTCTAACGTAAACGGCTAACTGATGTCATCAAACGGCCATCCACCAGCATCGGGTCTCGCAGGCGTCGCGGAACGAGAGCTCGATTGCACTGCTCAGCCGAATCAGAGCGGTCTGCGGTCGCTATCTATTTAGTAAGCATTTGGATTGGACTGCATCAGCGGTCAAGGCTATAAGCCACTCTCCGCGTTAAATGCGAAAAGGCCGGGACAAGAGGCCGAACTCTGGCCCCGCGGTCCGCGGTCGCGGAAGGTGGAGCCGGTAACCGAACAATCGGATCGGCCGCTCTATCCACCAGCCTAATGAGACGTAGCCCGCGATCAACAGCAACCCAAGCGTCCCGATCGCGAAACCGGCAGGCCGCGATATTCCGGGCGTCTCGAGAGACGACGGGTCCAGCAGCGCCACCAGAGGAAAGACCGCAACGAGCCCGGTCATAAACGTGACGATCACGAACGCCGACGTTTCGGCGACCTCGCCGGCGGTCAGTCCCATAGGTGTGTAAATTCGGTAACGTATTGAGGGGCCGATCAGACTTCCGAAGCCCAGCGTGTGGCTAAAGGCATATCCGGTGAAGGAGGCGAGCGCGACGCGACGATACGGCAGCGTCCGTCCAATGTGGCGGAGCGCCAGCACGTCGTAGAGGGTCAACAACAAATAGCTTGCCGCGGCCAATCCTACCCAAAATTTTGGTCGCTCTTTTCGAGGGTGATCCCGCGTAAATCCACACCCGGCCCGCCCGCGACACTCGGCAGCAGCGCCGCGGCCGATGTGCACCTGATTGTCTGGTGCAAGGAATGCGGCTACCAGACCGAGCCTAATCCGGCCGAGCAGGCAAGGCGGTATGGCGCCGTCGGTGCTCGACTGGCGCGATCGGCTTGATCGCGCGAGTACCCGAAGCGGCGCTTGTCGCCTTCCGGGAACGGCCCGCGGGCGCACGTGCCCGCCCGCGCGAAGCCGGTAGGGAAGTGTGCCCCTCCCGGGTCCCGGCCGGCGCCGAGCGCGATTTCCTCGCGCGCGCGGGCGCGCGGGTGCGCGATACCGGTGCGGCCCTGGCCGTGGGCATCCCCAACCCGGTTCCGGATCGCTCCGAGGTTAGGCGCCACGAGCGGTGTTGCCCATTGCTCGAAACATTCAAAAGGGCGACCCTAGCCTCGAACCCGCCGGGAATCTGGCGAATGTAGGATCAATGGATTTAGCGCTTAATCCGGTGTCGATTTCAACGCGCCGCAAGCTCGCTTCGATCCTGTTGTCTATTGCGATTTTCGCGACGCTCGCGGGTTTGGCGAGCCGCGCCAATGGCCGCCCGGGCATTTTCGCCATTCTGAACGCCATTTTCGTCGGCACCGCTGTCGGTTTTTTCGAGGAATTTTATGTCCAAAGTCTGCGCGGCCGTTGGATCCGCAATATCCACCCCCTGAGCGCTATCCTAATCTACACGGTAATAGTGGTTGTTTTCTTCTTGATCGCTATTCATCTCAGTCATCTTCTGTTATGGCCATTTTACGAACTGTCGGTTCCATACGGAAGGTTGCCATTCGTCATTCCAGTGGTCATTGCTTTTTCCGTTGTCGGCATCGTTGTCATGCGGACGGTTCATTTCATCGGGATCGAAACTTTATTTCACTTGACGATCGGCACTTATCACCGCCCGGTGATCCAAGAGAAGGTCCTGGTCTTTCTCGATATCAACGATTCCACAAGGCTCGCGGAGGAGCTTGGTCCAGTCCGCACAAAATCTCTGGTCGGCAAGTTCCTTTTCGATATCTCGAAGCCGATCACCGATCATGGCGGTGAAATTTATCTTTACAAGGGTGACGGTCTCATTGCGCTGTGGGATTGGCGCGAGGCCATCAGAGACAATCGGATCTTGCGGGTGATCGACGCCATCTTTGCGACGATCGGCCGCGAGCAGGCGGGTTTTTTGGAGCAGTTTGGCGTCGTGCCATCCTTCCGGATCGGCGTCCATGGCGGCGAGGTCGTGGTCAGCGAGCAAGGCGATACGAAGCGGGCCATCGGCGTCTATGGCAGCACAATCAATATCGCGGCCCGGATGGAGGAGGCGGCAAAGGTGCACAACGTTTCCTGCGTCGTGTCCGGCGATGTCGCTGAAGCGCTCTGCGAGCGGGACGGACGGCTGCTGCCGATCGGACACGAAAAAGTGAGAGGTATCTTTGCCGAAATACCCATTTTTGAATATCGTGCCGCGGGAGCCGCTGCAAGAGGCCAGCAACCTCTTTGACGGTTGCGCGCGCAACTACCGCTGCCCAAGGCCTTATCTACAAACGTCAAACGAGAATTTGTCTTGCGCGAATTCGCAATGAACGATTGCAAACTGCTGAAGCGCTTAAATGGTCAGAGCTGGAATTGTTTCGAGCCGCATTCGGCGCCGGAACATCAGTCATGCGGCAGGAGCATCTTCTCTCCGACGGGCGTCGCTGTCTCTATCGGGTGACAAGGCTCGAAGGCACTGATAGTTGAGCCTTTCAAAACTGGTTTTCCCGCTCGCTCCTCGCGTCTTGCCGGGTATCCTCCTGCTGTGGGTGGCGCGGCGGTCCGGTGCAGAGAAGTCCTTCGCACGCCTATAGGGCTGCCCCCTCTCAAGAGAAAGGGGCCAAGAAGGTCGAACTCGACCGAGTTAAGTTGACAATGCCGTCGGTCCCCCTACAAGGACAACGACGTGCTCCTGACCATTTCACTTGACGGCGGTCGACGCTGATCCCAAGTACAATTTGTCGTCAACCAGCCAGGAGGGTGCTTGATAGCATGACGCCCCCGACGAGTTCCGAGTTGCCGACCGCTTGGCATCGGCAACCGAGCGCAAAGTCCAAGATTTAGCTGGGCCTTTTGGTCCGAGCACGAAGTGAACTTCGCACAGTGAAGTGACCCCCACAGGTGGCCTTGGGCTGATGCTCAGGCGTCACCCGGGGGTCAACGCTGCAGCCATGATTTCCTGCTGCGTCTTGCCGTCTGCCAAGGCAAGGACCCGCTCGCCGAGGGTCGGCGAGGCGCTCTGTTTCGCGGGCGGAGTGCGCCCGCGCTGCCGCGCTGAAACCGTCTTTTTGCCTTCTCCACGCTTCCTAATTGCGAGGGACAGTGGAAAAACATGTGGCGACCGGAGATCTGCGTTTATCGAGCAGCAAGAAACCCCACGCTCGTCCCCACGGGCCCGCGCGCATCTCGGCTCCGGTTAACCTGGCAATGCCGGCAATAGAGATGGTCATCTCAATCTGCCTGTGACATCACCGGGTCGGCGACATTCAGCCGCGTGATGTAGCGCTGGGCGAGCAAAGCAAGGATGAGCGGCGGCACGGTGGAAAGGACACTACCAGCGGCGAACAGTGTCATTCCGAGATTGGCCGTTCCGGTGCTCGGCATGGTTGGCGAGAAGGCGAGCAGTACCGGTGAGAGTGTCTGCTTCGCTGTGCCGCCAGTGAGGACGAGGCCAAACAGGAGCTCATTCCAGGCAGTCAGGAACGCGATAACGAAAGCGGCGGCGATACCCGGCGCTGCCATCGGAATGGTGACATGCCACAGCGCGCGCAGCCGGCTACAGCCGTCGATGCGAGCAGCGCGCTCGTAGTGCCGTCCCCGCTGCACACGAAGAAGCGAATAAGCATTGACCTACCCTAGGGGCTCCCCCCGGCAACGGTCGATGTGCGAAATCTGGCCGCCATTGAGCGGGTCAGCCCGTCCGACCTTACTCCATTTGGGCAAGCCTTTGTTCAGGTCTGTACGTTTCAGCGAGAGCCGTAAATGGGGAAACGAGGGCCTTACCAACCCAAGATGCTGACCGGCGAGACGACGGTGCCGATCGAACAACGATAAGGCGCGGGCCGAGACCCTCAGCACCTCGAGCGCCATGCGCCACCTGAGATGAGATAACCTTTCCTGGGTTTGGTCATTCCGGGGCGCGTCTCGGGGCCTGCCGGCATTGCGTAGCTGATCGGCGAGTTTTGACGTGGCCAAAACCCAGGCAGTAGCACCCAGTTAGCACGTCCGTTCCCGTTGGCGCCGCTTGCCTCAAATCCGCTATGAGGCGTTCGAGTTGGTAGGAAAACCGCACACTTTTCCAATGTGCGGCCGCACAGATCGCGCCATCGACTGTCCCTCAAATGCGCCGAGCGGATAGAGCCTCGATCTCACTGACGCGCAGCGCCATGCGGCCGAGATGGCGCTGGATGAGGCGGATGACGGCGAACCCGGCTTGCAGCGCACATCATCGTGACATCCTCGAATACCTGGCACGCGGCGCACAGCTTGCTCGAGCGGACGCTCAGATCGCGCCTCGATCCCGACGGAGTATACGTTCGCGTGCCCAGCTTCGTGACCAGCGCATTCATCGCGAGCGGCACTGACGCCGTGAGCACCCTGCCAGCGAAGCTTGCCGAATACCTCGCCCAAAATCTCGACTTGGCGATCTTTCCGACGCCGCTCGCGTTGCCACGCATCGAGATCAGTCAATTCTGGCACGAACGGGTCCACAACGACCAAGGCCACCGCTGGTTCCGGGCGGCGATCCACGCGCTGTTTGTGCGCCAAAGCGGACGACCCGGCAAGCAGCCCAGAAATCACGCCGGCTGACACCGTAGCGCGCCGAAGCTCAGCGCCTGACGAGAGGCCAATGTGATGAAGGTTTACGTATTCGATCTCTTGGCCTACTCGCGTGAGATATTCATGGAGCGCCGCTCGCCCGATATGGCCACATATGGCCGAAACCGGAACGGCCGCTTTGAAGTGCGCAACGGTATCAAGCAGACATTCGCCATGGGAATGCCGACGGCAATGGACCTCGTCGAGCCGCCTCTTTTTTTATAGACGGGAAGTGCAGGTACGCCATGGTGGCTGCGCTATAGGCCCGGTTCGCACCGGACTTTCCGCTGGAGGAAGCGAGATTCGAACCCTCGGTCCCTCTCTGGCTCGCGGCCTTCACGCGGTCGAAAACGTCGATGTCAGGTCCAGTCGGGGTAGGCGGCTTCGAAGAAGGAGAGTTCGAGGGCGACGGCCCGCTGGAAAAAGTCGCGGCACAGATCCTCTTGCACGGGGCCGATGCGGTCCAACTCCGCGCGCAGAAAATCGACGAAGCCGCGAAACCCCGGATTGTCGTGCAGCGTGATCCACTCGGCGTGCACGAAATTGACCGGCAGCGGCTGCGGCGCGCGGGAGGCCCAGTCGAGATAGAGCCATTCGGCCACGACGAGGACCGAAAGCGCGGCGGCATAGCTGCGCGTTTCGGCGGCCTCGCGCATGATCGCCTTGAAGCCGGAGGTCGGCGGCGTATCGGGATCGGCCGTGCGCCTGTCTTCGGTGACGCCGAGTGCCTCGAACGCGCGGAGAAAAAAGGTGTTCTCCTCGCCCGACACCATGCCGATGAAGCGACCGAACCGAACCCTGGCTTCGAACGTGTCGGCGCTGGCGAGCGTCGCGCCGAGCAGCGTCAAGAAACTATCGAGGAAGCGGTGGTCCTGGATGAGATAGCGCGCCATCACCGCATCGGGTACAGCTCCGGCGAACAGCTCGTTCCGCCCGCACGCCTGCAGCCGGGTTGACCCGCCAGCTATGGTTGCAACCCGGGACGCAAATTGCCGCCGTGCCCGGCGTCAACTGCCGGATTTAGGATAATAGCTTTCCGCGCGAGGGCTGTGCCGTGAACCTGCGGCATTTGCGCTATTTCATCAACATCGTCGACGCTGGCAGTTTCTCCCGCGCTGCCACCGTCATCCATGTGGCGCAACCCGCGCTCAGCCAGCAGATCGCCGAGCTGGGGCCGAACTCGGGGTCAGCCTGCTGCTGCGAACCTCCCGCGGGGTGCGTCCTACCCGGGCTGGCGAGGCGCTCAGCCGCGAGGCGGCTCCGATATTGCTGCGGATCGAGCAGCTGCCAAGCGTAGTGCGCTCCAGTCGCGGAGACCCGGAAGGTGCTGCCAGCCTCGGAAGGGAGCGAACAAACAGGGGCCGCTCGTTCCGATCCACTCGGGTCAGCCGGCTGGCACGGTCTGCCCAGCTGACCGTCGTGAGCGGCAGCGTCTTCGAGGTCAGCGCCAGCATCAGCACTGGCGTGTCCGCGCCTCCGCTTACTCGGGGCGGTAAGTCAATGTCGGGAGATAGGCCTGCGCCAGCTGCGGCGACATCGTCAGAATGCCGAAGGTATTCGGCGCGAAGCTGTAACCTGCCTCCGGGTAGCCCTCCTCCCAGCTGGCCAACCATTGGATTTCGAGATAGGTCTGAGTCCCAGGCGCCAGATATACGGTATCGGCCGCACCGGTCGGCAGACCGTAAGGCTGCACCGTAAAGCGATACGTACCGGGCCGAAAATCGCGATAAAATTCGGCTCCCGCCGGGATATCACCGATGGAGGCGCCATTCGCGTAGATCACTGGCGATGCTGCCCACACATTGCCATTGAGCGAACCCGCCGGCCGCAGAAACCAAACCCGCGCCATTCCCGGCGCCAAGGCCGCGACCTGCGGCTCTGCTGCCGCTTCAACGGGCTGTGGCGCGAGACTGGCGAACGCTACGAAGCACAGCCCAAGCAATACGGGCGTTACGAAACGATATCTGCGCATAGTCACCCCTCTGATCGCCTGTTGTACACCGCTATGACTGTCTGAAACTGATTTATTGCCGATCACGCGCCACTGCGAGTAAAGCGCTGTCAAACGCAGTAAATGATCGTGAATCGCGTTTTCCAATCGAAGCCTCCGCGTGCTGCCGCGGCTTCAACTCCGGTTGGCAAGTCCCGCATCGACGACGGCGAGGAAGCCCGAGGGCCGACCAGTCGAGGTCGGCCCAGCCGCGCGCCGCCATCCACCCGGGCAGCGCCACCGAGTAGGGCGCGACTTGCGCGTGCCGGGGGATTTGCAAGACGAGCAACTGGACCAGCAGCGCAAGAGCGGCAAAGCGGGTGCACAGTCCGGCGGCCAGCAAACACCGCGCCCCGGCGCCGGCAACGATCTGGTCTTGATTGCCATCCTCGCCAGCGCTTATCAGGAGTGACGGCGGTCTGTGAAAGCCATTGCCAAGGAGACCAAGGCAAGCCCGGTGGCCAGAGCCAACGACCACAAGCCGGCAGCAGCTTCGAAGGCCCGCCCAACACGCACCCGAGTGTAAAGCCGACCATCACCAGAAGGTGTGCATCGCGCGGGCGCGGGCATGGGCGAGCCTGGCACGATCGCGGCCTACCAACACCTCGCCAAGGTCCAGCATGAAGTGAGTGACATTGGTCGTCATCACCGCAGTGGTCGGAGTATTCGTCAGCGAAATCTGCACGAGCGCGTTCTGCACCGCCATTGCCGCGACACCGAACATACCCGCGGTGACCGCGAGTACTGCGTCGGCGTCTCGCCGCGGCTCGCCACGACGCAAACGGCGAGGAGGGCAATAAGAAAGAACAGCTGCAGCAGCAGCAACGGCCGCGGCGTCGAAACCCCAGTGCGCTCGAGGCCGCCGGCGAGCAAGCGGGTCAGAAAGAGGATCAGCGTGAAGACCGGAACCGATAGGATGTAAGACAATATTGCCGGATCGCGAGCGACGATGTGGGCGGCCAGAACCACGACATTGCCGGTGATGTGGGCAGTGAACAGCCCGTTGAGGCCGAGAAAGCCGATGATGTCCGTGGACCCGGCAATCAAGCTCAGGACGAACCGGAGAGCACGGCCGGCCATATCAGCCGCGGCCGACGTGCCCGACCATCTTCGTTCAATCGACGGTTTCGCTAAAACGAGTTTTACTGAAATCGCTCAAACGCAGTGCGGCCTTTCTTCAAGGTTAAATCCCGATCGGTGGCATCGCGCACAATTGCGGAGGGCTTATCGCGAAGTCACGGAAATGCAGCCGACCCTGATCGCAAGGGCCGGCCGCCAACGCTCACTGCGCGGTGCCGCCGGTTGCCGACGCTGCATCGACGCTGTGGCGCGATCCGCGCAAGCGGCGCAAGCTGGTAGCGAGGCGGTCGAGATAGAGGTAGACGACCGGCGTCGTGTACAATGTTAGCAACTGCGACAGCATCAGCCCGCCGACAATACTGTAGCCGAGCGGCTGACGGATCTCCGATCCCGTTCCGGTTCCGAGCATCAGCGGCACGCCGCCCAACAGCGCCGCCATTGTCGTCATCAGGATCGGCCGAAAGCGCAGCGTGCAGGCGCGGTAGATCGCCTCCTCCGGGCTCAGGCCCTGGTTGCGCTCGGCTTCGAGCGCGAAGTCGATCAGCATGATCCCGTTCTTTTTGACGATGCCGATCAACAGGATGATGCCGATGATCGCGATGACGCTGAGATCGAAGTGGAAGGCCATCAGCATCAACAGGGCGCCGAGGCCGGCCGAGGGCAGGGTCGAGATGATCGTGATCGGGTGGATCAGGCTCTCGTAGAGAACACCCAGGATGATGTAGATCACGACGAGGGTCGCCGCGATCAGGATCGGCTCGCTCGACAAGGAGGAGGTGAAGGCCTGGGCATTGCCCTGGAAGCTCGTCGCCAGCGAGGCGGGCACGTGAAGCTGTTGCTTGACCCGCGCTATGGCGTTGACCGCCTGGCCGAGCGCGACGCCCGGCTTCAGGTTGAACGACAGCGTCACCGACGGGAACTGGCCCTGATGATTGACGATGAGCGGCGCCACGCGGATGACGCTCTTGACCAGCTGACCGAGCGGCACCGTCATACTTCAGACCTGACCCGATGTCGCCGTCTCCGATGCGCGTCGCCACGCGGAGCAGAGTTCCTTTTGGGGACCAACGTAAATAGGCTTTTTCTTCACGGGGGACCGACGGTTCGAAATCCACCTCCCTCCGCTGTACCAAATGATTTTATTCAGCTATTACAGTATCTTATACTGATACTATATAGAACAACCCACAAACCCACCCGCAGCAGTTTTGTAGATGTAGGTGGACCTCTGTAGATGATCTTGGACGGTCCCGTCTACCGCCCGCCTGTCGTGAACACATCGGCTCACCGGAACCACTGCCTGAGCTCGATGTGGTAGCCGTTGGGGTCGCAGATCTCCGCCCTTGAATAGGTCTCGCGGACCCTTGGACCCCAGACGATGTCGACACCCTTGGTCGTCAGATAGTCGGCCGTCTTCTGCATGTCGTCGACTTCGAGCGCCATCATGCGGTATCCGAGATGTTCGGTCTGCGGGGCCGGGTCGACCGCAGCGCCTTCATATGAGATCAGCTCGACGACGGTGCCGCCTAGATCCAGATAGACCAGGTCGATGGGCACACCCAGACCCGAGCGCTCGATCCGGTCTCGGGCTTTCACCGTAAATCCCAACACTTCGGTGTAGAACTGCACGGTTCGATCAAGCTGGTCCGTGACGATCTCGACGTGGTCGATCCTCTTGAACATCATCGCCTCCCTACTTTCGTTGACCGAGCGCTGCCGGTGTCGAACCAACGGTCGGATGCTCCGTGCATGCCGTTCTCTTAATTCGCCACTTGGATTGAGGCGGCTTCTGGTCCTTTTTGCCCCTCGGCTACGCCGACGTAGACGCGCTGCCCCTCGCTCAAACCCATTATGCCTGCCCGCTGAAGCGCGGAAACGTGCACGAAGACATCGTTTCCGCCGCCGTCCAGGACGATGAAACCGAACCCCTTGGCGGCGTTGTACCACTTCACCGTCCCCATCTCTTGGACGCTCGCCTCCAAGGGCTGTCGATCTAATGGCGATCTAAAGTTCTTTCGTGGCGGCCTGGGCGGGGCTGCGGTGCTGCTATCTATGCTTATGACTTCCGTCACTTGAAGACCCCGCTGCGCAGGAGCCGTCCGGAACTCGATCGTCACGCCCGGTTGGAGAGCGCCGATGCTTATGCCTACGAGCGCCGAAGCATGGAGGAAAGCATCGCCGGACCCGTCCGAGAGCTCGACGAAGCCGTACCGCTTTCCAGGATTGAACCATTTCAGTTTACCCCAAACCGTCGGCGCGGGCGGCTCACCGAGTTGTGTTTCGGCAAGTTGCGGCGGGACCTCGGGATGGCTCAAAGGGTCGCTGTTGTCCCCTCTTGTTGCGGCACGACTTCGCGATGGCTCGCAGCGTCATCACTGTTTGCTTCTCCGATGACTTGCCGTCGACGCTGACGAACCAATCTGCGTCGCTCTACGACGAAATTCGTTATGGCTTTGAGCATGCGCGCCTCCGGAAACTCGACTCTCGCTACTCGGTGTCGGCAGGTCAATCATGACCGGGCCGGACGGCTCGTATTAACTGCGACAGAC
>CAVOHI010000055.1:0-16755 GCA_963695605.1 uncultured Alphaproteobacteria bacterium | reverse complement strand
TCCGGTCCTTTCGGAGCTTCGCGCCGACGGGGTAACCGATTATCTCGCGTTGCCGCTCGTCTTCACCGATGGCGCCATTCATGCGGTGACCTGCACGACGCGGCAGGCCGGCGGCTTCACCGACGCCCAGATCGCCGGTATCGAGGCGATCATCGCTCCGCTAGCAAGGGTTGCCGAGATCCGAGCGCTGCGGCGGATGGGGAGCACCCTGCTCGATACCTATGTCGGGCACGATGCTGGCGAGCGCATCCTCGCCGGACGGATCCGGCGCGGCGATATCGAGGAGATCCACGCGGCGATCTGGCTGTCGGACATGCGCGGCTTCACCGCCTTGGCCGACAGTCTGCCGCCGCCTGTTCTGATCGACCTCCTCAACCTCTCTTTCGACTCCCAGGTACCGGTGATCCTCGAGCATGGCGCCGAGGTGCTGAAATTCATGGGCGATGGGCTGCTGGCGATTTTTACGATCGCGGGCAACGAAATCGAGGTGTGCGAACGGGCACTCGCTGCCGCCCGCCGGGCACAGGAAAACATCGCGGCGCTCTCAGGTTCTGTCATGCCGGGGCTGCGGTTCGGCTTGGCATTGCACATCGGCGATGTCCTCTACGGCAATATCGGCAGCGGCAATCGACTTGATTTCACTTGCATTGGTCCAGCCGTCAATTGTGCCGCCCGCATCGAAAAGCTGACCGGCCAGTTGGGCCGCGCGATCCTCGCTTCCGGCGAATTCGCGCGCCACTGCGCTGGAGAATTCACCCCTCTCGGTGAATTCAGGCTGGCCGGCTTTAGCGCACCGCAATTGGTATTCGGGCTGACGGATGAAGAAGCGGTTCGGCCTTAACTGAGAGGGAAGCGAGGCAGCGGTAAATCGCCGCCTCACCTTACGGCCACTATGTTGAGAGTTGCTCTTCGAGTTCGATGAGCGCGGCCTCCGCGTAGTGGGGGTCGATTCGCCCACTCTCGACCGCGGTCTTGCCAGCTTCAAGCGCTGCTGAAAACTCTCTGTCGGCAGCATCAGCATCGGCCGTGTCATCAGCCGTGACCGAGACGAGCTGTCTCAATTTTGTACTGACGGAACTGACACGTTCTTCCGTCACTTCTTCGCAGCAGGAGGCAGCCCCCACGACAATACCAAGTGTTTGAGCCATTTGTTTTGCCTCAGTCATGCGGTTGCTCGATGCCATTTTCGCACCTCTACTGGCCGGAATGGGGAATGCGTTGAGAGAGCTTTTGGCGGACACCGGGGTCATTTTGGGCGGTGCGAATAATTGAATTGTATTCATCCACGGTGAGACCTTGGTCTGTAACCGCCTTCTTCATCGCGTTGTTTGCTTCGTCGGTCACACGTTGTTTATCGGACGGCGCCGCCGCCGCGATCTTGGGTTCATAGTTCTGCCTGATGCTGGTCACCTGCCCAATGGCCGCGGCAGCTGCATTCAGCTTCTCGTCCGGAATGGTCGGAGAGGGAGATTGCGCGTGAGGCGGAGCTGCCGTTTGGCCCATCTGAGCGTTTGCCGCCGGCAACAGTAGGAGCCCAGCAACGCCGAGTACGGCTGCCGCCAAAGGCTGCAACAGACGCGTTGTGGCGGCTTGGTGTTCGGTACAGTGCATACGCTATCTCCACTTTTGGTGTGTTCCAAAATTTCCAGCGGATTGCCGGTTCAAAGTTGATGGCCGATTGAGGGTCTAATATTCGGTGGCACAAGGGTTATGCGGTCACGAAAATGACACACCGCCGATAGTCTGTCGGCGGCAGATCCGGTGCCACTAGCGACCCCGATAACGTCGAAACGTTCGGTTTGAGACGTCACCCTCGCCACTAGGGCTCAGGCCCCCAAATTACCCCTGTAGAATTCTCAGTCGGCCGTCAAGCGTGGGGGAATGTGCCGATGCCGCAGTCTTTGGCCGGCCCCTTCCGACCTGCTGGAGGCAAGGTCATGGGTTCGCCTCCTGTTGTGGTCTGCCAACCTGACGTAGGTAAGCGGCACCGACGGTCAAGGCTCAGTCCACGGAAAAAAATTTCCTACTGGTGGAAATTTTGCCCCCGCTCCTCTCAAACTAGGGTCAACAAACGGCCATACCCCAGGATGGATTGCCCGACACCGGCGAGACGCAGCGCGTGCCACATCATCGCGGAGGCGCTCGAAATTACCGGTTTCCCCAGATCCTGCTCCAGCAACTCCAATACTGGCAACGTCGGCAGCCCGGTACCGCTGAGAAACACGGCTTCTGCGTCCTCCTTGTCGGCCAGGCGCGCCAAGCCGTAAGCCCGTTCGGCGGTTTCGTCGTAAATGTTCGTGACCCCCTGCAGATTGGCGAAGCTGACCACCTCGAAGCCGTGGGCTTCGAGATGTCCCTTACCCTGCAACGTCGTCTCTGGGGAATAGGGCGCGCCGAGCGACAGCCGGCGGACATCAAGCCTCTGCAATGCTCGCACGACTGAGCCGAATGCGGTGACTACCCGCTTTCCGGTCGATCGCTGCAGCCGGGCGAGAAGATCGGATTCGCCCTGGCGACCAAGGTAGTAGCTCGTCGCGGTATGGGCTATGACGATGACATCGGGGTTCACCATCGCGAGCAGTTCGATGCTGCTGTCGATGTTGTCGACCATCATACGGTTGCGTTCGTCCTGACCTTCAAGGGAGCCGGTGGCGCCGTGCGCAGTCATGCGGTGGAAATGCAACGACACACCCTGCGGCGCCAAGACGATCATCTCGGGTTCTACCGTCGGGTTCCCGGGTGGGAGCAGAAACCCCAGCCGCGCTCTCCAGCCAATCATCTCTTCTGCTCAGGTCTTGAGTGTCGTGCGATAATAAATGTCCTCGAGCCGCAACGGCCTGGTCAGTAATCCCTGCTCCAGCGAGCCCTGGATCGCGCGCTCGACATTTCTTCCCATCGCGGCGAGCCCCAAGGGATACGGATCATCCCCGAAGACCTCACGCTGCTCCTCGAGGTCTTTCCCGGGGAAATAGAGATAGGTCGCCTCGGAGCGTCGGGCTCGCTCATAGGCCATCTCCTTCGACCGTTCGAAGGCGTCGAATAATTCCAGCGCCACCCAGGGATGGTCTCGGAGGATGCGGTTCTGCACGATCACGTGATGATTCGTCTGGAAGAACCCAGTCTTGCGATAGAATTCGAAGACGGTGGCCTTGCCGTTGTCATCGAGCAATTTCCGTAGGCGCGGGTTGCCGCGGAGCTGTGTTCCTCCCCAGCGGTCGATGACCGTGGGATCGCCGGCGGTGACGCAGCTTTGCGGCCGGATCGCCGTGCACGCGTCGATCTCGCCGCTGTCGAGCATCACATCCAAGGTCTGATCTGCGGTGAGCCAGTGATGAGCGACGCCCACGGGCCCCGCCTTGTCGAGACCCAGCGCCCCGCCATGGCTCAGCTCCCTCGTGCGCCCGTTGAACCAGGTATTGTCCCTCGCCTCGATGCCGTAGAGGTCTTTCAAGGTGAACTCGGAACCAGAGCGCTGCCGTCATATCGTAATCCGGCACACCGATCCGCTTGCCCCTCATATCGGCAAGACTCGCGATGCCCGAGGCCGTGTTGACATAGAGGTAGGGCCAGTGGTGCCCACGGCTCAGGAATACCGGCAGTGCAGACCAGTCCCATTTCTTTCCGTCAGTCCGCTCCCGCGTCAGCAGCGTCTCGGAAATCGACATCTCCGACACGTCGAA
This sequence comes from uncultured Alphaproteobacteria bacterium, assembly GCA_963695605.1. GTDB lineage: Bacteria > Pseudomonadota > Alphaproteobacteria > ATCC43930 > CGMCC-115725 > AP-15. The sequence continues at coordinate 13,075 of CAVOHI010000055.1, read as the reverse complement.
TTCGTCGTAGAAGAGGTTGCGGTAAAATAGCGTGCTCGGATCGAGCGTAATGCAATCGAGCTCGATGTTCTGCGGCTTTACTGTGCCGTCTTTCAGCGGCTGGACGCGGGGATTGTCGGAAAAGGCCATTGTCAGTCGAATTGTCATGGCTCTCACACCACCCCGTCCTCGCGCAGTCGTTTACACTCGTGTGGATCGATCCCGCAGAGCTCGCCGAGCAGCGCCTCCGTGTGCTCGCCGAGAAGCGGCGGGCGGGTCACCTCCGCCGGCGAATCCGATAGCTTGATTGGGCACCCGACGGTCTTGTAGGTGCCGCGGGTCGGGTAGTCGATATCGAGGATCATGTCGCGTGCCTCGAGGTGCGGGTCAGTCAAGACTTCGCCGGTGTCTTGACACGCGCCGCAAGGCACTCCGGCTTCACCGAGGATGCGCATGACCTCGTGCTTGCTGCGCGCGCGGGTCCACTCCTCAATGATCGCATTGAGGGCAACGCGGTTCTCCCAGCGTGCGTTGTCGGTCGCGAAGCGCACGTCATCGGCCAGCTCGGGGCGGCCGATCGCTCTGGTAAACGCCGGCCACATCTGCTGCTGCGCGGTTATGAACGCATAGTCGTTGGGACCGCCCGGCGCGCAAAGATAGGTTGTGCTTGGAACGCCGCGCCCCATCTGGTTGCCGCGTCGCGGCATCGCATGACCAAAGCGCTGGTGGTCGCGCAGGCTGACACGGATCAGGTTGACGACCGCATCCTGCATCGATACTTCGACACGCTGGCCGCGCCCGGAATTATGGCGCTGCTGCAATGCCGCCAGGATGCCGATCGCCATGTGCATGCCGGTGCCGAAATCGCCGATCGCCGGGACGACAAAGGTGGGCGGGTTTTCCGGGAAGCCGGTGATGCTCATCGCCCCACCCATCGCCTGGGCGACCGGCTCGAAGCTCTTGTAGCTGGCATAGGGCCCGTAGCTGCCGAAGCCCTTGATCGTCGCGTAGATGAGGCGCGGGTTGATTCCGGAGAGAACGTCCCAGCCGAGGCCGAGCCGGTCGAGCGCGCCCGGGCTGAAATTCTCGACCAGCACATCCGATTTGGCGATCAGCTGTTTGAACAGCTCCTTGCCGCGGCCGGTCTTCAGGTTGAGCGTCAGGCTGCGCTTGTTGGCGTTGAACAGCAGAAAAAAGAGGCTGTCGCTGTCCTCCCGGTCGCGCATGTTGCGGCGCGCGATGTCGCCGCCCTTCGGCTCTTCGAGCTTGATCACATCGGCGCCGAGAAACCCCAGGATCTGCGCGCAGGCGGGCCCCGCCTGATTGTGGGTCATGTCGACGACACGAATCCCCGACAGCGCTTTGTCCATACTGATCCTCCCGATTGGATGCGCAATTCCGTTGGCCGCTAAAGAAAATCGCGGACGCGTTCGAGCTCGTCGAGCGCACCAGCGGGCGACACGACGAGCACCTCGTCGAATCCGATCCGCTCCAGGCGCTTCAGCCGCTGACGTGCGTCGTCGGGCAGACAGACGAGCGAGACCTTAGCCCGCTCGGCGAGGCTGCCCGCTTCCTTCCGGCCGCTGAGCTCGACGACGACATTGGCAAGGACGGCATTGGCGCCCCCCGCCTCACGATAGAGGCGCATGCCGTTTTCGAGATCCTCCCAACTGCTGTAGAGGCCCGAGGCGATCCACCCATGGCACTGTTTAGCGGCATAAGTGATCCAGCGGGGGTTGCGCCAAGCGCCGAGCAATACCGGCGGCCCGCCCTCGCATCCCGGCCAGGGCGATAGAGTGCCGCCATTGACCGGCTCGCCGCGCCAAGCCCGCCGCATGATGTCCAAAGAGCTCATCAGGGTCCGAAAACGCTGATCGTAATTAGCGCCGAGGAGATCGAAATCGGCTTGCGTCGAGCCGCTGCCGACACCGAGCCGCAACCGGCCGCCCGACACCGCCTGAACCGACTGCACGCGATGGGCTAGCTCAATCGGGTTGCGCAGCGAGACTTGCAGCACAGCGGTGCCGAGCTCGATCCGCTCGGTCGCCGCGGACAGCACCCCGAGGGCGACGAGCGGGTCGAGGGTGGGCCGGCCGCGCCCGAGCGAGTCGGTGACCCAGATCCCGGGAAATCCCCGCTTTTCGATGCGGCGGGCGTAATCGACGATGCGGCCGAGCGGCCGATCGCGCGGCTCCGTTCCCGGACGCAAAAACGTCACGACGCTTAGTCGCATAGCTCCTCTCTCGACACGTGTAGCTGGACAACAATGCATCGATCGTCGCCGCCAGCCAACTGTCGAGTGGTTCTACCCGGCGGCTGCGGCCATCTCAGGTTTGCGCGCCGGCGCATCTCGCGGCATGCTCTCGCCCGAAGAAGCCACTCGTTGCGTCTACGGCGGGAAGCGAAATGGGCAGGAAGCGATCGGCGGGTGACGCGCCGGAATTGGCCGCGGGAAACGGTCTTTTGGATCGGAGGGCGCTGCTCGCCGGCGGGGCTTCCTTGGCCGGCGCGGCGGGGGTGATCGCGGCTCGGCCTACGTTTGGCGCCGCCGAGCTCTCGATCGAGCAGTGGATGACGGAGCCCGGCTCGCCCTTTACCGCTTATGGACAGCCTTCGAGGTTTGAATCAAAGGTAGTCAGGACGTTTGCGAGTGCCCCGGGCACGACGGGCGCCGGTTCCTCGCGCACGCCGCTCCAGCGGCTCAACGGCACGATCACCCCCAACGGCCTACACTTCGAGCGGCACCATTCCGGCATTCCCGATATCGATCCGGATGCTCACCGTCTGCTGATCCACGGCCTCGTCAAACGCCCCCTCGTTTTCACTCTGGAGGCGCTCGCCCGATATCCGATGGAAACGCGTGTCTCTTTCATCGAATGCGGCGGCAATACCGGCGCGCTCTATCAAAAGGAGCCGGCTCAGGTCGATCTGCAGGCGACCCACGGCCTATTGTCCTGTGCCGAATGGACGGGTGTCAGGCTCGCGCTCTTGCTCGAGGAAGCGGGCGTCGAGCCGCAAGCACAATGGCTGCTCGCCGAGGGCGCCGACGCGGCCGGCATGAGCCGCAGCGTGCCGATGAAGGCGGTAGACGAAGCACTGGTCGCGCTCTACCAGAACGGCGAACGCGTGCGGCCGTCGAACGGCTATCCGCTTCGGCTGTTGCTGCCCGGCTATGAAGGGCAACATGAACGTCAAATGGTTGCGGCGGATCAAGGCCACCGCAGGCCCGACTATGACGAAGGACGAGACCTCCAAATATACGATCCTGTTGCCCAGCGGTAAGTCCTTGCAATTCGTCTTCCCGATCGAAACCAAATCGGTGATCACTCATCCCTCGCCGGGCTTGAACTTGAAAGCTGCCGGCTTTTACGAGATTTCCGGCCTCGCCTGGTCGGGTTACGGCAAGATCAGCCGGGTCGAAGTCTCTGCCGATGGCGGAAAAAGCTGGGCTCCGGCGGCCCTGCAGGAGCCGATCTTGCCAAAGGCGCTGACCCGGTTCCGCATACCGTGGCGCTGGGACGGCGGTCCGGCGGTGCTGCAGAGCCGCGCGACGGACGCCTCCGGCTATGTCCAGCCGACGCGTGCGCGCGTTGATTGCCGAACGCGGCATCGAAGACGTTTTATCACTTCAACGGCATCACCAGCTGGGGCGATCAGCGAGCACGGGGAGGTGCGGCATGTCTATGCGTAGGCTTCTTGCGCGCCGCTGCCGCATTGCTCCTTTTGTCGGCCGCCGCGTTCGCACAGACGCCCGACCTCGGGCGGCCGGCGACGCCCGGGGAAACTCGCCGTTTGGGACATCAGCATCGGTCCGGACGGCACTGGTCTGCCGCCCGGCAGCGGAACCCCGCAACAAGGCGAAGCGGTCTACGCCGCAAAATGCCTCGGCTGCCACGGCGAGAAGGGCGCAGGCAAACCCAACGACCAGCTGGTCGGCGGGATCGGCACATTGACCGGCGAGCAAACTCCCGTGAAGACCGTGGGAAGCTTTTGGCCCTACGCCACGACATTGTTCGACTACGTCCGCCGCGCGATGCCGTTCAACGCGCCGAGATCTTTGAGCAGTGACGAGGTTTACGCAGTTTGCGCCTACATCCTCCAACTCAACGGCATCATCGGCGAAAATGCGGTCATGAACGCGCAGACTTTGGCAAAGGTGCAGATGCCGAACCGCGACGGATTCATTCCTTTTTCTCGCCAGAAATAGGCGCGATCACGCCGACCATGGACTTTGCCTTCGCTCCGCTCTCGATTTCGACACGACGCAAGCTGAGTTCGATCCTGTTGGCCGTCGTGATCTTTGCGGTACTGGCCTGGTTGGTAACCAGGGCCAGCGGGCGTCCTGGCATATTTGGCGTTGTCAATGCCATTTTTGTCGGCATCGGGGTCGGTCTCTTTGAGGAATTTTATGTCCAAAGCCTGCGGGGCCGGTGGATCCGCAATATCCATCCGCTGCGCGCGATTGTGGTTTACACGATTGTAGTGGTTCTCCTGTTCCTAATCGCGATCCATGTCACTCACGTGGTGCTTTGGCCATTTTACAAACTGCCGGTGCCGTATGACAGGCTGCCGCTGGTGATCCCGGTGGTAATCGCGTTCTCCGTTATCGGCATCGTCGTAATGCGCACTGCCCATTTCGTCGGTATCGAAACCTTGTTCCACCTCACTGTCGGCACCTATCACCGACCTGTATTGCAGGAGAAGGTCCTGGTCTTTCTCGACATCAACAATTCAACGGCGCTTGCCGAGGAACTGGGTGCGGTTCGCACAAAATCCCTGGTCGGCAAATTTCTCTTCGACATTTCCAAGCCGATCACCGATCACGGCGGCGAGATCTATCTTTACAAGGGCGACGGCTTGATTGCGTTGTGGGATTGGCGGGAAGCGGTGCGGGACAACAAGATCTTGCGGACGATCGACGCGATCTTTGCGATGATCCGGCGGGAGCGGCGCGAATATCTGGAGCAGTTCGGGGTTGTTCCGTCTTTTCGGATCGGGATCCACGGCGGCGAGGTCGTCGTCAGCGAGCAAGGCGACACGAAGCGGGCGATCGGGGTCTACGGAACTACGATCAACATCGCAGCGCGGATGGAGGAGGCTGCAAAAGCGCACAATGTGGCGTGCGCGATTTCCGGTGACGTCGCCGAGAACCTGAAAAACGAGGAGGGGCGTTTGATCCCGATCGGTCAGGAAAGGATCAGGGGAAGCGCCGTGGAAATCCCGATTTACGAATTTCGGATTGCCGACGAAATCGGCGCCGCAAAGGCGCAAAAGGCGCATTCCAAGCCGGCTGCGATTGCCTGATCCGGGGGGCTGCACGCCTCTTTCACCGGCAAGCAAGTTAGCGTATTACCTGATGAATATTTTCAGGCATAAAGAGATCAAAGTGGAGGCTCATGTGATTATCAGACGGGCTGTTTTGCATCTGGCGACGACAGCAGTGCTGCTCGGGGCGGCCCTCAGCGGTGCGGACGCGGCGGATCAGAAGCTGGTTCTGAAGGCATCGGACGTCCATCCCGAAGGCTATCCAACGGTTCAGGCGGTCGAGAACATGGGGAAGAAACTCGAAGCGGCAACCGGGGGTCGGCTCAGCATCCAGATGTACGCGTCGATGCAATTGGGCGGGGAGAAGGAGGCGATCGAGCAGGCTCAGGTCGGCGCCCTGCAGCTCGCGCGGGTCAGCGTCGGGGCGTTGGGGCCCGTCGTCGACGACCTCAACGTCTTCAACCTGCCGTTCCTGTTTCGCAGCACCGAGCACATGGAAAAGGTCGTCGACGGACCGATCGGCCAGGAGCTGCTAGATAGGGTCAGCAACAACCCCAACACGCGGCTGATCGGCCTCGCCTGGATGGATGCCGGCGCGCGCAGCGTCTATGACACGAAAAAGCCCATCAAGAGCGTTGACGACCTGAAGGGGCTGAAGGTGCGCGTCATGGGCAACCCGATGTTCGTCGACATGATGAACGCGCTCGGCGGCAACGGCGTCGCAATGGGTTACGACCAGGTGTTCAGCGCGTTGCAGACCGGCGTCGTCGACGGGGCCGAGAACAACCCGCCGAGCTTTGTCTTCGACAATCATTACCAGGTCGCCAAATATTACACGTTGACCGAGCACCTGATCGTGCCCGAGATCCTGGTATTCTCCCGCACGACTTGGGATTCCCTTTCGAAAGACGACCAAGCGCTGATCAAAAAGCTGGCCCGCGAGGCGCAGCTGGACGAGCGCCAGCTGTGGAAGAAAGTCGAAGACGAGGCCATGGCCAAGATGAAGGCCGCCGGCATCGAGGTCGACACGGTCCCCGACAAGACCCCGTTCCAAGAAGCGGTAAAGCCGGTCTGGGACAAATACGGCGCCAAATACGCCGAGCTGATCAAGCGCATCCAGGCCGTCAACTGACCTGAATGTGTCAGCGGCTCACTTATCGTCGCCCCCGCGAAAGCGGGGGTCCAGGGGAGCAGCTGGAGTCCCGGTGCCCTGAATTCCCGCTTTCGCGGGAATGACGATTACAAACATGCTTTCAGATCACTCGCCGCCGAAGTCATCTCTGCGCGCGGCAATGGACGCGCTCTACCGGCTGTGCGTCGCCGGCGCCGGAGGGGCCTTGGTGCTGATCTCGGCGGTGATTCCGTGGGGGGTCTTCACCCGCTATGTGCTCAACAGCGCCGCATCCTGGCCCGAGCCGATGGCGATCTTGCTGACGATCGTGCTGACCTTCTTCGGTGCAGCGGCCTGCTATCGCGCCGGTACGCATATGAGCGTCTCGGTGGCAGTGCGCGCCTTGTCGCCACGATTGCGGCGGATCATCGAGCCGCTCGCCGAGGGGTTGGTCGCACTGGTCGGGCTGTTCATGGTGATCTGGGGCGCGCGGCTCGTCGGCGCCACCTGGCACCAATCGATCGCCGAGTTTCCAGCTTTGTCGGTCGGGCTGACTTACCTGCCGATCCCGCTTGGCGGGGGCATCACCTTGCTGTTCGTCGCCGAGCGCCTGCTGATCGGACCCCCGCCGCAGGCCGGCGAACCGACGCCGCACTGACGCGCAGCGGATAGCCGGCGGATGGAAATCCTGATCGTTGTCGGGACGCTTCTCGTCTGCTTTGCTCTCGGCGTGCCGATCGCCTATGCGCTGGGCCTGGGAGCCCTCGCTGGCGCCTACTGGATCGGCATCCCGCCCGAGGCGGTGATGCTTCAGGTATCGAGCGGAGTCAGCAAGTTCGCGATGCTGACGATCCCGTTCTTTGTGCTGGCCGGCGCTATCATGGCGGAAGGCGGCATGGCGCGCCGCCTGGTGGCCTTCGCCAATGTGCTGGTGGGGCTCGTCCGCGTCCGCGGCGGGTTGTCGGCGGTCAATGTCCTCGCGACGACGTTTCTGAGCGGCATCTCCGGTTCGGCGGTGGCCGACACCTCGGCGATCGGGTCGGTGATGATCCCGCAAATGGAGCGGACGGGATACCCGCGCGTCTTCGCCACAAATGTGACGATCAGCGCCTCCGTGCAGGCGTTGCTGGTACCGCCGAGCCACAACGCGGTTATCTACTCCCTCGCCACCGGTGGCACGATCTCGATCATCAGCCTCTTCATGGCCGGGGTCATGCCGGGTCTGCTGCTCGGCGCCTCTCTGGTCGTGCTGTGCCTCGTGCTCGCCTACCGCAACGGCCACCCGCGCGGCGAGACCGTGCCGCTGCGCGAAGCGGTCAGGATCGCCGTCGACGCGCTCTGGGGGCTCGTGACATTGGCGATCATCCTTGGCGGTATTCTCGGCGGGATCTTCACCGCGATCGAGGCCGGCGCCGTCGCCTGCATCTGGGCCTTCTTTGTGACGATGTTCATCTATCGCGACTATCGCTGGCGCGACCTGCCGGAACTGATCCACCGCACAACGCGTACCGTAGCGATGGTCATGACCCTGATCGCGTTCGCCTCGAGCGTCGGCTACGTGATGGCGCTGATGCAGGTGCCGGCGCGGGTCACGGCATTGTTGCTGACATTGTCGAGCGACAAGAATGTGATCCTGTTCCTCATAAATATTCTGCTGCTCGTGCTCGGGTGTCTCTTGGACATGGCGCCGTCGATCCTAATCGTCACGCCGATCCTCTTACCGGTCGTCATGAAATTCGGTGTCGATCCGGTGCATTTCGGCATGATCATGCTGCTCAACCTGGGCATCGGATTGTGCCATCCGCCGGTCGGCGCGATCCTTTTTGTCGGCTGCGCCGTCGGCCGGGTCACGATCGAGCAGGTCGTGCGCGAGATCTGGCCTTTTTATGGGGTGATGTTCTTTGTGCTGATGCTGGTCACCTACATCCCGTCCGTCTCATTATGGCTGCCGCGGATGCTCGGATTGTGAAATGTACCCAATTCGTAGTTAATTTGGTCGATTTGGAATTGCTTTTTCGGTAGAATATCGGCATTCTGATGACGGCATCGTTATGTCCCCCAACGATGCGGATTGGCCTGTTGGACCGGCACACCGACAGGCCGCAGAAGCCCCGGTCTTCCCCGACCGGGGCTTTTCTGCGTCTGCCGCAAGAGATAGTCTGGTGCACGGCGTCGCCCAGTCCGTAAAATGACAAAGTCGATCCGTTGTGAGAGGAGCCCCTTGATGGCGCTCGATCGCGATGCCGAGCGCGTTCTCGAGATGGTGCGGCTGTCCGGAAGGCCGCCCTATGAGACGCTGAGCGCGCCCGAAGCGCGAGAGCGACATCGCGGCGGCTTTGCGGGCGGCCTGGGACGTGCGATGAGCCCGAACACGATGCCAGGACCTATTCCGATCGATAAGGCTCGTCGTAAATCGCGGTGTGGATCGCCACGCCATCTCGGACATAGCCGCGATACATCCCTGCGGTGCTGAACGGCAAGGCGAGCGCCCCGTCGCGGTCGACCGCGACGACACCGCCGGAGCCGCCGGCAGCAGCCAGCTCGTCGATAACGGCCCGCGTCGCTTGGTCCAGCGTTTGACCGCTGAAGCGCAGGCGCGCGGCGATCGCAAAGGCGGCGGCGTACCGGATGAAGAACTCGCCGTGACCCGTTGCCGAGACCGCGCAGGTCGCATTCTCGGCATAGGTGCCGGCGCCGATGATCGGTGCGTCGCCGACCCGGCCGGGCGCCTTCCCAGTCATCCCGCCGGTCGAGGTGCCGGCGGCGAGATTGCCGCGGCGGTCGCGAGCCACGGCGCCCACCGTGCCGTATTGCGGCGGCTCGCCATCCGGATGTTCGAGCGCGCGCTGCAATTCCCGCCAACGTGCCTCGCTGCGGAAATAGCCGGACTCGCAGAACGCGACGCCGTTCTCTCGGCAAAAGGCGAGCGCCCCCTCTCCGATCAGCAGCACATGGCGCGACCGCTCCATCACGGCGCGAGCCGCCAGAACCGGGTTGCGCGGTCCGAAGACGCCCGCCACCGCGCCCGACCGGCGTTCCGTGCCGTCCATGACGCAGGCGTCCATCTCCTGCGTCCCTGCGCGGGTAAACACGCTGCCGCGGCCGGCGTTGAACAACAGGTCGTCTTCGAGCTTCGCAACGGCTTCAGTGACCGCGTCGAGGGCGCTGCCGCCTGCGGCAAGAATGTCGCGGCCCGCCGCCAGGGCCCGGCGCAGGCCGTCATGGTATGACGCCGCTCGGGAACGGCTGGCCTCGTCTCGCGGAATCGTGCCTGCCCCGCCGTGAACTGCGAGCGCGAAGCCGGTTTCATTCAATCGTTTCGCTTGCGACATCCCAGGGATGATACACGGTACGATGCCGGATATCCTCCTCGAACGCCGATGACGCCGCGTCAGGTCTTGCGGCTCGTACTGGTCGGCCTCGGGACATCCGTCGTCCCACTCGACACGGCGGTCAACATCGCCTTCCCCGAGATTACCGGCAGCTTCGGTCTGCCGGTCGAGATGATTCAATGGGTGGTCATCTGCTACGTGCTGACCTATTCCAGCCTGATGCTCGCCTTCGGGCGGGCCGGCGACATATGGGGCCACGGCCGCGTGTTTCGCGTGGGACTTCTGTGGAGCAGCATTGCCTACCTACTCTGCGCAGCAGCGCCGAATTATGGCTGGCTGCTCTTCTGCCGGTTTCTTCAAGGGCTCGGCGCGTCGCTGGTCGTCAGCTGTGCTCCGGCGCTGGTCACCGGGCTGTTTCCGGAAGACAGACGCAGCCGTGCAGTCGCCATATTCACTTTGATGTACGCGATCGGCTCTGCCGCCGGGCCATTGCTAGGCGGGCTTCTCGTCCAATCCTGGGGTTGGCCGGCAGTATTCTGGTTTCGCGCCCCGCTCGCTTTGATCGCACTCCTGTTACCAGGAGAAGCGCCTACGACATCTAGGCCGGCAATGCGGGACCCGGTCGACATTGTCGGCGCCATTCTGCTCGCGCTCGGCATCAGCACGCTTTTGCTGACCCTCAACCGGCTTCAGCGCCTGCAAGGCCAGGAGTTTCTCGCGGTCCTGCTACTCGCAACCGCAACTGCCAGTCTTTGTGGTTTTTTCTACTGGGAAAAACGGGTTCCCCAACCGATCGTTAATCTCGGAGTGTTCCGAGCCGGCGGCTTTACTGGGCTGAATATTGCAAGTGTGCTGATTTATTTGACGAGCTTTTCGGTTCTTTTGCTCGGTCCCTACTACCTCGTCCGCCTCACCGGGCTGTCGGCGATAGTAGCGGGCGGCGTTCTCGGCGCCTCTTTTGTCGGTAGTCTCGCCGCCTCGCCGCTGGCGGGATGGGCCATAGGGCGCGTCCCCGCGGGCCGGATCGCCGCACTCGGCGCCTCACTCTGTGCCGCGGGTCTGGTACTCATTGGCGGCTGGCGGCCCGGCGCTGCCGGGCAAACCATCACGATATTGGCCACCCTGGTGTTGCAAGGGTTTGGCGTCGGCTTGTTCCAAGTCGCCTACATGGACATCGTCATGCGCACCTTGCCGCGGCACCACCGCGGAGTAGCCGGCAGCATTGCGATGCTGAGCCGCTCGGTCGGAGTCGTCACCGGCGCGACGCTTCTGACCCTGGTATTCCACACGATCGAAGCAACGCGGCTGGCCGACGGGGACATGCCGGCAGCAAGCTTCTTGACCGGCTTCAGAGCGACGTTCTGGTCAGCCGGCGCGGTCGCCGGGCTCGCCGGCTGCCTCGTCCTATTTGCGACAAAGCGCAGCAGCTGATCGGCATGTCGCCGAGGAATTTTCAACAGTCTTCGAGGGTAAACCCGACTTTGAGAATGACTTGAAAATGCGCGACCTTGCCCTCTTCAACGTGGCCGCGGGTCTGCAAAACTTCGAACCAGCCTACCTGACGCAAGGTGCGGGAAGCCCGGGCAACCGCGTTCTTGATCGCGTCCTCGATGCTGTTTTCCGAGGAACCCGCGACTTCGATGATACGGTAGACATGGTCCGGCATTGATTTCCTCCCTGGCGAACCGCGACTGCGGGGGTCTGACACGCGACCAACTTAGCGTCGATTATTCCGTGCTTCAACACCGGGGCTGTGCCCGTCACCCCCAGGGTCAGATCCCCGGCAGGATCAGATCGCCGGCGACGAGGCCGAGACCGGTATGGGCGCGGTGACCGCCCCCTCCGATCGGCGGCCACCGGATTTCTCCTGCCTCAGCTCCGCGACGGCCGGGTTCACCGGCATTTCGCCGATTACCGGCCGCAGGGCCAGCGCACCGTTTCTACGCCACACCGTAACCGCGGCGATCCGGCCGATCGGCGTCTCGGCGATTACCAACGGCAGGTCGTGCATTCGTCTGATCTCTTGTCCGTTGATCGACAAAATTACATCGCCTTGCTCGAACCCGGCTGCCGCGGCGGGACTGCCGGCTCCCACCTTGGCAACGAGCGCACCGGCGGGGTTCGCCAGCCCTACATTTCGGGCGATATCGGCTGTCACGGGCTGGATCTGAACACCGAGCCAGCCGCGCGCGACCTTGCCGTGCTCCTTCAGCTGCTCGATCACCGGTCTGGCTCGGTTCGCCGGTATCGCAAAACCGATGCCGACGGATCCACCATTGGGAGAATATATGGCGGTGTTGATGCCGATGACGCTGCCTTTGAGGTCGAAGGTTGGGCCGCCGGAATTGCCCCGGTTCATTGCTGCATCGATCTGCAGAAAATCGTCGTACGGACCGGCATGAATGTCACGTCCCCGCCCGGAGATGATGCCGCTGCTGACCGTGTTGTCGAGGCCGAACGGGCTGCCGATCGCGAGTACCCAGTCTCCCACTCGAGCCGCGTCGCTGTCGCCCCATCGGATATTCGGCAGCGGGCGCGCTGCATCGATCTTGAGCAGGGCGATATCGGTCAGCGGGTCGCGTCCGACGATCCGAGACGAGTACTCGGTCCCGTCCTGAACGACGACGGTCACCGCTTGGGCATTTTCGACGACGTGATCATCCGTGACGATATACCCGCTTGGGTCGATAATAAAGCCCGAGCCCAGAGCCACACTGGCGACCTTCGGGTCGGGCTCGGCTTTATGGCGGCGCCCGTCGAGGAACCGGCGCAGCAATTCCTCGACCACTGATGGCGGGATGCCGCTCAGGGCAACCCGATCTTCGGCGCGGCCGGCTCCCGTTTCCTCCGGGTCAACCGCCGCCTTACTCATCCTCTGGACTGCTGAAACGTTGACCACCGCGGGCATGACCTCCTGCACAATCGGCGCAAAGCTCGGCGCCGACGCGCGGTCGTCCGCCGCGTAAAACCGATCTGCCTGAGTGCAACCCAGCGCCGCCGCGACGATCCCGAACGAAAGGACGATCGACCTCATTTGGGGCGGCGGCTGCAGGATGGAGCCGAGCATCGAAAGAGCTTTCATGGCCTGGCCAGCTTGGTTCGGCAGAGCACCCTCCCGACCCCCGGTTCGTTCATGATGCCCTCCATCATATAACGCATGTTTAATGAATGATGATGCACACCCTTCGACGCAACCCGAGCGGCGCGTCAGCTGCGTCAACCTCTATATGGCACTGGACGGCCCGGTTACGACATGCTCCGCGGCCCCGTCATCCCTGCCGATTGCCGGGCGGCAGGGCTGATCCTCGGTGGCGTCGATTAGGGCAATGTACCAAAACAATAGAGGCCCTGTCGATTTACGGGACTAGCTGTGCATCAATGAAACCAA
>CAVOHI010000054.1:0-126856 GCA_963695605.1 uncultured Alphaproteobacteria bacterium | reverse complement strand
GCATCACGGCGGCGGAGTTGCGGCGGCGGTACCAAGCGGGCGGCGAGATCGCGATCATCGATGCGCGGGAGGAGGCGGTCTTTCACGAGCGGCATCTCTTGATGGCGTCGTGCCTGCCGCTGTCGCGGCTCGAATTGATCGCCCCCGGCCTGTTGCCGCGGCGCTCGGCGCCGATCGTCGTGACCGATGACGGCGAAGGGCTCGCCGAGCGCGCGGCGGCGCGGCTCGCCGAAGGCGGCTACACCGACGTCTCGGTGCTGGAAGGCGGCGTCAAGGCGTGGGAAGCCGCCGGGCTTCCGATCTATAGCGGCGTGCATGTGCCGAGCAAGGCCTTTGCCGAGGTCGTCGAGCACGATTACGGGACGCCGTGGATCAGCGTCGAGGAATTGGCCGAGCGGCAGAAGCGCGGCGAGAACATGGCGATCTTCGACAGCCGGTCGTATGAGGAATACCATTCGAACACGATCCCCGGCTCGGTCAGCGTGCCCGGCGCGGAGCTGGTTTATCGCTTCCAGCAAATGGTGCCGTCGCCGGACACCTTCGTGGTCGTCAATTGCGGCGGGCGGACGCGCAGCATCATCGGCGCCCAGTCCTTGATCGACGCCGGCGTGCCCAATCGCGTCGTCTCATTGAAAGACGGCACGATGGCCTGGCATTTGGCCGGGCTCGGCGTCAAGGCGGGGGCCACGGATCGCGCGCCCGAGGTGTCGGCCGAGGGGATCACCGCGGCGCGCCAGCGTGCCGAAGCCGTCGCGCGGCGCTATGGCGTGCCGGTCATCGACCGCGCTACGCTCGCGCAGTGGCAGCGCGAAGCCGACCGCAGCACCCTCTATGTGATGGATGTGCGCGATCCGGCCGAATACCGCGCCGGCCACTCTGCCGGGATCGGTGATGGCGCCGGGCGGTCAATTGGTGCAGGAGACCGACAGCTGGCTCGGCGTGTGGGGCGCGCGCGTCGTGCTTGGTCGACGACACCGGCGTCCGCGCGCGGATGACCGCGTCGTGGCTGCGCCGCATGGGCTGGGATGCGATCGGTGCTCGAAACGGGCGGGCTCGACGGCGATGGAGACTCGAAGCGCGGCTACCCGGAGCAGAAGAGCGACATCTTCCCGCTCGCCGGTCCCGAGCCGGCGACGGTGCAGCCCTCGGAGTTGCGCGCGAATCCGCGGATCGTCGTCGATCTGGCGCTGAGTCGGCAGCACCGCCAGGGCCACATCCCGGGCGCCTGGTTCGCGATCCGCGCCCGGCTCGGCGAGGCGCTCGACAAACTCCCGGCGCAAGGCGATCTCGTGCTGACCAGCGAGGACGGCACGATCGCTCGCTATGCCACGGCCGAGCTGCGCACCCGCCGCCCGGTCAAGGTGCTGGCCGGCGGTACCGCGGCGTGGAAAGCTGCCGGGCTGCCGCTCGAAACCGGCATGGGCCCGCTCGCCAGCGAGCCCGACGATGTCGCCCTGTCGGCGCGCGACCGGGCCAGCGACCGCGAGCGCTATATGCGCGAATACCTCGCCTGGGAAATCGACCTCGTCAACCAGATCGCCCGTGACGAGGACTGCCGCTTCCGCCTCGCGCCAGTCGCGTAACTGGAGGACTGAAGATGCCTCTTCGATATTTGATCTTTGCCGTGGCCGCGCTCGTCCTTGGGACGACGGGGCCGCTCAGTGCGGAGGAGACCATGAACGGGCCCGTCTATATCGTCACCTATTTCGATGTCGCGCCGAATGCGGCTCAGCAGAGCGCCGGGATCGTTCGGGACTTTGCCGATGCGAGCCGCAAGGAGGACGGCAATGCCGGCTTCGAGGCATTCGCAGAAATTGGCCGGCCCAGCCGCTTCGCGACTTTGGAGATCTGGCGCGACAAGAAGTCGGCGGACGCGCACAGCGCGGGCACCGCTGCGGCCGCATTTCGCAGCAAGCTTCAGCCGCTGATGATCGGCGGGTTCGGAGCACGGCCGCATGGCGGGCTCTCGGTCGCCGCGCCGAAGGGGCAGCTTCCGGTCGACGCTCTTTATGTCCTGACGCATGTCGATGTTTTCCCGACCTACAAGGACCAGGCAATCGAGCTCGTCAAGGCGCAGGCCGAGGCGGCGCGCAAGGACGACGGCAATCTGCGCTACGACGTTGTGCAGTGGGATGGGCATCCGAACCATTTCACATTGGTCGAGGTCTGGCGCGACCGCAAAGCCTTCGACACAAGTGTGACGACGCCGCACAACAAGGAATTTCGCGACAAGCTGACGCCGCTCGAGGGCGCGCTCTATGACGAGCGGCTGTACCAGCTGGCTCGGTGATTGACCGCCGATAATTTGGCGACCCTCGCCACCCGCTTGCGGTGGGAGAGGGCAGGGTGAGGGGGGTGCGCGCCGCCGCACCGGCGGTGATGCTGTCGATCTTGCTGCCGGCCGCGGTGGATGCGGCCTCGGCTGCCGTGGTCGAGGCCGAGCATGGCATGGTCGTGTCCGCCCATCGGCTGGCCTCCGAGGTCGGGGTGCGTATCCTCGAGGCCGGCGGCAATGCGGTCGATGCCGCGGTTGGGGTAGGCTATGCGCTGGCCGTCGTCGACCCGTGCTGCGGCAATATCGGCGGCGGCGGGCTCATGACGGTTCACCTTGCCGACAGCCGGGAGACGTTCATCAATTTCCGCGAGACCGCCCCCGCAGCCGCGGCCGCCGGGATGTATCTCGACGCGAAGGGAGACCTCGTCGCCGACCTCAGCCGGCACGGCTACCTTGCCGCCGGCGTGCCCGGCACGGTGATGGGGCTCGACCATGCCGCGACTAAATACGGCCGGCTGCCGCGCGCCCAGCTGATCGCGCCGGCGGTTGCGCTGGCGCGCGACGGTTTTGTGCTGAGCCGCGCCGATACCGATATTCTCGGCGCGAGGGCCGACCGGTTCGCCAAGGACCCCGGGGCTGCTGCGATCTTTCTGCGGCCCGACGGCAGCCATTTCGAGCCCGGGGATCGCCTCGTGCAGCACGACCTTGCAGCTACCCTCGAACTGATTTCGGAGCAGGGGCCGGCGGCGTTCTACAAGGGCCCGATCGCGGCGGCCGTCGCTAAGGCAAGCCGGGAGAATGGCGGGGTTCTCGCCGCCGAGGATTTTGCCGCCTACACGGTCACCGAGGCGGCGCCTCTCGGCTGCTCCTATCGCGGCTACCACATCGTTTCGGCGCCGCCGCCGAGCTCCGGCGGCACGACCATGTGCGAGATCCTCAATATCCTCGAAGGCTACGAGGTCGGTGCGTCGGGGTTCCGCTCGGCTCGATCCGTACATCTGATGGTCGAGGCGATGCGCCGCGGGTACCGCGACCGCAACGCCTATTTGGGCGATCCCGAATTCGTCGCAAACCCGGTGGAACGGCTTCTATCCAAGGACTATGCCGCCTCGCTGCGAGCCGAGATCGCCCGCGGCGATGCGGAAAGGGCGGGACCGGAGGGTGCGCCGCGCGAAAAGCCTGAGACCACCCATTATTCGGTCGCAGACGGCGAAGGCAACGCGGTCGCGGTCACCTACACGATCAACGGCTATTTCGGCGCCGGGGTCGTCGCGCCGGGCACCGGGTTCTTTCTCAACAACGAGATGGACGACTTCACGGTGAAGCCCGGCGCGCCAAATCTCTACGGTCTGGTCCAGGGCGAGCCCAACGCGATCGCGCCCGGCAAGCGGCCGCTCTCTTCGATGGCCCCGACCTTGGTCGAGAGGGACGGCCAGGTCGTTCTCGTTCTCGGCAGCCCCGGCGGCTCGCGCATCATCACCACCGTCCTCGAGACGATCATGAACATCATCGACCACGGCATGGGGGCGCAGGAAGCCGTCGACGCGCCGCGCCTCCACCATCAAGGGCAGCCGGAAGATGTTTATTTCGAGCGTTCCGGTCTGTCTCCCGAGGTGGTCTCGCAGCTTACCGCAATGGGCTACAAGTTGGTCGAGCAACGGCCGTGGGGCGCTGTCGAATTGATCGAGATCGCCAACCGCCGGCTCCGCGGCGCCAGCGACAGCCGTCTGCCAGCCGGAGCAGCGGTCGGATACTAACGGCGCTTATACCATAGTATTGCCACGGCTTGGCGCTACCAGACCGGGGAACCGAGGGGTTCCCTTGGAGGTTCTCCAGTCAGACCGTAGTGGACTGCGGTTCGCAGCGTTAAGCGAGTTAGCCGCTGGGCAGTCAACCGCCCATTAACGCCGCTATCCCAGAATGGCGGCTCGCGCAGGCTGGTCGGCGACAGTAGAACATGCTCAGATCATCGATATTAAGGACGGTCGATTTCTGCAACCGCTATGCCTGGTGGGTCATCGTGGCCGGCCTCGCATTGGCGGCGGCGTCAGCTGTTTATACGGTACGCAATTTCGCGGTGAAGACCGACGTCAAGGATCTGTTTCCGCACGATCTGCCCTGGACGCAGCAGGCCTTCGATTTCATGAAGGCGTTTCCGCAGCCGGAAATGCTCGTCGTGGTCGACGCGCCGACACCGGAGCTCGTCGATCAGGCATCGACCAAGCTCGCCGAGGCTCTCGCTCATCGTCCCGATCGTTTTCGGGCGGTGCACGAGATGCAAGGCGGCCCATTTTTTCAGCGCAACGGGCTGCTATACCTGCCCGAGAGCGAGGTGGCGCGCCTGACGCAAGGTCTGGTTCAGGCCGATCCCCTGCTTCAAACATTGGCCGCCGATCCGAGCCTCAGGGGAGCCCTCGGCGCATTGGATCTCGGCCTGATGGGCGTGCAATACGGGCAAATCCAGCTCGATGACCTCGCGCGGCCGATGGCCTTGGCATCCGACACGGTTGAGGCAGCGCTTGCGGGCCGCCCCGCAAATTTCTCCTGGCGCGCTCTCGCCAGCGGCAAAGCACCGGAGCCGCAGGAGTTGCGCCGTTTCATCGAGGTCGAGCCGGTGCTCGATTTCAGTGCGTTGGAACCCGGTCGCGCCGCAAGTGACGCGATCATGCAGACGGTGCGTGAACTGCGACTCGACCGCGATTACCAGGCCCGGGTGCGGCTGACCGGGCTGGTGCCGATGAACGATGACCAGTTCGCGACAATAAGAGAGAGCGCGCCGCTGACCATCGCGGTTTCACTCGTGTCGGTGATCGTCATCCTTTGGCTGGCGCTGCGCTATAAGCGGATCATCCTGGCGGTCGCCATCAATCTCGCTGCCGGTCTGGCGATCTCTGCGGCTTTCGGTCTGTTGGTGGTCGGCGCGCTGAATGTGATTTCGATCGCATTTTTTGTGTTGTTCGTCGGTCTGGGCGTCGATTTCGGCCTGCAATTCAGTGTGCGCTACCGGGCCGAGCGGCACGAATACGGCGCGCTGCGCCCGGCCCTGAGGAGCGCTGCGCGCAAGGCCGGGGCCCCGTTGGCGCTTGCCGCGGCGGCGACGGCGGTCGGCTTCTCCTCGTTCATGCCGACTTCGTATCGCGGACTTTCCGAGCTCGGCCAGATCGCCGGCGGCGGCATGATCATAGCGTTCCTCACCAGCATTACCTTGTTGCCGGCGCTGCTGACCGTGCTGAAGCCGCCAGACGAGCCGCAGCCCATGGGGTTCGCCGCGCTCGCGCCTGTCGATTGGTTCGTGCAGCGATACCGCATCCCGGTCATCAGCACGACGCTGCTGGTGGTCGTGCTCGCATCGCCTCTGCTCCTCTTCGTGCGCTTCGATTTCAATCCGCTCCACCTGCGGAATCCGAACGCGGCCTCGGTCGCGACCTTCCTCGATTTGCGCAGGGATGTGCAGACCGGCGCAAACGCGATCGAAATCATGGCGCCGAACCTGGGTTCAGCGGAGGAAATCGCCCACCGCCTGTCGACGGTCCCGCAAGTTGCCCGGACCATGACAATCGACGACCTGGTACCTCGCGAACAAGACGAAAAACTACAGCTGACCAGTGCGGCGGCGGAGAAGATCGAACCTTCGCTAAGTCCCGGCGAAGCCAAGACGCCCCCGACCGATACAGAGAACGTTGCCGCTCTGTCGTCAACCGCTAGTGAGCTAGCGGCCGTTGCCGGCGCTGATCAAGGACCGGGAGCAGCGGCGGCGAGGCGTCTTTCCGGACTGTTGTCGGAGCTGGCGAAATCCGACGCTTCGGTTCGTCGGAAAGTCGAAGAAGCGGTCGTAGGGCCGCTGCGTTTTTCTCTGGATCAGCTGCGCGCAGAGCTGAGGCCTCAGCGGATCACGATCGATAGCATACCTCCGGATCTCAAGAGAGCGTGGCTGGCGCCGGACGGGCGTGCGCGAGTTCAGGTCCTGCCCGAGGCCGACCCTGACAGCACCACGGCATTGCGTCAATTCGTGACAGCGGTGTTGGCGGTCGAGCCTGCGGCGACCGGACCGGCCGTTCTGATGTACGAAGCCGGCAATACGGTGGTACGGGCCTTCGTCGAAGCCGGCATTTTTGCTCTGGCGGCTATCGCCATACTGCTGTGGATCACCTTGCGGCGGATTTCCGATGTCCTCCTCACCTTGATACCCCTTCTCGTCGCCGGGGTGGTGACATTGGAGCTCTGCGTCGCCCTCGACATCCCACTGAACTTCGCCAACATCATCGCGCTGCCGCTGCTGCTCGGGGTCGGCGTCGCGTTCAAAATCTATTACATCATGGCCTGGCGCAGCGGGAAGACCGCTCTGGTGCAGTCGACGTTGACGCGAGCGGTGATCTTCAGCGCGCTTGCGACGGCGAGCGCATTTGGCAGCTTGTGGCTGTCGAGCGACCCTGCCACTTCCAGCATGGGCAAATTGATGGCACTGGCGCTCGTCTGCACGATGGCGGCGGCCGTGCTGTTCCAGCCCGCGCTGATGGGACGGCCGCGGACAAAACCCACCTGGGTCGTGCGTCGCGAGGCGCCATCCGGAGGCGCCGTCCCGGTGCCGCCGCGCATCCCCGCGCGGATATCAGAGAGCCGGCCGGCGTTAGCAGAAGTGCACGACAGCTACCGGGTGACCGGGGATGAAAGCGGCAACTGAGCAACCGACCGGGTCCATCCCCGCGGTGCGCCGGTCGAGCCTGGCGCTCGACAATCTGCGGGCATTTGTGATTCTGCTGGTGTTGTCGTTTCACTCGGTGCTGGCGTATCTACAGTCTCTTCCCGCCGCGCCCTATCCGTTCGACAGCCCGCCCTTTCAGTGGCGCGCCATTGCGATCATCGACAGCCATCGGTGGCTGGGCTTCGATCTCTATTGCGCGTGGCAAGACGTCTTTCTGATGTCGTTGTTCTTCTTTCTGTCCGGGCTGTTCGTCTGGCCCAGCCTGAACCGCAGAGGGGCCGCAAATTTCCTCAATGGCCGCCTCCTGCGGCTCGGTCTGCCGTTTGTACTCGTCGTGGCAATACTGATGCCGGTGACGCTCTATCCGACCTACTTGCAGACCGCGAGCGATCCGGGCGTTGCTGCCTATTGGCGGCACTGGCTCGCATTGCCGTTCTGGCCGTGCGGCCCGATGTGGTTCTTGTGGCTGTTGCTGGTCGGCGACTTTGGCGCAGCCGCTCTGCATCGAGTTGCGCCGGGGTTGGGCAATTTCCTGGTCCGCCTCTCTTCGGCCGCCGAAGCCCAGCCGGCCCGCTTCTTTGCGGGCTTCATCTTCGTCTCGATACTGGCTTATGTGCCTTTGGCCCTCTTGTTCACCCCCTCCGCCTGGTTCCAGCTGGGGCCATTCGCATTCCAGCTCAGCCGCCCGCTGCACTATGGCCTCTATTTCTTTGCCGGCGTCGGTCTCGGGGCCGGGGGTGTCGAACGCGGCCTTCTCGCAGCCGACGGCCCGCTGGTGCGGCGGTGGGTGGCATGGGTTATCGCCGCCCTGGTGTCGTTGTGCGCTTGGATGGGATTGACCGGGCTGACGATGGAAAGCACCTCGGCTTCCCTGGGTTTGCGGGTCCTCGCCGATCTCAGTTTTGTGCTCGCCTGTTTTTCCAGCTGCTTTGCCGTGCTGGCGGTCGTGTTGCGCTTTGCCGCCTGTCGGTTTGCCGTCGCCGGCCGGCCTCAGAGACAGCGCGTACGGCATGTACCTGGTGCACTACCTGTTTGTCGTGTGGCTGCAATTCGCGCTGCTCGGCCTCACGCTTCCGGCCATCATCAAGGGGCCGGTGGTCTTCGGCTGTACCCTGTTCCTCAGCTGGTGGACAGTCGCTGCGCTGCGCCGCCTTCCGTCCGTCGGTCAGGTAATCGGGGCGGAGCGGGCCAAGGGAGCTGCCAGCGGAGCTGCTAGAGGGGCTGTGACCTCGTAGCCCGTCTTTTCGCGCACGAACGCGCCGACACGCTCGATAGCGCGGCGGGCTTCTGGGATGAGCGGCACGAAGACATGCCAGACATGCGGCATGCGCGGCCATATTTCGAGCTCGACCTGACACCCCGCGGCACGCATCCGGTCGGCCATACGCACAGCGTCGTCGCGCAATACCTCGTCGCTGCCGACCTGAATGAAGGTCGGCGGCAGCCCGGCGGGATCGCCGTAGAGCGGCGAGACATAGGGAGCGCGCGGGTCGGCGCCGGCGAGATAGTCATTGACGAACAACGGCGGATCGTCGGCGCTGAGCATCGGATCACACTCGCCGTTTATCCGCAGGGAAGCCCCGGTCAGCGCGAGATCGGTCCAGGGCGACAATGCAACGGCAGCGCCCGGCAGCGGATAGCCTTCATCGCGCAATCTCAGCATCAATGAGAAGACCAGCCCGCCACCCGCCGAATCGCCCATAACCGCGATCCGACCCGGGTCGGTCCCGCGGCTGACGAGCCAGTTGTAGGCGGTGAATGCATCTTCGAGCGCGGCCGGGAAGGGATGCTCGGGCGCGAGGCGGTAATCGACCGCCAGCAGCTGCGCGCGAGCCGCAGATGCGACGCGCCAAGTGAGGTGCCGGTAAAGGTTCGGCGAGCCGATGATGAAGGCTCCGCCATGCAAGAACAGGACATGGCGATCGCCTTCGGAAGCGGGGGTGGCGATCAAATCCGCCCTGACCCCGTCGGCGTCGACAGGAACGGTCCGAGTATGCGGGGGCGGATCCGGAACCAATCGCTCGGCGACGGTTACGAACCGGCGATGCTGCTCGACCGTCAGCTCGCGATGATTGCGATGCTTGATCAACCAGCGCAGGCCGGCCCGGACCATCTCGGCTCTCATACTCATCTTGCTCGGTATTCCCTTCGGTCGGCTGTTGACGCAATAGCAACATGAAGAGGTCAGCCTGTCATGGCAGACTCTTTCACACCATTTCCTGAAACAAATCTGGCTTTGTGGAGAAAACTAAGGTGCGGTTCTCACCAATCGTCGATCGCATCGCCGCACGGGGCGCCGATGTCTGGAGCATCCACATGGAGGCGGCACGGCTGCGCGACCAGGGTCAGCATGTCATTTTTTTGACAGTGGGCGATCCCGACCAGGCGCCGCCGGAGCCGGTCATCGACGCGACGGTCGATGCGCTGCGCCGCCATCGCACCGGATACTCCTCGATCATCGGCTATCCCAGGGTCCGCGAGGCGATTGCTGCGCGGGTTCAGCGGCGCACCGGACGTCCGTGCAGCGCCGACAACGTCGTCGTGACACCCGGCGCACAGGGCGGGGTGTACTGCGCGTTGCAGTGCCTCGCCGGCCCGGGCGACGAAGTCATTGTGCCGGAGCCGATCTACAACACCTACGGTCCGGTGATCGGCGCGAGCGGCGCCCGCCTGGTGACGGTGGCGTTGCGCGCCGAGCGGGGGTTTCATCCGGATCTCGATGCGATCGCCGCCGCCGTCACGCCGCGCACCCGCGTAATCTGGATCAACAGCCCGCACAATCCGACCGGCGTCGTGTTCACCGCGGAAGAGGTCGCTGGGATCGCCGAGCTGTGCCGCCGCCGCGATTTGTGGCTTCTCTCCGACGAGGTCTATGAAGATCTCGCCTTTGCCCGGCCGCATGTCAGCCCGTGGTCGTTGCCCGACATGGCCGAGCGGACCGTCGTCGTCTCGAGCCTGTCGAAATCGCATGCAATGCCGGGGTTTCGCTTTGGTTGGATCGTCGGGCCGCCAGCCTTGTCGGCGCACCTCTTCGAGCTGTTGGTCGCGATGATCTACGGCAGCCCGGCCTTCATCCAGGATGGGGTGATGCCGGCCCTCGAAAGCGATCTCCCCGAGGTGGCCGCGCTGCGCGAAGCCTACCGCAATCGTGCCGGAATGCTCTCGGAGATCCTTTCCGAGGCCCCGAATTGCGGAGTGACGCGGCCCGAGGGCGGCATGTTCGTGCTGATGGATATCCGCGGCACGGGTCTGGGGGCAAAAACCTTCGCGCTCCAGCTACTGGCCCGGGAGAACGTCGCCGTTCTACCGTGCGACGGTTTCGGGCCCAGCGCCGTCGGGCACCTACGGATCTCGTTGACCGCCCCCGACCCGCGCCTCGTCGAGGCCGGGCGCCGCATCGTCCGCTTCGCCCGCAGCATCGCAGACTAGCGCCTATCATCAGCGGCGCGAGAGACCCCGTGGTGCCGCCGGTCAACGCCAGCTATCTCCACGAGCGGCTGCGCCAGCGCTTCGTGACGGGCCTACCCGGAGGAAGCAGCATGAGCGCCCCGTTCGGAGAACTCGCCACTGACGCAGATGTCACGAGAAGTCTGCATGGCCGGCCGGCGGCTCTCGGACATTTGCCTCCGAGTACGCGGGCAGAAAGCGCGCAGGTGAGTAAGCCCTGATCGCGAGTACCGCGGCCAAGAAAGGGCGGGCTCGATTGGCCGGCCCTCTTCGCACCACTCGTCTCCCATCGTCACACCCCTGCGTCCTCACCCGGAGTAAGACGGCCGAATGCCCAGGCCGGAAAGCGGAGTTATCAGGGTGGTGCTAATAGGCCATCCGCTGCTGGAAATCTCGGGCACGGCACAGGTCGACAGCGGGGCGACGCAATTGAAAAAAGCGCCCTTCGAGCCCCTTTGCGTATTCCGAACGTGTCGCTTTTCTTCACATTCCGTTGCGACGGCGACGTAACAAACTCATCGCGAGAAGGCCGGTGCCAAGCAGCGCGAGCGAGGCGGGTTCGGGGACGTCGCTGATCAGATCCCACACCACCGGAGCGCCAGCCCCGGCGACGAAACCCGGCTGCCCGGCGACAGGAGTATATATCACCTGGCCCGTCGCGTTTTCGGTCAGGGTTATGGTATTTGCGTAAAATGCCCCGGGAGGAGCAGGGGTGTCCGCGAGGCTATCGAAAGGCGGGGCTTCCGAGTAGAAAGCCAAGCAGCCAAGGCTGCCAGTGGTACACCTTTCGCCCGGGTTGAAGCGAACGACGTCTCCAAGACCGTCTCCCGGCTCGAGGATGAGCACGTCGCCCGCTGTCAGGCCGGGCGGGTTGACCAGCGAGTAGGTGAGAACGTTGGGCAGGCCGCCTGGCCCGGGATCGTTCTGGAGTGCAAATGGCAGCGGTTGCAGGCCCGCGAAGCCGTTTATCGTTCCGTGACCGTTCTCGTCCACCGTGACAACAATATTGCCTGCTACTAAATCGCCGGGCGACGCGGTGTAAGGCCCGGCGACGGCTATGCTGCTTGCAGACAGCAGCAACGCCGTACCGAGTACGGCTGGCCACGCAGTCGGTTGCGCCTTGATCATTGTTCTCCTCCCATCGGGGTCCACCGTGTGCCGCATGACCCGCCGGGCGGCGGGTCGGCCCCGCATGGAAGCAGCAGCAAAATCCATGCCAATCGGTTATGACGTTGAATCAAATGAATTTTATGTTCATTGTAATGTTCTTTGTAAGAAATATCGACATTACTGGGAGACGGTAGACGTTGAAACGACAACAATACAGCCAAATGATTTTCCGAAGATTAGCGGATGTTGCTAATAGACACCTAAGAACATATTTGTTGTTGCTCGATTAACCAATTGTCCATAAAAATCCTAGAGCGACGGCGACCGAGTTTTAATACTCTTCGGAGGGGAGGAATCTTTCATAATGTAGAACCCTTCCTGCACGATTGGGTTAAGCCGAGCGCCTTCGGGCTCGGAACTCTTAGCCTTAACTTCGAGCATCAAGCCTCGCCGCTGGGCGAAGCGGGAAACCCGCTGTAAAAAACTCCGACACTCTAACCCTACCCGCCGAGCCGGTCCTCGCGGCAGGGGTAAGACGGCACGCTGTGATTTATAAGACGCCTGAACCAATCTTCGCCATCCCTGGGCCGCTACCTCGCAACCACTCAGCTCGCGCAGAAATCCGGTGCGAATGTCCGCGGTCCACCCAGTGCCGACCTTGGCGTGCAAAACTCAAGAATCTTCGCAAATCGGGGATCTGCAGCCCCATTTTAAGGACTTTCGAAAATCGGCTGTCGAAGGGGCGGCACTTCTGCAGTTCCCGGCGGCTACGCACTACGGCACGCCTCCAGAGGCGATCGGCGCATGGCGCGATGCGATGATCGAGTCTCTGCACCGCGTCGATAGACCTCGAAACATTGCCCATAGATAATCACGCAATTGCCATATTCGTATTGTACTCTCCTGGGCATCGGCGCCCGTGAGCGGTGCGAGATTGCGATTGAAGGAGTTAGGGAGTTAAGATGCCTGATCTCGACCTGATAAAGCAGGAGGAACAGGGGGCGCGGGACCGGCGCGGGCGGTTTTCCAAGGGCCGGTCGGACAATCTCGCGGGCGGGCCGCGTTGCTGCCGCGGTTCAACCGCGCCGCCCGGCTGCTACTCGCCGGCGAGGGCGAGGCGCTGACCCCGCAAGGCCGTCGAGCTGGCGCTCGCCGGCGACCCGGCGGCTCAGGTTGCGGTCACCCTGCGCGGGGCGATGCAATTGGGCCATGTGATCGAGGCCTATGTCCGCGGTCGAAGCAACCGAGTTCGAGCGGCGCTTGCAAGGCGCCGGCGTCGATGCGATGGGTTTCGCGACGAGGCGGGGCAAGAACTTGCTATCGGCTGGATCGAAGCCGTGCGTCCTTTGAGACGGCCGCTGTCGCGGCCTCCTCAAGATAAGGAATTTTCTTAATGCTATCAAAGGCCTGCCCTCATCCTGAGGAGCACACGGAGGGTGCGTCTCGAAGGACGCAAGACCGTTCTGCAGCCCTTCATCTCAGTTCTTGCCCGGCCCGACGGCCAACCCATCCTACGGATCTACGGATCTTGGGCGTTGCGTTGGATCGTGTGATTGGGTCTGAAGACTAGCCGATCGGCGAAATGCCGAATGTCTCGGCGAGCAGCAATGCGTTGAGCGTCAGCACGATGACGGCGCCGATGCCGGCCGCGGCTTGAGTTGGCCAGCGATTGGCGAAGCGGCCCATGAGGTCGGGGCGTCTTGTGAACAACAGCAGGGCGACCATGGGCAGCGGGAGCGTGATGCTCAGCACGACTTGGCTGAGAACAAGCGCTTCGGTTGTATCGACACCGAGCGCGACGACCCCGAAGGCCGGCAGCATCGTGACGAGCCGCCGCAGCCAGATCGGGATGCGGAAGCCGACAAAACCTTGCATGATCATTTGCCCGGCCAGCGTCCCGACCGTCGAGCTGGACACGCCGGAGGCGAGAAGCGAGACGAGGAACACCGTGGCTGCCGCGCCGCCGAGCAGCGGGATCAAGGTGTGATACGCAGTTTCGATCTCGGCGACTTCCAGGTATCCCGAATGGAAGGCGGCCGACGCCATCAACACCATCGCGATGTTTACGAGCCCCGCGACGGTCAGCGCGGCGATCACCTCGTGATTGGAGATGCGGACCAGCCTTTGCTTTTCGCTCTCGTTGCGGGGCGGAATGCGAGCCTGCGTCAGCCCGGAATGCAGATAGACGGCATGCGGCATGACCGTCGCGCCGATGATGCCGACAGCGAGCATGAGCGCCTGACCATCGGCGATTTGCGGGACGACCAGATGCAGCGTGGCCGAGCGCCAGTCGACCGGCGCGATAAACATCTCGACCAGGTAGCAGAGGGCGATCACGGCAACGAGCCCGCCGATGATCAGCTCGAGGGGGCGGAACCCGCGCCGTTCGAACAGCAAGACCCCCCAAACGACGACCCCCGTCACGGCCATCCCGCTCAACAACGGCGTGTTGAACAGCAATGCCAAGCCGATCGAACCGCCGAGAAACTCGGCGAGGTCGGTCGCCATCGCGGCGATTTCGCTCACCACCCACATTGCCACGACGACCGGCCCGGGGAACTCGTCGCGGCAAATCTCCGCGAGGTTCCTGCCGGTCACGATGCCGAGCTTGGCCGAGAGCGCCTGAAACAGCATCGCGATCAGATTTGCGAGCAGCACGACCCAGAGCAGGCCATAGCCGTATTTCGCGCCCGCCTGGATATTCGTCGCGAAATTGCCCGGGTCCATATAGGCGATCGAGGCCACGACGGCTGGGCCGGCAAAAGCCAGGTAGCGTTGCCAGCCCAGCCGTTGGCTGTCGAGCACCTGACGGGCTGCCGCCACCGTCCGCTCGGTGAGCGGCGCCCGTCTCGGCCCGCCGAACAGCGCCCGAGTGCGCGCGAGGACCTGGTCCGTATGCGACGGATCGAGGAAGACCATGGTCCTCGCTGCTCCCGGCGGTTACTGCAGATACGCGCTTTAGGCCGCTTTTGCGGTGCGGCGCTCGTCGTCGGGGTTCTTGACCTCTTGAGGCGCGCTGCCTTGCGGTGTCGGCTGGTCGACGTATTTGAAGGCCGGCTCCTGGTTCCACGGACCGCGCGCGTCGAGCGCCCCGTCCTTGGACAGGTTGAAGTAGAGGTCGACGGTTTCGTCCGGCTTGACATAGCCGAAATTGGGGTCTGTCAGCTTGCCGAGCGACTCGAGCGCCTTCATGAACATGTTGGTGTGCGAGATCTCGCGGGTCAAAAGAAAGGTCAGCGCCTTTTTGCTGCCCTCGTCGGGGGAGAGCTTGATCAACGCCTCGTATGTCTGCCGCGCGCCCGCTTCGGCGGCGATGTCGGCGCGCAGATCGCGCACCACATTGCCGCCCTCGTTGACATATGCCGAGGTCCAGGCCTGTCCGTTGCTGTCGACGAGATGCGGCCCGACGCCGCGGACCGCGAAGAGCGTGCTCTTGTAAGCGGCGTCCCTGGCATCGCTCTTTTCGGTATGCTGCTCGATCATTCGTCCGACCATCTCGAGATGGCTGAACTCCTCGAGAGCGATGTCGTGCAGCATGTCGCGGATCGCCGGATCCGTGACATGGAAGGACTGGGTCCAGTAGGTCAGCGCGGCGCTCAGCTCGCCGGTAGCGCCGCCGAACTGCTCCAGCAGCATCTCGCCAAAGCGCGGATCGGCGCCCTGGACCTTGACGTCGTACATAAGTTCCTTGCGGTGGAAGAACATCGGGAGATCCCTCTGATGAGAAACGCCGCGCTCTGTGTGAACGCTGTCGCGCGGCTGAGTCTCCCAACAGGGTTGTCGCAGACGAGGTTCCGCTTTCCCGCACCAAGGGCCGGGCGGCGGGTCTAATGCGCGCAGCCCGCGAAGAGCCGCTGCCTCGTCAAAGAGCCGCGCCCGATTTCGCTCTGCTGTGGCGGGGCTGCAATAGTGTGGCTTGTTGTGATAATGGTACCTGTGGTCATGCTGGCGTGGGCGACGTGCGGATACACTACCGCTACCGGGGCAACGAGAAGATCTTCGACAGGCCGGTCGAGTTGGTGATCGTCGGCCGGCCGCGGCATGGCTTACAGGTGGATATCGATTTGACGCCGGATCTGCGCGTCTCACGGCCCCACGCGCGGATTTCGGTTGGCGAGGGCCATTACTGGATCGAAGACCTCGGCAGTGCCAACGGGACCGAAGTCGATGGGCGGCCGATCAAGGGCGTGGGCAAAGTCCGGCTCGAACCAGGCCAGCGCATTCAGATCAGCGACACTACGCTAACGGTCGATATTCCGATCCGGGAATCTCAGCCCGAGCCCAGCTGGGCCTCGGACGACCGGACCTTGGTCGACACCCATGATACGCGCCTGGACATCGCCGAAATGATCGATGCCGCGACGCCTGTTTTCGAGCCGGGGAAGCCGATCGATCCGGATCGGGCGCAAGCATTGGCCCTGCTCTACGAGTTGCCGCTGCAGTTCGGCGAGCAAACCGAGCTCGATGCGCTGTTCCAGACGATTATCGAGCGGCTGGTGGCGATTATCCCGGCGGCGACCCGCGGCGCCCTGTTGCTCGAGGATCAGACGAGCGGCGAGCTGCTGCTCAAGGCACATGTTCCCGCGGGGCAGCCTTCGGTCAGCATGACCCTGGCGTCGAGGACAATGTCGCGGCGCCAGGGATTTATTTGGCGCGAGGGTTTGGATCCCAGCCGAAGCCAATTTATCAACCGGATCAAGGCCGGCATGTACGTGCCGCTGATCTGGAAGGGCCGGCTGTTGGGCGTGGCGTGCGTCGACAACAGCGATGGCGGGACGATTTTCACCGCCGACGATTTACGGCTGATGCTGGCCGTCGCGCATTACGCCGCGATGGCGGCCATGCAGAACCAGCTGCAGAGCGAGCTTCGCCGCAATGCCGCGTTGCTCGGCCGGCTGTTGACCAATTTCTCGCCAAAGATCCGGGACGCGCTGTTGTCGCGAGCCGCTCACGGGCGCCTGCGCCTCGGCGGCGAGCGGTCGGAGGTGGTCCTTCTCGCGTCGGATATCCGCGGCTTCACACTACTGACTTCGGGCATGGATACCGACGATGTGATGGACTTGCTCAACGATTATATGTCGGCTCTGGTCGAGGCCATCTTCAAGCACGACGGCACTGTCGACAGGATCACCGGAGACGGCATCCTGGCGGTCTTCGGCAGTCCCGAGCCGGACCCCTTGCGGCACGAAAAGGCGGTGCGCGCCGCACTGGCGATGCAGTCGGCAATGGGCGAAGTCAGCGACAACCGCAGGCGGCGCGGGCAGAGGATTTGCACAATCGGGATCGGAGTTCACTGCGGCGAGGTATTGCACGGGTTCATCGGCTCGAATGACCGCATGGAGCTGACGATCATCGGCGAAGCCGCCAATTGGACGGCGCGTTATTGCGCCGGCGCCGCGGGCGGCGAGATCCTGATCAGCCCAGCACTGCACCAGCATCTGTGGCGGCACATCGACGCCGAGATGACCACGATCGAGACCAAGCACGAAGGCAATCTCAGCGCCTACCGCCTCAAAGGGCTCAAGACCGGCGCACCGACTTAGCTACCGGCAATTCACCTCGTGTATTCGACTACTACGGCGCTGACGTTGTCCCGCGCGCCTCGATCGAGCGCTCGCTCGATCAGCCGGTCGGCTGCCGCCGTGAGTCGCGACCCGGTCAATATGCCGGCTATTTCGGCGTCCCTGAGGGCGCCGCTGAGCCCGTCCGAACAAAGCAGCAGAATGTCGCCTGGTTCGAGCCGGTCGTGCCTTTCTTCGAGCACCAGCCGGTCAAAGGCTCCGATCAGATTTGTCACGATGTTTGCCATCGGATGGGCGGGCGCTGCTTCCGGCAAAATCTCGCCGCGGTCGACCAGATCCTGGACGTGGCTCTGGTCTCGAGTTCAGCTGACGCAACTGGCCCGCACGCATACGATACAATCGGCTGTCCCCGGCCCATAGGCAGCAGCATTGGTCATCCCATATCAGCAGCACCGCCACCGTGCTGCCGATCAACGCATTCGGACCAATCGTTGCGGCCTTCGCCCGCACGTCGCGATTGACTTCCGAAAGGCTACCCTTCACCTCCTCCACGAGCGACAGACCGGAATGCGCCCGATCCAAGTGGCGCAATGCCGCGATGATGCGGCTGCTCGCGTAGTCGCCGCGTTCGTGTCCGCCCGCGCCATCGGCAACCGCCCACAGACCGATCTCGGCGCGCTCGAGGACGGCGTCCTCATTTCGCCGACGCACCGTCCCCACATGGGTCCGTGCAGCGGAACGACAGGGCATGTTCCTCAAGCCTTCATTTCTGGGATTCCTGTTCTATCTTCAGCCGGCAGGTGAAGTAATCCAGCACGCGCGACTGCCGTTGCACTTCGCTCAGCGCAGACCCGCCGATGTTCCCGGCAATCTGTCGCGCCTCGTTGAGGCGGTCCTTCAGCATCGAAACCGCACGCGCGGTCGAGCCGTCAAACCCTTCCTGCAGATATTTTTCGGGAGTGTATTGGGTCGTGCCGATCCGAAAATCCTCGGCGTGGAAGGGGCACGCGGCGAAGCGGTCGGATGCCGGCGCAGCCGGCTGTACCGGCGCCACCGCAGCCGCCGGGGGCCTCGGGGCCGCGGCCGGCGGCTCCGGCTTCCTCTCGCCCTCGAAGATAACCCGCGACGCTTCACTTCGCAGCCGGGTCAAAACGGTTGCCGGGATTTTGCTGCCATTCACCAGATCGACTGGCTGCAGACCGGTATCCTGCTGAAATTTGTGCCAGGCTCTGGTCGTCTGAGGGCCAATCACCCCGTCTATCGGCCCCGGTTCCATGCCGAGACGGAGCAGCATGAATTGGATTTCGCGGACCAGCGAGGGGGTAACCTCGAGCTCTTCGGACTTGGCAGCCGCCTCAGCGGCGCAACCGCTCGCGGACCACAGCTGTATCGGCAGGATCACGACTGCCAGTGAAAAGATCGCGTACCTCACGATGTCCCACCCGCTCATGCTCGCATCCCCAACTCGGCCGGCAATCACTCCGCTCCATGCGCATTGAGGAACGCCCGGCGTTCCCTTTCATCGGGGATGTGGGTGGCTAATACCAGGCACAATTTGGCCAGAGACTCGAATTTCCCCAGCTCTCTCTTTACGAGAATTCGGGCGATCGGGCCTATATAGCGAGTAAGATCGGATTCTATCGCCATTATGCTTGCCGGGTTCGGCGATTTGACGGGAGAAGCGGACGATCGCTCGATCGTCCTTGCCGGCGGCGGCGCGGGCGGAGGGCGCGGGCGGCCGAGCCCGGCAGCGGCGCGCTGACGCCCTCTCGCCAAGAATTCGGCACGGTCTTTCGGGTCGGCAACTTGCCTGCCGAGCAACTCATACAATTCCAGTAGATCGCTCGCGTTTCTGACCGCCCGCTTCACGGCGATCGACGCCATCGGGCCGATGAAAGTCGCCAGATCGCGCTCGGCTTCTCGCAGCAGGTCGGCACTGAAGGACGATTCGCGCGAGGTGGTTTGCGCCGCATTGGCGGTGAGTTGCGGCTCTCCTGGCAGGCCAGGCATCGCATCGGCAACGGCCTTCGAGAAGGCCGCAGCGTCGGCATAGCGCTCCGCCGGATCGAAGGCGACCGACTTGGCAATGACTCGCTTCATGGCCTCGGGGACCGCCGGGTTCAATGCCCGGATATCCTCGGGCCCCCGCTTTTCCATAAAGGATATGATCTCGGTAATGCTCTTGCCCCGGAACGGTTTCACCCCGGTCAACATTTCAAACAGGATGACCCCGGTGGCGAACAGGTCGGTGCGGTGATCGATAGGACCTCCGGACAGCTGCTCGGGCGCCATATAGGCGGGCGTTCCCAATAAATCGCCGACGATCGTGAATTCGGAGGCCTCGAGACGCGCGATGCCGAAATCGGCGACCTTAACCTGGTCGCCCGGCAAAACCATTACGTTGGATGGTTTGATGTCGCGATGGACGATCCCGTTCGTGTGCGCGAACCCGAGAGCGCTCAGCACCTGGGTTATGATGCTGACGCTCCGCACGGGCGGGAGTGTCCCGGACGATTTGATGAGCTGATCGAGGCTTTGGCCCTCCACCAGTTCCATGACCAGAAACGGTGTGCCGTTGTCGTCGCCGAAATCCCAGATCGCGACGATGTTCGGGTGGAACCGGCGCCCGGCGGCCCGCGCTTCCCGCCGGAAGCGCTCCAGCAATTGTTCGCCGCCGCTGCCGGCGACCAGTTCGGGGCGCACCACCTTGATTGCGACCAGGCGATCGATTGCCGGGTCGTGGGCGCGATAGACCTCACCCATCGCCCCCGTGCCGAGCAATGCTTCGATGCGATAGCGGCCGATCGACCGAACAGTGTTCATCTCTCAGGGCTCAAACTGAGCTGGCCTGCTGAGCCAAAATTCAGCTTTGCTCTTCCAGCATGCTCATCGCATTCTGCAGGCTGCGCCGCATCCGATTGAACGAGGCGGACAGCGAGCCGATTTCGTCTCGGCTGGCGTGGACATATTCGGGGGTGTCGAGCTGCCCCATGCTGACCTTATCGGCCATCTCGGAGATTTCGGCTACCGGTCGCGTCACGAGCACGCGCAGCAAGACGTCGACAATGACGATCGTCACGATAAAGGTTCCGGCCAGCGCCAGCATGAACCAGAAGAGTGCCTGGTAGGCGCGGGCCAGCGGCACGCCGAGCGGGATCGAGACGACCTGCGCGCCGACAATTTCACCCAGTTTCCAGCCAAATCCATTTTGCGAGCCATAGAGGGCGACCATCGTCGGGGGGGCATTCTCGGGTGTGCTGTGGCAGCTGAGGCAAACTTGGCTACCGATTTTCAGCGGATGGGAGAGCGTCAGAAACTTCCCTCCCGGGGTGTCGCGTATCGTCACCGTTTCCGACTTGCTGGAATCGTCGCGAAAACCGTTGATGATGTCGGCTTCCCAATCCGACGCCCGGTCGTTGACATTAGTCGGGTTGAGCGTCGGCTCGCGATAAGTGTATTCCGGTAGTTTTTGTCGCACCAATTTCAGAGTAGTTAGCGCCGCGAACGCTGAAACCGATTGCGGCAAAAACTGGATCTTCAGCTGCGGCTCGAGCAACGGCCAATTGTAGTCGGCAGTATATTTGCGGATCGCCGACGCTCCTTCGATCATGATCCTCGCATTCTGCAGGCTATCCTCGAGCGCGTTCCTCGTTAGGATTGTGTAGGCGCCGAAACCGGCCAAGGCGAGCCCGACCAGAAAGGCGCCGGATATCGCCAAATCTATTTTCCATCGTATTTTCATGGCGTCGACTTCGGTACTGTCGGCAACAAGTTATGGGGCCGAGATCTTACAGTCCCGGATTCCATTTTCAAAGCGCGAGGGAGCTGACCCCGATGCCGGTGCCGATGATTCCAGGCGCGGACCGCCAACGGCTCGTCTCGCCCTGCGGAATCTACCGCATCGTTGACGGCGAGGTGGCGATCGCGACGTCGAGCGAGGCGGTCTACTAGCGGCTCCTCGACGCGATCGGCGCCCGGTCGCGCGATCATCCGGATGTTCGCAGCAGCGATGACCGTGATAGCCCGCGTTCGGAGCCGCCTGGCGATAAACGCGAAAGGGGATTGCGATGCGAATGCGTTACTCCATTTCTAGCCTGTTGATTGCCATTCTGTGCACCTGGTCGCCAGTTCCCGAGACCGAATTCGCGCTGGCCGGCGTGACACCGGCTCAAGCCAGCATCGACGCCGCGCTGACGGCAGTCACCGTCGAGCCGGCGAGCCGCGACCGCTCAGTCTACCCGCTGCCGCGCAGCCTGACCCCGCTGCTGCCGTTGTGGCAAGGGGCCCTGGAAGACGCAGTCAGGAGACAAGGCATCTTTCGTCCTGGCGCGGCGCGGCGGGTGTCGCTCGTCGTCAAGGTTCTGGAATTCTCCCTCTCGGGAAACATCTTGTCGGTGTTCGCCCGATATCAGCTGTTCAATGCCCCCGCTGGCAACCCGGTATTCAGCGCGGATGTCATGAGCAATGTTGGATTGAGTGGTCTTGCTACCGGGGTGACGAGCCTGGACGACCCGGCGGTCGCAACGCAAAACCGAACGCAAGTTATCCGAACAATTCAGGACAACATCACGCAGTTTGTCGACCAGCTCGCAGCCTATGCGCGGCAGCCGCCCGGCGGCACACCTCCCCGGTTCTGAGCGCCTGCAAATCGAGGCCTTCTGTTTGGCTACCCATTGTTGCGCGGACTCCCGATGTATGCTAGGAACCGCGCCGGTTTGGCGGGGCGCGTTTGCGCAGGCGCATGTTGCCTGCTGCGATGCGGCGACGAGGAAGAAGGGTTGCTGCAGGGCGTTTGCCCCGAGCGGCCGATGAGGATCATCTCCATTGGCTTCCGAGACCACAGGCGTTTCCGGCTTGGCTGCGCGTTACGCGGCGGCGTTGTTCGATCTGGCCGACGAACGCCGCATCCTCGACGAGGTGGCCTCGGATCTCCGGCAGCTCCGCGCGATGGTGGCGGAGAGCCCAGATTTCCTGCGGCTGATCCGCAGTCCAATTCTGTCGCGCGACCAGCAGTCCAAGGGGATCGAGGCCCTCGCCGAGGCCGCTGGGCTTTCTCCTCTGGTGCGGGATTTTCTCGCGGTGGTCGCGCGCAATCGGCGTCTTTTTGCTGTGCCGGCGATGATCGAGGCATTTCTGGCCGAACTCGCGGCGCGTCGCGGCGAAGTCACTGCCGAAGTTTTCTCGGCGCAGCCTTTGAGCGAAGCGCAGCTCGCGGCGTTGAACGAGCAGCTGCGTCGCAGCATCGGCAGCCGGGTATCGGTCGATGTTCGCGTCGACCCGGGACTGATCGGGGGGCTCGTCGTCAAACTCGGCTCGCGCATGGTCGACGGATCGATTAAGAGCAAGCTGCAGCGGCTGCAGCTGGCTATGAAGAGCATTGCCTAATGGTTGTGCTGATTGAGCTGCGGTTCGGATGCGCAAAATGCCCATCGCCTTCCCGGAGAAGGCCGGGATCCATGGTCCCTTCGCCGCGAACTTCTCGCCGGGAAGACGATGCGATGAGCCGCGCAAGGACGGTGCTCCCTGGGTTGTCCCAAGCCGGTTTCTGAAAGGGTTTTCATGGAGATACGCGCGGCAGAGATTTCGGCGATCCTCAAACAGCAGATTGCCGGTTTCGGCAGCGAGGCCGATGTCGCGGAGGTCGGTCAGGTATTGTCGATCGGCGACGGCATCGCCCGCGTCTACGGCCTCGACAAAGTTCAAGCGGGCGAGCTGGTCGAGTTCCCGAACGGTGAAAAGGGCTTGGCCCTCAACCTCGAGAGCGACAATGTCGGCGTCGTCGTGTTCGGCGACGACAGCCACATCAGCGAAGGCGACACCGTCAAACGCACCAACGCCATCGTCGATGTGCCGGTCGGGCGCGGCCTCCTCGGCCGCGTCGTCGATGCGCTCGGCGAGCCGATCGACGGCAAGGGCCCGCTGACTGATGTCACCCGCGCGCGCGTCGAGGTCAAGGCGCCCGGCATCGTGCCGCGCCGCTCGGTGCACGAGCCGGTGCAGACCGGGCTTAAAGCCATCAACTCTCTGGTGCCGATCGGGCGCGGGCAGCGCGAGCTGATCATCGGCGATCGTCAGACCGGCAAGACCGCAGTCGCGATCGACGCCGTCCTCAACCAGAAGCACATCAACAGCGGCACCGACGAAAAGGTCAAGCTCTATTGCATTTACGTCGCGATCGGCCAGAAACGGTCAACCGTCGCCCAGATTGTCAAGACGTTGCAGGATTACGGCGCGCTCGACTACTCGATCGTCGTGGCGGCGACCGCCTCCGAGCCGGCGCCGCTGCAGTACATCGCCCCCTATGCCGGATGCGCGATGGGCGAATTTTTTCGCGACAACGGCATGCATGCGCTGATCATCTACGATGATCTGTCGAAGCAGGCGGTAGCCTACCGCCAGATGTCATTGTTGTTGCGCCGCCCGCCGGGGCGTGAGGCCTATCCCGGCGATGTCTTCTACCTGCACTCGCGGCTGCTCGAACGCGCCGCGAAAATGAACGAGGACCACGGCGCCGGCTCGCTGACCGCGCTGCCGATCGTCGAGACCCAGGCCGGCGACGTGTCAGCCTACATCCCGACCAATGTGATCTCGATCACCGATGGCCAGATTTTTCTCGAGACCGAACTGTTCTACCAAGGCATTCGTCCGGCCATCAATGTCGGGCTCTCGGTCAGCCGCGTCGGTTCGGCGGCGCAGATCAAGGCGATGAAGCAGGTCGCCGGGCGCATCAAGCTCGAGTTGGCGCAGTACCGCGAGATGGCCGCCTTTTCGCAATTTGCCTCCGATCTCGATGCATCGACGCAGCGCTTGCTGGCGCGCGGCAGCCGATTGACCGAGATGCTGAAGCAGCCGCAATTCTCCCCGGTTCCGGTCGAGGAGCAGGTCGTCTCGATTTTTGCCGGCACCCGCGGCTACCTGGACACGATCGCAGTGCCGGATGTCGGCCGGTTCGAAATCTTCGATGCTGCGCGAATTGCGGTCCGCGCACCCCGAGCTGCTGACAACGATCCGAACCGAGCAGGAAATCTCGCCAGCGGTAGAGAAGGAGCTGAGCGAATTCCTCGACGCGTTCGTCAAGACCTTCGCCTGATCCGAGCCCGAGCCCAGAGCGATGCCGAGCCTAAAGGACCTGCGGCTACGCATCCGCAGCGTCAGGTCGACCCAGAAGATCACCTCGGCGATGAAGATGGTCGCCGCCTCGCGGCTGCGTCGTGCGCAGGAGCAGGCCGAAGCCGCGCGTCCCTATGCGCAGCGCATGGAGCGCGTGCTCGGCTCGCTCGCCGGCCGCATGGCGGGTCTGCCGAGCGCGCCGCCGCTGCTCGTCGGTACCGGCAAAGAAGAAACGCATCTGATCATCGTTGCGACCTCGGATCGTGGTCTGGCGGGCGGCTTCAACGCCTCGATCCTGCGCGAAGCGCGGCGGCAAATTCGTCAGATCGAGGCGGCGGGCAAGAAGGTGTTGCTGTTGATCATCGGGCGCAAAGGCCGCGATGGGCTTCGGCGCGACTACAACCCCTTGATCCGCGACAGCCTGACCGAGGTCGGCCGCCGCCGGCTTTCGTTCGATGAGGCCCGCGACATCGCCGAGCGCGTTCTGCTGCTTTATCAGTCGGGCGGGTTCGATCTCTGCACGATCATCTACAACCGTTTCCGCTCGGCGATGACGCAGATCGTCACGGTTCAGCAGCTGATCCCCTTTGCACCGGTTGCTGCAGTGCAAACCAGCTCCGACGAGGAAGTAGGCGTGCGGGCGGGTGCGATTTACGAGTTCGAGCCGTCGGAGGAAGAAATCCTCGACGAACTCCTGCCCAAGAACCTGGCGGTCCAGATATTCACGGCGCTGCTCGAAAATGCGGCGAGCGAGCAAGGCGCGCGCATGACCGCGATGGACAACGCCACCCGCAATGCCGGCGAGATGATCGACCGGCTCACCCTCAACTACAACCGCACGCGCCAAGCCGCGATCACCAAGGAGCTGATCGAGATCATCTCCGGAGCCGAGGCGCTGTGATCTTCCGCACGGGGATTTTGTAAACATGGCAAGGAACTCTATCGGCACCGTTACCCAGGTCATCGGCGCCGTCGTCGATGTGCATTTCAACGGCGAGCTGCCGGCAATCTTGAGCGCACTGGAGATCAAGGACAGCGGCCGGACACTGGTTCTCGAAGTGGCGCAGCAGCTCGGCGAAAATGTCGTGCGCACGATCGCGATGGACACGACGGACGGACTGGTGCGCGGCGCCGAGGTCGTCGATACCGGCGGTCCGATCACGATGCCGGTCGGTCCGGAAACATTGGGCCGCATTCTGAATGTCATCGGGGAACCGGTAGACGAACGGGGCCCGGTGGTGACGAAACAGCGATCGCCGATCCACAAGCCGGCGCCGGAATTTGTCGATCAGTCGACCGAGGCGGAGATCCTGGTCACCGGGATCAAGGTCGTCGATCTGCTGACGCCGTACGCAAAAGGCGGCAAGATCGGGCTGTTCGGCGGCGCCGGGGTCGGCAAGACCGTGATCATCATGGAGTTGATCAACAACATCGCCAAAGCGCATGGCGGTTATTCGGTGTTTGCCGGCGTCGGCGAGCGCACCCGCGAAGGCAACGACCTCTATCACGAGATGATGGAATCGGGGGTCATCAACATCGACGGGCCGGGCTCCAAGGCGGCGCTCGTCTATGGCCAGATGAACGAGCCCCCGGGCGCGCGCGCCCGCGTCGGTCTGTCGGGGCTCACTCTCGCCGAATATTTCCGTGACGAGGAAGGCCAGGACGTGCTGTTCTTCGTCGACAACATCTTTCGCTTTACACAAGCGGGCTCCGAAGTATCGGCGCTGCTCGGCCGCATCCCGTCGGCGGTCGGCTACCAGCCGACATTGGCCACTGATTTGGGGACGCTCGAGGAGCGGATCACCAGCACGAAGAAGGGCTCGATCACCTCGGTCCAGGCGATCTATGTGCCGGCAGACGATCTCACCGATCCGGCCCCCGCCACGACCTTCTCCCATCTCGACGCGACCACCGTGCTGTCGCGGCAGATCGCCGAGCTCGGCATCTATCCGGCGGTCGACCCGCTCGACTCGACTTCCCGGCTGCTCGACCCGCGGGTCATCGGCGACGACCACTATCAGGTGGCGCGCGATGTACAGCGCGTACTGCAGACCTATAAATCGCTGCAGGACATCATCGCGATCCTCGGCATGGACGAGCTCTCCGAAGAAGACCGGCTGACCGTCGCCCGGGCCCGCAAGATCCAGCGTTTCCTGTCCCAGCCGTTTCACGTCGCCGAGGTGTTCACCGGCACGCCCGGCGTCCTCGTCAGCCTCGAAGACACGATCAAAGGGTTCAAAGGGATCGTCGCCGGCGACCACGACGACATGCCGGAAAGCGCCTTCTACATGGTCGGCACGATCGACGAAGCGGTCGCTAAGGCGCGCAAGATGGCGGCCGAGGCGGCCTGAGCCCGGGCTGTTCCGTAAATGCCCGATCGCGTGCAGTTCGAGTTGGTTACACCCGAGCGCCTCTTGCTGTCCGAAATGGTCGAGATGGTCGTGGTCCCCGGCACCGAGGGCAATTTCGGCGTGCTTCCGGGCCATGCGCCGCTGATTTCCTCGATCCGTCCCGGAACGATCGATGTTTACGAGGGGCAAACCGTGACGCGGCGCATCTTCATCGTCAGCGGCATCGCCGAGGTGACGCCGGAGCGCTGCACCGTGCTCGCCGACGAGGCGCTGCCGCCGGAAGAGCTCGACCGCGGCGCAATCGAAGCAGAGTTGCAGACAGTCCAAGGCAATCTCCCGAGCCTGCGCGAGCAGGTTGCACGTGCGACCGGCTCCGAACGCGACACCCTGCTCGTCGAACTCCGCCGCATGGAGCGCCAACAGAACATTCTTCAAGCCGAGCTTCAGGCCCTCGCCGAAATCACGCGTTAAGCACTCGTTTCGGCCTTATCGCCGGCGGCGCGGCCGCAGTCTCTTCAAATGAGCGATGCCCCGTGCCGCTGTGCCGGGCAGCGCCCACAGAGGGTTTCGTATGCTGCGCTGGAGGCGGTTGCGGGGTCGGCTGGGCATGCGCCCGGGCTTCGCGCCGCGAGGGCTGCCTGGGGTGGGTCGCGACGTGCTCCGGTCCGTCGTTTTCCGGCTGCTCCAAGGTCAGCGCGCACAGCAGGTCCGGTGCGGCGACGACGCGCGGGGTCATCGGCGGCCCCAGCTCGAACAGCTTCTGCAATGTGGCAATAATCGAGGCATGGTCGAACGGGAAGATCGGCTCGCCGGCAGGATTTTGGGGAGGCCGGATGATGCTGCCCGGCGCGACATAGGGCGAGATCAGGACCGCCGGCACGCGCACCCCATAGCGGTCGAACTCGAACCCGGCAGGGCAGGGGCCGCCGGGCGGTACCGCAGCGGGCGGCGGGACGTGGTCGAAACAGCCGCCGTGCTCGTCGTAAACCACGATCAACAAGGTGCGCCGCCAGGTCGGCGCACTGCGGACAGCGTTGTACACAGAGGCGATCAGCTGCTCGCCGTAAAGGATTGCCGGGCTGTTCCAGACCCGGACGTCCTCGACGCTGCCGTCGAGCCTGTGCCAAGGGTTGCGTTCGCTACCGTCGAGACCGTCGAACGCTTCGCTCTTCGAGTACAAATACCCCATCATGCAGTCGAACGAGCGGTTCTCCAGCATCAAAACGACGACGTGCTCAATCTTCGGCAAGGGACCGCACGCGAGATTATCGGACTCGCTTCTTAACCCCGGACAACGCGGGAAGATCCGGTCCCGTATCGAGATCGCATCTCGGTGCTTTTCAAGCTCCTATTCTCTGCCGCGGCGCAGGTGCCGCCAACCATACCAGCACAGCGCGAGCGCGATGAGCGCCAGAACGAGCAGGTCCAAGCGATGCATGATGGCTTGTAGTCGGGGATCGCTGTTCCAGCGCTCGCCCAGCTTGTATCCGATGTAGGCGAGGCCGAAGCACCACGGCCACGAGCCGATGAAGGTGTAGATCTGGAACCTGAGCTGCGGCAGCCGGGCAATCCCGGCCGGTAGCGCAATAAACGTGCGGACAACCGGCAACAGCCGGCCCAACAGCACCGCAAGGCCGCCAAAGCGGGCGAAGAACCGGTCGGTGATGTCGAGATCACGGCGGCTCATCAGGATGTAGGCGCCCCATTTCTCGACGAGCGGTCGGCCGCCATAACGGCCAACCACATAAGCAAGCGTCGACCCGATATTGCAGCCGACCGCCCCTGCTGTTGCAACGAGGAGAAGATCGAAGCGCCCGGTCGAGACGAGATAGCCCGAGAATGGCATGATGATCTCCGACGGGATCGGAATGCAGGCAGACTCGACCGCCATCAAACCCACGATGCCGAGATAGCCTCCTGCGGAGATCGTCGCGATGACGAAGCTCGCGAGCTCCGCCGGGATGTTCTGCAACAACAGCCGTTTCTCCCGATCATAGTCTCAGAAGCTGCACATCTTTGCCGCCTTGCCGCGAACGTGAGGAAGGTCGGCGAGAGGCGTTCGGGACATCGAAGTTACTCAATTTGTGCCCGGCGGCGTGGTTGACATTGACGCAGGCTTTCCGCTCACGCACCGTCCTGGTCGCCTAACCCCAACGCCGGAGAAGGGTCGCGCACATGCTGTCGAGCGCTCGCATCC
This sequence comes from uncultured Alphaproteobacteria bacterium, assembly GCA_963695605.1. Classification (GTDB taxonomy): domain Bacteria; phylum Pseudomonadota; class Alphaproteobacteria; order ATCC43930; family CGMCC-115725; genus AP-15. Next base: position 98,142 of record CAVOHI010000054.1, on the reverse strand, counting down.
AACAAAGACTGGCGCAGCGGTCAATCGCCCTCGTGCTCGCCGGCGGGCGCGGCAGCCGGCTCAAGCAATTGACCGACCGGCGCGCCAAGCCGGCCGTGTTTTTTGGCGGCAAGTTCCGCATCATCGATTTCGCCTTGTCGAATTGCATCAATTCGGGTGTCCGGCGGATCGGCATCTTGAGCCAATACAAGGCGCATAGTCTGCTGCGTCACCTGCAGATGGGGTGGTCATTCTTGCGTCCGGAGATGAACGAGTTTCTCGACCTTCTGCCGGCGCAGCAGCGCCTGGACGAGGCGACCTGGTATCGCGGGACCGCGGACGCCGTGTACCAGAACTTCGATATCTTTCGCGCTGCCGGGACCAGAATACTTCATCGTTCTGGCAGGGGATCACATTTATAAGATGGATTACTCGAACATGCTCGCCGATCACATCGACAAGGGCGCCGATTGCACGGTCGCCTGCGTCGAGGTGCCGATCGAGCAGGCTTCCGACTTCGGGATCATGGCGGTCGACGATTCGATGGCAATCACCGACTTCCTGGAAAAACCCAAAAATCCTCCGGCAATGGCCGGGAAGCCCGACCGCGCGCTCGCCAGCATGGGCGTTTACGTGTTCACCGCCGACTTCCTTTATGCGGAGCTGGAGCGCGATCAACGGCATGTGGGATCGAGCCACGATTTCGGCAAAGACGTGGTTCCTGACCTGGTCAGCCGCGGCCTCGCGGTCGCCCATTCCTTCGAGGAGAGTTGCGTCAAGACGACACCGGAAGCCGAGGCCTATTGGCGCGACGTCGGCACCATCGACGCCTATTGGGCGGCCAACCTGGATCTCGTCAGGCCGACCCCGTCGCTCGACATCTACGACCCGAACTGGCCGATCTGGACTTATCAGCAGCAGTTGCCGCCGGCGAAATTCATCTTCGACGACGACGATCGGCGCGGCATGGCGGTCGACTCGATGGTCTCCGGCGGCTGCATCATTTCCGGCGCTACGGTCCGCCGCTCACTGCTGTTTTCGAATTGCCGCGTCAACTCCTATGTCCAGACTTGCGAGGCGGTGCTGCTCCCCGATGTGCTCGTCGGGCGCCACGCGCGGCTCAACAAGGTGGTCGTCGACCGCGGCTGCCGCATCCAGGAGGGGCTGGTGATCGGCGAAGATCCGGAGCTGGACGCAAAGCGGTTCTACCGCAGCGAGGGCGGTGTGACTTTGGTGAACGCCGAAATGCTGGCCACCCTCGACTGACCCGATCAGCGGTCGAACCTCAGACCTCAGCTTTGTCGAGGCCGCGCGCATCCGGGGGTCAAAACGGCTCATCGCTTATCGGTCATTCCGGGGTGCGGGCTTCGCCCGCGCCCGAAGCTATGAACACGAGCTCGCGAAAGCCAGGCAAAGGCCGGTGTTCATGGCTTCCGGGCGCAGCCCTTACGGGCCGTCCCGGAATGACGATCATGCTTGAGCCGGCACCGTTTTCTTAGGGTTCGAGCCCGACCAGGCTGCGCGCATAGGCCCGCGCTTCGAACGGGCGCAGATCGTCGGCGGTTTCGCCGACCCCGATGGCGTGGATCGGAATCCCGTATTTTTCGGCCAACGACACCAGCACACCGCCGCGCGCGGTGCCGTCGAGCTTGGTCATGACGATGCCGGTGACACCGACCATCTCGCGAAAGATTTCCGCCTGCGCGTGCGCGTTCTGGCCGGTCGTCGCGTCGAGCACGAGGAGCACCGAATGCGGCGCTTGCGGATCGACTTTCTTCAGGACGCGGACGATCTTCTGCAACTCCGACATCAGATTGGCCTTGTTGTGCAGCCGCCCGGCCGTGTCGATCAGCAGAATGTCGCTCCCTTCCGCGCGAGCTTGCTCGAAAGCTTCGAAGGCGAGTCCCGCCGCATCCGATCCGGGCGGCTTGGCGACGATCCGACAGCCGGTCCGCTCGCCCCAGATCTGCAATTGCTCGACCCCGGCGGCGCGGAACGTGTCACCGGCGGCGAGCACCACGTCGTGTCCAGCATCGCGGTATTGCCTAGCGAGCTTGGCGATCGTCGTCGTCTTGCCGCTGCCGTTGACGCCGACGACGAGAATGACAAACGGCTTGCGGGTGAGGTCGAGCCGTAGCGGTTTCATCACCGGCTCGACGAGCCGGATCACCTCCTCGGCGAGCGCGCCGCGGACTTCCTCCGGAGAGACCTCCTGGTTGAACCGGGTCCGGCGCAGCTCCTCGGTGACCTCGGCGGCGATGCCGATACCCATATCGCTCGCAATCAACAGCTCTTCGAGCTCGACCAGCGCCGCATCGTCGAGCCGGCGGCGGCTGAAGATCGTGTTGATGCCCGCGTTCAGCCGCTCCGAGCTGCGCGCCATCCCCGCCTTGAGTCGGACGAACCAGCCGCGGGGTTCCTCAGCTTCGGTGCTGGCAGGACCAATCTGTGACGGCGCGGCCTCTACCGTCGCAACTTCCGAGGATCCTGAGGATTCGGCTTGTTCCAGGTGAGGTGCCGGCTCGGCGCGCCTCGGTGAAGGCGCCGGGTGGCGATCTGCGACCGCCGCTTCCTCCTCCGGCTTCCCGTTTTCGGTGTCTTCCGCAACGGCATCGGCTCCCGGATCGGGCTCTGGAACCGGTCCGGGAGTAAGGCGTCTCCAGAACCTCATTGAACAGCTGCTCCGATAAGATTGCGCCCGCTGACCCCGACCAGACGCACGCGCCGGAGCGACCCCGCGTCGCCGGGAGCCGTAAAGCTCACCGGAGCGTAGAAGGCGGCGCGGCCCATGCCGGGGCGCTCGATGAGGACATCGGTTTCACTGCCGATCCGCGACGACAGTTCTGCGGCGAGAGCGATCTCCCCTGCTGCCCGCAGCCTCGCGGCCCGCTCCTTGATCACTGCGCCGGGCAGTTGCGGCATGCGGGCAGCGGGCGTCCCCGCCCGCATGCTGTACGGGAACACATGAACAAAGGCGAGCCCGCATTCGCCGATCAGGTCGAGGGTGCGGCGGAACATCTCCTCCGTCTCGGTCGGAAACCCGGCGATCAAGTCCGTGCCGAGCGCCACCTCGGGACGCAACATTCGGGCACGCTGCGCGACAGCTACGGCTTCATCGCGGGAATGACGCCGCTTCATGCGTTTCAAGATCAGGTCGTCGCCCGCCTGCAACGACAGGTGGAGGTGCGGCATCAGCCGCTCTTCTTCGGCCAGCAACCGCCACAGTTCCGCGTCGATTTCGGCCGGGTCGAGGGAGGAGAGGCGCAGACGCCGCAGTTCGGGCACGGCTGCAAGGAGCCGCCTCACCATCTGTCCGAGGCTCGGCCTTCCGGGCAGGTCGGCCCCATAGGCGGTCAGATCGACACCGGTCAGCACGATCTCCCGGTAATTGTCCGCGACCAGACGGCGAGCCTGGTCCGCGATGACCCCCATCGGGACCGATCGGCTGGCCCCCCGAGCATAGGGGATGATGCAAAAGGTGCAGCGGTGATCACAACCCTGCTGGACCTCCAGAAAAGCGCGGCATTTGCCCTCGAAGCCGTCGATGAGGTGCGGCTCGGTCTCGATCGGATCGGGCGGCACGCCCTCCTCTGGCAGATAGCTCTGCGGCAACAGCTTGGCCTGATTGTCGAGTACACGGTCGACTTCGGGCAGCGCGGCGTAACGCTCCGGCGCCAAGTGGGCGGCACAACCCGTCACCACGATCTTTGCTCCAGGGTGCCGTCGCCGCGCGCGGCGGATCGCCTGGCGCGCTTGCCGCTCGGCCTCGGCAGTAACCGCGCAAGTATTGACGATGACCGCGCCGGTCAGCCCGGCGGTGGTCGCTGCGTGACGAATGACCTCGGATTCGAATGCGTTCAGCCGGCAGCCGAACGTGATGATCTCGTTGTCAGGCATGACGCTCAGCCCGCAATCAGCAAATCGGCGTCGAAGGAGCCCTCGAAGCTCAAAGTTGCCGGCCCGGTCATGATCACGTGGCCGTCTTCGCGCCAAGTTATGTGCAGTGTGCCGCCATCGAGCTGGACGTCGGCGCGGCGCTCGGTGAGCCCCCGCCGGTGGGCAGCAACGACCGCAGCGCAGGCGCCGGTGCCACAGGCCCGGGTGATCCCGGCGCCTCGTTCCCACACGCGCAGCCGGATGCTGCGACAATCACCGATCGCGGCGATACCAATATTTGCGCGTTCCGGAAAGAGCGGGTGATGCTCGAGTGCCCGTCCGAGCGACTCGAGATCGACGGCGTCGACGTCATCCACAAAAAACGTCGCGTGGGGGTTGCCGATGCTCGTGCAGACCGGCCCCGTCAGAGGACCTAATGTCAAGTCGACCCGATCGGTGTCCATGGCGCGTGCCAGCGGGATCTCGTGCCAAGCCATCCGCGCCGGTCCCATATCGACCGCAAAAGATCCGTCGGGCTGCGGCTCCGCCTCGAGCAGCCCCCCCGCGGTCTCGATCCGCATCCGCGGGTCCCGGGTCTCGCGATAAAGGAGATCGGCGACGCAACGGGTGGCGTTGCCGCAGGCCTCGGCCTCGCTGCCATCCGCATTGCGGATGCGCATCAGAACCTGGGCCGCGGGATGACGCGGCGGCTCGAGCAGGATGACCTGATCGCATCCGATGCCGGTCCGCCGATCTGCCAATCGGCGTGCTGCTCCGGCGCCGAGAGGGATCGCGCGGCGGCGAAAATCGAGCACGACAAAATCGTTGCCGAGCCCGTGCATCTTGAAAAACGGGACCTTGCCCATCGCGCCGCTTATATGGCGGCAAGGGCGGCTCTGTCCAACGCCGCAGAGATCCGGCGCCGGACAGGTCGTGCTGTGCGTCAGTTTACCGTATAATGCGCCACACCAGAGCTCGCGTGTCTGGCGCTCGGCTTGCCGTGCTTCGCGCCGACTGCACCGTGCGCCGACTGCACCCTGCCCGCCGCTCTCCCCGCGCCATGTCGGCCGGATCTTTGGGCGACCGCGTATCTGCCGTGCCCTCTGCTATGTGTATAGCCCGAGCGGGTGCCCCCGAATGCCGGCCGTGACGGAGCCATTTCATCAACGGCAGACCAATCGCTCTGGGTCGTATCCGCGGTCCTGGCGGATACCGGAGTGGTCTCGTTGGCAAAGTAACTTGGCGTGTCGTCCGACGGGCTGAAATTCTTCGAACCGTAGTCGGGAAGTTCGACGGCGAACGCCGGTAGGCACGCAAAGGCGAGCGCACCCGCGAGAAAGGTGATCGTCAGCTTTAGCATTGCAGTTCCCCCTGCCTTCTCCATAGCTGGACGGCGGGGAAACGCCAAATTGGTGCTGCTAACCCGCGGAATCCGTTAGTGCGGATCGATGCCGGACCAGCAGGTTCGAAAGAATCGAGTGCCGAGCCGCAAATGCTTCACTCCCCGCTTATTGGCCTTCAGGCCGGCATTTGATCATGCGCAGCGGCGTGTAGGTCAGCGCTACCGTGCCGTCCTGTTTGGTGACCCGGATGCGGGTACGCACGAGACCGCGGTCGGGGCGGCTCTTGCTGCGCCGCGCCTCGACGACCTCGCATTCGGCATGGATCGTGTCGCCGGCGAAGACCGGGTTCTCGACATTGAGCTCCATGTGCAGAAAGGCAAACCCGGTGTGCTGCATCGTCGACTGCACGAGCAATCCCTCGGCAAAGGCATAGACCAACGCCGCCGGCGCCAGGCGCTGTTTGATGTCCGATTCATGCGCGAGGAATTCGAGGTCGGTGAACAACACTTCGACCATGCCGGTGCAGTTGACGAAATTGGTGATGTCGGCCTCGGTGACGGTGCGCCCGATCGTCTTGAACTGCCGTCCGACCGGCAAATCCTCAAAGCAAAAACCGAGCCCCACCGTCTCCATACCGTCCTCCTCGAACAACGAGCGATTTATCGTCATCCCCGCGAAAGCGGGGATCCAGGGTTTTCCAACGCCGGAATTTGCCATCCGGGATTCCCGTTTTCGCGGGAATGACGAGGATCAACCGATTTTCCCAGGAGGCTCGAATAGCGCGGCAAGGCGAGCTGCGGCCTCTTGCTTCGATTAACGATCGGCGACGGGCGATAGGCCGGCTTCGCGGCGAGTGTCGTTGATGATCTGCAAGACGCGCTGCCGGTAGGGCAGATACTGCAGCCCGAATTCCTGGATCAGCCGAGTATTGTCGATCAGGTAATTGCCGGAGCTCTCCTTGCCGCCGGTCTCGTGCTCGAAGCTGATCTGCGCGTCGGGCAGGAACTCGCGCACGAGATTGGCGAGGTCGCCGAGGCTGATCGGGGTGCCGCCGGTACTGTAGACCGCGTGCCGCGGCTTGTCGGTCAGCAACACCCGGGCGAACACCTCGGCGATATCGTCGACATGGACCGGGCAGCGCATCGCGTCCTTGTACGGGAACGAGATCGCGTCGCCGCGCGCCGGGAAGGTGATGCATTTGACGTGGTCGACCGAGCCCACGATCTTGTCCGGGCCGGTCACGTTGGCCGGGCGGATCGCGGTGATCTCCATGCCGTATTTCTCGCGGTAGTCCTGCGCCTGCCATTCGTTGAAGATCTTGTGCATCGCATATTGGACGTGACCGTGACGGAAATCGTCCTCGGTTACCACGCGGTCGCCGTAGAAGTGCTGCTCGCCGCTGACCGCCAGCGAGCTCGCGAACACCACCCGGTTGACCCCGCAGAGGCGCGCCGCCTCGAAGCAATTGTCCATGCCGACGATGTTGAGCTTGGTCGCGACATGCGGGGCGTGCTCGCTGCCGAGAAAATAGGCGAGATTGACGACCCGCGACGGTTTCGCCGCAACGGTGACCGCCATGACATCGTCGAACTGCGTGACGTCGCCGCGTACGACCCGGACTTGATTGCCGAGTTGCCCATAGGACGCCGTGCCGGGGTTGAGGTCCATGCATACGACTTCTTCACCGCGCTGCGCCAATAGCGGTACGAGACGCCGGCCGATAAAGCCGGTCCCGCCGAGGATCAACGTCGACATAGGTGTTGTCTCCTATAGCTGGTCGGACCCGACGTTAGCGCGGCCGCCAGCCGATCGGCAATGACGCTGTAGGCCATAGCCGCGATTGCGCGAGGCCGGATCGGCGGTTACACGAACGAAGTCCTCAGGGGTTCTCAACAAACCATGAGCCACATTACGACCAGCTTCTGGTGGGTGCGGCACGCGCCGGTGGCGCATGGCGGCCGGATTTACGGCCAAACCGACCTTTCCTGCGACTGTTCCGAAACTGCCTTGTTTACCGGCCTAGCGGAAAAGCTGCCGCACAGCGCCATTTGGGCGACGAGCAACCTGCGGCGTACCCACGAGACGGCGGCGGCGATCGTCCGCGCCGGTCTCCCCGGCCCGCAGCCGATCCCCGGCCCCGAGGCGCTCATGATACCGGAGCTCGCCGAACAGGATTTTGGTGAGTGGCAGGGCCTGACCTATGAGGAATTGCAGGAATCCCGTGCCGGCGATTTCCACCGCTTCTGGCACGCGCCGGCTCACGAGACCCCGCCGGGTGGCGAGAGTTTCGTCGCGGTGATCGAGCGCGTGTCGCGCGCCATTCATCGGCTCGTCGAGACCTATTCCGGCCGCGACATCATCGCCGTCGCGCATGGCGGCACGATCCGCGCCGCGCTGGGGTTGGCGCTCGACCTCGACCCCGAAGCCGCGCTCGCCTTCACGGTCGAGAACTGCTCGATCACCCGCATCGACCGGATCGACGGCCCCGGCATGGGCCACGGCTGGCGCGTCGTCCGAGTAAACCAGCCTCCCCGCTGAACGAGATATGCTGGGGCGAAGGCATCGTCAGCCACGTTCCTGAAAAAAGTTGACCCGACCAGTGTGCCGGTTCAGCTCCATCTTTAATGGGAGAATTGCGCCGCGAAACGGTCGCGCGGCGCCAGCAGGGAAGGAAAACGGACATGGGAAACCTGAGCCGGCGATCGGTGCTTCGCAACTCCGTAGGATTGGCCGCGGCCGGGACATTGGCGCGGCCCTTCATCGCAAATGCTGCGGCGACGGCTGCGGAGGTGTGGTGGGTTCAGGGCTTTGTCCCCGAAGAAGACGTATCGTTCAAAAAGATCGTCGCGGATTACGAGAAGGCGAGCGGCAACAAGATCGACCTCAGCATCATACCGTTCGCGCCGGGGCGACAGAAAATCGTCGCTGCGGTGACGAGCGGCGTTGTCCCGGATCTGTTCACCAATAATCCGGCTGAGATCACCGCGATCTACGCCTGGGACGACAAGCTGGTCGATGTCACTGACGTGGTCGAGACGCAAAAAGAGGAGTACACCGAGACGGCGCTGCTCAATACCTACTGCTACAACAGCGTCACAAAACAGCGCAGCTACTACGGTGTGCCTTATACCACCGCCACACTTCCGAACCACGTCTGGCGACCGCTGGTCGAGAAGGCCGGCTACAAGATCGAGGACATCCCGAAGACCTGGGACGCCTATTATGATTTCTTCAAGGAGGTGCATAAGAAGCTGCGCGCCCAGGGGCTGCGCAACGTCTACGGTCTCGGGTTGCAATGTGACGACGAACGGCAACGACCCCAATAACGTGTTCAATTATTTCCTGATCGCCTATGGCGGCCAGGACATCGTGACCAAGGACGGGAAATTGCACCTCGACGATCCGAAGGTGCGCGATGCCGCGATCAAAGCGCTGACCTATCCGACCACCGCCTACAAGGATGGCTTTGTGCCGCCGGGCGCGATCAACTGGAACGACGCCGACGACAACAACGCCTTCCACGCCAAGCAGATCGTCATGGATCTCGACGGCACGATCTCGACCGAGGTCGCCGTGCTGTCGCAGGGAAAGAAGGAAGACTACGACGATATCGTTACTATGGGCCTAGCGCTCAGCAACGACGGTAAGCCGGTGCCGAGCCCAGGCAGACAATGCCACCTGCCTGGTCCCGAAAGGCGCGAAGAATGTCGAGGTGGTCAAGGACTTCCTCAAATATTTTATACAGCCGAAGGTCAACAACGAGTATCTGAAAACCGGGCTCGGCAGAAACATTCCGTGCATGCAGTCGGTCGTGAAGAACGACCAATGGTGGTTCGCCGACCCGCACCGGGCGGCTTATACGCAGCAAGGCTCTGCTCGGCCCGACCCTGCCGCAGTTCTGGGCTTACAATCCGGCTTACGCCCAGGTGCGGAACGAGCACGCTTGGAGCATTGGCTGGGTCGACATTATGAAGGAAGGGATGGCGCCGCAGGCGGCTGCGGAGAAGGTCTTCAAGCGGATCGAGGAGATCTTCGCGAAATACCCGATCGCCCAATCTTAATCGAAAAATTGCCCTAATCGAAATTCCGAACTGGCTTTCGCCGAGGCTCGCCTCAGCGTCTGCAACCCCGGATCGACGACCGGCATTTGAGCCGGGCGCACCGCCGGTCTATAGTACCGGCACGCGGTTTGATCGGGGAAGGCACCAACATGACGAGAATGACCAGGCGCTCGGTGCTTCGCGGCTCTCTGGGCCTCGCAGCCGCCGGAACCCTGACGCGGCCCTATATTGCCAATGCGGCGGCCACGACTGCCACCGTGTGGTGGGTGCAGGGGTTTGCCCATGAAGAGGACATCGCCTTCAACAAGCTCGTCGCCGATTACGAAAAGGCGAGCGGCAACACGATCGACGCGACGATCATCCCCTACGCGCCGGGGCGGCAGAAGATCGTTTCGGCTGTCACCAGCGGCGTCGTCCCGGACCTGTTCACCAACAACCCGCCCGAGATCACCGCGTTGTTCGCCTGGGAGGACAAGCTCGTCGATGTCAGCGACGTCGTCGAAACGCAGCGTGAGGAATACGCCGAGACCGCGCTTGCTCTGGTCAACTGCTACAACAATGTCGCGAAGAAGCGCAGCATCTACGGCGTCCCCTATACGATCGACGTGTTCACCAACCACATCTGGCGGCCGCTGGTCGAAAAGGCGGGTTACAAGATCGACGCCGTCCCGAAGACGTGGGACGCCTTCTACGATTTCTTCAAAGACGTCCAGAAGAAGTTGCGCGAGGCGCGGGTGCGCAACGTCTACGGCCTCGGTTTCCAGCTGACCACCAATGGCGGCGACCCGAACGCCTTTTTCGACCAGTGGCTGATCGCCTATGGCGGCCAGAATATCGTCAGCAAGGACGGCAAACTGCACCTCGACGATCCGCAGGTCAGAGAAGCGGCTATCAAGGTGCTGACCTATCCGACGACCGCATACAAGGAGGGCTTTGTGCCGCCCGGCGCGATCAACTGGAACGACGCCGACGACAACAACGCTTTCCACGCCAAAACGATTGTGATGGACCTCGACGGCTCGATCTCCACCGAGGTCGCGATCATCGCGAACAAACAGGATTACGACGATATCGTGACCTGGGGGTTGGCGGACAGCAACGACGGCAAGCCGGTACCGAGCTGGGCATTCAGCGTTTGCGGGCTGATCCCGAAAGGCGCGAAGAACGTCGAGACGGCCAAGGACTTCCTCAAATATTTGATCCAGCCGGTCGTCTGCAACGAATACCTGAAAACGGGCCTGGGCCGCCGCGTGCCGGCGATGCCATCGATCGTCAAGAAGGACCCGTGGTGGATGGCCGACCCGCACCGCAAGGCCTACACGACGCAAGCTCTATTGCGCCCGACCCTGCCGGTGTTCTGGGCCTACAATCCCGCCTACGCTCATGTTCAGAACGAGCACGTTTGGCAGACGGCGTGGGCCGAGATCATGCAGAACGGAGCAAAGCCGCAGGATGCGGCCGACAAAGCCTTCAAGCGGATCGAGGAGATCTTCGCGAAATACCCAATCGAGCAGAGCTGACCAGATTTCAGCTTCGCGTCGGCCCGTGGAGCGATCCGAACGACGGGTCCCCCGCGCGAACCGAGAAGGAGATGCGAATGAGCCATCTTAGCAGGCGCTCAGTGCTCAGAGGTTCGGCGAGCTTGGTTGCGGCCGGAAGCCTTACGCGGCCTTTTATCGCGAATGCAGCGGCCACTACTGCGACTGTGTGGTGGGTGCAGGGCTTCGCGCAGGAGGAGGACGTCTCTTTCAAAAAGATCGTCGCCGATTACGAGAAGGCGAGCGGCAACACGATTGACTACAGCATCATTCCCTATGCGCCGATGCGCCAGAAGATCGTCTCGGCGGTGACTAGCGGCGTCGTCCCCGATCTGTTCCAGAACACTCCCGCCGAGATTATTGCGCTCTATGCCTGGGAGGACAGGCTGGCCGATTTGACGGACGTGATCGAGACACAAAAATCGCAATATACTCGGACCGCCTTGCTCACCGTCAATTGCTACAACAGCGTCGAGAAGAAGCGCAGCGTTTATGGTGTGCCTTATACAGTCGCGTACCAAACGAACCATATCTGGCGGCCGCTGGTCGAGAAGGCCGGTTACACGATGGAGGACCTGCCCAGGACGTGGGATGCCTTTTACGATTTCTTCAAGGAGGTGCAGAAAAAATTGCGCGCCCAGGGCGTGCGTCATATCTATGCCCTCGGTTTCCAGCTTAACACGACCGGCAACAACTCCAACTCCTTGTTCAACTCTTTCCTGATCGCCAATGGCGGCCAGGATATCGTCACCAATGACGGTAAACTGCATCTCGACGACCCGAAAGTGCGCGAAGCGGCGCTCCAGGCGCTCACTTATCCGACGACGGCCTACAAGGAAGGCTTTGTGCCGCCGGGGGCGATCAATTGGAACGACGCCGATGACAACAACGCCCTTCATGCCAAGCAGATCGTCATGGATCTTGACGGGTCGCTGTCAACCGAGGTCGCGATTATCAAGAACCAGCAGGATTACAACGACATCGTCACGATGGGCCTGCCGCTCAGCAATGACGGCAAGCCGGTGCCGAGCCAGGCGGGCAGCCTTTGCGGCCTGATCCCGAAAGGGGCGCCGAACATCGCCGTGGCCAAGGACTTCCTCAAATATTTGATCCAGCCGCGGGTCCTCAACGAGTATCTGAAAACGGGGCTCGGCCGTAACCTGCCAGCCATGGCGGCGATCGTGAAGGACGACCCGTGGTGGCTCGACCCGAAGGATCCGCACCGGGTGGCTTACGCAAACCAGGGCCTGCTTGGCCCGACAGTGCCGACTTTCTGGACCTCCAACCCGGCCTATGCCCAGGTCCAGAACGAGCATGTTTGGGCCACGGCCTGGGCCGAGATCATGAAGGACGGAGCGGCGCCGCAGTCAGCGGCGGAGAAGGCATTTAAGCGGGTCGAGGAGATCTTTGCGAAATACCCGATCGAGCAGAGCTGACGAGATTTCACATCGCGCGGCCGGCCGCGCAACCGAACGACAGGTCGTCGGCGCGAACCGCGAAGGAGATGCGAATGAGCCATCTTACCAGGCGCTCAGTGCTCAGAGGTTCGGCGAGCGTGGTCGCGGCCGGGAGCCTCGCGCGGCCCTTTATCGCCAATGCGGCGGCCACGACCGCTGAAGTGTGGTGGACGCAGGGCTTTGTCCCGGAGGAGGACACCGCGGTCAAAAAAATAGTCGCGGATTACGAAAAGGCGAGCGGCAATACGATAGAGCTCAGCATTATCCCGTTTGCGCCGCTGCGCCAGAAGATCATCTCGGCGGTGACGAGCGGCGTCGTACCCGACATGTTCAGCCAGAGCCCGGACGAACTCATTGCGCTGTTGGCGTGGGACGACAAGCTGGTCGATGTGACCGACGTCGTCGAGACGCAAAAGGAGGAATTCACAGAGACCGCGCTGCTCAACGCCTACTGCTACAACAATGTCGAGAAGAGGCGCAGCTTTTACGGCGCACCCGATATAACCGCGGCATCGCCCAACCATGTCTGGCGGCCGCTGGTCGAGAAGGCCGGTTACAAGGTCGAGGATATCCCGAAGACTTGGGACGCCTATTACGATTTCTTCAAGGACGTGCAAAAGAAACTGCGCGCGCAGGGAATGCGCAACGTCTACGGGCTTGGTTTCCAGGTCACAACCAACGGCAACGATCCCAACAACCTGTTCAACTATTTCCTGATCGCCTATGGCGGCCAGGGCGTCGTCACGAAAGACGGCAAGCTGCATCTCGACGACCCCAAAGTGCGCGAGGCGGCGATCAAGGCGCTGACCTATTGTTCCACCGCGTACAAGGAAGGTTTTGTGCCGCCGGGAGCGGTCAACTGGAACGACGCCGACGACAACAATGCCTTTCACGCCAAGCAGATCGTCATGGATCTCGACGGCACGATCTCGACCGAGGTCGCGGTATTGTCACAAGGGAAAAAAAGCGACTACGACGATATCGTGACGATGGGCCTGCCGCTCAGCAACGACGGCAAGCCGGTGCCGAGCCAAGTTGTCAACCCCAGCCGCCTGATCCCCAAGGGCGCGAAGAATGTCGCAGTCGCCAAAGACTTCCTCGAAATATTCGATCCAGCCGAAAGTCGCGAACGAGCGGCTGAAAACCGGGCTCGGCCGCAGCATTCCGTCGATGCCGTCGATCGTCAAAACGCGACCCGTGGTGGTTCGAGGACCCGCACCGGGCGGCTTACGTCCAGCAAGGACTGCTCGGCCCGACCTTACCGGAATTCTGGGCGCTTCAATCCGGCCTATGCCCAGGTTCAGAACGAGCATGCCTGGAGCGCGGCCTGGATCGACATCATGCAGGGCGGGATGGCGCCGCAGGCGGCGGCGGAAAAGGCGTTCAAGCGGGTCGAGGAAATCTTCGCAAAATACCCGATCGCGCAAGGCTGACAGGGGGCGTCGAACAGAAAAGGAGGCGGATATGGCCACCCTTACGCGGCGGTCGATGCTTCGGTGTACGGCAACCTTGGCCGCGGCCGGGACTTTGGCGCGCCCCTTTGTCGCCAACGCGGCGGCGACGACCGCGACCGTGTGGTGGGTCCAGGGCTTCGCCCAGGAAGAGGATATATCGTTTAAAAAGATCGTAGCCGACTACGAGAAGGCCAGCGGCAACACGATCGACTACAGCATCGTGCCCTATGCGCCGATGCGCCAGAAGATCGTCTCGGCGGTGACCAGCGGCACCGTCCCCGACCTGTTCCAGAACACCCCGGCCGAAATCGTTGCGCTCTATGCGTGGCAGGACAAGCTGGTCGACGTGAGCGACATCGTCGAGACGCAACGGGAGGAATACACCGAGACGGCGCTGCTCACGGCCCACTGCTACAACAATGTCGAGAAGAAGCGCAGCTATTACGGTGTGCCTTATACCGTCGGCGCTTCGATGAACCATATCTGGCGGCCGCTGGTCGAAAAGGCAGGCTATTCGATGGAGGATCTGCCGAAGACCTGGGATGCCTATTACGACTTCTTCAAGGACGTGCAGAAGAAATTGCGCGCCCAGGGCGTGCGCAATGTCTATGGCCTTGGTTTTCAGTTAAACACGACCGGCAACGACTTCAACGCACGGTTCAACGATTTCATAATCGCCTATGGCGGTCAGGACATCGTCACGCCGGACGGCAAATTGCACCTCGACGACCCGACGGTGCGCAAGGCGGCGATCGAGGCGCTGATCTATCCGACGACCGCTTACAAGGAAGGCTTTGTGCCCCCGGGGGCGATCAACTGGAACGACGCCGACGACAACAATGCCTTCCACGCCAAACAGATTGTGATGGATATCGAGCGCTCGCTCTCGACCGAGGTCGCCATCATCAAGAACCAGCAGGATTACAACGACATCGTAACGATGCGCCTGCCCCTCAGCAATGACGGCAAGCCGGTGCCGGTCGAGCAAGGAAGCCTCTGCGGCCTCATCCCGAAAGGGGCAAAAAACGTCGAAGCGGCCAAGGACTTCCTTAAATATCTGATCCAGCCGAAGGTGTTGAACGAGTTGCTGAAGACGGGGCTGGGCCGCAATCTGCCGGCGATGCCGGCGATCGTGAAAGACGACCCGTGGTGGTTCGCGGACCCGCACCGGGCGGCGTACACCCGGCAGGGCTTGCTCGGCCCCACGGTGCCAACCTTCTGGACCTCGAACCCGGCCTATGCCCAGGTCCAGAACGAGCACGTCTGGCAGACGGCCTGGGCCGACATCATGACGGGCGGGATGACGCCGCAAGCGGCGGGCGAGAAGGCGTTCAAGCGGGTCGAGGAGATTTTTTCAAAATACCCGATCGAGCAAGGCTGAGCGGGCCGGGATCAAACGTGTTTCGACGCGGCGAAATGGAATCGATGCGTCGATCACGGTATCGAGAGTTCGGGGCGGCGGCAGCGATTAACATTTGAGTATACCTGGGCGGCGTTCTATAGTGGCCTGGGAGACGACAACCAGAACGTGTCCGCTTGGGATTCGCGGCGAGAAACGGGGAAGGAAGGCGGGTATGACGATCTTTACCAGGCGTTCGGTGCTCCGCAGCTCTCTCGGGCTTGCCGCCGCCGGTGCCCTGGCACGGCCTCATATCGCCAACGCGGCGGCGACAACCGCAGAGGTCTGGTGGACCCAAGGTTTCGCTCAAGAAGAGGATATCGCCTTCAAAAAGCTGGTCGCCGATTATCAGAAAGCCAGCGGCAACAAAATCGAGGACAGCATCATCCCGTTCGCGCCGCTGCGCCAGAAGGAAGTCTCGGCGATAACCAGCGGCGTCGTCCCGGACATCATGGAATATGCCGATTTCTC
This sequence comes from uncultured Alphaproteobacteria bacterium, assembly GCA_963695605.1. GTDB lineage: Bacteria > Pseudomonadota > Alphaproteobacteria > ATCC43930 > CGMCC-115725 > AP-15. The sequence continues at coordinate 82,564 of CAVOHI010000054.1, read as the reverse complement.
GTTTCTGCCGCTGAACGCATGGGCCGACAAGCTCGTCGACGTCAGCGACATCGTCGAGCCGGTAAAGTCGCAATACATCCCTACGGCGCTGCACGCCACCTACAGCTACAACAACACGACCAAGAAGCGCGCATTCTACGGCGTGCCGATGAAGGCGGCAGGAATTCCGTTCCATATTTGGCAATCCCTGGTCGAGAAGGCCGGATTTAAAGTCTCGGATATTCCGAATACCTGGGATGCCTTCCTTGATTTCTTCATGCCGGTGCAAGATAAGTTGCGAGCGCAGGGCACGCGCAATATTTACGCCTACGGCTATCAGCTGACCGCCAACGGGGTCGATCCGGCCATCACGTTTCAAGGCTATTTGATGGCATATGGCGGCAAGAACCTTGTCACGCCGGACGGCAAATTGCATACCGACGATCCGCAAGTAAAGGATGCGGCGGTTAAGGCGATCGACAAATTAACTACGCCGTTCAAAAAGGGCTACGTGCCGCCGGGAGTTGTCAACTGGAACGATGCCGACGACAACAACGCCTTCCACGCCAAGCTCATCGTGATGGACTTCGACGGGTCATTGTCCACCGAGGTGGCCCTCTACAAGAAAAAGGAAGAATACGACGACATCGTGACCCGCGGCATGCCACTCGGCAATGACGGCAAGGAAGTTCCGAGCCCGATGCCCATCTTCGGCGCCATGATCCCGAAAGGGGCCCAAAACGTCACGGTGGCCAAGGATTTTCTGAAATACGCGATCCAGCCGAACGTGCTGAACGAATATTTGAAAGGCGGGCTCGGCAGATGGGCGCTGCCGCTTCCCGAAATCGCCAAGAGCGACCCGTTCTGGTTCAAGGAGGATCCGCATCGGACGGCTTACGCTGAGGAGACGCTCGTGCATCCGACCGAGCCGCTCTATGAAGCCTACAACCCGGCCATGGCCGATGTCGGCGCCGAGCATGTCTTCAGCATTGCCATGCTCGACGTCATGAACAATGGGATGACGCCGGAACAGGCGATCGACAAGGCGTTTAAACGGGCCGAAGCGATCTTCGCTAAATATCCGATCGTGCAGGCATGAGCGAGGCGGATAAGGAGATGACCAGACTGACGCGGCGTTCGGTGCTCGGCGGCTCTCTGGGGCTCGCTGCCGCCGGCGCACTGGCACGGCCTCATATAGCAAACGCCGCGGCCACGACCATCGAGGTGTGGTTTGCCCAGGGTTTCGTTCCCGAGGAAGACTCGGCCTTCCAGGCAATGGCCGCGGATTACGAAAAGGCGAGCGGCAACAAGGTCGATCACAGCCTCATTCCGTACGCTGCACTGCGGCAGAAAGCGATCTCGGCGATCACCAGCGGCGCCGTCCCCGATATGATCGAGGTCGCCGACTTCGCGCTCGCGCCGATCCAGTCGTGGGACGACAAGCTGATCGACGTCAACGACGTCGTCGAGCCCGAAAAAGAGCAGTTCATCCCCACCGCGCTGCCCTGCTGTTATTTCTACAACAATGTCACGAAGAAGCGCGCTTACTACGTCGTGCCGGTGAGGATCGCGGCGGTCCCGTTTCACATCTGGAAGTCGCTGGTCGAACAGGGCGGTTCCAAGATCTCCGATCTGCCGAAGACGTGGGACGCCTTCATGGATTTTTTCAAGCCGGTGCAGAAGGGGCTGCGGGCGGCCGGGAAGCGCAACGTCTACGGGCTCGGCTACCAGTTGACCACCAACGGGGTCGACCCGATCAACACCTTCAACGCGTGGATGGTCGCTTATGGTGGCCAGGATCTCGTCACGCCGGACGGCAAGCTGCATACCGACGACCCCAAGGTCAAGGCCGCGGCGGTCCAGGCGATCAAGAGCCTGACCTCCGCGTTCAAGGACGGCTATGTGCCGCCGAGCTGCGTCAACTGGAACGACGCCGACGACAATAACGCGTTCCACTCGAAACTGATGGTGATGGATTTCGACGGCACGATCTCGACCGAGGTCGCGCTTTATCACGACAAGGAGCAGTACGACGATATCCTGACCCACGGCCTGCCGCTGAGCAATGAGGGTAAGGAGCTGCCGAGCCAGGTCGCGGTGTTTGGCCCCGTCATCCCCAAGGGGGCGAAAAATGTCGCGGTGGCCAAGGAATTCGCCAAATACATCATTCAGCCGAAGGTGCTGAACCAGTATCTGAAAGCCGGGCTTGGCCGCTGGGCCCTGCCGATCCCCGAAATCGTCAAGAGCGACCCGTTCTGGCTCAAGGAAGACCCGCACCGCACGGCCTACATGACGCAATCGGTGATCGGCCCGACCTTCCCGATCTACGAGGCGTACAACCCGGCGATGGCGCAGGTCGGCGCGGAGCACGTCATCATGACGGCGGCCTTTGCTGTGATGAACAGCGGCGCCGCGCCGGAGCAGGAAATCGATAAGGCGTTCAGCCGGATCGAGGAGATCTTCGCTAAATATCCAATTGCATCGAGCTGAGAGGCGATCATGACCACCGTATCGGCTATCGAGTTCGGCCGCCCAGCAGTCCGGCGGCAATCGCTTTGGCGTTATTGGCGCGGCGGCTTGCGAGGCTCGGAGTTCTCCTGGGCGCTCGCCTTTCTTGTGCCCTACATCGGTGTGTTTCTGGCGTTCGTGGTCTACCCCGTCTTCTACGGGCTGCGGATGGGCAGCGAGCCGAGTTTGTATACCGAGGTGTTCTCGGACCCGATCTATCAGCAGACCGTGATCAACACCTTGGTCTTCGTTGACTTTCGGGGTCAACCTCAAGCTGTTTTTTGCGCTCATGTTGTCGGGCTTTTTCATGCGCCCGGGCTGGTGGGTCAAGGGGCTGCTGATGATCTTCGTCCTGCCCTGGGCGGTGCCGGCGTTGCCCAGCTTCATCTCGATCCACTGGATGTTGAACGGCGAGTGGGGCCTGCTCAACAACGCGCTCTACATCCTCTTCGGTGTCGACGGCCCGTCCTGGCTCAATTCGCGCTGGCTCGCCCTCGGCTCGGCCGTCTGCTCCCACGTCTGGAAGTGGCTGCCGTTCTGGACGGTGATCCTGCTCGCCGGCAGGATGTCGATCCCGCAGGAGATCTATGACGCGGCCAAAGTGGACGGCGCGACCGGGCTGCGCAGATTCTCTCACGTAACGTTTCCGTTGCTCGCCAACCTCTATCTGGTGCTGACACTGCTCGCGACGATCTTTTTGCTCGGCGACTTCAACACGATCACCTTTCATCACCGGCGGCGGGCCGGCGAACTCGACGCACCTGCTGGCGACGCTCGGCATCCGCGACGCCTTCGACCTCGCCAACCCGCGGCTCGGCGTGGCCGTGGTCATGTCGGCACTGCCAGTGCTGATCCCGCTGGTGATCATCCTGATGCGCAAGCTCAAGACTTCGGAGGCGCAGCTGTGAGCACGATCACGGCCGATACACGGCCGACATCAGCTGCGACGCGCCCCGCGGAGCGGATGCGCCGTGCCGCCCGGCGCTGGCGCTACCTGACCAATGCCGGAGCCGCGTTGGTAAGCGCCTTGCTGTTGGTGTGGACCCTCACGCCGATCTACAACATCGTGATGGTGTCCTTCGAGGCCGAGGGCGACGTCTTCAGCGATCATCTCTGGCCCCCGAAAGCGTCTGCCGACAGCTTCTGGATCGTCTTGACCCAAGGCTATTGGTATTTGGAGTATTTCTGGCACCAGTTCGGCAACAGCGTTTATATGGGCGCGATGGTGACGTTATTGGTGCTGCTGATCGGCACGCTGACCAGTTTCTCGATCAGCCGGATGCGCATCCGCAACGGCTGGCTGATCACCAATGCGGCGCTGTTGACGTATGTGATCCCTGCATCCTTCCTGGCGATCCCGTTCTACCTGATCATGCAGCACTACGGGCTGCAAAACAATCTCTGGTCGGTCATCGCTGCGATAGTGACCTTCGCGACGCCATACGCGATCTTCATCTTCCAGGAATATGGCAGGAGCATCCCGCTCGAGCTCGACGAGTTGGCGCGGATCGACGGCGCCTCGCCGGTCCAGATCTATTTCCGGATCTACCTGCCGCTGATGGCGCCGGCATTGGTCGCAGTCGGGACTTACGCGTTGTTACTGTCGTGGAACGAATATCTCTACCAGTTCCTACTGCTGTCGAACAAACAGAGCATGACCGTGCCGGTGGCGCTCGCCCAGTTCCTCAACAGCGACGTGGCGCCGTGGAACTACATGATGGCGACCGCGATCATCTATGCCCTGCCGCCGATCGCCACCTATTACGCGTTCCGCAACCGCATGTCCTCCGGCCTGACGATGGGCGGCGTCAAGGGCTGAGTTTTGCGATAGCTGGATCCCTGCGACCGCTGCCGCGCCCCATGAGTTGAAGGCCGCGCTGCCCGGCGCAGATCAGAACGGGTCGAGTTCGGTGTCCCAGTAGAGGTAGTCGCGCCAGCTTTCGTGCAGGTAGTTGGGCGGGAACGCGCGTCCGTTCTCTTGCAGCATATAGGTCGTCGGCTGCACCGGGCGATGCCGCGGGTACATTCTGCTCTCCCGCGGCAGGCGGTTGCCTTTCCACAGATTGCAGGTGGCGCAGGCGGTCACGACGTTGGTCCAGATGGTGCGCCCGCCTCGGGAGCGCGGCACCAGGTGATCGAAGGTCAGATCATGCGAGGGATAAGGCTCGCCGCAATACTGGCAGGTAAACCGGTCGCGCAGGAAGACGTTGAACCGGGTGAACGCCGGGTGGCGGGCGGCGGGCACGTATTCCTTCAGAGAGACGACGCTCGGCAGTTGCATCTCCAGCGAGGGGCTGCGTACGCAAACGTCGTAATGATCGATGATGTTGACGCGATCGAGGAATACCGCCTTGATCGCGTCCTGCCACGACCATAGTGAAAGCGGAAAATAGCTCAGCGGCCGAAAATCCGCGTTCAGCACCAAAGCCGGGCAATTATCCAAACTAGCCGTCACGAAACACCCGTCCCGCTAACAGACGCTCGCGGGCCGGAATAGCACGCGATTGTGACGGCTTGATAACGAATTCACCTTGCTTGAGCAAGATTTCGGACGAGTATTGCAGTTCACCGGGTCGGGACCGGCTTTTCCCCGCGATAGTCGTAGAAACCGCGACTCGCCTTGCGGCCGAGCCAGCCGGCCTCGACATATTTGACGAGCAGCGGGCAAGGCCGATACTTGCTGTCGGCGAGCCCCTCATAGAGCACCTGCATCACCGAGAGGCAGGTGTCGAGCCCGATGAAATCGGCGAGCTCGAGCGGCCCCATCGGGTGGTTGGCGCCGAGCTTCATCGCCGTGTCGATCGCTTCGACCGAGCCGACGCCCTCGTACAGCGTGTAGACTGCCTCGTTGATCATCGGCAGCAGGATGCGGTTGACGATAAACGCCGGAAAGTCCTCGGCCGCGACCGGGGTCTTGCCAAGCCTCAAGGCGAGTCCGCGCGTCGCGGCAAAGGTCTCTTCATCGGTGGCGATGCCGCGAATCAGCTCGACGAGGCTCATCGCGGGCACCGGGTTCATGAAATGCATGCCGATGAACTTACCGGGCCGGTCGGTCGCAGAAGCCAGCCTGGTAATCGAGATCGACGACGTGTTGGTGGCGATCAGCGCATCGGGTTTCAGGACCGGGGTCAACTTCTTGAAGATCTCGCGCTTGATGTCTTCCTTCTCGGCTGCCGCTTCGATCACCATCCCGCACTCGGCGAACGGTGCGTAATCGAGCCCCATTTGGATTCGAGCGAGCGCGGCATTCTTGTCTTCTTCGCGAATCGTCCCGCGAGCGACCTGACGCCCCAGGCTACGCTCGATCGCCTGCCGGCCACGCTGTAGCGCTTCCTCGTTGATGTCGCTCACCACCACATCGATCCCGGCGAGCGCGCAAACATGGGCGATGCCGCCGCCCATCTGCCCCGCGCCGATAATGCCGATGCGGCGCGGCCATTCGAGCCAAATCGGGGCCGCGCTCACTGGCGGCGCTCGAGTTCGTCTGCGAGTTCGGGAAGGATCTTGAACAAATCACCGACCAGGCCGTAATCGGCAATTTGAAATATCGGCGCTTCCTCGTCTTTATTGATCGCGACGATGACTTTCGAATCCTTCATCCCGGCGAGGTGTTGGATAGCGCCGGAAATGCCGACGGCAATGTAGAGCTCAGGCGCGACAATTTTCCCGGTCTGGCCGACCTGGTAGTCATTAGGGACAAAACCGGCGTCGACAGCGGCGCGCGAGGCGCCGACCGCGGCCCCGAGCTGGTCGGCGACCCTCTCCAAGAGGTGAAAATTCTCTCCGGATTGCATGCCTCGGCCGCCCGATATGATGATTCGGGCGCTGGTCAGCTCGGGCCGCTCCGACTTGGAGAGTTCCGCTCCGACAAATTCCGAAAGCCCCGTCGCACCTGTGGACGCGACGGGCTCGATCGCCGCCGAGCCTCCAATCGCCTCGACCGGCGGGAAGGCGGTCCCACGCACCGTGATGACCTTGACCGGGTCCTTGGATTGCACCGTCGCCAGCGCATTGCCCGCATAGATCGGCCGCACGAAGGTATCCGGCGAAACAACCGAACTGATGTCCGACACCTGCATCACGTCGAGCAGCGCGGCCACCCTCGGCATCAAATTCTTGCCGGAGGTCGTCGCCGTGGCCAGCAGATGCGAGTAATGCTCGGCGAGTTTGACGACGAGCGGCGCCACATTCTCGGCGAGCCCGTGCTCGTAGGCGGGGTCGTCGGCGAGCAGCACCTTTCTCGCTCCGGCGATCTTGGCGGCGGCGTCGGCGACGGGGCGGCAATCCTTGCCGGCCACGAGGATGTCGACCTCACCGGCGGTGATTTCGCTTGCGGCCGCAACCGCGTTGAGGGTCGCGGGCTTCAACGCCCTATTGTCATGTTCGGCGACGACCAGAGCAGCCATTAGATCACCCGCGCCTCTGCCTTCAGCTTGTCGACGAGCTCGGCGACCGAGCCGACTTTGTGGCCGCCCTGGCGCTTTGCCGGCTCCTCGACCTTGAGCACGACGAGGCGCGGCGTCACATCGACGCCGAGCGCTTCGGGCGTCGTCGTCGCGATCGGCTTCTTTTTCGCCCTCATGATATTGGGCAGCGAGGCGTAGCGCGGCTCGTTGAGCCGCAAATCCGTGGTGATCACCGCCGGCAATTTGATCGACACCGTCTCGAGCCCGCCATCGACCTCGCGCGTGACTTCGGCGTGGCCGTCACTGATCTTGATTTTCGACGCAAAAGTCGCCTGCGGCCAGCCGAGCAGCGCCGACAGCATCTGACCGGTCTGGTTACAGTCGTCGTCGATCGCCTGTTTGCCGATGATCGCGATCTCGGGGTTTTCCTGAAGGATTACCGCTTTCAGCAGTTTGGCGACGGTGAGCGGCTGCAACTCGGCGTCGGTCTGCACGAGGACCCCGCGGTCGGCGCCCATCGCCAGCGCCGTCCGGATCGTCTCCTGGCACTGCGCGATGCCGAGCGACACTGCGATGATCTCGCTGACGATCCCGGCCTCGCGCAACCGCAACGCCTCCTCGACGGCGATCTCGTCGAAGGGGTTCATCGACATCTTGACGTTGGCGGTCTCGACCCCGGTCTTGTCCGCCTTGACGCGGATCTTGACGTTGTAGTCGATGACCCGCTTGACCGCGACCAGCGCTTTCATCTCGTCCTCGCCATTGCGCCGCCGGCACGCATGATTCCGCCGGCCGGATCATGATTTGTGCACGGGCCTCGCGCTAAGGCAAGACCCTGCTCGATCTGGTCTGCCGCTGTGATGATGCTCAGCGGTTGGCGCCGGGGCGCCACAGCACGTCGCGGGCGCCGCCGTCGTTGACCCGGCGGCCGAGCACAAAAAGGTAGTCGGAGAGGCGGTTCAGGTATTTGAGCGCTTCGGGGTTGACGGGCTCGGTCCGGCGCGAGCTCGCTCACCAGGCGTTCGGCCCGCCGCGTCACCGTGCGCGCGAGGTGGAGGTGAGCGGCGGCCGGCGTGCCGCCCGGCAGGATGAACGAGTTGAGTGGGCGCAACATCGCGTTCATAGCGTCGATCTCGCGCTCGAGGCGCTCGACCTGGGGCGCGGTGATGCGCAGCGCGCCAGCCGCGCGCCGGCCATCCTCGGGCGTACAGAGATCGGCGCCCAAATCGAAGAGGTCGTTCTGGATGCGGTCGAGCATCGCGTCCGCTGCCGCGTCGGCATGCAGCCGGGCGATCCCGATCGCCGCATTGGCTTCGTCGACAGTCCCATAGGCGGCGACCCGCAATGAATACTTTGGCACACGCGTGCCGTCGCCGAGCGAAGTCTCGCCGGCGTCGCCGCCGCGCGTATAGATCCGGGTCAGCCGAACCATCTTCGATACCTGGGGCTTAATGCCGCGCCAGCAGCATCAGCATCGCCAACAGCACCAGCGCCAACGCCTGCATGATGACGCGCGACTGCATCAGCTTGTTCGAGCGGCGCGGGTCGCCGCCGCGCAGCAAGCTCGCGACGCCAAAGCCGAGCACGGTCAAGGTGCCGAGCATCGCGAGAACGAGCAGGATTGTCAGAAAAACGGTCATTCGGGAAATATGGCCCGTTAAATCTTTGTCGCAAGCAACTCGCCTAGGTGCTTGTCGAGCTGAGAGATCGCATTGGGATCGGCGCCGAATAGCGCGAGATGTCCATCGATGGTTTGGATCGGCCGGAACTCCGCATCGGGTATGAGCCGCCATTCGGCCTGGCAATCAGCCGGCGGGAAAAACATGTCCGAAGACATCGGCATGACAAAGGTCTTGGCTTTGATTCGGCCCAGCGCAGCCCGCAAGTCGCCGCCGGTATGGCGGCTGACGTCGCCGCGCTGCCACTTCCATGCCATGCACAGCAGGTCGTTCGGATCCATCACGCTGAAATAGCCATACATGAAGTTGATGATGAAATCGTCCAAGGACGAAAAGCCCAACGACTTGTGTCGATTTTCCTGAAAAAATTCCGTGCTCCAACCCATGACGGCCCACATTTTGGCGTGCCGCAACAAACCTTCTCGCACGTCTGCCGACGATGTGTAGAAACCCTTGTTGAAACCCGAGTCTGACGTGATCGCCTCGACCAGCGTTTCGGTAAAAAGGAAATCGTGGATGGTATTTCTCGCCGTGCCGGCGATGGGCGCGGCGCGCTTCACCATGTCGGGGTAGCGCACCGCCCATTCGTAGGTCTGCTGCGCGCCCATCGAGCCGCCGACCACCAGCGCGAAACTCTTCAGGCCGAACTTCTCGGTGACGAATTTGTGCTGCGCGCGCACGTCATCACCGATGCGGACATGCGGGAAATTCCCCATCCCAGCCGGCGGCGGCGTATTGTGCGGCGAGGTCGAAAGACCGCTGCCGATCTGATTGACGATGATGATGAAATACCTGTCGGGATCGAGCGCCCGTCCTGTGCCGATATACACCTGCTCCATGATCTTGTTGGTGCCGGAGTACCAGGTGGGAATGAGGATGGCGTTATCCTTGGCGGCATTGAGCGCGCCGAAAGTAGCGTAGGCGAGTTGGCAACCGCGAATGGTGCCGCCTTCTTCCAAGTCGAGATTGCCGATGTCGTGCAGCTCGTACGGGCCGTGCACCTCCTGCGAATAGTAGCTGTTATTGATCATCGTCACCCTCCCAATTCGCGCCAATCACCCTAGTGTTGTCTTGCGCGGACTTGATCCGCGCATCCACCGCCTTTGTCTCGGGCGCTCGAAGGCGCGGATGGCCGGGCCAAGCCCGGCCCAGACGAAACCAAGGGCCGATTTCCTCCCGTATCCGGTCGCAAGATATTCCCAGGACGGCAGCGGCAACTGGTCGGCTATGCCAATTCGAATCCCTCGTAGCCGTTGGCCGCCACCTCGTCGCACTTCTTCCGGTAGCCGCCGACACCCTCCGGCCCCAAATACGGTAAGAAGGCGCGTGGTTTGCCGGGGATGTTGGCGCTCATATACCAGGAGTTGGCGCCGGTCATCAGTGTCTGGTTGACGATCTCGTTGACATGGGCAACCCACCGGTCCTGCGCCTCGGGCGTCGCCTCGATGGTGGTCTTGCCGGTCTTGCGCAGGTTGTCTATGCAATCGGTGATCCACTCCACATGCTGCTCGATCGATACCGGCATATTCGACAGCACCGACGGGCTTTGCGGGCCGGTGATCGTGAACAAATTGGGGAAGCCGGCGACCGAGATGCCAAGGTAGGTGTGCGGACCATCCGCCCATTGCTCATCCAATGTGCGGCCGCCTCGGCCTTTTAGGTTCAAAGCCTTGAGCGAACCGGTCATCGCATCGAAACCGGTCGCGAAAACGATGATGTCGAACTCATATTCCTTGCCGCCTGCTCGGATGCCTTTTTCGGTGATTTCTTCAATGGCGCCGTCGGCATTGGCATCGACCAGCAGCACGTTGTCTTTATTGAAGGTCTCGTAGTAGTTGGTGTCGAGCGGCTGGCGCTTGGTGCCGTAGGCGTAGCCCTTAGGTATCAGCTTTTCGGCTACGACCGTGTCTTTCACGGTCTTGCGAATCTTACGCTTGATGTAGTCGGCGCACAGATCGTTGGCCGCCTGATCGAAGAACATGTCCTGGTAGTTGGCCAGCCAGAAGGCGAAGCCGCCGGCGTCCCACATCCGGTCGAACTCGCGCTCTCGCTCCTCGGGCGTGGCTTCCAGCGCCGATTTCGGAATGAAGTAATGCTCCTGGCCGAAAAACGACTCGCGGATGCGCTGGACGATCCCGTCATAGTCCGCCTTGCGCGCCTTGACCAATTCGGGGTCCACCTTGCCATTGCGCGCCGGCACACAGTAATTGGCGGTGCGCTGAAACACCGTGAGTTGCTTGGCCTGCTGCGCAATTTCCGGAATTGCCTGCACCGCAGTGGCGCCGGTGCCGACCACGGCCACGCGCTTGCCAGTGAAGTCGACGCCACTGTGGGGATAGCGGCTGGTGTGGTACCACTTGCCTTTGAATGTCTCCAGACCCTTGAACTGCGGAGTGTTCGTGGCCGAAAGGCTACCCACAGCCGCGATGAGGTAATGTGCCGTGACCGCCTCGCCCTTGTCGGTGCGCACCGTCCACAGATTGGTTCCTTCGTCGAATTCGGCGCCGGTCACGCGCGTATTGAATTGCATGTCGCGTCTCAAGTCGTGCCGCTTGGCCACATGCTCGAGATAACGCAGGATTTCGGGCTGCTCGGGATAGCGCTCGGACCACTCCCACTCCTGCAACAGCTGCTTGTCCCAGGTGAAGCAATAGATGTAGGCGTCGGAATCACATCGCGCGCCGGGATATCGGTTCCAATACCAGGTGCCGCCAACGGTCTCACCTTCTTCATAAATTCGCACCTTCAGTCCCAATTTGTCGCGCAGCGACTTCAGCATGTGCATGCCGGAAAAGCCCGCGCCGATCACGACAGCGTCAAAGTTTTGAATTTCACTGGCCATTGGCTCCTCCAGATCCGTCTTGTTTGTTTGGACGACAGATTAACTCGATCCCCTCGCGTCGATAAAGGCAATCGATGCGCCCGAGTTCGTCAAACACCGATAGTGAGTCCCGCCTTACGGTAGATCTCGCGGATCAGTTTCAGGATCAAGGCGAGCTCCGGCGACCTATCGCCTTTCCGGGTGCTCATAATAATGGGCGAGACCGCCTTCTCTTCGTCGAGCGGACGGTACGCGACATTGTCGCGGCGCAGGCGCTCGACTGAAACCGGCACCAGGCAGATGCCAACCTCCGCAGCTACCAGGCCGAGCGCTGTCTGAAGTTCTCTGACCTCGAATACCGCGGGTGGCTTCAGTCCACTATCGCGGAACAATGCGAGCACTTGGTCGGCGTAGCTCGGGCGCGGCGATTTCGGGTAGACAACGAGCGGCTCGGCAGCCAGATCGTCCAGCCGCAGCGGTCTGGCGCGCGCGAGGAGCGAGTGTCCGGAAGGCAATGCGGCGGAGAGTTTCTCGTTACGCAGCAGCATCCGCTCGATCGCGGGGTCATCGAACGGGATCCGCCCGTAACCGACATCGATGCGCCCTTCCTTGAGCGCGGCGATCTGCTCGAAGGTGGTGAGTTCGAGCAGGGTAAGCTCGACACCCGGGCGGACCGCGCGGTAGCGCCGGATCAGTTCGGGCAGCCGGCCATAGAGCGTCGAGGGAACAAAGCCGATCCGGAAGCGCGGCCGCTCGGCCTCATTGAGGCGCTGTGTGATCGCCTTCATCTCCTCGACCCGCTCGAGCAGCTGCACGGCCTGCTCAAACAGCAGGCGGCCCGCGTCGGTGAGGCGCAATGGGCGGCTGCCGCGCTCGATCAAGGTTACGCCAAGCTCGTCTTCGAGCTGCTGGATCTGCCGGCTCAAGGGCGGCTGCGCGATATGCAGGATCTGCGCCGCACGGGTGAAGTTTCGCTCGCGCGCCACCGCCGCGAAGTATCGGAGTTGGCGCAGTTCCAGACGATACCTCCCAGGTATGGTTCCGACCAATTTAGTCTTGGGCCTGCGAGATTACGAGGCTCACCTTCACATGGCGTGGCGGTAACGCCCCAGATATCAGATCAAAGATACCGAGATGTCCGACGAGGATACCGGAGACGATGCCCGGCGTTCACGGGCAAATCGTTCGATGAACGATGTCGATGGAGGTTACGTATGCTCGAAATGGTCCAACACACGATCGAAACCTCGGTGGAAAAAACTTCCGACGGCTTACTTCGCCCGCCCCTGCTTCACGAATGCGAGAGTGCAGTAAAACCTGTCGTCGGCACCGCCGTTGCGTGGTTCGTAAAGGGCTTCGCTCTTGCCCTTGCCGTGATCGCGGGGATCTCGGCGGCGCCAAGACCCGTTGCTGCCGGTCAGACTCCGGCCGAGTTCATCAGCGTCATCGGCGCGGATGTGCTCCAGGAGATGCGTGCGGATGTCCCGTTGGCTCAGAAAGAGGACTACTTTCGTCAAATGCTGCACCAGGATGCCGATCTGGACGGGATATCTCGTTTTGTCCTCGGTCCCTATTGGCGTATCGCGAGCGCGGAGCAGCGGCAGGAGTTCGAAAAGCTTTTTGAAGATTACCTCATTCGCTCTGACGGACCTCTGCTGGTACAACATAGCGGTGGCACGTTTCGGGTAACCGGCAGCCGAACCAATCCTGCCGGCGTGATTGTGACCAGTCAGATCACCAGCACGCAGGGCCAGCCGATTGAAATGGACTGGCAGCTCGGGATCAGCGACGGCCGCTACAAGATCCAGGACGTCTCCATCGACGGCGTCAGCGCGGCAATAAGCCGCCGCTCCCAGATGGAAGCGATGATGTCGCGCGCCGGCGGGTAGGTTACGGCGCTGCTCGCGATGATGCGCCAAGAGGGTTGATCGCCTCTACAGTCGGCGGCTCGCCAATAGCCGCAACGTACAACGAGGAGAGCATCTATCATGCCGCAGGGGCCGAACCCGGAAGCGAACGCCATTTTCGACAACCCCTACCACCGCGCCGACGGCCAGTTGAAGGTGTCGCAGCCTCATGGCGGTTGGTGTCGAATACCTGCATCATGACCGGACTGAGCGTGCAATGGCCAACAGTGAAGTCATCCTGTGCGCGGGTGCGTTCAACTCGCCGCGTATCCTGATGCTATCCGGCATTGGGCCGGAACCGGAGCTGGCCAAGCACGGGATCCCCGTCAAGCTGGCCTCCCTGGATGTCGGCGCAAATCTACAAGACCACCCGAGAACAGGGATGTCGGCGCGGTTCGAAGACGGGCATTCGTCCGGCAATCGCCTACAATTCCATTGCTTGGTTAATCACCTCCAGCAGGCCCGAAGTATAATTTTTGTCACTAAACGTGTTAACGGCCCAATCTCGCGCTTTCTGTCCCAATTTTATACGAAGCTCAGGGTGGTTATCTAAGTATTCTATTTTTTCCGCTAGTTGTTCTACGTTGCCAGATTCATAAAAAAGTCCTGTGAGGCCGTCCTGTATCAGTTCCTGTGTACCGGCAGCATATGCCCCAATCACTGGCTTTGACAATTTCATCGCCTCGACGGTCACCCTCCCAAATGCTTCGTTTGACGAACACACCAACACGACGTCTGCTGCGCTCAGGTATGATAGTGGACGATCCGAATGTCCCAAGATATGCACGGCATCGCAAAGATCGTATTTTTTTATCAGTTCCCGAATGTGGGTGGAATAGGCGGGATTGTGTCCGCCAACGAGTGTCAACTGAATGTTTAGTCCTTTACTTCGTAAAATATGTACTGCTTCAATAGCCTCGTGCTGCCCCTTACCTGGAGCGATGGTGGCAGCCATAACGACATTAAAGCCTGATGGGAGAGAGGCCGGTATTTGTGGCAATGTAACATCTACGGAATAGGACACGAGCGATAATTTGGTTGACGGAATGTATCTCTGAAAATAACTAAAAACCGATTTTGAATTGACGATCACTTTTGCTGACGTATGGTTAATAAACCAAAAACTAAATCGCGGTTCAAAGTCGAAGACAAAATTATGGTCTTTTTCGCCGAACTCGTGGAGATACCAAATGTGCGGGATTCTGCAAAATTTGGCGGCAAGGGCTCCGGTTGGAATAGCGATCGTATTTGTAATCAATATTTGTGGGTTCATTCCTCGAATTACGCGTCGAATCCGATTTGCGTCGACAAAATAGTGTGCGGTATTCTTGGCTTTCTGTCGCCACGTCAACTGTGTGCGACCGTGATGGACCCACCAGCGATGTGGGACAATGACGACTGTCGCACCGAAACCTCTTAAGACGGGCGCAAGGTCCCCCTCCGATGGCACGACGACCCCGACGTCATGACCTTCCTGCGTTAGACCCCGAACGGCTTCTGCAAGACATCTTTCGGCACCATTGAGGTTGTTGCCGTGCGATAAAAAAATAATCCTCATTGGCGTAGCACCGTTTGCGGTATCGGAGTTGCCGGTTGTTCCCACGAGACGACGGGCGACGCGCCCACACGGGGATTTCGGAGGCGGGCGCAATTCCTGAGCTGATACTGCCAGGCACCACTACCCAGGGTCGCCGCCCGGCAGTGCGCACCTTAACACCGGACCGCTTCCGGCGCCAGCCGCAGCCAGGCGGCGGGCCGGATGACTAGAGGGATCATAGCGGTGCAGATACTAACGGAGTTGGCGCAATTCCGGACGATACCTCCCGGGTATGGTTCCGACTAATTTAGTCTTGGACTCACAGCCGCGGAAGCGCGATTTAGCTTCCGGACAGAGCAAGCCGAACACCGAGCAGGCGGCAAGCCCGAGGAGGAAACGGATGCACGATACGGTTCAGAAAACGCTCGCTACGGTTTTGGAAAACGATGTCAAAGAGGGGACCTACCGGGTCGCGCGCGACATCTTTACCGACCCGGAAATCTTCGAACTCGAGATGAAACACATCTTCGAGGGCAACTGGATCTATCTCGCCCACGAGAGCCAAATCCCCAACAAGAATGACTACTTCACGACTTACATGGGTCGACAGCCCATCTTTATTGCTCGCAACCGCGATGGCGAGTTGAACGCCTTCATTAATGCATGCAGTCACCGCGGCGCCATGCTCTGCCGCTTCAAACGCGGCAGCCGGGTCATCTTCACCTGCCCGTTTCACGGCTGGACCTTCACCAACTCGGGCAAGCTCTTGAAGGTGAAGAATCCCGAAGGGGCGGGATATCCCGAACCCTTCAACAAAGAGGGCTCGCACGATCTGACCAAGGTTCCCCGCTTCGAATCCTATCGCGGTTTCCTCTTCGGCAGCCTCAATCCCGATGTCGCGCCGCTCGTCGAGCACTTGGGTGAAGCCGCCAAGATGATCGACCTGATCGTCGACCAGTCGCCGGAGGGTCTCGAAGTGCTCCGCGGTGCCTCGACTTATGTGTATGACGGCAACTGGAAATTGCAGACCGAAAACGGCGCCGACGGATACCACGTCACCTCCGTGCACTGGAACTACGCGGTCACCACCAGCCGCCGCAAGCAGGCCGAGCAAGTCGACGATATCCGCGCCATGGATGCGGGCAGCTGGGCCAAGCAGGGCGGCGGCTTCTATTCCTTCGAGAACGGTCACCTGCTGCTGTGGACCAACTGGGCCAACCCGGAAGACCGGCCGAACTGGGAGCGGCGCGAGGAACTGGCCGCGCAATTCGGTCAGGCGCGTGCCGACTGGATGGTGCAGCGGTCGCGCAATCTCTGCCTCTACCCGAACGTGTACTTGATGGACCAGTTCAGCTCGCAGATCAGGCACTATCGGCCGATCGCCGTCGATAAGACCGAAGTAACAATCTACTGCATCGCGCCAAAGGGCGAGAGCTCAGAGGCGAGGACGCGGCGCATCCGGCAATACGAGGACTTCTTCAATGCCAGCGGCATGGCGACACCCGACGATCTGGAAGAGTTCCGCGCTTGTCAAATGTCCTACCTCGGGCGCGCCGGGCACTGGAACGACCTGTCCCGTGGCGCCGCACACTGGATCCAGGGCGCTGACGAAGCGGCCAATTCGATTGGCCTGAAACCGCTGATGAGTGGTCTGCGCACCGAAGACGAAGGGCTGTTCGTTGTGCAACACGAGTACTGGCAAGAGGCGCTGCAGCGCGCTCTGTCCGCCGAAGCAACGCCCGCGGCCTGAGGACCAGCACCATGTCGAGCACAATCGAGAAACCCAGCACCCCAGCGGCGCAACTTTCGCCTGAGGACGTGCGGCAATTTCTGTACCGCGAGGCTCGGTTCCTTGACGACAAGGAATGGGAGAACTGGCTCGCGCTCTATGCGCCCGACGCGGAGTTTTGGATGCCGTCCTGGGACGACGATGACCAGCTGGTCACCGACCCGCAGACCGAAATTTCGCTGATCTGGTACGGCAACAAAGGCGGGCTCGAGGATCGGGTCTTCCGTATCGGAACCGAGCGGTCGAGCGCCACCAGCCTGCCGGAGCCGCGCACCTCGCACAACATCACCAATGTGGAGATACTCGAACAGACAGCCACCGACTGTCGCCTGCGCTTCAACTGGGTGACCTACAGCTACCGTTACAAGACGACCGACATTTACTTCGGGACATCGTTCTACACGCTGGACATCAGTGGGCCCGAGCCCCTGATCAAGAAGAAGAAGGTCATCCTCAAGAACGATTACATCCACCACGTCATCGACATCTATCACATTTGAGCTAATGAGCATGGGGAGGAAGCGGCGATGAGCGCGTTTCCTGGCCGCTTCGCGGGCAAGGTCGGTGTCGTCACTGGCGCCGCGCAGGGCATCGGCAAGGCCGTGGCGCTGCGGCTCGCCGCCGAAGGCGGCGCCGTCGCCTTGGTCGACCGATCCGTCCTCGTCGACGAGGTTCGCGCCGAGATCGAGGCCCAGGGTGGAACCGCCGTGGGGGTCACCGCCGATCTCGAGACCTATGCCGGCGCGATCGCCGCGATGCGCGCGACGCAGGAGCGCTTCGGCCGGATCGATCTCTTGGTCAACAATGTCGGCGGCACCATCTGGGCGATGCCCTATGCCGAATTTGGCGAGGCGCAGATCGAGGCCGAGATCCGGCGCTCGCTGTTCCCGACGCTGTGGTGCTGCCGCGCGGTTCTGCCTTCCATGCTGGAGGGCGGCGGCGGCGTTATCGTCAATGTCTCCTCGATCGCCACGCGCGGCATCAATCGCGTCCCTTATGCTGCGGCCAAAGGCGGCGTGAACGCCATCACCGCCTGCCTCGCCTTCGAATATGCAGCGCACGGCATACGGGTTTGCGGTGTGGCGCCAGGCGGCATAGAGGCGCCGCCACGCCGCATTCCCCGCAACTCGGGACCAGTGACCGAGCACGACAAGGCCCGGCTGCGCGAGGTCATGGAGCAGACCGTGGCGTCCACTTTGATGAAACGCCTGGGCACGCCGGAAGAGGAGGCGGCCGCGATACTGTTCTTGGCGTCCGACGAGGCTTCCTACATCACCGGCGTCACCTTGCCCGTCGCGGGCGGCGACCTCGGCTGAGATCTGACATGGAGGGAACGATCATGAGCGACTCGTTGCTGAACACACAGCCCGTAAAGGACCTGCTCCGCAAGGTAAGCGGTCTGGATAACGACAGTGGCGATGCCCGGCTGAAGCGCATCGTACATCGCGTCGTGTCGGACCTGTTTCGGACGATCGAGGAGTTTGACGTTCAGCCCGACGAGTTCTGGTCGGCGATGAGCTACCTGACATCGCTCGGTCAGGCGAACGAGACCGGGCTGCTGGTGCCGGGCCTCGGCCTTGAAACCTTCCTCGACATGCGGATGGACGCGGCCGAGCGAAAGGCCGGCATCGAGGGCGGCACGCCGCGCACGATTGAAGGGCCGCTTTATGTCGCGGGAGCGCCGTTTTCGAAGGGCGAAGCGCGGCTCGACGACGGCAGCGAAGAGGGCGAGGCGCTGTTCATGGACGGCCAAGTGCGCGACACCGTCGGCAAACCCATCGCCGGCGCAGTCGTGGATGTCTGGCACGCGAATCCGCTCGGCGGCTACTCCTTCTTCGATCCGTCGCAGCCGAAATACAACCTGCGGCGGCGCATCGAGACGGATGCCGAGGGCCGTTACCGGTTCCGCTCCATCCTGCCCGCAGGCTACGCCTGCCCGCCAGAGGGCCCGACGCAGAGGCTGCTGGACCAGCTTGGCCGGCACGGCCGACGGCCCGCGCATATCCACTTCTTCGTCACCGCGCCCGGCTACCGGAAATTGACGACGCAGATCAACATCGACGGCGACGAATACCTGCACGACGACTTCGCCTTCGCCACGCGCGACGGCCTGATCCCGGAAGTGCGCCGCTCTGCCGACCCTGCGGAGGTTCGTGCGCGCGACCTGAACGCGCCGTTCGCCGAGATCACCTTCGACTTTGTCCTGCATCGTGAGCGCGCCGACGCGCCAAACACGGTGGTGACGCGCGCGCACGCCGAAGCGGCCTGACGCGCGCCGCCGCCGCTCATGCCCCAAACGCTTCCATTCGTCCCGGCCGGCTTGGAGCGCGATTTCGCCATCGCCTCGATCCGCAGCACGATCGTGGACGTGCCGACAGTGCGCCGGCACGAGCTCTCCTCGCTCTCCGTCACGGCGCAGAGTTACGTCATTGTCGAGCTGCGCTTGACCAACGGCGTGGAGGGCATCGGCGAGGCCGCAACGCTCGGTGGACCGCGCTGGAGCGAGGAGAGCGTCGAGAGCATCAAGGCGACGATCGACGTCTATCTCGCGCCGGCGATCATCGGAGCTCCGGCGAACCGGTTCGAGGCGGCGCGCATTCGTATGGACGAGGCGGCAAAACGCAACAACGCCGCGAAGGCCGCGATCGAAAGCGCGCTCTTTGACGCGGTCGGCAAGAGCCTTGGTGTTTCCGCCGTGCAGCTGCTCGGCGGCGCCGTACGCGAGAGTGTCCCGGTGCTGTGGACGCTCGCTTCCGGCGATCCCGCCCAGGAGATCGAGGAGGCGGAGAAGAAGCTCGACGCGCGCCTCCACGACACTTTCAAAATAAAGATCGGCGCCCGGTCGCCGGAGGCCGACGTCGCGCGCTTGCGTCGCCTCGCCGGCGCGCTCGCCGGCCGCGCCAGCCTTATCGTCGACGCCAACCAGGCCTGGGACGAGACGACAGCGGTACGCTGCCTGCCGGTCCTGGCCGAGCTCGGCGTGCGGCTGGTGGAGCAGCCGCTGCCCGCCTGGAATCTTGCCGGCATGGCACGGCTGCGCGCCCGCTCGACCGTGCCGCTGATGGCCGATGAGGGTGTGTTCTCCGCCCACGACATGCTGGACGTCGCGCGCGCCGGGGCGGCCGATGTCGTCTCGCTGAAGCTCGTCAAGCACGGCGGGCTCCTCGCCACGCGAGACGTCGCGGCGGTGGCCGAGGCAGCCGGGATCGGTCTCTACGGCGGTTGCCTGCTCGAGAGTTCGATCGGTGCCGCGGCGCATCTGCAGGTCTTCGCCGGGTTGCGCGAGCTCGCCTGGGGCTGCGAGCATTTCGGCCCGCAGATCCTGGTCGACGATCTCGTCGAGGAGCCGCTGCACTTCGCGGATTTCTGCATCCACCTACCTGCAGGGCCCGGCCTGGGTGTCACGCTCGACCAGGACAAATTGCGCCACTACGCGCGAGGCTGAGATGAATGCGATGTTGTACTGCGACTAAATGGACGTTCGCCTACCCCATGACTGGCTGCCCCTTAGCCTGGTGTCCGCGATCAGCGAAACGCAGGGATCACCTTCGAGGCGAATAGCTCGAGGTGCTTCTGCGCCCAGCGTGGCGGCAGCCCGGGTGGCAGCGTCCAGGAATAGAAATGGGTGATCGGTACGGTATCAGCCAAGTCGCGGATCATGCGTATCGCGGTGTCGGGATCGACCACCTGCAGTAGTCCACTTTGCTTCAGTGCTTCTCGGTCATCGAGGTGTGGGGCAAGACGCTGAAGGCCGCCAGCCTCGAGCCATATCGAGTAATTGTTGACCTGATAGATGACGTGATCAGCAGCCTCGGCAAAGGTTTTCTCGGGGTCGTCGGATACGATGAGAAACCAAAAGCCGCTGGCGAAACGAAGGTTATCTGTCGGCCGGTTGGCCTTCTTCAGCTCGGCGACATAACGGTCATATACATCTCGGTTTGCCCCTGGCACGGTGAAACCGTCGCCGAAGCGGACGGCGCGGCGCAGCGCCGCCGGCGTGAAGCCGCCCAGCCAGATCGGCGGGTGCGGTTTCTGGATGGGCTCCGGCGTTACCCTGATGCTTTGGAAATCGAAAAACTCGCTCTTGAAGGTGACGGTTTCGCCCGAGAGAGCTCGGCGGATGATGTCGAGCGATTGGTCGGTGCGCGCGCCGCGCTCCTTGGAGGACACGCCGAAGCCCGTGAACTCTTCACGTTTGAAGCCGATCCCGACACCAAGTTCGAAACGGCCGCCCGAGATGACATCGACGGTCGCAATATCCTCGGCAAGGCGTATCGGATTGTGGAAAGGCATCAGCAGCACGCCGGATGCGATGCGGATCCGGTTGGTGCGGGCGGCGATCGCCGCGGCGGCTGGCAGGATCGAGGGAAGATAGCCGTCCTCGATGAAGTGGTGCTCCGACAGCCAGACATCATCAAACCCGTTGTTCTCGCCCCACGCGATCTGATCGAGGATTTCGCGGTAGAGCCGGTCGGCTGGCTGGCGCCACTGCGCCGGGTTGCGGAAGTCATACCAAAGACCAAAGCGAATTTTTCGGCTGTCGTTACTCATGACTTGCCTCTCTAATAAATTTGCGGCGCCTCAGGGGGGCGCCGCAGCGAGGACTCTCTCAGATCTGAGCCGCGCCGCCGTCGACGAACAGCTCTATACCGGTGATGTAGGCACTGTCGTCGGAAGCAAGGAATACCGCCGCCTTGCCTAGATCGTCCGGCGTGCCCATACGGCCGAGCGGAACGGTAGCAACGGCCGCGGCTTTTTCCTCATCCGTCATGAAATGGGACAGGCCAGGCGTATCGGTGTATCCGGGGCTCAACACGTTGACGCGGATGTCGCGCCCCTTGAGGTCGACGATCCAGGTACGGGCGAACGAGCGTACCGCGGCTTTCGACGCGTTGTACACCGAGCAGGAGGCGAAGCCCTTGATCGACACCATAGAGCCGGTGAGGATCACCGAGGACCCTCGAGCCAGCAATGGCAGCGCCTTTTGCACGGTAAATAACAGGCCGCGCACGTCCGTATTGAACGTCTTATCGAACTGCTCCTCGGTGATCTCCCCGAGCATGCCGAACTCGTAAACTCCGGCATTAGCCATCAGTACATCGATGCGCCCGGCTTGTGCCTTGATGGTTGCGTAGATGCGGTCGAGGTCCGCGAGCTTGGTGCTATCGCCCTGGATCGCCGCGGCATCGCCGCCGATCGAGGCGACAGCCTCATCCAGTTGGAGTTGATGTCGGCCAGTTATGAAGATTCGCGCGCCTTCTTGAGCAAAGCGTTTGGCGATGCCGAGGCCAATGCCGGCGCTGCCGCCCGTCACCAACGCGACTTTGCCTGTGAGCTTGCCTGCCATCGTGAACTCTCCTTCGGATTGCGGCGCGCGCCAGTGGCGGCGTCCACGCACGTGCTTTCGGTGCTGGTTTTTCGCCTAGCGAGGCGGCAGGTTTCGCCAAGAGCGGGCCGAGCCCCTCCGCCATCGTCAGATGTGCGATCACCGCATCGCGGAGCCGCTGGTACGGCAACCCGGCCAGCATCGCGGTCTGCACCACGGTCATGACCTCGCCGGCTTCGGCGCCGATCATCGTGAAGCCGAGGATGCGATCGTCGCCGCCGATCAGGGCTTTCATGAAGCCGCGCGTTTCATCGGTCGTGTGCGTGCGGAGCACCGTGCTCATCGGCATCCGCGCGACCCGCACGGCGATCCCTTTGCCCTCGGCCTCGCGCTCGGTCAGGCCGACATGGGCCAGTGGCGGATCGGTGAACAGGCAGTACGGAACGATACGATCCCGCGTCGTGCGGCTTCCGCCGGCGAGGTTGTCCTTGATGATCCGAAAGTCGTCGACGGAGACGTGCGTGAAGTGCGGGCTGCCGGCACATTCGCCGATCGCCCAGACATCGGAGGCCGTCGTCTCCAGCCGCTCATTCACACGGATATAGCCGCGAGCATCCAATTCGACGCCAGCTTCCTCGAGTCCGATTCCGGCGGTGTTCGGGACGCGCCCCGTCGCGACCAGAATGTCGCTTCCCTCGAGTCTCCTGGTCGCCGGAAGAGGTGCGCACGGTTAGGCGGACCTTGTCCCCGGAACGGCCGTTGACACCGACGACGTTCGCTCGCGTCAGAACTTGAATGCCCTCATCGCTGAGGAGGCGCTGTATCTCCTCGGCGACGTCGAAATCCTCCCGGCTCAGGATCTGCGGCGCAGCTTGGATGATCGTCACACGACTGCCGAAGCGGCGATAAGCCTGGGCCATTTCAATGCCGACATAACCGCCGCCGAAGACGATCAAGTGCGCCGGCACGTAGTCCAATTCGAGCGCTTCGATATGAGTCAGCGGCTGCGCGTCTTTCAGGCCCGTAATTGGGGGTATGGCGGCGTGTGTTCCGAGATTGAGAAAGACCCGATCGCCCGTCAGGACGCGTGTGCCACCGTTCTAGGCTCACCTCGAGCGTCTTTGGCGCCACGAACCTTCCATGCCCGACGAGCAATTCGGTGCCGGTCGCAGTGAAGTTCTGCATATGCAGCTCGAACTCATGGCGCACCATGTCGCGTTTGTGGCGCAGCACCGTCGCCATATCGATTGTGACGCCGCCCGCGGTGACGCCAAGCGGCTGACCGTGGCGGGCGAGATGCGCCACCCTGGCGCTCCATAGCTCCGTCTTGCTCGGCATACAGGCGATGTTGGGGCAGGAGCCGCCGACCCATCGGCGCTCCACCAGGGCCGCGCGCCGCCCGGCTTGCGCCAAATGCCAGGCGATCAGCTGGCCTCCCTGTCCGCTTCCCAGGACCAGCACATCGAAGTGTTCGCGTTGAGGCATGAGGTTCCTCCAGGACTAGCTATGAGAGGAAGGTGCTTGAGAAGCCGCCGGGGGCGCCGGCTCAGCCGGCGCGCGCGTCTATGTGGAGCGGACGACCTGAGCTTTTCGCTCACTCATTAATAGCAGTGGCAAGCACTACCCGCTGGACGTCCTGCTTCAGAAGATAGACCGATACGGCAAGGAGCACGACATCCTTCATCAGGAACGGAACATTACCGGTCATGGCCGGAAACCCACCGGCGGCCGCATCCCAGCCCTCCGGCATGAACGGGATGATCGTGACGGTCCCTACGAACGTGGCGATCGACCCCAGCGCCCCGAGAATGCCCAGCCTCTTGTTCCAGAACCCGAGGAACAGCAGCGTGCCAAACGTCCATTCCGAGACACCCAAAAACAAAGTGGCGCCGCGCATGCCGAGCAGCGGGTAGAGCCAAAAGATCAGCGGGCCATTGCTGATAAACGGAATCAGTCGTTCCACTTCGTATGCGAACCATTTCTGATATCCGAAGAAAAAGAAAATGATGACCATCGCCGCACGCAGCAAATGATATTCGGCGTCCTCTCTCAGTAGGCCCACTCTGGTGAGAACGTCTGCAAGTAAGTCGATTGAACGCCGGAACATCGGTAGCACCGCGGTACTGCCGACGCCGTCGATAGAGACTGTTTTGTTCACCAGTCGGCCCATCGGATCTCTCCACGAAATCGGTTACAGAGAGGGGATTGAACTAGTGTCGACGATGTCGACATCTCCGTGTGAACGCCTTGCGAAGAAGTTTTCTCCGCCTAAAGCATCGATCCGTCCGGCGACTTTGGCTGCTGCTGGCGCAGTGCGACCGGCGTAAAGTGACGGACCGCATCGTTGCAGGGCTCTCCGCTAAATGCCGTGGCGTTCGCGGCCGCATACTTGTGGATCGAGCCCCTGTCACGGTAGCAGCTCCGTTGGATTATCGGTTATTCCGGTCCGGAATGCTGCAGTCGGCTTGGATTGCCCGCGCGCGAAGATGCGTCAACGCCGCGATGATCTCCGCCGGCTCGAGCCGCGTGGTGTGGTCGGCATCCACGTAGGAAAGCATCACAAGACCGTTGCGATCGATGATGTACGTGGCCGGCAGCGGCAGCACCCAACGGTCGGCACTCTTTTTGAGGCGATCAGGGTAGCCGAGCGCAAGATTGGCGGACCGGAATTGCGGAGGTACCGTGAAGGCGATGCGATAACGGGCGGCGATCCTGCATCCCGGATCCCTCAGAACCGAGAAGCTTGAACGGCTGCCGCTGCCCGGAAATGGAGAGAGACCGACCAGCGTTGCGCCGAGACGCTCGATTTCCGATTGCGCTTGCGCTAGCGCCCGCATTTCGAGATTGCAAAACGGGCACCAAGCGCCGCGGAAAAAGCTGATGACCGCGGGACCGCGATCGAGGACTTCCGAGAGGCTGAGAAAACCGCCATTCCTGCTCCGGAGTCGGAACAACGGGGCGGTTTCGCCGGCTTTTACGGCTTGGCGGACCAAACCAGTTTGCGCCACCTCTGCAATCGAGCCCTCCAGGGCTGCGACCACACTCGGGGGAGTGCTCGCCTCGAAAGCGTGCCGGCAGGCGTCAAGTTGCGCCTTCAAGGACATGGGGGACCCAGTCGGAGTTACCGCGGAACCGATACTGTCGCCCCTTAAGGATGCCTGGCAGCAGCCTCGCCGTGGTAATATCATTCATTCCGCAAGGGAATAAACATGGATCGGCTCGCTGCGATGGAAGCTTTTGTCCGGGTTGTCGATGCCGGATCGTTCTCCGGCGCGGCAAAACAGCTTCGCGTCGGTCAGCCCGCCGTTTCCAAGACGATCGCGCAGCTCGAGGAGCGGCTTGACGTGCGGCTGCTGCTGCGGTCGACGCACGGCCTGACCCCAACCGAGGCGGGCCGAAACTTCTACGAACGCGCCAAACGGTCGATCGAAGAAGCCGAGGAAGCAGAACTCGCCGCGCGCGGCGCCGCAGCGGCGCTCACGGGCCGACTGCGGATTTCTGCGCCGGTGACGTTCGCGCGGCTTCAAATAGTACCGCGGCTGCCCGCGTTCTTCGCCGAAAATCCGGCTCTCGAGGTCGATTTGGTTCTTGAAGACCGAACCGTCAACTCGATAGCAGCCGGTATTGACGTAGCGCTTTGGATGGGCCCTTTCGGCGATTCTGCGCTGATCGCGCGCAAGATCGCGATGTGCCGAAAAGTCGTCACCGGCGCACCCGCATATTTCGACGTCATGGGCGTTCCCCGGAACCCGACCGACCTTCTCGGGCATCAGATCGTCATTTATGATCAGCCTCAGGGCGGCCAGACCTGGACCTTTCGTCAAGGATCGGCCGAGGTTTCCGTAACGGTGAACGGACGGCTCCGCGTGAGCGCGGCCGAAGGTATCCGGGAGGCGGTGTTCGCCGGTCTCGGCGTTTCCGTCGGTGGATCCGAATGGATGTTCACGCCTGAACTGAAGTCAGGAGCAGTCAAGGTCGTGCTGGAGGATTGGTCATTGCCGCCGGCCGAACTTTGGGCGGTGTTTCCGACCGGGCGACAGGCGAGCGCCAAAGCGCGCGCCTTTACGATGTTCATGGAGCGGCAGCTTTCGCAAGAAGCCGAGTAACGAAGGTGAGCTGACGATCCGCTATTATGCGTCGGATGACGCCTCTGCGCCGTAACCGGCCCTTCCTCGAGAGCGCTTGATGTCCGGCGGGGTTCGCCCGTGAAGCCGATATTCGCTACCCCCCTGCCGGGAGCAGCGTTTACCGCCGATTACCGCTGATCTGCGTCCGTTACGCAACGCTGAGGGGGCACGAATGATCTAAGTATGATCGTCGGGAAGCACGGCCTACCGAGGTCGCAAATGAGCGCGACACCTGACAGCACCTTAGCCGATCGCTCGCGAACTACGCCGATCTCCGGCGCGAGCTCGCCGGATGCAAAGCCGAGCGCGACGCGGCGTTGGCCCGAGAAGCGGCGACCGCCGAAATATTGAAAGTCATCAGCTCCTCGCCAGGCGACCTCGCTCCCGTTTTCGACGCAATACTTGATAGGGCGGTATGTCTATACGAGGCCACTCATCGTCACCTCTTCACCTACGACGGTGAACGTTTTCACACCTGCGCCGCCAGCGTCGATCCGCGTTAGCCGGGCGGCCCGATTCAGCTGGTTAGCGCCGTAGCGGCAACGCATTGCGACAGACCTTGGCCTGACGAATACTGTGCAACCTGGCACTGGTCTGGGGAAGCGATGTGAGATGGCTTGGGACCCAGTTCGCGCGCGGCGGTGCTCCGTGGTACTACGATTCCTCTGCGCGACGTCGTTGTTCTGCGCTCTGGCCCAACGAGCTGCCGCTGATGCTGTCACACCGCGTACCTCGCCGCCCTCAAACGGAAGCTATCTAGGGTCTCGGCTCGTGCCGCCCAAAACGGAAGGTTCGTGTCCGCCCAACATTGGTACGATTTACCGGGCCGATGCGATCGTCACCGGCACAGACATGCGGCAGCGCCCCTGGGGCTTTGGCCAAACGCTGCGTGAGGTTCTCGTCAAGTCGTCGGGCGACCCGCGGCTCAAGGATGATCCGCGCACGCAGGAGCTCGCAGCGCATGCGGACCGCTACGTCGCCTGCTTCGGCTACGCCGATATGATGGCCGGCATCCCGCTGCACGACGACCAGGGAACCTATGACCGGCCGCACAAGCTGACCGTCTATTTCGATCCCGCCAGGATCAATGCACTGTTGGCGCAGCTCGGCGACCGGCCGTGGCGCGGCGAGCGCCCGGTCGTCGTGCCCCTGCTGTTGGTGCACGGGCCAAAGCCGCCGCCGTATCTGCTGAGCGCCGAAATTCCGGCGGGCGAGGAGCAGCGGGGCTCGTTTGCCACGGCCGCCGGCCAGTTCGGTATTCATGTGCGCATTCCGAACGATGCGGAGCTAGTCGCGCGGGGTGCGAGCGTGGATCACCTACCGAGCTTTTCGCCGCCGTTACGCGGCGGCGAAGCGGTCGTCACCGGCACACTCGACTGGAGCGAAACGCTGCCCGGGTGGGTCGGAAAATGGCGGACGCACTGGCGGGACACCGATTACGCATGGGGCATCAGCGGCGTCAATTACGACGCGGCTTTTCGCAATATTATCCGCGGGGTCATGCTCGTCGCCTCAGGAGCCGGTCCACCTGATGAAGGCAACTAAGCATGCGCCATTTCAAAAGCGCGGTGTAACCAACAAGTCCGTGTCGGTGCTGGGCGGGTCCACCGGGCGGGTCCACCGGGCGGGTCCACCGGGCGGGTCCACGATCTGGTGCTGGCGATGGGGCGGACGGTTGTCCAAAGGATTCCGTCAGGTCCGAACGGCATCCAAAGAATTCCGGGCAGAAAGTCCAGCGAATGACGCGCCGTCGCTCGCTTCTTGTAACTGGCGCATCCCGACGGGGGGATCGCCTGCTCAATGACGCGGTCTCGTTCGGCGCCAGAGGCTCCTGAAGCGTCATGTGCAGCGATCTATGATCGCGTAAAGACGGTCGCAGGATGCGGCGAGATGCTTTTGTGGCGCCGTCGCGATGCCGAGCAGCAGACCGGATTGCGCCGAAACCCTCGAGGCATACCAAAGCGACAGGGGAGTAGGCGCCAATCCGAACGTCAGCGTTTCCTTGGCGATGGATACGTCCGGTGCGCCGTCCGGCAATCGCAGCACCACTGCTAATCCGCCGACCACGCTATCTTTGGCGCGCGGCCGAAGGCATTTCAGCAGTGCGTCGCGCTGCGCAGAGTAGAGCCGCTTTGCGCGCCGAAGATGGCGCATATAGTGACCCTCCCGCATGAACTCCGCGGTCGCGAGCTGCACCGATGGCCCGGGCGCCGGAGCGAGACACGCCGCGACCTCGGCAAACCGGGAGGCCAACGGCAACGGGGCAACGAGAAAGCCCAGGCGCAGTGCGGGGCTGATGGTTTTGCTGTAGGAGCCGATGTGAATGACGCGCCCGTTTCGATCGATCGAGGCAAGCGCTGGCGCGGCTCGCCCCTCCAGTTGCAGCTCGCTCAGATAGTCATCCTCGATCACCCAGGACTTTTCTTGAGCGGCCCAGTCCAGGAGTCGTAAGCGCCGCGCCAGCGACAAGGTAGACCCGAGCGGCGCCTGCTGACCTGGTGTTACGACGACCAGCGCCGCATCCGGAGCATGGCGCAGGCCATATTCGACATCGACGCCCTCACCATCGACCGGGATCGGCGCAAACGACAATCTTGCGAGCTCGAGCCCGCGCCTTGTGAACGGGAAACCAGGATCCTCCATCCAAACTTTCCGCCCCTCGAGGCCGAGCACACGGAGCGCCAACCCGAGGCCGCTGCCGAAGCCGCCGGTGACGACGATCTGCGAGGGCGAGCATTCGATGCCGCGCGCGATGGCGAGATAGGCGGCTATTTCCCGCCGCAGATCCGGCTCGCCGCGAGGGTCCGGGTACAAGGGCGCCGCACTCGATTCCGCGCGAACCGCGCGTGAGCGAATCCGGGCGAAGAGCTTGGCGGGAAAGGTTTCCTGCGCAGGCACGCCCATCCGGAAGAT
Organism: uncultured Alphaproteobacteria bacterium; assembly: GCA_963695605.1. Lineage (GTDB taxonomy): Bacteria > Pseudomonadota > Alphaproteobacteria > ATCC43930 > CGMCC-115725 > AP-15. The sequence goes on along the minus strand of CAVOHI010000054.1, from coordinate 53,572 downwards.
TCCCGAGCGCGCGGTGAACTCCTGATACATTTCCATGAACGAGCCGCGATCGGGCGGCTGGTGCAGCCGAACGGCTATTGAAGGCCGAGCCGCGACATGGGTTCCGGTCGCGCGCGACGCAACGATGAGCTGGGCGGCAGATAGCTTCTCGTACGCCGAGCGCACCGTGCCGCGGGCGACGCCCAATTGGGCGGCAAGGTCCTGCCATGATGGCAAACGCGCTCCTGACGCGAGGACACCGGTCTCGACCGCGTTGCTGATGCCGTTACGAATTTGCTCCGCCAGCGGCGTCTTTGCTCTTCGATCGAGCTCCAACTGCAGCAGCTTGGGCATGAACCGGTAGTCTACGAGTTTTGTCAGTTCTTGGTACTTCGTGCTGGACCAGGGAAAGGTCAACTAGGCGGGGGTAAGGAGAACCACCGCCATGGAAATCAAATTCGCCCTGCGAGCAGCCGGCGCCGCTTTCGCTATCGCCCTGGCAGCGTCAGCTGCCGCACGCGAGCGTGGCGAGACGGTGGCGCCGCATTTCGAGCGGGTGATTCCCAACATTCCGGGCAAGTCGCTCGTTGCCGTGGTTGTCGACTATGCGCCGGGTGGCGCCTCGCTGCCGCACACGCACGCAAAGTCGGCTTTCATCTTCGCCTACGTCGTGTCGGGCGCAATCGAGTCACAGATCAACGATCAGCCTAAGCGGGTCTACCACGTCGGCGAGAGTTGGTACGAGACACCCGGTTCCAGCCATCGCGTCAGCCGCAATGCAAGCGCGACCGAGCCCGCAAAGCTGCTCGCGGTTTTCGTCGTCGATACCGGGGACAAGACCCTGACCACCCCGGCTCCATCAGGCCCGACGTTCAAGGAGTGAAACAAGTGGGCAAGCGTCTCGACTACAATCAAATCGCGCCGGAAGGCCTCGAAGCCCTTGGCGGCGTCCACGGCTACATCGCCCAGAGCAGCCTACCGGCGACGCTCGTCGACTTGGTCTACCTGCGCGTCTCGCAGATCAACGACAACTGCGCCTACTGCGTCGACACGCACACGCGTGACCTGCTGAGGAAGGGGCAAAGCGTCGAGAAGCTCGCGCTAGTGCAGGCCTGGTAAGCGAGGTCACGTCGACCACTGGCAAAGCGCTGTTCCACCTTCGCTTTCGGAAGCTACCCATGGCCCCTGGCATGAGATGTCGAACGGGCTTTCCAACGCTGCAACATTTCCACCAAAGAGACAAATGACCGAGGAGAAAATTATCATGAAGGCGATCGTGGTAACGGACCAGGCTGCGGGAACGGCCGGGATGAAGCTGGTGGAGCGGCCCGAGCCGCAGGCAGCGATAAACGACGTCGTCGTTCAGGTTCATGCGTCGGGATTCACCTGGGATGAGCTGACGTGGCCCTCGACCTGGACCGATCGCCTCGGCCGTGACCGGACGCCGGTTATTCCCGGGCAGGAGCTGGCCGGAGTGGTCACCGCCCTCGGCTATGGCACGACGGGGCTGTCGGTGGGACAGCGGGTGTTCGGCCTCACGGACTTGTATCGCGGCGGCACCCTGGCGGAGTATGTGGCCGTCGAGGCACGCAACCTCGCGCCGCTGCCGGGCGACGTCGACTTCACGGTGGGCGCGAGCGTGGCGATGCCGGGCCTGACCGCGTGGCAGGGACTGTTCGAGCACGGCCGCCTTCAGGCGGGGCAGAGCGTCCTCGTGCACGGCGCGGCCGGCGCAGTCGGTTCGATGGTGACCCAGCTCGCACGTGAGTCCGGCGCCTACGTCATCGGCACCGGACGCGCTGCCCACCGTCAGACGGCGCTCGACTTCGGCGCGCAGGAGTTCGTCGACCTCGAGAACGACGCCCTGGAAGACGTCGGCGGAGTCGATCTGGTTTTCGATGTCTTCGGCGGCGACATCGGGAAGCGGTCCGCAGGCCTGATTCGAGCCGGAGGAACGCTGGTGACCATCGCCGGGCCGACCGAGGCGCGGCCCGCCGACGGCTTGGCGGTCGACTTCGTTGTCGTGTCCGATCGCGCCCAACTGAGTGAGATCGTCCGGCGGGTGCGTGACGGACGGCTGCGGACGAACATCGGCAACGTCTCGACCCTCGACGACGCCGTCGCCGCCTTCAACCCGACCGAGCGGCGCAACGGGGAAGACGATCATCCGCGTTCGTCCGTGAGCGACACGCGCCCATCGATGCACGCGGCCGGCCGGCGCTGTCCAGATCGGCCGGCTGCGTCCTATCAGGCCCCTGGCACCTGAGATGTCGAACGGGCTTTCCAACGCTGCAACATTTCCAGCAAAGAGACAAATGACCGAGGAGAAAATTATCATGAAGGCGATCGTTGTGACGGACCAGGCTGCGGGAACGGCCGGGATGAAGCTGGTGGAGCGGCCCGAGCCGCAGGCAGCGATAAACGACGTCGTCGTTCAGATTCATGCGTCGGGATTCGTCCCGACTGAGATGGCGTGGCCCTCGACCTGGACCGATCGCCGCGACCGTGACCGAACACCGTCGATCCCCGGCCACGAGCTGGCCGGAGTGGTCACCGCTCTCGGCTACGGCACGACGGGACTGTCGGTAGGACAGCGGGTGTTCGGCCTCGCCGACTGGCATCGCGACGGCACCCTGGCGGAGTATGTAGCCATCGAGGCACGCAACCTCGCGCCGCTGCCGGGCGACGTCGACTTCACGGTGGGCGCGAGCCTGCCAATCTCGGGCCTCACCGCGTGGCAGGGACTGTTCCAGCACGGCCGCCTTCAGGCGGGGCAGAGCGTCCTCGCGCACGGCGCGGCCGGCGCAGTCGGTTCGATGGTGACGCAACTCGCACGCGAGGCCGGCGCCTACGTCATCGGCACCGGACGCGCGGCCGACCGTCAGAAGGCGCTCGACTTCGGCGCGCAGGAGTTCGTCGACCTCGACAACGACGCGCTGGAAGACGTCGGCGGCATCGATCTGGTGTTCGATGTCATCGGCGGCGACATCCAGAAGCGGTCCGCAGGCCTGATTCGAGCCGGAGGAACACTGGTGTCCATCGTCGGGCCGGCCGAGGCGCGGCCCGCCGACGGCCTGGCGGTCGACTTCGTTGTCGAGTCCGATCGTGCCCAACTGAGTGAGATCGTCCAGCGGGTGCGGGACGGACGACTGCGGACGAACATCGGCAACGTCTCGACCCTCGACGATGCCGTCGCCGCCTTAAACCCGACCGAGCGACGCAAGGGGAAGACGATCATCCGCGTTCGTCCGTGAGCGACACGCGCCTATCGATGCACGCGGCCGGCCGGCGCTGTCCAGATCGGCCGGCTGCGTCCTATCAGACCCGCCGGGGGCAACCTGGGAAACTACCCATGGCCCCTGGCATGAGATGTCGAACGGGCTCCATCCCTGCAGCATTTCCAGCAAAGAGAGCGAAAACACTCTTGTACCTCAACCTATCCCTTCACCCATAGGAATCACCCACGGGATGACGGCTTCGGGGCATGAACCGCCGTTCGGATGACCGGGATCGATCGACGGGTTCGGGTCGAGCCCGGTTACTCCCTGGCGCTCCGCCGACTGAAGGCCTATGGCAGTGACCGACGATCTGCGGGTCCTTCGATGGTCTCGTTAGGGCAGGCCTACGACGCTCAAGCCAATTGAGCCCGAATTGTCATCCTGAATTTGCCAAATTCACATTGTATAGTCTGACCGTTGCAGGTGCGGAGATGCTGATGGGGTTCGCCAAGACTGGACTTGGCCTTTGCTCGGCCGATCGGGATGGCGATAGCGCGGCCGGCTCGGCGTGTGCCGGGCTGGGCAGGTTCTACAACCTATAGGAGAAATTTTGCTGCAGATTTGCTGCAGGTGCAGCTACGGTCGATCGCCGGTGCAATTCCTGATTGCTGCTTCGTGCCCGCCCTAATTCCGGCCCGCGACGAGGCCGCGGGCGATGATCTGCGCCTGGATCTCGGCGGCGCCCTCGAAGATGTTCAGGATGCGGGCGTCGCACAGCACCCGGCTGATCGGATATTCGAGGGCGTAGCCGTTGCCGCCATGGATCTGCAGCGCGTTGTCGGCGTTCGACCAGGCGACCCGTGCGGCAAGCAATTTGGCCATGCCGGCCTCGATGTCGCAGCGCCGGCCGCCGTCTTTTTCGCGCGCCGCGAAGTAAGTCAGCTGGCGGGCCGCCATCGTCTCGGCCGCCATCAGGGCGAGCTTGCCGGCGACGCGCGGGAAGGCGATCAGTTTCTCACCGAACTGTACACGCTCGAGCGCATAGGCAAGCCCCAGCTCGAGCGCATTCTGCGCGACACCAACGGCGCGCGCCGCAGTCTGCACGCGGGCGCTCTCGAACGTCGCCATCAATTGCTTGAAGCCCTGGCCCTCGACGCCGCCGAGCAATCCCTCGGCGGGCACCGCGAAACCGTCGAAGGCGATCTCGTATTCCTTCATACCGCGATAGCCGAGCACCGGGATTTCGGTGCCGCTCATCCCGGCCGCCGGAAACGGGTCCTCGTCGCTGCCGCGCGGTTTCTCGGCGAGGAACATGCTGAGCCCGGCATAGCCGCGCTCGTTCGGATCGGTGCGCGCCAGCAAGGTCATCAGGTCGGAGCGGGCGCCGTGGGTGATCCAGGTCTTGGCGCCGTGGATACGGTAGACCTCGCCGTCGCGTACCGCGCGGGTTTGCAGGCTGGCGAGATCGGAGCCGGTGTTCGGCTCGGTAAAGACTGCGGTCGGCAACACCGCGCCCGACGCGATCGCCGGCAGCCAACGCGCTTTCTGCGCGTCGGTGCCGTTGAGGCGGATCAGCTCGCCGGCGATTTCCGAGCGGGTGCCGAGCGAGCCGACCCCGATATAGGCGCGCGACAATTCCTCGGAGACGATGCTCATCGCCGTCTTGCCGAGCCCGAGCCCGCCATACTCCTCGGGGATCGTCATCCCGAAGACGCCGATCCGGGCGAGCTCTTCGATGACCGCGCAGCGGGATCAGCTCGTCCCGGCGATGCCATTGCTGGGCATATGGCGCGACCTCCCGCTCGGCGAAGCGGCGCACCTGATCGCGAACCATTTCGAGCGTCGGATCGTCAATTCCAAGGTCGCCGAATACCCCCTCGCCAGCTTCGGCGAGCCGGGTGCCGAGTTGCAAACGGGCTGCTGCAGCGCCGGCCGACAGGCTTCCCGCCGCTCCGGTGCGCAATGGCGCGGTCTCGCCGTCGTCGAGGCCGAGATCCTGGGGCCGCGCGAATTCCCCCTGCGCCATGGCAATGCCGCCGGTGAGCTGGGCGAGATATTCGCCAAAGGCGGCTTCGAGGATCAGGGCCTCGATCTCCCCGAGCTTTCCGCCTTCGTCGAGGCGCACCGCCCAGTTCCGCATCTGGCGCAGCGCCTCGACATAGGTCGCCATCCAGGCCAGCGCATGGGCGGCCAATTGTTCGGTGGCGAAGCGCTCGGGTTCGATGTTGCCCCCGGGTTGCCCCCGGGCGCCACGCGAACGACGAGCCGTGCCCGCCCAGCCGCAAGGAACATCTCTGCCGCACCGAGCGCCCGCCCGGTCTGGGCAAGCAGCGCTGTGCGCTCGGTCGGCACGGCTACGGAGTGCGAAGCCCGATCAATCCTGCGGCAATTGGTAGTGGTGGGGGTAGACGGTGTGGGCCATCGGGTCGGCGGCGGACATTACGTCCGAATGAGTCATCGACAGCGCCGCGATGTCGTCCGAGATCGCGTTCAGGTTCTGAGTGTCGCTGGCTCGGTCCGGCGCACCGATGAAGCCGCAACCTACTGCACTAACGAGCGAAAGTACGACGAAGCCGAGCCGAGTGGCGGTCATCAATCTCTCCGATCAGGAAAATAGCTCGTACGCTACTGCGAATAGAACCACGACAAGCACCAGCGACGCCAGCAAAACGTAGCGCACGACGCCTTCCTTGCTGCCGGCGCGGGCCTCGGTACCAGTCGCTACCGGGCGTTCGTCCATGTGACTTCTCCGCGAAATGCCGCGTCTCTACCGTTAGGAAACAGAAGAGCAGGGGTTTTCGATCCGCGGATTGGGCTCGGATTTGAACTCGAGGAGCATCGAAAGCGAGTTGACCGCGCCGGCAGACCGGCCTACATCTTCAGGCGTGGCTGAGATGACGATCCATGGCCGGATTGGCTGGCGAATTACGACCCCGAACCCGCTGAGGGTTCGGGCTCGCTCGATTCGCCCCCTTCCTGCCGAGGACCAAGCTCATGCCGCCCCTTCTCGCGACCGTCGCTGACGACGATCCTTCCGTCACCGCTTGCTTTTCCGTCCATGCGCACGCCGAGCCCGGCGTGATGCCGCGCGTGCTCGAGCTGTTCGCCAAACGCGGCCTGGTGCCCTCCGCCTGGCACAGCACGGTTTGCGGAACCGATCGGGCCGAGCTGACGATTGACATTCAAATGCGCGGACTCGGGCGCGATCTGATGGACTACATAGCCGGCTGTCTGCGGCAGATCGCTTATGTCGAGGTGGTGCTGACCTCCGAGAAGCTCGGCTGATCAGAGTTCTGGCCTGTCATGTCGTTCCGCCATCATATCGTTTCCTGCAACAACTACGACCCGGCGCGCGTAGTGCCGCTCTTTGCCGGGCGGGACCGAGTGGGGCTGCTACGGCATGACAATGCCGCAGCGCTGCGGCGATTTCCGGATGTCTTCGCGGTCGCCGACGACCGGGTCAATCTGGTGGCCCGCGGCGATGTTGCGGCGGTCAGCCGTGCGGTCGACGCCGTGGTCGATGCGCTGGTCGCCGAAAAGCGGGTCCCCAAATGGCGCAACGAGACCTTTGATGTCGCGCCGCGCTGGGGTGCGCCTGCGGTATTCCGCCTCGACCGGGGCGCCGTGCCGTTCTTTGGAACGCGCGCCTACGGCGTGCACCTGAACGGCTATCTTTGGGAGAGTGGTAGCCTGCATTTGTGGGTCGGCCGGCGCGCCCCCGACAAACGGGTCGCACCCGACAAGCTGGACAACATCGTCGCCGGCGGGATCGGCAACGGGCACGGGTTGCAGGAAACCTTGCTGAAGGAGGGCGAGGAAGAAGCCTCGATTCCGCGGAACTTGACCAGCGATGCGCTTCCAGCCGGCGTCGTCTCCTATCGCATGGAAAGCGAGCTCGGCGTCCGCGACGATGTGCTGTTCGTCTTCGATCTCGAAATGCCCGCCGACTTCGTGCCGAAAAACCAGGACGGCGAAATCGCACATTTCGAGCTGATGCCGGCCTCGGCGGTCCTCGACCGCGTCCGCACCAGCGACGACTTCAAATTCAACGTCAACCTGGTGATCCTCGATTTCGCGCTGCGCCACGGGATCCTTCGGCCGGACGACCGGGAATATCTCGACGTCGCCACCGGCCTTCACCGCCCGCTGGATTAAGACTGATCCTCGGCCAACGCGATGATCTCCGCCGGGTCCATTCCCTGTTGCCGCATGGACCGGATCGTCGGCGCGCCGTCGCGTTTGGCAAGGCGGCGGCCGACCGCGTCGGTCAACAGCGCGTGATGGCGGTAGCGCGGGGCCGGCAGGCCGAGCAGCGCCTGCAGAACACGATGGATATGCGTCGCGATCGCCAAATCCTCGCCGCGGGTCACCAAGGTGACGCCTTGGATCGCGTCGTCGACCGTGACCGCGAGGTGGTAGCTCGCCGGGAACTCCTTGCGGGCGAGCACGACATCGCCGAGCAGAGCGGCCTCTGCCTGCCGACGGCATTCTCCTTCGATCCAGTCGAGCGGGCCGGTGAGCGCAAGCGCGCGTGCCAAGTCGAGCCTTAACGCATAGTCCCTCCCCGAACGCAGCTTTGCGGCGACGTCTTCGGCGCTGAGCCTGCGGCAGGTGCCAGGGTATCGCGGGCCGGCATCGCCGTGCGGCGCGCCGCCGGCGCGCGCGATCTCGGCCTGGATCTCGCGCCGCGTGCAAAAACACTGGTAGAGCACACCCAGCTCATTGAGCCTGTCGAGCGCGCGCCGGTAGTCGTCGAAATGCTCCGACTGCTTGCGCACCGGCCCGTCCCAATCTATCCCGAGCCAGGCCAGGTCCTCGATGATCGCGGCGGCATATTTATCGCGGCAGCGGGTCCGGTCGATATCCTCGAGGCGGAGCAGAAAGCGGCCCCCATCGCACCGCGCCGCGTGCCAACCCTCGAGCGCCGAGCGGACGTGACCGAGATGCAGATAGCCGGTTGGGCTCGGGGCAAAGCGTGTCACGATCGGGCCGCAACTCGCCGCTGCGGGTGACATTGAGGTCCGCTCTGGGCTAGGTTGCCGGGTCATGTCCGCCACTCGAAGGGACCGCGTCGATGATGCCTCGCCTGTCCGGACCGTCGCGCCCACCCGCCTCGGGCGGCAAGCCGCGCCGTCTGGTCATTCTGCTGCATGGGCTCGGGGCGGACGGCAACGACCTGATCGGGCTCGCACCCTATTGGGCGAGGTTGCTGCCCGACGCCGAATTCCTGTCGCCCAACGCCCCGTTCCCCTGCGACACGGTGCCCTACGGCTATCAATGGTTCAGCTCGCAGGATCGCAGCCCGGAGGCGGTGTTGGGCGGGGTGCGGGCGGCCGCGCCGATCCTCGACGCGTTCATCGACGAGGCGCTCGAAGAACGGGGGCTCAAGAGCGACGAACTCGCGCTGGTCGGGTTCTCGCAAGGCACGATGATGTCGCTGTTTGTCGGCCTGCGCCGCGCCGAGCCGGTCGCCGGCATCGTCGGTTTCTCGGGGCGGCTGCTCGCCCCGGAACTGCTGGCCAGCGAGCTGCGCTCGCGCCCGCCCGTGCTCCTGGTGCACGGCACCGAAGACCCGCTCGTTCCGTACAGCTCGCTGGCCGCGGCGGAGACCGCGCTCAAGGCGGCCGGCGTGCCGGTGGAGACGGTAACCTCGGTCGGCATCGGCCACTCGATCGACGACCAAGGATTGCGGCGGGGCGGCCAGTTTCTCAAAAACGTGCTCAGCGGGACGACGCCTTGACCACGCCATCGCCGGAGAGGAGGGGCTCGAGGACGCCGAGGATCTTGGGTGAATCCCATTCCGCCGCGCCTTCGACGCGGCCGAGCACCTTGCCTTCGCGGTCGATCAGAAAGCTGGTCGGCAAGCCTCGTACCCCGAAGGCGTGCCCGACCTCGCTCTTGGGATCGATATAGATCTTGACCGATTTGAGCCCGAGTTTGGCGATGAAAGGCTCGACGGTCTTGTTGCCGCCGCGATCTTCGGATACCGCAAGCACCGCGATCCGCTCGCCGAGCCGCGACTGCAACCGCTCGAGCGAGGGCATCTCGCGCAGGCACGGCCCGCACCAGGTGGCCCAAAGATTGACGATGACGAGCTTGCCTCGCAGCTCCGAGAGTTCGACGGAATGGCCGGTGGTGTCGGCAAGCGAAATTGCGGGCGCCGGATACGGTTGCGAAGAGGGCACGAACTCGCCGAGCTTGGTTCGGTCGGGCATGTCAGCCTCGCCCTCGTCCGCCGCGCCGAGGGTAGGTGCGACGAGGAGGAACATCGAAGCGGCAGCGACAGTCCATTTCATCGTTTCGTCCTCTCGCTACGCTCGGAAGTGCGGCCGATGACCGGCGCGAGCAAACCGGCCAATTCGCTATGGGGCGGCCGTTTTGCCGGTGGTCCGGCTGAGATCATGCGCCGCATCAATGCCTCGATCGATTTCGACAAACGCCTCTACGCCGAAGATATCGCCGGCTCGAAGGCGCATTGCGCGATGCTCGTCGCGCAGAACATCCTGTCGCCGGAAGATGGCGCGGCGATCACCGCCGGTCTAGACCAGATCAGGTCGGAAATCGAAAGCGGCAGCTTTGTGTTCAGCGCCGAAAACGAAGACATTCACATGAACATCGAAGCGCGGCTCGCCGAGCTGATCGGGCCGGCGGCGGGGCGCCTCCATACGGCGCGATCGCGCAACGACCAGGTCGCGACCGATCTGCGGCTGTGGCTGCGCGGCGCGATCGACCGCCTCGATCAGGAAATGCGCGACTTGCAGCAGGCGTTGATCGACCGCGCCGAGGCAGAAGCCGCCACGGTGATGCCGGGCTACACGCATCTGCAGATCGCCCAGCCGGTGACGCTCGGTCATCACCTGCTGGCCTATGTCGAGATGCTCGGGCGCGACCGCGGCCGCCTCGCCGATTGCCGCCGACGGCTCAACGAGTGGCCGCTGGGTGCGGCGGCGCTCGCGGGCACCTCTTTCCCGATCGATCGTCACGCAACTGCCACTGCACTCGGCTTTGATCGCCCCGCAGCAAATTCGCTCGACGCGGTGTCCGACCGAGATTTTGCGATCGAGTTTCTCGCCGCCGCGGCGATCGTCGGCATGCATCTGTCGCGCTTTGCCGAGGAGATCGTGACTTGGTGCAGCAGCGAATTCGGTTTTATCGGGCTCACCGACGCTTTCACGACCGGCAGCTCGATCATGCCGCAGAAGCGCAACCCCGATGCGGCCGAGCTGGTGCGCGCCAAGACCGGCCGGCTGAACGGGTCCCTCGTCGCATTGCTGACGGTGATGAAAGGCCTGCCGCTCGCCTATGGCAAGGATATGCAGGAAGACAAAGTCCCGGTGTTCGAGGCTGTCGACGCCCTCGAGCTCGGCCTAGCGGCGACGGCCGGCATGGTGCGCGACATGCGCGCCTGCCGCGAACGCCTGCGCGACGCCGCCGAGCAGGGTTTTGCGACGGCAACCGATCTCGCCGACTGGCTCGTACGCGCCGCGGGCCTGCCTTTCCGCCGCGCCCATCACGCGACGGGACAGATCGTCAAGCGCGCGGAAGCGCTGGGCTGCACGCTTGCCGAGCTGCCGCTCGCCGAATTGCAGGCTGTGGAGCCGGCGATCACCGACGCGGTCTATGACGTGCTCGACGCCGCCCGGTCGGTGGCGAGCCGGACCAGCTTTGGCGGCACCGCTCCGGAGCAGGTCCGCACCGCTGCAGCTGCGGCGCGCAAAAGATTTTTGGAATGAGCGGCGGATTGTCGAGGCTGGTACCCTCACCCACCCAGCCCTGCGGGCTGGGTCCCCCCTCTCCCGCACTGCGGGGGACGGTGCCGAGCGCAGCGAGGCGGGTGGGGGTGCTCGCCGCGATTGCTCTATGCTTGTTCATTGCAGCGCTGGCGGGGTGCGGCAAGCGGAATGCGCCGACCGCGCCGCCAGACGAACCCGACACCTATCCGCGGCCGTATCCGAGTGAATGATATTTTTCACTATCGCGGCGGCGAGCTCCACGCCGAAGAGCTGCCGGTGGCGCACATCGCGGCGGCTGTCGGCACTCCCTTCTACCTCTATTCGGCTGCCGGGTTCACCGCGCAATACCGCCGGTTTGCCGACGCATTCTTACCCGAGCGGCCGCTGATCTGCTATGCCGTCAAGGCAAACTCGAACCTCGCCGTGCTCCGGCTCCTCGCCGGCCTCGGCGCGGGTGCCGACGTCGTCTCGGAGGGGGAGCTGCGCCGCGCGCTCGCCGCCGGCGTGCCGCCCGAGCGGATCATCTTCTCCGGGGTCGGCAAAACGGCGGCCGAGATGGGGGCGGCGCTCGATCGCCGGCATCCATCAGATCAATGTCGAGTCGGTGCCGGAGCTGCGCCGGCTGAGCGAAGTCGCCAGCGCGCAGGGCCGGATCGCGCGCGATCGCGATCCGGGTAAACCCGGATGTCGACGCCCATACCCACGCCAAGATCTCGACCGGCCGGAAGGAGAACAAATTCGGCATCGAAATTGACGAGGCGGTTGCCGCATATCGAGCTCGCCGGCGAGCTTCCCGGCATCGAGCCGGTCGGCCTCGCCGTGCATATCGGCTCGCAGCTGACCGATCTCGAGCCCTATCGCCGCGCCTTCGAGCGGGTCGCCGAGCTCGTCCTCGAATTGCGCGCTCTCGGGCTTTCCGTCGCGCGTATGGATCTCGGCGGCGGCATCGGCGTCCGCTACCATGCCGAGCGCCCGCTGGAGCCGCTAAGCTATGCGAACCTTGTGCGCGACATCTTCGGCTCGCTCGGGCTCACCCTGGCGTTCGAGCCGGGTCGGGTGCTTACGGCGCCGGCCGGGCTGCTCGTCTCGCAGGTGCTCTACGTCAAGGAGGGCAGCACCAGGCGTTTCGTCATCGTGGACGCGGCGATGAACGATTTGATCCGCCCCGCGCTCTACGATGCCTGGCACGACATCGTCCCGGTTCGCCTCCCCGCAGCCGGCGCTTCGCTCGCGCCGGCGGACGTTGTCGGGCCGGTGTGCGAAACCGGCGACACCTTTGCGGTCGACCGCGAGCTGCCGCCGTTTGCCGAGGGCGACCTCCTCGCCTTCACTGCAGCTGGAGCCTATGGCGCGGTCATGAGCACGACCTACAACAGTCGGCTGCTGGTCCCGGAAGTGCTGGTTGCGGACGAGCGTTTTGCCATAATCCGGGCGCGGCCGAGCTATGATGCGCTGCTTTCTCTCGATACCATTCCCCAATGGCTTTCCGACCGGCTCCCCGATACGGCCGAGGAGCCCGTGCGGAAGCGAGGTGTCGCATGACTGACCGCTCGTCGCTATCCGGTGGCCGCTTCGCGATGCGGCTGCGGCTCGCCCGTTTTGCGCTGCTGTGGGAGCGGGTCTGGCCGCCATGCTGGCCGGCGCTCGCCGCGCTGGGCGCGTTTTTGGTGCTCGGCCTGTTCGATATCCTGCCGAACTTGCCGGGCCTCCTGCACGCCGCAGTTCTGATCGGCCTCGGCGCTGCTTTCGCGATCGGCTTGGCTGCGGCATTCGGCAAGACCGTCATTCCCGATGCCTTCTCCGCGCGCCGCCGCATCGAGCAGGCGAGCGGGCTGCAGCACCGGCCGCTGCAAGCTCTCGCCGACCGGCCGAGCGGGCCGCTCGATGCCGCCGTCGGCGGGTCTGTGGGAGGCACACCGGCGGCGCATGGAAGCGGCGGCGCGCCGACTGCGGATCGGACTGCCGCATGCCGGGTTTGCCGCCCGTGATCCGTGGGGGTTGCGCGCCGTCCTGGCGATCCTGCTGCTGCTCGGCGCGATCGATGCCGGGAGCGACTGGCGGGATCGTCTCGTCCGGTCCGTTAAGACCGGATATTGCCGGCAGGTCGGGGATGGCCGCCGCAAGCCTCGACATCTGGGTGACGCCGCCCGAATACACCGGGCTGGCGCCGCAATTCCTGCGCCCGGAAACCGCCGAAACGCTGCGCATCCCGACCGGCAGCAAGCTGCTCGCCCAGGTGCATGGCGGCCAGGCGGTGCCGCGCCTCGCGATCGACGGGGAGAGCCGCGACTTCGATGCGGTCGACAAGCAGAACTTCCGGGCCGCGGCGACCTTGACATCCGGCAAGCAGCTCGCCGTGACGCAGGCGGGCGCGGCGCTCGGCAACTGGCAGATCGAGATCATCCCGGACAACCCGCCCAAAATCGCCTTCGCAAAAACTCCGGAAGGCACGACGCATGCCGCACTGCGCATCGATTATCAGGCGAGCGACGATTACGGGGTCGAATTGGCCAAGGCGGTGATCCGGCGCGAGGGCGGCAATCCCGAGGAGACCATCGAGCTCGACATGCCCTTGCCGGGCCTGCACCTGAAAGAAGCGCAAGCCACCAGCTATCACGATCTGTCGCCGCATCCCTGGGCCGGCCTGCCGGTCGAGATCCGGCTCGTCGCTACCGACGCGCTGGGCCAGACGGGCGAAAGCGAGCCGGTCCGGATGAAGCTGCCGGAGCGCAAATTCGAGCATCCGGTCGCCCGCGCGATCATCGACCAGCGCAAGGAGCTGGCGACCGATCCCGGGTCGCGGTTGGCGGTGGCCGATACGCTCAGCGATCTGCGTGAGCGGCCGCAGCTTTACCGCGACGATACCGTCGCCTTCCTCGGCATGCGCCTCGCCGAGGAGCGTCTGCGGATCAACGACGACGCGAATTCCATAGCCGAAGTCCAGCAACTCCTGTGGGACACCGCTCTGCGCATCGAGGATGGACGCATGTCGCTCGCCGAGCGTGAGATGCGGCGCCTGCAGCAGGAGCTTCAGGATGCGCTCGCAAAAAATGCGCCGGACGCGGAGATCGATCGCCTGATGAAGGAGCTGCAGCAGGCGCTCGACCGCTATCTGCAGGCGCTCGCCGAAAACATGGCGCGCAATCCGGACCAGTATCAGCAGCAGGTCGACCCGTCCAAGGTGATCAGCAGCCGCGATCTGCAACGCATGCTCGACCGGGCGCGTGACCTGGCCCGCAACGGCGCGCGCGACCAGGCGCGCGAGCTGTTGTCGCAGCTGCAGAACATGCTCGAAAACCTGCGCATGGCGAGACCTGGGCAGATGCCGCAGCAGGGGTCGAGCGAGGCGCAGCAGATGATGCGCAACATGCGCGAACTGATGCAGCGTCAGCAGCAGCTCCTCGACCGCAGCTTTCGCGCCCAACAGCAGCAAGGCCAGCAGGGTCAGCAAGGCCGGATGGGGCAGCGCGGCCAGCAGCAGGGGCAGCAGGGGCAGCAGCAAGGAGGCGAGCAGCCGGACGCCAACGGCCAGCTGGGCGATGCCGCGGGCCAGCAGGAGGGGCTGCGCCGCATGCTCGGCGAGATGATGCGCCGGCTCGGTGACGGGCTCGGCGACATCCCCGAGCCTTTGGGCCGCGCCGAGCGCGCGATGCGCGACGCCACCGAGGCATTGCAGCGCCGACAGCCGGGCGAGGCGATCGGCCCGCAAACCGAGGCGCTCGACCAGTTGCAGCAGGCGGCGCGCGACTTTGCGGAGCAGATGCAGCGCCGTATGCAGGGCCAATGGGGCAACCCGAATGACGACGAGGTCGGCGCTACGGACGGGACGCCGCGCGACCGGGTCGAGCGGGATCCCCTAGGTCGGCCGTTGTCGAATAACGGAACCTACGATCAGGGGGACGTCAAGATCCCAGACCAGAATACTCTGCAAAAAGCCCGCGAGATTCTTGGACGAACTGCGCCGCCGAGCGGGCGAACGCTTTCGTCCGGAAATCGAGCTCGACTACATCGATCGACTGCTGAAGAGATTTTAACCTTGACCGAAGGCGAATGCTCGCCTTCAATCCGTTGACCTTTCTCCTCGTCGTGTCCGGCTCGCTCCGGGTATCCTGCAGACCATGCCGTTTACGGAATTGCCGGTGATCCCGGTGATCCTGTTTTCGGGTGATTGCACGAGAACCGAAGAGGCGATGGATCGTCGACTGTTTCTATCCTTGATGACCGGATTTGCCGCAGCGTGGCCGTCGATGGCGCGCGCCGTTGCCCGTCCGCCAATGGCCCTGCGCCGGCTGCGCCTCGTCAACTGCCATACCGGCGAGACGTTCGATGGGGCGTACCGCAACGACCAAGGCCCGATCCCGCGGGTCATCGAGGAGCTTTGTGTTTTCTTGCGCGACCACCATTCGGGGGAAAAAACGGAGATCGATGTCGGGGTCATCGATTTCCTGGCCGATGTTCTGGATTCGGTAGGCCAGACCAAAGCCACGATATTGTCGGCTTATCGCACGGCCGAAACCAACGCGATGCTCGCCCGAACGATGTTCGGGGTCGCCGAGCATAGCCAGCATATCGTCGGTCGCGCGCTCGATATACGTGTCGATTCGGGTCTCTCGGAAGCGATGACAAAGGCCCGCGCGATGGAGCGCGGCGGCGTCGGGTGGTACCCGCATTCCGGCTTTATCCACATCGATACCGGACCGGTGCGGAATTGGACGCTCGACGAACGCGGGCTCGACGGCCTCCTGGTGTTTGATGGCCAACGCCTGCGGATGGTCGGCAAAGCTGGCGAGGGAAATAATCGGATGCTGCTCGGCGGCGGTGCATGGCAGCCGCTGACGGTGACCGAGCGGCTCGGGCTGCAGCGCCAGCTCGCCCGCGCGGAATTCCTCGCCCGCACCAGAAGCCTGCGCCTCAACCCGTGACGGCGACGCCGATCAGTTTGCCGACGCCGTAGGTCACGCCGGCGGCGGCGAAGCCGATCAGCAATTGTCGTAATCCGGAGAACCATACCTCGAGCCCGGTGAACAAGGTTGTGCCGGCGCCGATCAGGAACAGCGCCAACCCGCTCGCCGCGAGGCTGGCGATCACCGCCGGCAACCCGGCCAGCACAAAATAAGGGGCGACTGGAAAGATCGCGCCGACGGCGAACAGCAGGAAGGAGGTCCCGGCGGCGGCCCAGGCCGAGCCGCCGAGCTCTTCCGGGTCGATCCCGAGCTCCTCGCGCACGAGCGTGTCGAGGGCGGTTTCCTTGTTGGCGATCAGCCGCTGCGCCAGCGCTTTGGCCTGGTCCGCGGGAAGCCCCTTGGCCTGATAGATCAGCGCCAGCTCTTCCTCTTCCTCCTCGGGCACCTGCTCGAGCTCGTCGGCCTCGGTCTTGATCTGCCGCTGATAGGATTCGCGGGTCGTGCTGACCGACAGCCATTCTCCCAATGCCATCGAGACAGGCGCCGGCCAGGAGGCCCGCCAGACCGGTGACCAGGATCGCGTGCGGCGCGAGGTCCGCTCCGGCCACGCCCATGACGAGGCTCAGATTGGAGCACAGCCCGTCATTGGCGCCGAGCACGGCGGCGCGCAGCGCATTGCCGCCGAGGGCGCGATGCCGGCCCTCCAGCCGCGCAATCGTCGCGCCGCTGAACGCGCCCGGCGACGGCGCCGCCAGCGCCTCGATGATGCGGGCGTGCGAGCGCTCGGCCGCGGGCAGCCCGCCGGCAACGGCTTCCGGCTGCCTGTCATAGGTGCCGCTGTCCAACTGCTCGAGCGTGTTGATGCTCGGCAGGACGAAGGCCGGACCGAAACGGCGCGCCAGCCAGGCGAGTGCCCGCGTCCGGAAGCTCGGCCGCAGGCTCGGCACGCGTTGGCCGATCGCCCCGATCTTGCGTTTCCAGAACTCGGCATGCGCCTCCTCGACCGCGCCGAGGCGAGCGTAAACCTGCGCCAGCTCGGGGTTCTTCTCGGTCTGCGACAGCGTTCGGTAGAGCGAGGCGCTGTCGACCTCCCCCTGCAGATTGGCCGTGTAGCGTTGGCGCGGATCTTCCTCGGGCATTTCAGATTTCCCGTTGGCCGCAGCGAGAGATCCGGCAGACTGACGAGCTTGCCGGGGTTCATGATGTTGGCGGGATCGAGGGCACGCTTGACGGTGCGCATCAGCTCGATCTCGACCGGCGATTTGTAATGAGTGATCTCGTCGCGCTTCAGGCGGCCGACGCCGTGCTCGGCGCTGATCGACCCGTGAAGCTCACGCACGACACCGTGGACGATGTCGTTGAACTCCTGCCAGCGCGCGAGATAGGCCGCTGTATCGGCGCCTTCCGGCTGGGTCAGGTTGAAGTGGATGTTGCCGTCGCCGACATGGCCGAAGGCCATCGGCTGGATGCCGGGCAGCCTTTCGGTCACCGCGGCGGTGGCGCGGGTGATAAAGTCGGCGACCCGGCTGACCGGTACCGAGACGTCGTGCTTGATCGAGCCCGAATAGAGCTGCGCCTCGACAATCGCCTCGCGGATCTTCCAGAGTTCCCTGGCTTGCGGGCCGCTCTCGGCGATGACGCCGTCGGCGACCAGATTCTCTTCGAGCGCTGCTTCGAGCAGCCTCTCCAAAAGCGCGCGGATGCCGCTCTCGGTCTGGCTCGACGACATTTCGAGCAAGACGTACCAGGGATGGGGCGCCGCCAGCGGATCGATCGTCCCGGGCACGTGGACCAGCGCCAGATCGAGCGCCGCGCGCGGGATCAGCTCGAACGCGGTCAGCTGATCGGCGGTAGCGGCGCGGGCGTGGGCGAAGAGCGTCATGACATCCTCGACCCTGGCGAGCCCGAGAAACGCGGTCTCGACTTCGCGCGGTTTCGGAAACAGCTTCAGGGTCGCGGCGGTGATGATCCCGAGCGTGCCTTCGCCGCCGATGAAGAGCTGCTTCAGGTCGTAGCCGGTATTGTCCTTGCGCAGGCCGCGCAGCCCGTCCCAGATCCGCCCATCCGGGAGCACGACCTCGAGGCCCAAGGTCAGCTCGCGCGTATTGCCGTAGCGCAATACCGCGATGCCGCCGGCATTGGTCGACAAATTGCCGCCGATTTGGCAGCTGCCCTCGGCGCCGAGGCTCAGCGGGAACAACCGGTCGGCCTCGGCGGCCGCTTGGTGTAAATGCGCCAGTACGCAGCCGGCCTCGACGGTCATCGTGAAATTGAGCGGGTCGATTGCCCGAATGCGGTTCATGCGGCCGAGGGCGAGGACGATGTTGGTCCCGTCCTCGGGCGGAACGCCGCCGCCGACGAGGCCGGTGTTGCCGCCTTGCGGCACGATCGGCAGCCTGGCTTCGGCACAGATCCGCACCACTGCCGCAACCTCCTCGGTCGATGCGGGCCGAACCACGAGCCGGGTGGCGCCGCGCCAGAGGCGTCGCGCCTCGACCAGGTAGGGTTCCTGATCCGCGCGTTCGGCAATCCAACCGCGGGGTCCGACCGCCGCCTTGATCCGCTCCAGTGCCGCCTCGATCTGCATTCTCCGCCCCTCAATCCTGCAGCCGCCAGCGAAGGGTTTCCCCGGCGCGAAAGGGGACCACGGCATTGTCGCCTTCCCCGATCAGCTGCGGCACCACGAAAGGCTCTCGCCGTAACGTGATCCGTGCATCGTTTGGCGGCAGACGATAAAATTGCGGTCCGTTCAGCGAGGCGAACGCTTCGAGCCGGTCGAGCGCTGCTTCCTCCTCGAAGACCTCGGTGTAGATCTCCAGCGCGCACGGGGCGGTGAAGATGCCGGCGCATCCGCACGCGGTTTCCTTTGTCGGGAGCGCGTGCGGCGCGCTGTCGGTGCCGAGAAAGAAACTCTGGTTACCCGACGTTGCGGCTCGGCGCAGGGCCAACCGATGCTTCTCGCGCTTGGCGATCGGCAAGCAGTAGAGGTGCGGGCGGATCCCGCCGGCAAAGATCGCGTTGCGGTTGATCACGAGGTGATGCGCCGTGATCGTCGCCGCGAGGTTCGGCCCGCCCGAATTTACGTAATCCACTGCCTCTTCGGTCGTGATGTGCTCGAGCACGATCCGCAATTCGGGCAGGCGTCGCCGCAACGGGTCGAGCACCCGGTCGATAAACACCGCCTCGCGGTCGAACACGTCGACCTCCGGGTCAGTCATCTCGCCATGGATCAACAGCGGCATGCCGAGCCCCGCCATGCATTCGAGCACCGGCGCGATGCGGTCGTAATCGGTCACGCCAAAGGCCGAATTGGTCGTCGCCCGCGCCGGGTAGAGCTTGACCGCCGTGAACACCCCTTCCTCATAGCCCTGGGCGACCTCTTCCGGCTCGGTAGTGTCCGTCAAATAACAGGTCATCAGCGGCGCGAAATCGCTACCCAGCGGGAGAGCAGCGAGGATGCGCTCGCGGTACGCATACGCCGCCGCGACATCGGCCACCGGCGGTACCAGGTTTGGCATTACGATCGCGCGGGCGAACTGCCGGGTGGTGAACGGCAGGACCGCGGCGAGCATCACCCCGTCACGCAAATGGACGTGCCAATCGTCGGGGCGCCGTAAGGTAATCGGGTCGATGTTTTCCGGCATGTGCTGCTCCGCGGACCCCGTTTCCGTGGCACGCCCTTGTAAGAAGGATCGTGGCTTCCGATTTTAATAGCACTCTCGCGCAGCGAGTGCTAATCCTTGTCACGCAAGGATATTCTCAGAATTTGTATCGCCTTCCTCGTGAGGGTGACCGGATTCAAACTCAGGAAAGATCTTCATGAAACTCAGACCTTTGCACGACCGCGTGCTGATCCGGCGGGTGGAGCAGGAGGCAAAGACGACCGGCGGGATCATCATTCCCGACACCGCTCAGGAAAAGCCGATGGAAGGTGACGTCATCGCAGTCGGGCCAGGTGCCCGCGGCGAAGACGGGAAGGTGCACCCGCTGGATGTCAAGGCTGGTGACCGCGTGCTGTTCGGAAAATGGTCGGGCACAGAGGTTCGCCTCGACGGCGAGGAACTGATGATCATGAAGGAGTCCGACATCATGGGGCTCGTCGAGGGCGGCGCCGCCGCTGCGAAAACCAACTGAAAAGGAAACCATCATGGCTGCTAAAGATATTCGGCTCGGCACCGATGCACGCGAGCGGATGCTGCATGGCATCGACACTCTCACCAATGCGGTCAGGGTGACCTTGGGGCCGAAGGGCCGCAACGTCGTTCTCGACAAGAGCTACGGCGCGCCGCGGATCACCAAGGACGGGGTCACCGTCGCAAAGGAAATCGAACTCAGCGACAAGTTCGAGAACATGGGCGCGCAAATGGTGCGCGAGGTGGCCAGCAAGACCAGCTCGGTTGCCGGCGACGGCACGACGACCGCGACCATTCTCGCCCACGCGATGGTGCGCGAGGGTGTCAAGGCGGTGGCGGCCGGGATGAACCCGATGGATCTCAAGCGCGGCGTCGACATGGCTGTCGAGCGCGGTCGTCAAGGACATCGAGAAGCGCTCGAAGAAGGTCTCGACCAACGACGAGATCGCGCAGGTCGGCACGATTTCGGCCAATGGCGACCCCGAGATCGGCCGGATGCTCGCCGAGGCCATGAAGAAGGTCGGCAACGAGGGCGTCATCACCGTCGAGGAAGCGAAATCGCTCGAAACCGAGCTCGACGTCGTCGAGGGGATGCAGTTCGACCGCGGCTATCTGAGCCCGTATTTCATCACCAATGCCGAGAAGATGCTCGCCGAGCTCGAAGACCCCTACATCCTCTTGCACGAGAAGAAGCTCTCCAGCCTGCAGTCGCTGTTGCCCATCCTCGAAGCCGTCGTGCAGAGCGCCCGGCCCTTGCTGATCGTCGCCGAGGACATCGAAGGCGAGGCGCTCGCCACGCTCGTCGTCAACAAGCTGCGCGGCGGCCTCAAGGTGGCGGCGGTGAAGGCGCCGGGCTTTGGCGATCGCCGCAAGGCGATGCTCGAGGACATCGCGGCGCTGACCGGCGGTCAGGTGATCTCCGAAGATCTCGGCATCAAGCTCGAGAACGTTACGCTCGACATGCTCGGCCGCGCCAAGCGCGTGCGCATCGACAAGGAGAACACGACGATCATCGACGGCGCCGGAAAGAAAGAAGACATCACCGCGCGGATCAACCAGATCAAGGCGCAGATCGAGGAGACGACCTCGGATTACGACCGCGAGAAGCTGCAGGAGCGACTGGCCAAGCTTGCGGGCGGCGTAGCGATCATCCGCGTCGGCGGCGGCACTGAGGTCGAGGTGAAAGAGCGCAAGGACCGCGTCGACGACGCCATGCACGCGACCAAGGCTGCGGTCGAGGAAGGTATCGTGCCGGGCGGCGGCGTTGCGCTGCTTTTTGCGAGCAAGGTTCTGGCCGGCCTCAATCCCGCCAACAACGACCAGAAGGTCGGCATCGAGATCGTCCGCAAGGCCATCCAGTCGCCGGTGCGGCAGATCGCCGAGAATTCCGGAGTCGAGGGCTCTATCGTGGTCGGCAAGCTGACCGACAAGAACGACCCGAATTTCGGCTTCGACGCACAGTCGGGCGAGTACAAGGACATGGTCGCCGCCGGGATCATCGATCCGACCAAGGTCGTGCGGGTAGCGCTGCAGGATGCCGCCTCGGTCGCGGGGCTGCTGATCACCACCGAGGCGATGGTCGGCGACCGGCCGGAGCCCAAGGGCGCGCCGGGTATGCCGCCCGGCGGCATGGGTGGATGGGTGGCATGGGCGGCATGGATTACTGAGCTCCCGCTGCCGAACCCCGATCAGGTGCTGGCGATGAATGACGATTCCGACGACGACAAGCTCGCCAGCGACATGATCGACGTTCACGGGAGGGAGGCGGCCACCGTGGCGCGGGAGAATGCCCGCGCCGCGGCGCTCGCCGGTCAACCGATGCAAGCGAAATACTGGATCCGGGTGCTCGGGATCATTCAGAAGCAGCAAGCCGGCAAAGCATCGGCTATTCGGACCTTACTGTCGTGATCTCCTCGGTCACTACCGTAAAGCTGCTGAGCGTGTTCGGACCAAAGGTCGTGCTGATCGCGACATCTGCCGCGTCCCGCCCGCGGGCGATCAGCACCCGGCCGATTCGCGGCATGTTGTGGCGTGCGTCAAACGTGTACCACTGGCCGCCGAGATAGGCTTCGAACCAGGCCGAGAAATCCATCGGCGCGTCCGAGACCGGCACCCCGATATCGCCCAGATAGCCGGTGCAGTAGCGCGCCGGGATGTTCATGCAGCGACAGAACGCGACCGCCAAATGGGCAAAGTCCCGGCAGACGCCGGTGCGATCGCAGTAAGCTTCCCACGCCGTCCTGGTGGCGCGTGCGTGTTCGTAGCCGAAGACAATGTGCTGGTGAACGTAATCGCAGATGGCCTGGACACGGGCCCAGCCGAGCGGCGTATTGCCGAACAGCGACCATGCGATGTCGGACAACCGGTCGGTCTCGCAATAGCGGCTGCCGAGCAGGAACACCAAGGCTTCGTCGGGCAGATCCTCCACTGCGTGCTGCTGTGCCTCGCTGGCGACCACATCGGGTTCGCCCGTATCTTTGACGATCCCGTTGGCAGACAGCCGGGTTCGTCCGGCCGGCGCCACAATCCGATTGCACCAATTGCCAAAGCCGTCGCGATAGGCACGGATCGGGATCGAGGGGCTGGTCACGAGGTGATCCGGCACCACCATGTCGGATATGCGCGTATAGTGGACGTTCAACATCAGCAGCATCGGCGTCGGCTGCGGACAATCATAGACCAGTTCGTAGCCGACCCCGATCTGCATCATTGGTATTTCCCTCCGGTTCGTAGTCGCCGGGCGACTACCGACGATGGCAAGCAGCGGCCCTGGTGCGCGAATAAGAGCGCAAGAGGCGTCACATCGGGAACCCCGTTTCGAGTGGGCGATGTTCCTGGATATCTTCTAGATCGTGAGGGCCTCCGTTAAAACGCTAGCTGGACGCTGAGCGGCGGGTAGGCAGGAGAACCCGATGGCGAACCGTGCCGGCAGCACCGAGAGTTCGAGCGAGGTCATTCCGGCCGGGCACGCGGCGTTGACCGCAAAAGAGGAACTCGGGGAGAACGCGCCGGATCGATCCACCGGGCTTGCCGCGCTGAGCCTCGCCGCACTCGGCGTCGTGTTCGGCGATATCGGGACAAGTCCGGTCTACACCTTTCGTGAATGCTTCAACCCCGAGCACGGCCTTCCCCTCGATGCAGAACACGTCCTTGGCGTTCTGTCGATGATTTTCTGGGCGTTGATTATTGTCGTCACGGTCAAATACGTCCTCTTGATAATGCGTGCCGACAACCAAGGCGAGGGCGGCATTCTTGCTTTGCTGGCCCTCGCCCTGGAGAAGGCGCAAAGCGAGCGCTCGCGCAATCTCTTGGTGTTGCTCGCCCTCGGCGGCGCCGCGCTGTTCTACGGCGACAGCATGATCACGCCGGCGATTTCCGTGCTCAGCGCGGTCGAAGGTATTGGCATTGCGACGCCGGCGTTGAACCGTTTCGTGCTGCCGCTGACCATCGTTGTGCTGCTCGCGCTTTTTCTCTTTCAGAAGGGCGGCACCGGACGCGTCGGCCGCATCTTCGGCCCGGTGATGGTCTTATGGTTCGCCGTCATCGCGATAATCGGAGTGTTGCAAATCGCCGCAACGCCGCGCGTGCTCGAAGCCCTGAACCCCGCGCACGCAGCTCACATTTTTATCGCCACGCCAGGCGCCGGCTTCGTCGTGCTCGGAGCCGTCGCGCTCGCTATTACCGGCGGCGAGGCGCTCTACGCCGACATGGGCCATTTTGGCCGTTTTCCGATCAGGCTGGCGTGGTTTGCCGTGGTGCTTCCCGCTCTCGTCCTAAATTATTTCGGACAAGGCGCGCTGATCCTCGGGGACAAAGCGGCAATCGACAATCCGTTCTTTCGCATGGCGCCCGCTTGGGGCTTGTTCCCGCTGGTGCTGTTGTCGACCGCGGCGACGGTCATCGCATCGCAGGCAGTGATCTCCGGCGCGTTCTCGCTGTCGCGGCAGGCGATTCAACTCGGCCTGATGCCGCCCCTCGATATCTTTCAGACCTCGACCCGCGCGCACGGTCAGATCTATATCGCGCAGGTCAATTGGCTGCTGCTGATTGCGGTTGTCGCTCTGGTTCTGGGGTTCCAAAGCTCGAGCGCACTCGCTTCGGCCTATGGCTTTGCAGTCACCGGGACGATGACCATCACGACGGTCCTCGCCGCAGCCGTCATGCGTGGCGTCTGGCGTTGGCAATGGCCGACAATCGCCGTCGTGCTGGTGCCGATCATGACCGTCGACCTTGCGCTGTTCGGGGCCAATACCCTGAAGATCCCGAGCGGCGGCTGGTTCCCGCTGGTGATCGGAATCGCCGTATTTACGATCCTGACCACCTGGCGCACGGGACGCCGGTTGGTGCGGATGCGGCTGGCGAGCGAGTCAGTGCCGCTCGCCGACTTTCTCGCCACCTGCGACCAGGCGCCGGAGGCCCGGGTTTCGGGAACCGCAATCTTTCTCACCACCCAGACCGAAGATGTGCCCGTAACCCTGCTGCACAACCTCAAGCACAACAAGGTGCTGCACCGGACGGTGCTGCTGGTTCGCGTCGTCACCGAGAACATCCCGCGGGTGGCGGGGGCGGACCGGATCCAGGCACGGGAGCTCGGCAGCGGCTTTTGGCAGATCGAAGCGCATTTCGGCTTTGCCCAGACACCGAACGTCGCGCGGGAGCTGCAGCGGGCGGAGATCCCGGGGCTGGAACTCGATCCGAGCCAGATTTCCTTTTTCGTCGGGCGCGCCAACGTCAAGCCGAGCCCGCGGCCCGGGATGGCCCGATGGCGCGAGCGCCTCTATTCCGCCCTCGCCCGCATTGCGACCCGATCGCCCGATTTTTTCCGCATCCCGCCGGACCGCGTGATCGAGCTCGGCACCGAGGTCGAGATATGACCGTGGTGTTTTTACGAGGCTGAATTCGGTTGAGATCGATCAGGCGGGATGGATCGGCGGCGACACGCGACTGCTGGTCCTGTCGAGGACGCGGTATGTTTTCAACCCCAAGGCTCGCGCCACTGCCTTCGCTCTTTGTTTTGCCTCTTCCTTGCCTCCAACGAGGAAAATCGAAGGACGCCCGGTGACCTTGCCGTCGTCATCGCGTTGGGAAATCGTCGCTACCAGCCCCTCTCGAGTGTCTTCTATCTTTAGCCGCACGAACATCTTTGTCTCCTTCAGAGCAGCAATGGTTAACGAATGGGCCTATTGCATAGAGCTTGAGCGAGGGCCTCCGTCGTGCGGCCTTGTCAGCCAACATTCGGTGACGGCGAGCCTTTGCCGTAGCATCCATTAAGGCGTGACCAGGTCGCGGCCGCCTCCGTCAGCATGTCGCGAAATTCATCCCGCTCGTAACCTGCGGTGCGCAGAACAGGCTCCATGACGTCGTCCGCCAGAAGCTCGTCGAGCGTCGCCCGACAGCAAAAGCATTCGTTTCGCCTATAAAGCATTCGTTTCGCCTATATTGATGGGGCCATCACGGGCGCCGGCGTGCTCATCGGTGGAGCCGACGCCCGAGGCACCCGCCTCGGCTCCATAATGACTGTTCAATACGGTCTCCCCAAGGCCAGGCACTGCAGGCTGGTTACCAGTAATGCTGACAGCATCGTGATGTCCAAACACGGACCGGATGCCCTCGAAGAGCAGCGCGCCGCCGGCTATGCCGGCAGCGGTCATAGCCGCCGACTGCAGGAAGCCGCCACCAATCAATCCAGCGCCAGGAGCGGGAGGTGCAGAACCGCCTTCGGAGACATAACCCGGCTGCGCCGTCGTACCGAGCGGAGCCGGACCGATCCCCGGGCCACCTGGCGGCATATTGCGCGTCCGAGCGCCGCTCGAAGGTTCACCGCTGCCGAAGACTGCGCCGAGGAAGCTCGGAGCGCCAAGAAAGCTCGGAGGGGCAGATGAAGCGCATTT
Organism: uncultured Alphaproteobacteria bacterium; assembly: GCA_963695605.1. Lineage (GTDB taxonomy): Bacteria > Pseudomonadota > Alphaproteobacteria > ATCC43930 > CGMCC-115725 > AP-15. Next base: position 27,714 of record CAVOHI010000054.1, on the reverse strand, counting down.
TGCCTCGGTCAGTTGCGTCTCCAAATCAGTGATCCTGCTCTGCGCATTGTGCAGGCTCAGATCCTGGATCAGCACGGTTTGCACGAGGGAGTAAGGCGCATCCGCCCGCGCGGCCGCCGTCTCTCTGATCAGCGTCTCGGCCTCGGGATCCTTGGGTTGACCCTCTATCTTGTTCAGACGATCGAGAAGGATCGTGGTCAGGTCTCTTTCCTGGGGTGTCATGAAGGCCTCCATCATTGATCTGCACCCTCGCTCGTCCTCGCTACAGCGACCAGGCGGGGTGGGTGAACGACATAGCGATTTGCTTTAAAGCCTCCCTGTCCCGGGGACGAGCCATGGCTGATGCGGTCGCTCGGGGGATGTCATCACCCTATTATCGAGATCAGGATCTGCGACGACCTCCCCGTCGCCTTCATCCGCGCGAACATCCTTGTCGATCTCTGGCGCGCAGGCGCCGGACCATTTCCTGAAACGCTTGGTGCGGCCATCTGTTGAGGAGATAAACATCGAGGCCACCCTTGTTTTTAATTCGGGCCGAATAGAGATGGGGACGATTTTGAATTTTCCAACCACTCTCTCCCTATAACTGGACAATATATCCCGAGTTGTTGTTTCTATAAGTTCAAACTGCCGCGTATTTTTACGAGCCAAATGTTGAAGATTTTTCCCCGGCGCTTTCCTACACGTAACAGCTGGGTGAGGTTTCCGCGGGAGTCGGCGCTCGGGATTTGTCTCCGCGGCGACACGCTGGCAAAACCATCCGCGATGCGGATCACCGCCTCCCCGGCTTTATCGCGTCGGAGAAAAAAGCGTCGCTCCGAAATTTAAATCAGTCGCGTAGCGATTTGCTAAGAATATATTGAAGAACCTCTTGCGCGGGCAAAACAAAAACACAATATGAAGCTAAGAGAATTGGTCTGCCGCGCAAAATTCTGTACCGCGGAACCGCGTGTGGTTTATCCGACGAAGATCCTAGTCACCCCATCGGATAGCAGGTGAATTCTCTCTCAGGGCCGCGATCCGCGGCAGCAAGATCAGGGGAAAGACGCCCTGACATCGAGGCACAATTCATGAGAAGATATCCGAGCCTAAAACCAGGGATCTGGGGGGCTGTGATCGGCGCGGCTGCGATATCGGTGGTTGGTTTCTCATCCTTCGGCTGGACGCTCGGCAGCACCGCCGAGCGGATGGCGACGGAGCAGGCGCAAAATGCGGTCGTTGCCGTGCTGGCGCCGATTTGCGTCGAGAAATTCCAGCATCAGGCTGACGCAGCGACAAAATTGATCGAGTTCAAAAAGGTGTCCTCATCATGGGACCGGCGCTCGATCATCGAGAAGGGCGGCTGGGCGACAATGCCGGGAACCGATGCTCCAAGTTCAGCGGTCGTGACCGCTTGCGCGGAACGACTGGGCGGCACGCTGTAGGTCGGCCGTTTCTGCGCGGCGGCAGCCATCTCGGTCCGGAGAATTCATGGCGTTATCCGCTCGATTTTCCCTGCTCCATTCTGACCTGAACGATTTTCTTTTCGCCTCGGTTGGCGAAGAACAAAATGGAGTAACGCTTAGCGTTGTTTCAGGGTTGACGCGGCTCGGCCTAGATCCCTGGGAAGAGGCTGCCCGACTCACGCCCTTGCCAAAGGCTCGTGCAGCGGAGGCGCTCGCGACCTCGATTGCTCGATTGCCCATCCGTCGAACGCAATCACTGGACGATTTGGCCATCAGCCGGCGGTTGGTGGAGCTTTTGCCGGACCAAAAATCGGCGCCTTTGCAAGGTCGGGAGCGGGTGGGTGCGGGGCAGGAGAAATATTGGGGGGCGATGATAGTGCTTGCCAGCATTGCCCTCGGTGCCGCAATCCTCTCCAGCTTGTTGTGATCGGGTGCCGGCCACGCCCCAGCGTTTACCTGCTGATGCCGCCAATGCAGTTCTCTTTAGACCGGAAACACCATGAAATATCTCGTTCCGCCGATCGTAATTCCCGTGCTATTGATAATTGGTGTCCTGGCGTACGGGATGTTGAAACCTCCGATCATTGCCGGCCATTCTCCGGTTCCCGTGGCAAATTCGCGAACTCGTTAGCCCGGAAGGATTAGCATGTCAGAGCACAAATACCACGTCGGCCAGGCAGTGGAATTTTTCCCGGAGCGGGGCGTCGAACACACGGCGAAAGGCCGTTTCAAAATAGTTCGCTTGTTCATCGGCGAAGGCAATGCGCCGCGCTACCGAATCAAGCACGAGGTGGACGGGCACGAGCGGATGGTCGGCGAAGGCGAACTCGGCCCGCGGTAATCGGGCGCATCTGCAAGAGACAGCCTTTAAAAGGGCTCGCCCGAAAGCGATGCCTCCCATATCGGGATAGGGTCGGAACCCGCTCGAGTTCGACCAAAAAAACTTCACCAGCCAAGCCACGGAGGTGTCCCGTAGGGCGATCATGCGGGCCCGCCGGTACGTTTCGTCGCCGAGTGATACTGTGAATTCTTCATATCATCACAGTGCGCCAGGACGCGAGCCCGTCAATCGTTGCACCGACCGCCCTCAACTCGCGACGCGGCCCGACCCGCTACCGCACGATATCGCCGCGGGTCTGATCGCGACGTGGATGCGCTTCAGAGTGCAAGAGGTCACGCTCTCGATCCTCACCGGCGCACTGGAAATCAAGGCGGCGCATGGCTTCTCCTGTTCGGACAGTGCGATCATCGCCGCCGCCCGCGCCCTCGGATGCCGCGAACTTTATACCGAGGACATGACCCATGGTCGGGAGGTCGAGGGGGTCACCATCATAAATCCGTTTCGCTGATCAGAGCGCCGCTAATGTTGCCATCTTTGCGGGCTAAACTGCTTCCTATCCAGTTGCGCAGAAAAAATGTGCTGTCGGTAACAGGAGCGAACACCTGTAAATTCCTTGCAAAAACAGGAGGGCCGAGCGCTCGGGACGCTTTGCTTTAATGAGGGCTCCCCGCACCTTCCGGCCGAGGGATCGCAGTGAGCAAGGCGGCGTCCCATATGGCGATGCAGCGGCGCGGGCGGAGTTGTTATGGTACGCGTCCGGTACTTTTGGAGGGCGGCATGAGCGGGTGCATCGTCGGCTGGGCGCACAGCAAGTTCGGCAAGCATGAGGGCCGGGACGTCGAGTCGCTGATCGTCGAGGTCGCGCAGGCGGCGCTGGCCGATGCCGGGGTCGCGGCGGCCGACATCGACACGATCTATCTCGGCACGATGAACGGCGGCTTTGTCCGCCAGGAGTTCCCGGCCTCGCTGGTGTTTCAGGCCGACCCCGCGCTTCGCTTCAAGCCGGCGACGCGGGTCGAGGACGCCTGCGCGACCGGCTCGGCCGCGATCCATCAGGGTCTGAACGCGATCGCCGCCGGCAGAGCGCGGCTGGCGCTGATCGTCGGCGTCGAGAAGATGACCGAGGTCTCCGGCGCGCAGGTCGGCGACATCCTGCTCGGCGCCTCCTATCGCAAGGAGGAGGACGCGATCGAGGGCGGCTTTGCCGGGATCTTCGGCAAGATCGCCCAGAGCTATTTCCAGCGTTATGGCGACCAGTCCGACGCACTGGCGCGGATCGCCGCGAAAAACCACAAGAACGGCGTCGCCAATCCGCTGGCGCAGATGCAAAAAGATCTCGGCTACGAATTCTGCCGCACTGTCTCGGACAAGAACCCGATCGTCGCCGGCCCGCTGAAGCGCACCGATTGCTCGCTGGTCTCGGACGGCGCTGCGGCGGTCGTGCTCGCCGACACGGCGACGGCGCTCAGCATGAAGAAAGCGGTGATTTTCCGCGCGGCCGAGCAGGTCAACGACTTCCTGCCGATGAGCCGGCGCGACATCGTCGCCTTCGAAGGGCCGGAACTTGCCTGGAAACGCGCGCTCGCCGCGGCCCGGCTCGGCCTCGACGACCTCGACCTGGTCGAGACCCATGACTGCTTCACGATCGCCGAGCTGATCGAATACGAGGCGATGGGGTTGACCGCGAAAGGCGAGGGGGCGCGCGCCATTCTCGAAGGCTGGACCGAAAAGGACGGCAAGCTGCCGATCAACCCGTCGGGCGGCCTCAAATCCAAGGGGCACCCGATCGGGGCAACCGGCGTGTCGATGCATGTGCTGGCGGCGATGCAGGTGACCGGCAAGGCCGGCGGCATCCAGGTGCCGGACGCCGCGCTCGCCGGCGTCTTCAACATGGGTGGCGCCGCGGTCGCCAATTTCGTCAGCATCCTCGAGCCGCTGCGCACCTAATGCCGATCAACCGCCTACAGCTTCCAGAGCGCCCCCTCCCATCCCTTCCCCCGCACGCGGGGGAGGGCTAGGGTGGGGGCGATGGCAACGTTCCGTGCGCTGGTACTGCACGAGGAGGGAGGCAAGGTCGTCCCGCGAGATCGAGGCAGTCGATGAGGATCGGTTGCCGGCTGGAGAGGTAACGGTCGCGGTCGAATATTCGACGCTCAATTACAAGGACGGGATGATCCTGCAGGGCATCGGCCGGCTGGTACGCAATTACCCTCACGTTCCCGGCGTCGATTTTGCCGGCACCGTCGAGCGCTCGGATGCGCCCGAGTTCAAGCCGGGCGATCCGGTGATTCTGACCGGCTGGCGGGTCGGCGAGACGCGATGGGGCGGCTACGCCGAGAAGGCGCGCGTCCCGGCCTCCTACCTGGTGCGCCGGCCGGAAGGGCTAAGCGCCCGCCGGGCGATGGCGATCGGCACCGCCGGGTTTACTGCAATGCTGGCGGTCATCGCGTTGGAGCGGCACGGGCTCGAGCCCGGCGCGGGCGATGTGCTTGTTACCGGCGCCGCCGGTGGGGTCGGCAGTGTCGCGGTGGCGCTCCTTTCGCGGCTCGGGCACCGGGTTGTCGCGTCCACCGGCCGATCCGAGCAGCGCGACTACCTGACCGAGCTCGGCGCGGCTGACCTCGTCGATCGCGCAACACTCGCGGCGAAACCGTCGCGGCCGTTGGACGCCGAGCGCTGGAGCGGGGCCGTCGACGTGGTCGGCGGGACCACCCTGGCGACAATCCTGACGCAACTCAAATACCGCGCCAGCGTCGCAGCTTGCGGCCTTGCCGGGGGCAGCGATCTGCCAGCGACGGTAATCCCGTTCCTGCTGCGCGGGGTCAACCTGCTCGGCATCGACTCGGTCATGTGCCCGCGCGACGCGCGGATCGAAGCATGGCAGCGCCTGGTCCGCGATCTGCCGCTCGACAGGCTCGACCGGATGACCGAGACCGTGCCGCTTTCCGCACTGCCCGGGCTTGCGCCCAAGATCCTCGGCGGCGAGATCCGCGGGCGGAACGTCGTCGACGTTACTGGTTGATTTTCCGGGAATTCACGGGCCTGTCCGCGCGTTCGCGGGTCATGAAGAACACTGCGTTACGCCACCGAACAATCAGCGTTGCTCAACGAGGCCAGATCGTCCAGCGCGTCATCGTCGATGGTTGGACGAGCATCGAGGTTGCCGCCGCTTTCGGCGTGCCGAGGCGGATTGTCGAGTTCTGGGTGACCGATTTCCGCCGGCACGGTATGGCCAGTCTTCGCCAGGATCCCGGACGGACGATTGCGTCGGAGATGATCCGCTTTACGGTATGGCGTCTGGTGCGGGCGATGTGGCGCAAACTCTTGATCGGCTTTCATGGGTCTTTAGCGCCCGAGCCGCTCGTCCAGCCCTTGCCGCTGCGCCATTCGAACAACGACGGGCCGCGGTAACTCCGCTCACCGGTTGCGGAAGGCCGCCTTTCGCTTATCGATAAAGGCCTCCATGCCTTCCTTCCGATCCTCGGTGGCGAAGGTCGAATGGAACAGCCGCCGCTCGAAGCGCACCCCCTCGGCGAGCGTCGTCTCGTAAGCGCGATTGACTGCTTCCTTGACCATCATTGCGATCGGGCGAGACATCCCGGCGATACGCTCGGCGATTTTGACGGCCTCGGAAAGCAGCTCGGCTGCAGGAACGATGCGGCTGATGAGCCCGGCGCGTTCCGCCTCCGCCGCGTCCATCATGCGGCCGGTGAGGCACAGATCCATCGCTTTTGCCTTGCCGACAAAGCGGGTGAGGCGCTGGGTCCCGCCCGCTCCGGGGATCGTGCCGAGATTGATCTCCGGCTGTCCGAACCGCGCGGTGTCGGCGGCAATGACGATGTCGCACATCATGGCGATCTCGCACCCGCCGCCGAGCGCAAACCCGGCGACCGCCGCAATGACCGGCTTGCGGCACTGCGCGACCCGCTCCCAGCCGCGGGTGATGAAATCCTCGCAATAGATCTCGGGATAGGTCTTCGCCACCATCTCCTTGACGTCCGCGCCGGCCGCGAACGCCTTCTCGTTACCGGTCAGCACGATCGCGCCGACCGCCGTGTCTTCTTCGAGGCCGTCCAATGCCGCGGCGAGCTCGCTGATCAGCGCCGCATTCAGCGCGTTCAGCGCCGACGGCCGATTGAGCGTGACGATGCCGACCGCGCCGCGCCGCTCGACGATGATGTTTTGGTAGCCGGGTTGCTCAGTCATCTCTTGCCTCTCTAACGCTGTCGTTTCGCACAGAAAAAGGTCGATCGCCCCGACTGCACGATCCGACGCACGGCGCCGCCGCAATCGCAGCCGGGGCAGGGATCGCCTTCATGGCCATAAACGGCCCAGCGGTGCTGGAAATACCCGAGCTCGCCGTCGGCTTGCACGTAATCGCGCAATGAGGATCCGCCGGCCTCGATCGCCTCGGTCAGGACCGAGCGAATCCCGTTGACCAACCGCTCCGCACGACCCCGGCCGATCGAGGCCGCAAGCCGTCGCGGCGAGACCCCCGATCGGAACAGGGCCTCGCAAACATAGATGTTTCCGAGCCCGGCGACGATTCGCTGATCGAGCAGCGCGGATTTGATCGGCGTCATCTTGCCGGCGAGCGCCGCAGCGAGATAGGCGCCGTTGAATTCGGCTTCGAGCGGCTCCGGGCCGAGCCCTGCCAAGAGCGGGTGCTGTTTCTCCTCGCCGCGCCTGACATAATCGAGCAGCCCGAAGCGGCGGGCATCGTTGAAGCGGATGACGGTACCGTCGTCCAGCCGCAATACCACGTGGTCGTGCGGTGCGTCAGGCAGAGCGGCAGTGCCGGCCGTGACCCGCCCCGACATGCCGAGATGCAGCAGCAAAAGTCCGTCCGAATCGAGCTCGATCAGGATGTATTTCCCGCGCCGGCCGAGTGCGCCGATGCGTGCGCCGTCGAGCTGCGCGGCAAGGGCCGGCGGAAACGGCCGCCGCAGATCGGGCCGGCGCAGCTCGGCTTGCAGAATGCGGCGGCCGCTCATCTTTAGTGCGAGACCGCGCCGGACCGTCTCGACCTCAGGCAGTTCGGGCATTGCTCTTCAGTGCCGGAGAAGGTCCAAATAAGCAGTTCATACTGCAGCTCGAATTGGCGGATCGTAGCGCGCGCGATCCTATATGGTTATTTTCCTGCCCGATGAGCGACGAAGACACAAGCGGCCGAACGGATTTCGGCTTCCGCCAAGTGCCCGAGAAGGAAAAGGCGCCGCTTGTCCGCGCTATTTTCGACAGCGTCGCCCTACGCTACGACATCATGAACGATTTGATGAGCGCCGGCATACACCGCTGGTGGAAGAGTGAGATGGCCGCCGCGCTGAAGCCGCGTTCGGGCCAGCGTCTGCTCGATGTCGCCGGCGGAACCGGCGACATCGCCCTGCGCGTCTTGCCGCGCCTTTTGGGGAAAGGGGAGGCTGCGGACGCGGGCGCCGTTGTCTGCGACGCCAGCGCAGCGATGCTCGAGATCGGCCGCGCCCGCGCGCTCGATCAGGGAATTCTCGCCGGGATCGAATGGTTGTGCGCCGACGCCGAACGGCTCCCGATGGCCGACCGCAGCGTCGATCTCTATACGATCGGCTTCGGGTTGCGCAACGTAACCCATATCGACCGGGCGCTTGCCGAGGCGCGCCGCGTGCTAAAGCCGGGCGGACGCTTTCTGTGTCTGGAATTCACGCCCGAAATAAACCCGCTCCTTCAACCGCTCTACGATTTCTACAGCTTCCAATTCGTCCCGTTCCTGGGCCAGGTGGTCACCGGTGACCGCGATGCCTACGCCTATCTCGTCGAAAGTATCCGACGTTTCCCGCGGCAGAGCGAACTCGCCGAGATGATCGGCGGAGCCGGTCTCGACCAGGTCAAATTCCGCAATCTGACGGGGGGCGTCGCTGCGCTCCATTCTGCCTGGCGCCTCTGACCTGCTCCGACCCAGCTTCGGGCTTGTGCGCAGCGTCCGCAATTTTGGGCGGCTGGTCCGGATCTGCCTCACCCTTGCCCGGCACGACGCACTGTCGCCGTTGACGGCCATCCCTGCCGCAGTGCCATTTGTGCGGTTTGGTCACCTGTTTGCCCGCCGGCGCAGCCGGGTCTTGCCGCGACCGGGTCAGCGGCTCGCCGCCGCGTTCGAAGAATTGGGGCCAAGCTTCATAAAGCTCGGCCAGCTTCTGTCCACCCGAGCCGATGTCCTCGGCGAAGAGATCACTGCCGATCTCACGGGCCTGCAGGACCGCCTCCCGCCTTTCCCGGGCGCCGAGGCGCAGGCCCTGATCGAGGCCGAGTTCACCCGCCCGCTCGGCGGTCTTTTCGCATCATTTGACGAGGGGGCGATAGCGGCCGCTTCTATCGCCCAGGTCCATTTCGCTCGGACCACTGACGGGCACGAGGTTGCCGTGAAGGTGCTGAGGCCAGGTATCGCCGCTGCGTTTGCCCGCGACCTCGACCTGTTTCTGTGGCTCGCCGGTTTGGGTGAGCGATTGCAGCCCGCACTGCGACGGCTCAAGCCGGTCGATGTCGTGCAGACGCTCGCCCAGGTGGTCAGGTTCGAAATGGATCTGCGAATGGAGGCTGCCGCAGCTGCGGAGCTCGCTGAGAATTTCGCCGGAGACCCGAACTTCCGTGTCCCTCGGGTCGATTGGTTGCGCACCGGCCGAACCGTCTTGACGCTCGAGCGGATAACCGGGATCCGCATTGACGACAAGGCGGCGCTCCTTGCTGCCGGGCATTCCATCGAAGATCTATTGCGTAAAGCCGCCGCTGCCTTTTTTAACCAGGTCTTTCGCGATGGCTTTTTTCACGCCGACCTCCACCCCGGAAACATGTTCGTCGATGCCGATGGCGCAATCGCCGTCGTCGATTTCGGCATCATGGGGCGACTCGATCGCGACACCCGCTTCTACCTCGCGGATATGCTGATCGGTTTTCTGTCCGGAGATTACCGCCGGGTGGCGGAAGTCCATTTCGCGGCTGGGTACGTGCCGACAAGCCGGTCACTCGACGCCTTCACACAAGCATGCCGGTCGATCGGCGAACCCATCCTTGGCAGACCGTTGCAGGAGATCTCGGTCGCCCGCTTGCTCGCGCAGCTCTTTGAGATCACCGAGCAGTTCGACATGGAAACGCAGCCGCAGCTCTTGCTGCTGCAGAAAACCATGGTCGTCATCGAGGGGGTCGGTCGTCGTCTCGATCCCGAAATCAACATCTGGTCTCTCGCGCGGCCGCTGATCGAAGACTGGATGCGCGAACATCGCGGTCCCGAAGCACGACTGCGCCTCGGCCTGGAGACCGTAGCCGATCTTGTCGAACGCGTCCCGCGGCTGGTGCGAAGCCTCGATGCAATGATTGCCGATTGGTCGCGCGAAGGGATTGTGATGCACGCCGAAACTTTGGCGGTTCAGGCCGCCCATCGTGCCCGGCATCTGGCAATCGTAATAGTGCCGGTATGGATCACAGCGTTGGCCTTGGCCGGGATCGCCGTCGCGCTCCTACTCGGGCGATAGCTGCCGAGAACTGTAAAAAAGAATCTGCAAGTGTGAGGTAGTTCACAAAGGATCGGCGGCTGACGCTTCAGTTTGCACAGTGGCGGACCAGCTTTGTCGCTGACCGGCCTCCGGGCACCCACAGGAGCAGAAAATGGTCAGAATCTGGGGCTCCGCAGGGATTGCGGGGTCGATCCTTGGCGTCTTGGAGATCGTGGCCGGATCCTCGGCCTCGGCCTTCGACCGGCGCATCGAGCTAACCAACAATACACGGATGGCTATCGTTGAAATTCAAATTGCCAAAGTCGGCACGGGGCGGTGGGAAGGCGATCTTCTGGGCGACGACATCTTGCTTCCTGCGCAATCTGTACTTGTCGACATCGACGATGCCAAGGGCTACTGCCGGTTTGATATCAGAACGGTATTCGACGATGGGACCAGCTCTACTCGGCGCGATATCGATGTTTGCGCGGTGGAGAGGTTTGCCGTCTCCTATCGATAACTCTCGCCCTTGCCACTGGGCAGTAGCATATTGACCAGGGCTGATCGAATGAGAGGGCCGACTTGCTTCAGGACCGGCGCATTCTGCTGATCATTTCCGGCGGGATCGCCGGCTATAAGAGCCTTGAGCTCATCCGCCGGCTGCGCGAGCGCGGCGCCGCGGTTCGCTGCATCATGACCGCCGCGGCAAAGCACTTTGTGACGCCGCTGTCGGTTGCCTCGCTGAGTGAGGATAAGGTTTATGACGACCTCTGGTCGCTGACCGACGAGAGCGAAATGGGTCATATCCGGCTGTCGCGCGAGGCTGATCTCGTCGTGGTGGCGCCGGCGAGCGCCGATCTGATCGCCCGTATGGCGGCGGGGCTCGCCGACGATCTCGCGACGACCGCCCTTCTCGCCTCCGACAAGCCGGTGCTGATCGCCCCGACGATGAATTTGATGATGTGGGCCCATCCGGCGACCCAGGCGAACCTCGCGATCCTCGATGCGCGCGGAGTCGTACGCGTCGGCCCAGGTTCGGGTGAGCTCGCTTGCGGGGAGGTCGGATCTGGACGCATGTCTGAGCCGCTGGAGATCATCGCCGCAATCGAGCACGTGCTGATTCGCGATAAAGGGCTCGCCGGTAGGCGGGCGCTGGTGACCAGCGGTCCCACCCGCGAGCCGATCGATCCGGTGCGCTATATCTCGAACCATTCCTCGGGTAAGCAGGGCCATGCCATCGCCGCAGCCTTGGCCGCGCTCGGCGCCGAGACGGTGCTCGTTTCCGGACCGACGCAGGAGCCCTCGCCGGCCGGGGTCAAGCTCGTGCCGGTAGAGACCGCAGCAGAAATGCTCGCCGCCTGCGAAGCCGCGCTCCCGGTCGACGTCGCCGTGATGGCGGCGGCCGTTGCCGATTGGCGGATCGAGAGCGCCGCCCTCCACAAGTTGAAAAAGGATGGGAGCGGCCCTCCCGTGCTACGCCTTGCGGAGAACCCGGACATCCTGTCCCGCATCGCGCAGCGCGGCAACGACCGGCCCGCTCTCGTCATTGGCTTTGCTGCGGAGACCGACGACGTCGTCGAGAACGCCCGCCTCAAGCTGCAACGCAAGCGCTGCGACTGGATTCTCGCCAATGACGTCTCGCCGGGTACCGGCACCTTCGGGGGCGACCGCAACACGATCCACTTGGTGGACACGGCGGGTGTCGAAGACTGGCCCATCATGACAAAGCGAGAAGTCGCCGCTCGGTTGGCCAAGCGAGTAGCCGGATCGCTCAGGCACCAGCGGGCGTGACGCCGTGAAGGTCGAGCTGAAGATTCTCGACCCGCGGCTGTCGGGCTGGGGGTTCCCGAGCCGAGGCTCGCAAATAGCGGCGGGGCTCGACCTCCACGCCTGTCTCGACGGTCCGCTCGTCTTGCAGCCGCAAGCGCCCGCCGCGCTGATCTCCGCCGGCGTCGCCTTTCGCATTGGAGACCCCGAATGGTGCGCACTGGTCCTGCCGCGTTCCGGCCTCGGCCACAAGCGGGGGCTGGTTCTCGGCAACACGGTCGGCGTGATCGATGCCGATTACGAGGGACCCTGCCTCATTTCGGCGTGGAACCGCAATCCTGCCCAAAGTGGTGACGCAATCGAGATCCAGCCCGGGGACCGTATCGCCCAGCTGGTCTTTACCCGCATTTCGCGGCCGGACTTTGTGGTCGTGCCGTCGTTTTCGAGGCAGGGAGGCCGGCAGGAAGCCGGGTTCGGTTCGACTGGCGTCGAGGCGGCTTGTCCTGATCCGCTTCAGGGGTGACAATCGTACCAACAAGACCCGGTATCACGGGGTGGCGGTTCGGAAAAGCATGATTCGGTTAACCAAGAAACTGCTTTTCGCCATCGAGGCGGTGCTCGACATCGCTTACAATGGCGGTCACGCGCCGGTGCGTTCATCCGAGATTACCGAGCGCCAGGGCATTCCGCGCCGCTATTTGGAGCCGGTGCTGCAAGAGCTGGTCCGTCACAAGATCCTTCTCGGGATCCGCGGCCCCAGCGGCGGCTATAGGCTGGCCCGCGAGCGGCGGCGCATCAGCCTTGGCGACATCGTGCGCACTTTGAGGGGGCTCGAGACCGCGGAAGATCCGATCGCCGACCCGGCCGGCAGCGCGCTCGGCCATCAGATCGTGCGCCCGCTGTGGCTTGATCTCCAGGAGGAGATGATGAAGCGGCTCGACTCGCTGACCCTCGATGAGCTTTGTGGTCGGGCGCACCGGGCCGGCATCGCCGGCCACGCCGCCGAGTACACCGATTTCGAGATTTGAACGGGCGACCCTAGATAATCACAACCGCCTACATCAATGTCGAATCAGCAGAAGGAAAGGGCTGATGGACACCGCGACCAGCACCAGAGGGCAGAGCAGCGAGTTTCGCGGCCGGATCTATGACAGCATCGCCGACACGATCGGGGCGACCCCGCTCGTCCGTATCCACCGCCTCGCAAAGAACGCCGGGGCCAAGGCCGACATTCTGGCGAAGTGCGAGTTCTTCAATCCGTTCGACTCGGTCAAGGACCGGATCGGGGTCTCGATGATCGCCGCCGCCGAAGCCGCCGGCCGCATCAAGCCCGGTACCGTGCTGGTCGAGCCGACCTCCGGCAACACCGGGATAGCGCTCGCTTTCGTATGCGCCGCGAAGGGCTACCGACTCATTTTGACGATGCCGGAGAGCATGTCGCTCGAACGCCGCAAGATGCTGCTATTGCTCGGCGCCGAGCTCGAACTGACCCCGGCGGCGCAAGGCATGCGCGGCGCTATCGCCAAGGCCGAGGAAGTCGTCGGATCGTTGCCGGATGCATTCATTCCGCAGCAGTTTCAGAACCCCGCGAACCCGGAGATCCATCGCCGCACGACGGCCGAGGAAATCTGGAAGGACACCGGCGGCGCGGTCGACGTGGTGGTCAGCGGGGTCGGGACCGGCGGCACCTTGACTGGCGTCGGCTCGGTTCTGAAGCCGCGAAAGCCCGGTCTGAAAATGATCGCGGTCGAGCCCGAGGACAGCGCGGTACTGTCGGGCGGACCCCCGGGCTCGCACCGAATCCAGGGGATCGGCGCCGGCTTCATCCCCGAGATCCTCGACACCAGCCTGATCGACGAGATTGTCCGGATCGGCAACGACACCGCCGTCAACTGTGCGCGGGACGCGGCCCGGCTCGAAGGTCTCGCGGTCGGGATTTCGTCCGGGGCAGCGCTCGCCGCCGCTCTCGAAGTCGGCGCGCGGCCCGAGATGGCGCGCAAGACGATCGTCGTGGTGTTGCCCGATTTTGCCGAGCGCTACCTGTCGACCGTTCTCTTCGACGGCATCTGAGGCGCCGATGGAGCTCACCGAGGAGCAGTTTCAGCGCTATGCCCGGCATCTGATCCTCGATGAAGTCGGCGAGGAGGGGCAGGTCCGGCTCTTGTCCTCACGCGTCCTCGTCGTTGGCGCCGGCGGCCTCGGCTCGCCATTGCTGCTCTATCTCGCTGCCGCCGGGGTCGGAACCCTTGGCATCACGGATGCCGACCGGGTCGACCTGACCAATTTGCAGCGGCAGATCGTGCACGCAACCGACCGTATCGGCGCCCTCAAAGTCGACAGCGCCCGGCAAGCGCTCGCCGCGGTCAATCCGGGCGTGCGGGTGGAAACCCATCCGCTGCGGCTCGGGCCGGAGAATGCCGAAGCAATGATCGGCGACTACGACCTTGTCGCCGACGGCAGCGACAATTTCGAGACGCGCTACCTGCTGACGGATCTTTGTTGCCGGCTCGAAAAGCCTCTGGTGGCCGCGGCGCTGTCCCCGTTCGAAGGCCAGCTGTCGACCTTCAAGCCCTATCTAGGCCCCGGCCACCCGTGTTACCGCTGCCTCTTCCGCGACCCGCCGCCGCCTGATCTCGTTCCGCGCTGCGAGACCGCCGGCATCCTCGGCGCCGTCGCCGGGGTGCTCGGCACCTTGCAGGCGGTCGAGGTGCTGAAGGAGCTCCTACAGCTCGGCGAAAGCCTCGACGGCACGCTTCTGCTTTATGACGCGCTGCGCGCCCGCTTCCATTCGATCCGCATCAACAAGGACCCGGACTGCCCGACCTGTTCCTGATAGGCCGCCATGGAGCGCGAGAGTAGGCGCATTGCCCGGGAGTGGAACCGGGAGATCGAGGCGGAGATCCGCCGCCTTGCCGCACGGCAAGAAGAGGGATGGGGCCGGGTCGTGGTCTGGGCGATGCTGGAGCTGGTCTGGTTGGTGGCAGTGTTTGTCGTGCTCGGTGTTTTCAGCCGGCTGCACTGAAACCCGGCTGCACTGAAAAGAGTCGTCCTCACTCTGCCGTCATTCTGCGCCGGCCGCTCGGGTCTCGTTCAGTCGGCGGAGCTTTGTCGCGGCCCCAGCGCTCTCTTGTTCTGCCGCCTTTTCAAACCAGGCAGCGGCCAGCGCAACATCTGCGGCCACCCCGTTACCGGCATGGTATAGGTCACCCGCTTGGCGCTGCGCTTCTACCAAACCTTGTTCGGCCGCCTGACAGCACCAACGGAACGCCTCTTCGGCATCTTGTGCAGTGCCCTGACCCTTAAAGCAGCATGATTGCGAGATTGTACTGGGCGTAGCGGTCGCCCTGCTCGGCCGAGCGACGGTACCATTTGACCGCCTCGGCGAGGTTACGGACGACGCCGGTGCCGGTGCAATACATCGCGGCCAGTTGGAATTGCGCGCCGGCATCCCCCTGCTCGGCGGCTTTGCGAAACCACAGCGCCGCCGCGGCCGTGTCGCGGGCAACGCCGTGCCCGTTCAGGCAATTCCATGCAAGGAGCCGCTGGGCTTCGAGATTGCCGGCTTCGGCGGCGGCGCGGTAGCAGTGCATTGCCGCGCCCTCTTCAGGCGATTCGAGATGCCCTTGGGCATAGAGATGTCCGAGCTGGACGAGGGCGGGCGGAAAACCCGATTCCGCGGCTTGTCGGATCAATGACGCGGCCCGGTGAAAATCCCGGTCGACACTTTCTCCGCGCGCATAGAGCATGCCGAGGGCGGTTTGGGCTTCGGGGTCGCCGACCTCGACCGCCCGGCGCAGCCACGCCACCCCGGCCTCCGGGTCGCGCACGACGCCCTCACCGCTGAGATAAAGAAAACCGAGGCGGAGCTGGGCGGTCGCGACGCTCTGTTCGACCGCCTGCCGGTACCACTCCGCCGCTCTGACCACGACATCGATGGCGCGATCGCCGACCGAGTGCTCGGGTCCATAAAGCAGTTCCCCAATTTCGCTGCGCGTGCAGAGAGCCCACGGCCGTGACACGAAATGCGTCAGCAGACGGGCCTCCGAGGTTGTCAGATCTATCGTGTGCCGGCCGACCCATTAAGCAGATGCGGCCTGGATAAAAGCTAAGTCCGGCGAAGCGGAAATTGTCGGGCGCTCTGCTCGACACCGGCCTGCCGCGACCTCTGACCCGCACGATCCGTTGGATCGTCTGGTTCAAGCTGACGATGTCGACCGGTGCGGCAATACAATCCGCTGCGTCGGCAATGCGGTGATCCTCCATTTTTGGTTGTTTAAGACTGCACACCACCAGTATTGGAACATCGGTCCGCCGCCTGACAGTAAGGAATCGTATTGGTGCCAGCCGCCGGCGCGCGGCTGAAATCGTCGACGATCACATCGGGGCTGCTGCGGCTGATCAAGTCAAAAAATGGGCTTGGACCGAGTTCGGCCGATCGCGTCCGGGTATCCCGATTCCTGCACCTCCCGGTATCGATAAATCTTCACGCGCAAACAATATGGTCGTAGCCGCACTCATCAGCAGTTGATCCTGATATTGTGTCGCAATCCGATATAAGAAATTGTTTAGAGCCGTAACAACCAGAAATATTTTGAAATCAGTTTATTTACCATGAGCTCATCACGGATTTGCTCTAATTCGTTAAATATACAAATGGTTTCATTAGGTTACTCTGGGACGGAATTAACAAAGCCGTCAGGTTTACGGGCTAATTGGGAGACTGCTCTTTTGAGAGCTCTGCCCAGAGATATTCCCGCAGATCGAGAGAAATCGTGATCCACTCAATTCACCCCAACCGCTTCGAGCCGACCGACGCGATGCCGGAGATGACGCTCGCGAGATCCGATCAGCCTTCCACAATGGCCAATCTCGTGGAACTAGAGCAGGGTCTTTACGCCCTGGAAATCGGCGCGAGCCCCTGCATGCTCGGCCGGGTGTCCAGTCTTCAAGTGCCCGTGGTGCATGTCTCCGCGCTAGTGAATGAGCGACAACGAAGTGCTGAGATCATCGGGACTTCCGGGCGCGGCGACGGCTGGCTCGACCGAGAAGGCGGTACGGTCATCGTCAAGTCGCCGGCGGGCGGCGCACATGTACTCGTTACCGCCTACGGTCTTCCGGCGCAGGCCGTGTCCTTACCCGATATCCGCGTGCGGCGCCTCGATCGACCCGGTTCGAATGGCGCAGCACCCCGATCTCCCGATCCGACCGGCTACCCGGCCGGGGAGCCGGAGGAGGTCCGCAGCGAGATCGTGCTCCATGTGGAGCGCCTCGGCGACCGGCGCTATCCAGGGGAAGGTTGGGTCGGCAATCGCGGCAAGAAATTGCGCATCGAAGCGTTCAGCATCCGTCCGGTCGACACATTGCTGGCGCGTGACATTGAATTCAAGGCATTGGGCCCGAATGGGCGGCAGACCCCCTGGGTCACCGATGCCAAATTCTGCGGCACGCGCGGACAGGGGCTGCCCTTGACCGGGTTCGCGATCCGTCTGGCGCCGCATGCCGCGGAGCGGTTCGACGTCGTCTACCAGGGCGCCTTTTTCGAGGGCGGCGTCGTCGGCCCGCACCGCAACGGCGAACTCTGTATTCCGCCGATTACCGACGACCCACTGGAGGGGATCAATGTGCGCCTGATCCGACGCTCTCATCGTTAAGCCCCGCAGCCATCCGATCGCCGCGAAGCCGCGATACCGAACAATGCCCGAAATATGCTCTCCCTGCTCATACTCGCCCGAGGCCGGCGCTGCCCTCTCGAAGACCGTGTTGAATGTGGGCTGCGGCTATCCGTTGCGACAGAAGCTGCACCGCCATTTCCACGGACCCGAATGGCGCGAGATCCGGCTCGACCTCGACCCTGCCGTGCAACCCGACATTGTCTGCTCGATCACCGATATGAGTCCTGTCAATGCTGATTCGGTCGACGCCGTCTGGTCCTCGCACAATCTCGAGCATTTGCAGCGCCACGAGGTGCCGCTGGCGCTCACCGAGTTCCTCCGAGTCCTGAAGCCGCATGGCTTGCTGCTGCTGACACTGCCGGACCTGCAGCAGGTAGCGCGTCTCATCGTCGAGGATCGGCTCGAAGAGAGCGCATACGTCTCCCAAAGTGGCCCGATCACACCGCTCGACATGATCTTCGGACATACCGCTTCGCTCGCGCGCGGCAACGGCTATATGGCGCACCGCACCGGATTTACCGCGCGAAGCTTGCACAAGCTGCTGGTCGATGCGGGGTTTGTCGAGGTCACCCTGCGCCAGGGCACCTCGTTCGATTTGTGGGCCACGAGCTACAAGCCCGCGCGAGGCTGAGCCGATGAAGTTTTTGTTCGTCCACCAGAACATGCCCGGCCAATATGTCCACATCGCGCGCCACCTGGCGCAGAGCGGGCACGAAGTCAGCTTCATCACCCAGCCGCGGGTTGCCCAGATCGCCGGTGTCCGCAAGCTCGAATACCAGCCGCCGCCGCCGTCCGGTGACGGGCATGCTTATACGCGCGAGTTGGAAAGGGGTGTGGCGAACGGACTGGCGGTGGCGCGGCTCTGCGAATGGCTCGCCCGTGACGGGTTTGTGCCGGACATCGTGATCGGCCACAACGGGTGGGGAGAAATTCTCTACCTTAAGGATTTATGGCCGCAAACCCCGCTGCTCGGCTATTTCGAATTCTTCTATCGGGTGAGCGGATCCGACGTCGATTTCGACCGTGAATTTCCGCCGGAACCGGACGCGCCGATGGGGCTGCGGACCCGCAATGCGCTGAACCTGCTCGGTCTCGACGCGGTCGATTGGGGCCAGAGCCCGACCGAATGGCAGCGCTCGCAGTACCCGAAACGCTACCGCGACCGAATCACGGTCGTGCACGAAGGAGTGGATACGAGCCTGGTGCGACCCGACCCGACGGCGCGCCTTTGGCTGAGCAACGGCCGCTGCCTGTCGCGGACGGACGAGATCGTCACCTATAGCGCGCGCGACCTCGAACCGTACCGCGGCTTTCATATGTTCATGCGTTCCCTGCCGAGGGTGCTCGAAAGGCGGCCGGCGGCGCAGGTGCTGATCGTCGGCAATGACGGCGTCAGCTATGGCCGACAGCCGGAAGGGGCTGTCAGCTGGCGGACGAAAATGCTCGATGAGCTGGACGGCAGGCTCGATCTGAGGCGTGTCCACTTTCTCGGGCACCTTCCCTACCAGCAATATCTGACCGTGCTGCAGATCTCGACGGTTCACGTCTATCTGACCTACCCGTTCGTGCTGTCATGGTCACTGCTGGAGGCGATGTCGGCCGGCTGCCTCGTCGTCGGCTCTCGCACGCCGCCAGTCGAGGAAGTGATGCGCGACGGAGAGAACGGCCGCCTGGTCGACTTCTTCGATGTGGAAGCGCTGGCCGACCGGGTTGCGACTGCACTCGCGACAAATAACGACGGCGCCAGCAACGAAATTCGCATAGCGGCGCGGCAGACTGCGGTCGAACGTTACGATGTCCATGCGGTCACCCTGCCGGCCTATTTGGACCTGCTGCGCTCATTGCTGTGATTGGGCCAGGGCAAGGAACTCCTCGACGATGATCGGCAGCATTGAGGGTGTCCGGTGAAGGCGCTCGGCGTAACTGAGAAGATCCTCACGATCGGGCGAGCGCCCGAGGATCTCGTAATAGAGAAATCCGACAGCCGTCTCGGCTCCAAACCCGCCTGTCAGCCGCGCCGCGATCCCGGTAATTCGGACGATCTCGGCCTGCCTTTGCCGGCGCAATTCGGCGATCAGCTCGAACTGCCCTTCGGCGCGCGGCTGCGGAAAACCGATGATCTCTCGAGTGTTCAAGATCGGCTGATCGCAGCACTTTCGGCGACCGTCCGGGCGATTGCTTCGTCGATCCGGCGGGCGAAATCGTGCCACGTGAAACGCAAGGCCCGACGGCGGCTGGCCGCGCGAATGGCCGCGCGTTCGAGGCGCAACCGCCGCAGCGCTGCCGACAGGGTCTGCTCGAAGCTCGGCAGCGAGGTCGGGTCGAAGTAGAATGCGGCGTCGCCGCCTGCTTCCGGTATCCCGGACGAATAGGAGCACACGACCGGGCAGCCGAAATACATTGCTTCGACGACCGGGATCCCGAACCCTTCGAAAAAAGACGGATAGATCGCCATTTCTGCATACCGATAGAGGAAGGCTTTCTGGTACTCGTCGACATAGCCGAGCCATTTGATTGCACCGCCGCGATAGTGCTCGTCGAGACCGTATTGTGAAATGCGGTCGTCGAATGCGATCAGCCATCCCGGGCTCCCGATGAAGACCCAGTCGTACTGTGCCAGCAATTGCGGGATGCGCTGCAGGCCGAGCAGTACCAGATCGATGTTCTTGCGCGGCTCGATCGTTCCCGGGACCACGACATAGGGACGCGTGGGTTCGCTTTCCGGCAGATTTTTCCAATACCGGTCGATTTCCGGCGGCGGGTCGGCGCCGGGATGACAAACGGTAATCCGGTCTGCCGGCACTGCGAGATACGCCGTGAGATCGTCGGCCGTCGCCTGCGACACGCAAAAGGTCCGGGCATTGGTGCCGAGGTCTCTGAGGATGGTCAGACCGTGATAGGCCAAGGTCTCGGGCTGATGGAATTCCGGGCTCAGCAAGAAGGAGAGGTCATGCACGATCTGGAAAGACAGATCGAAGAGGCCCTGGATGGATTTGACGTTCGGAAACAGTGCGGCGGGGGTGGGGCAACGCCTGACCTCGTTGGCGACGAGACCGCGGATCGCCTGCTTGCGGACGAGCATCAGCTGAAACAACCCGCCGCTGCGCGCTTCCACGACGGCTTCGATAGCGCTGCGGTCGATCAGGTAGGGCCCGAGAAAGAAGCGGCTGGCGTCGCTGGGCTGCTGCAGCCAATAGCGGCACAGGTTCAACGTCACATTCGGGATCCCCGAATAGCGGATCTCCTGCAGTGGACCGACCTCGAGAAAGACCGTGTGCGTCATTGCTGCTGGAACAGCCGGCTGTGGATCAGCCGAGCAACCGTGGCGACCGAGAAATCGCGCGCGATCGTGGCGCGCGCCCGTGCGCCCAGCTCCCGCCGAGCGGCCTCGCCGAGCCCGGCAAACTGCCGCAATGCGCACGCGACATCGGCGCTCGTGCAGACATGCCAGCTCGCATCCGGATCGAGCCCCATCGCCGTGTCCGGCCGGTCGATCGGACGCCGGTGCGAGCTGATGATGGTCGAGCTGTGGCGGGCAGACCCTCGAGTGCGGGCGCGGTTCGATCTGAGAAACCCGCTGTATCGCCGCGATATTGCGCTGTGGCTCGGCCGGGAAGGCAGGTCGCTCGGTCTGGATCAGTGCTCCATCGCGCCCGCCCTTGCTCTGTTGCACCGAGGGACTTCGCTGCTTCGACCGGCCCCGCGATGGCCGTCGCAGGCCTCGCAGACACTATCGCCAGCCAATGGGACGGTCGATGACCGGCTAGCGCGGACGATCGCCGAGCCTGCGGGCATTAGGTCCGCCAGCGCGCTATCGATAGCACCGACGAGATTAGCTGCTCCGCCTGCCTGGCGGAAACGCCGATAGAAGCCACGCTCGGCAGAATCGGGATGAAAATCGGGTGCTCCCACTTGGATTATCGGCCCGTCGTGACCGGCCAAACGCTGTCTCGGAAAGGTGGCGTCAACGAGCAAAACGTCTTTGAATGCTGCGCGAAGAATGGGCAGCATCACTGTCGCGCCGATCGGCGGTGAGGTTGAGGCTGCAGCCGTTTCTCCGACAGCTGCTGCTGCGGCGTCCCAGGCGTTCACGGAATGCGGATCTCCAAAAGGACACCCACTGCATTGGAGGGGAAATCCCCGCGCAATCCCGCCGGGTCACCCGCAGGGCGAGAAGTCCTCACCTGGTCAATGATACGAATGTCGCGTGCCTCCACACACTCCGGAATGAGTTCGTCCAGCAGACGCGGCCGACGCAGGCTGAGCTCGACGAGCTTATCGAGACTGGCGCAGCGCAATAGGATTCTGCAAAAGCCTTGCCGATCACGCAGAGCACGCTCCAAGGCGTCTCGGCTCGTTTGGTGATCGAGTTTGAGGCTGATGATTGGATCCCCGCGTTGCGAGCACACCGGCTCGGGCCCGGTGAATGAACGGGCCCAGCCGCCGCCTCTATTACGTCCCGGTATTGCTTAACGATGGCCGCTGGCGACGAATCGGTAGCGGCAATACGGCGGGCAGCGCCCGCAAATCGAATCGCGCAACTCTGAGTTGCGTCGAAGCGTCGTCAGCGCCGCTACCTGATGCGGGATAGGCCGACCGATCGGAATATGGACGACCGCGTCCTTCGACAGCTCCGAGTAGGCGGCAGTGTCGGAGACAATGCAGCATCGTCCGGCAGCCATTCCTCGAGCGAGGATTCCGGAACTCTCGCCGACAGAGGGAAAACGCAGATTGACCAGCACATCACAAACGGCAATGTAGGCGGTCAGATCTTCCTCCGGCACAAAGCCGGCGATCCGACTGCGTCCCCGGAGTTCCGGGTTCGTCTAGAGGTATTGTGACAGGTTGCACTCGTCAGGACGCTCTTCACCGGCGTGGATCCACAGGAACGCCACGCCGCGTTTCCTGAGCTTCGCTCAATGCTTCCATTACCCATTCGAGACGCTTGGCGTGTCGCAAATCCACACGTCAAAATAATAAAAGCGTCGTTCGGCAACCCGATCTTGACGCGCGTCAGCGCCCGATCGTGCATCGTGGGGGGGCAGCGCGAGATGCGGTATCACGGTCACGCGTTCGGCCGCGCGCTCGCCATAGACGGGTTCGAGTTCGCGCCCCTCGCAAATTTCGAATGCACGATTAACGCGCTACTCTTGGCGATAACCTCATGAAGCACGTCGAACAAGGCATAGTTCGCTGCAGTTTTTGAGATCACCATCACGCCAATGTCGAGCGAAAACCGCTCCCAGATCGCGGGAGGTCGCCGCCATGCCGGAATAGAAGCGGAACGCGTCCGTTCCCGCCATCTCGTACAGGTAATGCAGGTTTTGATCGTGTAACGTCACGACCCCGCCCCAGTCTCGCAGCCCCTGCACCACGCTGATGTGATCGGGGTTGTTTCCTATCTGGTGCAGTATCCGGTCGGCGCCGTGCAGGTGGCGAAAGGCCAGGGCCTCGTCGCGTACGCGAACGTGATGCGGGGGCCTCTGCAAACACGTCAGCGCAGAGAACAGAGCAATCGTAGTAGTTTGTTTGCAGCTCCTGAAGTAATGCATACATATAATCGACAATGCCATTCTTCGCGGGTGGCAATGGGCTAAATACGAAAAGCGGCCGCCGGTCCATCGAAGAAAGTCACTCGAAATAGTGGAAGACGAGCTTAGTGATGGCCACCGAGAGCATCCGCTCGTCTTCAACGTCATAATCTTGCACCGGGCAGCCGATCGCAGAGCTCTCAATTCGCAATGCCCAAATCGGCAGCGGATCTTTCGATTTTTGTAAAGCGAACCTTGCGAGAAAGCCGTCCTGGGCGCTTAGAATGTCGACGACTGCGTCCTCCCGTCGAGGAAGCCGCCAAGCGTGGGCTCAAATGCTCCATATACTTGGCCGATGGTGACTTCGACGCGAGCAACGGATCGGCTCGGCTGGGGTTGAGCAAAATCGCCACCGGACCCATCCAGCGGAACCTTCCCGCCTTGTCGTTTTCGAGATCGTACCAGCCGAACACAAACCCGTCCGAAGTGAGGGCCACCTCCACCCAGGTCATAGGTTGCGCCAGCGCGATGTCGTTGCCTGGGGCTCTCTCGTCGGACAAGCGCAGCAGCCGCTGAAACCTACTCCTTGCGGCAGGATCACTCGGCGCATTCGGGTCGAGCGAACCGCTGCTGAGCGTTCTGGACGCGAGATTGTCGAATAATAGCGAGGAAGGATATTCCACAAATAAATCCAGGCGCTCCTGCTGCCGCGCCAAGCGACGCTGAAAATCGGTGCTGACCGAGGCAAACTGAAGGGTTGCAGACTGCTGCATCTGGCGGCTGCGTTCTTCGGTCTCGATCAAACCCTCTCAATTGCGGTGACATCTACTCGATGATAGCCGAACGTGGCGACTAGTGCATCGATCCCGACGACAAAGAGTTCCAGCGATAAGCC
This sequence comes from uncultured Alphaproteobacteria bacterium, assembly GCA_963695605.1. Classification (GTDB taxonomy): domain Bacteria; phylum Pseudomonadota; class Alphaproteobacteria; order ATCC43930; family CGMCC-115725; genus AP-15. Next base: position 4,103 of record CAVOHI010000054.1, on the reverse strand, counting down.
AGTGTCGGTCAAGTCGGCGATCCGGACTGGCACTCCAAAGCGACGGGCGCTGGCGCGTTCGTCCAGTGGTCTCGCTTACTCGACTGTGACCTGACGGACGGCAAAGCGATTGATCCGAGCAAAAATTTCGGAGCGGCGATGCCATTGACACGGTTGATCAGAGTCCCGCGGAGCAAGCCGTTTCGAGCGCGAGGTTTTCTATCGTGAACTCGCCTGGCCCGAGCAATACCATCGCCGGCTCGACCGAAGATAAGACATAGGGCTCGGCAATGGCTTGGCCGGACCGCTCTTCGAGGAACCGCAATGTCGCCGGCAATTCGGATGGAGCTTTACGACTGAAAGGGTTCACAATTCGCCTCGCCAGGAACGCTCGGGTGATTCGGCGAGCGCGATCTTACAATTGCCTTTTTGGCATTGCATACTCCGACTGACGGTTCGGGAACGGATCGCGGCTGGACGGAGGAGGCCCCGATCGCTAGCGGTTTTCACCAAGAGCACCGGAGCGCGCGTGCTCGCGTCGGGGCTGGCGCTAACCTGCGCCGCCGGCGATTTGTCGTTTCCTTCGGCCTTACAACCTGAAGGGGAACTCTCGCTGTATATTCGCTGCAGATGCAGCCAGCGATCCTTTCCCGATACAATTCTGGATTGCGGTGCGTGGGCGGCGGCAGGCTCGAAACAGGCTCATCCCCGAGAACGGCTCGCCGCCTATGCGACCGGCACTGACAAAGCCGAGCGACCGTGACGATGTTTTCGTCGAGCCGGCAAAGTGCGATCCCGAGGAGCGAGGGCCGGCACAACGATGTGCTTTGTCGGGTTCTGCTTGGAGTGGCCGCGGATCGTATTTTATGCAACGCTATCGTACGGCTGTCGGATGACACTGTGTGGCGCGACTGCGAGGCAGGTATTATGAGCGAGTGCCGGGGCGTTAGCATTATTGTCGTCAACTACAACAACGCCCAGTTTCTGGCTGCTGCAATCGATAGCGCTCTTGCGCAAGACTACCCGTTGTGCGAGGTGATTGTCGTCGACGATTGTTCGACCGACCACTCGCAAGCGATCATTTCGGGCTACAGCGGCCGGATCCGGTACCTCCTCCGCGACACCAATGGCGGCCAGGTCGTCGCACAGGATAGCGCCTGGCCGCTGGCGCGCTATCCGATCCTGATCTTCCTCAACTCTGACGATCTTTTGTTGCCGAATGCCGGCGCAACGGTGGCTGGCCTTTGGACGGCCGAGACCGTCAAGGTTCAGTTTCCCCTGGCAACGATCGACAAAACGGGCCGCCAACTCGGCCATGTTGCACCAAAATACCCGGCAAACCTCGACACGGCGACGCTGCGGGCAGCGCTCCTTCGGACCGGCGGATCGCCCAACTCACCGGGCAGCGGCAACGCGTATTCTCGGGCGCTGCTGGAGCGGCTTAGGAACGACGGTGCCTTCGACCTCGAGAACCCGCGCGACTATCACATGGACGCAGTGCTGGAGTGCAATTCACCATTCTATGGTGAGGTGATAACTCTTCACGAACCGCTAGCCTGCTACCGGATCCACGATAGCAACATCTATGCGATGAACGCCGTCGATAATGCGCGCTTCGCGATGAAGTGCCGCACCTTTGAGCTCAAAGTCGATTATCTTGCGCGGCGCTGCCTGCAATGGGGTATCGCTTTCGACGCGACCGCGGCCCGCAACGGTTCGATCTGGCTGCAGGAGTGCCGGCTGGCCGCCGCAAAGATGGGCGGTAGAGCGGCGGAACAACCGATCGCTGTCACTCTTTACCGTGCAATCAAAGCTTGTATTGGCGCGCAGCTGCCGGCGGCAAATCGGATACTTCGGATCATGTGGTTCATGAGCATCGCGGGCGCGCCGCGACCTGTCGCGCGATGGCTAATCGAGTTCCGCTTTGTCCCCAGGCTCAGGCCGGCGTGGTTCGAGCCGCTGTTGATGAAAGCGCTCAGCGCAACCGGCGGGCGCGCAGCCAAGCTCGCCGCCGACGGATCGGGAGCCGCCCCGCATAGAAGTCGTACCAAGCCGGCAGATTGAGGCCGACAGGAAGCGGTATAATCACCGCCCGGAGTAAGCCTTTGCGCTCTCGGCCCTGCGTTGGATCCAATAGCGATACTTACCCCTATTGTAGGAGTAAGCTTGTAAGCATTTGACCCAGAAGGGCGCCGGCGACACGTAGCGGCAAACTCGATAGAGCAGGCCCCAGATAAACAGTCGCGGCCAGATCCTGCTCGGAATGCCAAACCAGAACGACGATGGGGCCGCCGCATTAGCATCGCGAAACGCGCAGGTTTCTCCCCAACCTTCGTTGAACGCGGCGATGTAGCCGACGGTTTGCCGCTCACGGCCGATGCAATGCTCCACAATTGCTTGCGGTATCCAATATCCCTTAGTCCCACTCGTGAGCAGCCGCGTGATGACGTCCACTTCATCGTCGTACCGGCGCCGGTCGGGAGCCAGGCCGAGATCAGGATCGTACCGAAACACCCGCTGTTCTGCCGTACGGACAGCAAAATTCGCTCCATAAGGGATCCGGCTTTCCGCGAGCGACAGGGGCTGCTCCTCATCGCCGAAGTCGCGGATCGCGAATGGCCCACCCAATACCCCCTCGCTTTCGGCGACCCATCTCGCCACCGGCGGTTCATACCGCGGTTTGATGCGGCCCCCAAAAACCACCGCATCCGGCCAACGCCGAAAAGCCTCGGCATAGGCTGCCAACCAGCCCGCGCCGACGATCACATCGTCATCCGTCCAGACGATATATTCCCCCCTGGCGGCGGCTATCGCGCGGTTGCGCGCATTGGAATGTCCCTGGAGAGGTTCAAACTCGCGCCGCAAAGGTAGGCGATCACAATACTCCGCGATAACCGCGTCACTCTGATCCGTGCTGTTGTTGTTGACGACGATGAGTTAGCGCAAGATCGCGGGCCACTCGCATCTCGGCGAGCAAATCGAGGGTGCGTCGCAGGGACTCTGCGCGATTGAAGGTACAAATGGCAACCGTTACGAACATTGCTCTCGCTCGCCGCTCAAGCCGAGCCGGCCGCTGCGAGAGTAGCCCTGTCCTTAATATCCGTCATGTCCTTTCCCGCAGTACGGATCCGCGTCCATCCCTGACCTTCGCGCAACAAGCCTAACCTAATCAGTTGCTCACTGCCTTCGTACTCGACGCTGCCCGGATATTGGAAGCTCAGCGATGGATTCGCCTTCAGCTTGGCCAGATAACGCGCATATTCGCTAGCCCCGTCCCAGTGTTCTTTCCGAATCGCCTCGATTTTCACGCGCGCAAAAAAATCTTCGAGAAACTTGAAATGCAGCAGAACCCCGGTGATCTCGGACAGCCGGATCGGCGTCGTGGCGTGGGGATCCACGTACCGGGTGCCGGGCAGCCATCGGATGAAAGGGATTTTCGTCAGAAAAGGGGCTCGCCTCAGCCGCATCGGCAGCGGAATGATCGTCTCACTCATGTGCCAGATGATCCGCAGCAGATAATAGTATTGATGCAAGAACGGAAAAAACAGGCGCCATCTCGGGCCGCCGGTGACGTTATATTCGGGGAAGTGCGGCCCCTGCAGGCCAGGAATGCGCAGCCGGCGGCGCCAGAAATACTGGCTGTCAAAATAACGGCAGGCGTCAAGCGGCGAGCGGCGGGGTGTTGCGACCGCCTCGGCGATAGTGCCGGGCCCGTACATGTCAAGCAAGAACGAGAATATGCCTTGGGCATGATAGCGATCCAAATAGGCCGCGAGATCCGGCAGCGGCTTGCGTTCGTACCCCCGGATAGATGAACCACTCATCGGCATCGACAACGAGACACCAATGGTTCGTGCCATATTCGTCGAGAAGCCGCCTGCTGCCACTCCAAGCCATAGTGCGAATCAGCGTATGAATTGCGCGTCAAGAATACATGGCAATCCGGTTGAGCCAGCAGAAATTCCCTGGATCCGTCTGTGGATCCGTTGTCGACGACGAAAAACCGCCTCACCCCGATGCTACGGTGATGCGCGAGGTTTTGCCGCAGTCGCAGCATCTCATCGCGCACGGTCATGAATGCGCGGATCTCGTTGCGATCGTCGCTGATCGGTCGATCATCAATA